>CAUPXZ010000003.1:0-264678 GCA_963515135.1 uncultured Duganella sp. | reverse complement strand
CAACCGCTTTGCGGTTGAGCTCGTGTAGAAATGGAGGACCTGACCCCGGATTGCGTTGATTTCGCCGGCCATCGCGTGCAGGGCGACGCCCCAGGTGGCCGCTTGTTTCAGTGCCGCGCCACGCGCGGCGAGGCCGGTGTTGCCGCCTTCGTGGCGCCATTCTTGTGTGGTGGCATCAGCGACGATGGTCAATGCGCCTTTTGCTGCGGCCATTTGTGTTCCGTCAGCGTTTCTTGTTGATATCGAGCTCCACCCATACCGGTGCGTGGTCGCTGGGCTTTTCGCGGCCGCGCACGGTGCGGTCAACCTCGGCCTTGTTCAGCGCCGGCGTCAGCGATGGGCTCAGCAGCAAATGGTCGATGCGCAACCCGGCGTCGCGGCCGTAGGCGTTGCGGAAGTAGTCCCAGAAGGTATATATCTTTTCCGCCGGATGCATGGTCCGCAACGCATCGGTCCAGCCTTGCGCCAGCAGCCGGTGATAGGCATCGCGTATTTCGGGACGGAATAAAGCATCGTCCAGCCAGCGTTCGGGTTTATAGACATCCAGCTCGGTCGGTATTACATTAAAATCGCCAGCCAATATGGCAGGGCTGTTTAGCAGCTTTTCGGCATGAACGATCAGCCTTTCAAACCATTTTAATTTGTAATCGAATTTGGGGCCAGGCGCCGGATTTCCATTCGGCAGGTATAGGCCGGCGATTAATATCCCGTCTACCACCGCTTCAATGTACCGACTTTGACTGTCATCCGGATCGCCGGGTAATCCGCGCCCCGTTTCGATCGGCAATTGGCCGCGCGCCAATATGGCAACGCCATTCCAGCTTTTCTGACCGTGCCATATCGCTTGATAACCTGCTGAGTTAATTGCAGCCTCGGGAAATTTATCTTGTGGCGCTTTTAATTCTTGCAGGCAGACGACGTCCGGCTGGGTTTCTTTCAGCCATAGAAGCAGGGCAGGCAGGCGGGCGCCTATGCCGTTGACGTTGAAGGTAGCGATACGCATACCGCCAGTATATACAGCGAAACCGCCGCCCGCGCGTGCGCCAACGCACCAAAATGCCAGTAACCAAACCAGTAATTGGCATGTTCAAGCTGAGGGCTGGCATGTGCCGCGTTCCAAGGCGCACAAAAGGCTTGACGCCTGGTGTGAATGAGTCTACTGTATTACTCAACTAATACACAAATACTAGGTCCATGGTCACCCATATTTCCAGTTTATTCTCGATAGTGACCGGGTCTTCCGACCCTATCTATCGTCAATTGATCGAACAGGTCCGGCGATTAATTGCAGCCGCTGTCTTAAAACCCGGCGACGTTTTGCCGTCAGTGCGTGACGTTGCTGTGGCACTGGCGGTAAACCCGATGACGGTTTCAAAGGCGTACAACATGCTGGAAACCGAAGGATTATTAAGCCGCGCGCGTGGCGTCGGCATGCTGGTTGCCGAAGGTAATAAACCGCCAGGCCGCGAGAACCTTTTAATTCCTACGCTGGAGCGCGCCGCAGCCGAGGCCCGGCAGCTGGAATTGGATACGGATACGGTGATTGCGCTATTTACCAAAATATTGGGAGAAACTAAATGAAACCTGTCGTGGAAATATTTAACCTGCATAAAGCGTTTGATAATCAGCAGGTTTTGCAAGGGGTTAATTGGACTATTCCACCGGGTAAGGTTATCGGCCTGCTGGGCCGTAATGGCGCCGGTAAATCGACGTTGCTGGAATGCCTGCTGGGCTTGCGCGGAATCGACAGTGGTAGCGTCAAGCTGTTCGGCCATTCGGCAACCGGCTTCAGCGATGAGATCCGCGCCAACATCGGATATGTGCCGCAAAAGTCGGAAGTCTTTGAATGGTTGACGCCGTTGCAACTGATGGACTATTTCAAGGCGCTGTATCCGCGCTGGAACCAGGACAAGGTGAACGGCCTGATGCAGCGCTGGGGTTTCGAGGGCGAAAACGCCAACAAACAGATTGGCAAATTGTCCGGCGGCCAAAAACAACGCCTGTCGATCATCCGCGCGCTGGCGCACGATCCGCAATTGCTGGTGCTGGACGAACCGGTCGCTAGCCTGGATCCGCTGGGCCGCCGCGATTTTCTGCAGGAGTTGATCTCCGGCGTAATCGAACGGGACACCACGGTGATTTTCTCTACCCACATCCTGTCCGACCTGGAACGGGTGGCGCTGGACGTTGCCTTCCTGCAAGGTGGCAAAATCGTGCTGCAAGGCGCTCTGGATGAGTTGCTGGAAGGAAAAAATCTCAGCCTTGAAGACTTGTTTGTCGAGGTGACGAAATGAGCGCAGCCAGTTGGCCGGCCCATCGGGCATTGCTGTTGCAGGTGGTGCGGGAAGAAACCGGCTACCGCCCGATGAAGCGCATCACCTGGCTGTTGATGAGCGCCGCCTTGGTCGTCCTGGCCGTATTCCATCATTTTGGCCAAACGATGGCGGGCAAGGGCATTGCGGCATTGCTGCTGTGGGGTCTTGCCCATATGTGGTGCGGCGCGTTCCTGAAGAGTGCGATTGCGCAGAACCGGCCTGAATACGCCACCCTGGTGCCGCAGTTGCGGGCCACGCTGATGCGCCTGACTGGCCTGTTGTTCATCGCCAGTTCTTTGCTGCTGAGCGCGCTGGCAACGCTGTTGTTCGGCTATGCGGGCTACGCCTTGCTGGCTGGCGGGCTGATGAGCGTCTATACGCTGTTCACCTCGCGCTATCCCTGGTTGGCGCTGTCGCCGGCGGCGCTCGTGTTGCTGCTGATAAAGACGGGTTATATGGACACGATCGCTCTCGTCGTGCATCAGGAACTGGGGCAGTTCGCCATCACCGTGCTGGGCAGCCTGCCGTTGCTGGCGCTGGGCGCCTGGGGCTTGCGGATGGTGTTCCCGCAGGGCGGCGACGAGCATTGGGCCTGGTTCAAGCGGCAGTCCCTTGCCAGGGAAGCGTTGAGTGCGCCGACCCAGCGGGTTCCCCTCACGCGCTTTGGCATCTGGTGGCAGGACCGGCGCGGCAGCCGCTACCTGGCTGCGCTGCGCGCCGACAGCCGCACCGGCGGCACGCCGCAGCGCATGATGATGTACGCGCTCGGTCCCAGCGCGCACCCGGCGGGATACATGATGTCGGTGCTGGTCAATACGATCGCGGCGCTGGCCTTGCTGGCGGCGGCCGAAGGCCGTCTCACCCCGAATAGCTACTTGTTGATGGGGAATGTCATCCAATGGGCTGTGCTGGCGAGTTCGATCATGTACATCCAGAGCGTGCGCGATAGCGTGAGCCGCTATCGCACCGAACAGGCGATATTTTTCCTCAGCGCCGGCGCGCCGGCCGTGGCGCAGGTCAACCGCCTGTTGGGCGGCGCCATATTGCGCCGTTTCTTGCTGATCTGGCTCACCACATTGGCGGGCGTGACGGTTATCGACTCCCTGATCCAGCGGACTGCCGGGCTGCGCGGCGTGACGTTTATGTTGGCTGTGATGATGCTGCCGCTGGCCTGCACGGCGCTGCGCAATTACGCCGCCACGCAAGCGAGTAGCAAAGGGCCGTCGTGGGTCGTCTGGACGGTTCTGTACATGATCGTCTGCAATTTCGTGATGTCGGTCGCCAATGCGCGCCATAGCTTGCCCTGGTTCTGGCTGGGCGGGATATTTGCCGCCGTCAGCCTGCTGGTGTTGTACCGCCGCTGGCGCACGCTGCTGACGCTGCCGCCGGTGTTGCCCGCAGCACGATTGGCGGCCTGATCAGTTTTGCAGCACCAGCCCCAGCGTGACGATGCGCTTGCCGGCGCTGCAGTCGATCTGTAGCCGATCAGGAATCAGCGCGTGGGCCAAGCCAAGCTGGAAGCGTCCCCGGCTATGGTGCTGGCCGTAGCTTTCCGCTGTCAGCGAGTTGTGCTCGTCGAGCTTGAATTCGGCGCCAATGCCCCAGGTCGCGTAGTTTTTGCGCGCTTCCTGGGTGCGCACCACGCCGGCATTGAGGTGCAGCAGCATCTTGTCATCGCTCAGCGAGAAGCTGAGCGGCACATTCACCGATAGATCGCCATCCAGTCCGCGCCCGCTGCGGAACTGGTCCGCCAACACCATGCCGATGCCCCAGCCGCCGGGCATCAGCGTCTGGAGCACCGTCTTGGCCTGCAGGCGCGCATAGTGCGTGCGGCTGAGATCGTCCTCCATCCAGGCGCCGCCGACGGCCAGTTCCCACTCGCCGCCGACGTTGCAGGCCGGCGTGGCCCAGTACTCGCGGGTTGCACCGGCGCGCTGGGCATACGTCTCCAGCTGGCACTGGCCGGGCGTGGCAATGGTGGCGTCTTCCACCGTCAATGGACGGCCGGCGAAGGCGGGCAGGGAGGCGCAGGCCAGCAGGCCGGCGCCGATCGCGCGGGGCGACCGGATCAGGGTGTTCAGCAGGATCATCGCTTACTTTCTTGTGCTGCGCGGCGACCTATTTGGCGGCGGTCGCCAGCGGTTTGCCCTTGTCCACCACATACACGCCCACCAGCCGCAGCGGACCGGGGCCGACGTTGATGGCATCATGAATGGTGTGGGCAGGGATCACGAAGGATTCGCCGGCTTTGACGCGGCGCGGGTCTTCGCCCTCTATCAGCAGCTCGCCTTCGCCTTCCAGCACATAGCTGATCTCATCGCCAGGATGGGAATGGCGGCCGGCGGCCACACCCGGATCCAGCTCGACTTTGGCAACCACCGCCTCGCGTCCGGGAACGGAGACGTCGGCTTTCTGAATCACGGTGCGACGGATTGTACCAGTCTGCGCCAGCGCTGTGCCGGCCAGTAACATTACAATCAGGATAACCTTGTTTCGTTTCATGGCGTTTCCCTTTTGCCGTTGGGATCGTCCATTTTACGCTGCTTATTTGGTGCGGCTTAACCACAACACATCGACCACCGCGCTGACCCAGCACACCAACACCACCGCCGAGGCAATGTTAGTGGCCGGATTATCGACGCCGGAGGCGTGCACGCGCGCCAGAATGGCGAAGGGATCCAGCGCCAGTTTGCCACTGTTGATGTCGTCGGCCAACTGACTGGCCAGTTGCAGCACGGTTTGCAGCAGGAACAGCACGCCGGCGGCAGCCGGAATCAGGAACAGCAGGCTGCGCGCAGTGCGCCGGGGCCGCAGCGCCAGGTGTCCCAGTCCGGGAAAAAGCAGGGCTGAGATCAGTACCGGGGCGGGGGATGCTTTCAACATGACTCCTGTGCTTAGTTTGTACTGCTTGATCGAACGCAAGATTGCGTGCCGGCAGCGAGCGTAGATTACAACATCTTGCTGCCCGGAGGAATCATGCGCGCTGTGATCATTATCGCTTTGCTGGTGAGTTGCGTGGCCCACGCCGCGCCGAATGAGAAGGACGCGGTGGCGCTGGCCGAGAAGGGCGCACAATTCGTGCGCACGCATGGCAAGGCGGAGATGATTGCGCGCATCAACGCCAGGCATCCGGAATTCAACCAGGGCGCGCTGTATCTGGCGATGCGCGATCAGAACGGCATCACGGTGGCGCATCCGACCACGGCGCTGATCGGCAAGAATCTGCTGGACGTGCCGGACGCCGACGGCAAACTGTTTCGCCGGGAGATGCTGGCGCTGGCCAAAGGCGCCGGCCATGGCTGGGTGGACTACAAATTCCGTAATCCAGAATCGGGCAAGGTCGAGGCCAAGCGCACCTACGTGCTGCGCGTGGGCGAGGTGGCGCTGGAAGCCGGCATTTACAAGCACTGAGCCGTGCTGCGTCTATCTCATCTTATGCTCAGCAAACTGAAGATCGGCCCCAAGCTGCTGCTGGCGCCGGGCGTGGTGCTGATCCTGCTGATTGTGCTGTCGGCCGGCGCCTACCTCGGGCTGCTGCGGCAGAACCAGTCGCTCGACAATATGGTGCAGCAGCGCGCGGTGCGCCTGAAGGCGGCCGCCGACCTGGTGACCAACGCGCACAAGGCACACACCCAAATCTACCAGCTGCTGACCTGGATCAATGCCAGCTTCTCGGCGCCGCGCGTGGATGCGCTGGTGCGCGACATCCACCTGCGCCACGCCACGCTCGACCGCCAGTTCGCGCAGCTGGAAATGGCCACCCAGGGCGACCCGGCCGAGCGCCGCTTCGTTTCGCAATCGCAAGCCGCGCATACCGTCTATGTCAAAGCCATGCACGAAGTGATCGAGCTGGCGATGGCCGACCAGTCGATGGCGGCCAACGCCATGTCCAAGGCCGAACGCGCCTTCGACGTGGTGGCGCAGCGGCTGGAAGAATTATCCAAACTGGAGCAAAGCCTCAGCGAGCGCGCCTATGCCGAAGCCGAGGAGGACTTCAGCGTGCTGTCGACCTGGATGCCGATCGTGGTGGCGCTGTCCATCGCCTTGTCGCTGCTGGTGACGATGGCGGTGCGCAACGCCATGCTGAACGAAGTGCGCGAAATCGGCGCGGCGGCGCTGGATCTGGCCGAGGGCAACCTGACGGTGCGCCAGCGCGTCTACGGCAAGGACGAAATCGCTGAAACCGCGCGCGCGCTGGACACCAGCATCCGCAACCTCAACACCACGCTGAAGACCATTCTGGCCACCGCACAGTCGATCGACACCGCTGCGCGCGAGATCGCCCATGGCAACCTGGTGCTGGCGCGCCGTGGCCGCGACCAGGCCGGTACGCTGGAAGCAGCCGGCGGCGCCATGGAGCGGATGAGCAGCCAGGTCGCCCAGACCGCCATCGATGCAGAGCTGGCCGGCCGGCTGGCGCACGGCGCCAACAGCTTCGCGGCGTGCAGCGGCTCTGTGGTGCAGCGGCTGGTGGTGACCATGGCGTCGATCCGCGGCAGTTCGCGGCGGATAGTGGAAGTGGTCGGCGTCATCGATGGCCTGGCGGTGCAGACGCATATGCTGGCCTTGAGCGCGGCGGTGGAAGCGGCCCGCGCCGGCGAACACGGACAGGGCTTCGCGGTGGTGGCCGGCGAGGTGCGCATGCTGGCGCAGCGGTCGGCTTCGGCCGCGCTGGAAATCAAGATGCTGATCGCCGACTCGGTGGCGGAAATCGACAGCGGCGCGCGCTCGGTGGAGGAGGCCGGCGCCAGCCTGGCGGAAATCGTCGATTCGGTGCGGCAGGTGGGCGAGTTGCTGGAACAGATCGGCGACAGCAGCCAACGCCAGGCGCAGGGTGTGCTGGGCATGCAGCAAGCGATCGTCAGCATGGATCAGGTGACGCAGCAGAATCTGGCGCTGGTGCAGCAAGCCGCCGCAGCCGCCAGCAGCCTGCAGCGTCAGGCCGTGTATCTGTCGGAAGCGGTCGCCATCTTCAAGCTGGACGAGGGTGTCGAACCGCCCGACAACACGCGGCCCGCCGGCAGCCTGCGGGTGGTGCGTCTGCGGCTGGCCTCGGTGCGCAGTTAGGCGGCAGCTGCGGCGCGCCAGCGGTCACCGTCCTTGCGGATGTAGTGGGCGAACACATAGCGCCACGGCATCGCCAACGGGATGATGACGGCGACCGCGCATTCGAAGGCGGTGGCGACGATGCTGTCGTCCATCGTGCCGCCTTGCCAGGCGGGCAGGGCCACCAGCAGCAGCCACAGCGACTTCCACATCATTTCCCAGAACAGCACCGGCAGCATCTGCAGCGGATAGCGGATGCCGATGATGCACAGCAGGCTGAATGCGGTCAGCATGCACTTGACCACGCCCTGCGACAGGCCCCACGGCTCCGCGTGGCTGAGCACGCCCGGCCACACCACCAGCGCCAGACCCAGCGCGATAATCAGATAGACGGCTCTCAGCGAATACAGGCGAAACAGGGATACGTGTGACATTGTGCGGCGCTCCTATGGTTGGGTTATTCGACGTCTTTCAGCACTTTTTCGATGGCGATGATGCGGGTTTTCAGGTCGGCCAGCGCGGCGGCGGTTTCCTCCTGCGCAGCCACCGCGCGTTCGGCGATGGCGCGGTAGGACGCCTCGTTTTCTGCTTGCAGCTGGGCCTTCTTGATGATGGTCTGCGAGCGGATCAGGAAGATCATGAAGATGGTGCCGAAGAAGATGGCCAGGGTAGTCAGGTAAACCGGTTCAGACATGATGCGCCTCTATTTTTCAGAATGGTTGGTCAGGGTAGCGACTGCTTCGGCGATCATGGCGGGCGTCAGGTCGATGGCGAACGGCGCCGCCTCGAAGAAGTTCAACGCCTTGCCGTCGTCCGACAATTCCAGCTGGCTGCTCACCAGCCCGGCCTCCTGCAGCTTCTGCAAATGCAGATGCAGCAAAGGCCGGCTGATATTCAACTCCCGCGCCAGCTGGCTCACATAATTGCGCCCACCGGCCGCCAGCGCCGCCACCACCCGCAAGCGATGCGGATTGGACAGCGCCGACAATGCCGCCAACAACTGATTGCCTGTGAGATGTTTTGATTTCATGTGTAAAGAATATCTGACAGGTGAAAGGAATGCAAGCAAAAAAAATCCCGGCACGCAGGCCGGGATTTTCTGAAGCAGACTAGCTTATTCGTAGTCGCTGATCGGCGCGCAGCCGCAGAACAGGTTGCGGTCGCCGTAGACGTTGTCGGCGCGGCCGACCGGCGGCCAGTACTTCTGCTTGCGCAGCGATGGCACCGGATAGGCGGCCACTTCACGCGAGTACTTGCGATCCCAGATGTCGGCGGTCAGCACTTCGGCGGTGTGCGGCGCGAACTTCAGCGGGTTGTTCAGCTTGTCGAACTCGCCGCTTTCCACTTTGGCGATCTCGCCGCGAATGGCGATCATGGCGTCGATGAAGCGGTCCATCTCGGCTTTCGATTCCGATTCGGTCGGCTCGATCATCAGCGTGCCCGGCACCGGGAACGACATGGTCGGTGCGTGGAAGCCGAAGTCCATCAGGCGCTTGGCGACGTCTTCGTTCGAGATGCCGGTGGCATCCTGCAGCGGACGCAGGTCGATGATGCACTCGTGCGCCACCAGGCCGTCGTGGCCCGCGTACAGCACCGGGAAGTGCGGCGACAGCCGACGGGCGATGTAGTTGGCGTTGAGGATTGCGGTTTCGGTCGCAGCGGTCAGGCCTTCGGCGCCCATCATGGCGATGTACATCCACGAAATCGGCAGGATCGAGGCCGAGCCGTATGGCGCAGCCGATACCGAACCGATGCCGGCGTTGTCGCGGATATAGCCGGTCGAACGCTGATTCGGCAGGAACTTGGCCAGGTGCGCGCCGACGCCGATCGGGCCGACGCCCGGGCCGCCACCGCCGTGCGGAATGCAGAAGGTCTTGTGCAGGTTCAGGTGCGAAACGTCGCCGCCGAACGCACCAGGCGCGGCCACGCCGACCAGTGCATTCATGTTGGCGCCGTCGACGTACACCTGGCCGCCGTGGCTGTGGATGATTTCGCACAGTTCGCGGATGCCTTCTTCAAACACGCCGTGGGTCGAAGGGTAGGTGACCATCACGCAGGCCAGGTTCTGCGAGTGCAGTTCCGCTTTGGCTTTCAGGTCGGCCAGATCGACGTTGCCGTTGGCGTCGCAGGCGGTAACCACCACCTGCATGCCGACCATCGATGCCGATGCTGGGTTGGTGCCGTGTGCCGACGATGGAATCAGGCAGATATTGCGGTGGCCCTCGCCACGCGACTGGTGGTAGGCCTGGATTACCAGCAGGCCGGCGTATTCGCCCTGCGAACCGGCGTTAGGCTGCAGCGAGATGGCGGCGTAGCCGGTCACCGCGCACAGCATTTCTTCCAGCGAGGCGATCATCTCGCGGTAGCCCACGGTCTGCACGTCCGGCGCGAACGGGTGGATGGTCGAGAACTCTGGCCACGTTACCGGAATCATTTCGCTGGTGGCGTTCAGCTTCATGGTGCACGAACCCAGCGGGATCATGGTGCGGTCCAGCGCCAGATCCTTGTCGGCTAGCGAGCGCAGGTAGCGCAGCATCTCGGTTTCCGAGTGATAGCGGTTGAACACCGGGTGCGACAGGTAGGCGCTTTCGCGTTGCAGCGCTTCCGGGAAGGAGCGTTCGACAGCCGCTTCGACGCTGTCGAAGTCCGGGCCGTGTGCGGGGCCGCCGGCCGGGTGCGAGAACACGGTCCACAACAGCGCGATGTCTTCGCGGGTGGTGGTTTCGTCCAGCGACACGCCGACGTGGGTGGCGTCGATCACGCGCAGGTTGACGCCGTGCGAGTGGGCCGATGCGTGCAGCTGCTCGGCGTTCTTGACGTTGACGGTCAGGGTGTCGAACCAGCTATCGTTGGTGATGGTGTAGCCGAGGGTCTTCAGGTTCGAGGCCAGCACGCCGGTCAGGCGGTGCACGCGCTTGGCGATCTGCTGCAGGCCTTTAGGGCCGTGGTAGACGGCGTACATCGACGCCATCACCGCCAGCAGCACCTGCGCGGTGCAGATGTTGGAGGTGGCTTTTTCGCGGCGGATGTGCTGCTCGCGGGTTTGCAGCGCCAGGCGGTAAGCCTTGTTGCCCTGCGCGTCGATGGTGACGCCGACCAGGCGGCCTGGCATCGAGCGTTTGAATTCGTCGCGGGTGGCCATGTAGCCGGCGTGCGGGCCGCCGAAGCCCAGCGGCACGCCGAAGCGTTGCGAGTTACCGACCACCACGTCGGCGCCCCATTCGCCCGGAGGCGTCAGCAGCGTCAGCGCCAGCAGGTCGGCGGCGGCTACCACCATCGCGCCCTTGGCTTTGATGGCTTCGACGTCGGCCTTGTAATCGCGCACATTGCCGTTGACGCCAGGGTATTGCAGCAGCACGCCGAAGCATTCGCCGACGCTTGCCAGTTCGGCCGGGTGGAAGGTCTTGACGTCGATGTCCAGCGGCTTGGCGCGGGTCTGCACCACTTCCAGCGTTTGCGGCAGCACGTCGTCGGCCACGTAGAACACATTCGATTTGGATTTGCTGACGCGCTGGATCAGCGTCATCGCTTCAGCGGCGGCGGTGCCTTCGTCCAGCATCGAGGCATTGGCGATGCCCATGCCGGTCAGGTCGGTGATGGTCTGCTGGAAGTTCAGGATGGCTTCCAGGCGGCCTTGCGAAATCTCTGGCTGGTAAGGCGTGTAGGCGGTGTACCAGGCCGGGTTTTCAAAGATGTTGCGCAGGACGACGTTCGGCGTCAGCGTGTTGTAGTAGCCCTGGCCGATCAGCGACTTCAGCACCTTGTTCTTCGAGGCGATTTTTTTCAGCTTGTTCAGCGCTTCGTTTTCCGGCATCGGCTGTGCGTAAGCGCCCAGCGGCAGCTCGGCCTGGTTGCGGATGTTGGCGGGCACGATGGCGTCGATCAGGGCGGCGCGCGTGGCGTAGCCGAGGACCGACAGCATGTCCTGCTGTTCGGCGGCATCTGGGCCGATGTGACGGGCGATGAAGGCGTCGCGCGCTTCGAGTTGGGTCAGGCTGGTGCGGGTCATGATTTGTCAGGGCTAGCTAGAGGAGGGGAGTACAAAAAAGGCCAGCACAGGGCTGGCCTTGGGCGTCGATTAGGCGCCGGTGTTTTTTGCGTAAGCGGCGGCGTCCAGCAGGCCGTCGATGGCTGCGGCGTCGCTTGGCTTGATCTTGAACAGCCAGTTGGCGTAAGCGTCGGCGTTGATCGACTCAGGCGCGTTGACCACTTCGTCGTTGACCGCCACCACCTCGCCCGACACCGGTGCGTAGATGTCGGAAGCTGCTTTCACCGATTCCACTACGGCGGCGTCGTCGCCGGCGGTGTAGCTGCTGCCGACTTTCGGCAGTTCGACGAAAACGATATCGCCCAGCGCGTCCTGCGCGTACTCGGTGATGCCTACAGTGACGGTGCCGTCGGCTTCAGCGCGTACCCATTCGTGGGATTCGGTGTACTTCAGGTCTGCAGGAATGTTCATATTGTAATGCTCCAGAGGGGTGAGGGTATTAATTAAGCGGCCAGGATTTTGCCGTTACGGACGAACGGCAATTTAACCACAGATGCAGCCAGTTTCTTGTCGCGGATTTCCACATGCACGGTGTCGCCGACGTTCACGCCCATCGGCACGCGCGCCAGCGCGATCGCCTGTTGCATGGTCGGGCTAAAGGTACCGCTGGTGATTTCGCCGGTGGCTTCGCTGCCGGTCACAATGACTTTCTGGTGAGCGCGCAGCACGCCGCCCTTTTCACGCAGGATCAGGCCGACGAACTGGGCGTTCTGGCCCTTGGCCTGCAGCGCCGCCTTGCCGATGAAGTCGCGCTCCGACACCAGGTCGATGGTCCATGCCAGGCCGGCATCCAGCGGATTCACGCTGTCGTCCATGTCCTGGCCGTACAGGTTCATGCCGGCTTCCAGGCGCAGCGTGTCGCGTGCGCCCAGGCCGGCCGGTTTGACGCCGGCGGCGACCAGCGCGTCCCACAGCTGCTCGGCCTGGTCGGCGGCGACGCCGATTTCAAAACCGTCTTCGCCGGTGTAGCCGGTGCGGGCGATCATCGCCTCGCCGAACGCGGCGCTGTGTGCGAAGGCGACATTGAACGGCTTCATTTCAGCGGTGGCTTGCTTGGATTCCGGGATCACTTCCCACACCTTGGCGCGGGCGTTCGGGCCTTGCACGGCGATCAGCGCCATGGCATTGTCGCCATCGCGGCGTTGGGTGATGGTCAGGCCGTGGCTGCCGGCGGTGTTCTGCTGCTGCATCCACGCCACATCCTTCTCGGCGGTGCCGGCGTTGACTACCAGGCGGAACCAGCTCTCGTCGATGAAGTAGACGATCAGGTCGTCGATGACGGTGCCTTCCGGATTCAGCATGCACGAGTAGAGCGCCTTGCCCGAAACTTGCAGCTTGTCGACATTGTTGGCCAGCAGGCCGCGCAGGAAGCCGCGCACGTTGTCGCCCTTGATATCGACCACGCACATGTGCGCCACGTCGAACATACCGACGTCGGTGCGCACCGCGTTGTGTTCTTCGATTTGCGAGCCGTAGTTGACCGGCATGTCCCAGCCGCCGAAATCGACCATGCGGGCGCCGGCTGCGCGGTGTGCGTTGTTGAGGGGAGTGGCTTTGAGCGTCATGGTCCGGTCCAAATCGAAAAGAGGTTAACAGGGAATGCCTAAGATTCCTTTGCGCCCCTCTGTCCTTGGTACCTGAGAGATAGCGGAAAACTGCTTCCGCACGCCCCTTCGGTGGGTTGCCGCTGCAACCTCTCTCCAGAGTTTGAGCCATCGCTAGCGTGTCGCTGCGTAGCCCCCTGACCGGTCCTTTTGCCTGAGAGTTTTTGGGTAGTGCCCCTTCGGCGGCAACGCTGGTTTGCCCTCTCCCGATCAAGACTCGGGAATATATGTCAGAAGGGCTTGAATGTCAATCTTGCCCGCCCGCGCACGAATGAAGCAGCGGAAAGCTGAAAAAGCAACAATTTGCTAGAATAAATCACACAAATTCGAGAGCCCACACATGAGCCAAGATCAAAACAACTACGATGGACACGCGTGGTTCACGCTGTCCGGCGATGTCAACAGCGACATGGTGCGCCGCGTGTTCGACGCGGTTGCCGACATGACCGAAGACCGCATCACCACCGCCCACATCCTGATTCAGTCCAACGGCGGCTACGTCAGCGACGGCATTTGCCTGTACAACTACCTGAGCAAGCTGCCGATCAAGATCGTCACCTACAACGCCGGCGCGGTGGCGTCGATCGCGGTGGTGCTGTTCCTGGCCGGCGCCGAGCGCTATGCCAGCGACACCGCGCGCTTCATGGTGCACAAGTCGCACGCCAGCGCGCCACACGGCGCCCGTCCGGATGCGCTGCGCATCATCGTCGAAGGCCTGCAGGCGGACGACGCCCGCACTGAACAGATTCTGCGCAAGCACGTCCAGCTGACCGACGAGCATTGGCGCACCCACGAATATTCGGACTTGCACCTGACCGCTGCCGAAGCCTTGAAAGTCCAGCTGGTCGACGGCGTTGGCGACTTTGTGCCGCCGGAGGGCCAGCGCGTCACCAACATCTGATGAATTGCGGCGCCGCTTGATGTAGGGCATATTCTTTAACTCCCTGTAAACGTTACGATAAATCAACACCGAGCTGGTGCGACTGGCCGGTGTGAATTCATTCAGCGATTTACAATGGGAGTCCCATCATGCGTAGCAAAATCGTTCCCCTGTCCATCCTGGCGTTGGCCTGGATGGCGGCCATCGGCAACGCGGTTGCCGGCGAACCGATTCAGCCAATTCCCCCCGCCAAGATCGGCAATCCGGCCATGGTCGAATTGGGCAAAAAACTGTTCTTCGACCCGCGCCTGTCGCGTTCAGGTTTTATTTCCTGCAACAGCTGCCACAATCTGAGCATGGGCGGCACCGATAACATCAAATCGTCGATAGGCGACCGCTGGCAGAAAGGTCCTATCAATTCGCCGACGGTGCTCAACTCAAGCATGAACCTGGCGCAATTCTGGGATGGCCGCGCCAAGGATCTGAAAGAGCAGGCGGGCGGTCCGATCGCCAATCCCGGCGAGATGGCGTTCAGCCATGAGCTGGCGATCGGCGTGCTGGCATCGATTCCGGCCTACCGCGCCGAGTTCAAAAAAGTGTTCAAGAAGGACGATATCAATATCGACCAGGTGACGCGCGCCATCGCCGCGTTTGAGGAAGTGCTGGTGACACCCGACTCGCGCTTTGACCAATGGCTCAAAGGCAAGAGAAACGCGCTGACCAAAGATGAGCTGGCGGGCTACCAGTTATTCAAGTCGAGCGGCTGTATTGCCTGCCACAACGGTCCGGCGGTAGGCGGCAATTCCTTCCAGAAGATGGGGATCGTGGAAGCCTACACGGCGACCAGCGCGGCCGAAGGGCGTTCGGCAGTGACCGGGAAAGACAGCGACCGCTTCAACTTCAAGGTGCCGACGCTGCGCAACGTCGAGCTGACCTATCCGTACTTCCACGATGGCGAAGCGGCCACGCTGAAACAGGCGGTGGATGTGATGGGGCGGTTGCAACTGGGACGCCAGTTCGACGAGGATGAGAATCGCAAGCTGGTGGCATTTCTGAAAACCCTGACCGGCAAGCAGCCGCAGTTGACGCTGCCGATCTTGCCGCCGTCGAGCGACACCACGCCTCGGCCGGTGCCATTCAACTGACGGCGATGCGGCGCACGGGGCGCCGCATGTGCCGCTAATTAGCGGTTGCCGGCTTTATTGCCGTCATTTTTGTGGCTTTGACGGCCAGCTTCGACGTGCTGCTCGTGGGTGCCGCCCTGCGTGCCGGCCTGATTGCCGCTACGCGAGCCGCTCGACGAGCCTGCGTTGCCCGACTGCTTGTTGCTTTGGTTGGCGCCTTGTTTCGAGCCTTGGTTGTTGCTGCTGCCTTTTTGATTCGAGTTCATTTTGATTCCTTTTTGAAAGTGAAAGAACGTACTCGCCGGAATCGTCGTAGCCTTGGGTTGGCTGAGGCGTTTCCGGTGCAGCCATGATGCGTTTTTGAGCTCGGCGAAGGTATCGGACTTGGTGCCAGAGGCTTGTAGGAGATGGGCTTGCTGGCAGATTAAAACTCTTCCCATTCAACCTGCTGCTGGGGCCGGGCAGCGCGGGTCAGGGCTGGGCGCGCCGGCGCCGCTACGGCCTCGCCGGCCGAGACGAAGCCGCTGATCGCTTCGCTCAGCTTGCCGGTTTCACCGCGCATCGACGCGGCGGCGGTGGCGGCCTGCTGCACCAGCGCCGCATTCTGCTGCGTGGCCTGATCCATCGCGGCAATCGCCTGATTCACCTGTTCCAGGCCGGCGGTCTGCTCGGCGCTGGCGTCGGCAATTTCGCCGATCAAGCCGGTAACCTGCTTGACGCTGACGACCACCTCATCCATGGTTTTGCGCGCCTGGTCGGCAAGTTGAGTGCCGCGCGCCACCTTGTCCACCGAATCATCGATCAGCCCCTTGATTTCCTTGGCTGCCGCCGCGCTGCGCTGCGCCAGACTGCGCACCTCGGACGCCACCACCGCAAAGCCGCGTCCCTGCTCGCCGGCGCGCGCCGCTTCCACCGCCGCGTTCAATGCCAGGATATTGGTCTGGAAGGCGATGCCATCGATCACGCCAATGATCTCGGCAATCTTTTTCGAGCTGGCGTTGATGGACGCCATGGTCTCGACCACCTGCGCCACATCGCCGCCGCCGCGCACCGCGATGGCGGACGCCGACAGCGCCAGCTGGTTGGCCTCCACTGCGTGCCCGGCATTTTGCCGCACCGTGGAGGTCAACTCTTCCATCGAAGACGCGGTCTGCTCCAGCGCCGACGCCTGCTGCTCGGTGCGCGACGATAGATCGTGATTTCCCTCGGCAATTTCCGATGCCGCGCCGCCAATCGCGCGAGCGCCGCTCTGAACCTGGCAGACAATCTCATGCAAGCTGTCGTTCATATGTTGCATCGCCTGCAGCAGCTTGCCGATCTGGTTGGCGGGCTGCGGGGGAATGCGCGTGCTCAGATCACCGCTGGCGATGCGCTGCGCCACCGTCATCGCCTGCTGTAGCGGCGCCGAAATGGAACGTGACAGCCACAGCGCCAGCAGCGTGCCGCCACAGATCGCCATCGCCAGCAGGCTGAAGGTGATCACACGAGCTTCGGAATACAGTTGCTCGCTCTGGCGCGTTTCTTCCTGGCTGGACTGGATGGCGCTGACCAGCAGACGGCTGAGTTGCGTGTTGAGCGTGCGTAGTTGCTGCAATTCAGTGTCCGGCGACGGTGCCGAACCCTCGGTCAGCAGCGCGGCGTTGCGCTTGGCCAAGGCGTCCATGGTCTGCGGCAGCCATTTGGCGGACAGTTCCACCGACGCCTGATTGATGGCACTCAAGCGCGACAGTGCGCTCACGCCGAGCAGCGCGGTCAGGCTCAGGACGATGGCAAAAGCCACCAGCAGTTTGCGGGAGGTTTCCAGGTTGTGCAGGATTTTCATGGCGTCGTTGAGGGCGGGAAAGGTGAGTTTCTTATCTTAGGGAAACTACAACCTTGCCTGTTGAGGCGGCTCAATAACGCAAAAAATCGTCGATTTATTGGTTAACTGATCTTGCTTTGCAGAAATCGTATGCCAGAATGATGAGATATCCTGTCCCGGTCCGCTCATGAAGGCAACTTCCACAACGCTAGCCACGCCACAGAAGACGGTATCGCCGCGGCATGCCTTGCTGGAGGAGCTGATTGCTATCGCGGTCAAGCACGCGGGCGATCAATACCTGGGCCTGGCCGGCAAGCTGGCCGGGGCGCTGATCGACGCGACCGATGGCGACACGCGGCTGATCCAGCAGCGCATCCGTGCCGGAAATCTGCTGCGCAACCGCAACTACGCGTTCTTGCACCTGGCGACTGCTACGCTGGAAAAGCTGCTGCGGCGCGAGATCGCCGAACTGGCGCCAACTGGCAAGGCTGCGGCGCGCGAGCAGGCGCTGGCGCTGGTGTCGCTGGAGGAAATGGATAGCAAGGTGGCGCTGGGCGGCGTCAGCAAGCCGTTTGAGGGCTTGTATGCGGATGCCTTGCAAACCTTGAATGTGCGGCTGGCTTTTCTGCTGGATCGGGATATCCTGCGCATGAGTCAGAATCCGTTTCGGCCGGCTGTGTTTCTGGAAGCCTTGCAGCAGGCGTGGACGCAGTTCGATCCCGAGGAGGAGTCGGCGGGTTTGTTGCAGCCGTGGATCAAGCCGGGCATGTTTATCGAGCTGGCGCCGATGCTGGATGCCCTCAGCCTGGCTTTGCAGACCAAGGGTGTGTTGCCTGGGGCGGTGAATGGCCACCAGCGACGCAAGGCCGACGGGACGGCGGCCGCCAAGGCGCAAACTAGGCAGGCGGAGCTGGCGCAGCAGTTGCGGCAGTTCTTCGCGTCCAGCGAGGTGGCCGGCTCGGCGGCGAGGCAGATTGTCGATGGCATCGCCGGCGGCATGCTGGGAGCGGCCGGCGGCGCGGACCTGTCGATTCCCGACTTGCCCGCGTCGGCACTGGCTGCCGGCAGCAGCTGGAGACCCGGCGCCACCCAGGGCGTCCACGGCCAGGCTGCCGCCGCTCCTGGCGGCATGGCGGGCGCCCCGGCGCCTGGCGAGCCAGGTTTCTCACCGTCCGGCGGCTGGCCGCAGGGGCCGGCGCAAGCCTTTGCCAGCGGCGCGATCAGCAACGACGACGCGCAGCGCTTGGCCCAATCCGATGCTAAACAGCCGCTGCTGAGTTATCTCGCGGAGCTGCAGAAAGCCGTCCCTTACGCATCCATCGGCAGCCTGGCTGCGGTGGCCGGCGGCGCGGCTTCGGTCCCGCCTGTGGGCAATGTCTTTTATTTGCCAAGCCTGAAGCAGTCCATGCCGCAAGGCAGCCTTTCGCGTGCCGACGAATCCACTATCGACCTGTTGTCGGTCGTGTTTGACACGGTCTTCCGCGACCCCAGCATTTCTGCTGAAACCAGGGAACTGATCCGCTTTCTGCAGATTCCGGTATTGAAAGCCGCGCTGGTCGACAAGAATTTCTTCTTCCAGGAAGCCCACCCGGCGCGCCGCTTGCTGGAACTGCTCTCCCGCATGGGGTGGGAACAGCGCGAAGGCCCGGAAGACCCCTTGTTCCAGGCCATGCGGCGCAGCGTCGATCGGATTGGCCGTGACTACGAAAGCGAGCTGAGTGTTTTCAGCGAAGCCGTCAACGAGCTGGAAGCCCAGATCCAGGCTGAAGAAAAAGCCGCCATCGCCGCCCCGATCGCCGCCGCGCTCAAACAGGAAAAAATGGCCGAATCGAACCAGCTGGCCAAAAACGCTGTCGCGCTGCGCATCGGCACCGGCGAAGTGATCGCGGTTGTAGAAGCCTTTCTCGAACAGCGCTGGGTCTCGGTGCTGACCATCGCCTACAGCATCGAAAACGAGAAACCCGGCGCCGTCAACAACGCCACGCAAACCATGGACGACCTGATCTGGAGCGTCCGTCCCAAGCTCGGCGCCGACGAGCGCAGGCAACTGATCGCCAGGCTGCCAGGCATGCTGTCCGCGCTCAACAAATGGCTGGACGTCATCAAATGGCAGGATGCCGACCGGCTGCAATTCTTCGCCGAGCTGGCCGAGTGCCACGCCTCCATTGTCCGCGCGCCGATAGAAATGTCGCCGGAACGACAGGTGGAAATCGCCATGCAGGTTGCCCGGCAGGCCGCCGAGCGCCGCCTGGAACTGCAGGCGCGAGCCGCCGCCGAGCCGGTGCCGGAGACGGAAGAGGGCGACGAAGCCGCCGCCGAAGTCGATAGTCTGGCGCGCGGCATGTGGCTGGCGTTTGACGAGCAGGACGGTAACGCTCGCAAAGTCAAGCTCGCCTGGATCAGCCCGCGCCGCACGCTCTACATCTTCTCCACCGCCGCGCGGCAGGAAGCCTTCTCGATGTCCGGCGACGAGCTGACGCGCCGCATCAGCGACGGCAGTGCGCATGTGCTGCGCGCCGAAGGCGTGGTTGCGCTGGCGCTGTCGCAAGCGTTGTCGCGCGGCGCCGTCAACGACGCCAGCATCCAGGCGCCGGCCGCCGCCGGCTGAGTCAGGACGAGCGCACCGTCAACACTGCGCTGCCCATGACTTGCCGAGGATGATCATTTTTCCGCAATTCCGTTTACCCGCTGCTGGTTTAACTTGAACTTAACTTTTGTTGCGCTGCAATAAAGGCTAAAATATTGTCATAGCGTGTAATAGGAAGGGCATGATGTTTTGGTGGCATTGGTTAAGTGTGGCAGGCAGTCTGGCGGTAACCGGACCGATAGGCATTGCGATCGCGGTGTGGCTGGTGGCTGGCAAGTCGTGGCGGCTGACCTGGACCTGGGCGCTGCTGTTCGGCGGCGGCATGGCGCTGGTGGTGCTGACCAAGCTGGCATTCATGGGCTGGGGTATCGGCGTGGAGGCGGTGGAGTTCGCCGGTTTCAGCGGCCACGCCATGCGCGCTGCGGCGGTGTATCCGGTGGCCGCCTTCCTGGTCACCCGCTCGCTGCCGCCGTGGGCGCAAATGCTGAGCAGTACCGCCGGCGTCGCGCTGGCGGTACTGATCGCCATGTCGCGTGTCCACACCGACGCCCACTCGCCGTCCGAAGCCTGGACCGGCTGCGTGCTCGGCCTGCTGGTGGCCGCCGCCTTCATCTGGTACGCCAACGCCGAGCGCCACATGGCGATGAGCCGGGTGCTGCTGGCGCTATGCGTGCCGGTGCTGCTGATGGCGCCGGGCGTCGAGCCGATTCCGGCCGAGATGTGGATTGCCAAGGCGGCGACTTACCTGTCCGGCCGCGATCAGCCCTACACCCGCGCCATGTGGCGCACACCCAAGCCGCAGATGCGCTGACAACGGTGCAGCCCCCAGCGTTTTTGGCCTGATATGATACGCAAAATGGTATTATTGTGAAATTTTCCAGCCCAAACACCTAGATAATAACGTGCGTCTATCCTCCATTAAATTGTCGGGATTTAAGTCTTTCGTTGATCCCACCAATTTCCAGGTGCCGGGTCAGCTGGTTGGCGTGGTGGGTCCAAATGGTTGCGGCAAGTCGAACATCATCGACGCGGTGCGCTGGGTGCTGGGCGAATCCAAAGCTTCCGAGTTGCGCGGCGAGTCGATGCAGGACGTGATCTTCAACGGCTCGACCCATCGCAAGCCGGCTGGTCGTTCGTCGGTGGAACTGGTGTTTGACAATAACGCCGGCAAGGCCGCCGGCCAGTGGGGCCAGTATGCCGAAATCGCCGTCAAGCGCACGCTGACGCGCGACGGCACCTCCACCTACTACATCAACGGCCAGCCGGTGCGCCGGCGCGATATCCAGGACATCTTCCTCGGCACCGGCCTCGGGCCGCGCGCCTACGCGATCATCGGCCAGGGCATGATTTCGCGGATTATCGAATCGCGCCCGGAAGAACTGCGGGTGTTCCTGGAAGAAGCCGCCGGCGTGTCGAAGTACAAGGAACGCCGCCGCGAGACCGAAAACCGCCTGCACGACACACGCGAAAACCTGCTGCGGGTGGAAGACATCCTGCGCGAGCTGAATACCAATCTGGAAAAGCTGGAAAGCCAGGCGGCGGTGGCGACCAAATTCCACCAGTTGCAGGCCGACCAGGAGGAAAAGCAAAAGCTGCTTTGGCTGCTGCGCAAGGTCGAAGCCGAGAACGAGCAGAAAAAATACTTCCGCGAAGTCGAACTGGCGCAAAACGATCTGGAAGAGCAGACCGCCAAGCTGCGCAATGTCGAGCTGTCGCTGGAACAGATGCGGCAGTCGCACTTTGCCGCCGGCGACCGCTTGCACACCGCGCAGGGCGCGCTGTACCAGACCAATGCCGAAATCGGCAGCCTGGAAGCGCAGATCAAATTCGTCATCGAGTCGCGCGGCCGTCTGCAAGCGCAACTGGCCGCGCTGACCGCGCAGCGCGACCAATGGCAGCGCCAGGCCACGGAAACGGGCGAACAAATCGAGGAAGCCGAATTCTCGCTGGAAGAACTGGGCGCCAAGGTCGAAGAGGCGCAGATGATGGCCGAGCAAAAGGCCGAGTCGCTGCCGATGCTGGAACAGGCCTGGAAAGACGCGCAGACCAGAAGCACCGAATCGCGCGCCCGCATCATGCAGGCGCAGCAACAGCTGGAGCTGGAATCGGCGCACCAGCGCAACGCCAACAACATCCTCAACGGCCTGGCTGTGCGGCGCGAGCGTCTGCAGCAGGAGAAGAGCGGCTTGAGCCTGCCGGACAGCGCGCACCTGTCCAACCTGCGTTTGCAACTGGAAGAAAAGCAGCAGGCGCTGGAAGAACAGCAGTTCGTCCTGGAAGAAGCGCTGGAGCAGCAGCCCAAGCTGGAGACAGAGCGCCAGGAGGCGCAGCAGCAGGTCAACACGGAAACCGCCGCCAACGCGCAGCTTGAGGCACGCCTGAACGCCTTGCGCCAGTTGCAGGAACGGGTGCAAACCCAGGGCAAGGTGACGCCGTGGTTGCAAAAGCACGAACTCGATACGCTGCCGCGCCTGTGGCAGAAGCTGAACATTGAAGCCAGCTGGGAACAGGCGCTGGAATCGGTGCTGCGCGAGCGTACTTCGGCGCTGCAAATGTCGAATATCGAATGGGCCCAGGCCTTCTTCAGTGATGCGCCGCCGGCCAAGCTGGCGCTGTACGCGCCGTCCACCGCCGTGCCGCCGGCGCCGGTGGAAGCGCCGGGCCTGAAGCCTTTCCTGCATCTGCTGAAACTGAACGATCCCGGCCTGCGCGGCCTGCTGCAAGACTGGCTGCATAACGTCTACTTCGCCGAGGATACCGCCGAAGCCTTTGCCGACCGCGCCAGGCTGCCGGCCGGCGGCAGCATCATCACCCGCCAGGGCCATGTGGTCACGCAGGGCAGCGTACGGTTCTATGCCGCCGATTCCGAACAGGACGGCATGCTGGGGCGCCAGCAGGAAATCGACAACATCTCCAAGCAGTTGCGCGCGCAGCAGATGTTGGCCGACGAAGCGCGTTCGCGTTCGGGGCGCGCGGAAGCCGCCTTATCAGACTTGACGCGGCGCCTGACTGAATACCGCGCCAGGCTGCAAAGCCTGCAGCAGTCGGTGCATACCTTGCAGCTGGACGTGGTCAAGCTGTCGGAGATCGAAGCGCGCTTTAACCAGCGCAGCACGCAGATCGAAACCGATTTGGCCGAGATCGCGGCGCAGGAAGAAGAGCAGACTCAGATCAAGCTGGAATCCGAAGAGAAGTTCGAACAGCTGGACATGGAGCTGGGCGACCTGCAAGGCACACACGAAGACGGCCAGACCGACTTCATGCAAAAAGAGCAGCGTCTGGCCGACGCCCGCGAAGCGCTGCGCGACCTGGAACGCGCCGCGCAGGAAGTGCAGTTCGCGGAAAAGACTCAGCGCAGCAAGATCGAGGAATTCCGCCGCACCATCGCCACTGCCACCGCGCAGGTGGCGCAGGTGGCCGAGAGCATGGAAGCCGGCCGCATGGAGCTGGAAAGCCTGGAGCAGGGCAGCGCCAACGAAGGCTTGCAGGACTTGCTGGACCGCCGCACCGGCCAGGAGAAAGCGCTGTCCGACGCGCGTCACGAACTCGATCAGATCGCGCAGCAGATGCGCATGTTTGAGGAAGGCCGCATGTCGACCGAGCGCGCGCTGCAACCGCAGCGCGACAAGATCATGGAAATGCAGCTGAAGGAGCAGGCCGCGCGCCTGAATCAGGAGCAGTTTGCCGCCCAGCTGGCCGAAGCGCAGGCCGACGAGGCGGCGCTGTCCGAGAAGCTGCATCCGGACATGAAGGCATCTTATCTGCAAGGCGAGGTGACGCGCCTGACCAACGCCATTTCGCTGCTGGGCGCCGTCAACCTGGCGGCGCTGGACGAACTGGCGACTGCCTCCGAGCGCAAGAACTTCCTCGATTCGCAGAATGCGGATTTGCAGGAGGCGATCGCCACGCTGGAAGACGCCATCACCAAGATCGACAAGGAAACGCGCGACCTGTTGCAGGATACCTTCGACCGCGTCAACGGCCACTTCTCCGAGCTATTCCCGATTCTGTTCGGCGGCGGCCAGGCGAAGCTGATCATGACCGGCGACGAGATCCTCGACTCCGGCGTGCAGGTCATGGCCCAGCCGCCGGGCAAGAAGAACGCCACCATCCACCTGCTGTCCGGTGGCGAAAAGGCATTGACCGCCACCGCGCTGGTGTTCTCGATGTTCCGTCTCAATCCGGCGCCTTTCTGCCTGCTGGACGAGGTGGACGCGCCGCTGGACGACGCCAATACCGAGCGCTTCTGCCGCATGGTCAAGCGCATGTCTGAACATACCCAATTCCTCTTCATCTCGCACAACAAGATTGCGATGGAGATGGCCAATCAATTAATCGGTGTGACGATGCAGGAGCAGGGTGTATCGCGCATCGTGGCGGTGGATATGGAATCCGCCGCAAACTTCGCTACCGAGGCACAAGCAGCATGACAGATCTCCAACTCAGCTTAATCGCAGCCGCCGGCGTATTTGTCGCCGGCGTTTTCACGTACAACAAAATCCAGGAATACAAGGCCAAGAAAAGCGTCGAACGCGCCTTCTCGACCGACCATGACGATGTGCTGATGCGCACCGGCGAAGAGCCGCAACTGGCGCCCGCCGCAGAGCCGGCCGTGCCGCATGTGCGGCAGGAGCCTAGCTTCTCGCTCGACAGCTCGGCGCCCGGCGTGGCCGGCGGCGAAGCTTCCGCCGCAGCGGCGGCATTGAGCGCGGTGGCGGCCGAATTCACTACCGACGACGAAGCCGGCAAGCCCGCCAGCGAAGACGAACTGGCCGCGCGCGCCAACGCCGCATCGGCTGCGGCGGCGGAACAGGCGACGGCGCTGGTCGACCCGCTGATCGATTGCCTGCTGCCGCTGGCGCTGGAAACCCCGGCGCGCGGCGACAAGCTGCTGCCGGTGCTGCAAACGCTGCGCATGGTCGGCAACAAGCCGGTGCACTACATCGGCAAGGCTGTCAGCGGCGACTGGGAGCCGATCGCCCACGGCGGCGTCTACACCGAACTGCAGGGCGGCGTGCAACTGGCCAGCCGCACTACCGCGCTGAACGAACTGGAATACTCGGAGCTGGTGACGCGCCTGCGCGCCATGGCTGACGAAATCGGCGCCGAGCCGGTGATCCCGGACATGATCGAAGTGATGGCCGAGGCGCGCAACCTGCACCGCTTTGTCGCCGGCCACGATGCGCAACTGGGCGTCAACCTGCAATCGAACGGCGCGCCCTGGGCGATCAACACGCTGATCGGCGCGCTGGAGAAGCAGGGCTTCGACGTGCGCCCGGACGGCCGTTTCGTCATGCCGGATGGCGAGGGCGGCTTCCTGTTCTCGCTGTCAACCAATGTCACGCCGGCCGAGGAAACCACCGCGCGCCTGACGCTGCTGCTGGACGTGCCATGCGTGGCGCCGGCACGCGACGGTTTTGGCGCCATGGTGGCCTGCGCCAAATCGCTGGTGGGACGGCTGGACGCGACCATCGTCGACGATTACAACCAGCCGCTGTCGGATGCCGCGCTGACTGAAATCGCCAGCCAGGTGCAGGATTTCTACGCCGAGATGAACGACGCCGACATCGCGGCCGGTTCGACCCGCGCGCTGCGTTTGTTCAGCTGAGAAGGTTGGCAATGTCAGAAGTAGATTTCAAAACGCGCATCGGGCAACTCAGCGCGGAGCTGAACCGGCATTTGCACGCCTATCACGTGGAGGACGCGCCCACCATCCCGGACGCGGAATACGACCAGCTGTTTATCGCGTTGCAGCAGCTCGAAGCGGCCCACCCTGAGCTGGCGCTGCCGGACTCGCCGACCAGGCGTGTCGGCGCGCCGCCGCTGCCGCAGTTCGAGCAGGTGACCCACACGGTGCCGATGCTGTCGCTGAATAACGGCTTTACCGACGAAGATATCGAGAACTTCGACCGCCGTGTGCGCGAAGGCCTGGATACGGCAGCGCTGGTGGAATACGCCGCCGAAGTGAAGTACGACGGCCTGGCGATCAACCTGCGCTACATCGACGGGGTGCTGGTGCGAGCCGCCACGCGCGGCGACGGCTACACCGGCGAGGATGTCACGGCCAATATCCGCACCATCCGCAGCATTCCGCTGCGCCTGACGGCAGCCAAGCCGCCGGCCATCCTCGACGTACGCGGCGAGGTGCTGATGTTCAAGAAAGATTTCGAGGCGATGAACGCGCGCCAGCGCGAAGCCGGCCAGAAGGAGTTCGTCAACCCGCGCAACGCGGCGGCGGGCAGTCTGCGCCAGCTCGATTCGCGCATCACCGCAGCGCGCAAGCTGAGTTTCTTCGCTTATGGCGTCGGCGCGCTGGAAGGCGCCGACATGCCGGCCTCGCACTCGGCGCTGCTGGACTGGTATCGCGACCTGGGCCTGCCGGTGGCGCAGGAAGCCTCGCTGGTGCGCGGCTACGATGGCCTGATGGCCTACTACCAGCAGATCGGCGCAGCCCGCCCCACCATGCCGTATGAAATCGACGGCGTGGTGTACAAGGCCAACCGGCTGGAAGATCAGCGCACGCTGGGCTTTGTTTCGCGCGCGCCGCGTTTCGCGCTGGCGCACAAATTCCCGGCCGAGGAGGCGCTGACGGTGGTGCAAGCGATTGAAGTGCAGGTTGGCCGCACCGGCGCTATTACGCCGGTGGCGCGTCTGGCGTCGGTGTTCGTCGGCGGCGTCAATGTCACCAACGCCACGCTGCACAATGAAGATGAAGTGCGCCGCAAGGATGTGCGCGTGGGCGACACCGTCATCGTGCGCCGCGCCGGCGACGTGATTCCGGAAGTGCTGGCGGTGGTGCTGGAGCGTCGTCCCGAGTCGACCGTGGCCTACGAACTGCCGAAAGAATGCCCGGTGTGCGGCTCGCATGTGGTGCGCGAAGAGGGCGAAGCGATTGCGCGCTGCTCCGGCGGCTTGTTCTGCTCCGCGCAGCGCAAGGAAGCCATCCGCCACTTCGCCGGCCGCCGCATGATGGATATCGAAGGCCTGGGCGACCGCTACATCGACAGCCTGGTGGAATGGGGCAAGGTGCAGCGCGTGGCCGACCTGTATGCGCTGAAGCTGGAAGACCTGCTGGAGATGAAGCGCCTCGCCGATGAACGCGACGGCACCACGCCGGAGACTGTCGCCAAGGGCAAGATCGCCACCAAATGGGCGGACAATCTGCTGGAGGCCATCGCCGCCAGCAGGAACCCGCCGCTGGAGCGCATGCTGTTCGCGCTGGGCATCCGTCACGTTGGCGAATCCACCGCCAAGACGCTGGCCGAGTGGCTGGGCCGCTTTGACCTGATCCGCCGCGTGCCGGCGGCGCTGCTGCGCGTGCTGCCGGATATCGGCGGCACGGTGGCGGAATCGATCGCCGACTTTTTCGCCGAACCGAAGAACCAGGAAGCGATCGACGCTTTGTTGGCCGCTGGCGTGGCGCCGAAAGGCGAACACCCGCCAAGCGCCAAGCTGCGCGAGAAGCTCGATCCGGTCAAGCTGCTGGCCGCGCTGGCGATTCCGAAACTGACCGAGCCGCGCAGCAAGCAACTGGTGGAAGAGGGCGTGACGCTGGAAGCGTTGGCTTACCTGCAGGTGTTCAACGTCTTCGGCCTGCCGGCAGCAGTGTCTGAATCGCTGGATAACTGGATGGCGCAGCCAGGCAACCGCCAGCAAGTCAAGGCGCTGCATCTGTTGCGTGAAGATCTGCTGGCGCAGTTGCCGGAAAGCGTAAGCAGCGAAGGCCACCTGAGCGGAAAAACCTTTGTGCTGACCGGCACGCTGCCGACCATGGGCCGCGACCAGGCGGCCGCTTTGATCGAAGCCGAAGGCGGCAAGGTATCCGGTTCAGTATCGAAAAAAACCCATTATCTGGTGGCAGGCGCCGATGCCGGCAGCAAGCTGGCCAAAGCCCAGGAATTGGAAGTGACCGTCCTCGACGAAGCCGGCCTGCTAACGCTACTTTCGCAAAAATAACCATGAAAAAAATCAGAAAAGCGGTCTTCCCTGTTGCCGGTCTTGGCAGCCGCTTCCTGCCGGCGACCAAGGCGCAGCCGAAAGAGATGCTGCCGATCGTCGACAAACCGCTGATCCAGTACGCGGTGGAGGAGGCAGTAGCCGCCGGCATCACCGAGATGGTATTCATCACCGGCCGTAACAAGCGCGCCATCGAAGACCACTTCGACACGGCGTACGAACTGGAGTCGGAGCTGGAAGCGGCCGACAAACAGCAGTTGCTGGAACTGGTGCGCAACGTGATCCCCAAGCACGTCAACTGCATCTACATCCGCCAGCATGCGCCGCTGGGCCTTGGTCACGCAGTGTTGTGCGCGCGTCCGGTGGTGGGCGACGAGCCGTTCGCGGTGCTGCTGGCGGACGACTTCATGGACACCGACGAAGGCGTCAAGCCAGTGCTGGCGCAGATGACGGAGTTGTATGGCTACGAACGCTCCAGCATCCTGGCGGTGCAGGACGTGCCGCGCGCGGCGACGCGCCAGTATGGCATTGTCAGCGCCAGCAACTATCGCGAAAACCTGGAACTGGTGCACGGCATAGTCGAAAAACCGATGCCGGAAGTAGCACCGTCCACGCTGGCGGTGGTGGGGCGCTATGTGCTGTCCAGCCGCATCTTTGACTACCTGGAAAACCTGGGCAGCGGCGCCGGCGGCGAAATCCAGCTGACCGACGGCATCGCCGCGCTGATGAAGGACGAGCGTGTGCTGGCCTACCGCTACCAAGGCACGCGCTATGATTGCGGCTCCAAGCTGGGCTACCTGAAAGCCACCACCGCGATGGGCCTGAAGCACGCCGAGACCGGCGACGATTTCTGCGAGTTCCTGCGCGAGTTGCAGTGCCAGACTACAAAGGATACGCAATGACCGTCCGTGAAATCCTCAAGATGGGCGACCCGCGCCTGCTGCGCATCGCCAAGCCAGTGACCGAATTCGACACGCCGGCCATGCAGCAGCTGATCGCCGACATGTTCGACACCATGCACGCGGCCAATGGCGCCGGGCTGGCGGCGCCGCAGATCGGCGTCAACCTGCAACTGGTGATCTTCGGCTTCAAGCAGAACCTGCGCTATCCGGATGCGCCGCAGGTGCCGGAAACGGTATTAATCAATCCGCTGCTGACGCCCTTGTCGGACGAGATGGAAGAGGGCTTCGAAGGCTGCCTGTCGGTGCCTGGCCTGCGCGGCAGCGTGCCGCGCTACGTCAAGCTGCGCTACGAAGGCGTGGATGAGCACAATCAGCCGATCCGGCGCGAAGTGGACGGCTTCCATGCGCGCGTGGTGCAGCATGAGGTGGATCACCTGCTCGGCAAACTGTACCCGATGCGCATCAAGGACTTTTCCAAATTCGGCTTCACCGAAGTGATGTTCCCCGGCCTTGACCCCAACGACGACGACTGACCATGATTCAATACTCGTTTCAACAAAAGGTATTCTTGTTCTTGCTGGCGGTTGTCACCATTGCATTCGGCTGGATACTGGCGCCGTATGGCGGCGCGATTTTCTGGGGCGTGGTGCTGGCGATTCTGTTTGCCCCGGTCTATCGCTGGCTATTGCAGCGGACCCGCAACCGCGCCGCCCTGGCGTCTATGCTGACGCTATTGCTGATCGTGGTGATGGTCATCCTGCCGCTCACGCTGGTGTCGATTTCGATCGTCAACCAGGCGGCGTCGGTGGTGGAGCTGGTGCGTTCCGGCGAAATCACGGTGGCTTCGTTCTTCAACAAAATCATGGCTGCGCTGCCGAACTGGATGGTGTCGCTGCTGGACCGCTTCCACCTGACCAGCCTGACGTATTTGCAGGATAAACTCACCGAGGCTGCATCGCAGGTCAGCCAGGAAGTGGCCAAGCGCGCCATCAATGCCGGCTTGTACACCTTTGATTTCCTGACCAGCCTGTGCATCCTGCTGTATCTGCTGTTCTTCCTGCTGCGCGACGGCGACAAGCTGGCCAAGCGCATCCGCGAGGCGGTGCCGTTGAGCCGCAAATACAAGCAGCGTTTGTTCCAGAACTTCACCACCGTGATCCGCGCCACCGTCAAGGGCAATATCCTGGTGGCCATCGCGCAGGGCGCGCTGGGCGGGCTGGCATTCTGGTTCCTGGACGTGCGGGCGCCGGTGCTGTGGGGCGTGCTGATGGCCTTCCTGTCGCTGTTGCCGGCGATTGGCGCGGCCATCGTCTGGGCGCCGGTGGCGGTGTATTTCATGGCGACCGGCGCGCTGTGGGAGGGCGTCGGCCTGGCCGCGTTCGGCGTGTTCGTGATCGGCCTGGTGGACAACTTCCTGCGTCCGGTGCTGGTTGGCCAGGACACCAAGATGCCCGATTACGTGGTGCTGTTGTCGACCGTCGGCGGCATGGCGCTGTTTGGGTTGAACGGTTTCGTCATCGGCCCGGTGGTGGCGGCGATGTTCATCGCGGCGTGGGACTTGTTTGTCTCGGCCAGCGAATTCCACACCGACTAAATGTCTTCTTCGCGCAGCAGATCGCGTGCGTTCAGCAGCGCGTAGACGACGTCCGGTTTGCTGCGGAAGCAGCGGCGCACGGCAGCCGGCAGCGCCTCGTGCGTCTTGCGGCACAGGCCCGGCTGCTCGGCCAGTTTGATCGACAGGCCCATGATGGTGCTGACGCCGTGCGGCGACGGTGTGATGGTCAGCGTTATGCCCAGCAGTTCGCGCAGCTTGTGCTTGATGCGGCGCAGATCTTCATACGAGGCGATGCCCTCGATCGCCGCGATCAGCTTCTTCTCTTCCTCGCGGGTCAGCTTCAGCACGCGGATATCCGTGCCATCCGGCGCGCGCTCCCAGGCATCCAGCAGTTCCTCGCGGCCACAGACACAGGCGCCCGGCGGGCACTCTTTGCGGATCATGAAGGGCAGCGGCTTATTCATCCACAGGATTCTACTCCCGTTTTTACTGGCGCAGGCGCTGCTGGAGCAGGGCGAGCACGGCGGCTTCTTCGGGACGCAGGACGTGCAGGTCTTCCTTGAGTTCCTGCTGCGCGCGGCGGCGCAGGGCGGTCATCATGGTGCCGTCCAGGTAGGATTCGATGACCGCCGGATGCACATAGCATTTGCGGCAGATGGTGGGCGTATTGCCCAGTTTTTTGGCGACTGATTCAATCGCCTGCACCACATTCTTCTTGGCCTGGACTTCCGAATCATACTTCTCGTACTCCAGCAGCGCGACGGCGGCCAGCACGGTGCCGGCCCAGGTGCGGAAGTCCTTGGCGGTGTAGTCGGCGCCGGTGATCGATTGCAGGTAATCGTTGACGTCCGCCGAACCGATGGCGTGCGGCTCGCCGTCATCATCTTCGTACTGGAACAGTTCCTGGCCCGGCAGGTCGCGGATGCGGCCGATGATACGCGCCAGGCGCCGGTCCTGGACTTCCACCGCGTGATGTACGCCGCTCTTGCCTCGGAAGCGGAATTCCACCTTGCCGCCGTTGAGCCGCACATGGCGGTCGCGCAGCGTGGTCAGGCCGAAGGATTTGTTCTCGCGCGCGTACTCCTCGTTCCCGATCCGCATCAAGGTCGCTTCCAGCAGATAGACGATGGTGGCCAGTACCTTCTCGCGCGGCAGGCCGGGCTTGCGCAGCGCTTCATCGACGGCGGTGCGGATCGCCGGCAGCGCCTTGCCGAAGCTGAGCATACGCTCATACTTGGCTTCATCGCGGTGACTGCGCCAGCGTGGATGATAGCGATATTGCTTGCGGCCGCGCGCGTCGCGGCCGGTCGCCTGCAGATGGCCCAGCGGGTGCTTGCAGATCCAGACGGCGGTCCATGCCGGCGGAATCACCAGCGATTTGATGCGCGCCAGCGTAGCCTCATCCTTGACCGGGTTGCCATCGCTGTCGAGATAGCGGAACTGCTTGCCGCGCGGGCGCCGTGCGATGCCCGGCTGGTCGTCGTGCACATAGCGCAGTCCCGCCAGTTTGGCGGCCACGGGGGCCAGGTCGGCGGCCGGAATGTCATCGCGCTTCATCGCTATCCTTGGTGGGCTGAGTACGATGCATCGTAACCGGCCCGCCGGGGCGATGATGTGCGCCAGCGCACGAAGTGTTTAGTCCATGCGCTTCAGGCGCTGGCCGACGATGCTCCACTTGCACGCCGCGCCGTCCACGGTGCCGGTCAGCACCCAGCCGGTGCCGATCTTCTCGACGCCGATCTCGCATTCCAGTTCCCTGGCCAGCTTCTCGGCCCAACCCTTGGCGGCGCCCTGGCCCTTGAACAGTTCGTGGCCGTCGTAGATCACGGTGGCGTCGAAAACTGAGGCGGCAAATACGGTCATGATGGTCTTCCTTTTAAAAACAAGCCGATATTGTGCCACGAGCTGGCGGCGCAAGCGGTAAAGCGGCTTGTCGCGGCGGCGCGACTACGTCATCTAACGTATTCCTCGGCGCTTGTCGGCTAGTTAATCTTGTCTCATCCAAAACCAGACGGGGAGAGCAAGATGGGGCTGAACAAGGTGGCCATAGCGAGAGCTGTGGCGGCGACGGCGGTCGCGGCGGCGATGGGCAATGCCTGGGCCGGCGCGACGATCAATATCGGCGAAGACAAGTCGGTCAGCGTGGGCTTCGGCCTGCGCGAGAGCTACACCAGCGCGGAAAACGGCGCGCCGGATGGCGGCCGTTCCAGCGACTTCAATCTGGACAGCGGCCGCCTGTTCTTCGGCGCCTCGCTGAACAAGAACATCAAGGGCATGTTCAACACCGAGTGGGACGGGGACAAGATCCGCGTGCTGGACGCCGCCGGCCAGTTCGCCATTTCGCCGGAACTGAATATCTGGGCCGGCCGCCTGCTGTCGCCGTCCGACCGCGCCAATATGGCCGGGCCTTACTATTCGATGGGCGGCGGTTACTGGGCCGGCGTGGCCTCGCGCTACGGCTACAACGGCGGCATCTTCCGCGGCCGCGACGACGGCGTGGTGGTATGGGGCAATGCCGGCGACGGCGGCCGGCTGGGCTACTCCTTCGGCGCTTTCGAAGGCCATACTTTCGGCATCGGTTCGCTGACGCAGAACGAGGCCAAGGCCGCCGGCGTCAAGGCCGACGACAAGTTGATGTACGCCGGCCGCGTGCAGTACGACTTCTGGGATGCGGAGCCGGGCTACTACGGCACCGGCAATTACCTCGGCGGCGCCGACATCCTGGCCATCGGCGTGGCCGGTCGTTCGCAGAAGGACGGCGTGCTCACCGTCGGCAAGGTCGGCGACTACAGTTCGTACAACGTCGACTTCCTGCTGGAGAAGCGCATCAAGGGCGCGGGCGCGTTCGCCATCGAGGCGGCCTGGTACAAATACGACACCGACGACATCATCAAGGCCGAACAGGGCAAGGCTTATTCGGCCGGCGCCTCCTACATCTTCGAGCAGAAGGCCGGCTGGGGCAAGTTCCAGCCATTCGTGCGCTGGCAGAAGTTCGCCGCCGACACCAATATCGACACCAAGCAGTTTGATCTCGGTGCCAATTACATCATCGACGGTTACAACGCGCAGATCAGCGCCGTGTATTCCAGGACCAAGGTCACCAGCGTCGCCGACCAGGACAAGTTCCAGATCGCGCTGCAACTTCAATATTGATTAACCACCACGGAGCCAATCCATGCAAAATCGTCGTAACTTTATCGGCACCCTGAGCCGCATCGCCGCTGCCACCGCCCTGCTGGCGGCTGGCACGCAGGCCCACGCCGCCGACACCATCAAGGTCGGCATCCTGCATTCGCTGTCCGGCACCATGGCCATTTCGGAGACGTCGCTGAAAGATGTAGCCCTGATGACCATCGATGAAATCAACGCCAAGGGCGGCGTGATGGGCAAGAAGCTGGAGCCGGTGGTGGTGGACCCGGCCTCCAACTGGCCGCTGTTCGCGGAAAAGGCGCGCGGCCTGATCGCGCAGGACAAGGTGGCGGTGGTCTTCGGCTGCTGGACTTCGGTGTCGCGCAAATCGGTGCTGCCGGTGTTCAAGGAACTCAATTCGCTGCTGTTCTATCCGGTGCAGTACGAAGGCGAGGAGCTGGAAAAGAACGTGTTCTATACCGGCGCCGCGCCTAACCAGCAGGCGATTCCGGCGGTCGAGTACCTGATGAGCAAGGACGGGGGCAGCGCCAAGCGCTTCGTGCTGCTGGGGACCGACTATGTTTATCCACGCACCACCAACAAGATCCTGCGCGCTTTCCTGAAGAGCAAAGGTGTGAAGGATAGCGATATCGACGAGGTGTACACCCCGTTCGGCCATTCGGATTATCAGACCATCGTCGCCAATATCAAGAAGTTTGCGGCGGGCGGCAAGACGGCGGTGATCTCGACCATCAACGGCGATTCGAATGTGCCGTTCTACAAAGAGCTGGGCAACGCCGGCCTGAAGGCGACCGATGTGCCGGTGGTGGCCTTCTCGGTCGGCGAGGAAGAGCTGCGCGGGGTCGATGCCAAGCCGCTGGTGGGCCATCTGGCGGCATGGAACTACTTCCAGTCGGTGAAGAATCCGGTGAATACGGACTTCATCAAGAAGTGGAAGGCTTATGCGGCGGCCAAGAAACTGCCGAATGCGGCGACCGTGGTGACCAACGATCCGATGGAAGCGACTTATGTCGGAATTCATATGTGGGCGCAGGCGGTGGAGAAGGCCAAGTCGACCGACACCAACAAGGTGATCGCGGCGATGGGCGGCCAGACCTTCAAGGCGCCGTCGGGCTTTACGCTGACCATGGACGCGACCAATCACCACTTGCACAAGCCGGTGTTCATCGGCGAGATCCGTCCGGATGGCCAGTTCAACGTGGTGTGGAAAACGCCGGGTCCGGTGCGCGCCAATCCGTGGAGCCCCTACATTCCGGGTAATGAGGGCAAGCAGAAGCTGTAAGCGGCACAACGTCAGCATGGATTCCCGCCTCGCGGGAATGACGGTAGCACCGTCGCTCCCGCGCAGGCGGGAGTCCATGCTGAGTATTGGCGCATATGTATCACATAAGGAATCACATCTTGAAAAAACTCCTGCTCCTTGCATGCCTGCTGCTCGCAGGTGTCGCGCGCGCGGCGATCGATCCCGCCGTGCTGGCGCCGCTGGCCGGCGACGATCCTGACGCGCGCGTCGAAGCCGTCGGCCGCATCGGCGCGTTGGCCAGCGAGGACGCCACGCGCCTCCTCACTGCGCTGCAAAACGGCGACGTCTACACTTCAGCGGACGGCAAGCTATACATCGTCGCCGGCGACCAGGCCACCGATGTCGCCACCGGCAGTACCGGCGCCATGCCCGAAGGCCTGGACGGCATCATGGTCAACAACCGCTTGCGCGGCGCCATCGACGACGCCATGTCCGCGCTGAGGATGTTCTCGCCCGACCGCGCGCAACGGTTGGCCGCCGTCACCGAGCTGCAAAAGAGCGCCACGCTGGCGCAAGCGCCGCTGATCGAGAAGGCGCTAAGCAAGGAGACCGATGCCGAAATCCGCAGCCTGCTACGCCTCGTCGCCGCCACCGCAAATCTGCATTCGCCGCAGGTTGCGCAACGCCGTGCCGCCGTCGAGGCGCTGGCGGAAAGCAGTAACGCCAATCTGCGCCCGACGCTGCAAACCATGCTGGCGCAAGATCCCGACCAATCCGTGCGTGTCGCCGTCGCCCAAACGCTGCAAGCGCTGGACAGCCGTCTCGCGCGTACCGAATTCGTCGGCAACGTGTTCTACGGCGTCTCGCTGGGCAGCGTGCTGCTGCTGGCGGCGCTGGGCCTGGCCATCACCTTCGGCCTGATGGGCATCATCAACATGGCGCACGGCGAACTGCTGATGATCGGCGCCTACACGACTTACCTGTGCCAGATGGCATTCCGCCGCTGGATGCCGGATGCGCTGGACTGGTATCTGGCCGCCGCGCTGCCGGCGGCCTTCATCGTCACCGCGCTGGTCGGCGTCGCGCTGGAGCGCACGGTGATCCGCTGGCTTTACGGCCGTCCGCTGGAAACGCTGCTGGCCACCTGGGGCATCAGCCTGATATTGATGCAAGCCGTGCGCACCATCTTCGGCGCGCAGAACGTCGAAGTCGCCAACCCGGCCTGGATGTCGGGCGGCGTCACCGTGCTTGGCTCGCTGGTGCTGGCGTACAACCGCATCGCCATCATCGTCTTCGCCGCGCTGGTGGTGACGGGCGTGTGGCTGATCCTGAACAAGACGCGCCTCGGTCTGTTCGTTCGCGCCGTGATGCAGAACCGCCGCATGGCCGGCTGCGTCGGCGTCTCCAGCGCCAGGGTCGACATGATGACCTTCGGCCTGGGCTCCGGCATCGCCGGTCTGGGCGGCGTGGCGCTGTCGCAGTTGGGGAATGTCGGGCCGGACCTCGGCCAGGGCTACATCGTCGACTCGTTCATGGTGGTGGTGCTGGGCGGCGTAGGCCAACTGGCCGGCACCGTGATCGCCGCGCTGGGCCTGGGCGAAGCCAACAAGTTCCTGGAACCGGTGGCGGGCGCGGTGCTGGCCAAGATCGCCATCCTCATCTTCATCATCATCTTTATCCAGAAGCGTCCGCAAGGGCTGTTCGCCATGAAAGGCAGGAGCGCTGAATGAACCATCCTTCCCTGTTTTCGCGCAAGGCGTGGAGCGGCATCGCCGCGTGCACGCTGGTGCTGGCGGCGCTGCCGCTGCTGAATCTCATCTTCGCGAATGGCCATCCGCTGCATGTCCCGAGCTATATGGTGAGCCTGATCGGCAAATTCATGTGCTACGCGCTGGCCGCGCTGGCGCTGGATATGGTGTGGGGCTACGCCGGCATACTGTCGCTGGGCCATGGCGTATTTTTCGCACTGGGCGCCTATGCGCACGGCATGTACCTGATGCGCGCCATCGGCCGCGACGGCGTGTACCAGAGCGACCTGCCGGACTTCATGGTGTTCCTCGACTGGAAAACTTACCCATGGTACTGGAGCGGGACCGACAGCTTCTGGGTGGCGCTGGCGCTGATCGTGCTGGTGCCCGGCGTGCTGGCTTTCATCTTCGGCTTCTTCGCCTTCCGGTCGCGCATCAAGGGCGTGTACTTCTCGATCATCACGCAGGCGATGACGTATGCCTTCATGCTGCTGTTCTTCCGCAATGACACCGGCTTTGGCGGCAACAACGGTTTCACGGACTTCAAGCGCATCCTCGGCTTTTCGATCAACGCGCCCGGCACCAAGGCCACGCTGTACCTGGTGACGCTGGCGGTGCTGGTTGGCGCGTTGCTGCTGTGCCGCTGGATCGTCAAGTCCAAGCTGGGACGCGTGTTGCAGGGAGTGCGCGACTCCGAGTCGCGCCTGATGTTCATCGGCTATAACCCGCTGTGGTTCAAGCTCTTCGTGTGGACGCTGTCGGCGGTGCTGTGCGGGATTGCCGGCGCGCTGTATGTACCGCAGGTCGGCATCATCAATCCGTCCGAAATGTCGCCGGCGAATTCTATCGAAATGGTGATCTGGGCGGCGGTCGGAGGACGCGGCACGCTGCTCGGTCCCATCATCGGCGCGTTCTCGGTCAACGGCCTGAAAAGCTGGTTCACCGGCGCCTTCCCGGACCTGTGGCTGTTCGCCCTCGGTTTGATCTTTATCCTGGTGACGCGCTATCTGCCGCGCGGCCTGGCCGGACTGGTACGCAAGGAGCAGGCATGAGTGCAATGAACGATGGGCGCATCGCGCTTGAAGGGCTGGATACGACGCATGGCGCGATCCTGTATCTGGAAGAGATCAGCGTGGTGTTCGACGGCTTTCGCGCGCTGAATAAACTGAGCCTGGATATTTCGGTGGGTGAGCTGCGCTGCATTATCGGCCCGAATGGCGCCGGCAAGACCACCATGATGGACGTCATCACCGGCAAGACACGGCCCACCTCCGGCACGGCGTTCTTCGGTCAGACCATGGACCTGAGCCGCATGAGCGAGCACGAGATCGCGCATGCCGGCATCGGTCGCAAGTTTCAGCGGCCAACGGTGTTCGAGCAGCACACGGTGTTCGAGAACCTGGAGCTGGCGCAGAAGATGGATAAGCGCGTGCGGCCCACGCTGTTTGCGCGCCTGTCGTCCGAGCAGCGCGGCAAGATCGAGGAAATCCTCAAGCTGATACGCCTGAACGGCAGCGAGCAGCGCCTGGCCGGCCTGCTGTCGCATGGGCAGAAGCAGTGGCTGGAGATCGGCATGCTGCTGATGCAGGAGCCGCAGTTGATACTGCTGGATGAACCGGTGGCCGGCATGTCGGACGCCGAGACGGCGCGCACGGCGGAGCTGCTGAACGAGTTGCGCGGCAAGCATTCGATCATGGTGGTCGAACACGATATGGCGTTCGTCACCGAGATCGCGCAACAAGGCACGGTGACGGTGCTGCACGAGGGGGCGGTACTGGCGCAGGGGCTGATGTCCGAGGTGCAGGCCGACGAACGGGTGATCGAAGTTTATCTGGGACGCTGACGCTATGCTGCAAGTTGAAAAAATCAATCAATACTACGGTTCCTCGCACACCTTGCGCGGCGTGTCGCTGGAACTGGAGAAGGGCAAGTGCATGGCGCTGCTGGGCCGGAATGGCGTCGGCAAGACTACGCTGCTCAAGTGTCTGATGGGCGTGTTGCCGGTGTCGGCGGGCAGCGTACGGCTGGAAGGGCGCGACATCACCAGGCTGGCGCCGCACCAGCGCGCGCGTGCCGGCATCGCCTATGTGCCGCAGGGGCGCGAGATCTTCGCCCGCCTGACGGTGGAAGAAAACCTGCTGATGGGTCTTGCCACGCATAGCGGCAAGAGGGCGCACATCATCAAGGGCGAGGTGTATGAACTGTTCCCGGTGCTGAAGGAGATGCTGCACCGGCGCGGCGGCGACTTGTCCGGCGGCCAGCAGCAACAGCTGGCGATTGCGCGCGCCTTGCTGGCGGAGCCGAAGCTGATCATCCTCGATGAGCCGACCGAGGGCATCCAGCCTTCCATCATCAAGGATATCGGCAATGTGATCCGGCTGCTGCGCCAGCGCGGCGATATGGCGATCCTGCTATGCGAGCAGTATTTCGACTTCGCGCAGGAACTGGCGGATCAGTTCATGGTGCTGTCGCGCGGCGAGGTGGTGGCGTCCGGCGCGCAGGCGGCAATGAACGATCCGGAGGTCAAGCGTCACCTCGCCGTCTGACTATGGCTTGAGTAGAAACGCAGCCATGTCGCGCGCGTCGGATTCGGTGACGCCCATGTCCGGCATCGCGCTTTGCGGATGGATGCGTTGCGGGTCCATTATCCATTGCGAGAGGTTGGCAGCGTTGTTGGACAGCCGGCCGGCGATGTATTCGCGCTTTGCCAGCCCACGCAGCGGCGGTCCGACCATGGTAGCGGGACCGGTGACGCCGGGAATCTGATGGCAGGCATTGCATGCATACTGGGTCAACGCCAGGCGGCCGCGCTCGATGTCGGGCTGTGCGCGAACCGGGCGCGCGGCGCGCGGCTGCTGGCCGGCTTGCCCGGCCAGCGCGCTGTAGGCCTGGGGCGAGAGTTTGGGCAGCACCACCAGGAAGGCCACCACTGCCCAGATATCCTCGTCGGCAAGGTGGTACTGCCACGCCGGCATGCCGCTCATCTTGATGCCGTGGCGCGTGATCCAGTAAAGTTCATTCGCTTGCCAGTGGCGCGCCGCGTCTGACAAGGGGCCGGGTATCGGCTGCATGCTTTTGCCGATGTCGCCCTGAGCGATGCCCGGCGCGCCGTGGCACACCAGGCAATTGTCGCGATACAGGCCGGCGCCGCGCAGCACCAGCGCGCTGCGGGTATCGGCGTGCCCAGCGTCCCCAGCATCCCCTGCATCCCCAGCATCCCCATTAACGGCGGGCGGCGTCGCGATATCGCGCGCGTGGTTGCGCACCGAGCGTTGCAGCGCGATTTCCAGCAGGCTGTGGATCCACTGGAAGTGCGACTTCGTGGCGCCTGCGTTGTAGAAGCCGCCGTACATCACCACGGCGCCGCCGGTCGCGGCGAGCACCGCCAGCACTGCCAGCGCGGTGGCGATGGTGAGGGCGACGAGTCTGCGGCGGGCTGTAACCATGGGCTGCGTCCTGTTGAAAACACAAGAATATTGTGATTCTTATAGTATATCGGGACGACAGGCTTAGGCGGATTCCCAATCGTGCGCATCCTTTTTCTTCTACCATTGGCTTGCTTGGCTGCTTGCGACAGCAGCACGCCGGCGCCTGCGCGCGTGACGGGAGGCGATGTAAAACTGGGCAAGCTGCTGCTGGCGCAGTACCAGTGCGGCGCTTGTCATCAGATTGAGGGCGTGGCGGCGGCGCGCGGCCAGCTTGCGCCGCCGCTGGACGCTTTCGGGCAGCGCAGCTATATCGCCGGCAGTGTGCCGAATACGCCCGAGATGCTGGCGCGCTGGCTGGTCGATCCGCCCGCGCTGAAGCCGGGGACCACTATGCCTGCGATGGGCGTGTCCGAAGAGGACGCGCGCCACATGGCGGCCTATCTGTATTCGCTGCAATGACGAATCCACAGCAATCGGCATTGCATCCGGCCGGGCCGGACGCGGAGGTGATCGCGCAGCTGGCCTGGGTGCTGACCGGCGGCGCCGCCGTGGTGTTCGTTGGCGTGATGGTGCTGTGCGTGATGGGGCTGCGCGACCGGCGGGTGGTGCATGTGCGCTGGTGGCTGTGGGGCGGCGGGATCGCTTTGCCGGTGCTGGTGCTGTCCGCGTTGCTGGCGTTTTCCACCCTGCGCAGCGCGCAGTTGAGCGAGGTGTCGTCGCGCCAGGCGATCAAGATTGCGGTGGTGGCGCGGCTGTGGTGGTGGGAGGTGCGTTACACCGATCCGGCCGGCGGACCGGATATTGTGCTGGCCAATGAAATACGCTTGCCGGTGGGGCAGCCTGTGTACCTGGGCCTGAGCAGTGCGGATGTGATTCACAGTTTCTGGGTGCCGGCGCTGGCGGGCAAGGTGGACATGGTGCCGGGGCGTGTACATGGCCTGACGCTGCGCGCCGATCGCGCGGGCGTGTACCGGGGACAGTGCGCGGAGTATTGCGGCGAGCAGCATGCGCGCATGGCGCTGCATGTGGTCGCGCAGAGCGAGCAGGAATTTGCGGCATGGCTCGCGACGCAGCGCCGGCCGGCGCGCCCGGCTTTGCAGGTCGATGCGGGCCGGCGGGCGTTCGAGCAGCAGCGGTGCGCGGCATGCCATGTGGTGCGCGGCGTCAGCGAGGGCGTAGCGGCCCGGCCGGCGGGTGAGGGCGGCGTCGGGCCGGACCTGACGCACGTGGGCAGCCGTTTATACATTGGCGCCGGCACGTTGCGCAACGACCGTGGCGCGCTGGCGGCATGGATCGCCAATCCGCACGGCTTCAAGCCAGGCGTGCGCATGCCGGCCAGCGCCGACATGGACGGCGCCACGCTGCAGGCGCTGGCCGCTTATCTGGAGCAGCTTAAATGACGACGCCACCGCGCAAGCCCATCAGTTCCCTGCCGCGCCCCGAGGGCGAGCTGGAGGAGCTGGAACGCGTGTGGCGTACGCCACGCGGTCTGCGCTTTCTTACAACAGTCAACAACGCCACCATCGGTCAGCTGTATATCGGCACCGCGCTGCTGTTCTTTGTGCTGGCCGGCGTGCTTGGCCTGCTGATCCGCGCACAGTTGGCGGCGCCGGACAGCACGTTAATCAGTCCCGGCACCTACAACCAGATATTCACCATGCACGGCACGGTGATGATGTTTTTGTTCGCGATTCCGGTGGTGGAAGCGATCTCGGTGTTCCTGCTGCCGGCCATGCTGGGCGCGCGCGACCTGCCGTTTCCGCGCCTGTCGGCCTATGCTTTCTGGGCCTATGCGGCCGGTGGCATCGGCTTCTTCCTCAGTCTCTTCGCCGGGCTGGCGCCGGACGGTGGCTGGTTCATGTATCCGCCGCTGACCGGCAAGGAACACTCGCCCGGCCTGAATGCCGATTTCTGGCTGCTGGGCATAGGCTTCATCGAGATTTCGGCGATCGCGGGCGCAATTGAGCTGATCGTGGGCATCCTGTTCACCCGCGCGCCTGGCATGACGCTGAGCCGCATGCCGGTCTACGCCTGGGCCATGCTGGTGATCGCGCTGATGATCGTGTTCGCCTTCCCGGCCATCATCGCCGGCACCACACTGCTGGAACTGGAGCGCGCCTACGACTGGCCATTCTTCATTCCCGCGCGCGGCGGCGATCCGGTCTTGTGGCAGCACCTGTTCTGGTTCTTCGGCCACCCGGAGGTGTACATCATCTTCCTGCCGGCGGCCGGCATGGTGTCGATGATGCTGCCCACGCTAGTAGGCGTGCCGCTGGTCGGCCAGCGGCCGGTGGTGATTGCGCTGGGCGTGGTCGGCGTGATCAGCTTCGCGCTGTGGGCGCATCATATGTTCACGGCGGGCCTGAGCCTGTGGTCGTCAACGCTGGTGTCGGCGGCCAGCATGATCGTCGCCGTGCCGACCGCGATGCAGGTGTTCGCCTGGATTGCGACGCTGTGGCGCGGCCAGGCCAGGATCAACGCGCCGATGCTGTTCGTGCTGGGCTTCCTGTTCATCTTCGTGCTGGGCGGGCTGACCGGCGTGATGGTGGCGGTGCTGCCGTTCGACTGGCAGGCGCACGACAGCTACTTCATCGTCGCGCACTTGCACTATGTGCTGATCGGTGGGCTGGTGTTCCCGATGTTTGGCGCACTGTATTACTGGCTGCCGCTGGTGAACGGCCATCGCCTGTCCGAGCCGCTGGCGCGCTGGGTGTTCGGCCTGATGTTCGCCGGCATGAACCTGTGCTTCTTCCCGATGCACATCAGCGGCTTGCTCGGCATGCCGCGCCGCGTCTACACCTATTCGACGGAGATGGGCTGGGACGCGCTGAATCTGGTCTCCAGCATCGGCGCCTTCATACTGGCGTTGGGTATTCTGCTGTTCATGGTGGATGCGGCGCGCACGCTGCGGCGGCCTAAGCAGGAGCACGGCAATCCATGGCAGGCGGGCACGCTGGAATGGATACCGTCCGAAGACTACGCCACCCGCAGCATTCCCGATGTGCGCTCGCGCGAACCGTTGTGGGACAATCCGCAACTGGCGCTGGAGGTGGTGCAGGGCGCGCACTGGCTGCCGGGCACCGTCACCGGCCGGCGCGAGACCATCGTCACCAGCCCGGTGCAGGCCAGACCCCTGTACGTGCAGGTGCTGCCGGGAGATAGCTGGTGGCCACTGGCCGCCGCGCTGGGCACCGCCGGTTTTTTCCTGCTGCTGACGGTACAGATGGCGATCGCCGCCTGGGTGTGCGGCATCATTGCCGTGGCCTCGGTGCTGGCGTGGATGTGGCAGTCGGACAGCCTGCCGGGCCAGCCGGAGATGCGCACCGCGCGCGTCGCGGACGAGGTGGTGCTGCCGGTCGGCGCGCATGGCGTCATCTCGCACTCGTGGTGGGCGACCATCATCATGCTGGTGGTGGATGCGACCATCTTCGCTTCCTTCGTGTTCGCCCACATTCACATCGCGATGAAACTGGATATCTGTCCGCCGCCGGGCAGCAGCCTGCCGCCGGCGGCATGGAGCTGGGCTACTTGCGGTGCGCTGGTGTCCGGTTCGCTGCTGATGGCGTGGGCGCGCCGGCGCGCGGCGGACGGCTGGCAGCGGGCGGCGTTCGTGCTGGCGCTACTGTGCATGCTGGCCGGCGTGGTGGGGGCCATCGGCATGCACCTGGCGTCCGGGCTGGACGCCACGACGACCGCATGGGCGGCGACGGTGGCGGCGATGCTGGCCTACCAGGGCCTGCACGCGGTGCTGCTGACGATACTAGCGGTGTATCTGTGGCTGCGATCCTGGTGCGGCCGGCTTACCGCCGTCAACCGCGCCACGCTGGATAACTGCACGCTGGTGTGGCACTACGTCACGCTGCAAGGGCTGGCGATGACGCTGGCATTGCAGATTGTCAGTGGGTCTTGAAGAACTGGCGGACGATGGCGTCGATCTCGCCGCTGCGCTTCATCTGCGCGATGGCGTTGTCGAATTGCTGGACGAAGTCCGCTTTGTAGGTGAATCTGCCGCTATCGCGGCTGGTGTAGCCGAGGTAGCCCTGTTTGACGGCGATCACCGTGGCTTCCTCAATATCGGCGTGATTGACGTATCTTCCCTGCGCCTTGAGCTGGTTCAGCGTCCATTGGATCGACACGCGGTCGTTGATGTAGCAGTCGATCCGCTTCAGGCCAAGCTTGATGATATTGGTTTCACTGTCCTTGCCTTCCTCCATGCGCAGCAGGCCGGTGCGCACAGCATCGGCGAACATCTCGCCGCCGACGATGAAACCGGCATTGTTGCCGATGGTGAGGCCGTAAAAGTCCTGCGGCCACTGCTTGCGCGGACTGGCCGCCAGTACGTCCTTGCGGCAGACCGCGACCACGCGTTCCTCATACAGCGGCAGCGAATAAGGCCAGGTCCACGGCTCGTCCTTGGTGTTCATGTAAGGGGGATATAGCGCGAAACCGTTACCGGTGCGCAGCAGCGCCATGCCGCGTCTCCACGGGACGGTCTGCACCTCGACCCGATAGCCGTGCATGCGGCTGAAGGCGGCACGAACGATCTCGTAATACAGGCCCGCCGGCTTGCCATCCTTTTCATAGGAATAGGGCGGATAACCGGCATCGGCGTAGATCGTTACAGGAATGTCTGCCGCTTGCGCGCTCGCGCACAGCGCAGAGAGGAACAAGGTCAGGCATGGTCGTATCATAACGCCCATCCTAACATGATAGTCAGCGCGCGGCCCACTCCATGAGCTGCGCGCACAAAAATAACAGCAGTCCTATCATGCCGCCGACCAGCGTGCCGTTGACGCGGATGAATTGCAGGTCCTTGCCGATATTGAGTTCGATCTGGCGCGACATGTCCTGATCGTCCCAGGCCTTGACGGTGTCGCTGATGTGGCGCGTGAAGAAGCTGGAAAAAGCCGGTGCCAGCGTGCGCGCCATACCGGCCAGGTGCTGGTTGAGCGAGGCGCGCATGGCCGGGTGGCGCAGCAGTTCATCACTGAGCCAGCCGGCGGCCTGGATCACACCTCCGTTCAGGCGCGAGTCTTCACGGGCGATATCTGCCTTGATCCAGTCACGCACGCTACCCCACACATCGCGCAGGTAGTTGTTGAAGGCGTCGCCGTCGCGCAGGTAGCGCTTGAATCCTCGCCTTTGGCGATGAATGATGGATCGGATTCCAGCCGTTCCAGGAAGCGCTGCACCACGCCGTCGAACTTGATGCGCAGCTTGTGATCGCGGTCGGCGGCGATATCCTCCATGATGTTTTGCAGTGCCCGCGCGATCATCGAGGCGCCGCTTTCGCTGATCCACTCGGTCGGCAGCATCAGCTCCATGGTGGCGTGTTCGCGTTTCAGCCAGGCGCCGATCTGAGCGGCGATCATGTCGCGTGTGGCGGGGCGGTTGACCACGCCGATCAGCGCCACCATGCCGTCGTCCAGCAGTTCCTGGTGGCGGCCATCCCTGGTCAGACCGGCCAGCAGCGTGCCCAGTGAACGCGACATATCCAGCTTGCCGATGGCGGCGTTGAGCGCATCGCGCAGCAGCTGCTGGATGCGCGCGTCATCGACGGTGGCGAGGATTTCGGGCAGCAGCTTGATCAAATGCCTGGCCAGATAGTCGCGGTTGGCCGGTTCCTTCAGCCATTGCGCGACGTGGGTGGATGGATCGGTCTTCAGGATCACGGCGGCCAGCGATTCCGGCTTGAGGAATTTTTCCTCAACAAAGCCGGCCAGGTTGTCGGCGATACGGTTTTTGTTATTCGGGATGATGGCGGTATGGCGCGAGACAAAAGGAATCGGCACCTTGCGGAACAGCGCCACCACGGCGAACCAGTCGGCCAGCGCACCGACCATGGCCGCTTCCGAAATGGCGCGCAGGCCGTCGACCCAGACGTTGCGCGGCGCCAGCGAGGTGATGACGAAGACCGCCGCCGCTGCCGCCAGCAGCGATAGTGCGATCAGTTTTGAGCGTTTTAATTCCTCTTCTTTGGTCATCGCCGCCCCCGTTGCGTGGAACATGGAGGCAGTGTAAGGCAAAAAACGGCTCAGGAGCGCTCGATCCGGGCCAGCGCGACGGAGGCGGCGGAGGTGCGGGTCTCCACGCCCAGTTTGACGAAGACGTGTTCCAGGTGCTTGTTGACGGTGCGCGGGCTGGTGCCGAGGATGTCGCCGATGTCGCGATTGGTCTTGCCCTTGATGACCCAGTTCAGCACCTCCGATTCGCGCTGCGTCAGTTTGAAGGAGGCCATCAGCTTTTCGATTTGCGCGGTGTCGGATTCTTCGCGCAGCACGATCATCCACTGTTCGTTTTCGCTGAATTCCGCCGCTGAGAAAATCAGCCGGCGGCTGCCGCGCGCCAGCGTCAGCGGCGGATGCGCCTGTCCCTGGCTATGCGCCAGCTGCGTCGCCTGCAGCCACGCCGGCAGTTCGGTATCCACCATATAGCCCTGCATCAGCGTGCGGGCCAGCGGCGTTTGCCAGACGATCTTGCCGTTACGCGGCGTCATGGCGATGACAGCATTGCCGAAGGCGTCCAGTGCGCTGCGCGCCTGATCGACCAGCTTCGCGGTCTGCATGTGCGAGGCGATGCGGGCCAGTACCTCGCTGGTGCGCAGCGGCTTGGTGACGTAGTCGTTACCGCCGGCGTCGAAGGCGTGGACCACATGTTCCGCCTCGGTCAGGCCGGTCATGAAAATCACCGGAATGTGGCGCGTGGCCAGGTTGGCCTTGAGCTGGCGGCAGGTTTCAAAGCCGTCCATGCCGGGCATGACGGCGTCCAGCAGGATGATGTGCGGCTGCGCCTCGGCGGCGCGCAGCAGCGCGGTGTCGCCGCTGTTCGCCACCAGCACGGTGTAGCCCGATTCGTCCAGCGCGTCGTGCAGCACGGCGAGATTCTCGGGGATGTCGTCCACCACCAGCACGATGCTGGCTTCAGTGTTGAAGTTCATTGGTTTCTTTCACAAAATCCGCCATGGCGTCCAGCTGGAAGCGGACGGCGAAGTCGCGCATGGTTTGGGTGAAGCGCTGGTAGCGCGGATCGAGCGCACCGATGTCGTCCAGCTTCTTCTGGATGCCGCGCACATAGCCGACGCGTATCAGTTCGCGCAATTCGGCCATGATGCCGGCTGGCGGGAATATCAGTTCGGCCGGCGCGGCGCTTGCCGGTGGCGTTGTGTCCTGGGTGATCCACTCCAGCGACAGGCGCGCGCCGATCCAGTCCAGCAGCTCGTTCAGGTTGACCGGTTTGATGAAGAAGTCCTCGGCGCGGATGGCGGCCGGATTTTCCATGCCTTTGTCGAAGGCGTTGGCGGAGACGATGGCGATCGGCGTCACCGACATGCGCTTGCGGCGCAGGATGTAGCTGGTTTCCCAGCCGTCCATGCCCGGCATGGCGAGGTCCATCAGGATCAGGTCCGGCTGGAAGCTGGCGTACAGGTCCAGGCATTCGAGCCCGGATTCCGCCTGGGCGATGTCGAAGCCCAGCGGCTGCAGGATGTTGAGCAACAGTTCGCGGTCCACGCGCTCATTATCGACCACCAGGATGCGGCGGCGCGGGCCGCGATAGCCGGTGCGCACTAGCGCGACGGCGGGCGGGCCGCTCCGCGCGGCGCCTGCACTGCGGCCTTGCGGCGCATGGACGCTGGGCAGGAACAGCCGCACATGGAACATGCTGCCGCGTGCCGTGCTGCGGACTTTGAGCTCGCCGCCCATCAGCTGCGTCAGCATGCGCGCGATCGGCAGGCCCAGGCCGGTGCCGCTGGCGTTGGCGTGCGCGCTGGCGCTGCCGCGCGAGAACGGTTCGAAGATGTGGTCTATCTCCTCTTGCAGGATACCGGGGCCGGTGTCCTCGATCTCGAACGACGCCATCTCGCGCGCATAGCGCAGCCGCATGACGATACCGCCATGGCTGGTGAACTTGACCGCGTTGCCGAGAATGTTGATCAGGATCTGTCCCAGCCGCTTGCGGTCGGCGCGCACGCAGGGCGGCAGCACGCCGCTCAATTCGTAGCGGAAGCTCAGTCCCTTGTTGGCCGCCTGTAGCTCGAACATGCGCACCATCTGGCCGATGAAGTCGGGGAAGTCGAGCTCCTTCATGTCGAATGTGAGTTTGCCACCCTCGATGCGGGCGATGTCCAGCGTACCTTCGATCAGCGACAGCAGGTGCTCGCCGCTGTTGCGTATCACGCGCACGGCCTGCTGCCGGTGCGCCGGAATCGCCGGATCGTTATCCAGCAGCTGCGCGTAGCCGAGTATCGAGTTGAGGGGCGTCCTGATCTCGTGACTGATGCCGGCGATGTAACGGCTCTTGGCCTGGTTGGCCAGGTCGGCCGCCTGCTTGGCCTGTTGCAGCTGGGCGTCGGTCTGCTGGTGTAGCTCGATCTCGCGCGTCAGCAGGCCGGTCTGGCGGTTGGATTCTTCCTGCGCCACGCGGCGGCTTTCGCTGGTCAGCACCAGCCACCAGGCGACGATGCCGCTGATCAGCAGCAGCGCTGCGAAGATCTTGAAGAACACCAGCCGCAATTGCGGCAGCAGCGTGGCATCCGGCAGCACCGATTGCTCATGGTAGTAGATTAGCCCGAGCAGGGCGCCCAGCGACAGCACGGTGACGATCATCAGCAGCAGATAATGTCCCAGCCCGCTGCTCAGATAGCGCCACAGCGATTGCGGCAGCAGCGCGCGCATCGCCTCCTGCCACTGCACGGCCACGCGCGCATGCGGCTTGCAGGTGTCGTTGCAGCGCGCATCCAGGCAGCAGCACAGCGAGCAGATCGAGCCCTGGTAGGCCGGGCAGTGCGCCATGTCCTCGCCCTCGTATTCCTTTTCGCAGATGACGCAGGTCTTGCTGTGTACATGCTCCGGCTGACGCGCGATGTAATACTTGCCGCGGGTGGCGCTGGCAATCAGCGGCGACGCCACCAGCGCCGTCAGCAGCGCGATAAAGGCCGAGAAGGCATGCGCCTGCGGACCGAAGGCGCCGAGGAAGGCGGCAATCGACAGCGCGGACGCCAGCAGCATCGCGCCCACGCCGACCGGATTGATGTCGTACAGGTGGGCGCGGCGGAACTCGATGCCTTTCGGGCTCAGGCCCAGCGGCTTGTTGATCACCAGGTCGGCCACCACCGCCGTAATCCACGATATCGCGATGTTGGAGTACAGCCCCAGCACCTGGTCCAGCGCCTGGAATACGTCCAGCTCCATCAGCAGCACCGCGATCAGCGCGTTGAACACCGCCCACACCACGCGGCCCGGATGGCTGTGCGTCAGCCGGGCGAAAAAATTGGACCAGGCCAGCGAGCCTGCATAGGCGTTGGTCATATTGATCTTCACCTGCGACACCACCACCAGCAGCGCGGTCGCCGCCAGCGCCGCCTGCGGATGCGAGAACACCTCGCCGAAGCCGATCAAATACATATGGGTAGGGTTGACCGCCTGCTCCAGCGGCACGGCCACGCTGATCGCCAGGTAGGCCAGCAGCGCGCCGCCCAGCATCTTGGCGATGCCGAGCAAAATCCAGCCCGGTCCTGCGATCAATACACCGAGGTGCCAGCGCAGGCGGTTGGCGCGGGTCTGCTGCGGCATGAAGCGCAAAAAGTCGACCTGCTCGCCGATTTGCGTAATCAGCGCCACGCCCACCGCCGTCGCCGCGCCGAACATCAGCACGTTGAACTGGCCATTGGCGCCGTCGCGGCCGGCGTAGTGCATCAGCTGCGCCGGCAAGTCCGGGCGTTTGTAGAGGACCGCGATGAAGGGCAGGGCCATCAGGATCAGCCACACCGGCTGCGTCAGCATCTGGATGCGGCTGATCAGCGTGACGCCGTGCGTCACCAGCGGCACCACGATCAGCGCGCTGACCATGTAGCCGAGCCATAGCGGCATGTGGAAGTACAGCTCCAGCGCATAGGCCATGATGGCCGCTTCCAGCGCGAACAGAATAAACGTGAACGAGGCGTAGACGAAGGACGAGATGGTCGAGCCGATGTAGCCGAAGCCGGCGCCGCGCGTCAGCAGATCCATGTCGACGCCGTAGCGGGCCGCATAGTAGCTGATCGGCAGGCCGGTCAAAAAGATGATCAGCCCCACCGCCATGATGGCCCACAAGGCATTGACGAAGCCGTAATTGACGGTGATGGTGCCGCCGATCGCCTCCAGCACCAGAAACGAAATCGCGCCGAACGCAGTATTCGACACGCGGAACACCGACCAACGGCGGAAGGAGCGCGGCGTATAGCGCAGCGCGTAGTCCTCGATGGTCTCGTTGGCGACCCAGGTATTGTAATCGCGCCGGATTTTAACGATGCGCTGTGTGGTGGTCATAAAAAAAGCAGCTAGTTGTCTAGCTGCTTTTCAAGCAAGGACCGTGCCGTACTGTTAGCGGTATTTATTGCTGTTGAGATTATCCAGCAGGCGTTTCAGCTCTTCTTCCATGGCCGGCGACAAATTAATGAAACGGCAGCCGATCTGCACCTGCTCGCCCAGCAGGAAGGAGCGGAAGGTACGCGACAGGCGCACTTCCAGGTCGGCGATCATTACCGACTCCGGCCCCAGTTCCAGCCGCACGCGCTGCAGCTTGCGGCCCACGTGCAGGCCGACCGCGTCGCGCGGCGAGGCGCGCATGCCGACGCCACCGGCCGAGAAGTCATACAGCTGCAGTTCATAAGGCCGGCCGTTCATCACGAACGAGGCCATGTAATACACGCCCAGCGGCGTTTCCAGCCGGGCCGAGGAGCGGCGGTTCAGCACCTCGCATTTGAGCGGAAATTCCAGCGGCAGCAGCGTTGGCTCGTTGGGCAGCGACGGCCAATCTATCGAACTCAGCTTGAACTGGATCTTGGAAGAGCGCAGCCAGGCCACGAACACCGCGTCGCCCGGCGGCAGGAATTCGCCCTCGTTGAGTTCCACCACAAAGTAGGGATTCTTGGGATCGACCGATTTGATGCGCGCCATCACCACGTTGGTGGCGCTGGACGGATAAATCGATAGCGGCTCGCCGCTTTCGGCCAGCGCGGTCAGGGCATCACCGATGTCATGTTCATCGGTCATGTCATGCGGTTTTGAACCCGCAGCGATTGGCTCCACAGCGTCTTTTAGGGTGGGGGGCCCGCGGCGAAATTCATTTGGTATAGGATCATTCACGACGGCATATCTCTTTGATAATGACTTCTGTAATGCGAGGTCGGTCTGCGCAGTTTACAGCGGATTCATGATCTTGGCTTGCAGAATAGCAAGAAATTTTCGAAACTTGTGGTTCAAAAGCGCTCATCGGGACGCAAATACCGCCACTGGCCGACCGGCAGATCACCCAGTTTCACTTTGCCGATCCGTACCCTTTTCAAACCAACAACTTTCAAGCCGACCATCTCGCACATGCGGCGGATCTGGCGCTTCTTGCCTTCGCGCAGCGTGAAGCTGAGCTGGTCGTCGTTCTGCCAGCGGACCTTGGCCGGCAGCAGCGGCTTGCCGTCCATCCACAGGCCGTGGTTGAGTTTTTTCAGCTCGCTGTCGGGCAGCTTGCCCGGCTTGGTGTACTCGACCCGCACCAGGTATTCCTTGTCGACGTCGGTGGTCTCGCCGATCAGGTGCTTGGCCACGCGGCCGTCCTGGGTCAGCACCAGCAGGCCGACCGAATCGATGTCCAGGCGGCCGGCCGGCACCAGCGAGCGCAGCTGTGTGGGGTGGAACTGCTCCGGCGACGGATCGTCCGGCCAGCGGTTCTCCGGCTTGATCAAAGCCACCGCCGGTTGATAGCCGTCCTCGGCCTGGCCGGAGACATAGCCCATCGGTTTGTTGATCAGCACCGTCACGCGCTTCGATTGCTCGGCGGCGGCCTGGCGTTCGACGCTGACTTTCTGGCTCGGGTAAATCTTGGTGCCGAGTTCGGAGACCACCTGGCCGTCAACCCGCACCCAGCCGCGCGCTATCCATTCATCAGCTTCACGGCGCGAGCACAGGCCCAGTTCGGACATGCGTTTGGACAGGCGGAGTAATTCTTCAGACATTTCTAAACTCTCAAAACAAACAGGTTAAACCTTGATGGCGTCCAGCAGATCGGTTTCCAGCTGGATCTGGTTGCGGGCGTTGGACAGCGCCGCGCCGTCGATCAGGAACACGTCTTCCACGCGCTCGCCCAGCGTCATCACCTTGGCGGTGTGCAGGTTGATCTTGTACCGGGTCAGCACATTGGCGATCGAATACAGCAGGCCGGTGCGGTCGTTGGCTGCCACCGACAGCAAGTAGTATTGGCCGCGCTCGTCCGGCCGCAGGTCCACCGTCGGCTGGATCGGGAAGGTGCGCGACAGCCGCGACAGCCGGCCTTTGCCCGGCGCCGGCAGCGGCTCGGGATTGGTCAGCAGCGAGCACAGCTCGTGCTCCAGCAGGTTGATGATGTCGCGGTAATTCTTGGCGAAGTTCTGCTCGGTGACCATGAAGGTGTCCAGCGCATAGCCATGGCGCGTGGTATGGATCTTGGCGTCGAGAATCGAGAAGTTCTTGCGGTCGAAATAGCTGCAGATGCGCGCGAACAGGTCCGGCTGGTCCTTGATGTAGACCGCGATCTGCAAGCCTTCGCCGATCGGCGCCAGGCGGCACTTCACCACCGGTTGCTCGCTGTTGAGGCGGTCGTACAGTGCGCGCGTCTGCCAAGCGATGTCGGAGGCGTCGTGGCGCAGGAAGTAGGCCACGTCCAGCTGCTTCCAGAAGGCTTCGTGCGCGTGCGCGTCCAGGCCGTACAGGCGCAGCGTGGCCAGCGCCTCATCCTGGCGCTGGCGCAGTTCGTTGGCGGCGCTGTGCGGCTCGCCGCCCAGCACGCGCTGGGTGATCTTGTACAGGTCTTCCAGCAGCTTGGCCTTCCAGGCGTTCCACACCTTGGGACTGGTGCCGCGGATGTCGGCCACCGTCAGCAGGTACAGGCCGGTCAGGTGGCGCTCGTCGCCGACCACCCTGGCGAAGGCCTGGATCACGTCCGGATCGGACAAGTCCTGCTTCTGCGCCACTTGCGACATGGTCAGGTGGTTCTCGACCAGGAACACCACCAGTTCGGTGTCCTCGTCGCTCATGCCGTGCTCGCGGCAGAACTGTTCGGCGTCAGCCATGCCCAGCTTGGAATGGTCGCCGCCGCGTCCCTTGGCGATGTCGTGGAACAGCGCGGCCAGGAACAGCACCCACGGTTTCGGGAAGTTGGCCATCAGCTGGCTGCAGAACGGGTATTCGTGCGCGTGCTCGGCCATGGTGAAACGGCGCATATTGCGCACCACCATCAGGATGTGCTGGTCGACCGTGTAAACGTGGAACAGGTCGTGCTGCATCTGGCCGACGATCTTGCGGAAGTTGGGCAGGTAGCGGCCCAGGATCGACAGGTCGTTCATGCGGCGCAGCGCGTGGATGATGCCGCGCGGCGCCTGCATGATCTGCAGGAACAGCGAGCGGTTGGCAGGATCGGCGCGGAAGGCGGCGTCGATCTGGAAGCGCTCGTGCCACAGCGCGCGGGTGGCGCGCGCGGTCATGCCCTTGAGCGACGGCCGCTCGGTCATCAGCAGGAAGATTTCCAGCATCGCCGACGGCGTCTTCTCGAAAGTGTCGTCCTCGGCGATATCGATCAGGCCGTTGACGTCGTTGAAGCGGGCGTTGATCGGCACCGCCAGGCCGTCCTGCGGGAACAGGCGTTCCTCAATGTTCTGCAGCAGGATGGTATTGAGTTGCGTGACCGTTTTGGCGGCCCAGTAGTAGCGCTGCATCAGGTATTCGCTGGCGCGGCGCATGTTGACGCCGCTGCCGGTGGCGGTCAGGCCCAGCGATTCGGCGATGGCGGTCTGGACATCGAACACCAGCCGGTCTTCGCGGCGGCCGGCGTGCAGGTGCAGGCGCACGCGGATGTCCTTGAAGGCGCGCTCCTTCTCCATCAGCTGGCGCGCCTCGGTCTGCGTGATCAGGCCGCTGGTGGCCAGCGTGCGCCACGAGTTGGCCAGGCCGGAAGCCTTCACCAGCCACAGGATCACTTGCAGGTCGCGCAGGCCGCCGGGGCTTTCCTTGCAGTTCGGCTCCAAGCTGAAAGCGGTGTCCTCATATTTCGCGTGGCGCTGCTTCATTTCCAGCAGCTTGGCGTGGAAGAAGGCGCGCGGGTCCATCGCGGCGTCGTAGCGCGCCTGCAGCTCGGCAAACAGCTGCTCGTCGCCGCAGATGATGCGCGCTTCCAGCAAGCTGGTTTGCACCGTGATGTCGGCCGCCGATTCGCTCAGGCACTCGTCCACCGTGCGGATGCTGTGGCCGATTTCCAGGCCCAGATCCCACAGCAGCTGCACCAGTTCTTCCAGCTTTTCGGTGGTGGCGGCATCGGGTGCTTGCGACAGCAGGATCAGCAGGTCGACGTCCGAATAGGGGAACAGCTCGCCGCGGCCGTAACCGCCGACGCCGACCAGCGCCGTGTCTTCCGGCAGGCCGGCGGCGTGCCAGGCCGTGGTCAGCACCGCGTCCACGCTCTGGCGCAGGCTGCGCAGCAGCTTTTCCGGCTTGCCGTCTTCCGTGAAAGCGGCAATGACGACCTGGCGGTCGGCCTTCAGCTGGCGCTTGAGCTGCTCGCGCAGTTGGTTCTTCATCACGGCCGCGTTCACGGGATTACGCTGCCTTGGCAGCGGCGCCGGTGACAAACGCCGGCGGCGGCGGACTGCCGGCCGACAGCGTCAGCACCTCGTAGCCGGTGTCGGTCACCACGAGCATGTGCTCCCACTGCGCCGACAGGCTGCGGTCCTTGGTCTTGATGGTCCAGCCGTCGCCCATTTCGCGGATTTCGCGGCGGCCGGCGTTGATCATCGGCTCGATGGTGAAGATCATGCCGGCTTCCAGCTTGACGCCGGTGCCTGGCTTGCCGTAGTGCAGCACTTGCGGCTCTTCGTGGAACACCTTGCCGATGCCGTGGCCGCAGAATTCGCGCACCACGCTGTAGCCGGCTTTTTCCGCGTGCTGCTGAATGGCGTGGCCGATGTCGCCCAGCGTGGCGCCCGGCTTGACTTGCTGGATTCCCAGCCACATGCATTCATAGGTGATGTCGGACAGGCGCTTGGCCAGGATCGACGGTTCGCCGATGAAGAACATGCGGCTGTTGTCGCCGTGGTAGCCGTCCTTGATGACAGTGATGTCGAGGTTGACCACGTCGCCGTTCTTCAGCACTTTATCGCCCGGAATGCCGTGGCAGATGACGTCGTTGACCGAGGTGCAGATGGCTTTGGGGTAGGGCGTGTAGCCCGGCGGGCAATAGTTGAGCGGCGCCGGAATGGTGCCCTGCACATTGACCATGTACTCATGGCACAGGCGATCCAGCTCGCCGGTGGTGACGCCGGGTTTGACGAACGGGGTGATGTAGTCGAGCACTTCGGAGCCGAGGCGGCCGGCCACGCGCATGCCTTCGATTTCTTCGGCGGTTTTGATGGAAATAGACATATTGGATCGCAATCAGCTAAGTAAACGGTGAGCACGCCGCCGCGCCGCCCGCCCGAGGGGCGGTGGCGCGTGGCGTGCAATATGTCGAAATTATAAACGACGGCGGGGCGGTCGTGCTGTTGGCGAAGCCGGCGTGGGCGGGTGGTATTACCCGGCGGCGTTGGCGGCGGGGCGGGTCCGGCGCCGCGCTTGCCAGCCGAGCAGGCCCAGGCCCGCCAGCAGCATTACCCAGGTGTCGGCTTCCGGCACCGGTTGCGGCGCCACATAGCCACCATCGCCGCCGTCGTCATCGCCGCCGCCGTTGAGGCCGCGGCGGCCAAAGGCGCTGAAACGGAGACCGTCGTCAGTGTAGGCCAATTGTTCTTCGCTCAACGCTTCAGCCATATCGAGCAGCGAGCTGAGTGCGCGCTGGCGTGCAGCCGCCTCGGCCTCATCGGAAAGCAGGCCGGTGTTGTCGGCGTCCATCAAACCCAGGTCGGCCAGCTCGGGGACATTAATATGCTTGCCGCCTTCGTTGCTCTGCGTGCCTTCCTTGTTGCCGGCCTGTGCGACCGCCGCAGCGGTGCGGGTAATGCGGCTGACGTTGCCGCAAATGCGTGGCACCAGGATGCAGTGCTCGCCGACGCAATAAACCGCGCCCGGCTCGGCGCGGTTCTCGGCCCACTTGTCGCGGGTCACGCTGGCGCACACCGAGGCGCGGCCGAAGTGCATGTCGCGGATGGTGCTGTCGTACTGGTACTTGCCGGCGATATGTTCGCGGGTGATGCTGACCTTGTCGTCGGACTGACCTTCTTCCAGGCGGCGCTTGAGGGTGCTGCGCACGGCTTCCGGAATATCGGTATAGCGGTCGATGGCGGCAGCGGTGCCGCCGGTGTACGGGTTACGCCCAGGGTGGTCCCACGAACAGGTGGGCTGTACGGCTGCGGCGAGTGTTACTGCAAGCAATAAAGACATGATGGCGACTTTCTGAAAAGGACGCTATCGCATTGGCTGGGCGCAAACGAAAACAATGAAAAAATATCGGATTTATTTCCCATCATAATATTACAAAATCCGCATGAATGTTTAACTACGGGAAAATATTTGCTGCGGCGAACCACTTTGGTGCATGGCTGCGCAACACTTGCATGTTGATGCCCCATGCTGGGGCATGCGCGATCGCCTGGGACACTTGCGTAAAGTGTTGTTTTCAAGGTAGAATTTCGGGTTGCTTGAATTCGGTTTAAGCAATGTTGTTATCTTCATTAATTTAAACACGCGAATCCGCTCGACAAGGGTGCCTGGCCTACGGCTAAGGTGACTGATCGGATTCCAGAACTAACCCTGGAGTATATTATGTCCGTAACTATGCGCGAAATGCTGGAAGCCGGTGTCCACTTCGGTCACCAAACCCGTTTCTGGAACCCAAAGATGGCACCGTTCATCTTCGGTCACCGCAACAAGATCCATATCATCAATCTGGAAAAGACGATGGGTATGTATCAAGAAGCGATGAAACACGTGAAACAGGTTGCCGCAAGCCGTGGCACCATCCTGATGGTAGGCACCAAGCGTCAAGCACGCGATATCATCGCTGCTGAAGCCCAGCGCGCAGGCGTTCCTTATGTTGACCAGCGTTGGCTGGGCGGCATGCTGACCAACTTCAAAACCATCAAAACCTCGATCAAGCGCCTGAAAGACATGGAAGCGGCGATTGCAGACGGTTCGGCTGAGAAGATGTCGAAAAAAGAAGCGCTGATGTTCCAACGCGAAATCGTCAAGCTGCAAAAATCGATCGGCGGCATCAAAGACATGGGCGGCGTTCCTGACGCTATCTTCGTCGTTGACGTTGGCTACCACAAAGGCGCCATCACCGAAGCCGCGAAACTGGGCATCCCAGTCATCGGCGTGGTCGATACCAACCACTCGCCAGAAGGCGTGCAGTACGTCATTCCAGGCAACGACGACTCGTCGAAAGCCATCACCCTGTACGCCCGCGGCGTAGCAGATGCGATCCTGGAAGGCCGTTCGGCCGCTGGCGCTGAAGTTGTTGAGCTGGTTAAAGCAGCAGCCGGCGACGAATTCGTCGAAGTCAGCGAACAGGCTTAATCGTTCCTGACAGGCTGTAAGAAAAAAAGGGGTGGCCAACAGCTCCCCCTTTTTTTTAACTAACCACCCCCGAATACCGAATTAGGAGAAACACATGGCAGCTATTACCGCAGCAATGGTAGGCGAACTGCGCGCGAAAACCGACGCGCCGATGATGGAATGCAAAAAAGCACTGACCGAAGCCGAAGGCGACATGGGTCGTGCGGAAGAGATCCTGCGCGTCAAGCTGGGCGGCAAAGCTGGTAAAGCAGCCAGCCGTATCACCGCTGAAGGCGTGGTCGCGACCTACATCGCCAACGGCGTAGGCGCCCTGGTTGAAGTCAACTCGGAAACCGACTTCGTTGCGAAAAACGACGATTTCCTGAACCTGGCGAACACCGCCGCCCGTCTGGTGGCGGAAAACAACCCGGCCGACGTGGCTGCCCTGCTGGCCCTGCCAGCTGGCGACGAAGGCAAAACCCTGGACGAAGTGCGTTCGGCCCTGATCGGTAAAATCGGCGAAAACATGTCGATCCGCCGCTTCCAGCGTTTCGAAACCAGCGCCAAGCTGGCGTCGTACCTGCACGGCACTCGTATCGGTGTGATCGTTGAATTCGACGGCGCCGACGAGCAAGTCGGTAAAGACGTGGCCATGCACATCGCTGCAATGAAGCCAGTGTCGCTGTCGGCTGACCAGGTTCCTGCCGAACTGATCGAAAAAGAGCGCTCGGTTGCTCAGCTGAAAGCAGATGAAGATGCTGCTGCCGCTGTTGCTGCTGGCAAACCAGTACAGCCTGCCGACATCGTCGCCAAGCGTCTGGAAGGCTCGGTACAGAAGTACCTGAAAGAAGTATCGCTGCTGAACCAGGCTTTCGTGAAAAACGACAAGCAATCGATCGAGCAGATGCTGAAAGAAAAATCGACCACCGTTAAAGCGTTCGTCATGTACGTTGTTGGCGAAGGCATCGAGAAGAAGGTAGACGACTTCGCAGCAGAAGTGGCCGCGCAAGTAGCCGCTTCCAAAGGAGCGTAATAAAAAGAAAACGGGCCGAGAGGCCCGTTTTTTTAAGCCCGCAGCAGGACGCGGCGCCGGGCAAGGTATCATAGGCGCCGCAGCACAACCCCGAACAACCCCCTCAATAGGAGCCCCGTCTCATGTCCAAACCAGCCTACAAGCGCGTCCTCCTCAAATTGTCCGGCGAAGCCCTGATGGGCGATGATCCATACGGCATCAACCGCGCCACGATCGAGCGGACCGTCGCCGATGTGGCCGAGGTCGCGAAACTGGGCGTGGAACTGGCGATCGTCATTGGCGGCGGTAATATCTTCCGCGGCGTGGCGCCGGGCGCCCAGGGCATGGACCGCGCCACTGCCGACTACATGGGCATGCTGGCCACCGTGATGAACGCGCTGGCGCTGGCTGATGCCATGCGCCATGTTGGCGTGACCGCGCGCGTGATGTCGGCGATCGGCATCGAGCAGGTGGTCGAGCCGTATGTGCGCCCGAAAGCGCTGCAATACCTGGAAGAAGGCAAGGTCGTGGTGTTCGCGGCCGGCACCGGTAACCCGTTCTTCACCACCGATACCGCAGCGGCGTTGCGCGGTTCGGAAGTGAGCGCGGAAATCGTGCTGAAGGCCACCAAGGTCGACGGCGTGTATACTGCCGATCCGAAGAAGGACCCGAACGCCACGCTGTACCACACGATCAGCTTCGATGAAGCCATCGCCAAGCACCTGCAGGTGATGGACGCCACCGCGTTTGCGCTGTGCCGCGACCAGAAACTGCCGATCAAGGTGTTCTCCATCACCAAGCCGGGCGCGCTGAAACGCGTCATCATGGGCGAGGATGAAGGTACACTGGTTCACGTTTAATTTAGATAGATATACAGGAGAGCAGCAATGTCCGTAGCTGACGTTAAAAAGAGCGCGCAAGACCGCATGACCAAATCGCTGGAAACCCTGCGCGCCGATCTGGCCAAGGTACGTACCGGCCGCGCCCACACCGGCATTCTCGACCATGTCACGGTCGATTACTACGGTAGCCCGACCGCGATCAATCAGGTTGCCAACCTGACGCTGGTGGATGCCCGTACCATCGGTGTGCAGCCGTTCGAGAAAAAGATGGCTGGTGCCATCGAGAAAGCCATCCGTGACGCCGACCTGGGCCTGAACCCGGCCGCGCAGGGCGACATCATCCGTGTGCCGACCCCGCCGCTGACCGAAGAGCGCCGCAAGGAAATGGTCAAGCTGGCCAAAGGCGAGGCGGAAGACGCCAAAGTTGCTGTCCGTAACATCCGTCGCGATGCCAACGAGGGCCTGAAAAAGCTGGTCAAGGACAAAGCCATCTCGGAAGACGACGAGCGTCGCGGCACCGATGATGTGCAGAAGCTGACCGACAAGTTCATCGCCGACATCGATAAAGTGCTGGGTGAGAAGGAAAAAGAGATTCTGACGGTTTAATAAACCGGGACGCCAGCACGGCAGCCCACCGGTCACGCAGGTGATCGGCGGTGTCTGCTATGCTGGCGTCTTGTCTTTTTGTCTCACACCTGCAATACTTTACACTTTGGCACCGACGTTTTCATGAAATATACGAGTTCGACTACCGAGGTTCCAGACGCACCTGCCGTGCCACGCCATGTGGCGATCATCATGGACGGCAATGGCCGCTGGGCCACCAAGCGCTTTCTGCCGCGCGTGGGCGGTCACGTCAAGGGCGTGGAGGCCGTGCGTACCGTGGTCGAGTCCTGCGCCCGGCGCGGCGTGGAATACCTGACCCTGTTCGCCTTCAGTTCCGAAAACTGGCGCCGCCCGGAGGAAGAAGTCTCCCTGCTGATGCGCCTGTTCGTGACGGCGCTGGAGCGCGAAGTCTCCAAGCTGCACGCGAATAACATCCGCCTCAAGGTCGTGGGCGACCTCAGCCGCTTTGATGCCAAGCTGCAAGCCATGATCGCCTCCGCCGAGCGCAAGACCGCCGCCAACACCCGTATGACCGTCACCATCTGCGCCAATTACGGCGGCCGCTGGGACATCATGCAGGCCGTGTCGCAGATGGCCAAGGCCCACCCTGGCGTGACCGATTTCACCGAGGAGCAACTGGCGCCGCACCTGGCCATGGCCTACGCGCCCGAGCCCGACCTGTTCATCCGCACCGGCGGCGAGCAGCGCATTTCCAATTTCCTGCTGTGGCAGCTGGCTTACACCGAGCTGTTCTTCACCGACATTTATTGGCCGGACTTTTCCGCCGAATGTCTCGATGAGGCGATCGCCTCCTACCAGCACCGCGAGCGGCGTTTCGGCCGCACCGGGGCACAACTGGCTGAAAAGACAAACTGATGCTGAAAACGAGGATTATTACCGCTGTGGTGTTGCTGGCGGTGTTGCTGCCGGTCCTGTTCTTCAACTATTTCCCCGCGTTTGCCCTGGTGGTGACGCTGTTTGTCGGCGCCGCCGTGTGGGAGGGCGCGCGCCTGTTCGGCCTGAGCGAAAGCAAGGCGCGCGTGGCCGGCTTTGTCGGCGGCGCGCTGTTCGTGCTGCTGATGTATTCGGCCAAGCCGGGCGCGGTCAACGCGCTGTACGGCGTGGCCGCGCTGCTGTGGCTGATCCGCTATGCGCCGACGCTCGGCCTCGGCCTGCCGCAGCTGGGCACGGCCGCCAACTGGTCGCTGGCCATCACCTTTACCTTTGCCGTGTTTGCCGCGTTCTTTGCGCTGGTAGGCCTGTACCTGAAGTCGCCGTTGTACCTGCTGTCGGTGATGGTGCTGGTGTGGATCGCCGATATCGGCGCCTATTTCTCCGGCAAGGCTTTCGGCAAGCGCAAGCTGGCGCCGAGCATTTCGCCGGGCAAATCGTGGGAAGGCGCGATCGGCGGCGCCATCGCCGTGCTGGTGCTGGCGGTGATTTCCATCATCCTGGCCGGCGGCGCCGCGCCGTGGCTGCAAGACACCTTCGCCTTCAAGCTGCAGGCCCGCTTCGGCTGGGCCGTGGCCTTGCTGGTGCTGCTGGTGCTGGTGATGTTCTCCGTCATTGGCGACCTGTTTGAATCCTCCCTCAAGCGCCGCGCCGGCATCAAGGACAGCAGCAACCTGCTGCCTGGCCACGGTGGTGTGCTCGACCGCGTGGACGCGCTGATCCCGGTGTTGCCGATGGCGGCGCTGGTCTCGTCCTGGATCTGAAAGAATTACCATGCAACGTATTACCGTATTAGGCGCCACCGGCTCCATCGGCGTCTCCACGCTGGACGTGATCGCCCGCCATCCCGAGCGCTATTCCGTCTATGCCTTGTCGGCGCATAGCCGCGTCGAAGAACTGGCCGCGCAATGCGTGCAATTCCGTCCGGCACGCGCCGTGGTCGGCACTGCCGCCGCCGCCGACCAGCTGGCTGCACTGTTGCGTGCAGCGGGCGTCAAGACCGAAGTGGAGTGGGGCGAGCAGGCGCTGTGCAGCATCGCCAGCGCCGCCGAAGTCGATAGCGTGATGGCGGCGATTGTCGGCGCCGCCGGCCTGGCGCCAACGCTGGCCGCCGCCCGCGCCGGCAAGAAAATCCTGTTGGCGAACAAAGAAGCGCTGGTCATGTCCGGCCAGTTGTTCATGGACGCCGTGCACGAATCCGGCGCCGTGCTGCTGCCAATCGACAGCGAGCACAATGCCATCTTCCAGTCGATGCCGCAATTCGGCGGCAAGGTGCCGGCCGTGCGCGACAGCGCCGCCGGCGTCGCCAAGATCCTGCTGACCGCTTCCGGTGGCCCGTTCCTGACGCGCGATGTCGCCACGCTGGACGCGGTGACACCGGACCAGGCCTGCAAGCACCCGAACTGGTCCATGGGCCGCAAGATATCGGTCGATTCGGCCACCATGATGAACAAGGGTCTGGAAGTGATCGAGGCGCACTGGCTGTTCGGCGCCCCGGCCGACCAGATCGAAGTGGTGATCCACCCGCAGTCGGTAATTCACTCGATGGTGTCCTACGTCGACGGCTCGGTGCTGGCGCAGCTGGGCAACCCGGACATGCGCACGCCGATCGCCCACGCGCTGGCCTACCCGGAGCGCATCGCCTCCGGCGTGGCCCAGCTGGACCTGACGCAGATCGCCACGCTGCAATTCCACCAGCCCGACTTTGAACGTTTCCCATGCCTGGCGCTGGCGTTCGACGCGCTGCGCGCCGGCGGTACCGCGCCGGCCCTGCTGAACGCCGCCAACGAGGTGGCGGTACAAGCCTTCCTCGACCTGAAAATCGGCTTCCGCCAGATCGACCGCGTGATCCGTCATGTGGTCGATACGCTGCCGCACGGCGAAGCCCACAGCATCGAGGCGGTGCTGGCGCAGGACTCCGCCGCTCGTGCCGCTGCTGAAACCTATATCGCCGGGCTGGCAAAATGAGCGGCATTCAGACCGTCCTGGCGTTCATCTTCTGCCTAGGCCCGCTGGTGGTATTCCACGAACTGGGACACTATCTGGTGGCGCGCTGGTGCGGTGTGAAAGTGCTGCGTTTCTCGGTCGGCATGGGTAAGGTGGTGTGGTCGCGCCGTTTCGGCAAGGACCAGACGGAATGGGCGCTGTCGGCGTTGCCGCTGGGCGGCTACGTCAAGATGCTGGACGCGCGCGAAGGTGAGTTGGCCGGCCTGCCGGAATCCGACCTGCAACGCGAGTTCACCCGCCAGAACGTCTGGAAGCGCATCGCCATCGTGGCCGCCGGCCCGATCGCCAACTTCCTGGTGGCCATCGTGCTGTTCGCCGGCCTCTACATGCACGGCGTTGAAGAACCGAGCAGCAAAATCAGCGTACGTGCCGAGACGCCGGCCGCGCAAGCCGGCCTGCATAGCGGCGACACCGTCACTGCGATCAATGAGCAACCGGTGCACGTGTGGTCCGAGCTGCGCTGGCAGTTCATTCAATCCGCCATCGACAAGCATGAGGTGCGGCTTGCCGTCGAACGTCCGGGGCAGGGCCGGGTGGCGGTCACGGTGCCGGCATCGGCGCTACAGGGCATGGATCTGGAAGGCGATGTGCCGACCCAGCTGGGTCTCGGCGTGGCCTTGCCGGCGCCGGTGGTGCTGCGCGTGCTGCCGGGCAGCCCGGCCGAACGCGCCGGCCTGCAGGCCGGCGATCTGCTGACCGGTGTTGACGGCGCGACGGTGGCCGACGGCCAGGGCTTCATCGAGAAAATCCGTTCGGCGCCGGGCCGCGCGGTGCAGGTAACCTTGCAGCGCGCCGGCCAGCCGGTGACGGTGAGCGTGGTGCCGGAAGCGGGCGAAGTAAAATCCGGCAAAGGAACTGTAACCGTCGGTAAGATCAACGCCGAAATCGCAAATCGCCCGGATATGATCCGCGTGCCGTCGGCGCCATTGGCGGCGCTGGAAAAATCGGTGGTGCGGGTCTGGGATACTTGTACGATGACGCTGAAAATGATCGGCAAGATGTTCACCGGCGAGGTCTCACTGAAGAATGTCACCGGCCCGATCACGATTGCCGATTATGCGGGACAGACCGCGCGCCTGGGCCTGGAATACTATTTGAGCTTCATCGCCTTCATCAGCATCAGTCTTGGGGTGATGAATTTGCTGCCGATTCCCGTTCTAGACGGGGGGCATTTGCTGTATTATTCGCTGGAAGTTTTAACTGGGCGTTCTGTGCCGGAGCGCGTCGGTGAAATCGCGCAGCGGCTGGGCATGGGTTTATTACTCAGCCTGATGCTGCTGGCGGTGTTTAACGACGTAGTCCGGTTGCTGTAGCTGTAATGTGTAGTTCTCGTTGATTGAACCATTGAACCCGATGAAATTATATTCTGACCGTATTACTTCAACTTCTTTGCGCCGTAGTCTGATTGGCGCCGCTGTCTTGGCCCTCTGCAGCGGCAGCGCGCTGGCCATCGAGCCCTTCGTCATCAAAGATATCCGCGTCGAAGGGATTCAGCGTACGGAAGCCGGTACGGTCTTCAGCTATCTGCCGGTACGTGTCGGCGAAACCTTCAACGACGACAAATCGGTCACCGCCATCAAGGCGCTGTATGCGACCGGTTTCTTCAAGGACGTCAAGCTGGAAAAAGACGGCCAGGTGCTGGTGGTGCTGGTCGAGGAACGTCCGGCCATCGCCAAGGTGGATTTCACCGGCACCAAGGAATTTGAGAAAGACACGCTGATCAAGGCGCTGAAAGACATCGGCGTCGGCGAAGCCAAGATCTTCGACAAGGCATCGGTCGACCGCGCCGAGCAAGAGCTGAAGCGCCAGTACCTGTCGCGCGGCCTGTATGGCGTCAAAGTCGAAACCACCGTCACGCCGCTGGAGCGTAACCGCGTCAACATCAATTTCGTGGTGGACGAGGGCGAGATCGCCAAGATCAAGGAAATCAACATCGTCGGCAACAAGGTGTTTTCCGACAAGGAGCTGAAAGAACAGCTGGCGCTGAACACCGGCGGCTGGTTCTCGTGGTACACCAAGGCCAACCAGTATTCCAAGACCAAGCTGACCGGCGACATCGAGTCGCTCAAGTCCTACTATCTGAACCGCGGCTACATCAGCATGAATATCGACTCCACCCAGGTGTCGATCACGCCGGACAAGAAGGACATCTACATCACCATCAACATCACCGAGGGTGAGCAGTACAAGGTCAACAACATCAAGTTCGAAGGCGAGACCTTCGGCCGCGAAGAAGAGCTGCGCCAGCTGGTGCTGTTGCGCAAAGGCGCGATCTATTCGGGCGAGCTGCTGACCGCCACCAACAAGATGATCTCGGACCGCCTGGGCACCTTCGGCTATGCGTTCGCCAACGTCAACGCGGCGCCGGACATCGATGTCGACAAGCGCGAAGTGTCGTTCACCTTCTTCATCGATCCGGGCAAGCGCGCTTACGTGCGCCACATGAACATCGCCGGCAATACCTCGACCCGCGACGAGGTGATACGCCGCGAATTCCGCCAGTTCGAATCGAGCTGGTACGACGCCAACAAGATCAAGCTGTCGCGCGACCGCGTCGACCGCCTCGGCTACTTCAAGGACGTCACCGTCGATACCCCGGAAGCGCAGGGCACTTCCGACCAGGTGGACGTCAACCTGACCGTGACCGAACGTCCGACCGGTAACTTCCAGATCGGCGGCGCTTTCTCGCAGTCGGAGAAATTCTCGTTCCAGGCGGCGATCCAGCAGGCCAACTTTGCCGGTTCCGGTACCACCGTCGGCCTGGAGCTGAATACGTCGAAATACAGCCGCACCATTTCGTTCTCGCAGACCGACCCGTACTACACCGACGACGGCGTGTCGCGCGGCTACGAGCTGTATCTGCGTACCACCAAACCGCCTGCGGTCAACATCGGTATGTACACGATTAAACAGCAGGGCGGCCGCGTCAGCTGGGGTGTGCCGTTCTCGGAAGTCGACACCGTGTTCTTCGGCGTCGGTCTGGAACGCTCGAAGATCACCACCGACGAAACCTCGCCGACCCGCTTCCAGGACTACGTGCGGTCGATCACCGGCATCGCCAGCGGCGTCGGCACCGCCGAAGCCACCGCCGTGCCGCTGACCGTGGCATGGGCACGCGACAGCCGCGACTCGGCCACCACGCCAACCATCGGCCGCTACCAGCGCGCCAACCTGGAGCTGGACCTGATCGGCGAACAGAAATACTACCGCGCCGTGTACGAGCAGCAGTGGTACAAGCCGCTGTTCTCGAAAGTGACCCTGGCGCTGAAAGGCGAGCTGGATTACGGCCGCGGCCTCGGCGACAGCAACTACCCGGTGTTCAAGAACTTCTACGCCGGCGGCATCGGCTCGGTGCGCGGCTACTACAGCTCCTCGCTGGGCGCGGTCGACTACCGCTACGGCGATGCGCTGGGCGGCGCCTCGCGCGTGATCGGCAATGCCGAACTGCAGATGCCATTCCCTGGCTCCGGTCAGGACCGCAGCCTGCGCTGGTTCGCCTTCCTCGATGGCGGCCAGGTGTACCAGGAAGGCGAAAAAATGCGTTTCTCGCAATTGCGCTATTCTTCTGGTCTGGGCATCAGCTGGATTTCACCGGTCGGTCCGCTGAAGTTGAGTTATGCTAAACCGCTGAACGCCAAGTATGGCGACCGCCTGGAACGCTTCCAGTTCCAGATGGGTACCGGCTTCTAATGCTGGATAGAATTAATTTTTACCTCGGAGAAACAAGTTGAAGACTGCATCCGCAACCATGACCAAATATCTCGCCGTGCTTGCATTGGGCTGGTGTTCATTGGCGCCGGTGCAGGCTCAGACCTCCGCTTCGCGCATCGCGTGGATCAGCCCCGAGCGCATCTACAATGAGTCCAAGCTGGCCAAGCTGGCCGGCGAGAAGCTGCAGGAAGAGTTCAAGAGCCGCGAAAAGGCGATGAACGAGATGGGCCTGCGCCTGAAGACGGCATCGGAAAAGCTGGAGAAGGATGCGCCGGCGCTGAGCGAGGCGGATCGCGTCAAGCGTCAGCGCGACGTGTTCGAGCTGGATAAGGAATACCAGCGCCGCCAGCGCGAATTCCGCGAAGACCTGAGCCAGCGCACCAACGAAGAGCGTCAGGCGATTTCGGAAAAAGCCACCAAGATCATCAAGCAGCTGGCCAATGTTGAAGGCTTCGACATCGTGCTGCAGGACGCCGTCTGGGCCAGCCCGCGTATCGACATCACCGAAAAGGTGTTGGCGGCGCTGGATAAAGACAAGTAAGACAAGTAACAACCTCCTCAAAGATTGGATCACCCGATGGGCACTCGACTAGGAGCATTGGTCGAACGCTTGGGCGGTCAGCTGGTGGGCGACGCGAACCTGGAAGTCTCCGGGATCGCGCCACTGGCCGACGCCGGCGTTTCGCACATCAGCTTTCTCAGTAATAGCAAGCTGCGCGCACAGGCGTTGCAAAGCCAGGCGGCGGCACTGATCGTGTCGGCCGCCGATGACGCTTTTATCGCCGCCGGTTATCATGGCGCGCGCATCGTCGTCCCGAATCCCTATGTGTACTTCGCCCGCGCGGCGCAGTATTTCGAAGCGCTGACGGCCATCGTGCCGGCAGCCGGCGTGCATCCGACCGCCGTGGTGGCCGAGACCGCGCAGGTGGCCGCGACGGCGCACATCGCCGCACGCGCGGTGATCGAAGACGGCGCGGTGATCGGCGAGCACGCCGTGATCGGCGCCGGCTGCTTTATCGGCCGCGAGGCGGTGATCGGCGACGACACCAAACTGTTCGCCAACGTCACCTTCCATGCCTACTGCCAGATCGGGGCGCGCGGCATCATCCACTCCGGCGCGGTGATCGGCACCGACGGTTTCGGCTTCGCCAACGAGGGCGGCGTCTACATCAAGATTCCACAGACCGGACGCGTGATGATCGGCGACGATGTGGACGTCGGCGCCAACACCACCATCGATCGCGGCGCGCTGGCGGACACCATCATCGAAGATGGCGTCAAGCTGGACAACCAGATCCAGATCGGCCATAACTGCCATATAGGTGCACACACGGCGATGGCCGGCTGCGTCGGTGTCGCGGGCAGCGCGAAGATCGGCAAATACTGCACCTTCGGCGGCGCCGCCATGGTGCTGGGCCACCTGACCATTGTCGACAAGGTGCATGTGGGCTCGGGCTCGATGGTGTCGCGCTCGATCCTGGAGCCGGGGCAGTACACCGGCTTCTACCCGCTGGCGAAAAACGCCGACTGGGAAAAATCGGCCGTCATCGTGCGCAACCTGTCTTCCATGCGCGATAAAATCCGCGCGCTGGAAAAAATTATCAAGACTAAAACAGAGAATAACGAATCATGACCACTATCGAAAACAAAACCATGGACATCTGCGAGATCAAGTCCTACCTGCCGCACCGCTATCCGCTGCTGCTGGTGGACCGCGTGCTCTCGTATGAGGAGAACAAGTCCATCACCGCCATCAAGAACGTGACCGTCAACGAAGAATTCTTCAATGGCCACTTCCCGCACAAGCCGGTGATGCCGGGCGTGCTGATGATCGAGGCGATGGCGCAGACGGCGGCGCTGCTGTCGTTCAAGACCATGGGCATCAAGCCGGACGAGAATTCGGTGGTCTACTTCGTCGGCATCGATAACGCCCGCTTCAAGCGTCCGGTCGGTCCTGGCGACCAGCTGAAGATGGACATCGAAATCGTGCGCGTATCGCGCGGCATCTGGAAATACAAGGCGGTCGGTTCGGTCGATGGCCAGACCGCGGTTGAAGCGGATCTGATGTGCACCATCCGCAGCACCAGCGACGCGTCGCAGCCAGCCGCAGGACAGTAATCATGGCCAAGATACACGCCACCGCCGTCGTTGACAGCAAGGCCGAGCTGCACGATAGCGTCGAGATCGGGCCGTACTCGGTCATCGGTCCGAACGTCACCATCGGCTCTGGCACGGTGGTGGGTCCGCATGTGGTCATCGAAGGCCACACGACCATCGGCAGCGACAACAAGTTCTTCCAGTTCTCGTCGATCGGCGCCGCGCCGCAGGACAAGAAGTGGAACGGCGAGCCTACCCGCCTGACCATCGGCGACCGCAATACCATCCGCGAATTCTGCACCTTCAACACCGGCACGGTGCAGGACAAGGGTGTGACCTCGCTCGGCAACGATAACTGGATCTCGGCCTACGTCCATCTGGCGCATGACTGCGTGGTGGGCAGCAACACGATCTTCTCGAACAACGCGCAGATCGCCGGCCACGTCGAAATCGGCGACCATGTGATCATGAGCGGTTTCGCCAATGTGCACCAGTTCTGCAAGATCGGCGCGCACGCGTTTGTCGGCATGAGCACGTCGCTGACGCAGGACGTGCCGCCGTTCGTGCTGTTGAACGGCAATCCGGCGGCGGCGCATGGCGTCAACATCGAAGGCCTGAAGCGTCGCGGCTTTAGCCGCGAGCAGATCAACGGTATCCGTGCCGCCTACAAGATCATCTACCGCTCCGGCCTGACGCTGGAGGAAGCCAAGGCGGCGCTGATCGCCGAAGAGGCGGCGGTGCCGGCCGACGTGGCATTGCACATGCGCGCCATGCGCGAGTTCCTGGATACGGCAACCCGTGGCATCGTCCGCTGACAAGCTGTCGCTGGCCTTGGTGGCAGGCGAGCCGTCCGGCGACATGCTGGCGGCTCGTTTGCTTTCAGGCCTGCGTCCGCATCTGCCGGAGGCGCGCTTGCACGGCATCGGCGGGCCGCAGATGATGGCGCAAGGCTTCGAATCGCATTGGCCGATGGACCAGCTGACCGTGCGCGGTTTGCTGCCGGTGCTGCTGCGTTATCGCGAGCTGAAAGGCATCCAGAGCGCGCTGCGCGACCGGCTGCTGGCGGATCGTCCTGCCGCCTTCATCGGCGCCGACTATCCGGGGTTTAACCTGGGGCTGGAAGAGCAACTGAAGGCGGCCGGCATCCCGACCGTGCATTACATCGGGCCGCAGATCTGGGCCTGGCGCGGTGGCCGCATCAAGAAGATTCAGCGCGCCGTGTCGCAAATGCTGGTGATTTTCCCGTTCGAGGAAGAGATTTACAGGCAGGCCGGCGTGCCGGTCAGCTATGTCGGCCATCCGCTGGCGGAACTGATTCCGATGACGCCGGACGTGGGCGCAGCGCGCCGTCAGCTAGGCCTGGCGGAAGACGCTAACGTTGTCGCTATCATGCCGGGCAGCCGTATGTCTGAGCTCAAGTACAACACGGTGGCGTTTGTGCAGGCGGCGCGACTGCTGAAGCAGCGCGACCAGTCATTGCGCTTCGTCGCGCCGATGGCCGGCGAACGTCAGCGCGCCTACTTTCTGGAGTTGGTCGCGCAGGCCGGTTTGCAGGACGTGGAGATCCAGCTGCTGGATGGCCAGTCGCACACTGCGATCGCCGCTGCTGAAGCGGTGATGGTGGCTTCAGGCACGGCGTCGCTGGAAGTGGCGCTGTTCAAGAAGCCGATGGTGATCGCCTACAAGATGATGGAACTGGAGTGGCAGATTCTGCGCCACTTCGGCTACCAGCCGTGGATAGGGTTGCCGAACATCCTGGCGCGCGAGTTCCTGGTGCCGGAGCTGCTGCAGCACGCGGCCAGCGCCGAAGCTTTGGCCGAAGCGATGTGGAAGCAGTTGAGCGACGCACCGCACCGCCAGCGCCTGGTGCAGCGTTTCACCGATATGCATCACAGCCTGCTGCGCAACAGCGCGTCGGAAAGCGCGGCGGCGGTATTGCAAGTCATTGAAAGAACCAAGTGAAGAATCAAAATTTAGGCCTGTTTGACGACCTGCCGCAATCGGCGGATGAAATCATCTGCGGCGTGGACGAGGCAGGGCGCGGCCCGCTGGCCGGCCCAGTGTTTGCCGCCGCCGTCATTCTCGACGTCACGCGCCCGATCGAAGGCCTGCGCGACTCGAAAAAGCTGACCGAAGCCAAACGCGACCTGCTGGCGCCGCTGATCAAACAGCATGCGCTGGCCTGGGCCATCGCCGAAGCATCGGAAGACGAAATCGACAAACTGAACATCCTGCAAGCCTCGATGCTGGCGATGCGCCGCGCCGTCGAAGCGCTGAGCACCGTGCCGACGCTGGCCCTGATCGACGGCAACCGCTGCCCGGTGATGAAAATCCAGAGCATCGCCATCATCGGCGGCGACGACAAGGTGGACGCCATCTCGGCCGCCTCGATCCTGGCCAAGACCGCGCGCGACGCCGCGCTGGTGACGCTGCATCAACGCTATCCCGAATACTGCTTCGACCAGCACAAGGGCTACGGCACCGCGCTGCACCTGGAGCGTCTGCGTGCGCACGGCCCGTCGCCGGTGCACCGGCGTTCGTTCGCGCCGGTGCGCGCGCTGCTGGAGGTGAACCTGTGAAGACGATCACCTCGCGCGACAATGCGCAATACAAGGAACTGGTCAAGCTGGCCGGCAGCCAGCAGGCACGCCGCAAGGCCGGCCGCACGCTGCTGGACGGCGTGCACCTGTGCCAATCGTACCTGCAGTTGCGCGGCCTGCCGGAGCAGTGCGTGGTCAGCGAAAGCTCGCTACAAAATACCGAAGTGATGGACATCGTCGGCCAGCTGGAAGCGCAGCGCGCGCATGTGTTGGCGCTGCCGGATGCCCTGTACAACGGCATCAGCCAGGTCGAACACGGCGTTGGCGTGATGTTTTTGATCGATACGCCGGAGCGCTCGGTGACTGCGCCGGTCAGCGTCTCGGCGGTGCTGCTGGACGGCGTGCAGGATCCGGGCAACGTCGGCTCCATCCTGCGCAGCGCGGCGGCGGCAGGCATCCAGCAAGTCTATTGCAGCGCCGGCACGGCGTTCTGCTGGTCGCCCAAAGTGCTGCGGGCGGCAATGGGCGCGCACTTCGTGCTGGATATTTTTGAAAACGTCGACCTGGCTGAGCTGGTGCGCAACGCGCGTGTGCCGACGCTGGCCACCTCCGGCTACGCCGCACAGAAGCTGTACGACATCGACCTGCGCCAGCCGGTGGCCTGGATCTTCGGCCACGAAGGGCAGGGCGTGGCGGACGACCTGCTGTCGCAGGCAACATACAAAGTCGTGATTCCGCATCTGGGGCAGGTAGAATCGCTGAACGTCGCCGCGTGTGCAGCGGTATGCTTTTTCGAGCAAGTAAGGCAGAATCAGAGCTGAGGCAGAAACTGGAGGCGGTCATGGACATCGCGCAGTTGCACTTTCTGGTAGCCGAAGGGGATCAGGTACAACGGCACGCGCTGGCCGACATCCTGGTGCACGTCGGCGTGGGCAAGATCACGCAAGCGCCGGACGGCCATACCGCGCTGCGCCACTTCAGTGCCGGCATCATGCCGCCGGTGGACATCGCCATCATCGACCTGGCGCTGCCGGGCATGGACGCGCTGGAGCTGATCCGCCGCCTGGGGGAAGCGCACTGCAAGGCCGGCGTGATCATCGTCGGCGCGCAATCGAATGCGGTGTTGTTCTCGGTGGAGACCATGGCGGCGGCGTATGGCGTCAATGTGCTGGGCGCGATCGGCAAGCCGGTGATCGGCAGCCGGCTGGTGGCGCTGATCCATAACTACGTGCCGCCGGGCGAAGCGGGCGGCGCCCGCCCGGCCGCTCCCACGCTGTCGTTCGACGAAGTGGGGCAGGGCCTGCAGAACCGCGAATTCGATCCCTTCTTCCAGCCCAAGATCGAACTGGAAACCGGCCAGGTAAAAGGGCTGGAAATGTTCGCCCGCTGGCGCCATCCGCTGCATGGCGTATTGGGGCCGGCCTCGTTCATGCCGGCGCTGGAGGCGGCGCAGCGGGTCGACTACCTCGACTGGACCATGATCGAAAAATCGGTGGCGGCCTGCCGCCGGCTGCACGACCAGGGCGTGCCGATCTCGGTGTCGATCAACGTCGACCAAAGCACGCTGGCGCACCCGCAATTCACCGAGCAGATCGGCGCCTGTCTGGCGCGGCACCGCATCATGGCCGATTACATCACCTTCGAAATGACCGAATCGGCGGTGCTCGCCACCGACCCGCACTTCCTCGAACGGCTGCTGCGGCTGCGGATGGCGGGCTTCGGCCTGGCCATCGACGACTACGGCACCGGGCGCAGCAACCTGCAACTGCTGGCGCGCATCCCGTTCTCTGAACTGAAGATCGACCGCAGCTTCGTCGACGGCGCCTCCAAACGTTCCGCCATCGGTACCGTGCTGCGCTCCTGCCTCGGCCTGGCGCGCAGCCTGGACCGGCGCTCGGTGGCGGTCGGTGTCGAAACCAAGCAAGACTGGGACTTCCTGCTGGGTTTGGGCTGCACCTACGCCCAGGGCTACTACATCGCCAAACCGATGGCCGTCGAAGACTTCCCCGCCTGGCTGGCCGACTGGCAGCACTTCTTCTGAACCCGAATTGGGGCCGCGATTGAGGTTGATCAAACACGCCCGGCGGTAACAATCGCACACTCGACCTCTGCCTAACTCAGGAGGTTGCGATGGCTAAACGTAAACCCAATGGTGGCGCGGTGGATGGCGCCGGATCTGTACTCAGCACCGTCGCCGGGCCGGCCGCGCCGCCGCAGCCTGCGCGTCTCGGTCCGCCCAATCCGATCGCCGAACAACTGCTACAGAAGAATACCGGCGACGACAAGCTGGTCGCCGAGATGCCGTTCAATGCCACCAAGCCGCTGGAGTACGGCGAGGCGGCCTATACGCCGCACTCCGGTCAGACGCATACGCCGGCGTCGCCGATCGTCACGGCCAGCACCAGCACCGAGACGGTTGCTTCGCCCAAGGTGGGCGACGGCCTGCCGGACCTCGGCGATAACGCCATCACTCGTCCGCTGGACCGCGCGCGCGTCGACGACAGCGGCCGCGAACTGACTACCAACCAGGGCGTGCCGGTCGCCGACAATCAGAACTCGCTGAAGGCCGGCCTGCGCGGGCCGACGCTGATGGAGGATTTAATCCTGCGCGAGAAGATCACGCATTTCGATCATGAGCGCATTCCGGAACGGGTGGTGCACGCGCGCGGCTCGGCAGCGCATGGCTATTTCGAAAGCTACCAGGATCTGCGCGCCGTCACCCGCGCCGCGCCGTTCGCCGCCCAGGGCAAGCGCACGCCGGTGTTTGTGCGCTTTTCCACCGTGGCCGGAGAGCGCGGCTCGGCCGATTCCGTGCGCGATGTGCGCGGCTTCGCCGTCAAGTTCTATACCGAAGATGGCAACTGGGATCTGGTCGGTAACAATATGCCGGTGTTCTTCATCCAGGACGCGATGAAGTTCCCCGACCTGATTCACGCGGTCAAGCCGGAACCGCATAACGGCATGCCGCAGGCGGCCAGCGCGCATGATACGTTCTGGGACTTTGCCTCGCTCAGCCCGGAGATCGCGCACATGCTGCTGTGGCACACCTCCGACCGCGCCATCCCGCGCAGCTACCGCATGATGCAGGGCTTCGGCGTGCATACCTTCCGGCTGGTGAACCAGCAGGGCGCATCGGTGTTCTGCAAATTCCACTGGACGCCGCTGGCCGGCACGCATTCGCTGGTGTGGGACGAGGCGGCGCGCCTGGCCGGCGCCGATCCGGACTACCATCGCCGCGATCTGTGGGAAGCGATCGACGCCGGCCAGTTCCCCGAGTGGGAGCTGGGCTTGCAGATCTTCAGCGAGGAGCAGGCGGCCCAGTTCCCGTTCGATATCCTCGATCCGACCAAGCTGGTGCCGGAGGAGATGGTGGCGGTGCGCCCGGTCGGCAAGCTGGTGCTGGACCGCAATCCCGACAATTTCTTCGCCGAGACCGAGCAGGTGGCGTTCTGCACCGCGCATCTGGTGCCGGGCATCGATTTCACCAACGATCCGCTGCTGCAGGGACGGATACACTCCTACATCGACACGCAGATCACGCGCCTGGGCGGCGCCAACTTCCACGAAATTCCGATCAACACGCCGTTGGCGCAGATCCATAACAATCAGCGCGATGGCCTGCACCGGCAGCAGATCAACCGTGGCCGCGTCAGCTACGAACCGAATTCGCTGGCCGGCGGCTGTCCGTTCCAGGCTGGCGCGCGCGGCTTTGTCAGCGTGCCGGAACCGTCGCAGGGAAACCAGGTGCGCGGCAAGCCCGAGCTGTTTGCCGATCACTATTCGCAGGCGCGCCTGTTCTGGATCAGTCAGAGCGCGACCGAGCAGCGCCACATCATCGATGCGTTTCGCTTCGAGCTGACGCGCGTGCAGACGCCGGCGATCCGCAGCCGCACGCTGGCGCTGCTGGTGAATATCGACCGCCAGCTGGCCGCCGCCGTGGCCGAGGGACTGGGCATGCCGGTGCCGGCGCCGCTGCCGCCGGCCTCGCAGCAGCCGCCGTACGATTACATGCCGTCGCCGTCGCTATCCTTGTTTGCGCGGCCGGGCGTGACCGGAATCCGTACGCGGCGGGTAGCGGTGGTCGTCGCGCCCGGCGTGGATGGGATGCTGGTGCGCAAGCTGTACGCGTCGCTGCTGGATGACGGCGCGGTGCCGCGCTTGATCGGCGCGCGCATCGGGCGGGTGGAATCGACCACCGATGCGGCGCTGGATGGGGAGATCAGCCTGGAAACCGGACCGTCGGTGCTGTGGGATGGCGTGATCGTGGCCGGCGGCGCGGAGCCGGTGAAGCTGCCGGCGGCGGCGCTGGCGGCTAATGCGCTGGCGGTCGAATTCGTCAAGCTGCAGTACCGGCATGGCAAGCCCTTGCTGGCGGTGGGCGCTGGTGCCGAGCTGCTGAAGGCGGCCAGGATCCCGCGCAAGCTGCCGCAAGGCGTGCCGGATCCGGGCGTGATCATCGTCGAGCCGGCCGACGCCGACGCAGGGCTGGCCGGCTTCAAGTCGGTGCTGGCGCAGCACCGGGTCTACGCGCGCGAAACCGATCCGCCGCGCGTCTAGCCGGCGCCGGCTTTAATATTCGCGCCGGTCCGGCTTGATCTCCTGCAGGATGGTGGTGGAGATCTCTTCGATCGACTTGGTGGTCGAAGACAGCCAGCGGATGCCCTCGCGCTTCATCATCAGTTCCGCCTCGTTGACCTCATAACGGCAGTTCTCGATCGACGCATACTTGCTGCCGGCGCGCCGCTCGTTGCGGATTTCGCTCAGCCGCTCCGGCGTGATGGTCAGGCCGAAAATCTTCGCCTTGAACTCGTACAGCGACGACGGCAGCTTGCCGCGCTCGAAATCGTCCGGGATCAGCGGGTAGTTGGCCGCCTTGATGCCGTACTGCATCGCCAGATACAGGCTGGTCGGCGTCTTGCCCGAGCGCGACACCCCCACCAGGATCACATCGGCCGACGCCAGGTTCTTGTGCGACTGGCCATCGTCGTGCGCCAGCGAGAAGTTGATCGCCTCGATGCGGTTCTTGTATTCCTCGCTGTCGACGATGTTGTGCGAACGGCCGATGGTGTGGGTCGACTTCACCCCCAATTCTTGTTCCAGCGGCGCAACAAAGGTCTGGAACATGTCCATATACATGCCCTTGCATTTGCGGATGACGTCGGACAACTCGGTATGCACCAGCGTCGAAAAGATGATCGGACGTTGACCATCGGTCGCAAACGCCTCGTTGATCTTGCGCACCGCGTCGTGCGCCTTATCGAGCGTGTCGATGAACGGCAGCCGTACCTGGCGGAAGCGCAGCTCGAACTGGGTCAGCACCGAGTGACCGAAGGTTTCTGCGGTGATGCCGGTGCCGTCGGAAACAAAAAACACCGTGCGGGCGGCCGACGGCAAGGAGGGGCGTTGTTCTTGTGTCATGTTTAGTGCATCTATCCTATTGTGAATCGTCAATTCGCGCGACAGGCTGTAGAATGTGCGCCAACAGGATGCATTGTGCGGCACGACCACCCGAATAAGCAAGAATATGAGTCTGCCCACCGCCGGAAAGATTTCTATCATCAAAAAGGTGTTTTTATGTCCAACGCAGCATTGAAGGAGCAAAACAACGAAGCGGTCTACGTTGCCTCGTTTGAAAATTTACGGATGACGGATGTCGAATCTGTCGGCGGCAAGAACGCCTCGCTCGGCGAGATGATCAGCCAGCTGGCGGGTGCCGGTGTGCGTGTGCCGGGCGGCTTTGCCACCACGGCCCAGGCCTTCCGCGACTTCCTGTCGTACAGTGTGGACGGCGGCAAGTCGCTGGCCGACCGCATCGCCGACCGCCTGGCGGACCTGAATATCGACGACGTGCGCTCGCTGGCGCAGGCCGGCGCCGAGATTCGCCAGTGGATCGTCGACACGCCGTTCCAGCCGCGCCTGGAAGCGGAAATCCATACCTTCTACGCACAGCTGGTGGCCGATTCGTCGACCGAAATGTCGTTTGCCGTGCGTTCCTCGGCCACCGCCGAAGACTTGCCGGACGCCTCGTTCGCCGGCCAGCAGGAGACCTTCCTCAACGTGGTCGGCATCGACAACGTGCTGGACGCGATGAAACACGTGTTCGCGTCGCTGTACAACGACCGCGCGATCTCCTATCGCGTGCACAAGGGCTTCACCCACGCCGAGGTGGCACTGTCGGCCGGCGTGCAGCGCATGGTGCGCTCGGACCTGGGCGCCGCCGGCGTCATGTTCACCATCGACACCGAATCCGGCTTCAAGGACGTAGTGTTCGTCACTTCCAGCTATGGCTTGGGCGAGACGGTGGTGCAGGGCGCGGTGAATCCGGACGAGTTCTACGTCCACAAACCAATGCTGGAAAAAGGCAAATCGCCTGTCATCCGCCGCAACATCGGCTCCAAGCTGATCAAGATGGAGTTCACCGCCGAGGCCAAGGCTGGCCGCTCGGTGAAGACGGTCGACGTGCCGGTCGAACTGCGCAACCGCTACTCGCTGAACGACGACGAAGTGGTGGAACTGGCCAAGTACGCCGTGATCATCGAAAACCACTACCAGCGTCCGATGGACATCGAGTGGGGCAAGGATGGCCGCGACGGCAAGCTGTACATTCTGCAGGCGCGTCCCGAAACCGTGAAGTCGCAGCAGAAGGCGACCGACGTGCAGCAGCGCTTCAAGCTGAAATCGTCCGGCACGGTGCTGGCTTCGGGCCGCGCCATCGGCCAGAAAATCGGCGCTGGTCCGGTGCGCGTGATTCACGACCCGGCCGACATGGAACGCGTGCAGCCTGGCGACGTGCTGGTAGCCGATATGACCGACCCGAACTGGGAACCGGTGATGAAGCGCGCCTCCGCCATCGTTACCAACCGTGGCGGCCGTACCTGCCACGCGGCGATTATCGCGCGTGAGCTGGGCGTGCCGGCGGTGGTGGGCTGCGGCGACGCCACCGAGGTGCTGAAGGACGGCACTTTCGTCACCGTGTCCTGCGCCGAAGGCGACGAAGGCAAGATCTACGACGGCCTGCTGGAAACCGAAATCTCGGAAGTCTCGCGCGGCGAGCTGCCTAAGCTGCCAACCAAGATCATGCTGAACGTGGGCAACCCGCAGCTGGCGTTCGACTTCCAGGCCGTGCCGAACGGCGGCGTGGGCCTGGCGCGCCTGGAGTTCATCATCAATAACAATATTGGTGTGCATCCGAAGGCGATCCTGGAATATCCGAACATCGATGCGGACCTGAAGAAGGCGGTGGAGTCGGTTGCGCGCGGCCACGCATCGCCACGCGCCTTCTACGTCGACAAGCTGGCCGAGGGCATCGCCACCATCGCTGCGGCGTTCTGGCCGAAACCGGTGATCGTGCGCCTGTCGGACTTCAAGTCCAACGAGTACAAGAAGCTGATCGGCGGTTCGCGCTACGAGCCGGACGAGGAAAACCCGATGCTGGGCTTCCGCGGCGCCGCCCGCTACCTGGCGGACGACTTCGCCGGCGCGTTCGAAATGGAATGCGCGGCAATGAAGCGGGTGCGCAACGACATGGGCCTGACCAACGTCGAGATCATGGTGCCGTTCGTGCGCACGCTGGGCCAGGCCGAGAAGGTGGTCAACCTGCTGGGCAAGAACGGCCTGGTGCGCGGCGAAAACGGCCTGCGCCTGATCATGATGTGCGAAGTGCCATCCAACGCGATCCTGGCGGAGCGCTTCCTGGAGCACTTCGACGGCTTCTCGATCGGCTCCAACGACCTGACCCAGCTGACGCTGGGCCTGGACCGCGATTCCGGCATGGCGCTGCTGGCAGCCGATTTCGACGAACGCGACGATGCCGTCAAGGCGCTGCTGTCGCAGGCGATCCAGGCTTGCCGCAAGCAGGGCAAGTACATCGGCATCTGCGGCCAGGGACCGTCGGACCACCCGGACTTCGCGGCGTGGCTGATGGAGCAGGGCATCGAATCGATGTCGCTGAACCCGGACTCGGTGATCGATACCTGGCAGAAGCTCGCCAGTCTGCAAAAGTAATTGACGCAGACTTACGTGGTATAAATGAACCCTCGCTTCCCGTCACGGGAGGCGGGGGTTTTTGCATTTTGAGAGGAGACGATAATGACTGACTGGAGCTATTGGCTGGCAGCGGCCGGCGCGACGGTAATATTGGAGCTGTTCGTCGGCACCTTCTATTTATTGATGATCGCCATCGGCCTGGCGGCGGGCGGTGCGGCAGCCTTGCTGGGCTTCGGCCCGGCGGTGCAACTGCTGGCAGCGGCAGTGGTCGGAGTGGCCGCCACCGTGGTGCTGCGCCGCAGTCGCTACGGCCGCGCGCAGGAGCGCGTGCAGGCCGAGCGCGATCCGAACGTAAATCTCGACATCGGTCAAACCGTCCATGTTCCTGCATGGCAGGATAACGCAGCACGCGTGATGTATCGCGGTGCGCTGTGGGACGTCGAGTTGGACGTCAGCTTAGTACCGGGAGCCATCGCCACGCCGGGGTCTTACATCATCCGCGAAGTACGCGGCAGCCGCCTGATTGTGGCGGCATAAAATCAACCACGGAGAGAACTACATGGATATTAGTATCGGCAACGTCACCTTCATTCTGTTCATATTGGCGCTGGTGTTTGTCTTCAAGACGATCAACGTGGTGCCGCAGCAGCATGCGTGGGTGGTGGAGCGCCTCGGCAAATACCACGCGACGTTGGGGCCTGGCCTCAACATCGTGATCCCGTTTGTCGACCGCATCGCCTACAAGCACGTGCTGAAGGAGATCCCGCTGGACGTGCCGCCGCAGGTCTGCATTACGCGCGACAACACGCAGCTGCAGGTAGACGGCATTCTGTACTTCCAGATCACCGATGCCATGCGCGCCTCGTATGGCTCTTCCAACTATATCGCCGCCATCACCCAACTGGCGCAGACCACGCTGCGTTCCGTGATCGGCCGCATGGAGCTGGACAAGACGTTTGAAGAGCGTGAGCACATCAACACCGCCATCGTCAATGCGATCGATGAATCGGCCGCCAACTGGGGCGTGAAGGTGCTGCGCTACGAAATCAAGGATTTAACGCCGCCGAAGGAAATCCTGCACGCGATGCAGGCGCAGATTACCGCCGAGCGTGAGAAGCGCGCGCTGATCGCCGCCTCGGAAGGCCGCAAGCAGGAACAAATCAACATCGCCAGCGGCGAGCGCGAAGCGCAGATTGCGCGTTCGGAGGGCGACAAGCAGGCCGCGATCAACCGCGCGCAAGGCCAGGCGGCGGCGATTGTCGCGCTGGCGGAAGCGAATGCGTCGGCCTTGCGCCAGGTCGGTGCCGCGCTGCGCGAACCGGGTGGCGACGAGGCCATGAACCTGAAGGTGGCCGAGCAATACGTGGGTGCCTTTGGCCAGCTGGCCAAGACCAATAATTCGATTATCATACCGGCCAATCTGGGCGACATGAGCGGCCTGATTGCGACCGCCATGCAGGTCGTCAAGACGCAAAGCAAAATCATCAAGGAGTAAGAGTATGGGCACTTGGGCGGTAGACGCCTTCGGCAACGACTACGCGCAAGACTGGGCGGAAGACCTGCACGAAACAAGCAATATGGATGCGGTGGAAGGCACGCTTAACACCGTGCTGGATGGCGGCGTAGAACTGGAAGCGCCGTTTGCGGCGGAAGCGTTGGTGGCGATCGAGGTGCTGGCGCGGCTGCAAGGCAAGGGTGGTCCGCGCACCGAAGACAGCACGGCGGTGGATGAGTGGGTAGACGCGCGCAAGGCCAAGGCCAAGCCGCGCGCCGACCTTGCCGCGAAAGCGGTGCAAGCCATTGAGCGTATCCTGTCGCCCGATAGCGAGCTGCGTCAGCTATGGGAAGAGAGCGAGCATTACGCAGACTGGCGCGCCGCCGTCGAAGACCTGCGCGCGCGCCTGTCAGCGTAATTAGGCTCCCGCGTGCGCGGGAGCGACAATGCTTAATGCTTACTGCTTACTGCTTACTGCTTACTGCTTACTGCTTACTGCTTACTGCTTACTGCTTGCGGCGGCGGGCGGTAAAGCCTACCAGGGCCAGGCCGGCCAGCAGCATGGCGTAGGTTTCCGGCTCCGGCACTGCGCTGGTCAGCGAGATGTTGTCCAGCGAGGTGCCCAGGCCGTCGCTGGTGCCGATGGCTTTGAAGCTCAGCGCCTCAAGACCACCATTGCCAACCAGGGTGTAGCTGACGCTCTGCCAGCCGCCATTCAACGAGTTGTTGACGGTGCCAACTACTTGGCCGCCCCAGCTGATTTCCAGCCCTTGCGAGTCACTTGCCACGCCTTGACGATCCTGGAACTGGAAGGTCAGGAAATAGCTCTGGTTCAGCACGGTGTTGACCGATTGGCTCAGCGAGCTATTGGCAGCGGTGTCCAGCTCGACAAAGTTGACGCCGTGCGACGCCACGCCGACGACATTGTTGCGAAGCTCAATACCAGCCGAGCCGCCAGTCCAGCCGGTCAGGTTGCTGTAAATGTCCCAGCTGCCGTTGGATTGCAAATTAGATTCGAAGCTGCCGTTGTTCAGCAGTTCCACTGGCGCCGCTTGCGCTACGCCACCTACCAGCATGGCCGCCAAGGCGGCAGATTTCAGAAATTTCATGGTCATCCCCAAATATTGTTAATTGGTAAGTTTGATTTCTTAAAAGACATGAAAATTTTATCTTGGAAATTGCCTTCTAAGCTAGGGACATTTGTCATTTTCTGATGTGTTGTACCATTCCGGCATGAACAATCATATCGAACAGCTGCAAAATTTTCTGCAAAGCAATGAACGGGTGCTGGTGCTGACCGGCGCCGGCCTCAGCACTGCGTCCGGCATCCCCGATTATCGCGACAAGGACGGCGTGCGACGCGGCCGCAATCCTATCCAGGGGCCGGATTTCCGCAAGTCCGAGGCGGTGCGCCGCCGCTACTGGGCGCGCAGCATGGCTGGCTATCCAACGCTGGCCGGCGCGGCCCCGAATGCCGGCCACCGCGCGCTGGCCGCGCTGGAAGCGCAAGGGCGCATCCATGCCATCGTCACGCAGAATGTCGATGGCCTGCACACGGCTGCCGGCAGCCGCAAGCTGATTGAGCTGCACGGCAATATCCATGGCGTGCTGTGTCTTGATTGCCGCATGGTCCATCCTCGCAACGAAATTCAGAACTGGCTGCTTGCGGCCAACCCGGCATTTGTGCCGACCGGTCCGGCCGGCGAGGTGGTGCCGGAAGCCCGGCCCGACGGTGATGCGGAGCTGGAACTGGATGAGTTCCAGGATTTCCATCTGCCATACTGCGCGGCCTGCGGCGGCGCCTTGCAGCCGGACGTGATTTTCTTTGGCGATAACATCCCACCACAGCGTACCGCCGCCGCCTTGCAACTGGCCGACGAGGCCGACGCCGTGCTGGTGGTCGGTTCCTCGCTGATGGTGTTTTCCGGCTACCGCTTTGCCAAACTGGCGGCGCAAAGCAACAAGCCGATCGCTGCCATTAACCTGGGCAAAACCCGGGCGGATGATTTGATCGGCTTGAAGGTGGAAGCGTCGGCAGTGGAAGTGCTGCCGCTGCTGGTTTAGTTCCGCTGCAGCATAGACCGGACGATGGCTTCCTTGGCCAGCACGTAGTCGTGGCCGGCCAGCACGAAGTTGGTGTTCGGCTGGATCACTTTGACGTTGATGAACACCATGTCGCTGGTTTCGGCGTACGAACCGACCACGATCGCCTGCGCGTTGTGGGTGGTGGCCACTTCGCCGATTTCACGCGTCAGCATCAGCTCGCCCTGATTGCGCTTCAGGTAGACGCTGTTGCGCAGCTTCATTTCCAGCATGCTCAGGCCGCCTTGCGCGAGGCGCGTCGACAGCTGCTCGGACACCAGGCGGCCCAGCGTGGTGGTTTGTTCCAGCGCGTCGATGTTGACCACGGTGGCCATGATCAGCGGTTTGCCCACTACGACCTTGCCGTTCAACTGCGCCAGCAGCGCGTCGGCCGCTTTGTAGTTGGCGTTGATAAACTGGTTGGACGAGATCGTGGCGTAGTTGCCTTCCTCGTCTTTCGGCGTCGACGAACAGCCCGCCAGCAGCAGCGGCAGCGCCAGCAGGGAGAGGCGGACCAGGGATTTCATCTGCATCAGATATCTCCGCGTACCTGGAAGGTACGGGTAATTTTAGGTTCTTCGGGTTGCGGATCGACGATGCCGTACAGCACGCGATCAGTGTCGGCCACGTAGTAGGCCGAGGTGTTGCGCGCCAGATATCGGTACTGGTCGGACACGGAGACGGTGACGATGATCTCGGTCTTCGGCGTGTCGCCCGGCGCGAACTGCGAGTTCAGCCATTGGTGGCCGTCCAGCGCGCCGACGCCGGCCGCCACATTGAAGGCGGCGCCGGCATCCAGCACGCTCAGCGCCAGCACGCCGCCGGCCAGGGCGGTTCTTTCGCCGTAAAAACGGTTTTGCGGACGGTCGGTGCTGAAGGTCAGCGCCTGCACGTCCAGTTCCACCCGCAGCGAGCCGGCCGGCGTGCGCGACACCACGTAGCCGTCATTCACCAGCGAGGTGGCCAGCTGCGCAGCCAGCGCGCGCTGGAACTGGCTCGGATCTTTCGGCTCGGCGAGGTACACCGGACGCGGCGGACTCTTGCGGAGTTCGGCCGCCACGCGCTTTTCAATGTTGTCCGCGATCACGCCCCAATGGTAGGCCGCCTGCAGCTTGGCTTGTTTGGTGATGGCGAAATTGGCTGGTATCGGCGTCGGCGAGTAGCGCGACGCGCAGCCTGCCAGCAAGATGCCGGCGGCCAGAGCCATTGCAGTTTTCAGCGCCATGATTGCCTCATCGTCAATATTGTCAAAATCGCGGCCAAGTAGGGGCCGCGAATGTGAAATCATTCTTCAAGCAGTTTAGCATGGATGTTTCTAATTAGAAATTCTTACGGCGATAAAAAACCCGGTGCGGGACCGGGTTGTGTACAGAGTGCGCAACAGTTTCAGCGCTTATTGGTTTTCATCGCCAGCGCGACCTCGCGCTTGCCATCGCGATCTTTCTCCGTGGCACGTTTATCGTGCATTTTTTTGCCTTTTGCCAAGCCGATTTCACACTTCACGCGGCCGCCCTTGTAATGCAGGTTGAGCGGTACCAGCGTGTAGCCGGCGCGCGTGACTTTGCCGATCAGCTTGTCGATTTCCTGGCGGTGCAGCAGCAGCTTGCGGGTGCGCACCATGTCCGGCGTGATATGGGTGGAGGCGGTCGGCAGGGCGCTGATGTGGGCGCCGAACAGGAACAGCTCGTCGCCCTTGATGGTGACGTAGGCTTCCTTGATCTGCACCTTGTTATCGCGGATGGCTTTGACTTCCCAGCCTTCGAGCATGATGCCGGCTTCGAAGCGGTCTTCGATGAAGTAGTCAAAAAAGGCTTTTTTGTTATCGGCTATGGTCATGTGGTGGTATCGGTTAAACTACTGCTGCGCGCCTCAGACGCGAATAATTCAACATCATAGCAAATGGTTAGACAATGGCAGTAGTGCACAAATCAGTTTTCCTCGGTTACAGCGCCCAGCAAATGTTCGATCTGGTGGCCGCCATTGAGGACTATCCCAAATTTCTGCCGTGGTGCGGCGGTGTTGAGATCAAGGAGCGCAATGGCAATACGGTGGTGGCCAGCGTTGGCATCAATTACCATGGCGTCAAGCAGAGCTTTACCACGGCCAACGAAAACACCGCGCCCACCGAGATCAAGATGAAGCTGGTGGACGGTCCTTTCAAGTGCCTGGACGGCGTGTGGTCGTTCAAGGCGCTGCGCGAGGATGCCTGCAAGATCGAACTGGATCTGCACTACGAGTTCTCCAGCGGCCTGCTGGACAAGCTGGTGGGGCCGGTGTTCGGCATGATTGCCAACAGCATGGTGGATTCGTTCTGCAAACGGGCGGAAACAGTGTATGGCGGCTGAGACCTTCGCTATCCAGGTGTGCTACGCCAGCGACGCGGTGCAGTTCCTGCGCGACCTGCAGGTGCCGGCCGGCACCACGCTGGAACAGGCGATCGCCCTCAGCGGCGTTCTGAGCGAAGTGCCGGGACTCGATCTGAGCCAGCTGCAAACCGGCATCTACGCCAAGAAAAAGCCGCTGGACACGATGCTGCGCGCCCACGACCGCGTCGAACTCTACCGCCCCCTGATCGCCGATCCCAAGAACGCCCGCCGCCGCCGCAAAGCCCCTGTGCTCGTTTGATGTAGGTCATATAGTTTTCATCTGTTCGATTACGTCAGAGCAAATCCAAACCGCTTCGAGGCTGACGTGGAAGAGCACACCAGAAAGCTTTTGCAAGAGCGCTGGGAACGGTTGAACCGCTAATTGAGATGTCGTATCAGGAACTCCTGGGTGGCGGGGTGTTGGAAGAATTCGGTGTGCCAGACGTCGTTTTGCTTTTGCTCGACGCTGCCGAAGCTGAGCAGGTGGGCGGCGTCCGGCGCGGCTTGCGGCAGCAGGACGTTGCCGTAGGGGACGACCAGGTCGTTGGCGCCGTCGATCAGCGCCCGGGTGAGCAGCGCGCCGGTGCGCTCCAGTATTGAGTTGCCGTAGTCGAAGTTGGCGCGGACGTAGTAGCTGTTGGCGCTGGTGAGCAGCGTGCCGGCCTGGTTCAACTGCCGGATCAGCGCCGAGTCGGTGGCCAGCGCCTGCACGCTGGGACGGCTGAAGCTCAGCGAGACCATCATCCGGGCCAGCCCGATCACCACGTCCAGCATCATGCCGGGGCTGAACGAGGCCAGCATGGCCGCCACATTCAGGAATTGCTTGATGTCGTCGGGCGAAGCCAGTGGCGAACCCTGGTTGGCGGCGGCCACAAACATCACCTTGCCCACCTTGGCGATGCGCCCGGCGCGGGCGCGCGCGATGTCGGCCATGCCTTCGGTCAGGAGCGAGCGCACCACCAATCCACCTCGGCTATGACAAAGGATGTCGACCTCCCAGGCGGCGTTGGCCGGCAGCCGTTGCAGCAGGTTCAGCGCATTCTGCTGCGGCGTTTTGGCGATGGTCCAGTGGTCGTAGCCGAATACGCGCCCCTCGTAGCGCTCCAGCAGCGGCTGCAACGCCAGCGCGCCAAACGCGCCCTCGACCGAACTGAAGACGCCGTGCACCAACAGCAGCACCTTGCGTCCGCGCGCGGCGGCCAGGTCTTGCGGCGTGGCGGGCTGGCCGTGGCCCCGGCTTAAGGCCAGCAACCGTTCCGGCTTGCTATGCGCCTCGATCTTGTCGATCATCGCCTGCGTCATGTGCTCGCCGGCGCGCAGCGAGGCTTGCACGATCCAGTCCCAGCCTTGCGGCGCCAATGTGGGCGCGACCGCTGCTGCATCGCCGGGAAACACCAGTTGCACGCAGCCGCTGTCCTTGTGCCGCACCACATGCAGCGCCTGGTCCGCGATCAGCGCGGCCGGCAGCGGCGGGGTGCCGGCCAGTGGCTGCAAATCCGGCATCGCCGCCAGCAGGGCGCGATCGTCCAGCGCGTCCTGCAAGGCGCGGTGGAGTTCGGCTTGCTTGATGGGAGTCAGCTGCATGCCGCCCAGTGTACCGCCACTGGCGCGACGGCCTTTGCACTGTTGCAAAGACGCTTTGCAGAAAAGGGCCTTCCTCAGCCCTTTTCGCCAACCTAAGATACACTCATCGTTACTAACTGCTAAGAGTTCATGATGAGACGCAAATGGTTGCTATTGATCGTCAGTTTGAGCTGCCTGACGGCGGCGCGTGCTGGATCGGTTTGCCCGCCAGTCACCCGCGTCGGCCTGAGTGACCTGGGTTATACCTCGTACCGCGAGGACGGCCGTATCGCCGGCATCGCGGTCGACATCGCCAACGAAATGGCGCGGCGCACCGGCTGCAAGTTTGTGTTTCAGTGGTATCCGCGCCAGCGCTTGTTTGTGGAACTGGAATCGGGCCGCATCGACATGACCATGGGGTCGCTGCGCACGCCCGAGCGCGACGCCTACGCCAGTTATCTGCCGTACGCCTATCTGCAATATGACCTGGTGCTGGCGCGCACCGACGGCAAGCAATACAGCAGCCTTAGCGACTACGTGGCGCGCAGCAGCGGCCGGCTCAATGTCACGCGCGGCGTGGCTTATGACGCGGCCATCGAAATCCAGCTGGCGACCTTGGCCTCGCACGGCCGGCTGGAAGTGGTGAATGATTTTGAGATCGTCTTCGGCAAGCTGGAACTGGGCCGCGCGGCTGGCACGCTGGCCACGCCGCCCATCTATGGCAAATACCTGAAGGACAGCAAGGTGAAGGCGACCATCGTGCCGCTGCCGGAATCAGCGCCGCGTTTCACCGGCATCTACCTGTCGAAGCAGACGATGTCGCCGGCGGTGCGCGAGCACTATGCCGCCGCGCTCAAGGCGATGACGTCGGAACAAAGCGTGCGCACCATCTATACGCGCTACTTTGACGACGCCACCGTTAAACGCACCTTCCGCAACGGCCAGGCGCCGCTGATGACAGCCTTGTCGGCTGCCGATTGACAAGGCTTATTTGCCGTTGATGTCCACGGTCCGGGCTTCCAGCCTGACCTTGACGCTGGCCGCCGGCTTGGCGCCGGCCGAATCGGCCAGCGTCACCAGGTACTCGCCGGCGGCGATCTTCCAGGTCTTGCTGGCACTGTCGTACACGCCCAGCAGGCGCGGATCGACCTTCACCGTCGCCTTGCCGCTGGCGCCGGCCTTCAGATCCAGCTTGTCCCAGCCGGCCAGCCGCTTGGGCGCTTCCCAGCCGCCGGCCAGCGGCGACACATACACCTGGCCGACCGATTTGCCGTCACGCTGCCCGGTGTTCCTGATGCTGAAGGTGACTTCGATGCCGCTGCCGGCAGCGCTGGCGTTCAGGTCCGCATAAGCGAAGCTGCTGTACGACAGGCCGTAGCCGAACGGGAACAGCGGCTTCAGGCCTTTCAGGTCGAACCACTTGTAGCCGACCGCCGCGCCTTCGATGTTGTAGTTGGTGGTGATCTTCTCAAGGATGTTCTCGTCCTTGGTCTTGCCATCGCCATCGATCTTCTGACGTGGCAACTGATCCACCGAAGCCGGGAAGGTGGCGGGCAGGCGGCCGGACGGATTGACGTCGCCATTCAGCACGCGGGCGATCGCCGCGCCGCCGTTGGTGCCCGGATACCAGGCTTCGAGCACCGCGCCGACCTTGTTCAGCCACGGCATGACCACCGGATTACCGGTCTGCAGCACCACCACGGTTTTCGGATTGGCCTTGGCGACGGCGGCGATCAGCTCATCCTGCTTGTGCGGCAGCGACAGATCGTCGGCGTCGAAGCTCTCGGCCATCCATTGATTCGCGAAGACGATGACGACATCGCTGCCCGCCGCCAGTTTGGCGGCAGCGGCGAGGTCCTTGCCGTCGTTGTAGGTCAGCCTGGCCTTGGTCAGCTTGGACAGCTCGCCCAGCGGCGACGAACGGTGGAACACGATCGGGCCGGGGAAGTGCGCCGGGCCTTCATTGGGCACCGGCGACAGGCCGAGCGGATACACCTGCGCCGAACCGCCGCCCGACAGCACGCCCTTGTCCGCGTGGCCGCCGATGACGGCGACACTGCGTACATTGGCCGCCAGCGGCAGCAGCTTGTTATCGTTCTTCAGCAGGACGATGGCTTCCTCGGCGTCAGCCTGGCTGATTTTGCCGTGCGCGGCGAAGTCGATGCCGGCGTCGTCCGACGTCGGCTTGGATACCGGATGCTCGACCAGACCATGCGCGAACATGGTGCGGGTGATGCGCTTGACCATGTCGTCCAGGCGCGCTTGCGGTACGTGGCGGTTAACCACTGCTTCCTTCAGCGGGCCATTGAAATAGTCCGATTTGTCGAACGGGTAGCCGGACTGCTGGTCCAGGCCGCGCAGCGCCGCCGGAATGGTCGAGTGGACCGCGCCCCAGTCGGACATCACGTAGCCGGTGTACTTCCAGTCCTTCTTCAGCACTTCATTGAGCAGGTAGTCGTTTTCGCAGGCGTAGTCGCCGTTGACGCGGTTATACGCGCACATCACCGAACCCGGATCGCCGCGCTCGATCGCAAACTGCAGCGCCAGCAGGTCCGACATGCGGCCGGCCTGGTCGCCGATGACGACGTTGACGTGGTTGCGGTTGGTTTCCTGGTCGTTGAAGGCGTAGTGCTTGACGGTAGAGATGATGTGATTCGACTGGATGCCGCGAATCTGCTCGCCAACCATGACGCCGGCCAGCAGCGGATCTTCGCCGCCGTATTCGAAGTTGCGGCCATTGCGCGGCTCGCGCTGCAGGTTGACGCCGCCGGCCAGCTGCACATTGAAGCCCGAAGCGCGTGCCTCGGCGCCGATCATGGCGCCGCCGGCGAAGGCCAGTTTGGTGTTCCAGGTGGCGGCGGTGGCGATACCGGCCGGCAGGGAAGTGCGCTGATACGGCTTCTTCGACACGGCTTGCGTGGCGACGCCGACACCGGCATCGGTCTGCCATTGCGGCGGCAGGCCGAGACGCTCGATGCCCGGCACGTAGCCGGCGGAATCGGGACGGCCTTGCTTCGGCTGCTCGTGCTTCTTGGGCGTGAATTCGGTCGAGAAGTAGGCGAACACGGTCTGGATTTTTTCATCCAGCGTCATCGCTTTCACCAGCTGGTCGGCGCGTGCATCGGGCGACTGCCGCGCGTCCAGCCAGGGTTGGTCTGCGTCTGCGGCGTGTGCGGCGCCGCTGTGGGTAAACGACAGCATTAAAGGATAAGCCAGTGCCAGGGACAGCCAGAGACGCTTCTTCATACGATTACAGTGTCCTTATAATTTTAAGTTAATCTTCAGCGCGGAATCAGAACCTTCAGCGCGTATGCTCCGCCTGCAACGATACCGGTGAAAACGTTTTCAGTCAAACGCTTCTCCCCATCCCATACCTGCACCGCGTCGACCTCCGCCCGTTGTATAGACACGTTGAAGGTGGCATCGCGGAACTTGCGCATGACCTGGATGCCATCCCAGTGCGACGGCAGTTGCGGCTTGATGCTCAGGCCTGCCGCCGTGCCTTTCAGGCCGCACAGGCCTTCGACAAAGCACTGGTAGAGCCACGACACGGTGCCGGTGTTGAACAACTGGCTGGAGCGGCCGGCGGTGCGCGGGAATTCGCGCCAGGCGCCGCGATAGTAGTTGGGAATGAATACCGGCAGCTGGCCGCGCTGCAGGTAGTCTGCCTCGCTCGGGCCGGGCAGCATGCGGCGCAGCAGATCGTAGGCGCGGTCGCCCTCGTTGGCGGTGTACAGGCTGTAGATGTAGAACACGGCGGCGTGGTTGTACACCGCGCCGTTCTCCGCCGAACCCGGATGTTTCTGCGTCACGCGGCCGACGTCGTCGCGCATGGCGCTGTACGGCGGCGCGAACATCTGCACGCCGTACGGCGTGACCAGTTGCTCTGCCACCTGCGCGATCATCGAGGCGCGCTGGCCGGCGTTGGCGGCGCCGCCCAGGATGGCCCACGCCTGCGGGTTCAGCCAGATGCGGCCTTCCTGGTCCTTGCGGATGCCGAAGGTAACGTTGTCGTCGGTGATGCCGCGCGCGAACCAGTCGCCGTCCCACAGGTGTTCGTTGGCGGCGCGGTTGACGGCGCGCGCGCCGGCGCGGAAATGCTTGGCGCTTTCCGTCAGCGAGGAGCTGGCGCCGGCGGTCTCGCAAATCTCGGCCCACAGATTCAGCGCGTAGGCGGTGGCCACCGTCAGCCAGCCGGACACGCCACGGCCTTTGTAGCCGACCATATTCATCGGATCGCACCAGTCGCCCTGCGCGATGTAGCTCAGGCCACGCTTGTCGCGCGCCTGCAGCAGCCAGTCCATGGCGCTGCTGACGCGCTCGGAGACGGTGAGCGCGATGCCGCTTTCCTTGCCGACCACATCTTCGTTGAGGATGTCGTAGTCGCCGGTTTCGTCGAGGTAGACCTTGAGCGCCACCGGCAGCCACACGCAATGGTCGGTGTGCGGCACCTGGTTGATGTACTTGAGCTCCGCGCCTTCCGCCAGCAGGATCCCGTCCGGCATGGCGCCGCTGGCTTCCTGCTGCGTCAGCGCATGCAGGAAGGCGGCGCGCATCACGCCGGGCTTGATGAAGCTCATGCCCATATTGTCCTGCAGGTAGTTGCGGGTCTGCGGATCGGTGCTCAGGCGATTGACATCGCCGTGATAGAACACCTGGCGCGGCAGCCAGTGGTTGACGAAGTTGTCGAGGTCTGCGTCCGGCGTTGCGATGCGCAGGCATCCGCTGCCGCTGGCGACGTAGCCGGCGTATGCTTGCGCGGCGGTTTCGAAGGCGCCGGGGTTCAGGTACTTTTCGCGCACGGCGCGGATTTCGTTGTCGTCAAATGCCGGGCCGAAGATGAAGCGGTGGTCGCGCGCTTCGCCATCGGCCAGCGACAGGCGATATTGCACGGCGGCGGTCGGCGTTTCGTAGCGCGCGTCGCTGCCGCCCAGCGTCTCGGCGTCGATGGCGGCCGGGCGGTTCAGCGAACCTTCGCCTTCGAACGCGGACTGGCGCACTTCCCATGCATCCGGTGCGTGCTGGCACAGGAAGTAGGTCTTGTCCTTGAAGTCCTTCTGCTTGAAGTAGTCGGCCACCTTCTGGTACGGGGTGACGCTGCTGGCCACCACGCCACCCAGGTCCGGGCGGTACTCGCCGGACTGGTTCATCCACGACATGTAACCGATCGGGAAGTAGGGATAGACGCTGATCCTGCGCGCGCGGCCCGAAACATTGGTCACGCGCAGCGACCACAGTTCCACCACGTCCGCTACCGGCAGGCCGAGTGTCAGTTCGATGCGGATGCCCAGGTGCTCCATGGACCATTCCAGATTGCTCTTGCCGACCGAGAAAGTGAAGCTGTCGAGCTTGGCGCGCACCGGTTCATAGGGCGCGGAAAACAGCTCGCCCGTCTCTTCATCCTTGATGTAGAAGAAGCGGCCCGGATGGTGAGCGTAGTAGTTCTGCTCCGGCTGCATGAAGGTCTTGGCCTCCAGATTTGGCGCATACGCATACTTGGCGGGTTCCGGCTGCATGTACTGCGCGGTGGCGTAGCCGCGGCAGGTGATCTGTATCATCATCTTCTGATTCCACAGGAAGCCCGCCGCCTGCGGCATGGCCGTGGCGCTGGTCAGTTCGTAGCGGTCACCATTGTGGGTGGGGCGTAACATAGAAATCTCCGTCAGGATTTGCGTGCCTCCAGATCCTTTTGAATCTGCAGCAGCTTGTTGTTATCGAGGTTGTACATGCACATGACGGCCACCGCGAGCAGCGCGAAGATGGCCGGGATGAAGGACATCAGCCACACGATGCCGGCTTGCGAGCCGGCCGTTTGCGCCGCGTTGGCGACGTAGCCGAGCTGGGTGAAGATTGCGCCGATCACCGCCACCGCGACGGCGGTGCCGAGCTTTTGCGAGAAGGTGGCGGCGGCGAAGGTCATCGCCGTGGCGCGGCGGCCGGTGCGCCATTCGTTGTAGTCGGCGGTGTCGGCGTACATCGAGAAGGCCAGCGGCGACTTCGGACCGAGCGCCAGGCCCATGCCGATCTGCAGCGCGAACATCAGCCAGACCTGATCCTTGGGCACGAAGAAGAAGGCCGACGACAGCACGGCGGTGATGCTCATCAGTATCATCATCAGCTTCTTCTTGTCGATGTAGCGCGTCATCAGCGGCGTCAGCGAAGCGCCGGCGGCGGCGGCCATCATGTAGGCCGGCACGAAGCCGGCCATCAGGTCGGGCCGCTGCACCACGTACTTGAAGTAGTAGGCCGCGCTGCTGGTGCGCAGCGTGATGGTGATCATGATGATCAGCGCCAGGAAAAACAACGCCACCCATGGACGGTTCTGCGTCAGGTCGCGGAGGTCCTGCCAGACGTTGCTCTTTTGCTCGGCCGGCGGCGCCACCCGCTCGCGCGTGTTGAGGAAGGTCAACACGAACAGCGCCGAGGCCAAGGCGCTCCACACCAGCATCGTCAGTTGCCAGCCCAGTTTATCGTTGCCGCCGCCCAGCCATTGCACCAGCGACGGCGTGGCCGCAGTCACGATGGTGCCGCCGGCGAAGGCGAAAATGAAACGTAGTCCGTTGACTGTGGAGCGTTGCTGCGGATCTGATGACAGCACGCCGGACAGGGCGTTATACGGGATGTTGATGCAGGTATAGCACACCATCATCGCCAGGTAGGTGCCGTAGGCCCAGACGATCTTGCCGTCTTGCGACAGGTCCGGCGTGGTGTAGGTGAGGAAGGCGGCGCCGGCCAGCGGCAGCGGCATCCAGATCAGGTAGGGGCGGAACTTGCCCCAGCGCGTGTTGGTGCGGTCGGCTGCGGCGCCGATCATCGGGTCGGTGAAGGCGTTGATGATTTTGATCGCGAACATCATCGATGCGGCAGCAGCGGCGGATATCCCGAATACGTCGGTGTAGAAGATCAGCAGGAAGGTGGCGACATTGGTCCAATAAAAATTGAAGCCCATATCGGCAATGCCGTAGCTGATTTTCTCGCGCCAGCCTAATGGTGTGTTCACGCTCATCGTCATTACGCTTGTAAAAACAGGCAGCGTATCACTGCCTGAACGGAACCAGCTGCTGTTCCGAGGGAGATTCTGGATTTGATAGCGGTAACTATCATGTTTGTAAAACCTGTTGCACCAGCTGGCTCGGCGCCTGAGCGATGTCCAGCACGATGCCGGCCTCATCATCCTGCAACGGCTCCAGCGTGGCCAACTGGCTGTCGAGCAGGGTAGAGGGCATGTAGTGATCCTTGCGCGCCGCCATGCGCTCGGCGATCAGCTCGCGCGGACCGGCCAGATGCACGAAGCGCAGCTCCGGGTCGGCGCTGCGCAACAGGTCGCGGTAACGCCGTTTCAACGAGGAGCAGGACAATACCAGCCCATTCTGTTTCAAACGGGCGTCGCGGATTTCCTTGTGCAGCGCCATCAGCCAGTCGGCGCGGTCGGCGTCGGTCAGCGGCACGCCGGCGGTCATCTTGGCGACGTTGGCGTAGGAGTGATAGGTGTCGCCCTCAAGAAAGGGCACTTGCAGCGCGCCCGCCAGTTGCAGGCCGACCGAGCTTTTGCCGCAGCCGCTGACGCCCATGACGACCCACCGGAGTTGTTTGCTTTTTTGCATAGGAATGATAGCGCTAACAGTTTCGCTGAGTGTAGACGGATTGGAAAATTTGTAAAGCATTATCGATGCTGCGCCGCAGCAGCCGGCTTAAGCGCTTTCGCGCGCCATCAGCGTGAAGCCGAGGTCGATCTGGCGGCTGGCCGGCTGTTCGCCCTTGATGACCGCGCGCAGCAGCGTCGCCGCCTCGTAGCCGATGCGATAGCGCGGTGTGCCGATGGTGGTCAGCGACGGGTTCATCCAGGCCGAGGCGGGCAGGTCGTTGAAACCGCAGATGGCCAGTTGCGCCGGCACGGCGATGCCGCGCCGCTGGCACTGATAGATGGCGCCGTGGGCCAGATCGTCGTTGCAGCAGAAAATGGCGTCGCAGTCCGGCGCCTGGGCCAGCATGCGGCCCACCAGTTCGGCGCCCAAAGCAATGGTGGACGGTTCGCCGACCATCACTTCCAGCCTGGCATCGGCCAGCGCCGCTTCCTGCATCGCCTTGCGGTAGCCCTCGGCGCGGCGCAAGGTGCGTTCATCCAGTTGCGCGCCGATGAAGCCGATGCGTTTGTGGCCCTTGTCGATCAGGTAGCGCGTCATTGCGTGACCGGCCTGGAATTGCGAGAAGCCGACGGTCAGCTGCTCGGGATCGGTGGACATGTCCATCATCGACACCACCGGCACGCGCGAGGTGGTCAGGATCTGCTGCACCCGGGCGCTGTGCGACAGGCCGGACAGCAGCATGCCGTCCGGCGCCGACTGCAGATAGGTGCCGATCAGCTTTTCTTCCTGCTTGTCGGAATAGCGGGTGTTGCCGATCAGAATTTGGTAATCGTCGGCATCCAGCGCGTCTTGGATGCCCGCCAGCACTTCGGTGAACACCGCGTTCGACAGCGACGGCACCAATACCGCGATCACCTTCGACTGCGAGGAGGCCAGCGCGCGGGCGGCGCGGTTCGGCACATAGCCGAGCTCGGCCACAGCCTTGTCCACCCGGTCGCGCAGCGCCTGCGACACCATGTCCGGCTGGGTGATGGCGCGCGAGGCGGTCATGGTGGCCACGCCGGCTTTTTCCGCCACCATCGCCAGAGTGATGCGGCCACTGGCGCGGCTCTTGCCCGCTTGAGTCTTGGTCATGAATGCAACTGAGTGATATTGATAGCGATATCATACGGCAGCTAAGCCGAAAGTATCAGCATCTATTTGCAATCGGCCAACACTTTTTGCGTGTTTTTACGCAATTCTTCGCGCTGAGCATCGTCCATATAGCCGCGCTCGCCATTTTTATTGAAAGTGCTGAGGCGCAGGCCCTGATCCAGCGCGAGCTGGTTCTGGCGCGCGGCATTGCAGGTGCTGGCCTGGTCGGCTTTGCGCCGGGCGCTGGCGGCGGCCTGGTCGGCCGCTTCGGCGGTGTCGGCTTGGCGCTGCTTAAAGTCAGCGTTGCGCTCGGCCAGCGTCGGCGCAGCCTTGCTGGCCGGCGCGGCCACAGGCTCGGATTCGGCGGCAGCGTAGGGATTGAACAGGGGTTTGCCTGGGGCTTTCAGGATGCGTTTGCCTGGCACGTTGGGCGGCGGGGGACGGTCGGAGAATTGCTTGACGCCTTTCTCATCGATCCACATATACTGTGCCTGCGCCAGCGGGGAGAGTGCCAGCAGCAATGCTGCCAGCAGGGAGGTGCGACGGTCCATAAAGCGCTCCAGTTGCTGCATGCAGCGATTTCGCCATGATTGGCGGCCGCTGTCAACTGGAGCGCAAGAGCGTGTTACGACTCTTTTTTGTTACGACGGCGCGCTGCCAGGCCCAGCAAGCCCAGGCCGCCCAGCATCATGCCGTAGGTGGCAGGCTCTGGTACTGCCGTCACCAGGATCGAGCCGCTATAGCTTGGGCTGACGCCGGAGGTGGTGCCCCACAGCTTCAGCGTGAACGGTGAGTTGGTGTCGAGCTCAAAGCCGCCCAGGCTCAGGCTGCCGCTTGGGGTGTAGAACTCGAAAGTGTCGGCGCCGTTCAGTTGGGCCTGGGTGATCTTGACGTCAACGCCGGAGTAGCTCAGCACCACATGGTACAGACCTGCAGACAAGCCGGTGAACGTGATGGTGTCGGCGCCGCCGCCGCCACTGAATACAGTGCCGATGTCGTCGAAATCGACAGTATTGCCTAGCGTGATTGCATAAGAGTTGTTGTCGGCACTGGCGGAGAATGCAACGCCAGCGAGTAGTGCAGCTGCGAGTAGCTTCAGTTTCATCGTAGAACCCCTAAAACACAAGTTATAGTGACCGGCAGATACAGCCGCCGGACTGTTTTTTGCCTGAGTGGCAATTTAAGATATCGTTTTTCTTAAATTGGCGTTAAAACAACACCAATTCCGCGTAGCATGATTTAACAATCCCAGTGTTGGACTATGGCTTATTGTTTTAGTGATAATTTAAATATAAGAAGTACAAGCAATATAGTACACTTAGGCTTAGCTTAAAGATACTGGTTATGCGGCGAAAAATTATAAAAACAACACGCTAATGACGAGGGTGACCTGGTCAGCGTCCAGCGGGGGCTGACAAGTTGCAGACAAAAAAGGCCGCCTCCTGTATAATGCCGCTTTGCGCCTATAGGAAATGCTATGCGTCTACTTCAAAAAGCACTCACATTCGATGACGTGCTGCTCGTCCCAGCGTACTCCAACGTTCTTCCTGCGGATACGTCCCTCAAAACCCGTCTGACTCGCAATATCAGCCTGAACATCCCACTGCTGTCGGCAGCGATGGATACGGTCACCGAGGCCCGCCTGGCAATTGCCATGGCGCAAGAGGGCGGCATTGGCATCATTCACAAAAACCTGAATCCGAAGGATCAGGCGCGTGAAGTGGCGCGTGTCAAGCGTTTCGAGGCCGGCGTGCTGCGCGACCCGATCACCATCCCGCCCACCATGAAGATCCGCGACGTCATCAAGCTGACCGAGCAATATGGCATTTCCGGTTTCCCGGTGGTGGAAGGCAAGGAAGTGGTCGGCATCATCACCAATCGCGACCTGCGTTTCGAGCAGGAATTGGACGCCGAAGTGCGCGCCAAGATGACCCCGCGCGACAAGCTGGTGTACGTCAATGAAGACGCCGACACCACCGAAGCCAAGCGCCTGATGAACAAGCACCGCCTGGAGCGCGTGCTGGTGGTCAACGACGCCTTCGAACTGAAGGGGCTGATCACCGTCAAGGACATCCAGAAATCGCACGAGCACCCGCTGGCGTCGAAAGACTCGCAGGGCAAGCTGCTGGTTGGCGCCGCTGTCGGCGTCGGCGCCAAGGATGAGGAGCGCATCGATCTGCTGGTTGCCGCCGGCGTGGACGTGCTGGTGGTCGACACCGCCCACGGCCATTCGCAAGGCATTCTGGACCGCGTGAAATGGATCAAGACCAAGTATCCGCAGGTGGACGTCATCGGCGGCAATATCGCCACTGCCGCCGCCGCCAAGGCGCTGGTCGAATATGGCGCGGATGCAGTGAAAGTCGGCATCGGCCCAGGCTCGATCTGCACCACCCGTATCGTGGCTGGCGTCGGCGTGCCGCAAATCACCGCCATCTCCAATGTGGCCGAAGCCCTGGAAGGCACCGGCGTGCCATGCATCGCCGACGGCGGCATCCGTTTCTCCGGCGATATCTCGAAAGCGTTGGCAGCCGGCGCTTCGACCGTGATGATGGGCTCGATGTTTGCCGGCACCGAAGAGGCGCCGGGCGAAGTCATCCTGTACCAGGGACGCTCGTACAAATCGTATCGCGGCATGGGCTCGCTGGGCGCGATGTCGGACGGTTCGGCCGACCGCTATTTCCAGGACGCCACCATGAAGGCCGACAAGTTCGTGCCGGAAGGTATCGAAGGCCGCGTGGCTTACAAAGGCTCGGTGCTGGCGATCATCTTCCAGCTGGTGGGCGGTGTGCGTCAGTCGATGGGTTATTGCGGCTGCGCCACGATTGAAGAACTGCGCAACAAAGCCGAGTTCGTCGAGATCACCTCGGCCGGCATGCGCGAATCGCATGTGCACGATGTGCAGATCACCAAGGAAGCGCCGAACTACCGTTCCGGCGACTAAGCAAGCCTTGCAAACGCCGGCCCTCGCCGGCGTTTTTCTATATTCAACCTGGTTCAAACTCCATGCACTCTAAAATCCTCATTCTCGATTTCGGTTCCCAAGTGACCCAGCTGATCGCGCGCCGCGTGCGCGACTCCGGCGTGTTCTCGGAAGTGTATCCGTATGACGTCAGCGACGAATTCGTGCGCAATTACGGCGCCGCCGGCGTGATCCTGTCGGGCAGCCACAGCTCGACGCTGGAAGGCGACGCGCCGCGCGCGCCGGACGCCGTGTTCGACCTGGGCGTGCCGGTGCTGGGCATCTGCTACGGCATGCAGACCATGGCGGCGCAACTGGGCGGCAAAGTCGAGAACGGCAAAGTGCGCGAATTCGGCTACGCCGAAGTGCGCGCGCGCAACCACACCAAGCTGCTGGACGGCATCGTCGACTTCGTCACCGACGAAGGCCACGGCATGCAAAAGGTCTGGATGAGCCACGGCGACAAGGTGCTGGACATGCCGCCGGGCTTCGTGCTGATGGGCGACACGCCGTCCTGCCCGATCGCCGCCATGGCCAACGAAGAGAAGAATTTCTACGGCGTGCAGTGGCACCCGGAAGTCACCCACACGGTGCAGGGCAAGGTCATGCTGAGCCGCTTCGTGCACGAAATCTGCGGTCTGAAGTCGGACTGGAACATGCCGGACTACATCTCGGAAGCCGTCGAGAAAATCCGCGCGCAAGTGGGCAGCGACGAAGTGATCCTGGGCCTGTCCGGCGGCGTCGATTCGTCGGTGGCGGCGGCGCTGATCCACCGCGCCATTGGCGACCAGCTGACCTGCGTGTTCGTCGACCACGGCCTGTTGCGCCTGAACGAAGGCAAGATGGTCATGGACATGTTCGCCAACAACCTGGGCGTCAAAGTGATCCGCGTCGATGCGGAAGATCAGTTCATGGGCCACCTGGCCGGCGTCTCGGATCCGGAGCAGAAGCGCAAAATCATCGGCCGCGAGTTCGTCGAAGTGTTCGACAAGGAGTCGGGCAAGCTGGTCAACGCCAAATGGCTGGCGCAAGGCACCATCTACCCGGATGTGATCGAGTCGGCCGGCAAGGGCAAGAAGGGCCAGACCATCAAGTCGCACCACAACGTCGGCGGCCTGCCGGAGCACATGAAGCTGTCGCTGCTGGAACCGCTGCGCGAACTGTTCAAGGACGAAGTGCGCAAGCTGGGCGTGGCGCTGGGTCTGCCGCATGACATGGTCTACCGTCATCCGTTCCCGGGCCCGGGTCTGGGCGTGCGCATCCTGGGTGAAGTGAAAAAGGAATACGCCGACCTGCTGCGTCAGGCCGACGCCATCTTCATCGAAGAATTGCGCAACACGCCTTACGTGGCGACCGTGGTGCCGGGCTTCGATCAGGACAGCGTGCCGAAGAACTGGTACGAAGCCACCTCGCAGGCGTTTGCCGTATTCCTGCCGGTGAAATCGGTGGGCGTGATGGGCGACGGCCGCACCTACGAATACGTGGTGGCGCTGCGCGCGGTGCAGACGCAAGATTTCATGACGGCGCACTGGGCGCACCTGCCGCATGAGCTGCTGGGCCGGGTGTCCAACAGGGTCATCAATGAAGTCCGAGGCATTAACCGTGTCGTTTACGATATTTCCGGCAAGCCACCGGCGACCATCGAGTGGGAGTGATGCCGTAGCCGGCGCCGGCTGGCGCTGCTTGGCAAACGGATGAGATGAAGCCCCTGATTTTCAGGGGCTTTTTCTTTTTGTCCTTGGCGGCATGACATTGGCGGAAGCGGGTACCCCGCTTGCCGGGGCGCGCAAGACGCTGGCCAGCGGAGAGTCACCGGCGCGCACCAGGAACGAGCGGATTCAGCGGAAAAAAGCGCAGGAGACTTTTGCCGTGTGAGCGGAGTGCTGGTTGGTGACTTAAGAAACCGTTCGGGGCCTTGCGTTTGCACGCCAAAATACTCCCCGGCTTCCTTCAGCAGCTTGGCTGGAAACCCAATAGTATCGCTTCGGTCGGGTTACCGCACCAGGCACCGAATTGCTGTAACAGCTCGGAAAAGCGGACCGGGACGGCAGGGCCGTCGATTCCGGCTCGCGGTTTGGAATACTCTATTCGGAGGCTCAGAACAAGGTGGGCGCGTGCTGGTGCGGGGTTACATTACCGAGGTGGTTGCAGATATAGTGACAGGCACGGAGAAACTAACAAAAAGTCGGCAGGTAGCGAGGCGTCGGCAAACATGCCTGCACAGCAACTCTACCCAGTCCCAACGCCTAATGGCAAAATGGAACCCTGTGACGCCGTTAGCCTGGCCATCATCGTTCGATGACCAGGCTTGGGTGGGCGCCAATTTGCGAACGAGTAACGGCTACTGGTCCGCATAGATCAGTTCTTCGCTGGAGCCTCCACATCGGAGAAAGCCAGTACGGCGTCCGGAAGGCGCGCGCCCTGGATTTGTATCGCGGACAGCGCGCTAGTCAATTCGCTCAGTTCTGCAGTTGTAAAGTGCAGGTTTGAGGCGCCGATGTTCTCAAACATATGGGCCATTTGCGTGGTCCCCGGAATAGGCACAATCCATGGTTTTTGCGCCTGCAGCCAGGCCAGTGCAATTTGCGCGGCGGTGGAGGTTTTTCGGGTCGCCCATTGTTTCAGCAATGTGACCAGGGCCAGGTTTTTTGCGATATTTTCGGGCGTGAAACGACTCTCGGCTTTGCGGATGTCGCCATCAGCGAAGCGGGTGTTTGCGTCGATGGCGCCGGTCAGGAAGCCTACCCCCAAGGGGCTCCATGGGACAAACCCGATACCCAGCTCTTCGCAGAGCGCAATCACGCCCTGCTCGGGACCTCGCCACAACAGAGAGTATTCGCTTTGCACGGCCGTCACTGGCAATGCCCGATGCGCCCGGCGCAAGGTGTTTTTTCCCATCTCGGACAAGCCCCAATGCTTGACTTTGCCTTGGTCCATTAAGTCTTTGACCGCACCGGCGACATCTTCGATCGGGATTTGCGGATCGACGCGATGTTGATACAGCAGATCGATACGGTCCGTACGCAAGCGCTTAAGCATGCCTTCAACTGCCAGCTTGATGTGCTCGGGCCGACTGTTCAAACCCGGCTTGCGGGCGCCGGTTTCCAGATCAATATTCCAACCGAATTTCGATGCAATCACTATCTTGTCTCGGAATGGCGCTACGCCCTCGCCGAGAATGCGCTCCACTTCGTGCGGACCGTAAGCCTCCGCCGCATCGAAGAACGTCACACCATGCTCGTACGCTGTGCGGATGATGTTGATCATTTCCGGGCGATTCGGAATTGTCGTCTGATATGTGCGGCTCATATTTTGTACGCCGAGTCCCAGGCTGGATACTTCGAGCGAGCCTAATTTGCGGCGACTCCGAAGATGGACATTCGCCGCCTGGCGTGTATCTGTCTCAACTGCGCTTGCTAGGACCGGCGTTGCCGCGAGGCTTCCCGCCGCAAGCAGGAATCCGCGTCGGCCCTGAGTCAATTTATCGTTCGATGTCATATGTACTCCCTCAGTGGAAAACAAGAATGATGATGAAATGAGTTAGCCGTTAACGGGCTCTGCCAGGGGAAACAAGCAACTGCTTTCCGGCGCAAATGCCACGATGGCTTGCACGCGCTTGTTCTTGATCGCGGTTAGCCTGCCAGGGCCGGCGCCCTGGGAGTGGCCAACAGAATTGTCGGTCCTTCCTTGCCTTGATCGAACTGCGCGCCTTTAAAGAAGGATGGAGCCATCGGTTTGCGTGAAGCGGTGCGCTGTCGGCATGGGCGCCTGTGGCGGCGATCAACAATGCGGCGCTGAGGATGCCGGCATCAAGCGCAGCTCGCTTCCGGCCCGCTTCGGTCAGGTCGTGCTGCCGGTGTGGCGGTGTGGCAAACGGCTTGTGCATGTCATCGCGCTCCGGTGGTCCGGGTTCCGGTAACCCTTGTCCGAATAGTACGGAGTTTCGTTTGCGCGATTAAGGTGCATATTCGGCATGCACTACTGAATTTAGATCATGAGTGGTGTCGCAATGCGTCTATCACCAGCGCTAGCGCGCGGGAGGTCTCGCGCCGGCTCGGATAATACAGATGGTAGCCGCTGTACGGGGCGCACCAGTCGTCCAGCACCCGCACCAGTCGGCCAGCCTCGATATGATCCAGCACCATGTCTTCCGGAACGAATGCGAGGCCGTGGCCAGCCAGCGCGGCGCGCACGATCGGTGTGGTGCTGTTGAACGTCCAGCGACCACTGAGACGCAACTTGATTTCCTGGCCTTCCTTCTCGAAGTCCCATGGCAGCAGGCCGCCATGGGTGGGCAGGCGCAGGTTGATGCAGCTGTGCTGATGCAGTTCCTGCGGACGGGATGGCGGCGGATTGCTGGCAAAATACGCGGGCGTGCCGACCACCGCAATGCGCAAGTCCGGGTCTATGCGTACCGCAATCATGTCCTTGGCGACCTGGTTGCCGAGACGGACGCCGGCATCGAAGCGCTGCGCCACAATATCGGTAAAGCGGTAGTCCACCACGATTTCAATGTTCAGGTCGGGGTACTCCTGCAGCAGCGTGGACAGCTTCGGCCACAGCACGCTATTGGCCGCATGCTCGCCGGAGGTGATGCGGATGGTGCCAATCGGTTGGGTTCGCATTTCCTGCGCGGCCACGACCTCGGCGTCGATTTCGTCGAAGCGCGGCGCCACGTCGTTAAACAGCCGTTCACCGACCTCGGTGGTGGCGATGCTGCGCGTAGTCCTGACCAGCAACTGCACACCCAATTGGGTTTCCAGGCCGCGTACCGCATGGCTGAGCGCCGATGGCGACACGTTCAGCAGCGCCGCTGCTTTGGTGAAGCTGCCAGCGCGCACCACTTGCACGAAGGCGACGACGTGATTCAGGCTTTCTCGTGGCATGGCATTTCCGAATAGCGCATGGCTTCGATCAGCACCGACATGGCGCGTGGCAAGTGGCGGTCGCTGGGGTAGTAGAGGTGATAGCCGGGAAACACCGGGCTCCAATCTGTCAGCACTGCGACCAGTTGACCGCTTGCCAGGTAAGGTGCTGCCATCTGTGCCGGCAGGTAGCCCAGTCCGAAACCCGCCACGGCGGCATTCAGGATCTGCCGCGTGCTATTGAACGCCAACTGACCGTTGACCCTGACGTTGACTGCCTGCCCGTCCTTTTTTAGTTCCCACGGATACAGGTCGCCCAGCGTCATCAGGCGCAGGTTAATGCAGTCATGTTCGGCCAGGTCTTGCGGGGTCAGCGGCGGCGGCCGGCGCGTCAGATAGCACGGCGCGCCGACGATCAGCACCCGCATGCCGGCGCTAATCTGCACCACCTTCATGTCTTTGGCCAGATCGTCGCCGAGGCGCACGCCCATATCGTAGCGCTCGGCGACGATGTCGACGAAGCGCGATTCCACCGTGACTTCGACTTTAATCTGCGGAAACTGCGGTAGCACTCTGGCGAGCACCGGCCAAAGTGCGTTTTCGGCAGCGTTTTCGGATGCCGTGATGCGCACTGTGCCAGCAGGCACGTCCCGGCCTTCGCCGACCGCAGCCAGTGCGGCCGAGATCGCCTCAAAACGCGGCGCGATGTTGCGCAACAGCCGTTCCCCTGCCTCGGTCAGTGCCACGCTACGGGTGGTGCGCGTCAGCAGCCGCACCTTCATTTGTGTTTCCAGCTTGCGGATGGTGTGGCTGAGTGCGGACTGCGAAATGCCAAGCTGGGCGGCAGCGCGGGTGAAGCTCTGCTCGCGAGCCACGGCAATAAACGTCTGCAGATCAGTATAGGTGTCGCGCGCCATTGATGAACATTTCTCAGGAGTCTATGCCGATTCTACCATCTAGTTTCATTCAAATGGACGGACTATATTCGATGACATTGGATTCCGAAGGAGACGGAAATGCAAAAACGGCTACGTGGACATGGCAAACTGGACGCGCTGCGCGACAGGGTCGGAAGGTGCGGCGCCGCGATGCCTTCGGCAGACTCCCATACCTCCGGTCGCCGCGCCGCGCTGATGGCGCTGGCTTCCGCACCGCTGCTCGGCGCCAAAGCGGCGGGCGCCGGCGACGACCAGGCTGCGCCGCCGCGTTCACGCACCTTGGTCGCGTATTTTTCTCGCAGCGGCAATACCCGCGTTGTGGCCGGCCTGATTCACCGCGCCTTGGGTGCGGACCTATTCGAGATCGTGCCAGCCATGCCGTATCCCGAGGACTATCTTGAAACGGTCGACATGGCACGGCAGGAGCGCGACGCAGCTAAAGAGCGTCCGCTGGCGAACCGCGTTCGCAATATCGACAGTTACGACACGGTCTACCTTGGACACCCGATCTGGGGTGAAACCATCCCTCCGACAATCCGCGCATTTCTGGCCGCACACGATTTGTCCGGAAAGAAGCTGATCCCGTTTGTGACGCACGGCGGCTATGGCCTCGGCAGTAGCCAGCGCCTGATTGCGCGGCTGGCGCCGCAGGCCAAACTGCAAGCACCGTTTGTGATGGAGGCTGATCAGGAACGGCGCACCATGAACGAAGTCAATCGCTGGCTCGACACGACGGCGGCCAAAAAATAATCCATTCTTATCTGGAGTACAGCATGAAAACACGCAAACTTGGTAATCAACTGGAAGTATCTCTACTGGGGCTGGGCTGCATGAGCATGACCTCTGCGTATGGTCCGGCGGGCGATCGCCAGCAGATGGTCCAGCTGATCCGTGAAGCCTACGCTCGCGGCGTCACGATGTTCGATACCGCCGAAGCCTATGGCCCATTCGCCAATGAAGACCTGGTGGGCGAAGCCCTGCAACCGATTCGCGAGCAAGTGGTGATCGCGACCAAATTCGGCTTCGACATCGATCTGGAAACCGGTGCGCGTAACGGCGGCACCAACAGCCGCCCAGAGCACATCAAGGCGGTTGCCGAAGCCGCGCTGAAACGTCTGCGCACCGACCGCATCGACCTGTTCTACCAGCACCGCGTCGATCCTGCGGTGCCGATTGAAGACGTGGCTGGGGCGGTGCAGGACTTGATCCGAGAAGGCAAGGTCAAGCACTTCGGCCTGTCTGAAGCGGGCGTACAAACGATACGTCGCGCGCATGCCGTGCAACCGGTGACAGCAGTACAGAGCGAGTATTCCCTTTTCTGGCGGGGGCCGGAGGCCGAACTGCTTCCGGTTCTGGAAGAACTGGGCATCGGCTTCGTGCCATTCAGTCCGCTCGGCGCGGGTTTCCTGACCGGCCAGATCGATGAAAACACCAAGTTCGACGCCGCCGATTTCCGCAACCTCGTGCCGCGCTTCTCGCCCGAGGCGCGCAAGGCCAATCTGGCGCTGGTCGAGGTGGTAAAGGCGGTGGCGGCGCAGGTCAACGCCACGCCGGCACAAGTGGCGCTGGCTTGGTTGCTAGAGCAGAAGCCCTGGATCGTACCGATTCCCGGCACCACCAAGCTGCACCGGCTGGAAGAAAACCTCGGCGCGTCCACGCTACAACTGTCGTCCGCGCAACTGACTCAGATTGACGATGGCATCGCCAGCATAGCCGTGGTCGGCGAGCGTCTGCCGGAAGCGGTGTTGAAGATGACGGGGCTGTGATGGTGCGGCAATGCCGGCACGCTGATCCGCGCGCCGACTTAAGCATGCACATCATCATCGGTGGAGCGGGTCAGCGTTTCCCAGGCGCTGATTTCCTGCCCCATGTTTGCCAGCTTGCCGCGTACGAGGCCGAGCGCATCGCTGCCGAGCAGCAGATGGGCCGGCGGTTCGGCCAGGCTGGCGAGCGTCAGGATGGCTTGCGCGGCCTTGGCCGGATCGCCCGGCTGTTTGCCGCTGCGTGCGGCGCGGGTGGCGCGGATCGGATCGAACAGCGCATCGTAGTCGGTAATGCTGCGCTCGGAGCGGACCATCGAGCGGCCGGCCCAGTCAGTACGGAATGAACCCGGCGCCACGGCGGTGACGTGGATGCCGAACTGCTGCACTTCCTTGCCCACCACTTCCGAGATGCCTTCCAGCGCGAACTTGCTGCCGGCATAATAGGCGATGCCGGGCATGGTGATGAAGCCGCCCATCGACGTGATGTTGATGATGTGGCCGCGACGTCGGCTGCGGAAGGATGGCAGGAAAGCTTTCATCATCGCCACTGCACCAAAGACGTTGACGTCAAACTGCCGGCGCATTTCCTCCAGCGGTGATTCTTCCATGATGCCTTCGTGGCCGTAGCCGGCATTGTTGACCAGCACGTCCACCGGCCCGACATCAGCCTGAGCACGCGCCACCACGCTATCGATGGTGTCGAACTCGATCACATCCAGCTGGTAGGCATGCGAGCGGCCGGGCCGCAGCGCCGCAAATGCGTCGCGCGCCTGCGCGTTGCGTACCGTGCCGATGACGGTATGGCCGGCATCCAGCGCCGCCTGGGCCAGTGCCTGGCCGAAGCCGCTGCTGACGCCGGTAATGAAAAAGAGCTTGCTCATGGTGTGTCCTTTCAGTGAAAGCAACCATGGTAGTGACGCCGGCGCCACGCGCCTATGTCGGAAGCTCTGCATCATTTGCCTGATTCTCTGAGGCATGCGTCGGCGCCGGCATTCCGGCTTACAATCTCCCTATGAAAAATCGCATGGTGACATTGATGGAGCGGCTGGCGCCGGTGGAGGGTTACAACCTCAGCGTGCTGCCGGACGTACGCTTCCTGCGTTCCAACCGTCCGCTGAACCGTACGCCGGTGCTGTACGAGCCGGGCATCGTGATTGTTTGTCAGGGGCGCAAGCGTGGCTTTCTTGGCGAGCAGGAATTCGTCTACGACGCCCAGCATTGCCTAGCGGTCGCGGTGCCGGTGCCTTTTTCGATGGAGACCGAGGCCAGTGCGGAACAGCCGTTGCTGGCGATGTATCTGCGTCTGGATTTTCAGCTGACCGCCGATCTGTTGCTGGAACTGGAAGAACAGGGCCACGCGGTGACGGCCGAACCGAAAGGGCTGTCGTCGACACCGATGGATGCGCGGCTGGCGTCTTCGGTGGAGCGCTTCCTCGAAGCGCTGGCCGATCCGCTAGACGCCGCGCTGCTCGGACCGGCGCTGGTGCGCGAAATCTATTATCGCGTGTTGACCAGCGTGCAGGGCGCCAGTATGCGCGCGGCCTTGCTGCAGCAAGGCCGCTTTGCCACCATCGCCCGCGCGCTGCGCAAGATCCACGCATCGTTCAGCGAGGAGCTGGATGTCGGCCAACTGGCCAGCGAGGCCCATATGAGTGTGGCGACGTTCCACCATCACTTCAAGGCCGTCACCAGCACCTCGCCGATGCAGTACCTGAAGTCGACCCGGCTGCATCAGGCGCGGCTGCTGATGCTGCGCAATGGCATGTCGGTGGCCGCAGCCAGCGAGCGCGTCGGCTATGAAAGTTCGTCGCAGTTCAGCCGTGAGTTCAAGCGCCTGTTCGGCCGTAGCCCGGTGGAGGAGGTCGAACACATGCGCAAGACCTTTGCCACGCCGGACCCGCAGCCGTCACCGTGGTATGTGGCGGCGCATTGATCGAACTGGCTGCCGGTGGATGCAGAGCGGCCCAGTGCCAATTCCATGGGTAGGGTTCACGGCGCGCAGCCTTTATCGTCTACTCGCCAGGCTGCCAGCCACCGCCCAAGGCTTTGTAGAGCGACACCGTGGCCTGCAGGTGTTTGAGCTTCAGCATTCCCAACTCATTTTGCACGTCCGACAGGCTGCGTTGGGTATCGAGCACGTTCATCAAGTCTTCCGCTCCCTCCTTGTAGCGGATTTCCGATAAATTGAATGCAAGACGGGTCTGTTCCAGTTCCACCTCTTTCAACCGGCGCTGCTCGTCCAGACTATTGATCTGGCCCAGCACGGTGTCCACTTCCGCCAGGGCTGCGAGGACGGTCGAACGGTAGGCTTGCACCAGTTCCTGTTTTTGTTCGATGGCCAGGTCGCGCTCGGTGCGCAGACGCCCGCCATCGAAAATCGGTGCCACCAGCGAGGCGCCGACATTCGCGAACAAATTTTGGGTGTTAAGCAGCGACATCAAGGCACCGCTTTGCGTGCCCGCCGCCCCGGTCAGGCGTATGCTGGGAAACAATGCCGCGCGCGCCATGTCGACGTTGGCGCTGGCGGCCGCCAGCATCGCTTCCGCGCGGCGTATATCCGGGCGCCGCGACAGCAGTTCGGACGGCATGCCGGCCGTCACTTCGGGCAAACGGATGGTGTCCAGTCCGCTATCGCTGATCTGGAAGGTTTGCGGCGAGCGGCCGAGCAGGATGGCCAGTGCAGATTGCGCTTCGCGCTGCTGTTGGAGTAACTCAGGGATGGCGGCACGCCGGCCGGCCACAGCGGAGCGCTGCCGTGCCAAGTCGACCGAGGTGGCGGCGCCGACGCTGCTCTGGGCCTCGACCAGCGACAGCACATGCTCTGCGGTTTTGGCGTTCTCTCGCGCCATGTCGAGACGGTCGTGCAGCGACAGCAGTTGCAGATAGGTCGACACAATGCCGCTGGCGACAGTGAGGGCGACCGTTTGGCGATCGTAGAAATTGGCTCTCAGCGATGCCTCGGCTGCCGCCACGCTGGCAGCGTTCCTGCCCCAAAAATCGAGTTCGTAGGACACCTGCAACTGTCCGCTGGATGACACATTGGCGTTGTGACGGCCGGTGAGCGGCAGATCCCGGCTGGCGCCGGCGTAAGCATCGACGGCAGGCAGCAGCGCGACCCCGGCAATCCGCGCCTGGGCCGCTGCCTGGCGCACCCGTGACAGCGCGGCGGCCAGCTCCAGATTGCTGTCCTGGCCCTCGCGCACCAACTGGCTCAGTTCGTCGCTGCCGAAGCGTTGCCACCAGTGGCTGTCAGGCCATTCCTGGCTGCCGGACGTCCCGGCCTGCGACCAGCCGGCTGGCAATTCGACTGCCGGCGCCGGTTCTGCCACGGGAATCTTGTGAGCACACCCGGCCAGAAAAATGCCGGTGAGGCACGCCGCCAGCGCGGTGGCGCGCGGCATTGCGTGGTGGGCAGCGCGTTGTTTCATGGCGTCGCCACCGACGCGGAAGGCTTGGGCTGAGCCACCATCGCTGCCGGCACGGGGCCGACCAGCACTTGCTCGCCAGCTTCCAGGCCGGACAGCACTTGCGCCTGCTGTGCAGTGCGCAAGCCGATTTTCAGTTTGCGTGCCACGATCCGCCGCTCGGCATTCACCACATGGACCGGATATAGTCCCGCCGCATCGGGCTTGCCCAGCACGCTGGCAGGCAGCAGCAACGCATCCTTGGCCTGGGCGACAATGAACTGCACCTGGGTCGACATGCCGCTCATCAGTTCCTGTTCCGGATTGTCGACTTCGAACAAAACATTGTAAAAAGTCTGCTTGCCTTGCTCGCCCGTGCCCTCGGCAGGAACCGGAAGCACCTGGCGCAGTTTGCCCGACCAGCTGCGGCCCGGATAGCCGGGCGTCTGGAAGTTGGCCGTCATGCCGCGCTTCAGGCGCGTCACATCGACCTCCGCCACGCGCGCCTGGACAGTCATTTTTGACAAATCCGCGATGCGCATCAAGGGCAGGCCTGCCTGGCCGACGGCCACCGCTTGCCCGACGCGCGTGTTCACCGCGACCACGGTGCCCGCCAATGGCGCCACAACCTGCTTGTGCCGGCTGCTTTCCTCATCGGATTTCAGCGTCGCATCAAGCTGTTGGATCTGCGCGTTGATGGCGTCCACCCGGGCGCGTGCCGACGACAAATTCATGCGGCTCGACTCAACGCTTTCCTCGCGGGTGGCATTTTGTGCCTTCAGCTGTGTCTGGCGCTTGAATTGCAACTCGGCGAACTCGGTCTGGGCCTGTTGGTCCGCCAGTTCGGCCCGCAGCCGCGCCATTTGAGCACGGTTGCTTTCCAGTTGACTAGCGCGGATGGCGGGCGAGATCTCCATCACTACCTGTCCTTCCCGCACCGCGTCACCCACTGAAAACAGCACATCCCTGATCTGGCCGGCGACCTGGGCATTCACATCCGCAAACTGGCGGAATTGCAGTTTGCCGGAGGCGTCGACCGTTTGCTGCAGGTCACCGCGCTGCACCGTTACCGTGTCGAGTTTGAGCTGAGTGATATCGGCGCCCGCCAGTGGGGCGTCCAGTGCTTGTGCCAGGCAAGCATTGGCGTGCAGCGTCAGCATGAGCATGGCCGCTGCCAGGCCGGCAGGGCGGCGGGCGCTGTCTTTTTCGTCGTTCATCGGTTTAACATCGTTAAAAACAGCGGCCATTTTAGCGTATTCATGTGCAAGCATTGCACTGTAGTGGCCAAGCTGCGCGGAGGATTTTATTGCTCAGTCCGACGCAGCGGGAAGGTGCAGGCGCAAACGACGGTTCAGGTTCAGCGCCCTGATGTCGGCGCCGAACGCTTCGTTGATCAGGCGTGCTTTGAGCCCGCTGGCTTCCGCCGCGCGCAAGGCCCGTTCGATGATCGGGCGATAGCGCGCGGCCGATGGACTCAGATAGAAACCAAAGTCGGCCTGGTACTCCATCAGCAGATGCTGTTCCACCACCAGTTCCGGATGCGCGCGCGCCTCAGCCAGCACTTCAATTACGCCGCGCGGCAGATAATCGACATGGCGATTGCCCGCCGCCACCATGGCGTAGACCGTGCGCCACGGTGCGGTGTGCTCGTACAGCGGCAAGCCGGACGTTTTCCACACCTTGGCGTCTCCCCAGCCCGCACCGAACCCGGCGATGAGTCCGGTATGTTTCAAATCGGCCAGGGATTGAACCTGCAAGAACGCCTGCGTGTCGGAACGCCGTATCAACAGCACGCGCTGACCGATCAAGCCGTTGGTCAGCGCGTTACGCACCGGAACCAGTTGTTGATCGTTATCCTTCTCCTTCGACTGCATGCCATAGAAGAGATTGATGTCGCCTCGCCCCAGCATCCACCACATGCGGCGGGCGGGAATGTCCTTCACATACTGGATACGATAGGGTTGCTGAATCAACTTCAATGACTCTTCCAGCAGGCGGACGAAGTAGTCGGCACGTTCGTCGGAGACCACGGCGATGCGCAATTCCAGCGGCGCGATGGCGGGGGATGGCGCCGGCGCCGACATGGATGCGGCCGAAATAAACAAGGTGCAAGCGGAAAAACACAGACATCGCAGCTTGACAAGCATTGCCGCCACTCCCGGAAAAAGGGGGATTGTAGCCTGTTATGGGCGGCGGAGGCTGATCTGCCGCCCGGCAAGCCGGGTTCGCACAGTGTTGCCATGCGGTTAAGCGATTGGTTTATTATTGATGCGGGCACGAGTTCTGAACCATTCGACAACCTTCTGGAGACTTCGCCGGTGATGCAAAAGAAAAAGACAAAGTGTTTCTTCCGTTCCGTGGCCGCGTTGCTGTGCATGGCGGGCGCGACGGTTTCGGCTTACGCTGCCAATCCGATTGTGCCGGGTTGGTACGCCGATCCGGAAATCCGTATCTTTAACGGGCAATACTGGATCTACCCGACTTATTCCGCCGATTACGGCACGCCCGACACATCGAAAAAATTCTCGCCCGCGCAGCAGCACATGCGCGCGCAGTCCGACTTGATCTGGGCGCCATACCTCAAGATCACCTTCTTCAACGCCTTCTCGTCACCGGACCTGGTGCACTGGACCAAGCATTCGCATGTGCTCGATGTCGAGAACGTCTCATGGGCGGCTTACGCGGTGTGGGCGCCGTCGGCGATCGAACACCAGGGCAAGTACTATCTGTTCTTCGGCGCCAATGACATCAAGACGAACGATCAGCTCGGCGGCATCGGGGTGGCGGTCAGCGACCGGCCGGAGGGGCCGTTCAAGGATGCGCTGGGACGGCCCCTGATCGGGCAGATACACAACGGCGCCCAGCCGATCGATCAGATGGTGTTCAAGGACGACGATGGGCAGTTCTATATGTATTACGGCGGCTGGAAGCACGCCAATGTGGTCAAGCTGGCGCCGGACCTGCTCAGCGTGGTGCCGTTCCCCGACGGCACCACGTTCAAGGAAATTACGCCGGATCCGGAATATGTCGAAGGGCCGTTCATGGCCAAGCGCAACGGCATGTATTACTTCATGTGGTCGGAAGGGGGCTGGACCGGTCCGGACTATAGCGTGGCATATGCGATGAGTTCGTCGCCGTTCGGGCCGTTCAAGCGCATCGGTAATATCCTGCAGCAGGACAGCCGGGTGGCCAAAGGCGCCGGCCATCACTCCGTGGTGAATATTCCGGGCAGCGACGATTGGTACATCGCCTACCACCGCCGGCCGCTCACGGAAACCGACGGCAATCACCGCGAACTGGCGCTGGAGCGCATGTACTTCAACCAGGACGGCACAATCCGGCCGGTGGTCATCACCAACGAGGGGGTAACAGCGCGGCCGCTGCCCGCTGTGCCCCTAAGGTAGCGAATTATGGGGCGCTGGATTTGCGTGGTGACAAGCACTTAGCCAGCGCCGACATAGCGGTACTTGCACGGTTTTGCTCTAGTGTCAAAGTTGTGACGACAACGTCCAATCTTCCACGCGTAACCCCTGCACACGATCAAATTCGCGCCGATTGTTGGTGACAATGATCAGGCCGCGTGAACGGGCATGGCCGGCGATCATCTGATCATATGGGCCGATTGGTGTCCCGGCTCGGGCCAACTCTGCGCGGATCTGTCCACTGTGTGAAGCGGCGTGGCTGTCGAATTCCAATACCTCCAGTCTGGCCGCGAAGCCTTTTACTTCTGCCAGGTTGCGCGCCGGGTCGGTCGACTTTTCAACACCGTAGAAAAGCTCCATCAAAGTTATCGTACTGATGCACGTCAAACCGTGGTGTTGCATGAACTGCGCCCGAACATGGGCAGGCTTATGCTTGATGGTGAAGATACACATGTTGGTATCGAGCATAAACCTCAGCATCTAAAAAGACTCCCTTTGTTGCTCTGCCGGTTGTTCCCGGTCCACCATAAAGTCAGCGGTGGCACCGGGGCTATCAAACCAACTTTCCCAAGATGCACCCGCAGGCGTAATGATTCGAGCTTTGCCTAATACGACGACATCAACTCGCTTCACATCGTCAGGAAAAGCCACCGCTTTGGGCAAGCGTATGGCTTGACTACGATTGCTTTGAAAAATGGCGCCTTGTTCCATCATTTCTCCCTTGGTATATACAATTCATATATCCCATTCTAAGGGTGTTTAAGGATATGTCAATGGCGAATGTCTGCGCGCGATAGTGCGGTGCATAGCGGAGAGAGTCTAGCGCTCTCACACGGATTCAATCTGAGAACTTCAGGGAGCTTAGGCTTATTTACCCAGCAGCCGTAGCGACTGGTCCCAGGCATCTTGCCAGTCAGCCAGGACATCGTGGGTCTTGAACGCCCGTTTCAACGGGCCGAGGGGCACGCGGTGGACGTCATGCAATCCCAGCGCCAGGGTGACGGGATTCCACACCGCGTTGCGCCTGGTCTTTTTGGCGCTGGCTTTGACGCGCGCGCCATCGTCGCCGAAAATTCCGATGGCCTGGTCCAGCGCCTGCGCCAGGTCCAGCCGCGCGAGGCCGGAAAATGCAGCCAATATGTCCGCCTTGCCAAGCCCCGCTTGCGATTCGCTGGCTGCCGCAGCGCGCGCCTGCGGCTGTTCTTGCGCGGCCAGCGCTTCATGTTTCAGCTTGCCGGCCAGCCGTTGCAGATCCTTCTTCGGAAAGCGCAAGCTGTCGAGCGGACGGCGAAAGCCGGGTGCGGGCAACCGGGCCGGAAGGTTGTAGGCGTCTTTGGTGAAGGTGATCAGGACGTCCTCGCTGCCGGCCGCCAGGCGCGCAATGTCTTCCTCGAAAAAGACCGGGGCGGCATAGCCGCCGTTGGCGTCGCCGAACAGCTCGGGATACGCCGCGTCATAGTCCAGCCAGACCACTGGCTTCAGCGCGTGCTCAAGCAGCCGCGCCAAGGTCCAGGCGTCGCCGGTTTGCTGCGTCATCCAGGTGCAGGCTTCGGCGGTGGTGGCCCGGAAGGGCAGGTCGATAGTGCTCATGGTTGTTTCGGTCGGCATGCAGTCAGGAAGCAGCATGTTACCGGTAAGCGCGTCGCCTGAACAGCGCCACGGCGCCATCGCCGTAGCTGGCGCTGCTTAAGCGCGACCGCGCACGAATTGCAGGGCGGTCTCCGCCACGCGCGCGCCCAGGTGTTCGGCGGTGCGCAGATCCGACAGCGACGGCGCCACTTCCGGCCCCTGGTCGGCGTTCGATTGCGCGGCGGCGCCGAGGAAGAAGCCGAGCCGGTTCAGATCTTCTTCCGAGCCGGTGCTGGAATTGTTGCCGGGCGGCAGGCCCAGGCTGACCCAGTGCATCCCGTGCTGGGCGGCGAAAATGGCGATCTGCTGCAAGCTGGCCAGCTTGTCGCCCGAGCGCGAGGCGGAATTGGTGAAGCCCGCCGCCAGCTTGTTGCGCCAGGTGCCACCGGCCGCGAACACGGTTCTGGAGGTGGCGTCCTGGAAAGCTTTAAACTGGGCCGATGGGCCGCCCATATAGGTCGGCGCGCCGAAAATGATAGCGTCGGCTTGCTCCAGTTCAGCCCACGGAGCATCGGCCCCGTCGACCGCATACAGGCGCGCAGTCACGCCATCGACACGGGCGGCGCCATTGCTGACCGCTTCGGCCTGGCGTGCCGTATGTCCATAACCCGAGTGGTAAACCACGGCGACAATTGCTTTGCTCATTTTTCTGCTCCGGAGGTGAGTGACGAAACGCTAGCTTAGGATGTCGATGAGCAAATTGTTACGCCAGATCGGGGGAGTCTGCGCTCGGCCGAAAGCAAGAGCAGACTACATGACCCGTTATTCGGCCCCACGCGGATCGGATGGTTGCGCTGTGCCGGCCTGATTGAAGGCGGCGGCGTCGCCGGTGAACATTTCCTCCAGCTCCAGCCGGCCCTTGCGCGTCAGCGAGATGATGGCGTCCTGATCCTGCTGGTGCGGGTATACCTCCATCAGCATCTTCAGATTGTGGGCGCGGAACAGGCTGGCCGCGTGCTGCGCGCGCTCGGCGCCGAAGCCCAGCTGTCGCAGCACACCGGCGCCCAGCTGCAAGGCGGCCTCGAAGGTTTCGCGTTCGATCAGCGTCACGCCGCGGTCCAGCAAGTCGTAGTAGTGGCTGACGTTGCGCGCCCGCGCCAGGATGGTCAGCGACGGCAGCCGGCCGCGCACCGCATCCACCAGCGCCAGGCTGGCGTCGACATCATCAATCGCCACCACCAGCGCGCTGGCTTTTTCGATGCCGGCCGCTTCCAGCAGGTCGATGCGGGTGGCGTCGCCGTAGAACACCTCATAGCCGAATTTGCGCAGCAACTCGATCTGGTCCGGATCGTGATCCAGCACGGTGACGCCGATGCGGTTGGCGGTCAGCAATCGGCCGACAATCTGGCCGAAGCGGCCGAAGCCGGCGATGATGACCGGGTTTTCGACCGCGATGGCGTCCGGCGCGCGTTTTTTGCGGGCGCCGCGCAGGCGCGGTGCCGCCAGCTTGTCATAGGCCAGCAACAGCAGCGGCGTGGCCACCATCGACAGCGTCACCACCATCACCAGCATCGCCGCGACGTCTGCCGGCAGCACCTTGGCCGCCGCCGCAGTGCCGAACACCACAAAGGCGAACTCGCCACCCTGCGACATCAACACGGCGAAAAACAGGCGCTGGCCGCGCGGAATGTCGAACCAGCGGCTCATGCCGTACAGCAGGGCGCCCTTGCACAGGATCAGGCCGCAGGCCAGCGCAGGCACCAGCAGCGGATGATCGCGCAGCATGCCGAAGTCGGCCGACATGCCGACCGCCATGAAGAACAGACCAAGCAGCAGGCCCTTGAATGGTTCCAGGTCGCTCACCAGCTGGTGGCGGTATTCCGAATCGGCCAGCAGCACGCCAGCGGCGAAGGTGCCGAGCGCCAGCGACAGCCCGACCCATTCCATCAGCAGGCAGATGCCGATCACCAGCAGCAGCGCAAAGGCGGTGAACAATTCGCGCAGGCCGGTGCGGGCGATCAGGCGCATGGTGGGATTGACCAGGCAGCGGCCCACCGCGACCAGCGTCAGCAACACGGCAACCAGCTTGAGCGCATGCAGCCAGCCGGCGCCATCGGTCTCGGGCGCCACGCCGGCCGCAGCCAGCAGCGGCACCAGTGCGATCATCGGGATCGCGGCGATATCCTGCAGCAGCAGGATCGAGAAACTGGCGGAACCGGCCGGACTCGGCATCAGCTTGCGTTCCCCCAGCGTGGCCAGCACGATGGCGGTGGACGACAGCGACAGCCCGAGGCCGGCGACGATGGCGATGTTGCTGTCGACGCCGAACGCCAGCGCCAGTGCCGCCAGCGCCGCGCTCACCAGCAGCACCTGGGCGCCGCCCCAGCCGAAGATCGGCCGCCGCAGCGACCACAGCTTCTTCGGTTCCAGTTCCAGTCCGATCAGGAACAACATCAGCACCACGCCGAATTCGGAAATGCTCAGCACGTCTTCCACATTGCCTATCAGCGACAGGCCCCAGGGCCCGATCAGCGCGCCGGCCATCAGGTAGCCGAGCACGGCGCCCATGCCGCTGCGCTTGGCCAGCGGCACTAGCAGCACCGCCGCCGCCAGGTAAAACATCATGTGTAGCAGAATGCCATGCGCCATCGCGGTGTCCCGGGTTGAGTGTTGATGGGCCGATTCTAGCCCATCAGCGACCCGGCTTCGCTGTCACTGATCCAGGCCGGCCATGCCGGCCCCGGCGGTGCGCGCCGACAGGCTGGGGAGCGTTTCTTAGGCCTTGGCCGACAAGCGCGCCAGTTGAGGTTCCATGATGACACCGAAGATGTCCGCGTCGCCATAGGCGCGCGCCGACAGCATCGCGCCGTGGACGGTGGCCATGAAGGCTTCCGCTTCCACGCGCGGCGCGTGCGCGAGCACGATGACGCCTTGCTGCGCGCCGCGTTCAAGCACCGAGGCCAGCCAGCCGGACAGGAAGCGGAAGTAGGCGCGCACCTGCAGCGCGACTTCTTCCGGCAGCGCCGGCAGTTCGCTGGCCAGCAGGGCGCAGACGCAGAACGGCGCGCTGGCGTCGCCGATGCAGGTTTTCCAGTAACCGATATAGGTGCGCAGCAGGTCCAGCGGGCCGGGTATCGCGCGCTCCAGGTTCTCGATGCCGTGCTCGGTTTCCGCCAGATAGCGCTCGACGAGCGTCTTCACCAGTTCGGCCTTGCTGGGAAAGTGGTGGTGGATGCTCGGCTTGCGGATGCCGACCACTTCGGCGATGTCCGCATAGCTGAAGCCGTTGTAGCCGCCGCTGACGATCAGCGTGCGCGAACAGGCAAGGATGTCGTCGGCGGTGGAGGAGGTTTTATTCATGCCGCAATCCTACCTTCTGGTAGGTTCATGGTCAAGCACGATCTCGGATTCGCTTCCAAAAAATGCTTGACCTCAAACCTACCAGAAGGTAGGCTGTCGCCAGATGTGATGACTACCAACTAGTAGGTATCTAGCGAAATAACTTTTTAAAGGAAGACAAAATGCACCATTCGAACGCAATGCCAGACCCTCGCGCCAATGACGGCTGGCTGAAAACCTATTATTTCGGCAGGGCCGCCGTGTCCGCTGCCTGGGTGTTCCTGGCCTTCAGCGCCACCCATGCGCCGACGCTGGCCGCCGTCCTGTTCGTGTTCTATCCGTTGTGGGACGCGCTGGCCAATTTGGCCGACAGCGTGCGCAGCGGCGGCTTCGCCCGCAACCAGACGCAGTTATTCAATGCTGCGGTCAGCGTGGCGGTGGCGCTTGCCGTGTTTGTCGCGCTGCCGGATATGCACCTTGTTTTGGCCGTGTTCGGTGTATGGGCCATCCTGTCCGGACTGCTGCAACTCGGCACCGGGCTGCGCCGCCGCAAGCTGCACGGCGCGCAGTGGGCGATGATGCTCAGCGGCGCGCAATCGGCGCTGGCCGGCGCGGTGTTCATCTTCCAGGCGCAGGCGCCTGCCGAGCCGACCATCGCCACGGTGGCCGGCTATGCCGGGTTTGGCGCGTTCTACTTCCTGGTCTCCGCGCTGTCGCTGACGATCAGCGGCTGGCGCCAGAATAAACGCCCGACCTGATGAGGACAATATGGCACGCAACCCTGTAACGCCAGTGACGCCAGTTACCTCGGTCGAGCCGGTGCGCAATGTCAGAGTCGGACAGCGCGAATCGATCTATTACACCCACCTGGAGGAGTGGCGGCTGTATTCGCAACTGCTGGCGGCCGAGCGGCGCGAACGCGAGCGGGCCGCCTCGATGGACCGCGACCAGGGCGGGCAATCCTGAGCGCATAGCGATCTCCGCGTCCACATACCCATTGGGTATCAAACACATACTCAATCGGTGTTGGACGTGCCTGTATGACTTGTCTACTCTGCCGTTAAGGCACGAGCGATACAAAAAGACCATCATACAAGGAGACAGCCATGCCATCATCAGCGCCGCCCCGGCGTCGAACGCCTGCGCCGGTCGCGGTTGCAGGCGCCACCACTTCCCGCTGGCGTGACAGTTCAGTGTCGGCGCTTGCCGCCGGATTTCTGGCGGTGCTGGTGTCGCTGGCTGGTCCGCTGGCGATCTTTTTCCAGGCCGCGCAGGCAGGGCAGATGTCGAATGACATGTTTGCCTCCTGGGTGTGGGGCATCACGCTGGGCGCGGCCGTCGCCGGCATCTGGCTCAGCTGGACGCTGAAAGCGCCGGTGATCACCGCCTGGTCGGCGCCCGGCACGGCGCTGCTGATTCCGCTTTTTCCAGAACTCTCCATTCATGAGGCGGTCGGCGCCTATCTGACCGCCGCTACCTTGCTGCTGCTGATCGGACTGTCCGGCGGCTTTGAACGCCTGATGTCCTGGGTGCCGAAAGGCGTCGCCAGCGGCATGATGGCCGGCATCCTGCTGCCGTTCGGCCTGAACGCATTCAAGAGCATGGGCACGCTGCCGCTGCTGGTGTGCGGCATGCTGGCGGCTTACCTGATTTGCCGCCGCGCCAGCCCGCGCTACAGCGTAGTGGTGCTGCTGGCGGCCGGTGTCGGTATTGCGCTGCTGAGCGGCCAAACGCATTTTTCTTCGGTACAGCTACAACTGGTCACGCCGCAATTCATTACGCCGGCGTGGAGCTGGACCAGCACCTTCAGCCTGGCGCTACCGCTGGTACTGACCACGCTGAGCGGCCAATACCTGCCCGGCATGGCGATCCTGAAGAGCGCAGGCTATGACGTGCCGGCGCGCAAGGTGGTGGTGGTCAGCAGCCTGGCCTCGCTGGCCGCCGCCTTCGCCGGCGGCATCACGATCGCCATCGCGGCGATTACCGCCGCCATGTGCACCGGGCCGGACGCGCATGAAAATCCGCGTCGACGCTACGTTGCCGGCCTGGCCAACGGCGTGTTCTACCTGCTGGCGGGCTTGTGCGGCGGTTCGGTGGTGATGCTGTTCGCCGCGCTGCCGAAAGAGCTGATCGTCACACTGGCCGGCCTGGCGCTGCTCGGTCCCATCGGCATCAACCTGAGCAACATGGCCAATGCGCCGGACCGCGAGGCGGCGCTGATCACCTTCGTTGCCACCGCCTCCGGCATGAGCTTCCTCGGGCTCGGCTCCGCCTTCTGGGGCATTGTGATCGGCATCATCGCGCATCGCGTGCTGCGGCCCGCCGTCACCGCATAGATTTCCAACACCACTACGACAACAAGGAGACCAGCATCATGCAGCATATCGACATCCAGAAAGTGGCGGACCATGCCCGCTTCAACCGTTTTCACGCCGGCGTGCTGGCGTGGTGCGCCGTGATTATCATCTGCGACGGCTACGATCTGGCGGTGGCCGGCATCGCGCTGCCGTCCATCATGAAGACCATGGGCGTGACGGCGCAAAATGCCGGCTTCATGGTCAGCTCGGCGCTGTTCGGCATGATGTTCGGCGCCATTTTTCTCGGCACCATCGCCGACCGCATCGGCCGCACGCGCGCCATCGCCATCTGCCTGGCGCTGTTCAGCGTCTTCACCGCAGCGGCGGGCTTGACCTCCGACCCGTATGTGTTCAGCGCCATGCGCTTCCTCGCCGGCCTCGGCATCGGCGGCGTGATGCCGAACGTGGTGGCGCAGATGACCGAGTACTCGCCGCGCCGCATCCGCGCCACCATGGTGACGTTGATGTTCAGCGGCTACGCGGTCGGCGGCATGCTGGCGGCCATCCTGGGCAAAGGCTTGATCGAGGCCTGTGGCTGGAACTCGGTGTTCCTGGCGGCCGCGTTGCCGGTGGTGCTGATTCCTTTTATTCTGAAGTCGCTGCCGGAGTCGATGACTTTCCTGGCCCGCCAGGGACGCGACACGGAGCTGAAAGCGATTCTGACGCGCATCGAGCCCAGCTACCGGGCCAGTGCCGGCGATCGTTTCGAGGTTGCCGTGCATGATCGCGCGGAAGGCGCGCCGATCGGCAAGCTGTTCCAGGACGGCCGGGGCTTCAGCACGGCCATGTTCTGGATCGCCTTCTTCATGTGCCTGTTCATGGTGTATGCGTTGAGCTCGTGGCTAGCCAAGCTGATGGCAGGCGCCGGCTACAGCCTCGGCTCGGCCCTGACGTTCGTGCTGGTGCTGAACTTCGGTGCGGTGATCGGCGCGGTCGGCGGCGGCTGGCTGGCGGATCGCTTCCACATCAAATACGTGCTGGTGGGGATGTATGCGCTGGCGGCAGTGTCGATCACGCTGCTGGGCTATCCGGTGCCGACGCCGGTGCTGTTCGTGCTGGTTGGTCTGGCCGGTGCTTCCACCATCGGCACGCAGATCGTTACCTACGCGTATGCCGGCCAGTTCTATCCGACTGCGATCCGTTCCACCGGCATCGGCTGGGCTTCCGGCGTCGGCCGCAGCGGCGCGATTCTGGCGCCGATTGTCATCGGCACGCTGGTGGGCATGGCGCTGCCGTTGCAGCAGAATTTTGTCGCCATCGCCATTCCGGCAGTGATCGCCGCCATTTCGGTCGCGTTGATCAGTCATGGCAAGTCGGCCAGCGCCGCGCACGGTGCGCTCAACACCAAGCTGGCGGCGTCCGGCGAAGCCTGAGCTTTCTAAAATATAAATCAACAGGAGACATGCATGAACAAGGCAGTAAACTGTGTACGCGGCACGGCAATCGCGATCGGGCTGGCGGCTGCGGGCTGCGCCGCCAGCGCGCAGGCGCAGAGCAATGTGACGGTGTACGGTATCGTCGATGGCGCGTTGGCGCATATGACCAATGCGGATGCCAGCGGCAACGGCGTCACCAGGATGCCGTCGCTGACCGGCAGCCTGCCGTCGCGCATCGGCTTTCGCGGCACGGAGGATCTGGGCGGTGGGCTGTCCGCCGTATTCGTGCTGGAGAACGGCTTCACTCCGGACACCGGCGCGCTGGGACAGGGCGGACGGCTGTTCGGCCGCCAGGCATGGGTCGGCCTGCGCGGCAACTGGGGCACGCTGCAACTCGGCCGCATGATGAACATGACCTTTATTGCGACCGCCCGCAGCGACGTCATGGGGCCGAATCTGTTCTCCATCAGCAGCATCGACTTGTATCTGCCGAACGCGCGCAGCGACAACGCCATTGGTTACATGGGCAATTTCAATGGGTTGGTGGTGGGCGCGACGTACAGCTTTGGCCGCGACGGTTCGGCGGCCGGCGGGCCGTCAGCCACCGGTTGCGCCGGCGAGGTGGCCTCGAATTCCAGGGCGTGCCGCCAGTACACGGGATTGCTGGGCTATGAGTCGAAACAGTATGGCGCCACCGTCAGTTACGATAAGTTGTATGGCAACGCCGGCGCCGCGAACGGACTGACCAGCAGCGACAAGTACGACCGCCGCATCACCGCCAACGGCTATTATATGTTCGGCGCTACCAAGCTGGGTGCGGGCGTGATTGACCGCAAGACCGATGCCGTGAGCGGCGTGGTGGAGTCGGATTTGTATTATGTCGGCGTCAGCATTCCTGACGGCTTGTGGACGGTGGATGCGCAGGCCGCGCGCAAGAACGTGCGCGGCTCCGGCGATGACACCAATCTGTTCGTGGTGCGCTTGACTTACGGGCTGTCGGTGCGCAGCGCGGTGTATGCCGGCGTGGGCCGCATGGATAATCACGGCGCGGCGGCGATTGCGCTGGATGCCGGCGGCACGGCAGGCGCGGGCAGGGCACAGAACGGTGTCATGGCCGGCATACGCCACATCTTCTGAGCATAAAAAATCCGCCAGGGCAGCTTGCCCTGGCGGCGTATCGGGAATCGATTAATGGCTAAGAAACTGCAGCAGCGAATGATTGAATTGCGGCGCCGCTTCGATATTGGACAGGTGCGAGACCGGCACGCTATCCAGCTTGGCGCCCGCGATCTGCTGCGCCATCCAGGCACCGTCCGCCACGGTGGTGACCGGGTCTTCCGCGCCGGCGATGATCAGCGTTGTGGCGGTGATGGTGGCGATCGCGTCGCGCAGATCCGCTTGCGCCAGCGCGTCGCAGCAGGCGGCGTAACCTTCTGCGTCTTGCGCGCGCAGGCGGGCGATCATGGCATCGACCGTTGGCGCGGCGCGTTCAATGAAGGCAGGGGTGAACCAGCGCGCGGCCGCGCCATCGGCGACGCCATCCATGCCATGCGTGCGCACCTGGCCGGCGCGGCCGGACCAGCCATCATGGGTGCCGATGCGGGCTGCGGTGTTGGCCAGCACCAGCTTGTTCAGCCGCTGCGGCTGGTGGACGCCCAGCCACTGCCCGGTGATCCCGCCCATGGAAATACCGCAGAAATGCGCGCGCGTGATTGCCATGGCGTCGAGCAGTTGCACGACGTCCCGGCCCAGCCGATCCAGCGTCAGCGGCGTCTTGCCGCGTTCCGACTGCCCATGGCCGCGCGTGTCGTAACGCAGCACGTAGAAATCCCGCGCCAGCGCATCGGCCTGCGCGTCCCACATGCTCAAGTCGGTGCCCAGCGAGTTGGATAGCACCACGCAAGGACGGTTGGGATTACCCTCGGTGCGGTAGTGCATGCGGATATCGTCAATCTGAATAAATGCCATGAAAGCTCCTCAACCCTGGTCGCCGCCGCCGACGGGCAGCACCGTACCGGTAATGTAAGACGATTCGGCCGAGGCCAGGAACAGGATGGCGGCAACCTGTTCATCGATGGTGCCGTAGCGTTGCATCAGGCTGGAAGCCTTGGTCTGGTCGATAATGCCTTGATACCAGCGCTGCTCCTGCGCGTTCAGCGGCGTCGGATTGCGCGGCACCTTGCGCGGCGGCGCCTCGGTGCCGCCGGTGGCCACCGCGTTGACGCGGATGCCGTCCTGCGCATGCTCGAACGCCAGGCTGGCGGTCAGCGCGTTGACGCCGCCCTTGGCCGCCGAGTAGGGAATGCGGTAAATCCCGCGCGTAGCTACGGACGAAATGTTGACGATGGCGCCGCCGCCGGCCGCGATCATCGCCGGCAGCACGGCGCGGCAGCACCACAGCGTAGGGAACAGCGAGCGGCGGATTTCCGCCTCGATCTGTTCCGGCGAGTATTCCTGATACGGCTGGGCCCAGATGGTGCCGCCGACATTGTTGACCAGGATGTCGATGCGCCCAAAGTCCTCCAGCGCGCGCGCTGCCAGCGTTGCCGCGCCGGCCCAGGTTTCCAGATCGACTTCCGCCACCACGACTTGCGCGCCCAGGCCGGCCGCCTCTTGCGCCACCTCATGCACCAGCGGCGAACGGTCGGCCAGCACCAGCTGCGCGCCTTCGCGCGACGCCGCCAGCGCCACGCCACGCCCAATTCCCTGTGCAGCGCCGGTAATCACCATCACCTTGCTGTTGAAACGATGACTCATGCCGCACCTCCGGCGGTGTTGGTCGCCGAGAATTTCTCGAAAAGGAAGTTGACCGGCTTGATGCCGATGCCGTCCAGCCAGCCGCGCACGGCTTCCACCATCGGCACCGGACCGCACAGGTAGACATCGACCTCGCCGCCGTTCATCCAGCCTGGCTCGATGTGCGCCGTGGCGTAGCCCTTGCGCGGATGGGTGCTGGATTCGGCCGCCACCGTGGTCACGTATTCAAATCGCGGGTGAGCGGCGGCGATGGCCTGTAACTGCTCCAGCGCCACCAGGTCATGGTCGTTGGTGACCGCGTACACCAGGCGCACCGGCTGCGTGTAGCCTTTGGCGGCCAGCGTGTCCAGCATCGACAGGAAGGGGGCAATGCCGGTGCCGCCGGCCAGCAGCAGAATCGGGCGCTGCAACGGACGCAGGTAGAAGCTGCCGTACGGACCGCTGAACGACAGCGGCTGTCCGGCCTGCGCTTGCTGGCTGAGGTAGGTGCTCATCAGGCCTTGCGGCACGTTGCGCACCACGAAGCTGGCGACATCGGCGCCCGGCGCGGAACTGAATGAATAGGAGCGGGTCTGCTCGCTGCCCGGCACCTTGATGTTCACATACTGCCCGGGCAGGAAATCCAGCGCGCTTGAGGCATCTAGCGCCACCGAAAAGCGGATGGTGGATGGCGACAATTGCTCGACCGCCGCCAGCTTGCCGCCAAAGTCGCTGACGCCGGTCTTGCAGGCGGCCGAGGTGGCGGGAATCCGTACCACGCAGTCGGAGGTGGGCTTCATCTGGCAGGCGAGGATCTGGCGCTGCGCCGCTTCTTCCGGCGTCAGCGCGTCTTCGATATAGCTCGATTCCGGCATGTTGTAGCTGCCCGATTCGCACAGGCCGCGGCAGGTGCCGCAAGCGCCGTCGCGGCAGTCGAGCGGGATGTTGACCTTCTGGCGGTAGGCCGCGTCGGCCAGTTTTTCGTTGTCGTTGCAGGAAATGAAGCGGGTCACGCCGTCTTCAAACTGCAGGGCGATGTTGTAGCTCATCGCGTTCTCCTAAAAATTAAATGTGATACACGTCGATTACCTGATTGATGTAATCGTTTTTGAGCACCACATATTTGTTGTGTATCAGCGGGCGTTCGCCCGAAAAGTCGATGACATAGCGCGCCATGCCGAAGTAGCTGAAGTCGGTCTTGTAGCGGTGGCTCAACGTGTGCCAGTTGAAGCGCACCGTGTAACGCTGGCCTTCTTGGCTTTCAATTTCCACGTTGGCGATGTTGTGGCTGGTGCGGGTATCCGGCATGGTGGCGCTGGAACGCTCGGTCTTGATGCGGAACACGCGGTCTTCCAGGCCCTGGCGGGTCGGGTAGTAGATCAGCGAGATTTCACGCTGCGGGTCGGTGACCAAGCGGTCGTCGTCGTCCCATGCCGGCATCCAGAACTGCGCTTCCGGGTGATAGCATTCCAGCCACTCGTCCCATTGTTCGTCGTCCAGCAGGCGGCTTTCGCGGTACAGGAAGGCGCAAATATCGTTAATCATGCTGCGCTTCCTTCCGCCTTCAAGGCTTGCTTCATCACGTCCAGCCAGTAGCGGTGCTGGATGGTGTACAAGCCTTCATCTTCGGTCTTGACGCCGCTGAGTACCGGATTGAGGCCGATTTCGCGCGCTGCCGCATCGGCGCCCTGAACCCAGTGGGTGGCGCCGCGACACATATCGTTCCATTCCAGCGCGCTGCCGTTGTAGCCTTGCTGGCAGGCGCGGAACTCTTCCAGGTCGTCCGGCGTGGCCATGCCGCTGACGTTGAAGAAGTCTTCATACTGGCGGATGCGGCGGGTGCGTGCCTCGTCCGATTCGCCTTTCGGCGCGATGCAGTAAATCGTCACCTCGGTCTTGTCGACCGAAATCGGGCGCAGCAGGCGGATTTGCGAGCCGAACTGGTCCATCAGATAGACGTTGGGATACAGGCACAGGTTGCGCGAACGCTCGATCATCCAGTCGGCGGTGGCGCCGCCGAACTTGCCGGCATATTCCTCGCGGCGCGGATAGTTCGGCCGGTCCTGCGGGTTGGCCCATTGCGTCCACAGCAGCATGTGGCCGTGCTCGAAGGCGTAGAAACCGCCGCCTTGCTTGCCCCAGTTGCCGGCGTCCATGGCCTTGATCTTGTCTTCGCGCGCGGCTTCTTCCTTGCGGCGGTTGGTGGTGGCCGCGTAGTTCCAGTGGACAGCGGAAACATGATAGCCGTCGGCGCCGTTTTCCGCCTGCAGCTTCCAGTTGCCTTCGAAGGTGTAGGTAGACGAGCCGCGCAGCACTTCCAGACCGTCGGCCGACTGGTTGACGATCATGTCGATGATCTTGCCGGCTTCGCCCAGGAATTCGGCCAGCGGCACCACGTCGTCATTCAGGCTGCCGAACAGGAAGCCTTTATAGCTTTCGAAGCGCGCCACCTTTTTCAGATCGTGCGAGCCTTCCTTGTTGAAGCAGTCCGGGTAGCCGGCTTCTTCCGGGTCTTTCACCTTCAGCAGCTTGCCGCTGTTGTTGAAGGTCCAGCCGTGGAACGGGCAGGTATAGGTGGCCTTGTTGCCGCGCTTGTGGCGGCACAGTTGCGCGCCGCGATGGGTACAGGCATTGATGAAGGCGTTCAGCTCGCCCTGGCGGTTGCGCGCGATGAAAATCGGCTGGCGGCCGATGTGGGTGGTGTAGTAATCGTTGGTGTTCGGGATCTGACTTTCGTGGGCCAGGTAGATCCAGTTGCCTTCGAAGATGTGCTTCATTTCCAGTTCGAACAGTGCCGGGTCGGTGAACGCGGCGCGGTGCAGGCGGTGGTCGCCTTTTTCGTGGTCTTCGACCAGCAGCTTGTCCAGATTGGGCGGCCGGCTGGCGCCGACAGGGATGATCGGGATCATGGTTTTTGGTCTCCTTGTATGTTTTTGGGTTAGAGGTCGTTATCGCGGACCGAGGAGGGATGGCGGCACAGCGGCATCACTTCAATCTGCATATACGGGAACAGCGGCAGCGAGGTCAGCAGCGTGTGCAGTTCATCGACGCTGCCGACGTCGAAGATGCTGATGTTGGCGTACTGCCCGGCGATGCGCCAAAGGTGGCGCCATTTGCCTTCCTGTTGCAGGCGTTGGGCCAGTTCTTTTTCGGTCTGCTTGAGCTGCGCGGCCTGGTCGGCCGGCATGTCGATGGGCAGGTTGACGTTCATTCGTACGTGGAACAACATGGTGCTCTCCTGATCGGTGTTTATTTGCGCGCCAGTGCGCGCAGCTTGTCGTTGTCGATTTCGACGCCCAGGCCGGGGCCGGTCGGCACTTGCAGCATGAAGTCCTGGTAGACCAGCGGCTCGCGTAGCACTTCCTCGGTCAGCAGCAGTGGGCCGAACAGTTCGGTATCCCAGGCCAGTTCGGGGAAGGTGGCGCACACATGCGCGGTGGCAGCGGTGCCGATGCCGCCTTCCAGCATGGTGCCGCCGTACAGGGCGATGCCAGCCAGGCGCGCCACGGTGGCCACTTCCAGCGCCGGCAGCAGGCCGCCGGACTGGGTGATCTTGACCGCATACACATCGGCGGCGCCGGCACGCGCCAACGTCATGGCGTCATCCGGGCCGTGCAACGCTTCGTCGGCCATGATGGCGACATCGAAGCGCTGTGCCAGGCGGCCGAGGCCGCCGATGTTGCGGGCCTTGACTGGCTGCTCGATCAGGTCGATGCCACCGGCTTCCAGCGCGGCAATCCCGCGCACCGCGTCGGCCTCATTCCAGGCCTGGTTGACATCGACCCGCACGCTGGCACGGTCGCCCAGCGCGCGCTTGATGGCGAGCACATGGCGCACATCGTCGTCGACGCTGCGCAGTCCGATCTTCAGCTTGAAGATGCGGTGGCGGCGGATGTCCAGCATGTGTTCGGCTTCGGCGATATCCTTGGCGGTGTCGCCGCTGGCCAGCGTCCACGCCACCGGCAGCGCGTCGCGCACGCGGCCGCCCAGCAACTCGGACAGTGGGATGTTCAGGCGCCGCGCCTGCGCATCCAGCAGCGCGGTTTCAAGCGCGCACTTGGCGAAGCGGTTGCCCTGGATGGTCTTGCGGATCTTGGCCATGGCCTTGGCCGGCTGCGTCGCGTCCATGCCGATCAGCAGCGGGGCAATATGGGTGTCGATATTGACCTTGATGCTCTCGGGGCTTTCTTCGCCGTAGTTGAGGCCGCCGATGGTGGTGGCTTCGCCCCAGCCGGTCACGCCATCGGCGCAACGGATGCGGACCAGCACCAGGGTCTGGGTGTTCATGATGGCGACGGACAGCTTGTGGGGCCGTATCGTCGGCACGTCGAGCAGGAAAGTTTCAATATGTTGGATCATATTCGTGGCGTATAATGCGTTTCGGTGATGACACGATATTCCTCCGTTTAATGGGCGTCCAACACTGATTTGGTATTAACTCCATACTCAATAGGTATAGAAATGGAATTGCGACACTTGCGCTACTTCGTGGCGGTTGCCGAAGAAAAGAACTTCACGCGGGCGGCGGAGCGCTTGCATATTGCCCAGCCGCCGCTGAGTCGCCAGATCCAGCAGCTGGAGGAAATGCTGGGCGTGGAGTTGATCGAAAAAGGCACGCGTCCGGTCAAGCTGACCGAGGCCGGGCATTTCTTTCTGGCGCATGCCAAGCCGCTGCTGGATCAGGTCGGCGAGCTGAAGGCGATGACGCAGCGCATCGGCAAGCTGGAGCGCGTGCTGTCAATCGGGTTTGTCGCTTCGACGCTGTATGGCCTGCTGCCCGACATCATTCGCCGCTACCGCGACAACAATCCGGAAGTCGAAGTGACGCTGCACGAAATGACCACCGTGGAGCAGATCAAGGCGCTGAAGGAAGGCCGCATCGACGTCGGCTTCGGCCGCCTGAAAAGCGAGGACACCAGCATCCGCCGCATCCTGCTGCGCGAAGAGCGCATGGTGATGGCGGCGTTTCCGGGCCACCGCTTGGCCGCCAGCGAGGATGGCGTGCGGCTGGTGGAGTTAATCCACGAATCGATACTGGTATATCCGAAAGCGCCGCGCCCCAGCTTTGCCGACCAGGTGCTAGCGGCGTTCAACAACGCCAACCTGACGCCCGAGTCGGTGGTGGAAGTGCGTGAGCTGCAAATTGCCATGGGATTGGTGGCGGCGGGGCAGGGCATTGCCATCGTGCCGGAGAGTGTGCAGGGTATGCATCACCGCAACGTGGCGTATCGCAAACTGGTCGACAAGCACGCGGTCTCGCCGATTTTCTTCAGCATGCGTCATATGGACCGCTCGCCAGAGCTGGAAAACATGCTGGCGGCGGTTTATTCCATTTACGACGATCTGGGCATCCCGCACATCAAGGAGGCCTTGTAAGCGTTCAGACCCGCTCGATGATGAGCGCGATGCCTTGGCCGACGCCGATGCACATGGTGCACAGCGCGTAGCGGCCGCCGCTGCGGTGCAACTGATAGGTGGCGGTGGTGACCAGGCGCGCGCCGCTCATCCCGAGCGGGTGACCCAGCGCGATGGCGCCGCCGTTCGGATTGACGCGCGGATCGTCATCGCGCAAGCCCAGTTCGCGCAGCACGGCCAGGCCTTGCGCCGCGAACGCCTCGTTCAGTTCGATCAGGTCAATCTGCTCCAGCGTCAGGCCGGTCTGGCGCAGCAGCTTCTGCACCGCCGGCACCGGGCCGATGCCCATCACGCGCGGCGCCACGCCGGCGGCGGCCATGCCGACGATGCGCGCCAGCGGTTTCAGGCCGTGCTTGCTGGCGGCTTCGGCGCTGGCGATCAGCACCGCGCAGGCGCCGTCGTTGATGCCGGAGGCATTGCCGGCCGTGACGGTGCCATCGGCGCGCACCACGCCTTTCAGTTTGGCCAGCGCTTCCGGCGTGGTGGCGCGCGGATGCTCATCCTGCGCGAATATCACGGGATCGCCTTTCCGCTGGGGCAGCGTCACCGGCACGATTTCCTGTTTAAACACGCCTTCGGCGATGGCAATCGCGGTCTTGTTCTGGCTGGCCAGCGCGAACTTGTCCTGGTCCGCGCGGCTGACCTGGTAGTCGGCGGCGACGTTCTCGGCGGTTTCCGGCATGGTCTCGGTGCCGTAGACTTCCTTCAGCGCCTTGTTGACGAAGCGCCAGCCCATGGTGGTGTCTTCGATTTTGGCGCTGCGCGCAAACGCGCTGTCGGCCTTGCCCATGACGTAAGGGGCGCGCGTCATCGACTCGACGCCGCCGGCGATCATCAGGCTGGCGTCGCCGGCCTGGATGGCGCGGGCGGCGCTGCCGATCGCGTCCATGCCCGAGCCGCACAGGCGGTTGATGGTGGTGCCCGGCACCTCCTGCGGCAGACCGGCCAGCAGCAGCGCCATGCGCGCTACATTGCGGTTGTCTTCGCCGGCCTGGTTGGCGCAGCCGTAGATCACGTCGTCCACCTGATCCCATTGCACGCCTGGATTGCGTTCCAGCAGCGCGCGCAGCGGCAGCGCGCCCAGGTCGTCGGCGCGCAGGTCTTTCAACGCGCCGCCGTAGCGGCCGATCGGTGTGCGGATGGCGTCGCAGATAAATGCGTCAGTCATGGGAATATCCTTTCAACGGCGCCGCAGTCGCGGCCTGCAATGCTTCAAACGTCAAGCCGGGCGCCATTTCGCGCACCACCAGGCCGTCGGGCGTAACGTCCAGCACGGCCATGTCGGTATAGATGCGGCTGACGCAAGTCATCGCGGTCAGCGGGTAGCTGCACGCCTCGACGATCTTGCTTTCGCCGGTCTTGGTCTGGTGCTCCATCATCACGAATACCTGCTTTGCGCCCAGCGCCAAGTCCATGGCGCCGCCGACAGCGGGAATCGCGTCCGGCGCGCCGGTGTGCCAGTTGGCCAGGTCACCCTTGGCCGATACCTGGAAAGCGCCCAGCACACAAATGTCCAGATGGCCGCCGCGCATCATCGCGAAGGAATCGGCATGGTGGAAATAGGCGCCGCCGGTCAGCAGCGTCACCGGCTGCTTGCCGGCGTTGATCAGGTCGTCGTCTTCCTCGCCGGCGGCAGGCGCCGGTCCCATGCCCAGCAAGCCGTTCTCGCTGTGCAGGAAGACTTCCCGGTCGGTCGGCAAGTAGTTGGCGACCTTGGTTGGCAGGCCGATGCCGAGGTTGACGTAAGCGCCTTCCTGGATGTCCTGGGCGACGCGGGCGGCCATCTGGTCGCGGGTATAACGGTTAGTCATGCTGCTTCCTTCACAACGCGCTGGACAAAAATGCCGGGCGTGACGATCACTTCCGGATCGAGCTCGCCCAGCGCCACCACTTGCTGTACTTGCGCGATGGTGGTCTTGGCGGCCATCGCCATGATGGGGCCGAAGTTGCGGGCGGTCTTGCGGTACACCAGGTTGCCCCAGCGGTCGCCGCGCAAGGCCTTGATCAGGGCGAAATCGGCGTGGATCGGTGCTTCCAGCACGTAGTGGCGGCCGTTGATCAGGCGCGTTTCCTTGCCTTCGGCCAGTTGTGTGCCGTAGCCGGTGGGCGTGAAGAAACCGCCGATGCCGGCGCCGGCGGCGCGGATGCGTTCGGCCAGATTGCCTTGCGGTGTCAGTTCCAGCTCGATCTCGCCGGCGCGGTAGAGCGCGTCGAAGTGGTGCGAGTCGGCCTGGCGCGGGAAGGAACAGATGATTTTGCGTACGCGCCTGGCGGCCAGCAGCGCGGCCAGTCCGGTGTCGCCGTTGCCGGCGTTGTTGTTGACGATGGTGAGTTCGCGCGCGCCATGGGCGATCAGCGCGTCGATCAACGCCGATGGCATGCCGGCGTTGCCGAAGCCGCCAATCATGATGGTGGCGCCATCGCCGATGTCGGCGACTGCGTCCTCCAGGGAAGGGGATATTTTATTGATCACGGTAGACCTTCTGATGAGTTATCTGGTGTGCGATAATCGAACGGCGGTTCGATATCGCAGCCAATTCAGTGTAGTCAGTTGCCATTTACCGGGCAATTGACTGGAAACGAAGCTGTGCGGTGATCGCACACTATTTGGGGATTTGATGACCAACAATGTCTCGCAAGATATTGACGCCCTGACAGGGCCGGATTTCATGACTTCGCTGGCGCGCGGGCTGGCGGTGTTGCGCGCCTTCAGCGACCAGCGCCGCAGTCTGACCATCGCCCAGATCAGCCACCGCACCGGCATTTCCCGCGCGGCGGTGCGGCGCTGCCTGCATACCTTGTGCGCGCTCGGCTATGCGGAGGCGGATGGGGCGCTGTTCACATTGCAGTCGAAGGTGCTGACGCTCGGATACTCCTACTTGTCGTCGACGCCGCTGACGGTGTCCACCGGACCGTATCTGAACGCGATCAGCCGCAAGCTGGATGAATCGTGCTCGCTGGCGGTGCTGCAGGACGACGAGATTCTGTATGTGGCGCGTTCGGCGACGGCGCGCATCATGTCGGTATCGCTGAACACCGGCAGCCGCCTGCCGGCGTATTGCACCTCGCTGGGCCGGGTGCTGCTGGCGCAATTGCCGCCAGAGGAGTTGCAGGCCTATCTGGAACGGGTCAAGCTGCAGGCCTACACCGACAAGACGGTGGTGTCCGCCAGCCGCTTGCACGAAATCATCGACGAAGTGCGCCAGGCCGGCTATGCCTTGAATGATCAGGAGCTGGAAATCGGCCTGCGTTCGCTCGCCGTGCCGGTGCGCGGCGCCTCCGGCAACGTGCTGGCCGCGCTGAACGTGGGCGTGCAGGCCAGCCGCGTGACGCCTGCCTACATGGTGGAAGTATTCCTGCCGATTCTGAAGGAAGGGGCGGGCGAGTTGTCGGTGTTATTGCCGTGATGCGTCATGCACCCAGTGCGGCCGCCAGGAAATCGACGAAGGTACGCACCTTGGCGGACAGGTGCTTCCGGCTGGGATAGAGCGCATATACGCCCAGTTCGGCTGATTGCCATGCTGGCAGTAGTTGCACCAGGCGGCCGGCGGCCAGATCGTCAGCCACAATAAAATGCGGCTGGAAAAGAATGCCCGCGCCGCTGACTCCGGCCAGCCGGATGATGTCGCCGTTGTCGGCGCGGATCGGACCGTGAATGGGGACGATCAACGGTCCGTTTTGCGTGTCGAAGCGCCAGTCGGCCCCGCCTTCGGTCAGTGTGTAGCTGAGGCAGGCGTGTTGCGCAAGCTGTTGCGGCGTTTGCGGCGCGCCGTGGCGTGCAATGTAGGCGGGACTGGCGCATACGATGCTGCGCACGCCGCCGATCTTGCGGGCGATCAGGTCGGACGGCGGCAAGGCGCCTATACGGATCGCCAGGTCGAAGCCGTCTTCGATCAGATCAACCTTGCGGTCGCTGAGCGCGATGTCCAGTTGAACCTTGGGAAACGCTTGCGTGTAGTCGCCGATAATCGTCGCCAGCCGGTGCTGTCCGTAGGAAAGTGGAATGCTGATGCGCAGCACCCCTTGCGGCGTGCGTGTCATCTGGCCGGCTATCTGCTCGGCTTCCTCGACATCGCCCATGATTTGCGTGCTGCGCTCGTAGAACTCGCGGCCTGTTTCCGTCAGGCTGAGCTTGCGCGTGGTGCGATTCAGCAGCCGGGTGCCCAGGTGTTCTTCCAGCTTCTGAATCTGCTTGGAGACCATGGCCCGCGAGATTTCCAGCTTGTCGGCGGCGGCGGCAAAGCTGCCGCCATCGACCACTGCGACATACATTCTCATAGAAGCGAACAGATCCATGGGACACCATTGTCAACCCAAAGGAAACAGCTTAACCACTGACAGCCCATTTATCAACCAAATGAAGCGCGCTACCATTCCAGCCCGCACCCTCTATAAGAAAAGGAGTAGCATGACCGATCAACTGAACCACATACTGGTGGATACCGCGTCCGGACTGAGCTATCGCCTGCGCCCCGGCCGCGCGGGGCAGGGGCCGGCCCCATGCCTGGTGTTGCTGCACGGTGTCGGCGCCAACGAAGCGGGCTTTATCGATCTGGCCAGGCAGATGGCGCCGGAGTTGACGGTGGTGCTGGCGCGCGGTCCGCTGGAGTTCGGCGCCATGTCCTATGGCTGGTTCCAGGTGCAGTTCACCCAGAACGGCCCGGTGATCAATCCAGCCCAGGCCGATGCCTCCCGCCAGAAGCTACAGCGTCTGATTGAGCAATTGCCGTCATTGCATGGCGTCGATCCTGCCCGCATCTGGATCGCCGGTTTCAGTCAGGGCGGCATCATGAGCGCCAGTGTCGGCCTGACCGCGCCGGACAAGGTCGCTGGCTTCGGCATTCTGAGCGGGCGGATATTGCCGGAGGTATTGCCTTTGGTTCAGCGCAATGCTGCGCTGCGTGAGGCGCAGGCTTTCGTCAGCCATGGCGTCCAGGATGACAAGCTGGGCATACATTTCGCCCGCCAATCCAGACAGGTGCTGGAGGAGCTCGGCGTACCGCTGGCGTACCACGAATATCAGGCCAGTCATACCTTGAATGGGGCGATGCTGAACGACTTCAATCAATGGCTGGGCGCGCAGATTGGAGACGCACGAAACACGAATTATCAGGCTTAATTTGGTGCTTCGCAGCATCAGATCCTCATTGGTGTTGCATACCTGAAGGGTATGAATGGGATACTAATTAAGTGTTGGACGCCACGCCTTTGCTTTCATTAGACTTGATTAACCCTCTGCTACCGTGTTCTGCCATACCGGTTGAGTATGCGGGCGCAGAAGGTCAAGCTCTACTCCAACTAATTTATTGGGAGACAATAAAGTGAAAGTATTCGGCACCAAGGAAGTTCAAGACCTGTTGAAGGCGGCTTCCAATTTTGACAGCCAGGTCGGCAGCGAACGCACCAAGCAAATCATCCACCGTTTGCTGAGCGACTTATTCAAAGCGATTGACGAGCTGGATATCAGTCCGGAAGAAATCTGGACGGGGGTTAACTACCTCAACAAACTAGGCCAGGACGGCGAGGCCGCCTTGCTGGCAGCCGGCATGGGTCTGGAAAAATATCTGGACATCCGCATGGATGCCGCCGACCGCGAGGCCGATATTCACGGCGGCACTCCGCGCACCATCGAAGGCCCGCTGTACTACGCCGGCGCGCCGGTGCGCCAGGGCATGTCGCGCATCGACCTCGATCCGGACGAAGCTGCCGGCCCGCTGATTATTCGCGGCAAAATCAGCGGCACGGATGGCAAGCCGGTCGATGGCGCCGTCATCGAATGCTGGCACGCCAATTCCAAAGGCTTCTATTCGCACTTCGATCCGACCGGCGCGCAGAGCGACTTCAACCTGCGCGGCTCGATACGTACCGGAGCCGACGGATCATATGCATTCCACACGCTGATGCCGGTGGGTTACGGCTGTCCGCCGGACGGCGCGACGCAGCAGTTGCTGAACGCGCTCGGCCGCCACGGCAACCGCCCGGCCCATGTGCATTTCTTCGTCACCAGCGACAAGACCCGCAAGCTGACCACGCAAATCAATATCGAAGGCGATCCGCTGATCTGGGACGACTTCGCCTACGCGACCCGCGAGGATCTGGTGCCGGCCGTGACCGAAAAAACCGGTGGCGCCGCGCTCGGACTGAAAACGGACGCGTACAGGGAAATCGTGTTCGACGTTGTGCTGACGCCGCTGGTGGCTGGCCGGGATAACCAGCTGGTCAAGCGCGCACGCGCCGCTGCGGCTGCGTGAAACTCGGCGTCAGGCATGGCTGATTCGATCGGCCTGCCTGCTTAAAGCTGGCCTGCCTGGTCCATTCTGCACCGGTGCAGGCGCCAGCGCGTGATAGCTGGTTCATTTGCGTTGCCGGATTCATCTTGGGATTGGAATAAATATAGTTTTATCAGAAGTGGTGTGAAATTCTGTGAGATTGTTAGAGCTAAATCTGCGTACCATGCGCACTAATTAGTGCGACGCATTTTCTTTCCTCTGACACTACGGAGTTTCACGGATGATCGCTGACACGACTGCGCCGAAAGCTGGCAATAGCAAGCACGAGATTGCTTTTATTGACACTTCAATACTGAATTACCAAGCGTTGCTGGCCGATGTCAGGGATGGTGTGGAAGTGGTGTTAATCGACAGCGGCAACGACGGCCTGGCGCAGATTGCGGCCGCGCTGGCGGGCCGCAGCGACATCGATGCGCTGCACATCCTGTCGCACGGCAGCGCTGGCGCGCTGGCGCTCGGCGCCGGCACGGTCAACCTGGAAAGTCTCGATACGCACGGCGCCGAACTGGCGCTGATACGCACGGCGCTCAGTGAGCAGGCCGACATCCTGCTGTACGGCTGCGACACCGGCCAGGGCAGCGCCGGCGACGCCTTCGTCAGCCGCCTGGCCGAACTGACCGGCGCCGACGTCGCCGCCTCCGACGACCTGACCGGCGCGGCCGCGCTGGGCGGCAACTGGGTGCTGGAGCGGCAGCATGGCGCCATTGAGGCGGACAATCCCTTGGTGACCGCCACGGCGTTCGCAGGGGTTCTGGTGGCCCCAGCCGACCTGAATTTCGATGGACTGGACGAACCCTCAGGCTACACCCAGCCCACGCGCACGGTGGGCGGGTTTACCTTTAGCTACCTCGATGGCGATGGCATTGATGCCGACAATATCTACAGCTGGATCAACGATGGTGCAAGCTTTGGTTTTGGTGCCACCATCGGCAATGCGCTGGTGTTCCTTCCGGATGGCGATGACGAAACCGGGCCACGGGGAGGTGTCACCGCACGCACGGTCGAAATGCGGTCCTCCGATGCGTCCACTTTCTCGCTGGCATCGCTCATCCTGGATACATCCGGCGGTACGGCGGCAACCAACTATACGATCAAGGGCTACTACCACGGGACGGAGTTCGCAACAGCCACGGTCAACCTGGGCGTCGACAGCAGTGCCTCAACCGGTGTCATCTATACCCAGACTCCAGGCGCGCTTGGCGGGACGCTCACCTTCAACGGTGCTGGCTGGAAGAATATCGACAGCATCACTTTTACCGCCACCAATATGAAAGGCGTCGGCCTGGCGATTGATACCATTGATATTGGGGCTGCGGTGCCGTTCCCGACCATTACCAGCGCTGCCTACAACGCCGCCACAGGGGTGCTCAGCGTTACCGGCGCGGACCTGGTCGCAGGCCATGTGATCGACCTCACCAAACTGACGTTGAGCGGACAGAGCGGTGGAACTTATACGCTGTCGGGCGGCACGGCGACGGCGAGCAGCAGCACCGCCTTCTCGGTCACGCTCAGCGCGGCGGACCAGTTGTACGTCAACGGCTTGCTGAATCAGAATGGCGGCACGGCGGTTTCCGGTGTGGGTTATAACCTGGCCGCTGCGACCGGCTGGAATACCAGCGCGTTCGCGCCGGCCGATACCACTGGCAACGCAATCACTGTCAGCAACGTGGCGGCGCCGTCCATCACCTCGGCCACTTATGACGCCGGCAGCAATGTGCTGACGGTCACCGGCAGCCGGCTGGTGCACGTATCCGGCGACGACATCACGGTCACCAAGCTGACCCTGACCGGCGAGGGTGGCATCACCTACACGCTGACCGGCACCGGCGTGGAAGTGCTCAGCGCCACCTCGTTCACCGTCACGCTGTCCAATACCGACCAGGCGGCGATCGAGCAGCTGTTCAACCGCAACGGCGCCAGCAGCACCGGCGGCACTACCTACAACCTGGCGGCGGGTGACGACTGGAACAGCGTCATCACCGGCGGCAACACCGCGGTGGGCAGCGCTGCGGTCACCGTCAGCAATGTGCCGGTGCCGACCATCACCTCCGCCACCTACAACGGCGCGACCGGCACGCTGGTGGTCACCGGCACCGGCCTGACGCAGCGCTCCGGCGCCAGCAACGACATTGTGACCAACAAGCTGACCGTCACCGGCGAGGGCGGCACCACCTACACGCTGACCGGAAGCAGCGTCGAGATCAGCTCGGGCACCAGCTTCACCATCGTGCTGAACGGCACGGATCAGGCCGGTGTCAACGCCGTGTTGAACAAGGCCGGCACCAGCTCGACCGGTGGCACCACCTACAACCTGGCGGCAGCCAATGGCTGGGCGGCGGGCGCCGATGCGGCGGTGGTCACCACCGACGCCAGCAACGGCATCACCGTCAGCAATCCGGCCGACGTGACGGCGCCGGTGGTGACCAGCGTCGCCGTGCCGTCCAGCGCCACGTATAGCGTCGGCCAGACGCTGGACTTCACCATCAACTTCAGTGAAAACGTCACGCTGACCGGCTCCGGCAGCACGCTCGGTCTGACCATCGGCAGCACCGGGCGCAGCGCCGCCTTCCTGTCCAGCAGCGGCAGCACGGTGACCTACCGTTACACGGTGCAGGCCGGCGATGTGGACGCCGACGGCATCAGCGTCGGCAGCGTGAGCTTGGGCAGCCACACCATCCGCGACGCGGCGGGCAATAACGCAGTGCTGACCCTGAACAACGTCGGCGCCACCACCAATGTCCTGGTGGACGGCACGCCGCCGGCCGTGGCCGGCACCGTCACGGCGCCGGTCGATAAAGTCTACCTGGTGGGCGAGACGCTGAGCTTCACCGTGAGTTTTGATGAGAACATTGTCCTCAACGGCACGGCCAGCACGCTCGGCCTGACCATCGGCAGCACCGCGCGCAGCGCCACCGTCAGCGCCACCACCGCCAACAGCATCACCTACAGCTACACCGTGCAGAGCGGCGACAATGACGGCGACGGCATCGCCGTCACCGGCATCGCGCTCAACGGCGGCACCATCCGCGATAGCGCCGGCAACACGGCCAGCACCAGCCTGACCGGCCACTTGCCGGTGTTGACCGGCGTGCTGGTGGATACCACCCCGCCGGCGGTGAGCGGCAATATCAGCGTGCCCGCCAATGGCGCCTACGCAGCCGGCCAGACGCTGAGTTTCACCGTGACGTTCGACGAAAACGTCACCGTGAGCGGCACCGACAGCACGCTGGGCCTGACCATCGGCAGCACCGCGCGCAGCGCCGTGTATGCGTCGGCCACCGCCAACAGCGTCACTTACACCTACACCGTGCAGGCCGGCGATACCGACGCCAACGGCATCGCGGTGGGCAGCATCACGCTGGGCGCCACCACCATCCGCGATGTAGTGGGCAACGACGCCAACCTGTCGCTGGGCGGCCACCTGCCATCGACGGCCGGCGTGCTGGTCGATACCACGGCGCCGGCGGTGAGCAGCGTGTCGGTGCCCTCCGACACCACCTATGTGGCCGGCCAGCAGATGGACTTTACCGTCACCTTCGACGAGAACGTGACGGTCAGCGGCATCACCAGCACGCTGGGTCTGACCATCGGCAGCACGGCGCGCAGTGCCACTTTCCTGTTGAGCAACGGCAACACCGTAACTTACCGCTACACCGTGCAGGCCGGCGATGCTGACGCGGACGGCATCAGCGTTGGCACGCTGACGCTGGGCAGCAGCACCATCCGCGATGCGGCCGGCAACACCGCGTCGCTGACGCTGAGCAACGTCGGAGTCACCACCGGCGTGCTGGTGGACGGCACCACGCCGCTGATCAGCGGCACGATCGCGGTGCCGGCCAGCCAAACCTATCTGGCCGGCGAAACGCTGACCTTTACCGTCACCTTCGACGAGAACGTCACGCTGAGCGGCGCGGCCAGCACGCTGGACCTGACCATCGGCAGCACCGCGCGCAGCGCCACCATCAGCGCCACCACCGGCAACAGCATCACCTACAGCTACACCGTGCAGACCAGCGACGTCGATAGCGACGGCATCGCCATCGGCGGCATCGCGCTGAACGGCGGCACCATCCGCGACGCCGCCGGCAACGACGCCAACCTGGCGCTGAGCGGTCACTTGCCGTCGCTGTCCGGCGTGCAGGTCAACGGCGGCCCGCCGGCCGTCAGCGGCACGATCGCGGTGCCGGCCAACGGCGCCTACCAGGCCGGCCAGACGCTGTACTTCACCGTCACCTTCGACCGCAACGTCAATGTCAGCGGCACCGACAGCGTGCTGGGCCTGACCGTCGGCGCCAGCGCGCGCGACGCCGTGTTCGATTCCAAGACCGCCAACTCGGTTACCTATGCCTACACGGTGCAGGCCGGCGACACCGACACCGACGGCATCGCGCTGGGCGGCATCACCCTCAACACCAGCACCATCAAGGATGCCGCCACCAACGATGCCGACCTGACGCTGACCGGCCATTTGCCATCGACGGCGGGCCTGCTGATCGACACCACGGCGCCGGCGGTGGCCAGCGCCGGCGTGCCGGCCAACGCCACCTATGCTGCCGGCCAGCAGCTGGACTTCACCATCACCTTCGACGAAAACGTCACGGTCACCGGCAGCGACAGCACGCTGGCGCTGACCATCGGCAGCACGGCGCGCAACGCCAGCTTCCTGTCCGCCAGCGGCAACACGGTCACCTACCGCTACACGGTGCAGGTGGGCGATGTCGATGCCGATGGCATCAGCGTCGGCGCGCTGGCGCTGGGCAGCAGCACCATCCGCGATGCGGCCGGCAATGATGCGGCGCTGTCGCTCAGCGGCCACCTGCCGTCGCTGGCGGGGGTACTGGTCGATGCGACGCCGAGCGTGCCGGTCGACACCACGCCGCCGGCGGTGAGCAGCGTCGGCGTGCCCGCCGACGCCACCTACGTGGCCGGCCAGCAGCTGGAGTTCACGGTCACGTTTAATGAAGGCGTGACGGTCAGTGGCACCGACAGCATGCTCAGCCTGACCATCGGCGGCGCCACGCGCGACGCCAGCTTTGTCGCCAGCAACGGCAACACGCTGACCTACCGCTACACCGTGCAGGCCGGCGACGTGGACGCTGACGGCATCAGCGTCGGCGGGCTGGCGCTGGGCGGCAGTACCATCCGCGATGCCGCCGGCAACCATGCGGTGCTGACGCTGAACAACCTCGGTTCGACCGCCGGCGTGCGGGTCGACGCCGCCGCGCCGGTGGTCAGCGGCAATCTCGGCGCGCCGGCCGACGGCATCTATGGCGTCGGCCAGACGCTCAGCTTCAGCGTCAGCTTCAACGAAAACGTGATCGTTACCGGCAGCGGCGGCATGCTGGCGCTGACCGTCGGCGGCGTCAGCCGCAGCGCGGTGTTTGCCGGCGGCAGCGGCAACACGCTGACCTATACCTATACCTTGCAGGCCGGCGACGGTGGCGCCGGCGGCATCGCCATCGGCGGCATCGTGCTGGGCGGCAGCACCATCCGCGACGCCGCCGGCAACGATGCGGCCTTGTCGCTGGCCGGCCATGTGCCGCCGCTGACTGGTGTGCAGATCGACACCGCCGGTCCGGCGCTGCAAGCGGCCGCAGTCAACGGCGCCACGCTGGTGCTGACGTTCAGCGACGCCAGCCCGCTCGACGCGGCGCATTTGCCGCCGGCCGGCGCCTTCAGCGTGCTGGTGGGCGGTGTAGCGGTGGGCGTCAGCGCGGTGGCGGTGGACGGCGCCGCGCGCAGCGTGACGCTGACGCTGGCGACGGCGGCGCTCAACGGCCAGAGCGTCAGCGTGGCCTACACCGATCCGAGCGCCGGCAACGACGCCAACGCGCTGCAGGACATGCTGGGCAATGACGCTGCCAGCCTGCCGGCCACGCCGGTGGTCAACAACACGCCGCCGGTGACCGGCAGCGTGGACGGCGTGCCGGTGCAAACCGGCACGGTGACCCACCCGGACGGTTCCACCGGCCAGCTGATCACCGTGCCGGTGGTGACGCCGTCGCGGGAGGAGCAGGTGGGCGACAACACGGTGGCCGACATTCCATTGGTAAAAGATGGCGGCGGCAACATCCTGCTGGCCTTGCAGGTGCCGGTTGGTTACGGTCTTCAGGCCAGCGGCAACGCCCAGCCCAAGCCCGCCGGCGCTTCGCTGACCGACCTGATCCGGGAAATCAAGGCGCATACCGCAGCCGGTTCGGACGACCAGAACCAGCTGACCGGTGGCGGCAGCGGTTTCCTCGACGGCTTGGCGAGCGATACGCCGTTGCTGGTGCATACCATCGTTCTCAACGGCAGCGGCAATGGCGACGGCCAGCCGCTCGGCATCATCAGCCAGCCGCAGGGTAGCGGCGCGATACAGACCGCGCTGGTGATCGATGCGCGCGGCGTGGTCGGCGGCGCCAATCTGGAATTGCAGAACGTCGAGTTCGCCACCATCATCGGCGCCGCCACGGTCACCGGCGGCGCCGGCGCCCAGCACGTGTGGGGCGACGGCGCCAGCCAGACCATCTTCCTCGGCGAGGGTGACGATGTGCTGCACGGCGGCGCCGGCGACGACATCGTCGGCAGCGCCGGCGGCAACGACATGATCTATGGCGACGAGGGCGACGATCTGATCTTCGGCGGCGAAGGCAACGATCTGCTGGACGGCGGCACCGGCCGCGACACCGCCCGCTTCAGCGCGCGCAGCGACGAATACTCGCTGCGCGTGGTCAACGGCAAGCTGGTGATGACGGCGCTGGCCGGCACCGACGGCATCGACACGGTGGTGGCGGTGGAAACACTGCGCTTCACCGGCGGCCAGAGCAGCGCCGATGAGGCGGTGCTGGGGCGCCTGTATGAAGGCTTGCTGAAGCGTGCCGCCAGCGGCGCCGAAGTGGCCTATTGGCAGGATGTGCACGCCAACGGCGCCTCGCTGCAGCAGATCGCCGGCCAGATCCTGGGCTCGGTGGAGTCCGGCACGCTCGGCACGCCCGGCAGCACCTCCAGCCAGAGCGGCTTCGTCGCGGCGCTGTACCAGAACGTCCTGGGCCGCAGCGTCACCGCCGCCGAAAGCGCCTACTGGACCGGCGTCCTGAACAACGGCGCCGAGCGCGCCGGCGTCGCGCTGGACTTCGTGACTTCGGCGGAAAAGCTGGGCCAGACGCTGGACCTGGACTTCAACCACAGCGAGGTGGCGGTGCTGCTGCGCATGTACAACGCCATGTTCGGCCGCGCCCCGGACGAGGCCGGCCTGAACTACTGGCTGGGCGCGCGCGAGCAGGGCCTGTCGATGGGGGCGATTGCCGACGCCTTCACGCTGTCGGCCGAGGCCCAGGGCCTGGTCACGCCGGGCAACGACGCCGCTTTCATCGAGCGGCTGTACCAGACCGCGCTGGGACGGGCGGCGTCGGCCGCCGAACAGCAGCAGTTGCAGGAGCAGCTGTCGCACGGCGTGTTCGACCGCGGCCAGATATTGCTGAATGTGTCCGAATCGGTGGAGAGCATCACGCTGGTGGGCAATGTGAATACCAGCTTTACGCTGGCGTAACCGGTCCGCCCGCGCGATGGCGCGCGGGCGGCTTGCAGGTCCTCACGAAAGGGAGAAAAGATGTCTGATGCATATGTGGGCGAAATCCGTCTGATAGCGTTCAACTGGGCGCCGCAGGGCTGGCTGTTGTGCCAGGGGCAGCAACTCCTCATCAATCAGTACCAGGCGCTGTACGCGCTGATCGGCACTGCGTATGGCGGCGATGGCGCGACCACCTTCAAACTGCCCGACCTGCGCGGCCGGGTGCCGACCCAGCAAGGGCAGGGACCGCTGGCGGTGTATAACTTCGCCCAGGCCGGCGGCATCACGTCGACCACGGTCAGTGCCAACGGCAGCGTCACGCTGAGCAACGTCAACCAGCTGCCGCTGCACACGCCCACCGCCACCTTCACGCCGACCGGCGGCGGCGCGGCGACACAGCCGACCATTACTGTCAATGCCAGCAAGGATGCGGCCACCAGCGCCGCGCCGCTGGCCGACGGCTATTTTGCCGCCATCAAGCCACCCAGCGTGGGCGTGGCGCAGCTGGGCTATACCGCCACCGCCACCACCGGCCTGACCGCGCTCAACGCTGCCACGGCGACGGCCAGCGGCGGCAGTGGCGGCGGCATCACCGGCGGCAGCGTGACGATCTCACCGGTGGGGGCGGCCACACCAGCGCCGGCGCCGGTGACGGTCGGGGTCCAGGTGCCGCCGCAAATGGCGCCCTTCCTGGCCATGAATTACGCGATCTGCGTCAACGGTATTTTCCCGTCGCGTCCGTGATGGCCGCCAGCCGTTACAGCAGCGCCAGCCCCGGCTCGGCGCCGCCGCAGTAAACAAAGCGCAACTGCTCGCCGCCCGTCAGCGCCGGCCGCCCCGGCAGGTGCTGCGGCTGGTTCAGGCTGGATTCGTAGTCGTCCAGCCAGTGCGGGCCGAAGGCGACGATCCTGGTCAGCAGCCGTGCCTGCATGTCGGCGGGCAGCGGGGACGGTAGTTGTACCGTGCCGGCCGGCAACGGGCCGGTCAGTCCGCGCCACGCTTCGATGGCCGCCGCATCCAGGCGGAACACCGGGCCGAGCGGCAGCCGCTGGCGTTGCACCGGCAGCAGCGGCATGCCGGGCTCCACCGGCGGCGGCAGTTCCTTGCCGGGCCGCAGCAGGCAGGCTTCCACCGTGATGGATTGCGGCACCAGCAACGCCTGTGGCGCTTGCATTGCCAGATGGCGCATGATGGCCACCTGCGGTTCGCTGCGCAGCGCCGCGTTCATGGTTTCAGAGACGATCACATGCGGCAGGGCGGCGGCGTCGAGTTGCAGCGTGCAGGCATCGGCCAGCACATAGTCCGCTACCAGCGCCTGCAGCCCGAGGCTGTCGATCAGCCGGCGCGCGCTGTCCAGCGAGGCACTGTGGATATCGAGCAGCGTGAAGCGCACCTGCCGCGCATCGAGCAGCGTCATCAGCGGCAGCGCCAGCGTGGCAAACGGGCCGCAGCCGGCATACAGCACGCGTACCGTGCCATGGCTGACGCGCGCCTGGTCGATGGCCGCCGCCAGGCCGCGGATGAAGGTCACGGTGCGCAGCGGTTCGCGTGCGCACAGCGCGGCCTTGATCGGCGAGATGGCCAGTCCGCTGCCGGTGCTGGTCTCGTCGGCGGACAACAAGGGCTGGGTCTCCGGCGTCAGCCCGGTCAGTTGTTCGAGCAGGCGGCTCAGCGCCACCGCTTCCGGGTTCAGGCTGTCACGGTCGCGGGTCGGGCTGACGATCTCGCGGGCCAGGTCGCGCAGTGTGCCCAGCGAGGTAAAAAAATCGGCGGTGGAGTTCATGCACTCATTATGATAGACAGACGCTGCCATCTCAACAATTTGCGAACCGATGCTGACATTTAAATTCGACCATTTGCGACTGCGTGTCGCGCAGCCCGCTGACGAAGCCTTTTTGAAGACGCTGTATGCGTCCACCCGCGACGACCTGCTGGCCACCGCGCCGTCCGATATGTACCATCTGCTGATGGACCTGCAGTGGCGCGCGCAGCGCGGCGGTTACCAGCAATCCTTTCCGCTGGCGGACCACCTGATCGTCGAGGACAGCGACGGCCCGCTGGGCCGGCTGCTGGTCGACTGCAGCCTGGCGCCGTGGCGCATCGTCGATATTGCCTTGTTGCCGCGCGCGCGCGGCCAGGGACACGGCGGCGCCGTGCTGCGGGCATTGCAGCAGCAAGCCGCCGCCGAGGGCGCGGCGCTGGCGCTCAGGGTGCGAATCGACAATCCGCGCGCGCACAAGCTGTATGCCGCGCTGGGGTTCATGCCGGCCGGTGGCGACGAGGTCTCCCGGCAGATGGAATGGCGCTCCCAGCCAGCGTAATTTGCGTGCGGTCTGTACGATCGCGAACATAGCTAGCATATTTCAATTCAGAAAGCTATTAGACTTCTACGTATATTTGCGGTATAATTGACGTTAATTTACAACAGATATCGCAGTAATACCTCTGCACCGGGCCTTGCGCCCACACCATTTGAGCGTGGCTAAAAGTCCTGCGACCCAGCCTCTTTTAGCACGCACATGACACTCTGGCATACCGGCTTATGCCCGCCGGTCACCCGTGTCTCTCCCTGTCCGTCACTTGCGCGCGCCTCGCCGCGCCATGGCAGCGCCGACAGGGTTCGCTGATTCCTGTCGCTGGCCTGCGGCCGGCAGGGTTTCATTCCATTCGTCAAATCGAAGGAGAACCACATCGTGGCTAAACAAATCATCATCGACCATGTCTTCAAAGTATTCGGCGATCAGCCCGAAGAAGCGCTGGCGCTCGTCCGTCAGGGCGCCAGCAAGCAAGACATCCTGGCCAAGACCGAATGCACCATCGGTGTATTCGACGCCACCTTTACCATTGAAGCAGGCGAAGTGTTCGTCATCATGGGCCTGTCCGGTTCTGGCAAGTCGACCCTGGTGCGCATGTTGAATCGCCTGATCGAGCCGACCGACGGCCGCATCCTGATCGACGGCAACGACATCAATACGCTGCCGGACGCGCAACTGCGTGCATTGCGCCGCAAGGACATCAGCATGGTGTTCCAGTCGTTCGCGCTGCTGCCGCAAATCACCGTGCTCGACAACACCGCCTTCGGCATGGAGCTGGCCGGCATGCCGAAAGCCGAGCGCCATGCGCTGGCGCGGCAGGCGCTGGAGCAGGTCGGCCTGGCCGCCTACGCCGGCAGCTATCCGGACGAACTGTCCGGCGGCATGCAGCAGCGTGTCGGCCTGGCGCGTGCGCTGGCCTGCGATCCATCCATCCTGCTGATGGATGAGGCGTTCTCGGCGCTCGATCCGATCATGCGCACCGAGATGCAATCGGAAATCCTGCGCCTGCAGCAGATCAAGCGCCGCACCATCGTCTTCATTTCGCACGATCTGGATGAAGCCATGCGCATCGGCGACCGCATCGCCATCATGAAGGACGGCCATGTGGTGCAAGTCGGCACGCCGGAAGAAATCCTGCGCAAGCCGGCCAACGATTACGTCCGCAACTTCGTGCGCGGCGTTGACGCTGCCGCTGTGTTCAAGGCTGGCGACATTGCCCGCAAGAGCCAGATCGTGGTGTCGGAATCGCCGGCGCGCGGCGCCCGCGCGGCGCTGTCGATGCTGGAGGAGCAGGACCGCAGCTATGCGTATGTGGTCGATCCGAAACGCAAATTCCTCGGCGTGGTGTCGGCGGAGTCGCTGCGCAGCGCGCTGGACGGCCATACCGGTCCGCTGGGCCTGGCGCATGCCTTCCTGCCGGACGTGCAGTCGATCTCGCCGGACGCGCCGGTGGCCGGGCTGTTCGGCCAGGTGGCGCAACTGCCGTACGCGGTGCCGGTGGTGGCCAATGACGGCAACTACCACGGCGCGATCAGCCGGACCACGCTGCTGAAATTCCTCGATCCCGATACGCCGCCGATTGCCGAGCCACAAAAACAGAAAGGACATGCATGAATCCGAATACCGTTACCGCAGTAGAACCGGTGGTTGAACAGGCTGCCCAGATCAACCCATGGCTGCCGACGCCGCCAACCAACACCGCCTGGCTGGACGCCGCCAAGCCGGCCGTCGGTCCCGAGCAGGCCGGCGGCTTGCATCAAATTTTTGATGGCGCCTTGCCGATCGAGTCCTGGATCAACCAGGGACTGGGCTGGGTGGTCGAACATTTCCGTCCATTCTTCCAGGCGGTGCGCGTGCCGATCGACGCCACGCTGAGCGGCGTCGGCGACCTGCTGACCGCGCTGCCGTCGCTGACGGTGATCGCCATCATCGGCTTGCTGGCGTGGCAGTTCACCAGCCGCGCGCTGGCTATTGGCACCGTGGTGGCGCTGCTGGTGGTGTCGATGCTGGGCGTGTGGCCGGAAGCGATGATCACGCTGTCGCTGGTGTTGACGTCATTGGCCTTCTGCATGCTGATCGGTTTGCCGCTGGGGATTTTCCTGGCCAGCAGCGACCGCGCGCAAAACATTCTGCGCCCGCTGCTGGATGCGATGCAGACCACGCCGGCCTTTGTGTATCTGGTGCCGGTGGTGATGCTGTTCGGCATCGGCAATGCGCCGGGCGTGATCGTCACCATCATCTTCGCCTTGCCGCCGCTGGTGCGCCTGACCAATCTGGGGATACGCCAGGTGCGTCCGGACCTGATTGAAGCGGCGCGCGCCTACGGCGCTTCGCCTTGGCAGCTGCTGACCCGCGTGCAATTGCCGCTGGCGATGCCGTCGATTATGGCCGGCATCAACCAGTCGCTGATGTTGTCGCTGTCGATGGTGGTGATCGCCTCGATGATCGCGGTGGGCGGCCTGGGCCAGATGGTGTTGCGCGGCATCGGCCGCCTGGACATGGGCCTGGCCACCGTCGGCGGCCTCGGCATCGTGTTGCTGGCCATCACGCTGGACCGCCTGACGCAGGCCATGGGCCAGCCACGCCGTGGCGCGCGCCACTGGTATCAGACCGGGCCGGCCGGCTTCGTGCTGCGCCTGGTGCGCAGCGAAAAGCGCGCGCCCGTCAAGACCATCACTGCACAATAAGAAGAAAGGAAACCGATGAATCGTATCGAAAACTTTAAAGCAGCATATAAGACGCAACGCAAATTGCACTGGCTTTCCGCGCTGTTGCTGACCGCGCTGGCGCTGACCACCAGCGTGGCCATGGCGCAGACCGCCGCATTGCCCGGCAAGGGCATCAAGGTGCAGGCGCTGCAAAGCTCGCTCGCGGAGGAAACCTTCCAGACCATGCTGGTCGACCGCGCGCTGGAAAAGCTCGGCTACGAGCCGCAGCCGATCAAGGAAGTGGAGTACCCCACGGCGCACATCGCCATCGCCAATGGCGACGCCACTTTCCTGGCGGTGCACTGGGATCCGTTGCACAAGGACTATTACAACAACGCCGGCGGTGACGCCAAATTAATGCGCGTGGGTGAATACGCCGGCCCGGCCGCGCAAGGCTACCTGATCGACAAGGCCACGGCCGAGCGCTACAACATCACCAACATCGAGCAACTGCGCGATCCCGGCCTGGCCAAGCTGTTCGACCATGACGGCGACGGCAAGGCCGACCTGACCGGCTGCAATCCGGGCTGGGGCTGCGAGGCGATGATCGAAAATCACATGGATGGCTACAAGCTGCGCGCGACGGTCAAGCATGTACAGGGCAGCTATGCGGCGCTAATGGCTGACACCATCAGCCGCTACAAGCGTGGCGAACCGGTTCTGTACTACACCTGGACGCCGTACTGGGTGAGCGGGGTGCTGGTGCCGGGCAAGGATGTGGTGTGGCTGCAAGTGCCGTTCTCATCCAATCCGGACAAGAGCAACACCGGTCTCGACGACGGCAGCGATTATGGCTTCGCGGTGAACACCACCCGCATCGTGGTCAACCGCGCCTGGGCGGAAAAGAATCCGGCGGCGGTCAAGCTGTTTGACGTCATGCGCTTACCGCTGGCCGACATCAACGCACAAAACCAGCGCATGCGCGATGGCGAGAGTTCCCAGCAGGATATCTCCCGCCATGTGGACGGCTGGATTAAATTCCACCAGCAGCTGTTCGACAGCTGGATCGCACAGGCGCTGGCGGCAAAGTCATAAAGATTACAGCGCGATATCCGGCACTTTTTTCACCACGCCCGGCGCCTCGGTGGACGGGGCTGCCGGCGTGTAGCCTTCCAGGCTAGGCGAGGCGATCGCCAGTTGCAGGGTTTCAGCGGTGGTCGCCCATTCCGTAACCAGCAGGTCCGGATGATCGTTCAGTTTCTTGCCGTAGCTAGGAACGATTTCGCGGATCTTGCTCTGCCAGGCATCGGTCTTGATCTTGTCGGCAAACACTTTTTCCAGCAGCGACAGCATGATCGCCGGCGAGGTCGAGCCGCCTGGCGAGGCCCCCAGCAGTGCGGAAACCGAACGGTCTTCCGACACCACGACTTCCGTGCCCAGTTTCAGCACGCCGCCCTTGTCGGGAATGTTCTTGATGATCTGCACGCGCTGGCCGGCTTGCCACAGGCGCCAGTCTTCGTCTTTCGCCTCCGGCATGTAGTGGCGCAGCGCGTCCATTTTTTCTTCCTTGGACAGTTCCAGCTGCTGCGCCAGGTATTTGACCAGCGCGAATTCATTCATGCCAACCTGCAGCTGCGGAATGATATTCGACGGCGTGGTCGCCTTGGCGATATCGAAGTAGGAACCATTCTTCAGGTATTTGCTCGACCAGGTGGCGAATGGGCCGAACAGCAGCACCGTTTTGCCATCCAGCACGCGGGTATCCAGGTGCGGCACCGACATCGGCGGCGAGCCGGTATCGGCCAGGCCGTAGACCTTGGCCAGGTGGCGCGAGGCGATCTGCGGATTGTCAGTCACCAGGAATTCGCCGCCGACCGGGAAACCGCCGTACTGCTTGGCTTCGGGAATGCCCGACAATTGCAGCAGCGGCAGCGCCGCGCCGCCGGCGCCGATGAAGATGCGGCGTGCATCCACCGTCTGAATCTTTGATTTGTCCTTGATGTCGAACGCCGACACGCGCCACGAACCATCGTCGTTACGGGTGATCGAGCGGACCTCGTGGCCGGTCGAGATCTTGACGCCGGCGCGTTCGCTCAGGTGCTTGTAGAACTGGCGGGTGATCGCGCCCAGATTGACGTCGGTGCCCAGCGGCGAGCGGGTCGCAGTGACGACCTCGTCGGCCTTGCGGCCTTCCATCATGATCGGCACCCATTCCTTGATCTTGGCCGGATCGGTGGTCATTTCCATGCCGGCGAACAGCGGCGAGGCTTTCAGCGCCTCAACCCGTTTACGGATGAACTCGCGGTTTTCCTGGCCAAACACCAGATTCATGTGGGGCGTCGAATTGATGAACTCGCGTGGGTTGCCCAGCACGCCTTTGCGCACCTGGTGCGACCAGAACTGGCGCGAAATCTGGAAACTCTCGTTGATTTCAACCGCCTTGGCGATCTGCACTTTGCCCTTGTCGTCCATCGGCGTGTAGTTCAGTTCGCACAGGGCCGAGTGACCGGTGCCGGCGTTGTTCCAGCCGTTCGAGCTTTCTTCGGCCACCTTGTCCAGGCGTTCGAACACTTCGAAGGTCCAGCCTGGCTCCAGCTCGGCCAGGTAAACGCCCAGCGTCGCGCTCATGATGCCGCCGCCGATCAGCAGCACATCCACCTTGCGGTCGGCCTTGTCGGCGCGGAACTGGCCGCCGAACAGCGCCGAATAGCCGCCCCAGACGGCGGCAACGCCGACGGCCGCGCCGATGAATTTGCGGCGGGTAAAACCCTTGCCTTTGGCGGCATCAGGCTGCTTGTTGGTGTTTGGCTGATTCATGGAGAGATCCTTTTAAATAGTGAAGCGATGCGGCGCGCCAACCGCACTCGACGTGTCGAGGGCGGCGCTGATCATTCTGCGGGTTGGCTGAGCGGATGGCCGGGCGGCGCGCGCATGGGGAGTTATTCCAGTCGTTATCGTATCTTATATAAGACCGCATCAGCCATTGTGGTTAACCGAAACCTGAGACTATTCGAAAATTGTGTAAAGTGCCATAAATACGAACAGCTTGATGGCGGATTGCTGATGTCCTGGACGATAGCTCGAACAATGTTGCTGCTGCTATAATAAAAGATAAACCACAACAGGATTCATCTTTACCGCCACTTGCCAATGACTACTGCCAGCCACTCCGCGCTCGTGCCCGAGCGCGGCAGCCCCTTGTCCTCGATCCTGCTGTTTGCCTTACCCGCGCTGGCCTTGACCAGCAAAAGTGGGCTGGGGCTGGTGCAGTTCATCATTCTGCTGATCTTCCTGCGCAACCTGCCGAAGGTGGTGCGCGGCCATCTGCAGCACTGGGGCGAGTTGCGCGAGGTAACGCTGGCGTTTTTCCTGTATTTCCTGGTGTCGCTGCTGCGCCTGGTGCTGGATCAACAGCCGATGCGCACGCTGGACGGGCCGTCGCGGCTGTTGCTTGGCCTCAGCTGCATCGGCGTGATGTTCTATCTGCGGCCGCGCATCCGCTATTTCTGGCTCGGCCTGTGCATCACCACGATTGCGGCGGCGCTGGTGGCGAGCTGGCAGGTGTTCAGCGGCGAAATGACGCGCGCGGTCGGCTTCACGCACCACGCGATTACCTTCGGCGACCTGGCGCTGGCCTCGGGGCTGATGTCCGCCTGCGGCATCGCCGCCTTCCGCGATCCGCGCCTGGTCAAGCTGCAATGGTTGCCGATTGTGGCGCTGCTGGCCGGCTTGCTGGCGTCGGTGCTGTCCGGCGCGCGCGGCAGCTGGCTGGCGTTGCCGCTGGTGCTGGTGCCGCTGCTGAGCTACGGCCGCCGGCTGTACGGCAAGCGGGTCTACACCATGCTGGCGCTGGCAGTGATCATGATTGTGCTGGCCTGCCTGATTCCGGCCACCGGCGTGGTCGAGCGCGCCGCGCTGGCGGTCAGCGACGTGCAGGGCTATATGAACGGCGGCGTCGCCAGCACCTCGGTCGGCATTCGCCTGGAATTGTGGCGCGCTTCGCTGATGATGTTTGCCGAGCACCCATGGCTGGGCGTCGGCCGCGATGGCTTCGACGCTGCGCTGCACGCACTGGCCGCTTCGGGCCGTCTGCAGCAGTCGCCGGCGCTGGCTTACAGCAGCGCCCACAACGACCTGCTGCATTGCCTGGCCACCGGCGGCGTGCTGGATGCCTCGCTGCTGATGCTGATGTACCTGGCGCCGCTGCGCTATTTCACCAGCGAACTGCGCCGCCAGGATCAGGGCCAGCATCCGCTGGCGCTGGCCGGCGTGGTGCTGGTGGCGGCCTTCATCGGCTTCGGCCTGACCGACGTGATGTTCTGGCTGATGATGCCGAAAGTGTTCTACGTCATGATGGTATGCAGCCTGATCGGCATGTGCCTGGCGGTGCGCCACCGCGCGCCGACGCCGCGCCGCATCCTGATCACCCGCACCGACAATATAGGCGACGTGGTGCTGACCTTGCCGCTGGCCGGCTACCTGAAGCAAATCTACCCGCAGGCGGAAATCGTCTTCCTGTGCCGCCTGTATGCGGCGGCGGTGGTGGCGCAGTGCCGTCATGTGGACCGCGTGCTGACGGTCGAGGAACTGGGCAAGGACGTGGCGGCCAGTCTGCGCCAGACCGGCTGCGACACGGTGCTGTTCACCTTCCCGCGCCGCGAGTGGGCGTATGCCGCGCGCCGCGCCGGCATCGGCCGCCGGGTCGGCAGCGCGCGCCGCGTGTACCACTGGCTGACCTGCAACCGGCTGGTCAACTTCAGCAGTCCGCTGAAACGCCTGCATGAGGCACAACTGAGCTTCAAGCTGCTGCTGCCGCTGGGTGTGGACTACGAACCGCCGCTCGATGAAATCTGGAAACTGTACGGCTTGAACACGCCGCGTCATCCGGCCGCCGATGAAGTGCTGGCAGGCCCGCAATTCAAGCTGATCCTGCATCCTAAATCGAATGGCAATGGCCGCGAGTGGCCGTTGGAGCACTACACCACGCTGGCGCGCATGCTGGCCGACGATGCCAACGTGCGGGTGCTGGTCACCGGCAGCCCGTCCGAAGGCAAGCTGCTGGAAGAGCAGGCGCCCGAGCTGTTGGCGCTGCCGAACGTGGAAAACCTCTGCGGCAAGCTGGACCTGGCCGGCTTCACCGCGCTGATCGGCGGCTGCGACGGTTTGGTGGCCAGCGGCACCGGTCCGCTGCACCTGGCAGCCGCACTTGGCCGTCCGGTGGCCGGCCTGTTCCCGCCGCTGAAACCGATCGACCCGGCGCGCTGGGCCGCGCTGGGGCCGCGCGCCACCAACCTGGTGCAGCCGACCGGCTGCGGCCATTGCGCCGATCCGGCCAAATGCACCTGCATGCTGGCGATTACGCCACAGCAGGTGTTCGATGTGATACGCAGCTGGCGCTGAAGTTACCCTTCAGCCAGCCTTTTCTGCCAGCATGGTCAGCGCGCCGACGATCAGCGCGCGCATGCCCTGGCTGAGTTCTTCCTCCATCTCAGCTTCTTCCAGCGCGCGGTCCGCTTCCAGTAGCGGCTCGCGCCCCGCGACCGTGTACACCGTATCCGACACCGCCATGCAGTGAAAGGCCACGGTCGCCAGCAGCCAGCGCGACTGTTCCAGCGTGATTCCGTAAGCTCCGGCGATATGCTGCTGATGTTCGCTGATCTTGGCCAGCATCGGACCGGTGGCTGCGAGCCGGCGGATGACGTAAGGCGTCAGCCCCGGATGGCTTTTGACGAATTCCCGCACCGATGCGCTGAACACCAGCAGATACGCCATCAATCCCTCACCGCCACCGTCGGGCGCGCGCGGAATCTGCCAGCGCGCGAACAGCTCCTCGGCGACCATGTGCTTGAGCTCTTCAATGCTGGCCACATGCTTGTACAGCGCCATATGGCTGACGCCCAGCGCGGCGGCGACTCCGACAAAAGTAATGTTGGACAGGCCGGTCTCGATCCCGGCGTTCACGATCCGTTCGCGGGTGATGGTGCGCGGGCGACCGCGCGCAGGGGCGGGTGGGGGTGATGTCATGCATATTCCTTTGGCTAACAACGGCTAGGCCGCCACTTTACCGCATCTGTGGCATTTAGTTTAGGCCTTGCAACTAAATCTGTATTTATTTTATAGTGATGAAAGTAATTCGCATTTAGCCTCTGAACTATGGACACTTTCCCCTATGAGCACCTCTGACGCGAGCCCGCTCAGTCGCCTGTTGCATCCCATCCGATCGCAATTGATTACCGCCGCAGTGCTGGCAGCGCTGGGCGCCATGTTCACACTGGCGCCGCTGGCGGGCATTGCCCACATCGCCGCCATCTTGCTTGGCAACGACCTGGACGCGGCAGCGCGGCAGGCGATCTGGCGCACTGTCGGTGCCAGCGTGTTGGCCATGTTCGCCGGCATGGCGCTGCTGTTTGCCGCCGAATTGATCGCCCACCTGGCCGACAATCGGCTCACCTGCCGTCTGCGGCTGGACGTCATGCGGCGCCTGGCGCAAGCGCCGCTGGGCTGGTTCACCAGCCGCGCCTCCGGCGAAGTCAAGCAGGCCATGCAGGATGACATCGCCACCTTGCACAGCCTGACCGCGCACTTCTATACGGCGGTCGGCCGCGCCGGTGGCGCCATCGCGGTCGCGGTTCTCTACCTGTTCGCGCTGGACTGGCGCATGGCGCTGATCGTGCTGCTGCCGTTCCCGGGTTTCTTGCTGTTCCTGCGCCACGCGATGCAGGCGGGCAGCGCCAACATGCCGGAATTCGTCACCCGCCTCGGACGCCTCAACGGCGCGACCGCCGAATTCGTCAACGGCATTCCAGTGATCAAGGCCTTTGGCGATAGCGGCAGGGCGCATGGCGGCTATCGCGAGGCGGTCGATGGATTCGCCGTCGCCTTTGCCAACTTCGCCCGGCCGCTGGTCAAGGCGATGGCGCATGCCCACGCGATGATTGCGCCGGTGACGGTGCTCGGTCTGGCGCTGGCGGCCGGCGCGTGGCTGGTGCACCTCGGCTGGATGACGCCGTTGCAGGTGTTGCCGTTCGCGCTGGTGGCGCCCGGCATCTGCGCGCCGCTGCTGCTGTTGCACACGCTGCTGCATGATCTGGGCAGCGCCGCCGGCGCCGCGCAGCGCGTTCAGGCGTTGCTGGAAACGCCGGTATTGGCTACACCTTCGACCGGCCAGACCCCGGCCGGGCATGAGATCCGCTTCGAAAACGTCGCTTACGCTTACGAGGGCGGACATCAGGCGCTGAACGACATCTGCTTCACGCTGGCCCCTGGCACGGTAACGGCGCTGGTCGGCCCGTCCGGGGCCGGCAAGTCGACGCTGGCGCGCCTGTTGTTGCGTTTCTTTGATCCGGGCGCCGGACGCATCACGCTTGGCGGCGTGGATCTGCGGCACATCGAGACAACTCAGCTCTACCGGCGCATCGGCTTTGTGCTGCAGGAAGTGCGCCTGTTGCACGCCAGCTTGCGCGACAACATCGCGCTGGGCCGGCCATCGGCCAGCCAGCGGCAGATCGAAGACGCTGCGCGCGCGGCCAATATTCACGAGCGCATCCTGGCGCTGCCGCGCGGCTACGACTCGGTGGTCGGTGAGGACGCTCAGCTATCCGGCGGCGAATCCCAGCGTGTCAGCATCGCCCGCGCCGTCTTGCTCGACCCGCCGATACTGGTGCTGGACGAAGCGACCGCCGCCGCCGATGCCGGCAACGAAGTGGCGATCCAGGACGCATTGTCGCGCTTCGCGCAAGGCCGTACGGTGCTCGTGATTGCGCACCGTCTGGACACGGTGATGCACGCCGACCGCATCCTGGTGGTGGACGGCGGCGTCATCGCCGAACAAGGCACGCATGCGCAACTGCTGGCGCAGGAGGGGCGTTACGCGCGCCTGTGGCGGTTGGGCGCCTATGAGGCGGCGGAGCCGATGCCATGCTGAAGCCATTCATTCAATTGCTGGGCGAGGACGCGCCGGTATTCCGCCGCTACGTCTGCATGGCCGTCGTGTATGGCCTGCTGTGCGGGTTGACAATCAGCGCGCTGGTGCCCTTGCTGGGTGCATTGCTGAGCGCCGACATTCAGGGTGCCGGGCCATGGCTGGCGGCGCTGCTGGCCGGCGTGGTGCTGTGCTGGACCTTGCGGCGCTATGTCGAACAGGCCGGCGTGCGCGTCGGCGTCACCATCTTGCAAGGTGCGCGTCATCGTCTTGGCGACCATGTTGCACGGCTGCCGGTGGGCTGGTTCACGCCGGAGAACACGGCCCGGCTCAGTCATGTGGTGACGCAGGGCATGATGGCAGTGGCCCAGCTTCCGGCACACGTCTTCACGCCGCTGATTGCCGGCATCATGACGCCGGCGGTGCTGGTCGTTGTGCTGTTCGCGCTGTATTGGCCGTTGGGCCTGATCGCGCTGATGGCGTTGCCATTGCTGGCCAGCGTGCTGGTGGTGACCGCACGGATGTCACGCCACGCCGACGAGGCTTATCAGCAGCATTTCGCCGCAGCCAGCCAGCGCGTGCTGGAGTTTGCCCAGGCGCAGCCGCTGTTACGCGCTTTTAACGGCGAAGGCAGCAGCAGCCGGCTGTTGGAGCAGGCGGTTGAGCAGCAACGCCTGTCGGGGCAGCGTCTGGTGTGGCGATCCACGGCGGCGGCCGTGCTCAATGTGTGGAGCGTACAGGCGGTGTTCGCCGCGCTGCTGGTCGCTGTCGCCTGGTGGATAAACAGCGGCGTGGCGGTTGCCGCCATCATTGCGCTGCTGGTGGTGGTGCGCTTCATCGATTCCCTGCTGGAGGTGGCCGGTTATGGCGAGGTGTTGCGCGGTGCGCGCGGCCATCTGGATGCGATACGCGAGCTGTTCGCGCTTCAAGCTGCGCTTGAGCCAATTGCTCCCCAAGCACCGCACGATGCGTCGATTGAATTGCGGGATGTGTATTTCCGTTATGCGCCGGAAGCGCCGGACGTGCTGCAAGGGGTCAACCTGTACATCCCGTCCGGCAGCATGACGGCGGTGATCGGCGCATCCGGCTCAGGCAAGACCACGCTGGCGCGGCTGATCGCGCGCTTCTTCGATGTCCAGCGCGGCAGTGTCCGCGTCGGCGGCACGGATGTGCGGCAGATGTCCAGCGCGCAGTTGACCGCCCAGCTCAGCCAGATCTTCCAGGATAACTATTTGTTCGCCGGCAGCATCGCCGACAACATCCGTATCGGCAAGCCGGACGCCAGCGCAGATGCGCTGATGGCGGTTGTGCGCCAGGCTGGCGTAGAGGAAATCGTCGCGCGCCTGCCGCACGGCCTGGACACCACCGTTGGCGAAGGCGGCGCGCGCCTGTCGGGCGGCGAGCGGCAACGCATCGCCATCGCCCGTGCGCTGATCAAGGATGCCCCGATTCTGCTGGTGGACGAAGCCACCGCTGCGCTGGACGCCGACAACCAGGCCGCCATCGCCGCCACGCTGGCGCGGCTGCACGGCAGGCGCACGCTGGTGGTGATTGCGCACCAATTGTCCACGGTGGCGATGGCCGATCAGATCATCGTGCTGGAGGACGGGCAGGTGGTCGAGCAGGGCACGCCGGCACAGCTGCGCCAGAAACAGGGCCGCTATGCGCAATTCCTGGCGCAGCGCCAGGCCGCGAAAGGCTGGCGCATCGCTGCGGATGGAGCAGGCGCGTGACACGCGCAGCGGTGGTGGCCGGATTCATCATGCTGTGTGGCGCGTCGCTGCTGATCGGCGCGCGCCAGCTGGCGTGGCCGCAGTTGCTGTCGCTGTCCGGCGACGCCTGGCTGACGCTGAGCGCGAGCCGGCTGCCGCGCCTGGCGGCAGTGCTGCTGACGGGTGCCGGGCTGGCTGTCAGCGGCGTGATTTTGCAGCACATCGTCCGCAATAAATTCGTTGAGCCGGCCACCGCCGGCGGGCTGGATGCGGCCAAGCTCGGCATTCTGGTGTCGCTGACGGCAATGCCGACTGCGGGAACGGCCACCCGCATGCTGTGCGCGCTGGTTTTTTGCTTCGCGGCCAGCCTGCTGCTGGTGGCCCTGGTCCGCCGCCTCCAGTTCAAGAATACCGTGCTGGTGCCGGTGATCGGCCTGATGTATGGCGGCGTGCTGAGCGCTATCGCCGAGTTTTACGCCTATCGCCACAATATCCTGCAGAGCATGCAAGGCTGGCTGCTGGGCGATTTCTCCAAAATCATCGAGGGCAATTACGAAATCATCTATTTGATCCTGCCGGTCGTGGCCGCCACCTATCTGTACGCGCACCGCTTCACCATGATGGGCCTGGGGGAGGGCATGGCGACCAGTCTCGGCCTTAATTATGCGGCCACCGCCGCGCTGGGGCTGCTGCTGGTGGCGCTGACGGTGTCGGCCACCGTCATTACGGTCGGCGCGATTCCGTTCATCGGGCTGGCGATTCCCAACCTGATCGCGCTGCGCCATGGCGACCATCTGCGCCGCACGCTGCCGATGGTGGCGCTGGCCGGCGCCGCCTTGCTGTTGGCATGCGACATGCTTGGCCGGCTGCTGATTTATCCGTTCGAAGTGCCGGTGGGCTTGACTGCGGGCGGTGTCGGCGGCGTGCTGTTCCTGCTGTTGATCGTCAGGAGCTATCGATGAGGCGCATGGTCTGGATCGCCGTCCTTGCGTTAGCGATGTTGTTCCTGTTTTTCCAGTCGGGCCTGGACTTCCATTACGTGATTCCCAAGCGGCTGGCACGGCTGGCCGCCATGGTGCTCGGTGGCGTTTGCATCGCCTGGTCGTCGATCGCGTTCCAGACCATTGCCGGCAACCGCATCCTGACGCCGGCGGTCATGGGCTACGAAGCGGTGTACCTGCTGCTGCAAGCGTTGCTGATGCTGGTCATGGGCACGCAAAGCGTGGTGGTGCTGGGCAAGACGGAGAACTTTGTGTTGTCGGTGCTGCTGCTGCTCGGCTACTCGTGGCTGATCCACCGCTGGCTGTTCCGCGAGGGCGGACGGAATGTGTATTTCCTGCTGCTGTTGGGGCTGGTGTTGACGATGGTGCTGGGCGCCGTGACCCAGTTCGTGCAGCTCAGGATCAGTCCGGGCGAGTTCTCGGTGCTGCTGGGTTACAGCCAGGCCTCATTCAACCGGGCCGAGCCGGCGCAATTGCTGATGTCGGCGGTCGTGGTCGCAGCGGTCGGCATCGCCTGCCTGCGGACACTGCCGACGCTCGATGTATTGGCGCTGGGCCGTGAGCAGGCCATCTCGCTGGGCATCGACTACCGGCGCGCCGTGCTGCTGCAACTGGCGCTGATCTCGGTGCTGGTGGCCGTCTCGACCAGCCTGCTCGGACCGACGGCGTTCATGGGCATCTTTGTCGCCAACATGGCTTACGCGCTGGCCGGCACATTCCGGCACCGGCTCACGCTGCAAACTGGCTGCGCGATTGCCATCGGCATCTTCATTATGGCGCAGCTGGCGGTTGAGCACATTTTCAATTACCGGACCACCGTCGGCATCCTGGTCAACCTGGTGTGCGGCGCCTGGTTCCTGGTGCTGGTGGTGCGCAAGCGGAGTTCTGCATGATCACAGTAAATAACCTGTCCAAGGCCTACGGCGCCAGAAGCATTCTATCGAACGTCAACCTGCGCTTCCCGGCTGGCAAGCTGACGTCCCTGATCGGCCCCAACGGCGCCGGCAAGAGCACTTTGCTGATGGCGGTTGCGCGCCTGCTGGTGCCGAGCCAGGGCGAGATTCTGCTCGACGGCGAGAACGTGGCAGCAATGCGCAGCCGCGACTATGCCCGCCGCGTCGCCACCTTGCGCCAGACGCCGGACTTCAACCTGCGCCTGACGGTCGAGGAACTGGTGGCCTTCGGACGCTTCCCCTACAGCCGTGGCGCGTTGACGGCCGCTGACCGGTGCGAGATCGATGCGGCGATCGCCTTGCTGTCGCTGGAGCCGCTGCGCAAGGCCTATGTCGATGAACTGAGCGGTGGTCAGCGCCAGATGGCGCTGCTGGCCATGACCATCGCCCAGCAAACCGATTGCCTGCTGCTCGACGAGCCGCTGAACAACCTCGATATCAAGCATGCAGTGCAGATCATGCGGGCGCTGCGCCGCCTGTGCGACGAGCAGGGCCGCACCGTGGTGCTGGTGGTGCACGACATCAATTTCGCCGCCAACTACTCGGACCACATCGTGGCGATGAAAGCGGGCACGGTGCAGCGCGCCGGCACGGTGGACGAGGTGGTCACCGCCGAGGTGCTGCGCGGACTGTACGGACTGGATTTCGATATCACGCACAACACGCGCGGTCGCCTGTGCAACTACTTCAACCCTTCAGGAGAATGAATATGAACCATCCCCGCAGAAAGATGCTGGTATTGCTGTGTGCCGTCGCGCTCCACGGCGCCACGCTGGCGCCAGCGACGTTCGCGCAGACCGGCGGCCAGGCCGTCACGGTCCAGCACAAGCTGGGCAAGACCATTATCGACAAACCGCCGCATCGCGTGGTCGCGCTCGACATGAACGAAGTGGACTTTCTCGACCAACTGGGCGTGCCGGTGGCCGGCATGCCCAAGGACTTTGTGCCACGCTTCCTCGCCGACCACAGGAATGCGCTGGACACCGGCGCCATCGTGCAGCCGAATCTGGAGCGCGTGTATGCCGTCAAGCCGGACCTGATCCTGATTACCTCGCTGCAAGCGAACCACTATCAGGAACTGAGCGAGATCGCGCCCACCATCCATTTTGACATCGACTACCGCGACAGCAACGCCAGGCATATTGAAGTCATCAAGGAGCATCTGCTGACGCTGGGGAAAATCTTCGGCAAGGACGCGCTGGCGCGCCAGAAAGCCGAAGCATTCGATGCCAAGGTAGCGCAAGTGCGCCGCATTACCGACGGACGCAACGAGAAGGCCTTGGTGGTATTGCATAACAACGGTTCCTTCAGCGCCTTCGGCGCCAAGTCGCGCTACGGCTTTGTGTTCAGCGCGCTGGGCGTCAAGCAGGCCAATCCCACAGCGGAGGCGGGATTGCATGGCCAGCCGGTATCCAGCGAATTCATCCAGCAGGCCAACCCGGACATCATCTACATCATCGACCGCACCGCCGTGATGGAGCGCGGCGCGGGACTCAACGCCGAGACCCTGGTCAATCCCTTGCTGCGCCAGACCAAGGCCTGGAAAAATGGCCGCGTGGTCTTCGCCGATCCGCAAGCCTGGTACACCACCGGCGCCAGCGTGGGCGCGATGAACATCGTCATGGACGACGTCATCAAGGGCTATCAACGCTGATGGCCGCCTTGGCGCCAGCCGAATTTTCACTGATTAACGTAATGATTCTCATTTCTTAAAGGAGTAACACATGAGCGAACTTCGTCTCAAACACCTCACCGCCGTTCTGCTCGGACTGAGCGCCGGCGCCGCCGTCGCCGACAATGAAACCACGCTGAACACGGTGACCGTCACCGCGCAGGCCGCGCCTACCGCGCCGTATGCCGGCGGCCAGGTGTCATCCGGCAGCCGCGTTGGCTTCCTCGGCGATAAGGACTTCATGGAGACGCCGTTTGCCGTCACCAGCTACACGGCCAAGTACATCGAAGACTTGCAGGCGCGTGACATCACCGACGTCATTGCCCGCACCGACCCGACCGTATTCAGCAATGGCGTCAGCGGCGCCTGGAGCGAAAATTATTCGATACGCGGTTTCAGCTCCGCCACCACCGACATGACGGTGGGCGGGCTGGCCGGCATGGCGCCTTACTACCGCACCTCACCCGAAATGTTCGAGCGCATCGAGGTGCTGAAAGGGCCGTCGGCGCTGTTGAACGGCATGCCGCCGGGCGGCTCGGTGGGCGGCGCCATCAACCTGGTGCCCAAGCGCGCCGGCGCCGAACCGCTGACGCGCCTGACGGCAACGTATCTGTCGGATTCGCAGTTTGGCGGCCATCTCGACGTCGGCCGCCGCTTCGGTGAGCGCCAGCAGTTCGGCGTGCGTTTCAATGGCATGTATCGCGACGGCGAGGGCTCGGTCAGGGATCAGCAAAAGCAAGCCCAACTTGCCTCGCTGGGACTGGACTGGCGCGCTGAATCGGCGCGCCTGTCGGCTGATTTCTATCGCAGCGAAGACCATATCGACGGTGTCACGCGCGGCATCGGTCTGGCGCCGGGCGTCGGCATCCCCAAGCCACCGAAGGCCGACACCTTGCTTAACCCCACCTGGGCCTACGCCAAGACCGAAGACAAGGGCGCCATGGCGCGTGGCGAAATCGACCTCAACGCCCAAACCATGGCCTACGTGGCACTCGGCACCAGCCGCTCCGAGTACACCTATAACGGCGCGATCTCCTCGCAGCTGCTCAACCTCGCCGGCAGCTTCCGCACCACGATGGCCCAGCTCAACATCCACATGAAGAAAACGTCCGGTGAAGTGGGCCTGAAAGGCAAGCTGCAAACGGGCGACATCAAACACCAGTGGGCGCTGAACGCCACCCAGTATTCCGATACCGAACGTGACTACGGCCGCCGCTCGGTGCCGGGCGCGGACTGGACCACCAACATCTACAACCCGGTCTGGGGACCAGCGGCCGCCGTCATCTGGCCGCCAACGCTGCATTCGGAAACGCGCCTGAAAAGCTACGGCCTGGCGGACACCATGGCCTTCGCGCAGGACAAGGTACAGCTGACACTCGGCGCGCGCCGCCAGGACGTGCGCACCGACAGCTTCAACCTGACCACCGGCGCGCGCAGCAGCCGCTATGACGCCAGCGCAACGTCGCCGGCAGCCGCGTTGCTGGTCAAGCTTACGGCGAATATTTCCGCTTACGCCAACTATATCGAGGGGCTCAGCAAAGGGCAGAGCGCGCCGGTCACTGCGGCCAACGCGGGCGAGCTGTTCGCGCCGTATAAAACCAAGCAGAAGGAAGCCGGCGTCAAAGTGGATCTGGGCGAGTTTGCCCACACGTTCAGCGTGTACGAGATTGCGCGTCCAAGCAGTTATACCGATCCGGTGACTAACATCTTCTCGTTCGGCGGCGAACAGCGCAATCGTGGCGCGGAATGGGGCTTCTTCGGCTCGCCGCTGCGTGGCGCGCGGCTGATGGGCGGCATGGCTTACGTCGATCCGAAAGTGACCCGCACCACGGTCGTCGCCAGCCAGGGAAAACAGGCGACCGGCGTGCCCAAGCTGCAAGGCAAGCTGGGGGCGGAATGGGATGTCAGCGCCTTGGCCGGCCTGACGCTGACGGCGAATGCGACCGCCGTCTCCAAGCAATACATCAGCGCTGACAATTTGTTGTGGGTAGCGGGCCATACCACCTATGACGCCGGCGCACGCTACACCACCAAGGCCGCCGGCCGGCCGCTGACATTGCGCGCCAACGTCACCAATCTGGGCAATAAGGCGTATTGGGGCATGCCGTTGCTGTCCAGCCTGGCGCTCGGCGCGCCGCGCACGATCCAGCTATCTGCCGCGCTGGACTTCTAAACCACGCTAATCCCCTGCTTGCTCAGGGGATTTTTTTTGCACACAATGAAGGTTAAGTTCCGCACGGAACATTTTTCTACAAACAACTAAGCTGTCACTAATTTCATGTTTTCAGTCACTAGCGGGTAATGCCGGTTGGTGCCAAGATAGCGCTATGGGAGATCTTCACCGAAGTCAATATCGCATGCCTTTCAAGCTCTTCGAGAAGCTGAAGGATGAATCCGTCAAAGCGGGACGCAGCGTCAATGCTGAACTGGTACATCGTCTTGAGCGTACGCTGCTGGAAAGCTCCAACGAGGTTGATGTGCGCCACATCTTTGAAGCGCTGGAACGCCTGTCGCTGCGCAATCCCGACATGCGCTATACCTTCGGCTTCAATCTCGGCGGCGAGCTGGAAGGAAATCCCGCCGAAATCAAAAACGGCAAATGGAAGCTGCCGGCGAATATGCCTGCCGCCCCCACCGACCTTCCTTCCAGCGCGCTCAACGACCGTTAAAGACCCAATTCGGTGAGCCCCGGATGGTCGTCGGGGCGGCGGCCCAGCGGCCAGTGGAACTTGCGCTCGGCCTCGGCGATCGGCAAATCATTGATGCAGGCAAAGCGGCGCTGCATCAGCCCCTGCTCATTGAATTCCCAGTTTTCATTGCCGTACGAGCGGAACCAGTTGCCCGAATCGTCGTGCCATTCATAGGCGTAGCGGACGGCGATGCGGTTGCCCTCGACCGCCCACAACTCCTTGATCAAGCGGTAGTCCAGTTCGCGCGCCCATTTGCGCGTGAGGAATTGCACAATCGCCGGCCGGCCGGTGGCGAATTCGGCGCGGTTGCGCCAGCTGCTGTCCGGCGTGTAGGCCAGGCTGACTTTTTCCGGATTGCGCGAATTCCAGCCGTCTTCGGCAAGCCGGACTTTTTCCAGCGCAGACTGGTGGGTGAATGGCGGCAGCGGCGGGCGGGTTTCGGTACTCATGTCAACTCCTTCGAAAAAATGACCAGCATTGATTCTATGGACCGGCGTGGCCGAGGGGCAGCGTCGCGGGCGCAATGGTCCATTTCCTCGTGCGGAATAATGCGATCAACTTGATGAGTAAATTCGCCGGGACGCTCCGCAGTAATCGTTTAACTAATATATTAGTGCAGGAGAAAACTGATAACGGACGATGACAATGCGGAGCCTTTCAACGATTGCCGCCCTGATGCTGGCGGCTGCCGCTGCCCAGGCGGGCGAGGTGTACAACTTCAATCCCGGCTGGCGGCTGGCGGTGGGCGATCCCGCCGGCGCGGCGCAGCCGCAGCATGCGGATAGCGGTTGGCAGGCCGTCACGCTGCCGCGCGCGTGGAACGAAGACGATGCCTTCGGCAAGGATATTGTCGATCACCGCACCGGCATCGCCTGGTATCGCAAGCATTTCAAGCTGCCGGCCGATGCGCGCGGCAAGAAGGTATTTCTGGAGTTCGAAGGCGCGCGTCAGGCGGCCGAAGTGTTTGTCAACGGCAAGCGCCTGGGCTTGCATGAAGACGGCATCACGGCTTTCGGCTACGACATCAGCGACGCGCTGACGGACGGCGACAACGTGGTGGCGGTGCGCACCGACAACCGCTGGGACTACCGCGAGGCGGCCACCGGCCAGCGCTATCAATGGTCGGATAAGAACTTCAATGCCAACTACGGCGGCCTGCCGAAGAACGTGCGGCTGCATGTGATGGACAAGCTGTATCAGACGCTGCCGCTGTTTTCCTCGCTGGGCACCACCGGCGTCTATGTGTATGGCCGCGATTTCGACATCGCCGGCCGCAGCGCCACCATCCACGCCGAATCGCAGGTGCGCAACGAGCATGGCGCCGCGCGCAGCTTCAGCTACGAAGTCGTGCTGCGCGATGCCGATAACCAGGAGGTGGCGCGCTTTGCTGCCCAACCGCGCACGCTGCAGGCGGGCGAAACCGCCGTGGTCGGCGCCAGCGCGCCGGTCAGGGGGCTGAATTTCTGGAGCTGGGGCTACGGCTACCTGTATCAGGTTGAGACCACGCTGAAGGTGGACGGCAAGGTGGTGGATCGGGTGCAGACGCGCACCGGCTTCCGCAAGACCGAGTTCACGCAGGGCATGGTCAAGCTGAACGACCGCGCCATGCAGATGAAAGGCTATGCGCAGCGCACTTCCAACGAGTGGCCGGCGGTCGGCATGTCGGTGCCGGCCTGGTTGAGCGACTACAGCAATGGCCTGGCGCTGGAAAGCAACGCCAACCTGATACGCTGGATGCATATCACGCCGTGGAAGCAGGACGTGGATTCGCTGGACCGTCTCGGCCTGATGCACGCCATGCCGGCCGGCGATTCGGAGGCGGATGTCAGCGGCCGCCGCTGGGAGCAACGCCTGCAGGTGATGCGCGACGCCATCATCTACAACCGCAACAATCCGAGCATCGTGTTCTACGAAAGCGGCAACAAGGGTGTCAGCGAAGCGCATATGCGCGAGATGAAGGCGTTGCGCGACCAGTACGATCCGCATGGCGGCCGCGCGGCCGGCAGCCGCGAGATGCTCAGCAAGGCATTGCAGGACGTCGCCGAGTACGGCGGCGAGATGTTATACATCAACAAGAGCGCCAGGATCCCGTTGTGGGCCATGGAATATTCGCGCGACGAGGGCGCGCGCAAGTTCCATGACGAGTTCTCCCCGCCGTACCACAAGGACGGTGACGGCCCGCTGCACAAGAATCAGCCGGCGCCGTCGTACAACCGCAACCAGGACAGCCACGCCATCGAGAACGTCCGGCGCTGGTACGAATACTGGCACGAGCGGCCCGGCACGGGCACGCGCGTGTCGTCGGGCGGCGTCAACATCATTTTCTCCGACAGTAATACGCACCATCGCGGCGCCGAAAACTATCGCCGCAGCGGCGAGGTCGATGCGATGCGCATCCCCAAGGATGGCTTTTATGCGCATCAGGTAATGTGGGACGGCTGGGTGGACGTCGAGCGTCCGCGTGCGCACATCATCGGCCACTGGAATTACGCGCCCGGCGTGGTCAAGCCGGTGACGGTGGTGTCCAGCGCCGAGCGGGTCGATCTATACCTGAACGGCAAGCTGCTCGGCAGCGGCAAGCAAAGCGCGCGCTTCCTGTTCACTTTCGATGCGGTGGCGTGGCAGCCAGGGGAGCTGAAGGCCGTCGGCTATGACGCCGGGGGCAAGCAGATTTGCGAGCAGGTGCTGGTGACCGCCGGTGCGCCGGCCGCACTGAAACTGAGCGCCATCACCGCGCCGAAGGGCCTGCAAGCCGACGGCGCCGACCTGGCGCTGGTGCAGGTGGAGGTGGTTGACGCCAGCGGCCGGCTCAATCCGGTTGCGCTGGACACGGTGACGTTCAAGCTGGAAGGCCAGGCGGAATGGCGCGGCGGCATCGCGCAGGGGCCGGGCAATTACATCCTGGCGCAGGAATTGCCGGTTGAAGGCGGCGTCAACCGCGTGCTGTTGCGCAGCACCACGCAGGCCGGCAAGATCGTGCTGCGCGCCAGCGCGCCCGGCCTGACGCCGGCGCTGCTGACGCTGGACAGCAAGGCGGTCAAGGTGCGGGACGGCCTGGCGCGGCAACTGCCGGCGGACGGTCTGCCGCTCAACCTGAAACGTGGCCCGACGCCTTCGACGCCGTCGTACACGGTGTCGCGCATTGCGGTGCCGATTGCTGGCGCCACGACCGACAGCAATGCGGAAGCCGCTGCCAATTCCTATGATGACGACGAAACCACGGTGTGGGCCAGCAAGCCGGGGCAGGGCGCGGCCGCCATCAGCTATCAACTGGCCGAGCCGGCCACGCTGGCTGAAGTCACGCTCAAGCTGTCCGGCTGGAAGGAGCGACGTTATCCGCTGCGCATCACGGTCGATGGCGAGGAAGTGTACAAGGGCCAGACCGAAGTCAGCCTGGGTTACGTGACGTTGCCGCTGAAGCCGCATCGCGGCAGCAACGTCAAGGTCGAGCTGGTCGGCGAGACGCAGGACAAGGACGCCATCAAGCTGACCGAAGTGGCCAACCAGGCCAACACCGATACCGGCGCCAACCGGACACCGAAAGGCGTGCTGTCCATCGTCGAAATCGAATTCTACCGGGCGCCGTGATGAAGGCCGCGCCGCTGTTCGCCCTATTGCTGGTGGGCGCCACCGCCAGCGCCGATGGTTTTGACATCGCCATCACCGTCGACGACCTGCCGGCGCACGGTCCGCTGCCGAATGGCATGACCCGCCTCGGCATCGCGCAATCGTATCTCGCTACGCTGAAGCGGCACGGCGTGCCTGAAGCTTACGGTTTCGTCAACGCGGCCAAGCTTGAGCGTGAACCGGGCAGCGAGGCGGTGCTTGACGCCTGGCGCGCTGCCGGCTACCCGCTGGCCAATCACGCGTATAGCCATATGAGCCTGGCACGCGCACCGTCGTTCGATGCCTGGAGCGAGGACGTCATTCTCGGCGAGCCGGCGGTCGCGGCGCGCATGGCGGGTGCCGACTGGCATTTCTTCCGCTTTCCCAATCTGGACGTGAGCGCTGAGCGGCGCGAGCCGGCGCTGGCCTTGCTGACGCGGCGCGGCTACAAAGTGGCGGATGTCAGCGTGGCGTTCGGCGACTGGGTTTACACCGACGCCTACGCGCGCTGCGCAAGCAGCAACCAGCAGGACACCATCGCCGCCATGCGGCGCGCGGCTGGACGCCGCCGGCGCCCGCTACATCACGCTGCGGCAGGCGCAGTCGGACCCGGCCTATGCCGAGCCGGGCGGCGGCAGCCTGATCGCGCGCGTGGCAAAGCAGAAAGGCGTGCAGCTGGCAGCCCCGGAAGAACCGGAACAAGCGGAAGCACCAGCGCTGGACGTCAAATCCCTTTGCCGCTGAGATTGGCTGCGCCGACGTTGTCGTCGCCCAGCGGCGTCTCGTTGCTGAAATTCGGACTGCGCGGCACGGCGAACGAGGCCACGGGGTCCGGACGGGTTGGATCGAAGTTGCCGTAACCTTCAGCGATAAAAGAGGCGGCCGGCACGCCGGCCAGGCGCAGCCCCGTCAGCACTGCCTGCGCCAGCTCGTAGCTGCCGTAGTTGTTGTGATGGGTGTTATCGACGCGGCCGGGCTGCGGTTCGGCAAAGGCGCGCTGCGACAGGTCCGGCCCCAGCGCTTCATAGAACGGCTTGCTCATCGCGTTGAGGTCGATGAAGGCGGCCTTCAGCTGCTGCGCCGATTGGCGCGCGGCGTCGGCGTAATCGATCAGCGACGGCATCACCTTGCCGTTGTCGTCGAACCTGCGGCGCTCCATCGGCGAGATGATGACCGGCGTGCCGCCATGCGCGCGGATCGCTTCCACATGGGCGCGGATTTCGTCCTGGTAGGAGGTGAACGGGCCGCCTTTGCCTTCCTTGATCTGCTTCTGGTCGTTATGGCCGAACTGCATCAGCACGGTGTCGCCGGGGCGCATGGCGCTGAGGATTTTGTCGAGCCGGCGGCGCGCCAGCGAGTCGCGGTAGGTTTCGCCGGATTCGCCGTGGTTGGCGACGGCGATGCCCGGCTTCAGGAAGCGCGGCAGCATCTGGCCCCAGCTGCTGTACGGTTCGCCCGACTGGTCGCAGACGGTCGAGTCGCCCAGCAGGAAGATGGTCGGCGACTGCACCGGCGTGATGTCGATGGCGCGGATGGCCGGCTGGCTGCCGTTGAATTCCATTGTCAGGCGTTGATCCCAGGCCCACGCTTCCTGCACGGTTTCGCGCGGTTCCTTCAGCTTGACTTTGCCCGCTTCCACGCCAGCTACGGCTGGAATGCGCGGCGTGCGGAGATTGACGGTGAAGGTGCGGGTAACGGTCGCGCCGGGCGCGGTCGCCACCTGTTCCAGCATCAGCCGGCGCAGTTCAGCCTTGACGGTGGTGGTGGCCGCCTGCGCGCCGCCCAGTGTGACGGTGACGTTGTAGTTGCCTTCCGGCAGGTCGGCCGAGAAGAAGAATGGCTGGTCGGCCGTCAGATAGGCTGCGCGCTGGCCGTCGCTGGCGGTGCGCACCGCTGCGCCGGGTTCGAAGCCGAAACCGCGCGCGCGGCTGTACTGCATGTCCGGCTGGACGACGGTGCTGCCGGCGGCCGGCCGCGCTGCGTCGAAGGTGAAGCGCCAGGACGCAGGCGCGGCTTGCGCGGTCGATGCCGCGCCGGCCAGCATCAGCGCCAGCAGGATGGGTTTAATCTGGTTCAAAGCTTGGTCTCCCATGGTTTAGTCGGCGGGTGGCATGCCGTAGTAGCTTGGGGCGCCGTCCAGCACCACGTCGATGCGGTCCAGCACCACGCCGGGATCGAGTGCGTAGACGCGCAGGCGGTGCTGGCCGGGCGCCAGCCGGGCCACGGCGGTGGTGCGGATCGCCATGTTGCTGAGGACGTTCTGCTTCCATTCGTCGCTGCGGCCGACGGTGGCGTAGTCCAGGGTTTGCAGCGGGTCATCATCCAGCTGGACAGCAATGCGGACGCGGTTGCCGGCCGTGAGTGCGTGCACCGGCACGGCGACGAAGCGCAGCGTGGCGCCGGCGTCGGTGCTGGTGTGGAAGCGGTATTCGAGCGGCATGGCATCCGCCGCCGCCGCCGGCATCGTGCGCGAGCGCAGGTCGAGCCGCGCGCGCATGGCTCGGCCCGAGCTCCCCAGCCCCGGCTGCTCTTCCCAGTCGCCCGCCGACGCAGCCGCAGCCGGCAGCACGACTATGCGCTCGCGCTCGTCCGATGCTTGTTGCACCTGCAGTTTCACGTTGATGACGCGCTCGCCGCATTGCAGCGCCAGGGTGGGCTGGGCGCTGCCGTCAACATGGAGTGTCAGCCGTTGTTCGTAGCCGTTGGCGGCGTCCAGCGTGCCGCCGGCGATATCGGCCCGCACGCCGCGCGCGCCGTCGCGTACCGACCAGGCAAGCTGCTGATCGCCGTAGCTGACCAGCGTGACGTTGCGGCTGACCACACGGCCGGCCGGCACTGTCAGCATGCCGGCTTCCACCGACTGCGTCGCCGGGTAGACCACGCCGCAGCCGCTCCGCTCCGGGATACTCCAGGCCGGGTAGGGCGGTTCGGCAAACACCGGCAGGCGGCGCGGCGCCATATCCATGAAGTGCGACCACTTGCCATTGCCCAGCGCGTTGTAGGCGGCAGTATCGGCCATCAGCGCGGCATGCGCCTGTCGTGCCTGGCGCGAATACAGATTGGCGGCCGGCCGCTGCTGGCGCGCGTACTCGCCAGCCAGGTCCAGCTTGAGGATGCGCGTGTTGAGGGCGGCGCTGGCGCGCACCGGGTACAGTACCAGCTGGAAATAAGCGTCGCGCAAAGCAGGCGGAAGCCGCTGCTGCAACGCCGTAGCGCGCTCGGACAGCGCCGTGTAGGCGGCGAGGCGGCGCTCGGCTTCTTCGCCACCGCTGTTCAGATAGGCAGTGCTTCGTAGCGGCCGCGTCGGCTCGGTCTCGCTCCAGCCCATGAATTCCGGACGGCGCTCCCACGCCAGCCGGTAATACTCGCGCTGGATGGCGGCGATTTCCTCCGCATGCGCCGCGCCGAACTGCTGCGCCGCCCAGCCGGCCAGATGGCGCGCCGGATCCTGGCGCAGCAGCGCGGCGTCAAACGCCGCGTCGAGGAAATACTGCGTCAGGTATTCATTCGGCTTGATGTCGCCGACGTTGACCACCCAAAGCCGCCGGGCCTGCCTGGTCCATGCGCGATCCAGCTGATCGCGGATCAGCGCCGGATGGGTGGTGCCCAGCCACAGATAGTCATGCGGCCGGCCCCAGTAGGAGATGTGATAGTAGATGCCATTGCCGCCGGGGCGAGCCTGCTCCTGTGCGCCGCCCAGCTGGTTCAGGTAACCATAATTATCCTCGGGCCAGACCAGTGTTACGTGGTCCGGCACCTGCAGGCCGTGGTTGTAGTAGTCCAGCACTTCCTTGTACATGGTGAAGACGGTGGGGATGTTGTTGGCCGGCTTGCCGAGACTGCGGCTCAGCATGTCGCGCTGCAAGCCGATCACTTGCTGCACCGTGTCGCGCGCCTGCTGCTCGCCGGTCGCGCCTTCCATCGCCGAATCGTGGACACCGCGCAGGCCCAGCGTGTAGACGTTGTCATAGCGCTTCACCTGATCGACGCGCTGCTGCCAGTAAGCCGCCATGCGCTCGCGGTTGGTGAAGAAATTGAATGCGCCATCCGCCTTGCGCCACTCGCTGACGTTGTTGCGCATCATCGGCTCGGCGTGCGAGGTGCCGACCAGGATGGCGTAGTCCTCGGCGGTCTGCGCGTTGCCCGGCACGGAATAGAAGGCGCGGGTGGAGTCGTGCATCGCCGGCCAGATCAGGTTGGCCTTCAGCCGCCACATCAGCTCGAAGATGCGCGCGTAGGTGGTGGGGCCGATATCCTTGGCCGGGTCATGGGTCTTGGCGGCCCAGGGCTGCAAACCCCAGTCTTCATCGTTGAGGAAGATGCCGCGATAAGTCACCGACGGCGCTGCCGATAGCCGGTAAGCGCCATCCAGCGACAGGCCGCTGCGGCGTGGCGGCACCACGTCGGCCCACCATTCCCACGGGGAGACGCCCAGCTCGCGCGTCGCATCCACCACGCCATACACTGCGCCGCGCCGGTCGGCGCCGGCGATCAGCAGCAGTTCGCGCCCGCCGGCCTGGCCGGACAAGCGGATGTAGCGCTCATGCTGGCCCGCCAACGGCGCCAGATCCACCGCCAACATGGCCGCCGCTTGCTGCACCAGCGGCATATCGACGGTGCCGATAATGATGCAGCGTCGGCTGCATTCCGCCAGCGTGGCGACCTGCTGGCTGTCCAGCCCGCTCAAGCGCTTGAGGTCACGCGCCAGAAGGTCGGCGGCCAGGCGGAAGGTCGGCTGCTGCGCGGTGACAATGGCTGGCGCGCCGTCGCCGGCATCCAGCACGAACGGCGCGGATTGGGCGCAAGCTGCTGCGAACAGCAGCGTGGCGGCCAGCGTTCGTGGGCGGGGCAGACGGCGCATGGCGACGGTGCGGCAGCGCTACTTGCTACTCAGGCGCACGCTGACCGGCGCGCGCAGCCGTGCCGCCTCCTCGGCCACCTGGCGCTGCCAGTCGCTTTCGCTGGCAAACGGACTGCCGCGTGTCCAGGCGGCGCCGACGTAGTAGCGCAATGGCTGGCCGGCAGTCAACGGCGCCAGCACCAGCCCGTTGCGCTGGTCGGCCGCGAAACCGCTGGCGCCCGGCACAATCAGCGCCACGCCAAAATCGCCGAAGCTCTTCTGGCGGACCCATTGCACCAGCGTGCCGTCCTTGCCGTTCTCGGTGAAGTTGACCGCCACTTCCTGGCCGGCGTCGCTCGGCTTCTTGTTCAGGCCGACCGCCACCGTGGTCGGCGGCTTGCCCGTGATGCCGAAGGTGCTGTCGATGCGGTCGAAGTAGCGCCCGGCATCCACGGTAAAGCGCTTGACTTCGGAGACTTTGCCGCCGGCCGCATCCCAGGCGTCGTAGCTCAGTTCAAACACGGTGCGCACCGGCCCATTGGCGAGGATTTTCCAGCTGCGGTAGTTGGCGCCGACATACAGCTGCTTGCCGTCCCAGATGCCGGTGCCGCCGGCGCCGCGCGTGGTGCCGACGTTGAACATGTCGATGCCTTCGCCTTCGTCGACGTGATAGTGATCGTGGCCGATGGTGTACCAGCGGTCCACCACCGGATAGCCGACGCGCTTGAACCAAATATCCATGCCGCTGGTGCTCAGCACCTCCTTGTCGCTGCCGGCCGGCGCCGGCGCCGCCAGCGCAGGGCCGTAGGCACGATGGGCCAGCTTGTCGTTTTCCCAGGCAAAGTCGTCCAGCCGTTCCTGCACGAAGCGGGCGTAGGTGACCGCTGCAAACGGCGGCACGGTGGCGGCGGTCTTTTCAATTGTGATGGCGGCCTGCTGTTCGCCCGCCTTGAAGCTGTATTGGAACAGCAGCTCGCCGTAAGCCGCGCCGACCATTCGCGGATCCTTGGCGGTCGGCGCCACATTGGTGACCTGGTAAGGCAGGCTGCGGCCACTGGCATCGCGCACCACCAGCTGCTGCGCCAGCGCCTGCGGCAGCGCGGAGGCGACGCTGGACCATGGAACAACGATGGTTTCAGATGGGCGGGCGATTTCCAGCGTGTGGCTGGCGGTGACCACCAGTTGTTCGGCGGCGTTGGCCGCGCCGGCGACCAGCACGGCAGCGGCGGCAAAGTGGAAGCGTGACATCATGGCGATCATTAACGTGGTTGAACGGACGGTTGCGGCGGCGGCGTCATGCCTTCGCCGAGGAAGAAGCTGGGGTGCGGCGGCTGGTTGTAGCCGGCATTCTGCGCCGCTACCTGCACCCGGTACTGGGTATCGTGCATCAGCGTCGGCAGGCGATAGGTGGTTGGCGCGGTGCTGCTGAACACCAGCAGCGCGTCGTCGCTGGCGCTGCGCCACACCACTTCCTCGCGCCAGTCGCCAAACAGGTCGGCAGACAGCACCGGCGTGGCCTTGGTGCCGTTGTTGGAGGCGGCGCCGAAGCCGGCGCCGTCCAGCAGCAGCTTGAGTTGCTGCGTCTGCGGCTGCCATTTGGCGATGCGCGTGCCGTCCAGCGTTTCACGCAGCAGGTCGCCGTCCCACCACAGGCCGAAGTTGACCGCACGCGGATGGGTGGCCGAGATCTGCCTGCCGTCCGACGACATCAGGCCGCCGGTGCTGGCCCAGCATTCGTTGCCCGGATAAGCCGGATCGATGTCCATGCAGACGCCCCGGCCGACATCGGTGCCGCCGCCGTCGGTGCTCCACAGGATGCGGCCGCTGGCGGCGTCGTGCATCTCGACACCGTGGCCGCGATAGCATTTCGGGCTTTCGTGCACCATGAAGATTTGCAGGCCTTCCGAGCCGGGTTGGTGCTTGCCGACGTGCAGCGCATCGCCGTGGCACAGGCCGGTGCTGTACAGCAGCTTGCCGTCGCCGCCGATGGTGGCGGCGCCGTAGACCAGGTCGTCGCGGCCGTCGCCGTTGACGTCAGCCACCGACATCCAGTGCGCGCCCTGGCCGGCGGCGGCGCCGTTGCCGGGCGTGTCGCTGTCGAACAGCCAGCGCTGGGTCAGTTTGCCGTCGCGCCAGTCCCAGGCGCTCAGCACGGCGCGGGTGTAGTAGCCGCGCGTGAATACCGCGCTCGGGCGCGCGCCGTCCAGATAGGCGACGCCGCCGAGGAAGCGGTCGACGCGGTTGCCGTATTTGTCGCCCCAGGCTTCCACCGAGCCGCGTGGCGGCGCGTAGTCGGTGGTGGCCAGCGCGGCGCCGGTTTTGCCGTCGAAGACGGTGAGGAATTCGGGGCCGTCCAGCACGTAGCCATCCTTGTTGCGGTAGTCGGCGGCGGCGTCGCCGATGACTTTGTCCTTGCCGTCGCGCGTGCCGTCGGCGGTTTTCAGCATCACTTCGGCGCGGCCGTCGCCGTCGAAATCATAGGCCAGGTAGGTGGTGTAGTGGGCGCCGGCGCGGATGTTACGGCCGAGATCGATACGCCACAGCAGCGTGCCGTCGAGCTTGTAGGCGTCGAGCAGTGTCGGGCCGGTGTAGCCGCGATGCGAGTTGTCGTGCGCGTTGCTGGGCTGCCATTTGACCAGTAGTTCGTATTGGCCGTCGCCGTCCAGATCGGCGGCGGAGCCGTCGTTGACGGCGTAGGTGTAGGCCTGGCCGTCCGGGGTAACGCCGTCTGCCGGCTTGTTCAGCGGCACGCGCAGATAGGGCTGCGGCCAGGTCGCCACCGGGCGCTCGGCACCGCCGGCGGCGTCGGCATTGCCGCGCACCGGGCGCACCGTGTAAGTGGCATCGGCGCCGCCGCCGACGTCGGTGTAGTTGGTGATGGCGAGCGCTTGTGAATTCAGTTTCACGCCGTCGCGGTACAGGTTGAACTTCAGCGTGGCCGGTTCGTCGCCCAGCGCGCGCCAGCTGATGAAATTCCCGCCGTCGGTGTGAATCGCCACCACGCCCCGGTCCAGTTTTTCAACCTGGCGGGGCGGGGCGGCAAGCGCGGCGGTGGACAGGAACAGGAGGCTGAGCGCGATCGCTTTTGGGGAGGGCATTTGGTGTGCAAAGGTCATGGTGGATGGCTTGCGGGTGAGTATCGATAATCCGGGGCGGCGGTGTCAACGGTTCGCCGCATTTAATCAGCGGCATGATCGTTCGAAAAAAAACCGGAGGCGCATGGCCTCCGGCAAACCCCGGCATGGCTGATGCCGGTGGGGGAGCGGGACTTACTCAAACTTGAAATTCACCCCGGCCATGTAGCTGGCGCCAAAGTAGCCGTCGGTGTAGACATTGGGCGTGCCGTCGGCAAACTGCGAATAGCCGCCGGTGGAGGTGCCGGTATGGATGCGGCCGAGGTTGCGCCCCTCGATGAACAGTTCGATGTTCTTGTTGATGCGGTAGCCGATCTTGGCATCCATGTAGCGGGTGCCGATGCGGAAGTTCGGCGCGCCCGGCGCGTAGGCCGGCGGCCGCACGGTGGTCAGGCCATCGATCGGGTAGTTGTTGACGGCGGTCGAGTTGCAGCCCGAGATGCACTGGAATTTCTCGGCCACGAACTGCACGGCGATCCGGGCGTTCAGCTTGCCGTCGTCGTACCACAGCGAGGCGTTCCACGAGTGGTGCGGCTCGCCGGCCACCGGCATGATCGAACCGCTGATCGGATCGCGCACCACGGTGCCGGTCAGCTCCGACTTGTTGCGCGTGTAGTTGGCGTCGATGCCGAGGTTGCGGAAGTACCAGGGCAGGAAGGTTAGCGCGGTCTTGCTCGACACTTCATAGCCACGGCGCACGCTCGGCAGCTGGTTGGTGTAGCGGCGGTAGTTGAACGCCATGTCCGACAGCGGCTTGCCGGTCTGGCCGTCGATCTCGCCCGAGCCGGCGAACAGGTTGGCGCCGTTGACCGTCTCCACCAGCGTTGGCGCGCCGATCACGCCGGTTTGCTTGTAGATGGCGGCCGCCAGCACGTTGTTCCGGTTCGGATACCACTCCAGCGAGATGTTGGTGTTGTGGTTGGTCAGCGGTTTCAGTTCCGGGTTGCCCATGACGCCGGTGCAGACCTGGTCGCGCGGCGAACCGTCGCCGTCGGTCTGGTCGAGGAAGCGCTCGTCGAAGGTGCAGGTGCCGCCGGGAATCAGGCGGCCGGCGGCAGGGCGCGCCACCGTCTTGCCCCAGCTGTAGCGCGCCACCACCTTGCGCTCCAGCAGCCACAGGTTGACGTTGGCAGACGGCAGATAGTCGGTGGTGGCGGCGTTGATCGAGGTGTCGCGCCGGTAGGTAGAGGTGTTGACGCCGGCTTCGTTGTTCGGATCGTCCGGATTGTAGTTGCTGTTCTTGACCTTGGAGACAAAGGTCAGCTGGCCGGTGCCGGTGACCTTGGTCTTCACCGCGCGCACGCCGAGATTGCCGTCGAACTGGGCGCCGAACGGCAGCGGGCGGTTGCCGAACGGGATGTGGTCGAGGTCGAAGTCCATGCGGATGTAGCCGGCGTCCACGGTCTCGGCGATCTGGTTCAGCGGCTGCTTGTACATCTTGCCGTCGCTGCCGACGCACTCCTTGATGCAATCGAGGTTGTAGTTCGGCACGCCGAGCAGCGAATACAGCTTGTTGATGTCGATCTCGGTCCAGCCATCGACCAGCCCGGCGGGGCGGTTGGGGTCGCCGCCGTAGAACTGTCCGGTCGGCTGCACCGTGTAGGCCTGCTTGATCAGGTCGCGGTACTGGTCGGGCGTGATGACGATGGTGCCTTGCAGGGCCGCGCGCGGATCGGGGCTGGGCGTGTAGCCATAGGCGCACGGCTTGCCGCCTGCTGCCAGCGAGCCGGGCGTGTCTTCGCAGACCTGATAGGTGGTGCGCAGGTTCTTGCCCGGCACGTAGATGCCGGGCACGTAGTTGGCCTTGCCCCAGTCGCCGGTCGCATCCTGCACGGTATAGCCGCCGCTGCTCCAGGCGCTGTAGCCGCTCTTGCGGCGGTTGTAGCCAAGTTTGACCTGCGGCACATAGCCGTTGGTGAACTCGCCGGTGCTGAGGCTGACGTCGAGTTTGGCCGTGCGTTCGAACGACTCATTGATGCGCGCGTTTTGCAGCGACAGTGTGCGGCTTGGATCGACCAGCGGCAATTGCGCGCTGGTGTAGGCCGGCGTGGCCGGGCTGAAGGCGTTGCCGGCCCAGACAGCCGCCGCCGGCTGCGCGCGCAGGCGGAAGTAGTTGTCCGGGTTGTTGACGTCGAAGGAATTGGTGATGGCATAGTTCCAGATGCCGTTCGGCAGCACCGACACCGACACCGGCCCGGTATAGCCGCTGATGCCGGCGCGCTTCTCGTAGCGGCTGAATTCGGAGCTGGCGTCGCCCAGCAGCAGTTCTGCACGGACCCAGCGGTTCTTGTAGGTTGCGCCGGCCTGGCTGTAGCGCGAGCTGGTTTCCATGTCGAGCCGGGTGGTTTCGATGCCGTAGGAGCCGTCGGCGATGGTGTAGCCGGTGACGTGGTGGTTGCTGTCCACCGTCACCGAGTTGGGATCGACGTTGGCCACTACGCCATTGATCAGGCCGCCGCTGCGCCAGCCGGCGTCCGGATACAGGAAATAGCCGGAAGCCGGGATCACATTGCGCACCGCCGAAGCGCCATTCGGTGCGCGGGTGGTCAGCACGGTTTCGGTGGTGGCCGGTCCGAAATAGCCGTTGGGGCCGTTGACGCTGGCATTCACCGCCGGATTCGTCGCGATGCCGCCGTAGCCCATGTCGGAGTTGGTGTTGACCACCTTGCCGCTGCTGCGGCTGTGCTTGAAGAACACGCTGAGGTTGTTGTCGACCTTGAAGTCGAGGCGGATGTCGCCGCTGCTGCGGTCGTCGTTCCAGCGCTGCACATTGTGGCGGGTAGGGCTGTTGACCCAATCGTTCCACTGGCCCAGGCAGGTCAGCAGCTCCAGCTGGCGCTGATTGATGGCGTTGGTGCGGTTGTTACCGGCGGCAAACGCATTCTCCTGCGCGGCGGTGAATACGGGGAAGGCCGCGTAGCACGCAGCCTTGCTTTGCGCCGCCGCCGATTTGGTGACGATCTCCTGCGGCGTGGCGGCGTTGAAAGTGCCGCCGGCGGCCAGGTTGGATACCAGCAGCGGCGTGGTCGAGCGGTCGTCGTCGAGCTTGACGGTCTGCGGCTGGAAGCTGAAGGTCTTTTCCGGCGAGTTGTCGAAGTCCAGCGGCCGGTACTGGCCGACCACCGAACTGCTGCCGCCCTGGTTGATCGAGTGCGCCTCCTGTTCCACCTTGCTGCGCGACAGGTTGACCAGCACGCCCAGGCGGTCGTCCATCAGCTTTTTCACGCCCACCAGATTCAGGTTGGGATTGACCTTTTTGTTGAGCGAGTTTTGCTGACCGGCGGCGCGGATCGACAGGTAATCCTTCTTGAAATCGAGGCCGTTGCGGGTCTGGATGCGCACGCCGCCGCCCAGCGAACCTTCGGTCATGTCGGCGGTCGAACCCTTGACCACGTCGACGCTTTTAATCAGGTCGGACGACAGCTGGCGCATTTCGACGCCGCGCCCGCCGGCCGCGTCGACACCGGCGCCGATGCCGCCCAGCATGTCGGTGCCGCCGGCCTGCTGCACGCCCTGGCCGTCCAGCTCGACGCGGGTCAGTTCGGGGCCGTTGCCGCGAATCGAGATCGAGATGCCTTCGCCGAAGTTGCCGCGATCGACCGCCACCCCGGCCACGCGCGAGATGGCGTCGGCCACGTTGCGGTCGGGGAAGGCGCCGACGTCCTCGGCAATGATGGAATCCTGCGCGGTGTCGGCATCCTTTTTCTTGCGGATCGCGTCCTGCTCCGATTGGCGCGTGCCGACCACGCGCACCGAGGTGACGGCCTGGGCGTCCTGTTGCGCGGCCTGGTCTTGCGAGGTGGCGGCCGATTGCGCCTGCGCCGGCAGCGCTTGTGCGCCGACCAGCAGCATGGCGGCCGATACGGCGCAACAAATGGTGGTTCTTTGCAGGGGATTGTTATCTAGCTTCATCGAGTCATCCATCAATGTCGTCTCACTGGTTGATTGAGTGCTCGAAGCAGACGCTGGCGCCATGATGAATACGCTGCCGTTATCGCTGATGCGGCTGATGATGCCGGTATTCGCCAACAATTTTTCCAGCGCGTCGCCGATCAGGTACTCACCACTGACTTGATTGGTGGTGATGCCGTCCAGCTGGCGCGTCGAGGCCAGCAGGTTGACATCGGCCTGCCGGACGAACTCCGCGATGGCCGTGGTCGCCGGCCCGCGCGGAATATGGAATGGTTTGCGGCTGTCGCCGGCGGCGGCGGGCTGGGACCAGCTCAGTCCCAGCGCCATCACCGCAACGGCAATCTGGCATCCGTGTGCGTTCACGCGTCTCCTCCGATTTACCTGCAGGGCTATGTTGCCCTGTCATTGATAAGATGCTTCGCGATGCGCCTATCCACCGGCTTTGGCCGGCGGATCGGGGAATAATCATTAACTTGATTTATTGCCACGGAATCCGGGGCGGGTGGCGCCGATCAGGATGGTGTCGGCGGTGATCTGCAGCGGCACATTCAGATAGGTGCAGACGTCCTTGGCGAACACCTCCGGCGCGTCGACCGCGTACTGGCCGATGAAGGTGATGCCGTACAGCGAAGGATCGGCGATGATCAGCTTGCGCGGGCTGTAGCGGTTGAAATCGGCCACCGCCTCGGCCAGCGTCTGGTTGATGAAGATCAGCTTGCCGGTGCGCCAGGCCAGGCGGCGGGCGATTTCTCCCGGCTGGCGGCTGGCGTGCATTTCGCTCGCCAGTTCCGGCACAAACGCACGCTCGCCCTGCGACAGCAGCAGGCGCCTGGGGCCGCCCTTGTTGCTCCATACTTCGACCACCCCTTCGGTGACCAGGATATCGGCGCCTTGCGGGTAGCGGCGTACGGCAAACGCGGTGCCGACCGCCTTGACCCGCACCGCGCCGGCCGACACGATGAAGGGCTTGCGCTTGTCCTTGGCCACCTGGAACCAGGCTTCGCCCTGTTTCAGGTTGATGCGGCGCGCCGAGTCGGTCAGTTCGACGGCGATCTTGCTGCCGCTGTTGAGGCTGGCCAGCGAGGTGTCGGCCAGCGGGAACTGGCGCGTCTCGCCCTTGGCGGTGACCAGGTCGTGGTTGCCGATGGTGTGCCACAGCAGCCCGCAGACCAGGGCCAGGCCGGCGGCCAGCGCGCCATGACGGGGCAGGCGTTGCAAGCCGTTGCGGGCGCTGGGCGGCTGCGGTGCCGGCGACAGCGTCAGGGCGTTTTCCGGCCGCGGCCGCAGGTTCTCCTGTACCGTGGCGTGGCTGAGCGCGTTGTGGATGGCCATGGCGCGCAGATAGGCGCCCTGGTGGCGAATGTCGGCCGCCAGCCAGGTGTCGAACTGCTGCTGTTCCCTGGCATTCAGCCCGCGTCCGGTGCAGCGCACCATCCAGCTGGCGGCCTGATCGTCAATCGTGGGCATGGTACGCCCTCGCTGCGGTTTGCTGGCGCGTGCTGCCGGCCGGCGCTTGCAGGTCGTCGATGCCGACTTCGGCGATCATTTTCTGAATCAGCTTGATGCCCTTGACGGTTTCCTTCTCCACCACGCTTTCGCTGATGCCGAAGCTGCGCGCGGTTTCCTGCTGCGACAGGCCGTCGATGCGGCGCGCGTGGAAGATGTCGCGGCAGCGGCCGGGCAGGTTGGCCATCAGGCCGAGCACCCATTTCAGTTCGGCGCGGGCCAGCACCAGCCGTTCCGGCGTGGCGGAGGTGTCCTCGATATTCAGGTCTTCCAGATTGGCGACCGCTTCAATATGGACGATGGCGTCGCGGCGCATGCGCATCAGCACGATGTTGCGGGCCATGGTCAGCAGAAAAGCCTTGGGCTGGCGCACATGGTCGAGGTCGGCCATGGTCAGCACCTTGTAATAGGCTTCCTGGATAACATCGTCGATTTCCGACGGCCCGGCGCAGACGCGGCGCAACTGCCGCCGCAACTCCGCCTCGAAGGGCAGGAAGTTGGACGTGACCCATTCAATAGTTTCGGATTCCATAGGCGTCTCTAGTTGTCTCCCCTGATATGATGCTCGGCGGCAGGAATTCCTCCGCCGGCATCGAATATTTTTATGGGTCAGGTAACTATTTGAACCTATGGCGCTGCTCAGAATGAATCAGTTATTTGATTATTTGCGGGCGAACCTGGCCGGCAGCCGCGTCACCTTGGCTTGCGCCGCCTGCGGACGGCCAAAGAAGTAGCCCTGGTAATGCGAGCAGCCCTCAGCCTGCAGGCGCAGGAACTGTTCTTCGGTTTCCACCCCTTCGGCGGTGATTTCCATCATCAGGCTGTTGCTCAGCCCGGTGATGGCACGGATGATGGACAGCGCCTCGCTGCTGTGATTGATGTCCCTGACAAACGATTTGTCGATCTTGATTTTGTCGAAGGCGAATGAGCGCAGGTAGCCCAGCGAGGAGTAACCGGTGCCGAAATCGTCGAGCGCGATGCGCACGCCCAGCTTTTTTAGCGCGCGCAGCGTTTCGATATTGCCGTCGGTGTTGTCCAGCAACACCGATTCCGTGATTTCCAGCTCCAGCCGCCTGGCCGGCAGGTCGGAAGCGACCAGCGCGCCCAGTACGATCTTGACCAGGTCGTTGCTCTTGAACTGCACCGGCGACAGGTTGACCGCCACCGTCAGCTCACCTGTCCAGCTGGCGGCCTCGTGGCAGGCCATGTGCAGCGCGAGGGTGCCCAGTTCGTGTATCAGCCCGGTCTCTTCCGCGATGGGGATGAAGTCCATCGGCGGCACCAGGCCTTTGAGCGGATGGTTCCAGCGCATCAGCGCCTCGTAGCCGACGATGGTATCGCCTTGCTGCGCCACCACCGGCTGGTAGTGCATCTCCAGCTCGCCGTGATCGAGCGCGTGGCGCAGGTCGACTTCGACCTGGCGGCGCTGCAGCGCCTCGGTTTCCAGGTCGGGGCGGAACAGTTCGAAGCGGTTGCGGCCGGTGCGCTTGGCTTCATACAGGGCCAGGTCGCCGTAGCGCATCAGTTGCTCGGCGCTGCCTTCGTTGCTGGACGACATGGCGATGCCGATGCTGATGCCGACCGCGAAACTCTGGCCGTCGACCAGGAAGGCTGGCGTTACCGCGTCCAGCAGGCGTTGCGCGGCGAATTTGGCTTCCTGCAGGCTTCTGACCTGCGGCAGCACCACCGCGAACTCATCGCCGCCGAGGCGGGCCAGCGTGTCGCTGCTGCGCAGCGAGGCGCGCAGGCGGGACGCCAGCTCCAGCAGGATCTTGTCGCCGAAGCCATGGCCGAAGGTATCGTTGATGCTCTTGAAGTTGTCCAGGTCGAGGCACAGCAGGGCGACGTTGGAATCGGCCCTGGCGCTGCCGGCCAGCGCCGATTCCAGGCGCTCGTTGAGGTAAGCGCGGTTGGGCAGGTTGGTCAGGCCGTCGTGGTGCGCCATGTGATGGATTTTGGCGTAGGCGGCCAGCTCCTGCGTCACGTCTTCGGTGATGATCAGGACGTAGTTGCCTTCGTCGTTGGGACGCTGGCCCAGCACCGTGCGGCTGCGCAGATGGCGCGGACCGAGCGCCGTCTGCACCAGCGTGGTGTTGTCTCGTTGTTCGGCGCTGTCGGTGCCGGCGATCTGCTGGTCGATGTAGGCGGCGATTTCCTGGCTCAGGCACTGGTGCGCGCTCTGGCCTTTGAGCTCGCCGCCGGTGGCCGAGAACAACTGCCGGGCATGCACATTCGCCAGCAGGATTTCATCGGTGGCGGCATCCTTGGCCAGTACGCTGGCGGGCATGTTGGCGATCACCGAGTCGAGGAATTGCAGCAGCGTGTTCAGATTCAGTTCCTGCTGACGGCGGTCGCTGATGTCGCGGGTGATCTTGGCGAAGCCGATCAGGCGGCCGTCATCGTCATGGATGGCGTCGATGACCACGCTGGTCCAGAATTTCGTGCCGTCCTTGCGGAAACGCCAGCCTTCGGCCTCGAAGCGCTTGTCCCGGCGCGCGGTGGCCAGCGCCTGCTGCGGCAGGCCGGCGGCGCGGTCCGCCTCGGAGTAGAACACCGAGAAATGGCGGCCGACGATCTCGTGCGCCGCGTAGCCCTTGGCGCGCTCGGCGCCAGCGTTCCAGTTGACGATGTGGCCGTCCGGGTCCAGCATGTAGATCGCGTAGTCGGTGACGCCCTGCACCAGATAGCGGAAGCGGCGCTCCTGCTCGCGCTGCGCCAGCATGGCGGCGCGGCGCTCTGAGTTGTCGCGGGTGATTTTGGCGAAGCCGACGATGTTGCCGTCGTCATCGCGCACGGCGTCGATCACCACATGCGCCCAGAAGGTGCTGCCGTCCTTGCGCACGCGCCAGCCCTCGTGCTCGAAACGGCCGGTGCGCAGCGCGGTATTGAGGTTGCGTGCAGGGAGATTGGCCGCGATGTCCTCAGCGGTGTAGAATTTGGAGAAATGCTGGCCGACGATTTCGTCGGCGGTGTAGCCCTTGGCACGCGCGGCGCCGGCGTTCCAGTTGGAGACGATGCCCTCGGGCGTCAGCATGTAAATGGCGTAATCGACCACGCTCTGCACCAGCAGGCGATACATCAGGTCGGAATTCTCGGTCAGCTCAGACATAGTGACAACTGTGTCAATAAACCAGCAGTATATGTCAAACGCTTCTTACTGGAAATAATCACGCAAGTGTCGTAAAAATTCAGCGGCGTCTCCTATTATATGTCTTATATAAGAGTTGCTGGTGTATAATAGCGGTCAGTACAGGCGGTCGATCATTGCCTGCCCTGCAATCAACCCTGACGAGAATTCTCATGCTAGCTGCTTATCGCGCCCACGTTGCCGAACGTGCATCCCTTGGTATCCCGCCGCTGCCACTGTCGGCAGCCCAGACTGCCGACCTGGTCGAACTCCTGAAGAACCCGCCAGCCGGTGAAGAACAATTCCTGGTTGATCTGATCACCAACCGCGTTCCTGCGGGCGTGGACGATGCAGCCAAAGTCAAGGCCGGCTTCCTGACCGCCGTCGCCAAGGGCAGTGAAAGCTCGCCGCTGGTGTCGCGCGAGCTGGCGACCCAGTTGCTGGGCACCATGCTGGGCGGCTTCAACATCAAGCCGATGATCGATCTGCTGGCAGACGACGTGGTGGGCGATGTGGCTGCCGAAGGCCTGAAGAAAACCCTGCTGATGTTCGACTACTTCCATGACGTCAAGGAACTGGCCGACCAGGGCAACGCCCGCGCCAAGGGCGTGCTGCAATCGTGGGCCGACGCCGAGTGGTTCACCTCGCGTCCTGAAGTGCCGCAAAGCCTGACGCTGACCGTGTTCAAGGTCACCGGCGAAACCAATACCGACGATCTGTCGCCGGCGCCGGACGCCACCACCCGTCCGGACATCCCGATGCACGCGCTGGCGATGCTGAAAAACCCGCGCCCAGGCATCGAGCCTGAAGAACCGGGCAAAATCGGCCCGCTGAAGCAGCTGGAAGCGCTGAAAGCCAAGGGCAACCTGGTGGCCTACGTCGGCGACGTGGTCGGCACCGGTTCCTCGCGTAAATCCGCCACCAACTCGGTGCTGTGGTTCACCGGCGAAGACATCCCGTTCATCCCGAACAAGCGTTTCGGCGGCGTCTGCCTGGGCACCAAGATTGCTCCGATCTTCTACAACACCATGGAAGACGCCGGCGCACTGCCGATCGAGCTGGACGTGACGCAAATGGAAATGGGCGACGTCATCGAACTGCGTCCATACGATGGCAAGGCACTGAAAAACGGCGAAGTGATCGCTGAATTCAAGGTCAAATCCGACGTGCTGTTCGACGAAGTGCGCGCCGGCGGCCGTATTCCGCTGATCATCGGCCGTGGCCTGACCACCAAGGCGCGTGAAGCGCTGGGCCTGCCGGCGTCGGAGTTGTTCCGCCTGCCGCAGAATCCGGTCGACACCGGCAAGGGCTACTCGCTGGCGCAGAAGATGGTCGGCCGCGCCTGCGGTCTGCCAGAAGGCAAGGGCATTCGCCCAGGCACCTACTGCGAACCGAAGATGACCACCGTGGGTTCGCAAGACACCACCGGGCCAATGACCCGCGACGAGCTGAAAGATCTGGCTTGCCTGGGCTTCTCGGCTGACCTGGTGATGCAATCGTTCTGCCACACCGCTGCGTATCCGAAAGTGGTGGACGTGAAGATGCACCGCGAACTGCCAACCTTCATCGAAAACCGTGGCGGCGTGGCGCTGCGTCCGGGCGACGGCGTGATCCACTCGTGGCTGAATCGTCTGCTGATGCCGGACACCGTCGGCACCGGCGGTGACTCGCACACCCGTTTCCCGATTGGTATCTCGTTCCCGGCAGGTTCCGGCCTGGTGGCGTTCGCCGCCGCCACCGGCGTAATGCCGCTGGACATGCCTGAATCGGTGCTGGTCCGCTTCAAGGGCGAAATGCAGCCTGGCGTCACGCTGCGCGACCTGGTCAACGCGATTCCGCTGTACGCAATTCGCGAAGGCATGCTGACCGTCGACAAGAAAGGCAAGAAGAACATCTTCTCCGGCCGCATCCTGGAAATCGAAGGCCTGCCGAATCTGAAGGTTGAGCAAGCGTTCGAACTGTCCGACGCGTCGGCAGAACGTTCGGCCGCCGGCTGCACCGTGCACCTGGATAAAGCGCCGATCATCGAGTACATGACTTCGAACATCACGCTGATGAAGTGGATGATCGCCAACGGCTACCTGGACAAGCGCACGCTGGAGCGTCGCATCAAGTCGATGGAAGCCTGGCTGGCTAATCCAGAACTGCTGGCGCCGGATGCGGATGCCGAATACGCCGCCGTCATCGAAATCGATCTGGCCGACATCCACGAGCCTATCGTGGCCTGCCCGAACGATCCGGACGACGTCAAGACCCTGGCTGACGTGGCCGGCGCCAAGATCGACGACGTGTTCGTTGGTTCGTGCATGACCAACATCGGTCACTTCCGCGCCGCTTCGAAAGTCCTGGAAGGCAAGTCCGACATCCCGGTTCGTTTGTGGATCGCGCCGCCGACCAAGATGGACGCGCAACAGCTGACTGCCGAAGGCCACTACGGCACGCTGGGCCGCACCGGTGCCCGCATGGAAATGCCGGGCTGCTCGCTGTGCATGGGCAACCAGGCGCAGATCCGCAAGGGCGCTACCGTGATGTCGACCTCGACCCGTAACTTCCCTAACCGTCTGGGCATCGAAACCAATGTGTACCTGGGTTCGGCGGAACTGGCGGCGGTGTGCTCGGCGCTGGGCCGCATCCCGACCAAGGAAGAGTATATGTCGCACATCGGCGTGATCGACAAGAACGCCGCCGACATCTACCGCTACATGAACTTCGACCAGATCGAAGAGTTCCGCACCGTCGCGGATTCGGTACAAGTGTAATCGCGGCCGGCTGACAAGGCCTGCCCAGAGCCCCGCCCATTTCGGCGGGGCTTTTTCATTTGTAAGCTAGCGCACGCTGCCCGGCGGGCTGATATGAGATAGTAGGGGATGGACACAAACTTTATTCCCCGTTCCGATACCCGCCTGGCTTCGATTGTGCGCCAGGGCGTAGACTGGGCCCGCACCTACGGCCAGCGCAGCGCTGCGGCTTATCTGCTATTCCGCAACGTGCCGCGTCCGGTTGTCGAGCGCATTCTCTCCACTGCCTGCCGTCAGGACGACCGCGCCCCATGAGCCTGGTGCTTGATCGCGAAACGCTGGCAGAGGCGCGCGACTTCAACCGCAAACTGGCCTGGCTGCCGCGCTTCAAAATCAGCAACCGCATGACGCCTGCATTGATACAGGGGCTGCTGCGGCTATCGCAATTCGGCGCCGGCCTGAAGCCAGCCGCTGCCGGTATCCGCATCGAGCAGCTTGTCGCGCAGGTGGACGGTATGCGTGTACCGGTGCGTATCATGCGCTGGCTGCAACCTCCGCGTGGTGTTGTGCTGGATTTTCATGGTGGCGGCTGGGTCATCGGCAACGCCCAAATGAACGACCAGCTCAACGCCGAGCTGGTGATGGCTTGCGAGGTCGCGGTGGTGTCGGTCGATTACCGGCTGGCGACGACCGCGCCGCTGGCCGCCATCATGGACGATTGCCTGGTAGCCGCCCGTTGGCTGCTGGCAGACGGCTTGCCGGAGTACGCCGGGTTGCCGGTCTATCTGCTCGGTGAATCCGCCGGTGGCCATCTGGCGGCTGCAACGCTGCTGCGCCTGAAAGACTGGCCGCAGCTATTGGAGCGCGTCGATGGTGCCATTTTATATTACGGGGTTTATGACCTGGCAGGCACGCCCAGTGTGCGCGCCGCCGGCGCCGATACGCTGGTACTGCACGGCCCCACCATGTTGGACTCGCTACGGCTGTTGACGCCCGGCCTGGACGATGAACAGCGCCGCCAGCCGCCGTTGTCGCCACTGTACGGCGATCTTGCCGGCATGCCGCCCGCGATCCTGTTCGCCGGCGAACGTGATCCTTTGCGCGATGACACCATGCTGCTGGCGGAACGCTGGCGCAGCGTCGCCGCCGTGGAATGCCATGTGCTGCCCGAGGCCGCGCACGGCTTCATCCGCTTCCCGATCCGTATGGGCACCGAAGCCCGCAACCGCGTGCATGCGTGGTTGCGGGATCGAATCAAGGCTGCGGATTAAGCGTCTTCACGGGTTATTGCGGCGCGCGGCGCGGGCGATGCTTTCGGCGAACAGCGGCGTCTCGCGGCGATTGTGGTCGCCCGAGGCGGTCTGGCGATCCGATACCGCTTTCTCCCACGTCACGCCGTTTTCCTTGATGAAGGCCAGGAATTCCTCGGTGGGATGCGAAACCACGCTGTTGGTGTATTCGCTGCGGCCGTCGTCCAGCTGCTTGACGCTCAGGTCCCATATCACCTGCACCTTGGTGCGGCCGGTTGGCGTGAACACGTCGGAAGTCGACACCATGCGGCAATGCGCCGGCTCGGCGATTTCAGCCACGTAGTGCTGCACCACCAGTCCGGACCCGATCATCTCGACGTTGATCGACATGCGGCGGCCATCGTCGGTGTAGGTGGCGCCGGCGGCGATGTGGTCGGGCGGGGCGCAGCGCTGGTACTCGGCGTCCGGCAGATTGAACAGCCATTGGGCGATATCCACTTTTTCAAACGGCACATCGATGATGTGGCTGAAAGCCGATTGCGATAAAACCAGGTCGGTACGAATGATAGTCATGCTATTTCTCCTTACATGGTGAGAACAATTTTTCCAACATTCAGGCCATCTTCCATGCGCTGTTGTGCGGCGCCGGCTTCGGCCAGCGGGAAGACGCTATCGATTACCGGCGTCAGGCCATCCTTGACGAAATGACCCAGCCAGCGTTCCTTGAAGCGGCGGGACATGGCGTGCTTGACTTCCTGTGGACGCGACTTCATGACCGTGCCGATAATCTGCAAATGACGGTACAACAGGCGGTCCAGCGGAATTTTCGCGTCCTCGATGCCGCCCATGATGCCGATCTGCACCAAGCGGCCACCGAAGGTCAGCGAGTTGACATTGCGTTCGAAGTAGGGCGCGCCGATGAAATCGAGGATCACATCGACGCCCCGGTTGTCGGTCAGGCGCGCCACCACGTCGGCGAAATCTTCATCGACATAATCGATGGCGTGCTTGGCGCCCAGGCGGTGCACCAGTTCGTGCGCTTCCGACTGCGCGGTGGTGATGACGGTGGCGCCGACCGCGCGCGCCAGCTGCACCGCCGCGCCGCCCACGCCACCGGCGCCGGCGTGGATCAGCACCGTTTCGCCGGATTGCAGCTTGCCGAGGTGGATCAGCGCCTCATGCGCGGTGACGAAGACCTCGGTGATCGCCGCCGCCTGGATGAAGTCCAGGCCCTCCGGAATCGGCATCGCCATGCGGTGGTCGATGCGCGCCACCTCGGCGTAAGCGCCGCCGCCGACGATGCCCATCACGCGGTCGCCGACCGCGTAGCCCTGTACGTTCTCGCCAACGGCGATGACGTCGCCGGCGATTTCCAGGCCCATGATGGTGGAGTCGCCAAAGTCCGGCCAGCCGTAGCCGCCTTTGCGGTGGGTCAGGTCGGCGCGGTTGACGCCGGCGGCGCGGGTGCGCACCAGCAGGTCGTCGGGACGCAATACCGGCTCCGCCGCTTCACCGATCTTCAGTACGTCGGCGGCGCCGAATTGGTCCAAGGTGATTGCTTTCATGATGAGTCCTTTACGTGAAAAGAGAGTGAAGTCAGCATAACGGCGAAGCCTGGGCTTGATAATCCATCGCCTCCGACAAGCCGCTGTGCATGCCGCGCACAAGTGACCAAAGTTCCGCTTAATCGTTGCGCTGTGCGGTCACCATCGCCGGCGTCACGCCGCCCGGCTTGCGGCCGAACTGGAACAGCACGTAGTTGCTCACCTGGGCGATCTCCGCATCGGTGAAGGCCGCGCCGAACGACGGCATGAACACGTCCTGGCCGGCGACGCGCATTTTCCCGCCGTGCAGGACCATCTGCATCACGTTGCGGCCGGACGGATCGCCGACCGAGCGCGCACCCAGCAGCGACGCATAGTTCGACTGCCGGCCCTGTCCATCGGCCAGATGGCAGCTGGCGCAACTGCCCTCGAACAGCCGCTGGCCGTTCTGCAAATCGGCCGGCGTGTTCAATGCTGCCGAACTGGCGACTGCGGGCTGCTCGCCACTGCGCGGAGGTATGCTGCGCAGATACGTAATCAGCGCGCGCGCATCCTTCTCATCCAGATATTGCAGGCTGTTTTCCACCGCTTCGCCCATCGGCCCGCCGGCCGAGCCGTGGCCGGGCGCATGGCCGAAGCGCAGATACTGGAATAGCGCGGCATCGGTCCACTTGCCGATGCCATGCACCGGATCTGCGGTGATATTCGGCGCCTGCCAGCCATTGACCACTGCGCCGGCCAGCTCGTTGCGATGGTCGAGCGCGAAGCCGATATTGCGCGGCGTGTGGCATTCCGCGCAGTGGGCCAGCGCGATCGCCATGTAGGCGCCGCTATTCCATTCGGCGGATTTTTCCGGCGCCGGCGCATAACGCGCGCTTTTAAAGAACACCGCGTTCCAGAAACCCATTGCCCAGCGCTGGTTGAACGGGAAGGAAAGATCCGGCTCCGGCGTGACGCGCTCCACGGCCGGGAGGCTGAACAGATAGGCCTTGATCGCCAGCGCGTCGTCCCGGCTCAGCTGCGAGTAGGAGGTGTAGGGGAAGGCCGGATACAGGCGCTGTCCGTCGTGCCGCACGCCTTCATGCAGCGCGCGGACGAAGTCCTCGTCGCTCCAGTTGCCGATGCCGGTCTTTTTGTCGGGCGTGATATTGGACGAATACAGCGTGCCGAAAGGCAGCTTGAACGGCAGGCCGCCGGCAAACGGCTTGCCCCCCGCGACGGTATGGCAGGCCACGCAATCGGCCGCGCGCGCCAGGTATTCGCCACGGACGATCTGCGATGCGGACGCTGGCGCGCCATGGATCACCGGCGCGGTACCCGGCGTTGGATCGGAGCGCGTCAGGTAGCCATAGGCTGCGGCGCAAGCCGCGACGGCCAGCAACGGCACGAGAATCAGGCGGCGCTTCATGCTGCACCGCCTTTCAGTGCCAGCAGTTCGCGGCGGATCGGTAGCTCACGCAGGCGCACGCCGGTGGCGGCAAAGATGGCGTTGGCCAGCGCCGGCGCGGCAATCGCCGTGCCGACTTCGCCGATGCCGCCCGGCGCTTCGGCGCTGTTGACGATGTGGACTTCGACATTGGGCGTTTCGTTCATGCGTATCATGCGGTAATCGTTGAAGTTGCTTTGCCGGATGGCGCCGTTGTCGATGGTGATTTCGTTGAACAGCGCCGCGCTCAGCCCGAACAGCAGGCCGCCCTGGATTTGCGCCTCGATCGAGCCGGTGTTGACCGGAATGCCGCAATCGACGGCGACCACCGCGCGGCGTAGCCGCACATTGCCGTGCGCGTCGACTTCGACTTCGACCATCGCGCACACCTTGCTGCCGAACGGTTCGCCCAGCGCGACACCGCGTCCAACGCGCGGCGGCAGCTTGCTGCCCCAGCCCATCTTGGCCGCCGCCAGTTCCAGCACGGCAGTCGAGCGCGGGTTGTTGCGCAGCAGCGCCTTGCGCCAGGTGACCGGATCGGCCTTGGCGCGATGCGCCAGCTCATCAAAGAAGCTTTCGACGATGAACAGGTTGTGCAGCGCGCCGACGCCGCGCCACCAGCCGACCAGCAAGCCTGGCGGCATGTCATGGCGCACCCATTCGACCTTGAGGTTGGGCACCGCGTAGGGCAGATCGGCCGCGCATTCGATGGCGTCGCCGTCCAGGCCGTTCTTGCGCATGCCGCCCGGACGCCAGCGGCCCAGCACGGTGGCGCTGCAGATGCGGTCGCCAAACCAGAGCGGATAGCCGCTGGCATCCACCACGGCCGAAATCACATCGTGATACATCGGCCGGACGATGTCGTGGCGGATATCTTCCTCGCGCGTCCAGATGACTTTCAGCGGATAGCGCACCAGCCGGGCAAAGGCGACTGCCTGATCGACATAGTCGGTTTCCAGCCGGCGGCCGAAACCGCCGCCCAGGTACTGGGCGTGCAGCACCACGCTGTCCACCGGCAGGCCGGTGATCTTCGCGGCGTTGGCGACCACCCGCGTCGGCACCTGTGTGCCGGCCCAGATTTCGCAGCGTTCGGACGTCACATGGACTGTGGCGTTGAGCGGCTCCATTGTGGCGTGCGCCAGCATCGGCAGTTTGTAGGTGGCCTGGATCAGCTCGCCGGCGGGCTTGCTGCCCACTTCGCGGCCGAGGATGGCTTTGCCGCTGGCCTGGCTTGCGGCCAGGGCGCCGCGCAATTGCCCGGTGTTGAGTCTGGCGTTGGCGCCGTTATTCCATTCGATGTCCAGCAATTCCAGACCGCGCCTGGCGGCCCAGAAATGCGTTGCCACCACGGCCACGGCATTGTCGATGCGCAGCACGTCGATGACGCCGGGCAGCGCCCGCGCGGCGCGCTCATCCACACGGACCAGCTTGCCGCCGAAGACAGGACTGGCCTTGACGGTGGCGACGCGCATGCCCGGCACGCTGACATCGATGCCGAAGCGGGTGGCGCCGTTGACCTTGTCGGCGGAATCGAGGCGCGCCATCGGCTTGCCGATCAGGCGGAATTCGTGCGGATCTTTGAGCCTGACCTGGCCGGGATCCGGCAGCTTGCCGGCGGCGGCCGCCACTTGGGCGTATTTCACGCTACGTCCCGATGGGCGATGATGGATCACGCCGCGCTCCACCACGCAGGATTCCGGCGCCACCTTCCATTTGGCCGCAGCGGCCGCCACCAGCAGGGTGCGGGCAATCGCGCCCGCCTGGCGCAGCTCGCTGAAAGTGCTGCGCGTGCTGGTGGAACCGCCGGTGATTTGCCCCTTGAGCAGGCGCATGCCGTACAGCTCGTCGCTTGGCGGCGCATGTTCGACCTGGATCTGGTCCAGCCCGACATCGAGTTCTTCCGCCAGCAGCATGCACGAGCCGGTATAGATGGCCTGGCCCATTTCCACCATCGGCATCACCAGCCGGATCGCGCCGCTGGCGTCGATGCGGACGAAGGCATTCGGCGCGAACGCCGGCCTGCCGTCAGCACCTGCCGCCTTGCCGTCGCCGGCCTGGCGATGCGGTGAAATCAGGGCCAGCGCCGGTTTCGGTGTGGCCATCCAGACGAAGGCCACCGACAATCCGGCCGCCTTCAGCAGGCTCCGGCGCGTGGATGAAAAGGCCTCGCTCATGGTCGGCCTCCGGCGGGAATTGCTTGCGTGACTTCGATTTTGCCGGTGGCGGCCTGTTTGATCGCCGCGCGGATGCGCACATAGGTGGCGCAGCGGCAGATGTTACCGGACATGGCAGCGTCAATCTCGGCATCGGAAGGGGAGGGATTGCGCTCCAGCAGCGCGGCTGCCGACATGATCTGGCCGGACTGGCAATAGCCGCACTGCACCACATCCACCGCCAGCCACGCTTGCTGAATGCGTTTGCCGCTGTCGGTGGCGCCCACCGCTTCGATGGTGGTGACTTCGCGCTGGCCAACCGCCGCTACCGGCAGCACGCACGAGCGCACCGGCTCGCCGTCCAGATGCACGGTGCAGGCGCCGCATTGCGCGATGCCGCAGCCGAACTTGGTGCCGGTCATGCCGATCACATCACGGATAACCCATAACAGTGGCGTGTCGCCCTCGATGTCCACCTGATGCTGGTGGCCGTTGACCTTGATCTTGAAAGACATAGCATTGCTCCTGAAAGTGCTCTTTTTTAGACTAACAAGCATCCAACGGCGCGATAACTGCCTGATGGTGATAAGCCGTTATGCGCCTTTTGCACAAATGCCTCAGACCTGGCTGATGAACTTGTTGGTCAGGTAGTAGGCGATGCCCTCGGCGCCGCCCTCGGAACCGTGGCCGCTTTCCTTCATGCCGCTGAATGGCAGTTCGGTGGCGACGATGCGGTACTGGTTAATGCCGATCATGCCGGCCTCCAGACCGTCGCCGACGTCCAGCGCGGTGCGTGCATCGCGGGTGAAGGCGTAGGCGGAGAGCGCGTAGGGCAGGCGGTTGGCTTCCGCCAGGCCGTCTTGCAGCGTGTCGAACGGCCGCAGCACCGCAATCGGGCCGAAAGGTTCTTCGTGCATGATGCGCGCGCTCATCGGCACATCGGCCAGCACGGTCGGTTCGAAGAAATAGCCGGGACCGGCCATGCGCCGGCCGCCTGCCAGCAGGCTGGCGCCTTGCTCAAGCGCATCGGCCACCAGCGTTTCCATCTTGGCCAGCTGGCGCGGATTGGCCAATGGACCGACTTGCGTATCTGCGGCCAGGCCGTTGCCGACCACCAGCTTGCGGGTAGCGTCGACAAAGCGTTCAACGAAATGCTGGTAGACACCGCGCTGGATCAGGAAGCGGGTTGAGGAGATGCAGATCTGGCCGGTGCCTCTGAAGCGGTTGGCGGCGCCGCCGACGGCTGCGGCCTCGATGTCGGCATCCTCAAACACCAGCACCGGGCCGTGGCCGCCCAGCTCCAGCGTGATCGGCTTCACGCCGGCGGCGGCCCGTTCCGACAGCAGCCGGCCGACCGGTATGGAGCCAGTAAAAGCCACTTTGCGGATTACCGGCGAGGCGATCAGTTGCGCCGACACCATGTCCGGCACGCCGAAGACCACCTGCAACACGCCCTTGGGCAGGCCGGCGTCGTCGAGGCAGCGCGCCAGCGCGAGTGCCGTGGCCGGGCTTTCCTCGGCGGGCTTGAGGATCACGCTGCAACCGGCCGCCAACGCCGCAGACAATTTGCGCGCAGGGGTAATCGCAGGGAAGTTCCACGGCGTGAAAGCGGCCACCGGTCCGATCGGCTGTTTCTTCACCAGCTGCTGCACCCCTGGCCGATTGGCGGGGACCACGCGGCCTTCGATGCGGCGTGCTTCCTCGGCAAACCATTCGAAGTATTCAGCGGCCCGCAGTACTTCATCGCGGCTTTCGATCAGCGGCTTGCCTTCTTCCAGCGTCATCAGCGTGGCGATGTGCTCGCAGCGCTCGCGCATCAGCGCGGCCGCAATGCGCAGGATGCGCGCGCGTTCGGCCGGCACGGTGTGGCGCCAGAGGTCGAAGCTGTCGCGCGCCGTGTTCAGGGCCAGGTCCAGATCGGCGGCGGTGGCCAGCGGCAGGCGGCCCAGCGTGGCGCCATCGGCCGGGTTGATCACCGCCGAGGTGTCGCGGCTGCCCGCTTCCAGCCAGGAACCGGCGATGAATAGATGGAGCGGGTCGTAGATATACTTTGGCATGATGTTTTTCCTTGCTGCTGTTTGTTAGGATGGGAACAGATTAAAACTGCGCGGCGTCGCTGATAAGACGGCCGCCTTCAACAATGGCTATGCAAGGAACGCACAGATGCAGTCAGAAAAATTTGCCGAATTCCTGGGCGTGTTTGTCGATGTGGCGCGCGAGGGCAGCTTTTCCGGCGCCGGCCGGCGGCGCGGCCGCACGCCGTCATCCATCGGCCGGCAGATCGATACGCTGGAGGAGCATCTGGAGACGCCGCTGTTCCTGCGCTCCACGCGCCTGTTGACGCTGACCGACGCCGGCGAGGCCTTGCTGGTGCGGGCGCGGCAGATTCTCGATGCGCTGGCCGACGCCCAGCACGAGCTGGCATCGATGAAGGGAGCTGTGACCGGCATATTGCGGATCGCCTGCTTCCCGACCTTCGGCAAGCGTTATGTGTTGCCGGTGATGGGCGAACTGGCGCGCCAGTATCCAGACCTGAGGCTGGAACTGGACCTGACCGAGCGGCTGGCCGACCCGGTGGTTGAGCGGCTCGACCTGGTGATACGGATCGGCGACATGGCGGACAGCACGCTGATCGCCAGCCGCATCGCCACGCAAACGCGGGTACTGTGCGCCAGCCCGGCCTATCTGGCGCAGGCAGGCGCGCCGGCAACGTTTGCCGATCTCGCCGCGCACCGGCTGATCGACAAGCTACACGGCGCCGACCTGCTGTGCTGGACCGACATCCTCGGCCACCCGGCGCGCGCCAGCAGTTGCCAGCCGGTCTTTGCCTGCGACGACTTCGAGGCGATGCGCCTGGCGGCGCAGGAGGGCATGGGCATCGGCTACCTGCCGGACTGGGTGGTGGGGCCGGATATCAAGGCCGGCCACCTGGTGCAGCTGTTCCCTGCATGGTCGGCGCAGCCGCGCGCCTGCACCGGCATCCATGCCTTGCGCGCATTGCGCCAGCCGCCCGCGCGCGTGACGGTGTTTCTCGATGCGCTGCGCGCCTTCATCGGCCATCCGCCCAGCTGGGCGCTGAACGCTCCTGTCGCCGGTCAGGACAGCGCAGGGTAGGCGCGCGCCGGGCCGGTCTCCAGGCGGAAGCGGCTGACCAGGCGGTCCAGCGTGCTAGCCTGTTCTGCCAGGGCACACGCCGCCGCCGACGCCTGTTCCACCAGCGCGGCGTTCTGCTGGGTCGCCGCGTCCATTTGCACTACGGCGTCATGGATTTGCTGGATGCCGGCGCTTTGCTCGTCGCTGGCCACCAGGATCTCGGCCATGATGTCGGTGACGCGGGTAACGCTGCTCACCATGCCATGCACGGATGTGCCGGCGTGCGCCACCAGCTCTGTGCCTTTGGCTACCTGTTGCACCGACTGCTCGATCAGTTCCTTGATTTCCCTGGCGGCATTGGCGGCGCGTTGCGCCAGATTACGCACCTCGCCGGCCACCACGGCAAAGCCGCGCCCCTGTTCGCCGGCGCGCGCCGCCTCCACTGCCGCGTTCAGCGCCAGAATATTGGTCTGGAAAGCGATGCCGTCGATGACCGCGATGATGTCCACCACCCGGCGCGACGATTGCTCGATGCCATTCATCGTCTCGACCACCTGCGACACCAGCGCGCCGCCTGCGCGGGCGTCCTGCGCGGCATCGGTGGCCAGACGGTTCGCGCTGCGGGCGTTGTCGGCATTCTGGCGCACCGTGCTGGTCAGCTGCTGCAGCGACGCTGCGCTTTCCTCCAGGCTGGCCGCCTGTTTTTCCGTGCGGCGGGACAGATCCTGATTGCCGGCTGAAATCTCGCCGGCCGCCTGCGCAATCGATCGACTGCCGCTGCGCACGCTGTGTACCGTCGCCGATAGTTGCTGCTGCATCTGCACCAGACCCTTCAGCAGATGCGCCATTTCGTCGTTGCGGGTGATGGGGATGGATTCGGCCAGATTACCGTCGGCGATATGGCCGAAGTGGCGCAGCGCCTGCGCCACCGGCTGCATGACTGCCCGCAGCAGCATGATGCTGCTGCCGATGATCAGCAGGCCGGTCAGCAGCAGCGCCAGCGAGTAGGCCAGGCGGAAGCGGGCGTAAAAGGTCTGGCTGGTGTCGTAACGCTGCTTGGCCAGTGTTAGCTGATAGATCTGCAGCTCGTTCCAGGTATTGTCGAAGGCGGCGAAGCGGGTGCCCAGCTGGGTGAAGATCAGCTCTTCCGATTCGGCCGGACGTTTTTGCAGCAAGGCCTTAGTCACGCGCTGCAGGCCTTGGTTGACGTAGGCATCGCGGCTTTGCGCGAGCTTGTTCGCGATGTCGCGCTCGCCGTCATCGAGCGGCAAGGCCAGATACGCCCGCCATTCGGCGTCGGCCTGCAGGATGAACTCCTCGGCCTTGGCAATGCTTTCCGGGACGTCGGGCGCCTCGGGACGAAACTGCGCGCGGTCGATGGCAAAGCGGGCGCGGCTCAGATAGTTCTTCATGCTGCCGAGATTGATTGTGGCGGCCAGCTGGTTGGTGTACACCACTTTCAGCGCGGTGTTTGTCTGGTGCATGCCCCACAGGCTGGCGCCGCCCGCCAGCAGGATAATCAGGCCCAGCACCGTCATGGTGGCGGTCAGCCGCATTTTTATTGACATCATCTGCTCCCCGAGTAATGGATGAGGGCAGCGTAAAGGACGGCGCGGCTGGTCACAATGCGTCCCGGTTGCTCAATGCTTGTGCAGAAACTGCACAGGTCTGCGCAACTATTTGATTGAATCGCCGAGTTCTCAAATAATAGCCAACGCGGTGATAGACTAGTCGCCTACTTGTTTTCGATGCCATTCGATAATGATCATTTCATCCGCAACCGATTTCCGCGAGGCGGCGCGACGCAAGCTGCCGCCTTTCCTGTTTCACTATCTCGACGGCGGCGCCGGCGCGGAGCAGACGCTGCGCTCCAACGTGGACGATCTGCAGCAGGTCAGGCTGCGCCAGCGCGTGCTGCAGGGTTCCGAGCAACTCGACATGTCGACCGAGTGGTTCGGCCAGCGGCATGAGTTGCCGATGGCGCTGGCGCCGATCGGCCTGGCCGGCATGTATGCGCGGCGCGGTGAAGTGCAGGCGGCGCGTGCGGCCACCAGGCGCGGCATTCCCTTCATTCAATCGACCGTGTCAGTGTGTCCGCTGGCGGAAGTGGCGCAGGCGATCGACAAGCCGATCTGGTTCCAGCTGTATGTGTTGAAGGATCGTGGTTTCATGCGCGATGTGCTGCAACGCGCCAGGGCGCTTGGCGCCAGCACGCTGGTGTTCACGGTCGACATGCCGGTGCCGGGCGCGCGCTATCGCGACGCGCATAGCGGCATGAGCGGGCCTTACGGCGCGCAACGGCGCATGCTGCAGGCGATCAGGCATCCGCGCTGGGCGTGGGATGTGGGCTTGATGGGACGTCCGCACGATCTGGGGAATATCTCGGCCTATCGCGGCAGCCCGACCGAGCTGGAAGATTACATCGGCTGGCTGGGCGCCAATTTCGATCCGGCGATCGGCTGGAAGGACTTGCAGTGGATACGCGATGAGTGGCAAGGTCCGATGATCATCAAGGGCATACTGGAAGCAGACGATGCGCGCGATGCGCTGTCGTTCGGCGCGGACGGTATCGTGGTCTCCAATCACGGCGGCCGGCAGCTGGATGGCGCCTTGTCGACGGCGCGCGCGCTGCCGGCGATTGCGGAAGCGGTGAAGGACAAGATGACCATCTTCGCCGACGGCGGCGCACGCACCGGCACCGATGTGTTCCGCCTGCTGGCGCTGGGCGCGGATGGCGTGCTGCTGGGCCGCGCCTTTGTCTACGCGCTGGCGGTGGGCGGCCAGGCGGCGGTGGAGCAGCTGCTGGCCATCCTGGAAAAAGACATGCGGACCAATATGGTGCTGACCGGCGTCAAGTCGGTCAAGGAGATCGGCCCGCATCTGCTGACAAAATAAGGAGACAGCGTGTTCAGGAATTGCCGGCTTTTACTGTTATTGGGGTGCTTGTGCGGTGCGGCGCAGGCGCAAACGGCCGCGCCCAAAGTGGAGCTGGCGCCGCTGCTGCGCCAGGAACAGGTGCTGCAGTTCGACAGTTTCAACACGGATACCGCACTGGCACTGGGGAACAAGGTGGTCGAATTGGCACGGGCGGCCAACAAGAAAGTCGCCGTCAATATCACGCGCGACGGACTGATGCTGTTCTACTTCGGCATGGACGGCATGACCGCCGACCACGCCAACTGGATACGCCGCAAGAGCAATCTGGTCAATCGCACCGGCCACAGTTCGTTCTACACGCATAACGAAGTCACCAACAGCGGCGGCAACTTCGACCAGCTGCCGGGGCTGGACATGCGCGACTATGCCGCCCATGGCGGCTCGTTCCCGCTGATACTGAAAGGTGCGGGCCGCATCGGCACCATCACCGTGACCGGCTTGCCAGGGCCGGAGGATCACGCCATGGTGATCGCCGCTCTGAAGGCTTATTTAAAGGTCGACGGCGATCTGTGAGTTGCGTTACTTGGGCCCGTAATGGTTGTAGACGGTAGCGTTGCCGTCCTTCTTCACCAGGTAGACGTCATACGGATCCTGGCGGGTGCCTTCCATGCCCGGTGAACCCATAGGCATCGCCGGCACCGCCAGGCCTGCGGCCTGAGGCTTTTGCTTCAGCAGACGGTGGATATCGGCAGCGGGCACATGGCCTTCCAGCGCATAACCGTTGACCACGCCGGTGTGGCAAGAGCCGAAGCGCTCCGGAATGCCAAATTTGGCGCGGTAGTCGGATGGGTTGTTCACCTCGTGCGCGCGAACCGTGAAGCCGTTTTTTTCCAGGTGCTTGACCCATTCCTTGCAGCAGCCGCAACTGGAGGTTTTGTACACGTCGACCACCGGTGCGGCAGCCCATGCGGCGCCGTGGATCGACAGCAGCAGGGTGGCTGTCATACGAATCATATCTCTGCGTTTCATGCTCATTCCTTTACTCTCAATGCACCGGCACGATACGCCGTCCAAGGGATGCGCAACCTTGATGCAGATCAAATGCGGCTTATTCGAAGACTTTTTTCAGCGACTCGGCCTGTGACAGCCCGTCGCTCCATTGCCTTAGATGTTCCAGAATAGCTTTCGCCAGTTTATTCTTAATGGTCTGGTTAGTAGCGTGTTACGCCGTCGCTGCGGACGTGTGCATTGACAGACAGCTTCCGCCCCTAAGCGGCCCCTCGATCAAATATCATCAAATGGGTCTGACGGCTCAGGTCGCAGTCCAAAGACATCTACCGCCTGCTCGAAAAGATCATTATCAATATCGGAGTGCTCAGTTAGAAGGGATGCAAAAAAACCATAAACATCCGAGTCTGTAGCGATCCAACGGATTTGATCATTATCAACTGCCGCTCTAATAAGACGTTCAGCATCTGAACGCCGCAGCATAGCTCGGAAGAACGCAAGTCGGGAGATTGCCGCATGTGTGGATGCGAAAGATCCACTGCTAATAAGCATTTGAATCGCTTCTTCTTTTTCTGGATTGACTTCTTCAACTACATCTACTTGAGCGGGTTGAATCTGCTCCCGGATCGGGTTTGGGGGCAATGCAGGTGGCTCTATAGCTGGAGCGGCAGCACCTTCCTCGGCAGGTTGCTGCACTTGTTGTACAGGGGGCACTTGAGCAAGCAACTCGTTATATTTCCTCAAGAACGCCCTCAGCTCGCCATATATGTGAATATGCCCACCTTTTTTTTGTCCCCACTCGGCTTCCAACGAAGGATGCGGCCGGGATTTATTGAGGAGCGAAGCATAGTCACCATCCTTAGAGACAATGTGGAGGTCGCCGTCAGGCACTTCCTTTAACAGTGTCTCCCAATTGAATTGATCGCCAACGCTCCCGCTTTTCCCGGGTGGATTTCCTTTTTGCATGCGCTGGAGAGCAACGGCAAAAACACCTTGGTCTTCAGGATATATAGTTGCTTTTTCAGTTACAGCACGAATCAATCCGTCGGACGCAAGTGTCTCATTTGACGCATCGGCGAGGGCAAGACTGACAAGTTGACTTCGCAGCTTCTTCGCTTGATCAATGGCAGCTGCGTATTCCGCACTCTGGGCATATTGTTGCATGTGGCGAGGTACTGCGGACGGGAGCGGCTCTTTCATGAATTGATCATTTGCAGCTTTTAGCTTGGCCTCACGGTTCCTTGTAAGTTCATTCAAAACTTGTTGAGGAATGTGGAGGCAAATGCCAACGTCATTAATCATGCTGGCCAGTTGCTCTAGCTGTTCCAAACTGTCATCAGCAAAATGATAAAAGTTAAGAAGAACGTTGGTGTCTATGAACAAGTGAATGCGCGGCATAGGCTTCGTCATGAAGTTTGATAAATAAGATTTCAGCTTACTGCGCTGATGTCATCGGTAATTTAAACGCGCAGACCTTAGCGACAGCTTCTTGCCGTAGGCAGAACGCGCCTGATCGACAGTTCACCTTGATGCGCCAAGCAGGTGTATGCCGGATTCAAGTGCCATGCAGGAGCGCCCGTATAACTGCATAGGTCATTTCTTTTGCGGACCCGGGAAGTTCTTAACGAATTTGATCGTGAAGTCTGGGAAGTTCTCCACGAGCTGGACTTTGAAGTTTGGGAAGTTATCGACGATTTGCCACGTCCCTGGTTTATCTGGGAAGTTATCGACCTCGAGCACATGAAGATCCGCGAAATTCTCGACCACCTTCACTTTAAAGTCAGGGAAGTTTTCTACGTACTTGATCTTCCCAAAAATCTTGCTTACGTCTATTTTTGCCATCGCCTATCCCCGTGATATCTCGGTATTAAATTTTCGAATGTCAATTTGTATGAGTGCTGTTCTCGCGGCGCGCCAACATTGACCGGCGGCTTTTGGCCGATAGCGACAAGTCTATCGTAAATCGTCAAACGTTCTACTAAACTGAGGTAACAACATCCGCGCAGATTTTTCTCTGTACTCTTCCTCAGATAACGGGCCGGTTACAGTTACGCTCGGGTCTACATATTTCGCATCCTTCTTCATATCGAGGATGAAATAATTGGTCACGAATTTATTTCCAGATGGATGTTGCTTGGCCACGATGAAGTTCTGATTCCAACCCACCGCAAACACTGTCTCAGGGATGCGCCCGATGCAGGTATCTCCTCTTTCAACTCGTAACAAACAGTCATCTCTTCTGTTATGTCGATGGCTGACAACCTATAAGGGCCAGTAATCTTTTCATCGAAGACAGGCGATTGCCAGCAGCCCGCTAGCTGAGCTAGCAGAGGCATTACAAGCAGTAAGGTAATCTTTCTCCGCATTCTTTTTTAAGTGGCTGGTTGTGGCCGCATGGAGCCATCTACACAAGCGCCCTCCAAGCGGCGAGTTCCTGATTAGTAAGCGGCGGTCCCCATCCGCCATGAATTGCAGGTTGAAGCTGAATATATCGTTGAAGCTCAGGAGTCACGCCCCGGTGCGCCTTGCAAATTTCCAAAACGTTTTGTAGTTGTCGCTTTGTCGCTGGCAGGTCGTTACCATACCAAGTGACAGCGCTCGTTCATGAACTTCATCGCAGGAAGTGCATTTAAAAGAGAACATTCTTATTCACTCATAAAACATTGAAAATTGGGGAGTACAGCGAACGTCGGCAGTTGGCCGAACTCGGCTGGTAATCATAGAGGATACATAGAATTTTAATTAATAATTTGGCGACCAAGGGAGGTCACAGCCCATCTATTTTTCCCATCATTATTCGTGGTTTGCTCAACTAAGCCTTTTGCGATAAGTGCCCCATACGTGACTTGAACGGCTGACTTGTCGAGACCAGAATCCTTTGCGACTCCGGTTATAGAACGTGTTACATAGGGGCTATTGACCATAGCTTTAAGTACATTTCTCTCAATTTCCGAAATTACCCGAATACTTTCGTCGTGCTCAACCGCGATTTTCCTATCAACTATTTCGTTGCTAGCAGTTTCGTCCGACTCATCAAATCTAGCAGCTACAAAGTTCGCTTTTCCAGCAGCCTCAACAGCGAGCTTTTTAGTTTCCTTAAGTTCTTGCACCACGCGCTCCAACTCGACGGGGCCTGCCTTTAGCTTGGTAATTGTAGAAAATATTCCAACCAAATCTTTTCGGAAAATGTATACAACGGCCAATACTACAATAGGCCAAGCTCCAAATTCTAAAACCTTGGTTATAAAAGTTAGGCAATCCATTAATTTCTCCAGAATTTTCAGAGTTGTTACATTATGGTCCGCGCGTTTATATTACGGAACGTCCGTTTGTGGCCGTTATCGGAATCCGAGTTGATTGCGTAGACGCGGCAACAAGAAAACCCCCATCCCGATGCTCACAGGAAGGCCAACAGTTAAAAGTGACCAGCCGCGCGAGAGGTCAAGGGAATACTTCGCAACGGCAGCCGCTACCGCTCCCCAAAAAATGGAAGCGGCAAGCGTGAAGCACACAACAACTGTCCACTGACGAATCTTTTCAAAACTGCTACGCATGGCCCCCCCTAGAACTCGTTACCCATTATCGCCACCGGCAGCTCCTGGCCGCTAGCTGAACCGAGTCACGAGCTTCGCACAAACTAACTCTGCGTGACTTTGAGCCCAAGCCTCCGCTGCGTCGATTTCTGGTTGCAGTTCACCTAACGCCAGCGTGTCCCAATGCTCACGAACGGCACCTAAAGGCAAACCGTCTGTCTCTGAAGCGATAGCAACGAACACCATAAAATCCGGGTCACCATCCATTCCAGAAATTTCGTGCCGTAGTGAATCCAGTTTTCTAGCGCCGAGGATATAGCTGGTTTCACCGGCGAGCATGGCCTGCGCTGTTTGTACTACTTGTATGCGCAAGTATTCGAGATACTGGTCACGGTTTATGTTTTCACTCATTGAGACTTACTTTATCGTTTAAGAACATGTCTGCAGATGGCCGATAGCGTCAGTCCCTTGGACTGCGGATCGGAAGTCTCGTGAGAATAGCCTGGCACGAACTGATGATCGCAGGAAGGTACGACTGATCGATCTCATCTTTATACTCATGAGTCTCTTTGATGTGATCCGGAGTAAGCAACAGCTTGACGCTAATGTGACCATTGGCCGAAGCTGACAATTCAACTGACATATAAGGCTCCATGCAGTTTAATTCAGCTTTACCACTTAGTGTCGAATACATTCGCTCGCAACCGGCTAGTAAACCGGCTAATTCATCAACCCGAACACATGCATTGTTCTGGACCTTAACTATCGAGTGGGGATACACGCAATAAGCTGTCACACGCAGCTAGTTCCCATCCCAATAATCGGTCGAATCTGGAAACTGACGACCGTGAATCCAGATGCGCAGACCACAGATCGACAAATCCGCCTCACCTAGTTCTTCCAATTCTCGAAAATTCATTTGTCAGCGCTCAATGTTGAACCTAGTGAAAATACATACACCCGCTTAACTGGCCGCTCTTGGCCGTTATCGGCACTGAGCTTCTACATCTTGGACGAAGCGAGGATATTCTACCCTTGCGTCGCGTAACACCTCTGCGGCTTTGCGGGCGGGCGCCGAATTCTTCAGCGCAAACCTTTCTAATTCGGGCTGTGGCACGCGCGCAGATTCGGGAAATGACGTCGCTTCGCAAGGCCCCATTCCATTAGCAAGAAGCCAAAGGTAATCGTAGAAATTGCGAGCCAGGACTGCGATTTCACCTTCGGAGCCCATAAACACTATCGGCTGTGCTAACAAATCTGACGTGTTCCGCACGGTCCAGAACGCGACATAACCACCGGTGCTGTCTTGTCCAAAGACTCGGAATTTGGATGCATCAGCATCAGAATTGCCAGTCCAAGTCCTAAACCAGTGTGACGTCTCATCGAGTGACAGAAATACATCATACGGTTCAAAGTCGATGCCATCACCGTCGGCGTAGTCATATGGCAGCTGATTAATCTGGCTCAGCAGTTCTGGCAATGAATTGTTCTCACTTAACGACATGCTTTTCCAATTTAACCTAGGGCTTTCGAAAGGGCAGTTTCTGGCCGGTCTCGGATGACGTTCAATTGAGCTTCAAGTCAAACTCACTGGATGACTCTGCTCCGACAGTTAAACGGGCTCCAGCCCGTAGCATTGCCAGCGCCTCATGGCCAACCCAATATGCTTTGACGTGAGTAAAACTCTTGGTCAATATAGCCGAAAATGCTCGCTGGATTTTCATTGCAGCGGGAGTGTCTGAAACTGTAGCTATGCGACCGGGTAGCAAAATATCGGCTGAATAAAAACCACCATGCTGGAAAACGATACTATCAGGATTCAACAGCTGGTCGACAGCGTATTTTTTACTACCGTCATTTTGTTGAACTTCACGACTACGAATAAGGCACGAACGTTCAGTGACAAGATATCCTGGACCGGCTATCGCGTCTCCGACGTTGGACGATTGGACAAGCGTTGGCAAAGCAGCACCATGTGCATACGTTGTTTGAGTGGCCTCATCGAAAAGCCCCGTTAAAGTGTAGGCGAGTTGGAGCTTCGATTCAATATGGTCCAAAGCCGCAAGCAAATCGTTGGCTGTCGCGTAGAACTGTTTCTGCATGCACTCACTCTATTCTAAATGTGTCCGGCTGCTGTTGGCCGTTATCGGCCAAGCTATGGAAGTAGCTCACCGATACCAATGACCGCATAGGTTTTCAAATTGACTTTTATAACTACATCGGGCTGGCCCGAACAAGAATATAAAAATCTACCGTGATCTGCAGCCCGCTCTAACGCTCGTTGAAATCTATATCCGCGCGCCCTAGGACAAGACAAATATCCCAGTAGCTCTGTTCTGTTCTCAGCTTCCACGCCACAAACCTCCTGTCCTGCACCCAAAACTACGACATTGCGGCCCAAAACGCATTCGGTAAAGTCTTGAACAGCGCGTTTGACTTTAAGCTCGGAAACCATCTTAGCGTTTGCATCAACTTCGCCAGCTTCCACAGCACTCAAACATGAGAAGGCGAGCATCGCTGAAATGAAAAGCCAATAGGCCTCACTTGTACTCATCATCGCTCCTCTTATTAAGTCCTGTGTGGCTGCTTTTGGCCGAACTCAGCCATCAAGTCCGAATAAAGGTGAATAACTCACCCAACGTCAAATCATCGCTCCATACCGCCTCTAGTTTCAGCGCATATCGCTTCTGAAGGTCGTTTGCCAACGTCTCAAACTCCAACGCATCAGGAAGCCACTGACTTGGATATAGGCTTCGATAGACCTCCAAGATTTTATCGTCAGGTTGAAATTTAAGTTTATCTTTATCCGCAAACGCAAACGCAAACGCGGAAACGAACAGCGAAAGGAACGAGCGGATTTCGTCCTTTGATGCCGTTGGAAATGTTCGCCGCCAGCCCCGGCCTTCGCAGCTACGGAATCTATAGGGGTGAGGCAGGCTCGGTCCGTACTTTACCGAAACTAGCATGCCGATAATTACCACGGCAAAGATGAGAACAATAATCAAGTTACGGCTCCAAGTTATATCAGGTCAGTCGTTCCGATAGGTCCGCTGATGGCCGGTAGCTGAAATTTCATTTAATCCCACCACGCGCCATAACTAAGTTCGACATCGTCTGATTCAAACTTATCTGCGCCTAGTTGATGAAGGAACAAATTTCTGAGTTACGAAATTAGTGAATCACGCTCTTGCTCAGAAATACGAGTGCCATCAGGGCGAGATGGAGTGTCTTCAAGCTGATGGGTCCAATGTGCGAAGTCGACCATTAATAGTGGTGAGCCCGCACGACCAAACCGCCAACCAGCGACGCGCCCACGAAACTGACCAAGCGCACTGCAAATTGTCTTCGCATCAAACGCATCATGCGACGGAACAACCGAGATCACCAACTTAATCTCATCTGTCGTCAGTCGCTCGGTCAGAAAATCGAGTGAGCGAAATTTTGCATCATCATCTATTAAATCACCGTACCCAAGCCTAACGAATTGCTCCGCAACCTCTGCACGGCCAATAATTGTTTTTTCCATTTTGATTTTTCACTACAGTAGCAAAGACCAAACGGCTGCTCTTGGCCGGAGGTGGCCTACTCATATTTTGCTAATTCTTCTTCCAAGATGAGCTTCAATTCGTCAGGAGAAATCAGAACGCCACTCATCGAAGGTACAGGGAAGGCTGCGATCGAAACTCCCTGTTCCGACATATCCGGCAGCCAATCATCGACAAATTCATGGACCTCAATCTCCGCTGTAGAACATCCAGCCCAAGAACCCGTTGCACAATCCCTTGCATAATCAGGATGCGGCCAGATAGGAAAAGCAGAGGCGCCCGAATCGCCGCCCAGACTCACCCATCCAGATTCGTCTCGCAGTCCCCACAGCACTTCTCTATCAGCGGCTTGCGATACCAAATGCTTGAGACGTTTTGGCCCGTCTGCCGAAAGAAGCGCTGCGTACTGTTCTGGTGAAGGATGACCGGTTTTCAGCATATGTTTGAATTCATGTGTCCGTCTGCAATTGGCCGGCTACGGTCCTGTTAGTCATGATCTGCATCTATGCTCCCAAGACGGTCGAGCAAATTATTAGCCTGAGAGCCCGCGTAATCAGAATCATGGACTGGAATGACGTCGCCGTCGGCAGCGATTGTCGGATCATATCGATTTGGCCGAGGCGGAAAAATCAATATAACTAGCCCTGCAAAACCTACCAGAACTGACACAAGTAGCCATGGCGCTTTAACTATTGCGTGTAAAGACGAAATGCCGACTGCTTGAACCACTGCGGTCAGTCCCACCCATCCACGAAGTTTCATTCGTTCTCCTGCAAATCTGACCGGCAGCTACTGGCCGCTGGCTGCCGTTGACACATTCCGTTAAAGCAGCCGCTTAACTGGGCCAGGAATCTTGGCTTCTTACGTCACCCCAAACAGCCTCATTACCAAAACCTCGATGGAGCTTTTATGCATCCAGAGTGAAAGGGCGATGACACTTACCGAAATTGCAATTGATCCAGCAATTATTGATTTGTTTAACATACATTCACGGAGTAAAGAAAAGTATCTGGACGATTCACAAGGCCCATTCTGGCCGACTGCACCTATGGAGTAGCATAACATTATTGCCTAGATGGAAAATCCTCAGATTCTAACGCTGCAGGAAAGCCCTAGTGATGAAGTCGGCGCATATTGGAGCTCCAACACAAGGAGGTCGATCATGAATATAAACACTTCCGCTTCCGAGCGCCGTGCCCCATGGAGCAAGGGCAAACTAGTCGGCCAAAAGGCGCCTGTACGCATCAGTGAGATCGGGGTTATCGGGTCAGGCTTGAAATTTACGGGCGCCGGGAGATCTGGCACTTATCAACCACGCGATAGACAGCAAGCTGCGTGGTTGTGACTCGGTACAACTACGCGTTCTCGGTGTCGTCCACGGCAATCAAGTGGCCAGCAGGGCGACCGTGACGCAGCAAAAGACACGACAGCCCGTTTATTGATTTCCGTGCTGAGCCGGCCAAAGAAGATTTTCACGGCGAATCATAGCGGCCAGGCGGTGGGGTATTCGGCATCCGCGCAGTCTAAGGAGCGCGCCGCCTGTCGGCGTTGAGGTAATACAAATACCCAATCACCAATCGCGCCGCAGTTTGAGCATGGCAAAGGGCTGGGTGCGGGTGATGTTGTGTTCCAAGAAATCGACGTTGCTGGCGTAACGGTCGCCGCCGGCGTAATGCAGGCGGTCATAGGTGATGTTGCGTCCGGCCAGGTTGTTCAGTTCCAGCGTCAGCATCAGGTTGGCCGCCGGCCGGTAATTGACGTAGGCGCGCGCCCAGCCGCTGCCGCTGCTGGTGTCGCGCTCGCCGACCTGCCAGCTGTCGTTGCTCCAGCCGTTGTCGACCGAAAAGCCCCACGCCGTGCGCTGCTGCGGCAAGTCCTGCGAAAACTCGACCCGCCACGACATCGGTTGCTCGCCCGACAGGCGGCGCGTGGTTTGCGTGGTCGGATCCGTCACGCTGGACGAGCGCCAGGTGGTCGACAGCTTGAGCAAGCCTTGCGGCAGCGACCAGCTGTCGGTCGGCAGATTCAGCATGCCGGTGACGCTGTCGGCGCTGGCGTCGCCGATATTGCCGGCCGCATCGACCAGCGCGGCGGCGCTGCGGATCGGCATGCGGTCGATGGCGTCGCTGATGTGCGCCTGCGTGTAGCTCAGGATGGCGGCGCCACGGTCCCAGAAACGGTATTCAAGCGCGCCTTCGCACAGCCAGGTCTTGGCCGGCACCAGATCCGGATGGTCGGCACGCAGCGATTTGTCCGCCATGCCGAAGAAGCCGGCGCCATCGCCAAAGTTCACCTGGCTGACTTCGCGCTCGACGCGCAGCCGCAATTGCAGCGCCGGCGCCGGCGACAGCGCCAGGCGCAGGCGAGGCTTGGGGTAGACGTAGGCTTTGCCGTCCGCCTGACTGGCGCTGGTGCTCAGGCTGGAGTGGGCCAGTTTCACCCCGGCTTCGGCGCTCAGCGAACTGTCCACCTGCCACGCCGACGACAATTGCCCCTCGACGCGCGATTCCTGTACCCAGGCGCCAACGCCCGGCTGGACCGGCGCCTGGGCGTTGGCCTGCCAGGTGTTGATGCTGTCGTTGGCGGTGACCGCGCGCTCCAGCCCGCCCCGGAAGACGACCCCGTCCAGCGCCTGCCAGGTCAGCTGGCCGGCCACAATCTGCTCGCTGGCGGTGTTGGTGGTGACCGAGTGCGAGGTGATGCCGTTGGTCGCATTGGCGGCGTCGCCGCTGAAGTCCGAGGTGCGGTACAGCGCCCGCAAGTCCATGCTGGCGCCTTGCCACAGGTCGCGCGTATAGGCCATGCCCTGTTCCAGCGTGCGGCCGCTGTTGTCGTTGCTGGCCAGCGTGGCGGGCGTGGCGGCGTCAACCTGCTGCCAGGATTGCGACTGATAGCTCCAGGGATTGTAGGCGCCGTTCCAGCTGAACTCGCCGTCCAGCAATTCCTGCGCGTAGTTGAGCTTGCCGGTTTTACTCTCGTTCAGGCCGGCGCCTTCCAGCGATAGTTCGGCCGGCAGCGGGCGGTCGGCGTAGCGGGTGATGCGCTGTCCGCTTCCCTGGCCGGTGTCCGGCGAGCGGCGCCAGCCCAGCGTCAGGTTGATGCTCTTGTCGCCGCGTTTCAGACTGTAGTTGCCGTCCAGCGCCGGTTGCAGCTCGCCGTCGGCCATCAGATAGCTGGACGCGGTCAGCGAGGCGGCCACCAGGTCCATCGGCTTGAGCACGAAGTTGGCCACGGTGGCATGGCCCTGCATGTCGATGCCGCCGGCGCCGCCGTTGATGACGTCGATGCGCTCGACCGCCGCCGCCGGAATCCGGCCCAGCACGTCGTTCAGCGAATCGGTCTTGGAGGTCGGCCGCTTGCCGTTGATCAGCACATTGCCGGCCGCGCCGCGCGAGGGATTGCCGCCATCAAACACGAAGCCGGGCAACCGGGTCGCCATGTCCATGGCGCTGCTGGCCTGAAACTGGCGGAAAAACTCCGGTGCATACGATTGCGGCGGCGCCGCCTCGGCCGCAGCGGCAGTGCCGGCGCCAGCCAGCGTACAAGCCAGCAGCACTGCGTGACGGAGGAGGGCGGCGTTTTTCATCCCAACATTGTGCAATGAACACGACATTACCGCAACACTGATGAGCGCGGCGCCCGAGTTGGCGTTACATTTTTCCGAATTACTTTCTAATGAGCCAATAAATGGCTGTAGGTGATCGAGCCGTAGGCCTTGCGCCGGCCAGTCACGGTGGTCATCGAGCTGCTGTTCTGCGCCGAGAACGACAGCGCGGAATCGCCCCAGCCATAGGCCAGGCCGACCAGCCCCACCACCTGGATCTCGCGCAGTTCGGCGGTGCTGCCGTGCACCGGCTGGTTGCTGCCGATCCCCATCTGCGAGAACATGCGGTCGGCGTGCAGGCCGGCATAGGTGTACCAGCCGCGGCCGATGACGGTCGGGTCGCCGCTGCGCATGGCGATGCGCATTACGGTCGGATAGCTCTGCTTCAGATTGGTGCCATAGCGCAGCATCAGCGTCGCGCCGGCCGACGACTGCCAGTTGCCCAACGACGCGCCGGCCAGCGCGATCACGTCGCCCGACGGCTGGCCATCGGTCGCGCCCGCCGTGGCGAAGCGGACCGCGCGGTAGCGTTCGATGCCGAGCAGCGCACGACGGTGAACCTGATAGCCCCAGCCTTCCGGCTTGTCGGAGCCGGTGATCTGGTGGATCAAGGTCTGGGTCTGGCGCGCGCCCGACGCCGGGCCGATGACGCCGAGATTCAAGGCCAGCATATCGGCCACGTCATCCCGCACCGACACCTGCGCTGCGCGATACCACAGCGCGCCCATGTAAGGCGAATCGGCCGGATCGGGCATCTTGCGGGTCAGGTCGGCCGGCGTCATCATCAGCTGGTTGAGCGACGACAGCGTCAGCGTGGCCGGTCCGAGGCCGAGCAGCGACGCCACCGGCGACAGCAGCCATTGCGGCTTGACCGATGCCTCGCCGGGCGAGACGGTATCGATGCGCGACAGCGCGATGCCGTTGGTGTAGCCGCCGCCATCGCTGCCGGCGAAGATATCGTTTTGCAGCGTGACCGATAGTCGCGTTTCTTCGGCGCGCACGGAACCAACCAGCAGCAAGACTGCCGGCAGCAGGTAATGGATGCGCATCAGTGGTCCGTGTGCAGGTAGGAAGGCGTCTTCGGCAAGCGCATGCTGAACAGGAAAGCGATGACCATCATGACCGTGACATAGATATAGAACCAGTTCTCATGGCCCAGGTTTTTAAAGGCCAGTCCGACGAATTCTGCCGAGCCGCCGAAGATCGCGTTGGCGATCGCATACGACAGACCGACGCCCAGCGCGCGCACTTCGGCCGGGAACATCTCGGCCTTCACCAGACCGCCGATCGAGGTGTACAGGCTGACGATGGCCATCGCCGCAGTGATCAGCACGAAGGCCACGACAGGATTGCTGTTGCCGCGCAAAATGGCCAGCACGGGATAGGTGGCAAGCGCGCCCAAGGCGCCGAACAGCATCATCGAATGGCGGCGGCCGATGCGGTCGGCCAGCATGCCGAACAGCGGCTGCATGCACATGTAGAGGAACAGCGATCCAGTCATCACCACGCTGGCGGTCTTGGCCGGCATGCCGGCGGTGTTGACCAGGTATTTCTGCATATAGGTGGTGAAGGTGTAGAAAATCAGCGAACCGCCGGCGGTGTAGCCCAGCACGGTGATGAAGGCCGCGCGGTGGTGCTTGAAGATGCCGGCCAGCGTGCCGGCGTCCTTGTTCTGCATGTCTTCCGCCTTGCTGGTTTCGTGCAGCGTGCGGCGCAGCATCAGCGACACCACGGCGGCGATCGCGCCGATGACGAACGGAATGCGCCAGCCCCAGGCCTTCAGTTCCGCCTCGCTGAGGAACTGCTCCAGGATGACGATGGTCAGCACCGCCAGCAGCTGGCCGCCGATCAGCGTCACATACTGGAACGACGAGAAGAAACCGCGCTGGCCGCGCAGCGCCACCTCGCTCATGTAGGTGGCAGTGGTGCCGTATTCGCCGCCGACCGACAGGCCCTGGAACATGCGGATAATCAGCAGCAGGATCGGCGCCGCCACGCCGATGGTGGCGTAGGTCGGCAGCACCGCAATCGCCAGCGAGCCGGCGCACATCATCAGCACCGAGATGACCATCGACCGCTTGCGGCCAACGCGGTCGGCGATGCGGCCGAACAGCCAGCCGCCAACTGGGCGCATGAAGAAGCCGACCGCGAATACGGCGGCCGATTTGAGAAATTCTGCGGTAGCGTTCCCGCTAGGGAAGAATTGGCTGGCAAAGTAGATCGAGGCGAAGGAGTAGACGTAGAAGTCGAACCACTCCACCAGATTGCCGGAGGAGGCGCTGATAATCGCAAACACGCGTTTGCGTTTTTCCTCAGCGCTGTATTGAGGATGCTGGTTGATGCTCATTTTTTATTCTCACCACTGATAACTTCCGGTCGATTGTAAAGCATCCGGAAAAATGCTGCAGGAGGGCAAAGGTTTTGCAATGTGTACTGCCAAACGGAAGAGGACAAATAGTTTGGGCTACTATCAAGCTTTTCGCACAATCATACTCAGGGACATGTGATGCTCAATTCCGCTCCAATGCAGGCGCTCGGCGCACAACAGTGGCTGTTTGCTTACGGCGGCGTGCTGCTGGCGCTGCTGGCGCTCGATGCGCTGTGGATCGGCCTGTACATGGCCTCGGCCTACAAGGCCGCGCTGGGGGAGCTGATGCTGGCGCAGCCGCGCTTGGCGGCGGCAGCACTGTTCTATCTGCTGTACGCCGCCGGTGTAGCGTTTCTTGCGGTTGCGCCGGGCCTGCGCGCGGACAGCTGGCAGACCGCCGCGCTGCACGGTGCGGTGCTGGGCCTGATCGCTTACGGCACCTATGACTTGACCAACTACGCGATTCTGAAGCCATGGCCGCTGGGCTTGTCGGTGATCGATGTGGCCTGGGGCGCGTTAATGACGGCGCTGGCCGCCAGCGCCGGCTGGTTGGTTGCCAATCGCTGGGGCTAGTCCAGGGCAGTCAGTTGCGCACCAGTCTCGCTATCAGTGGAAAGCGCAGCCGGTAGGGGAGCCACTGCACCAGCTTCAGCGCCAGCGTGAAGCGGCGCGGGAAGTGGATCTCGAAACGTCCCGCAGAAATCCCTTCCCGGATGGCGCGCGCTGCGGCTTGCGGTGTTTGCAGTGCGGGCATGGCGAAGTCGTTCTTGGCTGTCAGCGGCGTCTGCACGAAGCCGGGGTTGATCAGGTAGACGCCAAGACCGCGAGGGTGCAGATCGACATACAGCAGTTCGGCCAGGTTGATCAGCGCTGCCTTGCCGGGGCCGTAGACGCTGGCGTTGGGCAGGCCGAAGTAGCCGGCCACGCTGGCGACGATGGCGATGCCGCCGCTGCCGCGCGCCAGCATGGCCGGCAGCACCGTGGTCAGGCCGGTGTAGACGCTGCCCAGATTGGTCGCCAGCGTGTGTGCGGCGCGGTCGGCGTCGATTTCCCAGCTGCGCTCGGGGCGGTAGTCGGCGGCGCAGAAAACCACCAGGTCCAGGTCGCCGAACTGCGCGCAGATTTGTTCGTGACGCTGGCGCCATGCTTGCTTGTCGAGGATGTCGAATGCCGCGACCAGCGCTTGCGGATGGGCGTCGGCGACAGCGTGCAGGCGTTCGGCGCGGCGCGCCGACAGGGCGACATGCGCGCCAGCTTGCAGCGCCTCCTGCGCCAGCGCGGCGCCGATGCCGCTGGAAGCACCGATTACCCACACGCGCAGTCCGGCCCAGTCACGGATGGGGGCATTCAACGGCTGCATGCGCGCCTCCTGAAGCTCAGCGTAAATTGGTCGAAGTCGATGCCGGACTTGTTCATGCTGATGCGGTCCCAATGGTCTCGGTGCAGCGGCTGAGTGCCGCCATCGCCAGCAGTTTGATTACACAGGGCAGCACCGCGTAGGCCACCACCAGGGGGATGCCTCCGCCTTGTCCGGGTTGGTAGCCTAGCCAGGAAAGCAGCGGCAATGAGAGTCCGGCAATCGCCAGCGCCAGTTTGCCCAGCAGTGTGAACAGGCCGAAACCGGCGCCCATCTGGTCCCCCAGCCGGCGGCCTAGCAGTACCGGTGGCAATGCCAGGTCGGCGCCCAGCGCCACGCCGGCGGCGATACACAGCGCTGCATAGGGAATAAGGTCGCCGTTGCCGAGCAAAGCTGCGCCGCAGAAGCCTGCCACTGACAGCAGCATGCCCATGCGCCAGCAACGCAAGGCGCCGTATTTGCGTGCCAGCGTGGTCCACGCCGGCAATCCGCAAGCGGCCGCGCCGAAGTAGCATGCCAGGAATACGCCGGACAGCTGAGGCGCGCCCAACTGGTCGGCGATGTAGAACAGTGCCAGTGTTGCCGGGACCGCGACCGACAGCGCGTTCAGGAAGTAGGGCAGGAGCAGCGCCCGCACCGGTTGGTTGTGCATCAGCTTGCGCACCGTCTCGCGCCAACCGTTCACGGCCGGCATGATTGCGTCCCGCGCGCGTGAGCTTGCGACTGTGGGCGCGTAGCGGAGCAGGACGCCCATTGCGAGCAGCATCAGCAGTGCGTAGGCCATGCCGTAGGCGGCGAGGCGGGAGCGGATCTGGTTCGCGTCGCCGCCGAGGATGGCGGCAGGCACCAGGCTCGCCGCCATCATGCCTGCAAGTCCCAGTCCCTCGCGCCAGGCGGCCGCACCCAAGGCGCCGCTCAGTTGTGAACCCCAGGCCAGATAGGCGATGTTGACCAGGCTGTGAGCACCGTACGCCAGCACCAGCATCGGCGCGATCCACAGGCCGAGCATGGTGGCGTCAATGCCGGCTGGCGGCAGCCATAGCGCGGCAAACGCCAGCACCAGCACGCTCGCGCCAAGCGCCATCCAGCGACGACGCTGCGCCGGCGTGCGGTCCAGCAAATAACCCAGCAGCGGGTCTTGCAGCATATCGATTGCGCGCGCGACGAACAGCACCACGCCCAGCGGTCCCAACGCCATGCCAAGCTGGGTTGCGTAATAGGCCGGCAACTGCACGAATAACGGCAGCGCCGCCATCGCCAGCGGCGCGCCCAGCAAACCGTAGGCGGCATTGCTCATGGCTGCACTCCCATCAGGCGCTGACGCAGTTTCTTGTCGCGGCTTTCCGGATTCAGCCAGATGTCTAAGAAGGCGCGCGCCAAAGCATCATCATCCAGTTCGGCCAGCAGGCGCTGGCGGTCGTACAGTTGCATGCCGCGTCCCGGCAGATAAACGCCGGTCAGCTCATCTCCCTCGCTGACGTCGACGAAGGCCGACATCAGCGAGGCTTGCCAGCGCTTCAGCGTCGCTTCGGCAAGTGGCGCGCGGCTGAGACGGCGAATTTCATCCATGCTGGTGTTGACCAGCCGCTCGCGGCTGATGCTGCGGTAGTAGTGCAGCTGTAGCGCGTAAGGCCGCGTGGCGTCGAACGGCGTGCTGGCCGACCACAAGGTGGCGCGATAGATGCGCAGGCCGAACCAGGTCAGGTCGCCGCCACCGAGCGGCTGCGCCTGTGGCAGCGCGGCGCGCCAGTCGGCAGCGCTGGTCTGTGCGCTCAGGCCGGCGCAGGCCAGCAGCAGCGCCATGCACAGCAGCCGGCGGCGCTCAGGACTTGTGCAGATGGAACTGGACGACATCGGTACGCCCCTCGTCAAATGCTGCTTCGCAGTAGGCAAAATACAGATCCCAGATGCGGGTGAAATGCGTATCCATGCCGAGCGCCTGGACCTGCGCATCGCTGGCGTGATATGCGCTGCGCCAGCGACGCAATGTTTCGGCGTAATCGCGGCCGAAGGCGTAGTGCCCGGTCGGTTGCAGGCCGGCGCGCGCGGCATTGTGTTCAAAGCGCTCAATACTGGGCAGCATACCGCCGGGGAAGATGTACTCTTGAATGAAATCCGCCGTGCTGCGATAGCGCTCGAAATGACGCTCATCGATGGTGATTGATTGCACCAGCGCCTGGCCGCCCGGTTTTAGGCGCGCCGCCACCGTGTTGAAGAACTCGGTCCAGTAACGCTCGCCAACGGCTTCAAACATCTCGATCGACACCACCGCATCGTAGCTGCCGTCGATATCGCGGTAGTCGCGCAGTTCCAGCTGTGCCAGTTCGCCCAGACCGGCAGCGTCGATGCGCTTGCGGGCGATCTCCAGCTGCGCCGGCGAGATCGTCAACCCGTGCACGCGGATGCCCTGGCGCGCCGCCTGCTCGGCAAATCCGCCCCAGCCGCAACCAATTTCCAGCACGCGGTCGCTGGCACGCAAGCCGAGCGTATCGATAATGCGCTGGTATTTGCGCTGTTGCGCCTGTGCCAGCGGCTGGTTGTAGTTGCCGTCAAAGATGGCGGCCGAATAGGTCCAGCTGGGATCCAGCCACAAACGGTAAAAATCGTTGCCGATATCGTAGTGGCTGTGAATATTGCGGCGGCTGCCGCTGCGCGTATTTGGCCGCAGCCAGTGACGCAGGCGATACCAGCAACGCGCCAGCACGCCGCCAAACAAGGCCGGTTCGAGCGCCGCCTCGTTACGGATGGCCAGCCGCAGCAAGGCGACCAGGTCCGGGCTGCCGATCCATCCCGCCGCCCATGCTTCGGCCAGGCCGATATCGCCGGCGCGCAGAATGCGGCCGCATGCGCGCCAGTCGTGCACCTCCAGCGTGGCGGCGGGGCCGGCGTGCGCATTGCCGAACACCATGCGGGTGTGATCGGGCGTGATCAATTCCAGGTGGCCGATGCTGATGCGGCCAAGCAGATTCAGGAACACCCGCGCAGCGGCGGGCGCATCCTGGTTGGTGGTCGACAGCGTTTGGCTCATTGGAGCGGCTCCTCGTGAACGGTGATGTGGGTGATGGAACGCTGCGGCTTGCGGAAGAACGGCACTCCCTTCAGCCACAGACGCAGTGCTTGCAAATGGATACGGAATACGATGCCGAGGCCGAGCAGCGGATAACGCAGCAAGGCAGATGCCGCCGCTGCATTGCTCATGGCCTGGACCCGGCCGGAGAGCGTGGTGCGGATCAGCAGCCCCTGTTCGTCGTGATAGTCGATGGCCGTATGCGGCCGGGCACGGTTCAGGCGGAAGCGGAAGCGATAGCTGCCGGCGGTTTCGCAAAATGGCGACACATGCATCTGCTTGAGGCAGGCGCCGTGGCCGTCTTCGCTGAGTTGCAGCAGGTAGCGGTGGGTTTCCCCGAAAGTATTGTTGACCTCGGCCAGCACGGCGCGCAGGCGGCCTTCGCTGTCATGGCAATGCCAGAAGCTGACCGGATTGAAGACGTAGCCGAAAACGCGCGGGAAAGTCTGCAGCCAGATTTCGCCATCGGCCTGGATGCCATGTGCGGCCAGTAGTGCGCGCATCCATTGCTGCAGGCTGGAGCCGTCGCGCGGGCCATAGTCGCGCGTGCGGATGGATAGCGGGCGGCGGCGGTCGATGCCAAACCAGGCGGACTGGCATGCGTCCAGCCGCGCCAGGTTGACGCGCACGTAGAACACCGGGTAGACGAAGCGATGTAACACCGGCCGCAGCCGCGCATGCATCACGCTTGCGTGTATCAGCTGGGCAGGCGCTTGCGGCTTCATGGCAGCGACGTCCAGGCCGGTGCGGCGTCGAACGCGGCGGCGATGCGCAGCGCGGATTTGAGGCCGTCTTCATGGAAGCCGTAGCCAGTCCAGGCGCCGGCGTACCAGATGCCGCCTTGACCTTGAATGCTGGCCAGCGCCTGCTGGGCGTCGATGGCCGGTTGGTCCATGATCGGATGGTCGTATTCGAAGCGTGCGAGAACCTTGTCCGCTGCCGGTGGCGTGGACGGATTGAGCGTCACCACCACGGGCGTGCTGAATGGCAGGCTTTGCAGCTGGTTCAGCCAGTAGCTGACGCACACCGGACTATCCGACTGTTTGCTGGACAGATAGTTCCAGGCCGACCAGACCTTGCGCCGCTGCGGCATCAGGCGCGCATCGGTGTGCAGCCAGGCGGTGTTGGGCTGGTAGCGCACGGCGCCGAGGATGGCGCGTTCTTTCGCGTTGGCGTCGGACAGCATGGACAGCGTGGTAGGGGCGTGCGTGGCCAGCACTACGTCATCGAAGACTTCGGTTTGTGTGCCGGCGTCGAGCAGCACTTTGCCGTCCGCGCGGCGCAGCGAGCGCACCGGCGTTTTCAGGCGATAGTCGGCCAGCGTGGCGGCGATGGCTTGCACATAATTGCGCGAGCCGCCGCGCACGGTGCGCCACTGCGGCCGGTTGTTGACTTGCAATAGCGCGTGATTCAGGCAGAAGCGCAGGAAAGTCGCCGCCGGGAAGCCGAGAATGTCGCGCGGCGAACTGGACCAGATGGCGGCCGCCATCGGCAGCAGGTAGGCGTCACGGAACATGTTGCCGTAGCGCTGGCGCTCCAGCAGTTCACCCAGCGTGGCGCCATCGGCCAGGCTTTGCGCAAGAAATTCCTCGGCGCGGCCGTTAAAATGCAGGATGTCGCGCAGCATGCGCAGAAAGGAAGGCGACGCGATGCGGCGGCGTTGGGCGAACACTGTGTCGAGATTGCTGCCGGCCCATTCGAGCGCGCCGTCATCCATCGAGACGGCAAATGACATATCGCTGGCGATGCTTTCCACGCCCAATTCATCCAGCAAAGCGATCAGGTTCGGATAGGTTTTCTCGTTGTAGACGAGGAAGCCGGTATCGACCGCGCAGGGCTTGCCTTCGACCAGGATATCCACCGTATTGGCATGGCCGCCAAGATAATCGCCGGCCTCGAACAGCACCACGTCATGGCGGCGTTGCAGGAAGTAGGCGGTGGCCAGGCCGGAAATGCCTGCGCCGATGACAGCAATACGTTTGCGGTTTTGCATGGATCTGGGACTGTTGAGCTACCGATATGCTAATATTACTACTAACAAATCAGAAACGCTACTGATTAGTAGCTAAAATTTACCAATGAGTATTCTTTCAAAATTCAGCTTCAAGGATCAGGCGTTCAAGCTGCGCGAGAGCGCCATTCTTGACGCGACCACGTCCGTGCTGAGCAGCAAGGGCTATGATCTGATGACCATGGACGATGTGGCCGGGACGGTCGGCATCTCCAAGCCCAGCTTGTACAAGCATTTCAAGTCCAAGGAAGAGCTGGTGGGCGAGGCGATGATACGGCTGCTGGATGGTGCGATCGATCAGGTGGCCGCGATGGACGCGGCGCTGGGGCCGGTGCAGAAGTTGTCGGCCTTGCTGGAATGGGCGCTGCGCGTGCGCCTGGGCGGCGGCTTGCCGTTTCTGCCCTCCACCAGTCCGCATGTGCGGGATATGTTGATGCGCAACGTGAAATACATGCTGCGGGTGGTGAAGCTGAATCGTCAGCTGGAGGCGCTGGTCAAGCAGGGACAGAAGGAGGGGCTGCTGAATGCCAGCCTGCCGAGCGATGTGATTCTGTTCAGCTATTACGCGCGCACCTGCGATCCGGCGGTCGAGTTCCTCAGCAAGTTCAGCAAGATGAGTGATGACGATATCGTGCAGCACATGCTGACGGTGGCGTTCAAGGGGCTGTAAGCCGTCATTCCGGCGGAGGCCGGAATCCATAGAACGGATGCGGCATGCTCAGCATGGATTCCGGCTTGCGCCGGAATGACGGTGCGGCGGGGCGGACCGATTACTGGGCGGCGCGCAGCAACTGGCCTTTCAATTTGCCGTTTTCCACCGAAGCCACAATGGCGTTGACGATCGCGCCGCCGTTCGCATCCAGTCCCTCCACGCTGGCCGGATTGTATTGACCTGGCAGCGCGCGGTAGGCTTTGTCCATCTGCGCGCGGATGGCGCTAGCGTCGCTGACTGTGCCAGCCAGCTTCATCGCCGCGATGGTGGCGTGCACGGCCGAATAGTTCAGCGCCACTTCGCTGCTCGGGTCCTTGCCCTCATTGCCTTTGCGGTAGCGGGCGGTGAATGCCGCCGCGTCCGGACGATCATCGCCGCTCATCGGCATCACGCCGACCGCGCCTTCCAGCGCGCCGTAGCCGCCGGTGACCTTGGCCATTTCATCCAGCTTGGCCTGGTCCAGCACGATGAAGGCGCCCTTGAAGCCAAGCTCACGCGCCTGCCTGGCGACCAGCGCGGTCGGTTCGGAAGCGCCGCCGATGAACAGCACATCCGGCTTGGCCTGGATCACGCGGCTGACGCCGCTGTAGAAGTCGGCCGCCTTGTTGTACGACATCGGATTGTCCGCCACCACCTTGCCGCCGGCCGCTTCCCAGGCCGGCTTGAAGGCGGCCGACCAGGCTTTCGCATAGTCGTGATCGGCCAGCGCCAGCGCCACGTTCTTGCCGTACCTGGCCATGGCGGTCTTCACGAACGGTGAGATATACGTGGTGAAATCCGGCGGAATGCGTACCGTCAGCTTGTTGCCGCGCTCGGTTGCCTGCGGCAGACTGGTGTACGCCAGCAGCAAGACCTTCAGCTTTTCGTTAGCAGCTTGCGCGGCAAACACGCCGCCCGAATGCGGCACCAGCACCACGGCGGTTTTGTGCTGCTGCACCAGCCGTTGCAGGTTGATCCCGGTTTCGCTCGGATTGTACTTGTCGTCCAGCGCCACGATTTCCACCTTGTAGCGCTTGCCGGCGATATCGACCGGTTTGGCGTTGATTTCATCGGCGGCCATCTGCATGCCGCTCAGCACGTTCTTGCCGTACAGCGCCGCGCCGCCGCTCAGCGGACCGGAATAGCCGATCTTGATGGTTTCCTGCGCGTGGGCGCCGGTCACTGCCAGGCTCAGTGCGAGCGCGGCGAGTTTGAAGCGGTTTTGCATGGTTGTCTCCTTTATAGGTATAAAAACTAAGCGCCGATATAGGCTTTACGCACTTGCTCGTTGCCGAGCAGTTGTTCCCGACTTCCTTCCAGTACGATCTTTCCCTGCTCAATGACGTAGGCGCGGCTGGCGATGTTCAGCGCGGCGTAGGCATTCTGTTCGGCCAGCAGCACCGTGGTGCCGGCCTGGTTGATGCGCGCGATGATCTCGAACATTTGCTTGACCACCAGCGGCGCCAGACCGAGCGAAGGTTCGTCCAGCAACAGCGCCTTCGGCCTTCCCATCAGCGCGCGGCCGATCGCCACCATCTGCTGCTGGCCGCCGGACAGCGAACCGGCCGGGCAATCCCTTTTCTCGTGCAGGATGGGGAACAGGCCGAACACTTCATCGAGCAGGCGCTGGCTGCCACGGCTGTCGCGCCGGTGGACATAGCCGCCCAGCATCAGGTTCTTCAGCACCGACATGCCGGGGAACAGCTGCCGGCCCTCGGGGCAATGCACCAGGCCATCGGCGACGATCTGCGCCGGCTTGCGGCCGACCAGTTCGCGGCCGTCGAAGCGGATGCTGCCGGCTTTGGCGCGGCGCAGGCCGCTGATGGCGTTGAAGATAGAGCTTTTGCCGGCGCCGTTTGCGCCCAGCAGCACCACCAGTTCGCCCTCGGCGGCGTGGATGTCGACGCCCTGCAGCGCCTGGAAACCGCCGTAGGCCAGCGATACTTTTTCAAGCGTCAGCATGTTCGCTCCCCAGATAGGCTTCGACGACGGCCGGATTGGCGCGCACTTCGGCGGGCGTGCCTTCGGCGATTTTCTCGCCGTAGTTCAGCACCAGGATGTTGTCGGCCAGGTTCATGATCATGTCCATCTTGTGCTCGATCAGGCAGATGGTCAGGCCCAGCGCCTTCATCTTGCGGATCAAGTCGGCCAGGCCTGCTGTTTCCTCCGGATTGACGCCGCCGGCCGGTTCGTCCAGCAACAGCAGCTTGGGATCGGTTGCCAGGGCCAGCGCGAACGCCACGCGCTTGCGCTGCTCCTGCGAGATGTCGCCGGCCAGCCGCGCTTCCAGATGCGCCAGGCCGACGAAATCCAGCGCCTCGCGCGCCTTGGCGCGGCTGGCCGCTTCCTCGGCGCGCAGGCGGCGCGTGCCCAGCAGCACATCAATCAGGTTGGCGCGCGTGCGCAAACGGTGGCCGACGATCAGGTTGTCCAGCACACTGGCATTGTCGAACAGCGTGGTGCTCTGGAAGGTGCGGGCAATGCCGAGCCGCGCCACCTGGTCGGCGCGCAGGCCGGTAACATCGCGGCCATCCAGCACGATGCGGCCGGAAGTCGGCGGCAGCGCGCCGCTGGCCAGGTTGAAGAAGGTGGTCTTGCCGGCGCCATTCGGTCCGATGATGGCGTTGATGGTGCCGGCTTCAAAGCGCACGCTGACATCGTTGACCGCAGTCAGGCCGCCGAAGCGTTTGGTGATGCAAGTCATGTCAAGCATGGCCTGCTCCTTTGCTGACGGCGACGTGTAAGCTCGGCGCCGGCGTGAGGCGCTGCGCCGCCTTGCGCCTGCGCCGCGCAATCCAGGTGCCGACGATGCCATGCGGCAGGAAGATCACCAGTGCCACCAGCAGCGGCCCGAACACGACGAAGCGGTAATCCTGCAGAAACTGCAACTGCTGTGTCACCCACGGCACGGTGATGGCGCCCAGCAGCGGACCGGCCAGCGTGCCGATGCCGCCGACCAGCATATACATGGTCATGTCGAAGGTATGCTCGACGCGGCCCAGGTCCGGACCGAGGAAACGTACATAGCCGGCATACAGCCCGCCGGCCAGCCCGGCAAAAAACACCGACAGCATGAAGGCCAGCAGCTTGTTGCGCATCAGGTTGATGCCAAGCGCCTGCGCCAGCTCATCGCTGTTGCGGATGGCGATGAAGGTATGGCCGAGCAGGGAATGCACGATGCGGTGCATGAGCCACATGCTGGCGGCGAGGAACGCCAGCACCAGATAGTATTGCGTGCGCGGCTCGGAGAAGTCCAGCCCGGCGATGGATTCCGGCGCCGGTATGCCGACGATGCCGACCGTGCCGTGCGTCAGGCTTTCCCATTTCTCGATCAGCAGATACATGATGTAGCCGACGCAGAGCGTGAAGATCGAGAAGAAGTGCGTCTTCAGCCGCAGCGACACCAGGCCGACGAAAAAGCCGATGCCGGCCGCCACCAGCCCGGACAGCGCAAACGCGGCCCAGAACGGCATCTGGTAATCGACGGTCAGGATGCCGACGGTGTAGGCGCCCACAGCCATGAAGCCGCTGTGCGCCAGGTTGAACTGGCCGGTATAACCGGTGATCAGGTTCAGGCCGACGGTGGCGATGGCGTAGATATAGGCGGTCGACATCACGGTCAGGTGGTAGTCGTTGCCGGCGATGAAGGGGAAGGCCAGGCCGAACAGCAGCAGGGCGCTCCAGCCGAGTTTAGCGGCATTGCTCATGCTAGTGCGCTCCTTTCTGGAACAAGCCTTGCGGACGCAGCGACAGAATCAGCACCAGCAATGCGAAGGCGATGATGTCCTTGTAGTCGGGGGAGATATAGAACGCACCGAACGATTCGGCAAAGCCGATGATCAGCCCGCCCGCAATCGCGCCCGGTACGCTGCCCATGCCACCCAGCACGATGATGACAAAGGCCTTGGTAATCACCAGATGCCCCATCGAGCTGTAGACCAGGTTGATCGGCGCATACAGCACCGCCGCCATGCCGGCCAGCGCGCCGGCGATGACAAAGGTCAGCATCGCCACCCGGTTGGCGTCGATGCCGACCAGTGCCGCGCCATCGCGGTTCTGCGCCATGGCGACGATGGTGGCGCCGGTGATGGTTTTCTTCAGGAACAGCTGCAACAGCAGCACCAGCAGGAAGGCGGCGACGATGATCATCAGCCGTTGCGCCGGCAAGGTGACATCGCCGAAGTGCAGGATTTGCGGATACGGGCTGCTCATGCGATGAAAGTCCGCGCCCCACAAGGCCTGCACGCCGGCTTCCAGAAACAGCAGGATGCCGATCGAAGCAATCATGTGGTGCAGATAGGGCGCCTTGCGCAGTGGATGGAACACCAGCCGCTCCGACAGCACCGAGATCAGCGCCACCGCCGCTGCCGCGCCAGCCATCGCCACCCAGTAGTTGAAACCCATGCGTTCCATCAGAAAAAATGCCGCATAGGCGCCCGCCATGTAAAACGCGCCATGGGCAAAGTTCGGCACTTGCAGAATGCCGTAGACCAGGGTCAGCCCCAGCGCCACCAGGCAATACACGCCGCCCAGCGTCAATCCGTTGAGTAGCTGTTGCAGAAATAACGCCATTGTGTCTCCATCATTATGATAGTTTTGCTGTGCAAAACCGAGTTGTGTAGAATGGAATAGCACGAGCGTACGGCATTTTTAAAGCCTCGGCAAATGGTTTTTTTGCAACAGGAGATTTGATGCAGGCGAGTCTGGAAGAACGATATTTCATCACGGCATTGGCGCGCGGACTGGATGTGCTCGCATGCTTCCGCGTGGCTGACAAAGGCCTGAGCAATCAGCAGATTGCCCAGCGCTGCAAGTTGCCGAAGTCGACCGTTACGCGCTTCACCTACACCTTGACCAAACTGGGCTATCTGGCCCAGGACGGCAACGGCAAGTATGCGCTGGGCGCGGCCACGCTGCGGCTGGGCAGCACCATGCTGCAAGGGCTGGATGTGCGCGACATGGCGCGGCCGTTGATGCAGGAACTGGCCGATTTTTCCGGCACCACGGTGGCGCTGGCGGTGCGCGACCGGTTATCGATGATTTATGTGGATGTGTGCCGCAGTGCGGCGGCGCTGTCCTTGTCGCTGCAGGTTGGCGCGCGCCTGCAACTGGCGGCCTCGGCGTTGGGCCGCGCTTATCTGGCCAAGGCGCCGCAGGCGGAGCAGCAGGAGATCCTGAGCCGTGCCCGCGAACTGGACGACATGATCCATCAGAGCATGCAAAGCGGGCTGGAGCGTGCGCTGCACGACCAGCGCTTGTACGGCTGCGCTACCTCGTTTGGCGAATGGCAGCCGGATATCAACGGCATCGCCGTCAGCTTCCTGCCGGTGGGCGGCGGCCAGCGCATGTCGGTCAATTGCGGCGGGCCGTCGACCAGCGTTTCCAAAGAATACCTGCTGGACGAAGTGCGGCCGCGGCTTATCGAGATTGCGCGGCGGCTGGAGTCGTGAGTATGCGGCGCGCGGCGTCCACGATATGCGTCGACAGTTCTTCCATGCGCGGCGATTGCACCGTCCAGGTATGCCAGTACAGCGCGATGTCGGTCGGATGCGCAGGCGCCAGATCGATCAGCGGATCGCTGGCGTGCTCCTCGGTGGACAGCAGCCATTCCGGCACCATGGCGTAGCCGGCGCCGTAGCGGACGGCGTTGAAGTGGGCCACCGCGCCCGGCACGTAGTGACAGGGGTAGGCGCCTTCCGGCAGGCCGAAGTGCGTCAGCAGAAAGCTGGATTGCAGCGTGTCCTTCAGGGTGTAGGCCACCACCGGCGCGCGGCGGGCGGTGTCGCGCGTCAGGCCGTCGGGCAGCCAGCGCTGGCAGAATGAGGTGCTGGCCATCAGGCGATAGCGCATGGTGCCGAGGGCCTGGGCGCTGCAACCGCGCATCGGTTCGGCATCGGTGCTGATGCAGCCGATCACCATGCCGGTTTTCAGCAAGGCAAAGGTATGGTCCTGGTCTTCCACCACCAGATCGAGAATGAAGCGGTCCTTGGCCAGCAGGCTGGCCATGGCCGGGAAGAACCAGGTGCCCAGGCTGTCCGAGTTCAGCGCCAGCGAGACGGTGGTGGGACCGGCGTCCAGGTTCAGCAGGTCGGCTTGCAGGTCGTTCCTCAGCAATTCCGCGCGGCGCACGTATTGCAGCAGGCGCTGGCCCATCGGCGTTGGCCGTGCCGGACGGGTGCGCAGGATCAGCGCCGCGCCCAAGGATGACTCCATGGCCCGGATGCGTTGCGACACCGCCGACGGCGTAATGCTGAGGCGGGCGGCGGCGCGCTCGAAGCTGCCGGTCTCGGCGACGGCCAGGAAAGCTTCGGTTTGTTTCGGTTCCAGGTCCATAACTCTGTAAGTGAAGAAAAATTCATCGTAGGCGAAAACGCCTTAAGGTGCTTCATCTATGCCGGCATGGCAGGCAGAATGCGGCACTTTACCTGAGGGCGTCGCAATTGCTTCATATTATTTACCTGATCGCCATCTCGGCGGAAGCCGCTTCCGGCGCGCTGATGGCCTTGCGCCGCAAAATGGACTTGTTCGGCCTGGCCGTGGTGGGCACGGTGACGGCGCTGGGCGGCGGCTCGATCCGCGACATGCTGCTCGGCCATTATCCGCTGGGCTGGGTCCAGCATCCTGAATATCTGCTGTACACGATAGGCGCGGCGATTGCCGCCGCGCTGGCCGCGCGTCTGCTGGAGCGCCTGAAGTCGGCGTTTCTGGTGCTGGATGCGCTGGGGCTGGTGGCATTCTCCATCATCGGCTGCGATATTGCGGCGGCGACCGGCGCGCATGTGGCGGTGGTGGTGCTGATGGGCATGATTACCGGCATCGCCGGGGGCCTGTTGCGCGATTTATTGTGCAACCAGGTGCCGCTGGTGCTGCGGCGCGACCTGTATGCGACCGTGTCGCTGGTGACCGGCGCGCTGTACATGGGCCTGTTGCACTTCAATGTCGAACAGCATATCGCCACGCTGGTGGCGCTGGGCGTCGGCTTCTGCTTCCGGCTGATCGCCATCTACTTTGTGCTGGCCTTGCCGGTGCTGGAGACTGATGACAGCTAGAATCTCCGCACAGGCTAGAGATGGCGGCGGTAGCTGGCCGGCGTTTCGCCGAAGGTGCGCTTGAACAGGCTGATGAAGGCGCTGGCGGTGGAGTAGCCGAGGTCCAGCGCGACGGTTTGCACCGGGACGTCGTCGGCCAGCAGTTCCAGCGAACGCATCAGGCGGGCGCGCTGGCGCCAGGCGGTGAAGTTGAAGCCGGTTTCGCTGACGAAGCGACGGCTCAGCGTGCGCGAGCTGAGCGCAGCCCAGGCGGCCCATTGTTCCAGGTCGCGTTCGTCGGTGGGATCGCTGATGATGGCCTGGGCGATGCGCAGCAGGCGGGCATCCTGCGGCAAAGGCAGGCCCAGCGGCTCGACCGGCAGGCTGCGGATTTCATCGAGAATCACGTTGGCGACGTTGATGTTGCGCTGGTTCCATTCGCCGGCCGGCCAGGTGCTGGCGCGCAGCACCGCTTCCTTCAGCAGCGCCGAGGTGCGTAGCATGCACGGCCGGTCGGGCAGGTCGCGGCAGGCGTCCGGCGTGACGTAGGCGCTCCAGCCGTGAAACGGGCCGTGCGAGCGGCCGCCATGTGGATGGTTGGGTGGCAGCCAGACCGCGTGAATGGCCGGCACGATCCACACGCCTTCGGCAACATCAAGCGACAGCAGGCCGCGCATCGAGCCGCACAGCTGGCCGCGCGGGTGGCTGTGCGGGGCCGACACCAGTTCGGTTTCCTGGCTACCGACGGCGACGATGACGCTAGGACCATCCGGGGCGGAATGGGGATCGAAATTGAATGCCATGGCGGATAAGTGATATTGGATGGCTTGGATGGGTTATAGCCGCCAACAAAATACCATTAATCTGGTGCCTATATCAATACAGGGGCTCAACATGGTAGATCTCGATACACTTTACTCGCCGCCGTCCGAAATGATCCAGCGCGCCGTGATGGACCGTTTGCTGGATTTTCATCGGGAATATTTGCAGGTGGCCACGTTCTTCTGCCTGGCAACCGGCAGCGACAAGGGCTTGGACGCCTCGCCGCGCGGCGGCCCGCCGGGCTTCGTCCGCGTGCTGGACGAGCGTACGGTGGCGTATGCCGATAGTCCGGGCAACAACCGCATCGAGTCGATGCGCAATCTGGCGCGGGATGAGCGGCTGGGCATGCTGTTTATCTTTCCAGGACTGGAACTGTTCATGCGCATCAACGGCCGGGGCAGGGTATCGACCGATCCGGCGCTGCTGGCGCAACTGAGCGAAGGCGGCAAGGTGCCGAAAACCGCCACCGTGGTCGCCATCGATGAAGTGCTGCTCCACTGCGGCAAAGCCGTCAACCGCGCCAGGCTGTGGCACCCCGATTCGCAACTGGACCGCAGCGGCCTGCCGACCGTCGGCCAGATGATCGCCAAATTCAGCAAAATGGCCGACCCCAAGGTCGACATGGACGCCACCCAGGTAGCCCAGGTCAATGACCACTACGACCACACGGTCCGTAATGATCTGTACTAAAGCGGTAAAATAGCCGCTTTTACGGAGGGCGAAAACGATGCGATTCAGGCATTACAAAGGCGGGCTGTATGAATTGGTGTGCGAGGCGACCATGGAGGCGGATCTGACGCCGATTATTGTGTATCGCGCTGCCGATGGTTCGATCTGGTGCCGGCCGCGCTCGGTGTTCTTCGAGCAGATCGAGGTGGACGGCAAGCAGGTGCAGCGCTTTACGCCGATTGAGGCGTAAGCAGTGGCACGATATCGTCAAAAAATCCGGAACAGGGAACTTGCACGGTAAAATAAGCGTCCACTTTGAAGATTGAGACTATGCCATCCCAGCAGTTGCCGAGCGTCATCCCTGATATCAACTGGCTGGCCGGCGGCGGCGAGATGGCGGCGCTAATTGCCACCATCGACTGGTCGCTGACGCCGCTGGGGCCTATCGATCAATGGCCGCAAAGCCTGCGCACCACGGTGAGCCTGTGCTTGTCCTCGACCTTCCCGATCCTGGTAGCATGGGGACCGGAATACATCCAGATCTATAACGATGCCTACCGGCCGATCTGCGGCGGCAAGCACCCGCAGTCGATGGGCGAGCCGTTCAAGGTGTGTTGGGCCACGGCGCTGCCGGTGGTCGGCGACAAATTCGACCGCGCGCAGCAGGGCGAGGGCACCTACATCAAGGACCAGCGCATGTTCCTTGACCGCGACGGCTATCTGGAAGAAGCGTTCATGACCTTCTCCTTTTCGCCGATTCGCGCCGAGTCGGGAGAGGTGGGCGGCATCTTCCACCCTATCACCGAAACCACCGCGATGGTGCTGAGCGCGCGCCGCACGCAGTCCTTGCGTGACCTGAGCGCCGGCATGGCCGACGCGCGCACCATCGAGGATATCGGCCGCGACCTGGCCGCGCAGTACGAACAGCTGTCGCTGGACTTGCCTTTCGTGCTGTTCTATCAGCGCGATGAGGCTAGCGGCCAGCTGCACCTGCGCGGCCAGGCCGGCATCGCCTCAGGCAGCCCATTGGCGCCATCGCAGGTCGCGCTGGACGATGTCAGCTGGCCGTTCGCCCAGGTGGCGGCCGGCGGCAAGCCGCAGCAGGTTGACGGCCTGGCGCCGCGCTTCGGCGACACGGCTTGCGGGCCTTACGAAGAGGCGCCCGATTCGGCGCTGGTGCTGCCAGTCAGCCTGCCCGGACAGCAGGAAGTATTCGGCTTCCTGGTGGCGGGCGTCAGCGCGCGCCGCGCAGTGGACGACGAGTACCGCAACTTCTACGGCTTGTTGAACGACGCGATCAACACTGCCGTCGGCAATGTCACCGCCTACGAGCAGGAACAGCGGCGCGCCGAGGAACTGGCGCGCATCGACCGCGCCAAGACCGCGTTTTTCTCCAACGTGTCGCACGAATTCCGCACGCCGCTGACACTGATCCTCGGCCCGCTGGACGACGCACTGGCCAACGATGGCCTGTCGCCCGAGCAGCGGCGACGCATCGAAACCACACACCGCAACGCGCTGCGCCTGCTCAAGCTGGTCAATTCGCTGCTGGACTTCTCGCGCATCGAAGCGGGACGCGTGCTGGCCAGCTATCAGCCGGTTGATCTGGCGCGCCTGACGGTTGATCTGGCGGGCGTGTTCGAGTCGGCCATGGCCAAGGGCGGCTTGACTTACACGCTGGATCTGCCGCCGCTGGCGCAGCCGGTCTTCGTCGATCGCGACATGTGGGAGAAGATCGTCTTCAACCTGCTGTCGAACGCGTTCAAATTTACGCTGCAAGGCGGCGTGACGCTGACGCTGCGCGAGCATCAAGGCATGGCACGGCTGTCGGTGCGCGACACCGGCGGCGGCATTCCGGAACACGAGTTGCCGCGTACCTTCGAACGCTTCCACCGCATTGAAGGCGCGCCCGGACGCACCTATGAAGGCAGCGGCATCGGCCTGGCGCTGATTCAGGAACTGGTGCGCCTGCATGGCGGCCAGATCGCGGTGCATAGTGTGGTGGGCGAGGGCACGCGATTCGACGTCGACCTGCCGTTCGGCCATGCGCACTTGCCGGCCGACCGCGTGGCGGCGCTGGACGCCGATCCGGAACTGGCCAGCAGCGGCACGCCGCGCACCGGCGCCGCCTTCGTTGAAGAGGCCTTGCGCTGGCTGCCGGAAGAAGAGGAGCAATTACCGCAGCGTCCCGCATCGGGCCAGTTGCAGGCGCCCGGATTGCGCCGTCCGCGGATCCTGATCGCGGACGACAACAACGACATGCGCGCCTATCTGAAATCGCTGCTGGATGCACATGCCGATGTGAGCCTGAGCGCCGACGGCGAGGCGGCGCTGGAACGCCTGCGAACCGAGTCCTTCGACCTGCTGCTGAGCGACGTGATGATGCCGAGGCTGGACGGCTTCGGCCTGATCACCCGCATCCGTGCCGACGACACGCTGCGCCATCTGCCGGTGATCCTGCTTTCCGCCCGCGCTGGCGAAGAGGCCAAGATCGAAGGCCTGCAGGCAGGCGCCGACGATTACCTGGTCAAGCCATTCTCCACCAACGAGCTGCTGGCGCGGGTGCTGCGGCAAGTGACGCTGGCGCGCGAACGCGAGCAGCAGCGCCAGGACGCGGTGCTGCGCGAAGCCTATTTCCACGCGCTGATCGACGCCTCGCCGGTAATGCTGTGGACCACCGATGCCAATGGACACACCACGTATCTGAGCCAGCGCTGGTACGACTACACCGGCCGCACGCCGGAGCAGGACCTGGGCCACGGCTGGTTGGAGAATGTCCACCCGGATGACGCGGCATACGCGGAGGCCAGCTTTGCCGCCGCCTGCGCGGCCGGCACGCCATACTCGGTGGACTTCCGCCTGCGCCGCGCCGACGGCAGCTATTGCTGGTGTATCGACGCCGGCATGCCGCGCATCGGCGATGACGGCAAAGCAGTTGGCTTTGTTGGCACCGTGATCGATATTCATGCGCGCAAGGTGCTGCAGGAGCGCTTCGAACGGGTGGCTGGCGCTGGCGATATCGGCGTGTGGCATGCCGATGCGCCGTTCGGTGAACTGCGTATCAACCGGCAAATGGCGGCCCATCTCGGCATGGACGGCGCGCACAACACGACCGTGGAGCAGTTGCTGGCGGCAGTGTGTGAAGATGACCGTGACCGCCTGTCGGCCGCCCTCGCGCGCTCCCTGCGCGAGGGCGTGCCGTTGGACCAGGAACTGCGCATTGATGGCGATGGCGCGGCGCCGCGCTGGTTGCGCGCGGTCGGCTGGTGCGACGTCGACGAGCACGGACTGCCGACCCGCTTCGATGGCATCAGCCTCGATATCAGCATCCACAAGAAAGCGGAGTTGGAGCTGCAACGGCTGGCGGGCGAGTTGACCGAGAAGAACCGCCGCCAGAGCGAATTCCTGTTCACGCTGGCGCATGAGTTGCGCAATCCACTGGCGCCGATCCGCGCCGGGCTGGAGCTGATGGCGGCCAGTCCCGCCGGCACCGTCTCTGGCGACTTGCAGGGCATGATGCAGCGCCAGGTGGACCACATGGTGCATCTGGTCGATGATCTGCTGGACATCGCCCGTCTTGCCGAGGGCAAGGTCACGCTGCGGCGCGAGCGCGTGCTGCTGGCCTCGGTGGTCGGCGATGCGGTGGAGATCAGCACGCCGCTGATGCGCAAAGGCGGCCATCAGTTGTCGCTGCATTTGCCGGAGGCGCCGCTGTCGCTGGATGTGGACCGCCATCGCATTGCGCAGGTGTTGAGCAATTTGCTGAACAACGCCGCCAAGTACACGCCGCACGGCGGGCGCATTGCGCTGTCGGCGCATGTCGCCGACGCCGAGCTGCTGCTGGAAGTGGCGGACAACGGCATCGGCATCGATCCGCACTTGTTGTCGACGGTGTTCGATATGTATGCGCAGGTCGAAGCCGGGCAGCAGATGGCGCAGGGCGGCCTTGGCGTGGGACTGAATCTGGTGCGGCAGATCGTGCAGCTGCATGATGGCGTGGTGACCGCGCATAGCGACGGCGCGGGGCAGGGCAGCCGCTTTACGGTGCGCCTGCCGTTGCCGCGCGCGCCGGCGGACGACCTGGCGCCGGCGCCTGCGGTCGCAGCGGGCATGGCGGCGGACATGCCGGCCACCGGGCAGCGGGTGCTGGTGGTGGACGACAACATCGACGCGGCGGAGACGTTGGGGGCATTGCTGGAGTACAGCGGCCACCAGGTGCAGGTGGCGCACACCGGCGCGGCGGCGATCCGCAGCGCAACGATGCATCGGCCGCAAGTGGTGTTCATGGATATCGGCCTGCCCGACATCAGCGGCTACGAAGCCGCTATCGCCTTGCGGGAAATCGATGGCATGGCTGGCGCCAGGATTATCGCGCTGACCGGCTGGGGCACGCTGGCGGACAAGGAGCGCGCCGCCGCTGCCGGTTTCTCGCAGCATCTGACCAAGCCGGTGGACTTCAACCAGCTGCTGGCGGCTTTGGGCAGCTAGGCCCCGGTGGTGGCGAAGCGCTCACGGTAGACCTTGGGCGTGATGCCCAGCTTTTTCATGAATACGCGCCGCATGTGCGCTTCGTCGGTGAAGCAGGCGCGCGCGGCCACGCTCTTCAGCGGCAGCGCCAGATCGGCCAGCAGTTGCGTGCCGCGCTCGAAGCGGCAGGTCTCGATGAATTCCTGCACGCTCAGGCCCACCTCCTGCTGGAATACGCGGGCGAAGTGGCGCTCGCTCATCATGGCTTTCTGCGCCAGCTGCGACACCGACAGGCGCTCGTGCAGATGTTCCAGTATCCAGCTTTGCAGCTCGCGGATATTCGGCCGCGTGGTGCGCTCGCTGCGCAGGTGGGCGCTGAACTGCGACTGGCCGCCGGGCCGCTTCAGATACACCACCATCTCGGTCGCCACTTCCAGCGCCAGGTCGCGGCCAAAGTCTTCCTCCACCAGCGCCAGTGCCAGATCGATGCCGGCGGTGACGCCGGCCGAGGTCCACACATTGTCCGAGCGGATGAAGATCGCGTCCGCATCGACTTCAATCGCCGGATATTCGGCCTGCAGGCGTTCCGCCACGCTCCAGTGGGTGGTGGCGCGCTTGCCATCCAGGACGCCGGCGGCGGCCAGGAAGAAGGCGCCCGAGCACAGCGCCGTCAGCAGCTTGATGCGCGGCGCCACGGCGGCCACCCATTCGGTGATGGCGGCGCTGTCCCGCATCGCCTGCTGGATATGGCGGGCGCCGACGATGATGGCGTTGTCCGGCAAGGCTAGCGGGTTGAGCGCCTTGGTCGCTTCCAGCGCCATCAGGGTGTCGGAACGGACCATGCCGGTCTTGTGGGAGGCGATGCGGACATCGTAGCCGGGCGCTTTGCCGCGCCGCTGCAAGTGCAGGTTGGCGTACTCAAAGACCGACATCGGGCCGATGGCCTCCATCGCTTTAAAGCCGGGATAGACCACGATATCGATGGTGATCGGCGGCGGGGATGAAGATAAGTTCATAGGGCAGTCAGGAAAATCCGGTCATTATTGTATCAATTCCTGCCATTCTGATGCGGACGTGCCCCCGCCCATGGCGGCGGGCGTCACAATGTCGGCATCTTTTTACGGGAGCATGCATGAAAACCAAAGCAGCAGTTGCATGGCGCGCCGGCGCGCCGCTGACGATTGAAGAAGTCGACCTGGCCGGCCCGCGCGCCGGCGAGGTGCTGGTCGAGCTGAAAGCCACCGGCATTTGCCATACAGATTACTACACGCTGTCGGGCGCCGATCCGGAAGGGATCTTCCCGGCCATCCTCGGCCACGAAGGCGCAGGCGTGGTGGTGGACGTCGGTCCCGGCGTGACCACGCTGAAGAAGGACGATCACGTCATTCCGCTGTACACGCCGGAGTGCCGCCAGTGCAAATTCTGCCTGTCGCAGAAGACCAATCTGTGCCAAGCGATCCGCTCGACCCAGGGCCGTGGCCTGATGCCGGATGCGACCAGCCGCTTCTCGCTGGACGGCAAGCCGTTGTTCCACTACATGGGCACCTCGACCTTCTCCAACTACATCGTGGTGCCGGAGATCGCGCTGGCCAAGATCCGTTCCGACGCGCCGTTCGACAAGGTGTGCTACATCGGTTGCGGCGTCACCACCGGCGTCGGTGCGGTGCTGTTCTCGGCCAAGGTGGAGGCGGGTGCGAATGTGGTGGTGTTCGGCCTGGGCGGCATCGGTCTGAACGTGATCCAGGCCGCCAAGATGGTCGGCGCCGACAAGATCATCGGCATCGACATCAACCCGGCGCGCGAAGAGATGGGCCGCAAGTTCGGCATGACCCACTTCATCAATCCGAAGGATGCGGAAAACGTGGTGGACGCCATCGTGCAGCTGACCGACGGCGGCGCCGATTACAGCTTCGAGTGCGTCGGCAACACCACGCTGATGCGCCAGGCGCTGGAGTGCACGCACAAGGGCTGGGGCCAGTCCTTCATCATCGGCGTGGCGGCGGCCGGGCAGGAAATCTCGACGCGCCCGTTCCAGCTGGTGACCGGCCGCGAATGGAAAGGCTCGGCCTTCGGCGGCGCCCGTGGCCGCACCGACGTGCCGAAGATCGTCGACTGGTATATGGAAGGCAAGCTCAACATCGACGACCTGATCACCCACCGCCTGAAGCTCGAAGACATCAACCAGGGCTTCGATCTGATGAAGAGCGGCGAATCGATCCGCTCGGTGGTGCTGTACTAAACGGAGATCTGCACGCTACCTGAATTTGACATCTTTGATACGGAGGGCCGTCAGAAAGTCGGTCCCCGAGTAGATCTCAAAGCTCACATAGCGTGCGTAATCCTCCAAGTACCATAGTTTGGACTTTCCATCAGGATCAGTATCGGAGGTGCAATGAAAAACGGCGGCCGTGCCTGTCAGTTTTTCATGAAGGGTATCCGCAGCAATGGTATTCATGTATTGACATGTTGTTGTGGAGGATATGCCGAAACTTTTTGTTTCAACGGCAAATGAAGAATCGTTGGAAAATAACTGCCCCTTGGTCAAGGTAAGCTGTGCCAGGTCTAAGTCAAAAGGAAACGGGAACCGGCTGTTCCAATACAAAACTGACGTCACGCCATATATATCGATGCTCGCTTCGACGAAATCTGGATGGCTGTGCTTCCAATACTCAAGTCCTCCCGGCAGTGACGAAAATTGCACGATAGAGTTGGTCTTGCCCTGTTTGTCCTCGGAAGTAATCTCATACTCAAACTCTGCAATTTCCTGCTTGACTGCCGGGCGCTGCGAGACGAGTATATAAGCCGACTGAAGTTGCTTTTCTTCTTTAACGACCAAATCTGCTACTTGTTCAAGCGACATTTGGGTAAGTTTCGGCACCAGGCTTTTTTCGGCTTGTGCTAGTGCACTGCCTGCGCATGTGGACAAACAGACCGTCCAAAGTGCCAAGTGCGTGATCATGCTGCCATTTTTCATTGGTTCATTGATTGTGATAAAAACACTGCGCAGGATAGCATATTGCCTTGTGGAAAAAATGCGTAAATTGTCACTTAAAGTACTGAGTGCTTGGTGCATGCACATCGCGCGCGGTTCGGCATGCACCATCAGGTTCAATTTTTCTTCGGAAGCACTTTGACCACGGCCATGTCGGTAGCCAGCTTGAACTCCTGGGCCAATGTGCGGACGCTGTCTGGCGTCAGGCTGGCGGTCAGTTGTTTGCTGTCTTGCAGGTAGCGGGCGTCGCCGAACTGGGTGTAGCTCAGTTGCAGGCGGCTGAAGACTGAGGTGCTGTCGGCCAGTCGCTTGGACTCGTCGCTGCGCATTTGCTGGATTTCTTCGGCCAGCATGACATCGTCGAGTTGTTGCGGCAGGCGTTCCAGCACGCGCTTGGCGGCGTCCCACAAACCGTCCAGGCGTTCCGGCGCGGCGGTGAACGACAGTTCGCTTGCCAGACGGTTGTTGCCGGCTTCCAGCGTCAGCTTATAGCTGAGGCGGTAGATGCCGGCTTCTTTTTCACGTAGCTCCTGGCGCAGTTGGCGATAGACGATACGCGACAGGATGGCGGCGCGCATCGCCCGTTCCGGCGACCATTGCATCGGCTGACTGCCAATCGCGCGCAAGCTGCCTTGCGGTTCGATGCCAATTTCCAGACGACTTTCGTGGTAGCCAGCGCGTTGCAGCAGCGTTTTGGCCGGCTGGGCGGCGGCCTGGCGCGGAATGCCGGCCAGATAGCGGGCTGCCAGCTCGCGTACCTGAGCGGCATCCGCCGGGCCGCTGATGAAGTAAGTCACCGGTTGGCGATTCATCTGCTGCCAGTGTTGGCGGATGGTTTGCAGGCCGGCTGGCGTCATGATCGCACTCACGGCGGCGGTGTCGGGATAGCCATCCTGCGGCAGGGCGCCATCACCGTACCGCAGCCGCGCCATTTCCGCTCCCATGCGCTCGTTGACGCTGTCCGGACGGCGCGCCGATTGCCGCGCCAGCTGGCGGCCGGCACTAGTGAGTGCGTCTTGCTCAATCTCGCTTTGGGTCTGGCGGGCGGCGTACAGATGCAGCAGGTCGGCCAGTTGCGCCAGCGGCACCTGGGCCGTGTAGTTCAGCTGCGTTTCGCTGTGTTGCTGCGACAGCGTGAGCTTGCGCTCACCGCTCCAGCGGCGTAGCTCACCTTCGGACTGGCCGCTCAGGTCGGCGTTCTGCCCCAACTGGGCAGCCAGTTGCCATTGCCACGACGGCGCGCCGGGCAGCCGGTAGCCGGCGCCGCCCTGGGCGACGAAGCGCATGGTCGCGTCTTGCGGTGCGTATTTCCAGATCAGCGTGTCGCCGTTGGACAGCGTCCAGCGCTGCACGCCTTCCCCCAGTTCGGCCTGCTGTGTGATGGCGCCATTGATGGCGATGTCCGGCATCCTCGCGGGCGGCAATGCGGGCGCCGCCTCTTTGGCCTGGATCAGTGGCGGCAGCGGCTTGCTGGCGATTTCGGCTTGCATGGCGTTCACATTGGCTGCGGTGGGCAGCGTCAGCGGGCTGAGGCCGGGCGCCATCATGAATACTACGCGGTCCGGTGCGTTAATCCAGCTGAGGACGCGGGCATTGATATCGGCTGGCGTCAGGCTGGACAGCAATTGGCGAATCTGCGCCTGCTTTTGCTGTGGGTCCTGCAACACGCGCTCGGCCTGCACGGCCTCACCCAGCATTTGCACCCAAGCGGCGAAGTCGCGCGCGGCCTGCTGGGCCGGGCCTTTTTCGTTGAGCCGGCGGACTTCCGCGATTTCAGCGCGAATGTCTTCCTCACGCAAGCCTTCGGTCAGCACGCGCTGGCGCAGCAGCATAATTTGTTGTAGGCCGGTCTGGTGGGCATCGACCGCCACGCTGGAGGCGAAGCCCAGCGACGCGGTTGATTCGCCCAGCTCGCCCTTGGAGCTGGTCAGCGATTCCACGCCGGACGGCAAGCCTTCGGCTGCGCGGCGCACCAGCGCGCGCAGGCTGCGTTCGGCAATGCGTTCGATGATGCGTTCGCGCAGGCCGGCATCGTCTTGCGCCTTGTTGACGGCGAAGCGGTTGACCCAGCCAACCTGGCTGCTGCCGCTTTCGGCATCTTGCAGGCGGACCACGCGCAATTGCTCGCGCAAATGTGGATCGGCCGGATTTCGCACCGGCAGCGCAGCCGGCTTCAGACCGCCGAAGCGCGCGCGGATATCGGCCTCCAGCGCCGGGACGTCGACATTGCCGACCACCATCAGCGCCATATTCCCCGGACGGTACCAGTCCGCATAAAACTTGCGCAGCGACTCGGCCGGCTGCTCGCGGATGCTGCGTTCGGTGCCGATGGTAGGGCGTTGTGGATACAGCGAGCCTTCGCGCAGCATGGCGCGGCGCTGTTTATCCATGCGTTCGCGTACCCCGAGCTTGGTACGCCATTCTTCCAGGATGATCTGACGTTCACGCTCCAGGCCATCGGCCGGAATCTGCGCGCCGCCGGCTATTTCCGCCAGCGCGGTCAAACCCGCCTGGATGCGCTCGGGCCGCTTGTCCAGCGCCAGCTGGTACAGCGTGCGTTCGAAGTTGGTCTGGGCGTTGTAGTGCTTGCCGATGCGCCAGCCCTGGCTTTCCATGTAGCTGCGCAGACCTTCCGGATGGCTGGCGCTGGCGTGAAAGACCATATGTTCGACCATGTGGGCGACGCCGGACTGGTTATCACGCTCGTCCAGCGAACCGACCCGCACCAGCAGCTGCATCGACACCTGGCTGCCCTTGTCCTTGACGATGTAATAGGAGAAGCCGTTGTCCAGCTGGCCGCGCTGCACGCGACTGTCCCAGCGGAAGTCTTCAGCCTGCGCGCTCAGCGACAGCGCCACACCCAGTGCAAATAAAACGAGCTTAGAACGCATAACCGATCTCCAGTGCAAAGGTACGACCGCGCTCATAGGCGACATAGCTGTCGCTGACGGTGATCTGATTTCTCTTGTTGGTCAGATTCTCAATGGTGAGTTTGACGTCCAGCCGCTGGTCGCGCACCACACGCGGCGACCAGTGCACCACGGTGTCAATCGCGGTCGAACGTGGCAGATTGGTGATCACATAGTTGTCAATGCTCGCCCCCTCGTACATCACCGTGCCGTTCCTGACGAATTTCTCGAAGCCACCGCGCACGCGCAGGATGTTGCTGATGCTTAGTTGCTGCGACGGCATGGTGCTCATGGCGCCGACCCGCAGCGTCCACGGACGGTTGAAGTTATCCGCCGGTTTTTCAGAGGTGTGGATCACTTTGCCGTCATAGTTGATTAGCGTGTCGTCCAGCACGCTGGCGCCGACGGCCGAGGTGTAGTCAGAATAGTTCGACTTCACATCGCTTTTATTGGCGGCCACCCACATGCGGGTGGCCATGTTGCCGGTTTTGAAGGCGCGCGCGTTGGACCAACTGATGGTCAGATCCTTGGTGACGCTGCCACCGTTGTTGGTGTAGACGTAGCACTGGCTGCCGGGGCAATCGGTCAAGCCGCGCTTGATGGTCTTGACGATCTGGTCATGGCCGTTACGGCGCGTGAAGCGTACGCTGAGCGGGCCGGCCAGCACATCGCCGTCGTAGGTCAGGCCGGTGGTGAACTCATCATCGTACGGCGAACGCATGTCTTCCAGGCGGTTTTCCGGGCGATTCACTGTCGGTGCACTGAAACTGAGTGTGCCGTTACGGGATTGGCTGGTCTTCAGCGTGGCGATCTTTTCCTGCAAGGCATAGGCAAACAGATTGCGGCCGTAGTAGCGGTTCAGGCCCACATCCAGATACAGCGGATCGGCCGCCTGCCAGCCCAGCTTGACGCGCGGCGCGGTGTTGGTGTTGCCGGTCAGGCCATCCTTGTCGGCACGCAGACCGACCCGCAGCGTCAGGTCACGCCAGCTGACGTCGTCTTCAACGTAGCCGGTCCAGGAATTGGTGCTCAGGTCAAAGTTGCCGGCCCGGTAGATCATCAGGTTACGGAAGTACTGGCCTACGCCTTGAACCGGTGTCGGCGCGCTGGAACAGGCGACGCTATCGTAGCTGCCGTCGCTCAGCTGACAGTTGGACATGGCGCCAGTGGTCGGCAGGTTGGCCGGGGTGTAGTAGTAATACTGGTCCTTCAGGCGGGCATATTCCGCTTCCTGATGACGCGCTTCCAGGCCGGCCACCATGCGGTGCTTGCTGCCGCCCAGCGTGAATGGCTTGAATACCGACCGCAATTTGTATTCCAGCGACTTCATTTCCTGATCGATGTCGCCCCACGTGCCTTCGCCGCTGGTTGGGTTGGTAGCGCCGGCCGGGTCGCCCCAGTTCTTGTCGGCAGCGGACCAGCGCCACAAGCGATAGGTATCGCCTTCGCCACGGCGCGACTGCTGATTACGGGAGTAAGACAACTGATTGGTCAGCGTGGCCACCTCGTAGCGCGACTCTAGCCGGCTGCTTAGGTTCAGGCCGCCGCCATCGATGGTGAAATCGCCGTCACGAAAATTTTCGATGAAGTAGGTGTTGGCCGATGGCGCGTACACCATCGTGAACTCGGCCTTGTGCCGGCTGCCTGCCGGGCTGTAGTCGGATTTGACGACCAGCGTATCCTGCTTGCGGCGCTGAGTCATGTCCTGGCTGAGCGTGCTGTCTTCATTGGCGGTCTTGAAGCGGCGCAGCGGAATGTCCGAGGTCTTGCGGACCGCGCTGATCAGCAAGCCCCAGTCGTCGGTGGGGCGGGTTTCCAGCGTGGTCTTATAGGTCCACTTGGTGAAGCGCGGCTGGTAGTTCTCGCTGGACGACTGTTCGAACTCCACTTGCCGGGCGGGATCGATAAACAGCGTGCTCCAGTCCGACGAGGTGTAGCCGACCGAGACGCTGCCGCCCAGTTTTTTGCGCGCGGAACAAATGCGCGAGGTCACTACGCCGCCGGTGAAGCGGCCATATTCGGCGGAGACGTTCGAGTCCTTGACTTCGATATCGCACAGAATGCTGCTGTCGATCGCCAGCGATTGTGCCGAGCCGGGGATCAGGTCGGCGGTGGCGCTGATCAGCTTGTTGCCGGGGTCGATGTCGTTGGCAATCGAGACACCGTCAAGCAGGATCTCGTTCTGAAACGGCTTGGCGCCGTGGATGCTGATTTCGGCCGGGGCAATTTCGCCGCCGGTGTGAGAAGACAGCTGCGTCTCGGCGTACTGCACATTCGGATTGAGCTTGAGCTGGCTGGTGAGGTCGCCATTGATCGACGCCATGTTGACGATCATCTCGCGGTCCAGCTTGTCGACGGTGGGCAGGGTGCTGGCCAGCACCGTAATCTCGCCCATGGCGGCGTCCGGCTTGGCTTCGCCCAGCGGTTCGCGCGACGCTGGCGGCGTTTGCCGTTCACGCAGCACATAGGCGCCGGAACGCGCCAGCACTGCCTCGTAGCGGGTGCCGGCCAGCAGCGACTGGAAGCCGGACGGCAGGTCGTACTTGCCTTGCAGTCCCTTCGATTGCAGGCCGTGCAGCAGCCTGGCGTCAAATACCAGGATCACGCCCGATTCGGCGGCAAAGCGGTTCAGTGCCTCGGCCAGCGGGGCGGCGGCGATGGTATAGGTTTTAGCGGGCGCCTCGGCGGCATGCGCCGGCAAAATCACGCCCGCGCTCAGCAGCGCCGCGAGCAGGGCAGTCTTGGGGACCAGTTTCATGTTTTCGGCTCAAAAGTTATCTACTTGCTGGTAAGCCGAACGAGCATCGAAAAAGGACAACGATCAGGCAAAATATTTTTAACGCGGGCGGAAATGCCAACCGTCGGTGCGCCGGTCGAGGCGGATCGCCAGCACCTCCGCCAGGGTTTGCAGCGAGCGTTCCGGGGCGTCGATCTGGAATGTGCCGGAAACGTGACGGCTCGCCACGCCCGGCGCCACATCGACCGGCTGGCCGGAATACAGCGCGAATTGCTCGGCAAACGCCGGCAGCGGCATGTTGATGGCCATAATCAGGCCTTTGGTCCAGGCATCCTCGGCGACTGTTGCGCGCTCAGGCCGGTCGGCGCCGTCGGCGCTGAAGACGACTCGCTGGCCGGCTTCCACGCGTACCGCCGGCCCTTTCAGCGGCTGCACTTCAACCGCGTGCTGTTGCACCGACAGCGCGGTGTGCGTGGCAAAGACGCTAACCGTCAGCCGCGTGCCCAGCGGCCGTATCGCGCCGTCGCGCGCCAGAATGCGCAGCGGCCGGCCTTGCGGATCGCTGCCGCTAGTCAACTGGATAGCGCCGTGGGACAGGTAAATGTCGCGCGAGTTCGCATGGTAGGCGATGCCGATGCGGGTGTCCGAACCCAGCCACAGTTGACCGCCGTCCGGCAGCGTGATGGATCGACGCTGGCCGCGCGGGGTGCTGGTCCAGGCGATTTGTGGCGCCTGCGGGCGACTCGACAGCAGCGCGTACAGGAAGCCTGCGCCGAGCGCCATGCCCAGCGCAGCGAGCGCGTGGCGGCGCGTTTTGCGCGGCGGCGGTTTCAATGCCTGCGTGGTCTGGCGTGGCGCGGCGGCCAGCAGGCTTTGCAGCTTTTCCACTTTCTGCCATGCCAGCTTGTGCGCGGCGGCAGCGTCGTGCCAGCGCTGCCAGTTGGCGCGGGTGGCTGGCGTGTCGTCCTCCGCCAATAGCAGGAACCAGTCGGCCGCCGCTTCCAGATGCTGTTCGGTCAAAGGCGTCACAAGCATTTCAGGCATTCCGTGACGGCCTTGCGCATGTATTTCTTGACGCTGCTGACCGACACGTCCAGTTGGGCCGCGATGGTTTCGTAGTCCAGCCCGTCGATCTGGGACAGCAGGAAGGCCTGGCGTACCTTGGGCCGAAGGCTGGTCAGCATGCGGTCGATTGCCCACAGTGTTTCCAGCAGCATCGCGCGCTCTTCGGGCGACGGTTGCAGCGCCTCCGGCATCAGGGCTAGTTCGGCCAGATAGGCCTGTTCGATATCGTTGCGGCGGAAGTGGTCGATCATCAGGCCGCGGGCGATGGTGGCCAGGTAAGACTTGGGCTGGGCGATGTCCGCCACCGCAGGCCGGGTTAGCAGGATACGCACGAAGGTGTCCTGCGCGAAGTCGGCGGCGCGGTCCGAGCAATGGCCGAGCCGCGCCCGCAACCAGCCGGTCAGCCAGGAACTGTGCTCGCGGTACAGATTTTCTACACTTACATCCAACGCATTCCTCGCCAATGAATGAGAATTATTATCATTTAAAGGCGGGATTGTAGCAGAGATTCAGCGCGTCAGGCCTCGCTCCACTGGCGCAGCAGGTTGTGGTAGTGGCCGGTAAGGTCGACCAGTTCCTCGCAATCGCCGAGGCGGGCGCGCAGCGACTGGATGTTGCGGTCGAGGTCGAGCAGCATGCAGCGCTTCATGTCATCGCGGATCATGCTCTGGGTCCAGAAGAACGAGCAAATGCGAGCGCCGCGCGTGACCGGTTCGACCCGGTGGATGCTGGTCGACGGGTAGACGATCAGGTCACCGGCCGGCAGCTTGACTTCGTGCTCGCCATAGGTGTCTTCCACCACCAGCTCGCCGCCTTCGTACTCGTCCGGGTCGGTCAGGAACAGCGTCGACGAGACATCGGTGCGCAGCCACTGGCCGTTGGGCGCCATGCGGCGCATCGAGCCGTCGACGTGGTTGCCGTAGGTGCCGCCGCCGGAATAGCTGTTAAACATCGGCGGGCAGGTGCGCAGCGGCAGCGCCGCCGAGAAGAACAAGGGATTGCGCGCCAGCGCGTCGAGCACGATCTGGCCCAGTTCCAGCGCCAGCGGGGTGTTCTCGGCCAGTTGGTGGTTGTGCTTGACCTTGACGCCCTGGTCGCCGACGGTGGCGCGGCCGTCGATCCAGTCGGCCTCGGCTAGGCGCCGGCGCATCTGGGCAACTTGTTCGGGCGTCAGTACGCCGGGAATGTGCAGCATCATGTTTCGGGTTCTCCATGGATAAGAAGGTGTTCCAGCGCTGCCGCAGGCATCGGCTGGCTGAAGTAAAAGCCCTGCGCCTGGTCGCATTTCAGCTGGCGCAGGAAGTCGCGTTGTTGTGACGTTTCCACGCCCTCGGCCACCACCGTCAGGCCCATGCTGTGCGCCAGCGCGATGACGGCGCCGGCGATGGCGCCATCGTCGGCATCGGATGAGATATCGCTGACGAAGGTGCGGTCGATCTTCAGCGCGTTGATCGGGAAGCGCTTCAGATAGGACAGGCTGGAGTAGCCGGTGCCGAAGTCGTCGATCGCCAGTTGCACCCCCATGTCGCTGAGACGTTGCAGCGTGACGGCGGCGGCGTCGGCGCGGTCCATCAGCACCGATTCGGTGATTTCCAGTTCCAGCGCGTCGGCGCGGCAGTCGGTTTCTTCCAGCACGCGCGCCACCATCGCATCCAGCCCGGCCTGGCGGAACTGGCGCGCCGACAGGTTGACCGCCATGCGCAGCGCGGGCAAGCCGGCGCTGCGCCACGCCACCTGCTGCGCGCAGGCGGTGCGCAGCACCCATTCGCCGATCGGGACGATCAGCCCGGTTTCCTCGGCGATGCTGATGAAGGCGTCCGGCATCACCAGCGGCTGGCCGGCGGGATGCCAGCGCAGCAGCGCCTCGGCGCCGACGATGTTGCCGCTGGCTAAGTCGATCTGCGGCTGGTATTTGAGCTGCAGTTCGCCGCGCTCGACCGCGTGACGCAAGCCGCTTTCCAGCGTCAGGCGGTCTAGCGTGCGGGCGTTCATTTCCTCGGAATAGAACTGATAGTTGCCGCGCCCCATGGCTTTGGCCTGATACAGCGCGGCGTCGGCGTTTTTCAGCAGCGTCTTGCCGTCGGCGCCGTCGCGCGGATACAGGCTGATGCCCACGCTGCAGGCGGGCGCCAGTTCGTGGCCCTGGATCAGCATCGGCTCGAACAGCGCGTTGAGGATTTTCTGCGCCAGGCCGGCGGCGATGTCTTCATTGGGCAACTCTGGCAGCAGCACGATGAACTCGTCGCCGCCGAAGCGGGCCACGGTGTCGGCGTCGCGCACGGCGTGCTTCAGGCGGCGGCCGACTTCGACCACCACGCGGTCGCCGGCGTCGTGGCCCAGGCTGTCGTTGATGGTCTTGAAGCGGTCGAGGTCGAGGAACAGCATGGCGACCTGGTTGCCGCTGCGGCGCGCCTGGGCGATCGCCTGCGCTACCCGGTCCAGCAGCAGCGTGCGGTTGGCCAGGCCGGTGAGGGCGTCGTGGCGGGCCAGGTGCATCAGTTCTTCCTCGAACTGCTTGCGCTGCGAGATGTCCTCGATCACCGCCACCAGCGTCGCGGCGCTGCCGTCCGGCTGCATATTGGTGACGGTGGTCTTGACCCACACCTGTCTGCCGTCCTTGCGCAGGTAGCGCTTCTCGCGCGCCGAAGTCTCCAGCTCGCCATCGGCCAGTGCGCGCAGCAGCGGCGCATCGATGTGCCAGTCTTCGGGCGCCACCAGGTCCGACAGGTGCATGCCGCGCAGTTCCTCCTCGCTGTAGCCGACGATGTCCTGCAGCTTGCGGTTCACGCGCAGCCAGCGGCCCTCGGCCGACAACTGGGCCAGTCCCACCGCCGCCTGGCCGAACGCTGCGCGGAAGCGGGCCTCGCTGTCGCGCAACTGCTGGCGGCTGGCCTGGATATAAGTGTCCAGCGCCAGGCCCATGTCGAAGCTGGCCACCTTCATCAGCGCGCTATAGGTCGGCAGCAGCAGGGCGGGGCGGTCTTGCAGCAGCTCCTGCAGTATCGGCGCGAGATCGCCCAGGTACTTGCGGTAGGCGCCGATATACCATTCCGGCGCCAGGCCGATGCGGTGGTGCGCCAGGCCGACGCGCAGCCGGTGGCGCACGTAGTCGCTGCCATAATCGCCGGCGGTCAGGGTCGCGAAGTAGGCGCCTTGCAGGTGATGCAAGCGGTCCAGCACCACCGGGTCGCGCAGTTGGGCGCGCAGCACCGGCACGGTTTGCAGATGGCGATAAAAAGCCGCGATGACCTCCGGCAGGCGCGGCTGCAGCAACGGATGGATCTCGCGCAGCAGCCTGATGTCCTCCGGCAATAGTTCCAGAAACAGCAGGCGCTGCTGGATGTCGGCATCGGAGGGCATCATGGTACTGGCAAAACGGTCCAAATCCGTGGGGTCTGCAGGCATGCGGGGCTTCCTGTGTAGGCCGGCGCGCAAGGGGCGCACCGCGCGCGGCAACAAGTTTAGCCCGCCTGGCGGCGCAAAAAAATGTCCTAAATCAAGTAGTAATACGTATAGTTATCGAAAATTCACCGATAGAGTTTTGGTTTTTGCCTGAGCGTGACTTTTTTGCACATATTTTCTAGAATGTTGGGTTGTCTTTTAAGTCTTACTGAAGGTACGGAACTAATGGCTTTTCGAAATTATTCGGTCGATGTCGCCCGTGGCGTGTTGATGCTTTATATCGTCGGTATTATCCACGGCGTATTCTGGCTGGGCTTGTTGCCCATGGAAGTGAGTGCCTTGCTGCTGTTTGAAATGCCGTGCGTGTTCATCATTACCGGCTATGCCTATTTTCTCTATCAATCGGCGGCTCAGCGAAAACAATCGACGTCGGGTGTGAAGTCCTATGTTGCCTTCCTGCTCGGCAGATTCACCCGGATTGTGGTTCCGTATTTCGGCTATGCCGTGTTTTGCATCGGCTACAGCTATGCGTTCCGTGAGCCAAACTGGAGCCTCGGAGAGATCGCCAAAGCGTGGCTCAATCCGTTCCAGTACGGTCAGGGCTATTCGGTAGCGATGCTCAACTGGCACTTATGGTTCATCGTGCCGTATCTGGCGATCACCGCCGTGCTGCCGCTGGTGAGCCGGCTATCGATTCCGCTGCGGATTCCCTTATGGATCTACATGGTGTGCGCAGCAGCGGTGGTGTATCTGTGTTCGCTGATTCATCTTCAAGGAATAGGCCTGCTGCCGTATGTTGTGTCCTACGGGCTGTGGGCGGTTTTTGGTTATCACCTGGCCAAGGTAAAGCTCGCCGCCAAGCGTGTTGAGTTCGTGCTGGCACTGGTGGTGGCATTGCTCGCGTTGCTGGCTTTCCAGTTGTACTTGCCGGCCGGGTACTCGCTGAACATGCAGGCGAATAAATTCCCGCCGAACTTTATATTTTTCATGTTCTGCGCTGCGTGGGTGGCGTTCTTGCTGTTGCTGATGTCTTTTCTGCCGGACAGCCTGTCGGAAAAACTGTCCACGCAAGTATGGCTGCGCCCCTTCATTGCGAATGGCTATTCGATGTACATCTGGCAGGGCGCGGCGTACAGTCTGGCCGCCTACCTCGGCGGCACTTACCAATACCCGGTGGGAGCGGTTTGGGGCGGGGCACTGATCTTGACGCTTATTTTTGGCACGATCGCGTCTCCGCTGGAAAAGCTCCGTGTTCGCAAGGCGGTGGATAAAAAAGAAAAGGGCGGTAGTGGGCAGAATGTGATCGTGATCAGTGATCGTGCAGAGCCCGGATTCGAAGATATGCTTGGCAAAGGCCTGGATGAGTTTAACCAACAGGCTGGGGGCTTGACTGACCGGCGCCCGCTGTCTGTCATCGTGAAAGACTCCGGCAGCGGCAATATCCTGGGCGGCGCTATCGGACGAACCTCTCTGGGGCTGGCTTTCCTCGACCTTTTCCACCTACCGGATTCATTGCGTGGTTACGGACTCGGTACAAAAGTCCTGGAAGCATTTGAAGATGAGGCCCGCAAACGCGGATGCGGCTCTGCGGTCCTTTACACAATCAGCTTCCAAGCGCCGGGATTTTATGAGAAAAATGGATGGGTGAGGTTCGGTGAAATACCGTCGCAGCCAGGCATCAGCCGCGTATTCATGACTAAGAAACTTTAGCAAGAATATTCTCGTGAGTGCGGGCTGGGTTCTAAATTTCGGCCCAACCCGTCGTTCCAGCGAAAGCTGGAACCTATACTGAGTATCAAGGTACGCGCTGTATGGATTCCCCTTTCTGCGGGAATGACATCCGCAATGGTGAAGTCTTCATCCCAGATTTCTCTTTCTACCAGATCACGACGATATTGGCCCTGGCGCTAGCCGTGGCTGTGTTTGAAGAATTCATCTTCAGGGGCCTGTTGTTGGGCTTATTAACGCGATATTTTCCGAAACTTCCGCTCTCCTTGCCGCTGCTACTTCAGGCGTTGGCGTTTGCTGCCTCAGATTTCGATAAGGAGCCGCTCTTCTATGTACAGACGCTAGTCGCGGGATGCTTCCTAGGCTGGACTGCGCTCAAAACCAAGTCCTTGTGGTTTCCTATCGGATTCCACTTCGGATGGGATCTTATTGTCTTGCTCTCAACGGGTTACCACAGTAAAAATTTCGGTCATCTGAAAGGAGTGCTGATTTTTGATGCGCACTATGCGTATTTGCAAGACCTCGTCTTCATGGTGGCATGTGGCGTCTCTGCCTATGTCGTAGTGAAGTTTCGCGCAGCGCTGCCGGTAAAAGCGCCAAGCCTGCCGAAGCCCTCACCAACGTTTTCATTAGAGACAAACGTCCAAGATGGGGGCGGGTTCCACATCGCAGTGACAAACCGTGAACTTCTTATATAAGCAATGGTGCTATCCTGACCATCTTCAGCGACATCCGGCCAGTAGCCGCCATTCAGAACGGATATGAAAGATGAAAAGGTTCTCGATGGCTGCGCTTGCCCTACTAACAGTCTGGCTTCTTAGTTATCTCTACATGCTGCTTGCTACGGGAGAGGCGAACTATTTCGTCCCGTCATTCACGGTCTTCCTGTCGTGGCTGTCCTATTTAGTGTCACCTCATAAAGACACTTTGCCCCTCACTGCCGAGTTGCGCATCGGCAGAGCGTTTTACTCAATATTAATTGTCGGTTTGCCTGCGTTTTTTTGGGGTGCTTCGGCACCGAACTGGCCGGTTGTCCCTCCGATGTTTGGTTTGTTTCTTCTAACCTCAGCTTCAGTAAACAGAATGGACACACGGCTACGCAAAGGGCCTTTAGGTTAGCCACAGCCAACGTCTGGTATGGGGGCGGTAGCAGTCCATCTAAATCGCCCATGGCGCTGGTCGAATTGGTGCTATCGTTTGCCGTCATGATAGCGTGTCTGTATTTCGATAGCTAACCAGGAGGCGTTATGAACAAGCAAATCATTTTCAACTTGCCGGTCAAGGATCTGGGCCGGTCCAAGGACTTCTTCGCCGCGCTTGGCTTCGGTTTCAATCCCCAGTTCTCCAACGAGAGCGCGGCCTTCATGATCATTGTGGAGGACAGTATTCTGGCGATGTTGATGACGGAAGACTTCTTCACGTCCCTCACCAACAAGCCGGTTGCACAGGCGCTGGAGGGCAACGAAGTGATTATTTGCCTCAGTTGCGAGAGTCGTGCGGAAGTCGACAGCCTGATCGCCAAGGCCACCGCCGCCGGTGCCCGCATCCCGCACCCGCCGGAAGATCACGGTTTCATGTACGACCAGGGCTTCGAGGACCTGGATGGGCATCTGTGGAATCTGGTGTGGATGTCGCCAGAACACGCGATTTCATAAGCGCCACTTGTAACGCGCTTTGTTGCGCTGGTGCGCTTTGATATCGTCGCTGAACTGGATACGGGTCTGGCTGATGCCAAACCAGCCCAAGTAGATCAGATAGAGGCCAAATATCAGCCCACCCAAGGCCCGTCCGATGTCGACAGCAAACAGCGCGGGCACGCTGACGCCGAGCAGCAGCCCCAGTCCGAGACCCCAGCACAGCGTGCGCCTGAACCATAACCAGCAGGTTGCCGCGATTGTCTCGGTGCGGCTGGGTGGACGGGAGCGGTCGCGCGTGCCGAAATATCCCGCCACGGCCAGGATGAGGCCTAGGATGGCAACTGCGATGACCGTGATTGGGTTCAGCCCATAGCTAAGGAACAGCCCCAACGCGGCGCAGCAAAAGAATGCCGCCACCATCAATACCGCTCGCCGGCCTGGCTGACGGAAGGTTTCTTCAACAGGGGCACCGTCTGCCAGATGATTTTTGTGGCCCGGCTGATACGGCGCTGGCTTGCGCGTAAGATGGTCGTCCGGCGGTTGCTGATACATGGCGCTGTTTGCTTTTCATTGCTAAATACTGAAGAATGCCATCTTGGCACGAGGGCGTTCCGGCGGCAAGTCCAAGGCCGCTAACTTGCCTACATTTCGTCCTGCTTTTACTGTAGGATACCGACTTCGTCCGCGCTCAGCAGCAGCCACAAGCGGCAGGCTGGCGAGGCAATGACTTAATTTTTGGGCAAGGGAACACCGAGCAGGCTTCCATGTCCCGATTTCTGGAGACGGAATGGGAGTTTTTCGCCCAACTATACAACGGCCAGGCAAGCTGGCCGTTCTTGCATGCATGGCCGTCGTGGCCACTGTGATGCTTGCCGAGGGCGTGCGCTGGTCGCACGCGGCGCCCCATCACGCCAGACCCGAGCCGACGCAAGCGCTCAGCCCACCGCCGGTCACGCTGACCGAGGTGTCGCGCGCCATCATCCCGATGCCGAAAGGCGTACCGTCCGCCCACGCCAGCGCGCTGGCGCGACTGCCGCACGGCGACCTGATCGCCTTCTGGTGGGCCGGCAGCCGCGAAAGCGGGCCCGACGTGCAGGTCTACGCTTCGCGCTGGAGCCACGGCCGCTGGAGCGATAACTGGGTGGTCGCCAGCCGCGATTCGCTCGGCGCCGCGCTCGGTCATGGCGTGCGCCGCATCGGCAACCCGGTGGCCTGGACCGGGGCCGACGGCACGGTCCATCTGTACGTGGTTGCTACCGGCCTGGGCGGCTGGGCCGCGTCGCGCGTGGTGCAGCTGCAATCGAACGACGAGGGCGTCACCTTCAAGGTGCGCCGCGTGCTGCCGATGTCGCCGGTGTTCAATACCAGCGTGCTGGTGCGCTCGTCGCCGGTGGAGCTGGCGGGCGGCGGCTGGTGGCTGCCGGTGTATTTCGAAATCGGCCACAAATATCCGATGCTGGTGTCGTTCGACGCCAACGGCGATCCGCAGCGCCTGACCCGCATCGGCGCGCGTACCCGCTCGCTGCAGCCGACGCTGGTGCCGATGTCGAATACCGAGGTGCGCGCCTGGATGCGCGACGCCACCAAGGACAATTCGGTGGTGCAGCAGGCGGTCAGCCACGATAGCGGCGTGACCTGGGAAGACATGGGGCCGACCACCATCCGCAACCTCGGCACCTCACTGGCGGTGTTGCGCCTGAGCAGCGGCAATCTGCTGATGCTGCGCAACGATGGCACCGACAAAGAGACCGCGCGCAGCACGCTGACGCTGTCGCAGTCGGTCGACGGCCACACCTGGCAGGAGGTCACCGACATTGTCAGCGGCCAGCCGGGCGATGAGTTCTCCTATCCGGCCATGTACCAGCTGGGTGACGAATTGCACATCACTTACACCTATCAGCGGCGGGCGATCGCCCACCACCGCCTGAAAATCCAGCCGGCCAAGGACTTGCCATGAGTTTGCCCGATCTCTCTTTACAGATCCTGTATGCGCGCCTGGCGTGGACGCTGGTTGCCGCGTCGATGCTGCTGTCGGTGCTGCCGGCGCTGTTGCCCCGGCTGTTCCCGGCGCTGGCCCGGCGCACCAAGCTGGTGGTCGCCGGCACGGTGGCGCTGGTGATGGTGCTGCCGGGCGAGGCCTCGCCGGCCTATTGGCTGACGCTGGTGTTCCAATATCCCAGCGGCCTGCTGACCGGCTACAGCCTGGTGGCACTGTTTGCGCGCTGGAACGAAAAGCCGGTCGACTTCCTGCTGCATCCCGCCTTCGCCCTGTTGCTGACGACGCTGGGCGTGGTGTTATACCTGGACGCGTTCGGCGTGCTGGCGCTGGGCCTTTATTATAACGGCTTCGACCCCGCCACCTCGGCAGTGGTGGCGACCGCGGCGGCCCTGGCCGGCGTGGCGGCGATCTGGCTGCGCTTCGGTGCCGGCGGCGCGGCGCTGCTGACCGCCGTGCTGCTGTTCTCGCTGCTGCGCCTGCCCACCGGCAACTTGTGGGATGCTCTGCTCGATCCGCTGCTGTGGGCCTGGGCGCTGGGCTCGGCCATCGCGGCCGGCTACCGCCAGTATGCTGGGCGCAAAGCCGGCGGCGTGGCGCAGACGCTGGTGGCGCCGGAGGCCGAACCCGAGCTGGCGCGCCCGCGCGCCGGCGGCCTGGATTAACGTAAACTAACTACATAGCACACAAACAAGGGAGTAATACATGGTAGAGAAGAAGTGGTATGTCCATCCGGTGATCGCGGTTGGCGTTCTCATCAACGTCTTCGTGCTGGGCCTGGCGATTGCGTTCTCGCACGATCAGCAGGCATTGTGGCGCTTGCTGGTGGAAGACGGCATCGTCGAATGGATGCAGTTCCTCTGCTTTACCTTCCTGTCGGGCATCCTGGCCTTCCTGGCTGTCGAGCAATGGCAGCGTGAGCCGAAGGTCAACCTGCAACTGCTGGCCTTCGTCGGCCTGAGCGCGCTGGTCGGCCTGGCGGCGATGGAGGAAATCAGCTGGTTCCAGCGCGTGCTGCACATCATCCCGCCGGAGTTCTTCGCACACAACAACCGTCAGGGCGAGACCAATCTGCACAATCTGGCCATGGGCAGCAGCAGCCTGCACAAGGCGGTGCTGCTGAAGATCATCGCGATTGTCGGCCTCAGCCACAACATCATCCTGCCGCTGCTGGCCAAGAAGCGTCCGGGCGTGCGCACTTTCGTCGAGAAATTCGGCCTGTACCTGCCGCCGCTGTCGGCCTCGCTGATTTATATCGTGCTGGTGGCGCTGTCGCATCTGCTGGTCGACCATCCGCGCAAAGGTGAACTGGGCGAGACCTTCGGCGCCGTGCACTACCTGGTGACGGTGGTGGCGGCCTACTTCTTTGGCGTCGGCTACGGCAAGAAGCCTGTGTTCCAGGACAATGCCGACGCCCGCCGCGTCTCCACGCTGTTCTGCATGATGCTGGTATTCCTGCTGCTGATCGGCTGGATGCTGAGTGCCGGCGCCGGCGCCGGCGCCTACATCGCCAGCCACCCAGGCTTTGGTGCCGAATGATGTTCCGCCGCCCTGAAAGCTGGTTGGACAGGGTCGCCGGCCGGCTGGCGCGCCTGACCCTGTGGGCAGGCCCGTTCGCGGGCGTGTTGCAATTGCTGTTGCTAGGGCTGGTCATTTTCTCGCTGTCGCGCGCCGGACTGGTGCTGTGGCAGTGGGAACGCGTGGCGGCCACCGGCATCCCGCTGCGTATCATGTTGCAGGGCGTGCGTGCCGACCTGATCATGATCGGCTATCTGATCGCCGTGCCGCTGTTGCTGGCGCCGTTCCTGGCGCACCGCAAAACGCTGGCGCTGTGGAAGGGCTTCACCGTGGTGTGGGGCACCTTTGCGCTGATCTTCATTGTGTTCATGGAAGTGTCGACGCCGCAGTTCATCATGCAGTACGACGTGCGCCCGAACCGGCTGTTCATCGAGTATCTGTCGTATCCGGAAGAGGTGATGTCGACGTTGTGGAACGGCTTCCGCATCGCGCTGGTACTGGGCGTTGTGGCCACCGTGCTGCTGGGCACCGGCATTTACAAGCTGCTGAAGGCGGCATCGGCCGATATCCGCGCCATCGGTTCGGTGAAGCTGTTGCTGTTGTGGCCGCTGGTGGTATTGCTGGTGGCGGTCCAGATCCGCTCGACCTTGTCGCACCGTCCGGCCAACCCGTCGCTGTTTGCGCTGACCGGCGATGCGATGGTCAACTCCATCATTATCAACTCGCCATGGTCGGTGCTGGACGCCTGGGCGGCCATGAGTCACGAGGCCAATTCCTCCGAGATCTATGGTCAGTATCCGCGTGACAAAGTGTTCCAGGTGGTGAAAAGCGCGCCTTGGCTGCGCGATCAGCAGTTCACCTCGGCGGATTTGCCGACGCTGCATAAGCAGGTGCCGGTGATGCAGCGCGAGCGTCCCTTGAATCTGGTGATCGTGCTGGAAGAAAGCCTGGGCGCAACCTTCGTCAAATCGCTGGGCGGTCTGCCGGTGACGCCGGAGCTGGAGAAACTGAAGCCGGAAGGCTGGTGGTTCGAACAGCTGTATGCGACCGGCACACGCTCGGTGCGCGGCATCGAGGCAGTGGTGGCTGGTTATCCGCCGACGCCGGCGCGCAGCGTGGTCAAGCTGTCGCTGTCGCAGCAGAACTTCTATACGCTGGCGGCCGGCCTTGGCCGCCAGGGCTATCACACCGAGTTTGTCTACGGTGGCGAGGCGCACTTCGACAATATGCGTGGTTTCTTCACCGGCAACGGTTTCCAGAAGGTGGTGGACCGTCGCGACATGAAGAATCCGAAGTTTGTCGGCAGTTGGGGAGCGTCGGATGAAGACTTGTTCGACAAATCGCTGGAGCGCCTGAAAACGCTGCACGATTCGGGCAAGCCGTTCTTCAGTCTGATTTTCTCGTCGTCCAACCATGAGCCGTTCCAGTTCCCGGACGGCCGCATCGAACTGCATGATGCCGAGAAGCAGACCGTCAACAACGCCGTCAAATATGCCGACTATGCGTTGGGCCGCTTCATCGCCGAGGCCAAGAAGCAGGCTTACTGGAAGGATACGGTGTTCCTGATCGTGGCCGACCACGACAACCGCGTGTACGGCGACAGCCTGGTGCCGATCAAGAAGTTCCACATTCCTGGCCTGATCCTGGGTGCGGATATCCAACCGAAGCGCATCCAGACCATCGCCAGCCAGGTCGACCTTGCGCCGACGCTGCTGTCGCTGATGGGCATCGCCAGCGAGCATCCGATGATAGGCCGCGACCTGGCCACGGATAGCGAAACACCGGGCCGCGCGCTGATCCAGTTCGATAATTACTTCGCGTGGCTGGAAGGCTCGTCGGCGACCATCCTGCGTCCGAACCAGTCACCGCTGCTGGGCCACTACGAAGCCGCGACCGGTGAGCTGACCACCGGCGGAGCGCCGAGCGCCGTCCAGGTCGACCAGGCCATGTCGCATGTGGTGCTGCCGTCCATCCTGTACCGCGAACAGCGCTACAAGCTGCCGCCGGCGGCACGCTAAACCGCTGTAACGCCGGAATCTGTTGCGTCACGCTGGCGCAACAGATTCCGGCGTTGCCGCGCGTGGGTGTGGCGGCGTACAGAGTGGCTGGGGTGTGGCGCCGACACTGGATCTTTTGACTACTCAAAAGGTCCGCACCATGCGATTCCAACCGCCTCCGGCAATGACGGCGCTAGCCACCGTCGCGCTTTGCTTGTGTTCTGCCGTCAGCGCCCAGCAGGGCGACGGCACGCGGGTGGCGCTCGCCACCGCCATCGTCAAGCCGGCCAAGGTGGACGCCAGCGCCGAACGGATCGCCGCCCTCAAGGCGCCGCCGGGCTTTACTGTCTCGGCGTTTGCCAGCGGCCTGAAAAACATCCGCATCATCGCCGTTGCCCCCAACGGCAACATCTATGTCAGCCGGCGCGACCAGGGCGATGTGCTGCTGCTCAAGGATGCCAACCGCGACGGCGTGGCCGACGGTCCGCCGGTGACGGTGGCCGCGCGCCCCGGCGCGCACGGCCTGGCGATCCGCGACAACAAACTGTATCTGGCCACGGTCAAGGAAGTGTTTGTGGCGGACATCCTGAGCGACGGCAGATTGTCGGCGCTGAAGCTGATCATCGGCGACTTGCCGGATTCCGGCCAGCACCCGAACCGCACGCTGGCGTTCGGCCCGGATGGCATGCTCTACATCAGCGCCGGTTCGACCTGCAATACCTGCAACGAGAGCAATCCCGAAAACGCCACCGTGCTGCGCGCCACGCCGGACGGCAAGCAGCGCAGTATTTTCGCCAGCGGCCTGCGCAACACCATCGGCTTCGACTGGCACCTGCGCAGCGGCGAGCTGTGGGCCATGGACCACGGCATCGACTTTCTCGGCGACGACGAGCAGCAGGAAGAACTGAACAAGATCGAACTGGGCAAGCAGTACGGCTGGCCGCACGTGTACGGCGCCGGCGCCATCTACCCGCAAAGCACGCCGCCGGGTGACATCAGCAAAGAAGAATGGAAAGCCCGCAGCGAGCCGATGGTGCTGGGCTACACCGCGCACGCGGCGCCGATGCAGATGCTGTTCTACCGCGCCGCCGCCTTCCCGGCCGAATACCAGGGCGACGCGTTTGTCACCATGCGCGGATCCTGGAACCGCAGCACGCCATCCGGCTACGAAATAGTCCGCGTGCGCTTCGCCGACAACCAGCCCAAGTCGATCGAGCCCTTCGTCACCGGTTTCCTGACCGACGGCGGCAAGACCCATATCGCGCGTCCGGTCGGCCTGGCGGTGGCGGCGGACGGCGCCTTGCTGATGGCGGACGATGCCAACGGCGTGTTGTACCGGATTGCCTACAGCGGTTCCGGCAAGGCGGCGACGGCGCTGCCGCCAGCGCCGGCCGGCCGGATGCAGGAACAGGCGCAACGCGGCAACAACGTTACGCTGGCGCTGACGCGCCCGCAAGCCAGCGGCGGCGCCAGGCTGGCGGTGCAAAGCGCGGCCTTCCGCCAGGACGAGCTGCTGGACGCGCGGTACAGCGAGTACGTGGACGGCCTGTCGCCGCCGCTGTCGTGGCAGGCGGTTGCGGGCGCCAAGTCCTACGCCATCATCATGGAAGATCCGGATGCGCCGCAAAAGCCATTCGTGCACTGGCTGGCGTGGAATATCCCGGCGGCCGTCACCAGCCTGCCGGAGGGCTTGCAGGAGCAGCCGCGCCTGACGCAGCCGGAAGGCGTGCTGCAAGGCCGCACCACGCGCGGCTCGATCGGCTATTACGGACCGCGCCCGCCCGTCGGCGACGCGCCGCATCATTACCACTTCCAGGTATTCGCGCTGGACACCGTGCTGTCGCTCGGCTTTGGCGCCGATCGCGATCAACTGCTGAACGCCATCCAGGGCCATGTGCTGGCCAAGGGCGAAATCGTCGGACGGTACGTGCAGAAACAGCCGCCGCTCAAATAACCGGACGCATGCACCGCTGCGCGGCCACGCTCAAGCTAGCGGCCAGTTCAGTTCGAACAGTGTGCCGCCCAGTTTGGACGGACGGCACACCGCCTGGCCGCCGTGGGCGACCGCGATCGCCTTGACCACGGCCAGGCCCAGGCCGGTGCCGCTGGTGCCGGCCTGCTGCACCTGGCCGCCGCGCTGGAAGGCCTCGAACACGCGTTCGGCCAGCGCGGCGTTGATGCCGGGCCCCTGGTCTTCCACCCGCAAGCGGTAGGCGCCGCCGGAAATGGTGCTGCTGACGCGCACCACGCCGGGCGTGGCATGCTTGCGCACGTTCTCCAGCAACGCCAGCAAGGCCTGGCGGATGCGCATCGGATCGCACAGCGCCGGCTTGGAGGTCAGATCCAGCGCCAGTTCGAAGCCTGCGACTTGCAGCCAGGGCGCGGCCAGCTGCACCACGGTTTCGATTTCACCGGCCAGGCTGGCGCGCACTTTCTGCAAGCCGAGGTGGCCGCTTTCGGCCAGCGCCACCATGCGCAAGTCTTCGATCAACCGGCCGAGGCCTTCGACATGGGTCAGCAGATTGCGGAACTGCGCCTGGTCCGGCACGAACACGCCGTCGGTGATGCCTTGCAGGCGGCCGCGCAGGATGGTCACCGGCGTGCGCAGTTCGTGCGCGATGGCGGCGTTCCAGAACACCCGCTCCTGCTCCATGTTTTGCAGCCGCACGGCCATGTGGTTGAAGTCGGCCACCAGCTGCGCCGCTTCGCCCATCGCATGGTCGTAAGTGGTGGCGCGGGCGGTCAGATCGCCTTGCGCCACCTGGCGCAGACTCTCGGCCACGGAATTCAACGGCGCCAGGATGCGGCGCGACAGCTTGCCCGCCGCTACCACCGCGATCACCACCGAGATGAAGGTGGTGATCACCAGCCAGATAACCTCTTCCCGCGTGGGCGTCAGGTCGAGCGGGTCGCCGGCCATGAATTCCGGCGAGTGGCGGATCAGATACGAGTACAGCGCGTAGGAGCTGATTTGCACCAGCAGGATGATACCCAGCGCCACCAGCGACATCGACAGCGAGATCTGGCGGCTGATGCCGGCATTCAGCTTCATGCCGCGCTCCCGAGCCGGTAACCGACGCCGCGCACGCTTTCCAGCAGGCCGGTGAGGCCGGCCGCTTCCACTTTCTTGCGCAGTTTGCTGAGGTGACTGTCCACTGTGCGCTCCAGTGTTTCGCCTTCTGGCAGGCAGGCGGCCAGCAGTTCGGCGCGGCTGAACACGCGCTTGGGCGCGCGCAGCATATGGGCTAGCAGGCGGAATTCGGTCAGCGTCAGCGCCAGTAGCTGGCGCGGCTGGCCGTCGATGCCGACCGCAGCTTCGTAATGTTCGAGATCGACTTCCAGGCCTTCGGCGCGCAGCAGTTTGGTCGCCGGCGTGTTTTGCTGGCCGGCGGTGCGACGTAACACCGCCTGCACCCGCGCCACCACCTCCGCCGGGTTGAACGGCTTGACCACGTAGTCGTCGGCGCCGATGCGCAGTCCGGTCAGCTTGTCGATGTCCTGGTCCATGGCGGTCAGCATGATGACGGCGGTGCTGCCGCGCTGGCGGACCTGCGACAGCACGGCCCAGCCGTCCAGTTGCGGCATCTGCACGTCCAGCAGCACCAGGTCGGGCTTGAGCATGTGGTGCATTTCCAGCGCGCGGCGGCCGTCCGGCGCATGGGCGACGCGCAGGCCGGCGCGCGACAGGTAGGCCATCAGGATCTGGGCGATTTCCGATTCGTCTTCGGCCACCAGCACCAGCGCCTGATCGGTGGCGGGTAGTTCTGTAGTCATGCCGACATGATACTGCATCAGCTGACGCCGCCGCCGAGCGCCTTGTACAGCGCGACGGCGGATTTGAAGTGGTCGCGGCGCAGCTCCAGCAGCGCGCTTTGCGCGGCGTAGGCCTGGCGCTGGGCGTCCAGCAGTTCCAGCCGGCTGTCCTGGCCGGCGCTGTAGCGCAGCTTGGACAGGCGTTCGCGCTGCGCGGCGGCATCGACCACGCGCTGCTGGGCGGCGATCTGGCGCTGGTAGGTCTGGTTGCCGGCCAGCGCGTCGTTGACCTCGCGGAAAGCGGTCTGGATGGCGCGCTCATATTGAACGATGGCGATGTGATTGCGGACTTCGGCCAGTTTGAATTCCGCGCGCAGCCGGCCGCCGTGGAAGATCGGCTGCGTGATCTGCGGCGCGAACGACCAGCTGCGGTTGCCGCCCTTGAACAGGCTGCCCATTTCGGCGCTGCCGAATCCCAGTTGGGCGGTCAGCGACAGGCGCGGGAAGAAGGCTGCGCGGGCAGCGCCGATTTCGGCGTTGGCGGCCACCAGCGCGTGTTCGGCCTGCATGATGTCGGGGCGGCGGGTCAGCAGGTCGGAGGGCAGGCCGGCGGGCAGGGTGGTCATCACTGGTTGTTGCGCCAGCGGCCGGCCGCCTGGCAGGCCGGCGGGGACTACAGTACCCAGCAGCAGTTCCAGGTTGTTGCGGGCCAGGCGCAGGGCGCGCTCGCGGGCTTGCATGTCGGCTTCGGCGGTGGCGACCTGGCCGGTGGCTTGAGCGACGTCCAGGCCGCTGCGCTGCTGCGCGCCGTGCAGGCGTTCCGTCAGCGACAGGGCCAGGCGCCAGTCGGCCAGCGTGCGCTCGGTCAGCCCGGCTTGTTCTTCGGCCAGGCGCAGTTCGAGGTAGGCGTCGGCGACGGCGGCGATCAAGGTCAGTCGCGCCGCGCGCTGGCCTTCAACCGAGGCCAGATAGCGAGAGAACGCGGCTTCCGACTCAGAGCGCAGGCGGCCGAAGAAGTCCAGTTCGAAAGCGTTAATCGCCAGGCCGGCACTGGCCTGCCGGGTTACCGCGCCGTCGGGCGCATCGGTGGACGAGGCGCGCTGGCGCGAGGCGCCGCCGGTGGCGTCCAGCGCGGGCAGCCGGCTGGCGTCCTGGATCTGATACTGTGCCTGCACGGCGGCGACGTTCAACGCCGCTTCGCGCAGATCGCGGTTGTTCTCCAGTGCCAGTTCGATCAGGCGTTGCAGCGCCGGATCGGTCAGCATCTGGCGCCAGTCAGGCAGCGCCGCCGGCTGCGCAAGGTCGGCAGCGCCATGGTAGGCCGACGGCACCGGCATGGCCGGCATGGTCAGCGCTGGATTCAGCGAGCAGCCGGCCAGCAACGCGACCGATATCGCAATCATTGCGCGCATGTTTTCTCTCCTTTATTACGTAACTTGCCCAGCCGCTCCGCGCCGCCAACGACGACCACGAAGAACACCGGCACAAAGAAAATCGCCAGCACCGTCGCCGCGACCATGCCGCCGAACACCCCGGTGCCGATCGCATGCTGCGTTTCTGCGCTGGCGCCCGAGGCCAGCATCAGCGGCACCACGCCCAGCGTGAAGGCGAGGGAGGTCATCAGAATCGGCCGCAGACGCAGACGCGCCGCTTCGGTTGCCGATTCCACCAGCCCTTTGCCCTCGGCGTGCAGCTGCTTGGCATACTCCACGATCAGAATCGCATTTTTGGCCGACAGCCCGATGATGGTGATCATGCCCACCTTGAAGAACACATCATTCGGCATGCCGCGCACCATCACTGCCAGCAGCGCGCCCAGCAGGCCAAGCGGCACCACCAGCATCACCGATACCGGGATCGACCAGCTCTCATACAGCGCTGCCAGCACCAGGAACACCACCAGCATGGACAGCGCCATCAACATCGGCGCCTGCGCCGCCGACTCGCGCTCCTGCAGCGACTGGCCGGTCCATGCCACGCCGAAGCCGGCCGGCAGTTGCGCCACCAGGCGTTCCATCTCTTGCATGGCTGCGCCGCTGGATACGCCTTCGGCAGCGCCGCCGCTGATACGCGCCGACAGATAGCCGTTATAGCGCACCAGCTGCAACGGTGTCTGCTCCCATACCGGATGGACGATTTCGCCCAGAGCCACCATGCCGCCGGCGCTGTTGCGGATGCGCAGGGCCAGCACATCGTCCAGCTGCATGCGCGCCGCCGCTTCGGCCTGCACGATCACCTGCTGCATGCGGCCGTTGTTCGGGAAGTCGTTGACATAGCTCGAACCGGTGGCGCCAACCAGCATGTCGCTGACGGCGGCAAACGACACGCCCAAAGCCTCGGCCTTGCGGCGGTCAATCTCCAGCCGGATGCTGCTGCCCGGCGGCAGGGCGTCGGGATACACGTCTTTCAGCAGTTTGCTCTGGGCGGCCAGCGTCAGCAGCTGGTCCTGCGCCGCTTGCAGGGCGCCAATGCCGTGCCCCGCGCGATCCTGCAGTCGCAGCGAGAAGCCGGACGAGTTGCCCAATTCGTCGATGGCCGGCGGCATTACCGTCATGATCATGCCTTCCTTGGCGCTGGCCATGGCTTCCTGGGCTTTCGCCACTTCCTCGCCGGCGGTGGCGCCGTTGCGCTGGTCCCAGTCCTTCAGCATGGTGAAGGCCATGCCGGCGTTGGGACCGGAGCCGGAGAAACTGAAACCGATCAGCGACTGGTTGACGTCGATGCCCGGACGGCTGGCGACGTGCTTCTCATACTGCCGGATCACGTCCAGCGTGCGGTCCATGGTTGCATCCGACGGCAACTGGAACGAGGTGATGATGTAACCCTGATCCTCCTCCGGCAGAAAGGATGACGGCCATTGCGACAGGCCGTAGCCGACTGCCGCCACAATCACGGCGTACAGGGCCAGCACGCGGCCGCCGCGCTTGAGCAGGGCGGTGGTGCGCGTGGTGTAGCGTTCGGTCAGCGCATCGAACTTGCGGTCGAACCAGCGGAAGAAGCCCTTCTTCTGGTGGTCCTCCGGACTGACGGGCTTCAGCAGCGTTGCGCACAGCGCCGGCGTCAGCGTCAAGGCCAGGAAGGCCGAGAACAGAATCGACACCGCCATCGCCACCGTGAACTGGCGATAGATCACGCCCACCGAACCGGAGGCCAGCGCCATCGGAATGAACACCGCGGTCAGCACCACGGTGATGCCGATCACCGCTCCGCTGATCTCGCGCATGGCGCGCTGCGTCGCTTCCTTCGGCGACAAGCCTTCGGTCGCCATCAGGCGCTCGACCGCCTCCACCACCACGATCGCATCGTCGACGATGATGCCGATCGCCAGCACCATGCCGAACATGGTCAGCACATTGACCGAGTAGCCGGCCACCGCCATCACCGCGAAAGTGCCCAGCAGCGCAATCGGCGCCACGATGGCGGGAATCACCGTGTAGCGCACTTTTTGCAGGAACAGATACATCACCAGGAACACCAGCACCATCGCCTCCGCTAGCGTGCTGACCACCTTCTCGATGGAGATTTTGACGAACGGCGCGGTATCGAAGGGAATCGTGTACTCCATCCCGTCCGGCATGGACTTGGCCAGTTCGTCCATGCGCTCGCGGATCAGCTTTGCGGTTTGCACCGCGTTGGCGCCCGGCGACATCGCGATCGAAGCGCCCGAGGTGGTCTTGCCATTCTCGCGCGCCTTGAAGGTGTAGTCGCGCGCGCCCAGTTCGACGCGGGCGACATCGCCCAGCGTCACGCTGGAACCGTCGCGTTCCGCGCGCAGTACGATGGCGGCGAATTCCTCCGGCGTGCGCAACTGGCCTTGCACCGTCAGCGGCGTGGTCACGCGCTGGCCCGCAATCGACGGCGTGTCGCCGACGCGGCCGGGGGCGATCTGCGCGTTCTGCTGCGCGATGGCGTTGGTGACGTCGCTCATGGAGACGTTGTGCGCCACCAGCTTGGCGGGATCGATCCACACCCGCATCGCGCGTTCGGCGCCGAACAGCTGCACCCGGCCGACGCCCGGTACGCGGCGCAGTTCCTCCACCACGTTACGGGCCAGGTAATCGCCCAGCTCCTGCTCGTCGTGACCCTTGGTCGAGTTCACGCTGATGATCATCAGGAAGCTGGACGACGACGATTCCACCGTCACGCCGCTCTGGCGCACCGTTTGCGGCAGGCGCGGTTCGATCGCCTTCAGGCGGTTCTGCACATCGACCTGCGCCATTTCCGGATCGGTGCCCGGCTTGAAGGTCACGTTGACCGACGCCGAACCTGAAGTGTCGACCGACGATTCAAAGTACAGCAGGTTCTTCACGCCTGACAGCTCGCGCTCGATCAGGCTGACCACCGCATCGTTCATCGTCTGCGGCGACGCGCCCGGATAGCTGGCGTAAATCGACACGCTGGGCGGCGCCACCGAAGGGAAGCGCGCGATCGGCAGGTTGGGCAAGGCGATCAATCCAAACAGGATAATGAAGATCGCCACCACCCACGCGAACACGGGGCGGCGTATGAAAAATTGAGACATCTACACAGTCCTTATCATTTTGCGTCAGTGGCAGGCGTGGCGGCGGCCGACAATTGCGCCGGCGCCTTCCATGGCAGCGGCTTGGCGTGCACGCCTTGCTGCAGGCGCTCCTGGCCTTCGACTACCAAGGTGTCGCCTTCGGCGAGGCCGCTGCGCACCAGGTATTGATGATTGATGACTTCACCGACGGTGATGGCGCGCTGGCTGGCCTTGCCGGTTTTATCCAGCATCCATACGCTGGCGCGGCCGTCGGCGCTGCGTTGCACCGCCTGTTGCGGCACCAGCAGCGCATCGGCAGGCGCGGCGCGGGCGATGCGGGCGCGCACGAACATGCCCGGCAACAGTGCGCGGTCCGGGTTCTCCACCAGAATGCGGATGGTGGCATCGCCGGTGCCGGCATCGACATTCAAGTCGGCGAACAGCACCTTGGCGTCCACCTTGTACGGCAGGCCAGCCGCCGACAGAATCACCGCGCGCTGCTTGCCCGGTGCGCGCATGGCGTGCAGCGAAGCGAGCATGGAAGCAGGTTGGCGCACGTCGACATACACCTTATCGATTTGCAGAATGCGCGCCATCGGATTGGCGTCCGACTGGTTCACCAGCGCGCCCTCCGACACCAGTTCCTGGCCGATGCGGCCGCTGATCGGCGCCTGCACGGTGGCGAACGCCAGATCGAGACGCTTGCGTTCCAGCGTGGCCTTGGCCTGTGCCACATTGGCGGCGGCAAGGTCGCGGTCGGAGACGGCATCGTCATAGGCCTGACGGCTGATGGCGTCGGCATCGATCAGCGGTTGCAGGCGTTCGGACTGGCGGCTGGCGCGGGCGAGGGTGGCTTGCGCATGCTGCAGCGCGGCGGCGGCGGTATCGAATTCCGCTTTCAGCGGCGCCGGATTGAGCTGGAACAGCGGCTGCCCGGCCTGGACCTCGGTGCCTTGCTCGAACAGGCGGCGCAGCACGATGCCGCCGACCTGTGGGCGAATGTCGGCGGTGCGGAAAGCCGCCACGCGGCCGGGCAGGTCATCGTCGAGCGTGACCGGGGCCGCCTTGAGCGCCACCACCGTGACCGCCGGCGGCGTCTTCTCCTCGGTGTGTGGCGTTCCCTTGGAGCAAGCTGCCAGCGCCAGTACGGCCAGCAATATCGGCCAGTTCTTGAGTTCCATAATCCATCCCGCGACCAAACAAAAGCAAGAGCTTACTTAGCAGATTTGCAGGTTCTGTTGGAGAACGATGGAGATTGCGTGTAGAACTTCGGGGTCAGTGCCGACATTCGGACATTTCGCGCGCGAAATGTCCGAATG
>CAUPXZ010000002.1:0-480848 GCA_963515135.1 uncultured Duganella sp. | reverse complement strand
ACTATTGGACGCTGTTTCCACCCCGAATCTGGAAAGTTTTGCACGCTGTTTGACATCCTTGTAAGCCTGGTTGTTGTAGGTTGTGCGCGCCAACGTGGCCATGCGCAACAGGAATGCGAAGCTGGGCAGCTCGAACCGGTGGTGCGCCAGCTCCTCGATCATGACGTTAATGATATCGGCCAGTTCCTGTTTCGTCGCTGCTGCCTGCAGCGCCACGCCCATCAGCCAGTCGTGATTGTCGACTTCGAACGCTCGGATGCCCACGAACGTACGGATCATCCGAAGGTGCTGCGTCCGGCTGCCGGACTGATCGTAACGCTGGCATTCCGCCTTGCTTGGCGCGCGCACGGCCAAACCGGCCGCAATATGCTCGATGATCGGTCGGGGAATTTCCGACAAAGCCATCAAGGTGCCGAGCCGCTGCAGGACTTTTAATTGTACAAGAATGACCAGGCGCTTCGGCGCTTGGCGATAGGCCTGATCGACAAACGCGCTCTCGTCTGGCGATGGCGTGAAGACCGTCTTGAGTTCCTGCTCGGACAGGTCCGCGTTCAGTCTCGGATAGGCTGTCTCCTGAACACTGCTCAAAACAGGCCCTCCATCATCGCACCGGCGGATTCGTTAAATGCACCACGCACCAAACCCCCGCTTTAACGAGCGCGCGCAAACACACTTTCTCTGCCTGCAGGCGATTTTAGTCTCCCAACGACATTCGACTCGATCGTCATAGGAAGCGCCGACCTATGCCCGCACCGGCACGGCTACGCGTGCTGCAATATCCTGGTTCAACCAGTTCGTCGCAGCCAGCAGCCGACGGCCCTCCTCGTAAACGTTTGGATTGCCGTCGAGCGACCGCAGTGTGAGCGCAATGACCACACGCAGCGGCTGCGCCAGCGGCGGCTCGAAAGCTCGGCGCAGCAGCGTCGCCTGCAACGCCCAGACATCGCCTGCGGCGCCCTTCGGAAAGCTGCGTCGGTAAGTTTTCACCGGCGACCATTTGCCACCGTGCTCTACCTGAGCCTCTTCGAAGCCGGTCGTACCGAGTTCGCCTTCGGCAGGCACGCAGCCCTGGAAGGCCAGGTTGCCCTTGGCGTTGGTCGACAACCGCCCAAAACCGACATCGACGTTAAAGCGCACGTATTCCGCGCCTTTGGATGGATCGACCGGCGGCGCGTAGACGGCGGTAATGAGCACTTCGGCCTTGAGCTTTCCGTCATGGAGCAGCGACGGCGGAATCGGGAACGGGGCTTTGCGCCATTTCATCGAGTCCACGATATCAAGTTCGAACAGCATCGTGAAGCTCGAATCGGAATCATAAAGGACAGCAATCGGATCGCCAGGCATTCCGGCGCCATAATAGCGACGCTCAAGGGCGGACCGATCGGGCGCGTTAAGTTGCGCGCTGTGTATCATGAGGGCCTTCACCATGACGGGTGATGCGGTCAACGGATTCGCGCGCCCGGGTGCCGAGAGAGAATGCCAGGTACGTGCAGCCAGACCCGCGGCGATCGGCGCCGCATAGCTGGTCCCACAGCCTGTATTGACCGTGCCGACGCTGGTGAGAACGTTGACGCCGATGCCAGTTGTCTGGAGCAGCGAATCAGCGTTGCCGCCTACGTGCACAAGATCTGGTTTCGGCGTGAACACTGGACCCGGGCCGCGCCGGGAATATGGCGCCGGCTCGGCGATGCGCACCAGGCTCGCCACGTTCTCCAGATGAGCAATCGCACCCACAGTCATTGCCCGAACCGAGTCTCCAGGAATAGAAATCCGGTCTGCCAGGGCGGCCGCCGTTGCCGGCCAGCCGCGCCGGGGCATTTCTGTGTAATTGCCGGCGGCGACCACGAACAGCACGCCATGCGCATCCGACAAGGCATCAAGCTCCCGTCCAAATTCGGAGAACTCGTCGTCGCCGACCTCGGCCCCGCCAAGCGAGAGGTTCCAGACCTTCACATCGGGACGTTTCGCAATCGCTTCCCGCAGCCGGATGATAAGGTCGCCTTGCTGGGCACCGTACGGTCCCGATTCAAGCGCGCAAACATCGTGGATTTGACACGCGACGGCAGTCGGAAAATAGGTATGCTGGCTGTTCAGGCCTCGACTGTCGACGATCAGCGAAGCGACGGCCGTACCGTGCACGTAATCTGTATCCGGTGGCAGGATATAGGTGTCGCGGCTGGAGACCCACGGCTGCAGGTGCGTGCTGGCCGGACTGACACCGGAATCGAACACGGCGACGACAGGCAGACCGGGCGCAGGCGGCGCGCCTGCGAATGTGGGCATCGGCGCCGCTGGCAGGACGGCGGCGGCGGGCAGGATGCGCGGCTCGGGCCTCGCCTGACGCACTCCCTGGTAGTGCACGATCGCCGAGAACACGGCCAGGCTCATCGCCTCGTTCATTGTCAGCAAAAATAACGGGGGGCCGGTGCGCTGCGGAAGGCGCAGGACCGTGATTTCGTGTGCGCGCAATAGCTGTTCGAAGCGCTCCACCACCAGGCTTGTCGTCGCCGCCGAGTCGTGGGAAAAGAGCCGTACCATCAGGCGCGCTGCGAGCTGGCGGAATGAAGCAAGGACTTGATCCAACGCCAGATTGCGTGCATATTTCGGCAGGCGGCGGTTGATGTCCCATGCTTCGAATCGATCGACGGCCGACAGATTGACACGGATGGCCTTGGTGGTGCGCGCCTTAATCACGTGCTCCAGCTGGCCAATGCTGACCGGATTGACAGCAACGAGCATCTCATTGATCTCGCCGTGCCCGGCCTGCGGCATGTTAGCTTCGGCGATCAAGGTGATAGGACGATGGGACTTGGCAACGGCGACGTCGCGCATACGCATGACCATCACGCCCGGCACATCAGGATGGAACTGCGCTTCGGCAGCGATTAACTCGGCGGCATCGACCATTGATCGCGCGAGCGACTCGCGCAGCTCTGCCGTGACGGGGACCAGTTCCTTGCCGCCACCACCGGCCGGTGGATCCACGCCGACCAAGTCGCGCCGCTCGTAGGAAACGTGCGCGATCGGATTAGTGGTCTTTGGCGCCCCTCTTTCGGGCCGGTTTGCCTGCGTTGCCATGCTCCCCCTGGACAAAGTGGTTTATTTGCCTTGTTGACACATTATATAAACGCGCAAGTTCTCGCAGGGAAAATATTTTCGCGTCCCATTTCCGCAACCAGGCAATTTCGTCGCTCAAGCTGGCCGGCGAGTGTCCTTGGACCAATGCGAGTGACAGCGACAAGCGGCGAAAGAGTTCCCCGTCATCTATCAAGGCGCGACCATCGAGCACGGCGTGGCGCTTCGCATCCAGACTGACCTGTTCGATCAACGCGCCGGAAGCTCCTGCCGATTTCACGGTCAAGGTATGCCAGTCAAGCGTGTCGGGTGCGTAGTTGCCTAGCATGCCCTCCCACATCTCGCGTCGCAATGTGGCGTCTGGCAGGGGGAGTGGTAGTTGGAACGGAAAGCGGCGCCAAACAGCGGGATCAAGCAGTTTTTCATGGTTCGACGCCGCCAGCAGCACTGTATTGTCGGAGAGCGCATCGATGTTCTGCAGCAGCGCGATGACCACGCGCTGCAGCTCCCCGACGTCGCGCTCGTTGCCGCGGGCCGAGGCGAGCGCATCGAACTCGTCAAGAAAAAGCACACACGGGCGCTGCTCGACATAGTCGAAGATGCGGCGCAGATTCTTGCTCGTTTGTCCAAGCAAGCTGCTCACGAGGGTGTCGCACCGTGCGGTCAGTAGCGGCAAGCCCAGTTCACTGGCGATCCAGCGCGCAGATTGGGTCTTGCCGGTGCCTGGCGCGCCGTAGAGCAGCATGCGAAGCGGCATGGCCGCGCCCGCATTGCGCAGGCGGTCGTAATGCTTGACGCACTGGAGAAATTCATCGATCCTCCTTGCGGTTCCACCTGGCAAGCACAGGTGGATGCTGCCTTTCGGCGGCGTGCTGATGTCGAGCGTGTCAAGCCGGCTTTCGCTGTCGACCGGCAGGCCGCCGATTAGTCCGGCCGCATCCTGGGCGTGCGCCACAGCCGTCGGGGCGCGTGCCAGACGTTCCCGGATGCGCACGGCGATTTCTCGTTCACCATCGAGTTCGAGCTTGTCAGCAAGCAGCCCGGCGTAATTGGTCGACATCGTCGCATTGGATCGCAGCGCGCCGTCCAGAATCTTCAATACTTCGGATAGGTGAGGAAATGACATTTGAGACACAATTTCAGTTGGTTAAATCGTAAAATCCAGCCATCGTAACGGAAATTGCGTGTTTTGTACCGCAGTATTCGTAAATCGTTTCAGTATTGCCATAACGGTAGTCATCTCCGCCCAATCAGAGATCCAACCCCCGACGATGCGCTTAGAAGCGATTGGCATGACCCGCTCGTACTGACCGCAAGCTATTGCTGACTCGCCAACCCAGCAATATGTCTCCCTTCACGTCAGTTTGAGAATTCGGCGCGCCCCATTGAGAGCGATAATGCCGATGACAGTACCGATCACCAAATCGGGATAGTGGGAGCCAGTCCAGGCGACGAGTGCGCCGGCGGCGATCACGCCAATGTTGGCTATCACGTCGTTGGCGGAGAATATATTGCTTGCTTTCATATGAACGCCGCGATCGCGTTTTTTTGCGATCAACACCAGGCACGCTACGTTCGCCGCCAGCGCGAGCGCGCCGACGCCCATCATCAAGCCAGATTTCGGCTCGCTACCAATAAGAGTGCGTCGCACTACTTCTCCAAGCGCGCCGAGCGCCAGTGCCATCTGCAACCAGCCAGCGACATGCGCCGCGCGCGTCTTGAGCGACGCGGCCCGGCCGACGGCGTACAACGCGAGGCCATACACGGCTGCGTCGGCGAACATGTCCAAGGAGCCGGCCACCAAGCCACCCGACTGGGCAATGAGCCCCCCCAAACCAATTCGGCAACGAACATGGCGCCGTTGACCGCCAGGAGCCAGCGGAGCGTTCTTGCTTCCGACTGGTCACCCGCCCTATCGGCGTTGACATCATCCTCAGACTTTGCTGCTGCCGAACCGATCAGATTTGCACCAAATTCCAGCGGGATGAGCTTCAACAAGATGGGATCAATGGAGCCGGTATGGTCACATGAAGCTGTCGTCGTGCAAGATCGAAGTTGAGCGACTTGATATCGGCCACATCGGATAGCGCCATACGGTTCATGTTTTCCTCTGACGGGCAGTCCATCTTGGGGATTCCGGGGGTGCTCGTCGTGCGCACCGCCTTCACCGCCGCCGGGCGCGATTGGCGTAGTTCCACCTAAAGTCCTAAAGGCTGCAACGCATCAACCAGCGTTTCAGGCGTTCCGCGATGTACCACGGTGACCGTGCGCTTGGTCAGATCGAAAGTCATACGGTCAGTATCAGGAACGCTCCCCCAATCCATCCGGATGAGATTTTCTTCAGACGGGCAGTCCATCTTGGACACGAACAATTCGGTTTCCAAGGTAATTGGTGCGGAGTTTAAATCTGGAAGCATGGCAGAGGACTTTCGGGTTGGATCAGTTCAGGATAAACCTTCGAGCGGTGTTAACGTCAAGCGGATCACACGTCGATTACTGACGAGGATTCAGGGCGTCGATAATGCGGCAATCCGCCACCAGGCCGCCTCTGCAAGACGTTAATGGACTGGAGAGGCGGTCTTTCAACAGCAGAAGATCGGCAATCTTCTCTTCCACTGCGGAAAGGTGTGCTTCGGTGAGCGCCGTCACGGCGCAACAGTCGCCATCCCAGATGGGACCAGTATCAAGATCGCGGGACCGATGAAACCAGGCAGCAACTGCATTTGCGAGCAGTACACTCGCGACCAGTAAGGCTATCTGCATGGGCACGACAAGCGGCCCTAACTGAATTGCATCCCAAAAAATACTCTAGAAAAATCATCGGCGAGGGCCGAGCAGCTATATGCGTGAGCAGTTCTGAAAACCCTCGACACCCCGCTCACAATTGTTTATCCAGCCAAGGCGCCCACTGACTTTACGACCATGCCTACAGAGACCACAGCGCAGATGACTGCAAACGAAAGTTTCAGATTTTTCTGCGAGAGGCGGGTAGAGAGCATTGCCCCTGCGCCCATCCCTACTGCACCACCGGCCGCGAATGGCATTGCCACTGCAAGATCTAGCTGTCCTCTTGCGATGCTGCTGCCAACCCCGGCAAGCGAGACAAGGGCGATAACAGCTAAGGAAGTTGCGACCACGGATCGTGTCGCCAGATCGGTGTAACGTTGTAGGGCGGGTACCATTACGAAACCGCCGCCGACGCCTAGCAGCCCAGAAAGAAAGCCTGCAATTGCGCCAGCGAGAGTCAGGACTTGGGCACATTTGGATGTCCAAACGAATCTGCCTCTCTGCGCGTCCCTCAAGCAAGGTGGCGCCAGAGGGATTTGTTGGCTACCTCTGTCCAGGGCACTTGCTTCCTTAAATGTTTTGTAAGCCACCCATGCAAGTACAGTGGCAAAAAGAACGCCCAGTACGCTTGTGTTGAGTCGTTGGGCCAGCCATACCCCGAGCGGAGCCAACAAAATCCCGGTACCGGCGATGAGCATGGCCGCGCGATAGCGAACAATGCCCTCTTTTAAGCCAATGAGGGCGCCGAGTGTGGCTGAAATCCCAACGGCGAGAAGGCCAATAGTTCCGGCCTGGGCAACGGGCAACTGCAAGCCAAAGACCAGCAGGGGGACCGCCAGGATGCCGCCTCCTGCTCCGGTCAACCCCATGATGATGCCAACCACCACGCCTAGAGCCAGACTGAGTACCATCGCATCCCCTGTTCGCTATGCTGGCTTAGACTCGAGCTTACTCTTGGGCCGCTCGATCACTTCAAACATTGCCATTCCCCCTAGCATCGCAATAACGAACACCCATGGTTTGGCACCACCCTGCACAAGCGATGCCAAAGCCGGCCCAGGGCAATAGCCCGCAAGGCCCCAGCCAACCCCAAACGTCAACCCACCCACAACGAGACGATGGTCAACCTTCGTAGTCGTGGGCAAGCGCATCGGGCTTCCTAGAATCGAATTTTTTCGCTTGGTTGCGAATGGGAACACGAGCAAACCGATGAGAATTGCTCCACCCATCACGAACGCAAGTGAAGGGTCCCACTTCCCGGCCAAGTCTAAAAAACCAAGCACCTTAGCCGGGTCACTCATTCCGGAAACGATGAGGCCAAGTCCGAACAGCAAGCCTGACAGGAGGGCGAATACGATTGACATAGCTAATCCTTTTCAGACAAGAAGGTGGCGTGCGACAAAGACAGTCGCAAACCCAGCAAGCATGAAGGCGACAGTTGCTACGAGAGAGCGCGGAGAACGCCTGGACAGGCCACAAACACCGTGGCCACTGGTACAGCCCGACCCGTAACGTGTACCTATGCCCACCAACAGGCCTGCAATAATCAACATCGGGTAGCCAGCCTCTATCTCTGTATCAGGCAAAGGTCTGACTGCGCTAAAGAGTAGTGGCGCGCTCACGATCCCAACGACAAAGGCGAGGCGCCAAACAACGTCGCCGCGTACCGGGCGTAGCAGGCCCCCAACGATGCCGCTGACGCCGGCAATCCGCCCGTTAAAGAGCAAAAATAGTGCTGACGCGAGCCCTATCATTAGGCCACCCGCGAGCGAGGCCCAGGGCGTGAAGTTGTTCCAGTCGATAGTCATGGACGTCTCCTAGTCTTGTGGGCAGTAGAGTTGGTACAGCACCTGCAGCACAGCTAAAGCTTCTTTGCTAGCGATCGTGTAAAAAATTTGTTTGCCATCGCGCCGCGTGGTCACCAGAAGCTCGTCTCGCAGCACAGTGAGTTGCTGCGACAGCGTTGGCTGCGTTATCCCGGTCATGCGTTCAAGCTCGCGCACGGAGAACTCACCTTGCGTCATCTGACATAGCAAGAGCAAGCGATCAGGGTTGGATAGCACTTTTAGTAGCTTGCCGGCTTCAGCCGCCGCAGCTTCAAGCTTCAATAAATCAGGTTGCGTAGTCGTAGTCATCAGGCCGAGTCCAGTAAGTCACACACTATATCACACAATAATATATAACGTGGTATATTGTATGCACTACGCACCCACCGCGACCATTTGAGATGGAGAGATCATGATTTTTAAGCAATTGCATGAACCGCTGTCGAACACCTATACCTATCTGCTTGGCGATCAAGACTCGGGGTTGGCGCTACTCATTGATCCCGTCATCGCAGCGATGGATCGCGACTTGGCGGAGGTCCATAAGCTAGGGCTGAGGCTCGCCTATACAGTTGACACACACATTCATGCCGACCATATCACTGCAGCACTGGAAATGAAGCGTGCTGTTGGCAGCAAGATCGCCGCCCCGGCCTATGACCAACTCCCCTGTGCGGATGTTGGCATCGAAGACGGCATACCGCTGCGACTCGGTAGCGTTGTACTGCACCCGCTACACACTCCTGGACATACGGACGGTCATTTTGCGTACCTGTCCGGTGACCGCGTTTTCACCGGGGATGCTCTGCTTATCGAGGGCTGTGGCAGGACCGATTTTCAGAATGGTGACGCCGATGCGCTGTACAGAAGTGTGCACAGCAAGTTATTCACATTGCCTGATGAGACGCTGGTCTATCCGGCGCACGACTACAAGGAGCGTTTTGTCTCATCAATCGCCCAGGAAAAACGCCGGAATCCTCGGCTGGGCAACGGCAAAACGCTTGAAGAATTTGAATCGATCATGGGCCATCTGAACTTGCCATATCCGAAATTCATCGATTACGCCGTCCCAGGTAACCGGCAATGTGGGGTGTGTCCTTCACACCTCCCGGAGGACCTGGCGCAATACTGCAAGCAGATGACCGAGAGCCCGCAGGGCTAACTGACAAAGAAAAGGAATACCGTGGCAACTTTTAAACAAATTGATCAACAAACTTTTATTGGCTCCCAACCCGCTCAGCAGGATCTGAAAGAGGCAAAAGCACTGGGTATTCGAACGGTGATAGATCTGCGCATGCCAGGAGAGAGCCACACCTCGAATGAAGAAATGACGAGCGGCAACGCTCTTGGTTACGTCAACATTCCGGTTAACAAGTCGGCGTTAGCTGATCGGCAAATTGATGAATTAGAACGCGCGATAGCAGGCACACCGGGGCCGTACCTGGTGCACTGCGCAACCGGGGCACGGGCGGCCTTACTGCTCATGCTAAGCCGAGCCAGGCAGAACAAATGGACGGCTGAGCAAACCTTCACGGAGGCGCGGCGCATCGGATACAACCTCGAAGACTCGGACAATTTTGCTGGCTTCGTCAGGGAAATTACGGCGCTATGAGGGTGACGAAGGATAATTAAAAATCGGGCGCTAAGTGTGCGTACCATCGATTGACATTGCGCTTCCTGTCAGACTACCTATAGCCTATTCGGACGTTTCCACACTGTCCTGTTTGACGCGTCCCGTTTTTATTTCACGGCGACTACCACATACTCGGTGCCTTCCTTTCTAAGTTCGACATTTACTTTCTTGCCAACAGACAGCTTGGTCAACAGTTCCTCGTTCTTGACCGTAAAGCCCATCGTCATCGCCGGCCAGTTCAAGCTCTTCACGGCTTGGTGATCTAGCATCACCTTCCCCTTGGCGGCATCGACTTCTTTGACTACTCCGGTCACTTTGTGAGTTTCAATCTGTGCATTTTTGGCGAGGTGCCTTTTATCGCTGCCAGACATCATGGTCTTGCACTTGTCGGGAGTCATATCCTTCATATCCATGCCCTTCATGTCCATACATTTCTGCATGTCCATATCTTTCATTTTGGCCCCGTTCATTCCCTTCATGGTATCGGCCTGTGCAAAGGCAGCGGTGGAGGCGAGCAGGGTGAGAATAACTGAGCAAGTAGCGGTAAATTTCATGGTATTTCCTTTCAGCGGTAAAAAATGAATCATGGTGATTAGTGGACTAACAGATCACTTAATGGAATCCTGAGATTGTTTTTCTGATTCGGCTTTGGCCTTCTGCTCGGCACGCAGTAAGCGTTGCTGGTTTTCCCATGGTGTCGTCTGCGCACGAGGGCCGTGATCCAGAGGCAGTACGACACCATTGGAACCGCTTGTGGAGGCGCACGCGCTCACAAGTAAGGCAACGCCAATAGAGCCGATTGTGGTGATGAGCTTATTCATAAGAACTCCTATTAAAGTTAGAAATAAATGACGCCAGGCCCGTCTACACGTGCGTTTTGTTGGCTGTTGAAGCCGCATCCCGCGCAACTTGGCCCAGCGCTTTGTTTCCAGGTTGCCCGTCCGCTGTCGTCAGGGCAGCTGTTGCGCGAAGCTGCCTGCGTCGTATCAGCAGGTAGACCGCAGGCACGACAAACATCGACAGCAACGGCGCGGTGATCATTCCGCCCACCATCGGCGCCGCTATGCGCTGCATGACTTCAGAACCCGTGCCTGAACCGATCATGACTGGCACCAGGCCTGCGATGATGACGGCAACCGTCATCGCTTTTGGGCGCACGCGCAGCACGGCGCCCTCCCGGATCGCATCGAGCAGGTCGGATTCGCTTGGCGTGCCTGCTACCAAGCGTCTCTCCCAGGCATGCTTCAGGTATAGCAGCATGATCACGCCGAATTCGGCCGACACACCCGCCAGAGCGATGAAGCCAACGCCGCTTGCCACCGACAAATTGTGGCCGAATGCCCACAACAACCAAATACCTCCGGCCAGGGCGAAAGGGAGCGTGGCCATGATCAGTCCCGCTTCGTCGATGCGTTTGAATGTCAGATACAGCAGAACAAAGATGATGAGCAACGTAGCGGGAACGACGACTTTGAGCTTTGCCGTCGCCCGCTCTAGGTATTCGAATTGCCCGGACCAGGACACCGAATAGCCGGCCGGCAGTTTCACTTCCTTGGCCACTGCCTGCTGCATTTCGCGCACGGCGGAACTAAGGTCGCGCCCCTGAATATCCACGTACACCCAGCCGGACAACCGTGCATTCTCGCTCTTGAGCATCGGCGGACCATCGTTGATCTTGATCGCCGCCACGTCGCCCAGCCTTATCTGGGCGCCACGTTCGGTCAGCACCGGCAAGTCGCGTAGCTTCTCCACCGAATCGCGCATTTCGCGTGGATAACGCACATTGATCGGAAAGCGCTGCAGTCCTTCCACCGTCTCGCCAATGTTGTCGCCACCAATCGCGCTGGAAACGATGTTCTGTACGTCGGCAATGTTCAGGCCATAGCGAGCCGCCGCATCGCGGTCAATCTGGACATCGACGTAACGTCCTCCATTGAGCCGTTCGGCAAGCGCGGACGACACGCCGGGTACCCGTTTGACCACGCGCTCGATCTCGTTCGTGATGCGATCGATCTCCTGCAAACTCACGCCGGCGACTTTCACGCCAACTGGACTCTTGATCCCGGTCGCCAGCATGTCGATCCGGTTACGAATCGGCGGTACCCATATGTTCGACAAGCCAGGCACTTTGACGATGCGGTCGAGCTCCTGGACCAGCTTGTCAGTTGTCATGCCTGCACGCCATTTTTCACGTGGTTTAAATTGGATTGTTGTCTCGAACATTTCCAGTGGCGCCGGATCGGTCGCGGATTCAGCGCGGCCGGCTTTACCGAAGACGCTCTCTACTTCTGGTACCGTCTTGATCAAGCGATCCGTCTGCTGCAGTAACTCGGCGACTTTGCCTGCACCTAAACTTGGCAAGGCCGACGGCATGTACAGCAAATCGCCTTCGTCGAGCGGTGGCATGAATTCGCCGCCCAGGCGCGACATTGGCCAAATCGTGACAATGGCCAGTAGTCCGGCCACGACCAAGGTGGCCTTCGGTCGACGCAACACAATTTCCAGCAATGGGCGGTAGAGGGCAATCAGCAATCGGTTGAGAGGATTTTTTTGCTCGTCAGGGATTTTTCCCCGGATCAGGTAGCCCATCAAGACCGGGATCAGAGTGACGGCTAGTCCAGCGGCAGCAGCCATTGCGTAAGTTTTAGTGAACGCCAATGGTGCGAACAGCCGTCCTTCCTGCGCCTCGAGCGTAAACACCGGGATGAAGGACAGCACGATGATCAGCAACGAGAAGAACAGCGCCGGCCCCACTTCAGCCGCAGCGTCGCCGATGACGGTCCACTGTGTTTCGCCGGCCAGTTTCTGGCCGGGGTTGGCGTGATTCCATGCTTCGATGTGCTTGTGGGCGTTTTCGATCATCACCACCGCCGCATCTACCATGGCGCCGATGGCGATCGCGATCCCCCCGAGCGACATGATGTTGGCGTTGACTCCCTGGTAGGACATGACGATGTAGGCGATCAGTATGCCAAGCGGCAGCGACACGATGGCAACCAGCGCCGAGCGGATATGAAACAGAAATACCGCGCAGACAACGGCAACGACGATAAATTCCTCGATCAGCTTGTGTTCGAGATTGTCGACCGCGCGGTTGATCAGCTTGGAACGGTCATACACCGGGACGATTTCCACGCCGGTCGGCAAGCTCGATTTGAGCTTCGCAAGCTTGGACTTGACGGCCTCGATTGTCTCCAGCGCGTTCTTCCCCGATCGCATGATGGTGACGCCGCCGGCGACTTCGCCTTCCCCATTCAAGTCAGCGATTCCGCGCCGCATCTCCGGCCCGAGCTGCACCCGCGCCACGTCGCCCAGACGCACCGATACCCCGGCGTCGGTGCTGGTGAGCGGGATCTTTCGAAAGTCGTCGAGCGACTGCAGGTAGCCGGAAGCGCGCACCATGTATTCCGCCTCGCCAAGCTCCAGCACCGAGCCTCCAGTTTCCTGGTTGGCACGCTGCACCGCCTCGATCACTTTGCGATGCGGGATCGAATAAGCTCGCAACTTATCAGGATCAAGGACGATCTGGTACTGCCGGACCATGCCGCCTACACTGGCCACCTCCGACACATTGGCAACCGCCTTCAATTCGAATTTCAAGAACCAGTCCTGCAAGGCGCGCAGCTGTGACAGATCCAGCTTTCCGCTACGATCGACCAACGCATATTGATAAACCCAACCGACGCCGGTCGCGTCCGGTCCGAGCGCCGTCTTTGCCTGCGCCGGCAAGCGCGACTGGACTTGATTGAGATATTCGAGCACGCGTGACCTGGCCCAGTATGGATCCGTCCCATCTTCGAAAAGGATGTAGACGAAGGAATCGCCAAAAAAGGAATAGCCGCGTACCGTCTTGGCGCCTGGTACCGACAGCATCGTCGTCGTTAGGGGATAAGTCACCTGGTTCTCGACAATCTGCGGCGACTGCCCTAAATAGGTGCTGCGGATGATGACCTGCACGTCCGACAGATCGGGAAGTGCGTCCAGTGGCGTCTTCGAGAGCGACCATACGCCCCAGGCCGTGACGAAGACGGTTGCCAGCAGCACCAGGAAGCGGTTCGCAATCGACCAGCGAATTAGTTTTGCGATCATTTCGTCGCTCCGGCCGGGGTCTCCGGCATTTTCATTCCGGGCATCATGGCGCCATCCATGGGCGCGACATTGGCTGCAGGGGCGGCTGCACTGGAGGACATACGGACGATCTCAAAACTCCCGTCCTTACCCTGTTTGACGTCGAAGACGACACGGTCGCCCACGTTGACCTTGGCTGACATACCTGCAGGCAGCTGAAACGGCATTGTCATCGGCCCCCACTGCAAGGAAGCTATCGGACCATGGGAAATGGTGACCTCATCTTTGCTGATACGCTCTACTCTGCCCTCGCCATGATGCAGCGGGCTCCCTTTGTCGGATTGTTTGTCCGATTGGGGCGTCGGCGCCGTACCCATCCGGGTGACCGTACCCTTTAGACTGGCCTCGGAGTCGATCAAGAACTGACCCGACACAACGACTTTTTGTCCAAGAGCCAAACCTTTTCGGATCTCGGTCAGTCCGTTATTTTCGCTGCCAGTCTCGACATCGACGGGCATGAACTTGCCACCATCCTGAGCGAGCATGACTACGCTGCGGGTACCGGTCTGTATCACCGCTTCTGAGGGCACCAGCAGGACGTCGTTGCCGCTATTTGAGGCAAACGTCAGTGTTGCGAACATGCCTGGCACGAGTTGACCATTCGGATTTGCCAGCTCGATCCGAGCCTTGAGAGTGCGCGTTGCCGCGTTTACCTCAGGCAAAATCGCGCCAACCTTACCTTTGAAGACACTCCCCGGTAGCGCCGGTGAACGTGCTTCAACGGCGTCGCCTGGACGCACCTTCGCGGCCACGTTCTCGGGCACCTCGGCATTCATCCATACCGAACTGATCCCGTTGATGCGAAACAGTTGGGCGCCCGCCATGACGGTCATCCCTTCGCGTGCGCCAAGCTCAGCGATGATGCCGCTTACAGGCGCCGAAATCGTCATGCGAGGGTGTACCTTGCCGCTTGACTCGACGAGTCGGACTTGCTCGTCTGTCATACCCGCGAGGCGCATGCGCTGGCGCGCGCCATCGACCAGCGAGGCCATGCCATTGCCATTCATGCGCCGCACTGCCAAAAATTCCTCCTGTGCGGCAATCCAATCAGGCACGTACAGATCGGCTAAGGGCTGCCCCTTCCGCACAGGATCAAGAGGGGCGCGTACATAAAGCCGCTCAAGGAAGCCACCGCTGCGCGCCTGGACCAGTGCCACATCACGGTCGTTATAAGCAACGCTGCCGACCGCTACGACGCCAGCCGACAGCTTTCCGGTGGTCACTAGCGCCGTGCGCACACCGAGGTTTTGCTGCACCCGCGGGCTGATCGATACCTTGCCATCGTCGCCGTCGCTGCCGCCATATACAGGCACCAGCGGCATGTCCATAAAGGGAGATTTGCCTGGTTTGTCGAACCTTTGGCCAGGAACCATCGGGTCGTGCCAGTAGAGCGGCTTCTTGCCAACTTCGCCACCGTTCACGCCAGGCGCCCCGACGGCAGAAGCACTTGCCGTCGGCATGGCCTTCATACCCTGCCGCATGCCAAAGCGATAGGCGCCGTATCCGCCTGCGGCGATCACGATCCCGATGATCAGCGCAAGAATTTTTTTATTCATCATTTGGAGTCCTTGTTGTTTTTTATGGCGGAATGCTGTGCGTTTCCAGAATCGGGGAACAGGAAATTTAGCTGCGCCCATACTCGGGCGGTATCCATCTGCAGTTGAATTCCTTGCAGGCGAACCTCGGTCTCGTTGCGCCTTGCAGCAAGCACGTCGGTCAATGTCGCTTTTCCGCCCCGATAGCTAGCCAGGATCGCCAAGGTTCGTTCGCCCGCCAGCGGTATCAATTCACGTTCATAGCGGGCAACGCGTTCCTTACCACTTTGCCAATCGACAATCATGGTCCGCGTTTCGGCGACATGGTCCCGAAGCATTTCGTCACGTTCAGCAGTTGTCTGTTCCACCATGGCGAGCTTGGCGGCGAGTTCGCGGTCTTGTCGATTTTTTCGATCCCACTGCAGCGGCACCGAAATGCCAACTGAGATCATGTTCGAGTAAGAAGAACCGCGCTTTTGGAACGCTACTTCGACGCTCCAGTCGGCACGCTGGTTTGCTCGCGCGAGATTGGCCTCCGCCCGCGCAACCTCCTCCTGCCGGTCCAGTACGCCGACTTTCGGGTGATGCGCCAGGGCGGTGTCGAGCGTAGCGGGGTCGAGACGGATATTGTCGATATCCGGCGCTCCTTCTAGGACTAGGTCCTCGCTCGCACCTGTCCAGCGAGTGAGCATGGTCTGGGCGACATGGAGGCGGCGATTGATCTCACTAGCCCGGTCACCCAGCAGCAAGAGCGCGGAGCGTGCAGCCAGAATTTCGGCCTGTGTACTCCGACCGCCCCTGTACGCTGCCGCTGCAGCGTCGATTTCGTGCTGCGCCTGATTCGCCTGCGACGTAATCAGCGCCGCCATCTGTTCGGTGTAATAACGCTCCAGCCAGGCGATGGCAGTATCGCGTTGGATCGCCGCGAGGACGACTTCTTTCTGCGCTTCTGACTTGAGCGCCTCGCTCTCGAACCGCGCGGAGCGCCACTGCCGCTTGTCGGCGCGCGTCAACTCTTGCGAGATACCGATCCGCCGCATAGTCATGAAGTCGTTGCCGAGACTGTAGCGATCGCCACCGCTCACAGGAAGATTGTCGATGCCAGCCTTTAGTACGGGATCGGGCAGTTGACTGGCCGCGACGGCCATCTCGCGCGAACCGGCGATGGCCAGGTCCTGCGCCGTCAGCTGGCGCGAGCGAGCAACTGCCTGTTGCTGGGCCTGCGTAAGTGTGAGCGGCTGGGGGGCTGCTATCGCTTCGATGCCACTAACGAGCAGCGACAGAAGAAGCGTTGTCCTCGACATAATGCGAAGACATTTCGAGCGCGTATGGGAACGCGCGGATATCGGGGACGACATGAAACCTCCAGAGTGCGACGAACAACATCGCTATCGCCGGGAACGGCGATGCGATGACGAACTAAGCAGTCTGAAAATTAAATTCTAAAACAGCAATTGCGGATGGCAATCGGCGGGGCTGACGTGCGCGTTAAAGCGATCGGCGGGTAGCTCTGGCGTTTGGGAGGGGGAATAACGTCGAAAAGATGTAAGTCGAAAATCAATACGACAGGCACAAACGCGGGAACATCAGGTACTGGAGGTGTCTTGTCCGTCGAATGACTGGCCAGGTCGCCATGCCCAAACGAATGGCATAAAGTGGGCTGGGCGGCATCCATGCCACTGCAATCCCCCATATCCATCGCTACCGTCATTGAGGTAGACACGCCGGTTTGGCCTCCCGACGACTTCCCCGGACAGTCGTACGCTGCCACAGCAAGCTGCATAAACAGCAAACTGAAGATCGCTACGATGGCCGTCAGAAGGCGTGATGTAGGGGAAGTTTTCATTCTATGCATTAAAATTTTACTTTTTTAGATTACGCGCTTACGAATCGATTGTCAAATTAATGGAATTCGGAACCGATCAACCAGGGCGGGCACAGAGCGGTCACCACTATTTCGCTTGACCTTCCAGTAGGTATAAAGTGTCTAATTCGGAATACGAACCATTTGCATTGAAGTGCTTTCAGAAATGGTGTCACCTAAACAATCATTAAAGGTAGTCATGTTCGCTTCTCGATGGTTCCTTATTTTTCTCGCGTGCCTGCTTTCATTGCCGAGCGCCAGCCAGGCAAATGGCGTCGACACCCAGGCCAAGGCAAAACAGGTCTGGCAACTGCTGGACTACCTCGCCGTCGATTATGGCAAGGCCGTTCAGGATGGCAAAGTAAAAAGCGCTGCGGAATACGCCGAGATGCAGGAATTCGCTCGCGCCGCGCGGGCCCAGTTACGGGACCTTCCCGCCAGTGCTGCGACGCCAGAGCTGGTCAAACAGGCCCTCGCACTCCAGGCTGACATCGAGTCGAAGGCGGCCGCACCGGCCGTCGCCGCCCGCGCGCACGCGCTCGCTACCGCAGTCCTGGCGACGTATCCCGTGCCCATGGCGCCGGCGCGGGCGCCTGACATCAAGCGCGGAGCTGCTCTGTTCCAGGCGCAATGCGCGGCCTGCCACGGTACAAGCGGCCATTCCGACGGTCCTCTGTCCGCCACGCTCAGCCCGCCGCCGATCGTCCTGGCCGACCATGACCGGGCACGCCAGCGCAGCGTCTTCGGCTTGCAGCAAATCATTTCGCAGGGCGTCGCTGGCACTGCGATGCCCAGTTTCTCCCAATTGTCAGACGAAGACCGTTGGGCGCTTGCCGTTTTCGCCTCGTCGCTTTCGTACAGCGACAAGGATCGCGATGCAGGCGCCGCCCTATGGGCATCCCAGCCTGAGATGCACGCGGCGGTGCCCAATCTCGCCCGCCTGAGCGAATTAACCGAAACGAGGCTGGCCGCCACAGTGGGAGATAAAAACGCTGGTCCATTGCTCGCTTTTTTGCGGAGCAACCCGGCGGCAGTCGGCGCGGCATCTACCGACACCTTGCCTTTGGCTAGAACCAGACTGAAGGAAAGTTTGGCTGACCTGCTGCGCGGCGACCGTGCCGGTGCGTCACGCCTGGCGCTGTCGGCCTACCTCGATGGTTTCGAACCGGTCGAGCCTGCGCTGGCGGCAAAAAACAAGCCGCTTTTCGAAAAAATCGAAACATTGATGGGGGCGTATCGCAATGCCGTTGTCGCTGGCGATGTGGGAACAGCAAAGGGCGACGAGGCACAGCTGCATCAGCTGTTGGACGAGGCGAGCCGAGCACTGGGCGGCGCCGGCGATCCGCTGTCGACCTTTTTCGGTGCGCTCACCATCTTGCTACGCGAAGGCCTTGAGGCGCTGCTCGTGGTCGTGGCTATGATCGCTTTTCTGAAAAAAGCCGAGCGTCGGGACGTGCTTACCTATGTCCATGCTGGATGGGTAGCCGCACTGGCCACGGGCGGCGCGACTTGGGGAGTGGCGACCTATCTGGTCGACCTGTCGGGCGCCAGTCGAGAGATGACCGAAGGCGTCTCGGCAATTTTCGCGGCGTTGGTGCTGCTCAGTGTGGGAATCTGGATGCACCAAAAGAGTCTCGCTGGGCGCTGGCAAGCCTACGTACGTGACAAGCTGTCATCGGCCTTGAACAAGAGTTCTGCGCTGATGCTGTTTATGCTTGCGTTTGTCACGGTATATCGGGAAGTTTTTGAAACGGTCCTGTTTTACGCGGCGCTATGGACCGAAGGGAACGGCAAATACATGCTAGCCGGGTTGGGTTCGGGGATCGCTATTCTCGCGCTGGTGGCCATCGTTCTATTGCGTTCGTCGGCACGCTTGCCGATCAGTCAATTTTTTAAGTTCAGTTCAGCGCTGGTGGCTATCCTTGCGACCATTTTGATGGGTAAAGGCGTCGCTGCGCTGCAAAAGGTCGGCGTGTTCGCTAGCACACCGCTTGCTATTCCCCGTATCGATTTGATCGGTCTCTATCCATCGGTACAGACTTTGCTGGCGCAATTGCTGATCGTGGCGGTTATCGGGGCAAGCATCGCCTATAACATGCGCTCCGAACCACGCGGCGTTTAGCCGAAGCCAGATGGTGCCCGGCGACGCTTTGTGGCAACGGGCAATATGCATGCGCGGGCCGTCACCGTCGTGCTCGGTTGAAGCTGTCAGCACCAGCGCCTGCCGTCTGACCTCTCGCTAATCGTAGCTCTCGCGAACGCTTTCTGAGTCGCTGCGTGGCCTCCGGCCACCCAAGCGTATAGCGCAGGTAGCGGGAACAAGGTCAGTAGCGTCGCCGAGAACAGGCCCCCTATGACGACTGTCGCAAGGGGGCGATGAACTTCGGCACCCGCCCCAGTGGACAATGCCATGGGCACGAATCCGAGCGAGGCGACTAGCGCCGTCATGAGTACCGACCGCAGTCGGCGCAATGCCTCGGTCTTCACGGCTTCGTGCCATGGCATGGTCTTGGCCAGGTCATCGATCGCTCCGATCACACCAGACCGTTTAGGACAGCGACCCCGGACAGTGCAATAAACCCCACTGCAGCGGAGATCGAAAATGGCAAGCCGCGCATCTACAGGGCCACGATGCCGCCAATGAGAGCGAGCGGGACGCCAGTAAATACGACAGCAGCGGCGCGCCAGGTTCCGACGGCGCAGTACAGCAATAGGATGATCAGGGCGAAGCAGGCCGGCACCACGACCGCCAGACGTAGGCGAGCGCGTTCAAGATTTTCAAACTGACCACCCCAGGCCAGCCAGACTCCCGGTGGCCTCGCAACTTCCACGTCGATGGCCGCTTGTGCGTCCTTGACGACGCTGGCTATGTCACGCCCGCGCACGTTGGCCTGCACGACCACGCGCCGCTTTCCATCTTCCCGGCTGATCTGGTTCGGTCCCTTGCCACTCTCAAGTGACGCGACTGAGCCCAGCGGCACAAAACTTCCCGATGGCGTCAGGACAGGAAGCTGCCGCAAGCTCTGGACATCGTTGCGCTCGTGCTCGCCCAGCTTGCCCACCACATCGAATCGTCGATCCCCTTCGTAGACTGTACCGGCCTCGCGCCCGGCCACCGCTGCCGCAAGAGTGTCAACACTTCCTGCGCAGTCAGTCCCACGCGCGCCATGGCATCCCGGTCCGGTCGCGCCGCGAGCAAAGGCAAGCCTTCGACCTGTTCAACGCACACGTCTACCGCTCCGCCAACTTACGTAGCTGGGCGGCTACCTGTTCGGCCGTCCGCAACATCGCCCCGAAGTCGTCACAGAATACCTTGACGGAAAGCGTCGTCCAGTGCTGCTGGCGTAGATCAATAGGATTAGGTCGCAATGCCGCTTATGGCCGCTGTCCCGCGGCACGCGATCAACTTATTTAGACTTCGCCGACAGAATCTGGCGCACAGTTGGAATCTGGCCGACCTCACATTTGGACGGCGCGACCTCGACTTTGTCATGCAGCGCCGGCTTCAGAGACTGCGGCACTAAAGCACTGATATATCGTCTGCCGCGGCCGTTCTGAACCTGAATTTCCGCGTACACATTCGAGTCGATTTCTGATGCAGTCAGATTTGCCAAACAGGCGGGCCGAGTTTTGCGTAATTGGTCAGGCGAATAGAATTCGGTGACGTACCCGGACTTTCCACCGGGGCCAAGCCTCGGGTCCGCCGCGCATCCCGTGAGGAGCAGCGTGACAAGTGCTCCCATACAAACTGACTTTTTTTTAAAATTCATGGTCGTCCTTCTCTAGGTTGCACTATTAAAATCATGTCAGCCGCGTCGCACTTTCAAGATCGCTAACAAAGACCCAGCCTGGCCCGGCCTGGACGGCGTGCACGATCATCGCACTAAGTTGATCCGCCAACTGGGCATCGCAAACGAGTTCTAGTCTTACCTCATCGACAACCGGTTCCGCGAGCGCAACGGAGTAATGCTGTTGTGCAGGGTCGGTACTGGTGAAGAGCCGCTGAACGGTCGTCACCGTCAGGTTGTGGCACCCCGATCCGGCGCTGATGTCACATAGCCCTGAATCGCGCAACGCTTGCACCACTGATGAAATACGATTCGGATGCATGAATGCCTTTATCTGTTTCATTTCCCCTCCAAAGTAAAATTCGTACGAGAAACTGCACCGCCCGATCTGCACTTTTAGCGTTGTTCAGGGTGAGCAGAGATTGTTTTTGTGTACGTAGAGCGACGCTTGACAGCGCCAAGCGCCCAGTGTGTACAAACTTATTTCCCCCCTTTTTGAAAGCTTGACAGTGATGGTGGTATTGGTTTTGCTGTTTGCAAAACACTAGCAATGATTTTTTTCAGATTGGCTGCGTGCATAGCGAAATTGCCCAGTGCAAGGATCAGATAGAGCCACCCAATTGTCGTAAGCGACGTGATTGCCCGCGTAGGTTCGTGCTGATAAAAAAAGGCAATGAGAACTTGCGACGTGAACAGTACGCCCAGCATCAGGGCCGAGATCAGGCTAAAGCGAAGGCGCATCAATAGCGACACACCAAAAAGCGACTGTGCAGCGGTCAGAAAAAATTCCTCGTGTTGACGGGCGTCGAGCGGCAACTGCATCAAGGAGGCCGCGCCCAAGGACATGGCCAACGGTAGCATTCCTACGAGTAGCGTCCACTGATTGATCTTGTCGCTTATCAGCGTGGTCAGAGCACCCGCCGCACGACCTGATAGCACGAATAAAACGGCGATGACTACTGCAGGCGCCTCACTTGCAAACGGCGCCAGCCATTGGATCAACAAAAATTCATCCATCCCCAAAAGACGGCCCGAAGCGACAATCGATTCCGCGAAGGGCTCCGCGGAAACGAAAATGACCGCGCCTGCGACTATCGCCAGACCTGCCATCCACATCCATTGAGCGGTCTTGCCGAGCGAGTTAAGCGCAGCCGCAGGCTCCGGATTATCTCCGCTCTCTTCGGCTTCGTCCGCTTTGGGCAAGCTGCTGATTTTCCAAAGATACGCGCTATACAGTGCAATCAAGACAACGGCATCAACCAATCCAATGTTGTTCTTAAGGACAATGACGAACGCATAGACGCTCGCAAGCAGCAGAAAGCCAACCTCAATCGAATTGACATCGGCCAGCAAAATGGCTTTTCCCCGGCTGCGCCACCAGTGCAGGAGGCCAAGAACGGGCCAGGCGAGTCCAATCAAAAGTCGGTTGGCACCGGTCATATTTGCCGCCGCGTAGTGCACGTATTTCGATTCTGGATGCTGTCCGGCTTGAAACGCGTAATACATGTCGACCGCATATTCGGGCAGGACGGTGAGAAGCGCTACGATCGCCAGAATCAGCCCTTGTGAAATGCGGCTTTCCGCAGCTTCCGCGCCCCATGACAGCATGAAACCAGCGGCTAGCACTGCCATGCCGAAGACCGCCGTTGAAACCACCGGTTGCATGGGCAAATGCATGATTCTCACTACAATGGCCGGCATTATCGCTGCTGTGGCCATACCGACCATTATCAGAAACCGTTTCACAAGTTTGCCTCCTTCGAAAAAGTTGAATCTGGCGCTGAAAAACGTTTTTTCATTGAACGAGGCCAGACCCACCATAAAAACCCGATCATCACTGCCGTGAGTCCAGCCAAAATCGTCCCTAGCCGGTGACCAAACACTTCCGCGGTCACCAGCTCAACGCCGAGCACGAGCGCACAGGACAATGTCGCAGCCCCCACCAGAATCTGCTTCGAGGCCAGTTGCTTGAATCCCTGCCGATTGGACAGGGGCCGCACTACCCGATGCTGGACAGCAGGTGCCGTGAAAAGAACCAGGCTGATGACTGCGCAAAGAAAAGTCGCGAGGAACACCCACTTCTCCGATTGAACGATTTGCCTGAATCCCTGGCTAAATGGCAGTGTCATCAAAAATGCGGTCAGCAGTTGCGCGCACAACAATAAGACGCGTAACTCGGCCAGCATGTCGCTCAAATCATCGTCACCGGCGTTTTCATTCATCTAGATTCCCATTAATCATCAATTACCACCTGGGTGGCAAGACGAAAGAACTTTGCGGAGCCATGGGGCTTCGCGCTACAGACACGACTGGTTTAATGTATCTCATGGCATTGGCTGCTTTTTTGCGCGAAGCTTGCGGTTTTCCACCCACTCATACAGTAGCGGCAAGAGCAACAGCGTCAAGGCGGTTGAAGTAAACAAGCCGCCGACGACCACTGTAGCCAGGGGGCGTTGCGTCTCAGCACCTACGCCGCTCGACAACAGCATTGGCACGAGGCCAAAGATGGCGATCGAAGCCGTCATCAATACCGGCCTCAAACGCAACGCCGCGCCCTGTCTTACTGCTTCGCGAACCGACAATCCTCGTTCGCGCTGCTCGTTGAGGAAAGTGACGAGAACAATCCCGTTCAACATGGCCACGCCGAACACCGCAATAAAGCCAATTGCCGACGGCACTGACAGATACTGCCCTGTGATAAACAGGCCAACCACGCCGCCGATCGTAGCGAAAGGCACGTTGGCGATTATGAGCGTGGCGTAGGTCAGCGAATTGAACGCGGTGTAGAGCAATATGAAGATCAGCCCAATGGTCAAAGGGACGATGATCGCCAGCTTCGTCATCGCGCGCTGCTGGTTTTCAAACGCACCGCCCCATTCAATCACGTAACCATCTGGCAGCTTGACCTGACTGGCGATTTTTGCACTAGCTTCTTTTACAAAGCTGTCCACGTCGCGGCCCTTGACGTCCATCTGGATTACTGCGTACCGCTGCAGCTGCTCACGGCGTACGAATGAATACCCTTCATCGAGCTCGATTTTCGCAACTTCAGACAAAGGCACCAGTGCGCCGCTTTCAGTCCGGATCGGAATCGCTCCAACGCTCTGTACGCCGTTGCGAAACTCAGGTGCAAGCCAGACCTGGATGTCGAACCGCTTAGTTCCCTCAATCACCGTGGAAACCGCTCTGCCGCCAATTCCCGCCTGGACGACGTCGAGGATGTCATTGGCATTGATACCGTATCGCGCAGCCGCTTCACGGTTAACGTCAATAATCAGCTGCGGTTTGCCTTTGTTCGCCTCCAGCGAAAGTTCCGCGCCCCCTGGAATTTTGTCCAGCACGCTCTTTAGCTGGCCAGACACCCTATCGAGCGTGGCCAAGTCTTCCCCATACAGTTTGAGCGCAAGAGTGGCACGTACGCCCGAGATCAGCTCTTCAACCCGCATCTGAATTGGCTGAGTTGCCGAAATAACCGACGATGGCGCCGATTGCTCCAGCTTTTCTCGCATCGCAATCGCCAGGTCCTTGACCTCCATCTTGGCCGGCCACGACTCGCGCGGTTTCAGATTGACCAGCATTTCCATATAGTTGACGTCGGCGGTATCGCCCTTTTCTGCACGGCCGATCATGGCAATGGCAGACTCGGTCTGCGGAAATGCGTTCAAGGTTTTCTCAAGCTCTTGCGAAATGCGGATTGATTCGTCAAGCGAAGTAGACGGGATACTGCTGACGCGGAACATAATTGTCCCCTCCTGCAGTGCGGGCATGAACTCCTTCCCAAGGAAAGGAATGAGCGTCAACGACGCCAGCAAAGCGATCACTGCGATGCCAATCACTGCCTTTTTACGCTCCAGCGCCCATTCCAGCAACGGCAGATAGAGTCGCTTGGCGTGACGCACGAGAAACGTGTCCTTCTCTTCCTTTGGCTTCAAAATCAGTGCCGACAATACCGGCACAAGAGTAAGCGTCAATACCAATGAGCCCACCATGGCGAACGTAATCGCCAGAGCCATCGGCTTGAACATTTTCCCCTCTAGCCCAGTAAGCGAAAAAAGCGGCAGGAAGACGACAATAATGATCAAGATCGCGAACGCTACCGGATTCATGACTTCGCGCGCCGCCTCGAGGATGACATGGGTGCGATCAATTACTTTGCCGTTTTGGTGCGACAGCAAACGATAGCCGTTTTCAACCAGTACAACGGCGCCGTCCACCATCATTCCAATGCCAACCGCAAGACCGGCAAGGGACATTAGGTTGGCCGAAAGACCCCATTGTTTCATCAACATGAAGCTGATCAGCATGGCGAGAGGGAGCGTTACGATAACGACAAGCGCCGAACGAATCTCGCCCAGGAACAGGAACAAGATGATGGCAACCAGAACTGAGCCTTCAACAAGGGCCCGCTCGGCAGTAGCCACTGCCTTGTCTACGAGCTCAGTTCGATCGTAAATGGTTTTGATGGTCACGCCTTTTGGTAGGGCCTGTTGAACAACCTTGAGCTTTTCCTTGACGCCTTCGACTACCACTTTGGCGTTTTCACCAATACGCTGGAGCGCTGTTCCCATCACCACTTCTTTGCCATTACGAGTAACCGCACCGGTGCGCAGTGACGGCCCTTCCCTGACCTCGGCTACATCCCGCAGGAAAACTGGCGCTCCGTTGCGCGTCGCCAGCACAACATTGCCGATATCCTTCGTGCTGCCGACCAGCCCTAAGCCGCGCACCAAATATTGCTCCCGGCCGATGTTAAGAGACTGCCCTCCCACCTGGCGATTGTTGGCGGTCAGTGTCTCCATCACCGTCTTGAGGCTGATACCGTATTTGATCAACTGGTTGGGATTGATCAGCACCTGGTATTGCTTTTCATCGCCGCCCCATGACGTGACGTCGTCAACGCCCGGCGCGGTTCGTAATTTAAGTCGAATATTCCAGTCTTGCAGAGTTCGCATGTCCATGGTCGACAGGCGCTCGTCGGCCGACTCCACGGTGTACCAGAAGACCTGGCCCAAGCCCGAGCTGTTGGCGCCCAGAGTAGGCTCACCGTAGCCTTCGGGTATCCTCTGTTTGGCCTCAAGCAGTTTTTCGCTTACTAGCCTCCGTGCAAAATAAATATCGACATCGTCCTTGAAATTGACACTCACGTATGACAGGCCGAAAAGCGACACCGAGCGGATCGCGTCCACCCCGGCCAGCCCCGCCATGCTCGTTTCCACCGGTGTTGTCAGCAGTTTCTCCACATCCTCGGCTGCAAGACCTGGCGACTCTGTATAAATATTGACCTGCACCGGAGTGACGTCAGGAAATGCATCGACAGGCAAATCGCGCCACGTCTTTACACCAAAAATAATAACAATCACAAATGCCACAATGACCAGCACCTTGTAGCGAAGCGATAGATCAACAATAGTATTCAGCACAATCCGCCCCTTAGTCCGCGTCGCCGATTTGCGACTTGAGCATCTTGGCCTTGAGCGCGTAGGCGCCGGACATGACGACGTTTTCGCCCGCCGCAATCCCGGACTTGACGGCTACCTTTCCACGCAATTTTTCGCCGAGCTCGACGGCCCGTGCTTCGTAACCGCCGTCCTCGAGAACAAAGGCGGTTGGCTGTCCCTGAATCAGCACGACGGCTTCTTCTGGTAGCAGGAGCCTGGTGCTCACCCCGGCCGTTGAAATCGACGCGCTTGCAAACATGTCCAGCTTAAGTTTCCCATCCACGTTGGGCACTTGAACCCGTGCCTTGATTGTGTGCGATTCCTTGTCTATCACGCTGCTGATATACGCCACTTTGCCGGCAAAGGTCATCCCAGGATAGGCAGCGACGGTGATAAGTGCCGGGGCGCCAACTCGGACTTTGGCGATATCTTTCTCGTACAAATTGGTTTCAATCCAGACACTGGACAGGTCAGCGACCGTAAACAGCATCTTGTCAGGCTCGGCAAGCTCTCCAATCACTGCCTTCTTGTCCACCAGGGTGCCGGCGAAAGGCGCGGAAACCGCAAATGTCGACGCGCTTGTCGTTGCTGAAGTGCCGCGGGCGATGCCCATGGCCTGACGTTTTTCAGATGCCGCACGAAGTATTGCAGTTGACTTGTCAAGGTCACCCTTCGCTCGCAAATAATCTTTCTGGGGGATGATTTGATCGGCAAACAATTTCTCCGCCCGTTGCGCCGATGCTTTCGCGAGTTCATGCTCGCTGAGCGCTTGAGCATAAGCCGACTGCGCCTCTCCTACTTCAACACTGTCAATGACCGCCAAAGTTTGGCCGGCACCAACCTTATCACCAAGACTTGCCGTTACCTTGACGATACGACCGGCTACTCTTGGCGCCACGTGTGCGAAGCGGTCCTGGTTAGCGCCGATCGACGCGGTCACCACGAGTTGCTCGTTGACATCCTGCGCCTGCAAAGGTGCAGTGGTGATGCCGGCGGCGCGCGCAAGTTCCGCTGAGAGTACCAGTTTGCCTTTTTCACCCTCTTCGGCGCCCGCACTGTCTTTCTTTTCAGCGGGCGCCGCAGTTGTGGGACGATTTTTTTCCGGTTGCTCGCGGTGCCTAGAAGCGGGAGACTGGGCTTTGCCGCAGCCTGCGAGGAATAACAAAATCAGCAACGACGCGAAGCTGTAGCGTTGAATAACGTTCATTGAATTGGTTCCAAAATGATTTTCGAAGGAAGGTAACAACGGCTTTAGCGCTGCGCGCCTGGCGACCAGCCGGCTGCGCGGTCCAGTGCGATCCGCGTAAGGCGCAATTCCGTTTCGGCATCGATCAAATCGCGCTTACCGTCGAGAACTTGCCTGTTGACGAGAAGCAGCTGCGTCAGCCCAATCTCACCTGCTTGCAGGCTTTTCACTGAAAGGCGCTGGTTCTCTTCCAAGGCAGGCAGCGCCTCGCTCCTCAAAGCGTTAACACGTGCCGCCTGGCTTTGCAGTTTTTGCCAGAGCGCTCGGATATCACTTGCAGTATCCCGTCTGGTGCTCTGGCGTTCGATCTGAGCCTGCGCAAGTTCTGTACTGGCGCGCCCAATCGCGCCCCCGTTATGCTTGAACAGAGGAAGTGGCACCGAAAGCGTCAACCGAACGAGACGCTCGCGCGCAGAATATGATCCCTCGCGCGACGTTGCCACGCCAACGGTCACATCGGGATAGCGAGCGGCCCGCTCGAGCGAAAGGCGCGCACTGGCCGCCTGTTCCCGAAGGTCTAGCGCATTTATCAAGGGACGGCTTGCTGACAGCGCCAAGAGTTGTTCGAGAGTGTAAAGCGGCGGAGCCGTCTCCAGCGTCCCAATCGCTTCAACGCTTGTGCCTGGAGTAATTTGAAGTATCGTCGCCAGTTCTGCACGGGCTTGCAGGAGTTGTTCCTGCACGAGGCCAATCTGATTGCGCGCACGTATTGCTTCAACCTGCGCGAGGTTACCGTCCAGGCGGCTATCCTCGCCGGCATTTACTCTTTTGGAGATAGACTGCGCGGTCTTTTCGATGGTATCCAAGGAAGACTGCTCGGTTGCAACACGGAATTGAAGCGACAAGACTTCGACAAACTGTCGTTCCACGTCAAAGCGAAGTTTGAGGCGAGCTTCTGAAATAGACGCCGAAAGCGCTTCCAGTTCGAGGGACGTGACCTTGCGTCGGTAGCCTTGCTGACCTGCAATTTCAAAAGTTTGTGTAATCCCCGCCTGCCACTCGCGTTGCGTATCGGACGGAATTCCAGCCTGAGGCACCACGCGACGTGTACGCTCCAACGCCAGCTCGGGGTTATTCCAGAGAAGCCCCTTGGCGTCGGCTGCCTCGCCCTGCGCGGTCGCCGTCTGGGCAAGCAATCGCTGCAGATCTGGGTTTTGCTGTTGCGCCTTTTGATAGGCATCGTCCAGTGTCAAACTGACATTGGGTTCTTCAATCACGCCTGCCGCTTGCGCCTGATGCGGCGTCTGCGGCGCGCCGATACACGGCGCAAATGGAATTGCAAGAAGTGCCGCGACAAGCGGCAGCATAGGGACATGCATCGAATTCTCCGATAAAACGAGGAAGTATTCGGCGAGAGGTCGTCGTCAAGACAAGCGCTATATAACCGCTTGATTAGGTAGACTCCCCCGCCAGCTCAGCTGGCGGAAGCCCATTTTGGCCTGGTCGGGCCTTCGGGAATGTGCGACTGGTACTCGGTGGCGGGCACGACAGTCGAACGGAGGGAAGGGATGAATTGAAAGAGCATAGAGAATGAATACGACGGGGTCACAGCTGCAAAATGGCAGAACGTGTGGCATCCCGGGCAGCAACTTTTACTGAACTTCTCTGGCACCGGAGTTATAGCAGCGTTCGCTGAAAACTGCGCGTCGGGGGCGACCGCCCCAGAAGAACTGCCAGGCGCTTCCACAGAATATCGAACGGAAGCTACCGCAGCCCATGTCGTATGGAGCGGCAACAAGACCATGAGTAGGATAAGCAGGGCGCGTTTCATTGTAGACAATTATACATTAAAGAACTCTGCCAAGAGTTCACGGCCTCGAAAATTCAACCAACGCCGCGTTTAAAGCGCGCCCCGGCCGCCAACTATCTGCCGATCGACACCAATAAAATGATGTTGTTGCCAATAAGGCGCGGCGCACTTTTTCCAAGCGTCAGCCCTCCGCCGCCAAACTCAGACATTAGCCGCTCTACGTCGTTGTTGACTGCGACGCGTGATAACCTCGTAGTGGCTCTAATGTCAACGCGATACCGGCGCCGCCTTCTCGGCGCCACCTTTCAGCAAACGCAAACCGTTGAATACCACGATCAAGCTTGCGCCCATGTCAGCGAACACAGCCATCCAAAGCGTCGCGATGCCAGCAAACGCCAGTATCAAAAACACTGCCTTGATGACCAGCGCAACGACAATGTTTTGCTTAAGGATCGAGGCCGTTTTACGGCTCAGTCGAATAAATTGCGCGATCTTGCGCAGGTCGTCGTCCATGAGGGCAACGTCGGCCGTTTCAATTGCCGTGTCAGTGCCCGCCGCGCCCATTGCGAAACCGATGCTCGCCTTAGCAAGGGCCGGGGCATCATTGATGCCGTCGCCGACCATGCCCACCTGCCCATAGCGCTCGACTTCGGACGTAATAATCGCCAGCTTGTCCTCGGGGAGAAGGTTGCCTTTCGCCTCGTCGATGCCGACGTCCTTGGCAATAGCGCTGGCGGTGAGCGCGTTGTCACCTGTCAGCATGATCGTTCGGATGCCCAGGCCGTGCAGCTCCGCAATGGCTTGGCGGCTCGTCTGGCGCACCGTGTCAGCCACGCCGATGACTGTCTTTGGCTCGGTTTCGCTGCAGACGACGACGGCGGTCTTGCCGTCCGCTTCGATTCGGCCAAGCAGCTCTTCAGCCTGTGGGGTGCAGATTCCCAGTTCTTGCACGAGGCGATGGTTTCCCAGGTAGTACCAGTCTCCCTCGATGCGGCCCTTGGTCCCTCGACCGGTCAACGCCTCGAATTGCTCGACCTCGTACAACGGTTCGGTTCGCGAGACACTGGCCCAGTGAGCACTGATCGCCTTCGATACCGGATGATCCGAGCGGGCCGCAAGGGAGGCCGCGATGCGCAACTCATTTCCCAGCAGGGCACCAATCCCGAGTACATCGGTTACCTCGGGTTTGCCTTGGGTGATGGTGCCAGTCTTGTCCAGCGCAAGGGAACGCAACTTGTGTCCCTCCTCAAGGTACTGACCACCCTTGATCAGGATGCCGGATCGTGCTGCCGCAGCCAGACCGCTTACAACGGCGACCGGAGTGGAGATCACCAGCGCGCACGGACAAGCAATGACGAGAAGGACCAAGCCCTTATAGAGCCAGGGCGACCATTCAAGGCCGAAAAACAGCGGTGGTACGAGTACGACTGCCAAGGCCGCAGCAAATACTAGCGGGGTGTACACCTTGGCGAACTTATCGACAAAACGCTGTGTTGGCGCGCGCGAGCCTTGAGCATCCTCGACCGCCCGGACAATACGCGACAGGGTGGAATTGGTTTGCAGCGCTGTGACCTTGTACTCGAACGATCCAGTCTCATTGATCGTCCCCGCGAACACCGGATCGCCGATCGACTTGGATACGGGCATACTCTCGCCAGTGATCGGTGCCTGGTTGACCACCGACTGGCCAGCGGTAAGCTCTCCGTCGAGCGCGATGCGTTCCCCCGGGCCCACACGAACGAGCGCGCCAATTTGGACGCTTGTTGCATCAATGCTCTGCCATTGACCATCGGCTCGCTGTACAACAGCCTGGTCGGGCGTGAGGGCCATCAAGCCCCGAATAGCATTGCGGGCTCGGTCCAGTGAAAGCGCTTCAATCGCCTCGGCTACGGCAAACAGTGCCATCACCATCGCTGCTTCCGGCCATTGCCCGATGAGAATGGCACCAGTGACCGCTATCGTCATCAGCGCATTGATATTCAGGTTCAGGTTGCGCAGTGCGATCCAGCCTTTTTGGTAGGTGCCGATGCCAGATAAGCATATGGCAGCGACGGCCATGGCGATGACAGGCCACGACTTTTCAGCGCCGGTAGCAAACGCAATGCCTTCGGCTCCGCCGGCGAGCAACAGCCCGGCGCCCAGTTGGAGCCATTGGCGCCGGGTACTCAGCGGCTCCGCCTCTTCTTGGCTTGAGTTTGCTTCCGGGGCGGACTCACGCACCGCTTTCATCCCGATCGCGCTAAGCCCTTGCTCGACGGCGTCCCGCGCTGAGCGATGCGTAACCGTCAACCGCCGCTGCATTAAGTTAAAAGAAAGCTCGGCTACGCCGGGTACACCCGACAGCTTGGACCGAATTAATGCTTCCTCGGTCGGGCAATCCATATTCTGGATCAGATACACGTCCTGGTCGATACCCGCCACCGCTTTGACTGGTTCCGGGGGCGGCATCGCGGCACTGCCGCAAGTCTTGTCGTCACATGTTTTCATGTCGAATCCTTCATCTTGCCAATTGGCGATATACTTCGCATTACAAACCCTCTAGCTACTACAATGTCAAGCGTGCGCAGGTCGATGCCCGCTAAGCATGCAATTCAAAATGAAAAGCCAATTGAAAATAAGTGAACTGGCGGCTGCCACAGGATCCTCGTCGGAAACCATCCGCTTCTACGAACAAGAGGGACTGCTCCCTCTGCCGTCACGCTCGGCCAGTAATTACCGGCTGTACGGCGAGGAACATGTGAGGCGCTTGCAATTTGTTCGGCACTGCAGGTCGCTTGACATGACGCTGGACGAGATCCGGCGCTTGTTGGCGTTCAGGGACGCACCTGGCGAGGAGTGTGACGGCGTAAACGATTTGCTCGACAGGCACATTGCCGATGTCACCACTCGCATCGAGGAATTAAAGGCGCTGCAGGTTCAACTTGCTGAACTTCGCTCTCAATGCGGCCACACCCGTTTATCGGGGAAGTGCGGCATTCTTCGCGAGCTTGATAAATGTTCTTCATGAACTATTGGCATCGCGCCGAATATTCATGTCACGCTGACCTTAATGTCCGCACAAGTCGTAAAGATTTAGCAATTCAATATTGGCCCGGACGGCCGTAGAACGGACCTATGCCAGTCAGTTTTCTCTCTAACGACCAGCGCGAAAACTACGGCCGCTACGCTGGTTCACCGGCCCCTCATGATCTCGCCCGCTACTTCCACCTGGACGACACAGACCACGCGTTGATCGCACAAAAGCGTGGCGCCCACAATCGGCTGGGTTTTGCCGTTCAGCTCGGCACGGTGCGCTACCTCGGCACGTTTCTGGAAAATCCCCTCGACGTACCCCAGCTTGTGCTGCGGACGCTGGCGAAGCAGTTGCGCATCGAGGCGCTGGACAAGGCAAACGCCTATAGCGCCGGGGAGCAGCGCTGGCAGCACGCAATAGAAATTCGCACGTCCTACGGCTACGTCGAATTCACGGAACCTCTGATCGCCTTCCGTCTTACGCGGTGGCTCTACGCTTTGTGCTGGACCGGTACCGACCGGCCGAGCGTACTGTTTGAGCGTGCCACAACTTGGCTCGTGACGCATAAAGTGCTTCTGCCTGGCTGCACGACACTCGAACGGTACGTTGCTCGCCTACGCAGCCGCGTCGAGGAGCGCCTATGGCGCTCGCTCGGAAGTGGAATCAGCCGCGACCAGCAAGCGCGCCTGGAAGGCCTCCTGGTCTCTTCTGGCGGCAGTCGGAATTCCCCACTTGACCGCCTGCGCACCGGGCCGGTGGTGGCAAGCACCCGATCAATGAGCCTGGCGTTGATGCGATTGCAAGCCGTCCGTGAGCTTGGCATCCGGCTGCCGGCCGCCACGCGCATCCCGGCCACGCGGGTCGCCGCTCTTGCCCGATTCGCCGGTGCCGCCAAGGCCAGCGCGATCCTGCGTCTGCCGGTACTGCGCCGCCTGGCTACCCTGGTAGCGTTTGTGCACTGCCTCGAAGCGTCGGCCCAAGACGACGCCCTGGAAGTGCTCGAAGTCATCCTGCATGAGCTGTTCAGCGACGCCGTGAAGGCCGACAGGAAATCGCGCCTTCGATCTCTCAAAGACCTTGACGAAGCGGCGGCCACCCTCGCGAGCGCCTGCCAGATGCTACTGGACGATACTGTGCCGGATGCCGATCTGCGCAAACAGTTGTTCGCGCGGATTTCGCCGGACGCGCTCACGCTGGCCCTTGCCGGCGTCAACAAGCTGATTCGGCCGACCGACAACGTGTACTACCAAGAGCTGGATGCCAAGTACAAGACCGTGCGGCGCTTCCTGCCCGCGCTGGCCGAACACATTCAATTTGGCGCGAATGCCGCAGGAGAGCCGTTCATCGCCGCCTTCGCCTGGCTTCGCGCCAACATGATGGTGAAGCGTCCCGGCAACGACGCGCCGCGCCACATCATCACCAAGCCGTGGCAACGCCACGTACTGCGCGAGAATGACGCCATCGACTTCCACGCTTACACTTTCTGCGTTTTGTCCGAATTGCGTGTCGCGCTGCGCCGGCGTGATGTGTTCGTGGCTCCGAGCTGGCGTTACGCCGATCCGCGCGCCGGCCTGCTCGACAGCGCCGAATGGGAATCCACGCGCCCCATCATTTGCCGCACGCTTGGGCTGTCCGCGGTGCCTGGACCGACCTTGATAGCGCTGGCCGATGAACTGGACCGCACCTACCAAGCGGTCGCCGCCAGGTTGCCCGACAACCCGGCCGTACGCTTCAACAGGGTCGGCGATAAACAAGAACTGGTGCTGAGCCCCTTGGACAAAATGGACGAACCAGCATCGCTGATCGCGCTACGCGCCAAGGTCATGGGCATGTTGCCACGCGTCGACCTGCCGGAACTCATCCTGGAGATTGCCGCACGCACCCACTTCACAGATGCCTTCACCCACATATCGGAGCGCACCGCGCGCGCTTCCGATCTGCATGTGAGCATCTGCGCCGTGTTGATGGCCGAGGCCTGCAACACGGGACCGGAGCCGTTGATTCGCGGCGACGTGCCGGCGCTCAAGCGCGACAGGTTGTCCTGGGTGGACCAGAACTACCTGCGCGACGACACGATCACGGCGGCGAATACCATGCTGGTCGCCACGCAGAGCCGTTCGGCGCTGGCCAGCGTGTGGGGCGGCGGCGAGGTCGCGTCGGCCGATGGCATGCGGTTCGTGGTGCCGGTGCGCTCGGTACATTCGGGCCCGAACCCGAAATACTTCGGCGTCGGGCGGGGTGTCACCTGGTACAACCTGATATCGAACCAGTTTTCAGGGCTTAACGACATTACCGTGCCAGGCACGCTGCGCGATAGCCTGGTTCTGCTGGCCGTCGTCCTGGAACAGCAGACCGACCTCCAACCGACCCAGATCATGACCGACACGGGCGCCTACAGCGATGTGGTTTTCGGGCTTTTCCGCCTGCTTGGATACCGATTCAGTCCACGCTTGGCCGATGTTGGTGGTACCCGCTTCTGGCGGATTGACCCGAAGGCCGACTACGGGTTGCTCAATTCTGTATCGGGACACAATATCAGCCTCCAAAAGATCGAGCCGCATTGGGACGACATGCTGCGCCTGGCCGGCTCGCTCAAGCTTGGCCGGGTGCCGGCTGCCGGCATCATGCGTACGCTCCAGGTGGGCGAGCGGCCGACCAGGCTGGCTCAGGCCATCGCCGAGTTTGGCCGCATCGACAAGACCTTGCACACGCTGACGTACATCGATGACGAAGCCAAGCGCCGGGGGACGCTGACCCAGCTCAACCGGGGCGAGGGGCGGCATAGCGTCGCCCGCGCTGTCTTTCATGGCAAGCGGGGCGAGCTGCGTCAGCACTACCGTGAGGGCCAGGAGGACCAGCTTGGCGCGCTCGGCCTGGTGCTCAATATGATCGTTCTGTGGAACACGAGCTACATGGAGGCCGCATTGAATCAGCTACGCGCCGATGGCTTCGAGGTGAGAGATGAAGACGTGGCGAGGCTGTCGCCGCTCTTGCATGAGCACATCAACATGTTGGGCCGGTATTCGTTTTCGGTGCCGGACGCCGTGGCAAAGGGCGAGTTACGACCATTACGCAACCCAGCTAGCGACGAGTAGGTCACGAACCAGCCTTAACCCGGTTTTCCGTTCCACTGCACCTCAAACCCCTGAACCAGGAGGGGGTCAAGTTGGTGGCGGAGTTGTCGCACACGAAACAGAACCTGTATGAGCAACAGACGCACGGCCGTAAGCTGGAACTGAAGCTAGAAGCGCTGCAATCGCTTCACGAACTTGCCGCCGACACCGAACGTCGACTGGCCGAAAGAACTGCCGAGGTGGGGCTTCAGACCGAACAGTTAAAGCAGGCCAACAATCAGATTGGGCTGACACGGGCATCGATCCGGGAGTTGGAGCTGTTGCTCGCTCAGGCCAACGCGAAAGTGCAAGCGCAGGAACAATTCGGGGAGCAGATGCGCGCCTACCTCGACAAAATAGCGACGGCCCCAGCAGCGAGGGCAGAGCCTTGAAATCTCCTTTGACTGCTCAGCTGGCGTGCAGTTCAGCGCGAAGAGCTCGCGTATTCAAGGGCTTGGGATCAAAATTGAGGTTTTTTGCACGAATCCCGGCGACCCTCGCGTAGGCCTGATGGCGCGCAAGGACGCCGCTCAACACGAGCAGAGCGGAGAACCTCCGACGAAAGATTGAAAGTACCGTAGTGATGACCTAACCTCAAAGGCAATAGTCTATTTAAATCAAAGAGTTAAGGAAGATCCTGCGAATTTTTAAGGAATCCCGGCCAACCCTCGGCCTCGTCCGGCACCACGGCATCCTGCGGGCTGATCCTCAGTCCAGTCTCAGTAATAATCGCATCGGGCAGTTCGTTCGTCAGTGCAAGCCGGTTGACGGTGGCCAACTGCTGTTCGAGCAGCAGCAAGCGGTCTTGTAAGTACTGGTCGCAGTCCTGGTTGACGGCGATCGGCAACTCGCGAGCCGATTTCATGGCTCCGAATCTTTCCGTAGGCAGCAGGTATTCCTCAAAGTCGCGGAACTGGCGCGAGCCCTGCACCCAGATGTCGCCTGATCGAAGCGAATTCTTCAGTTCCGACAAGACGCAAATCTCGTAGAAGCGACGGTCAAGCCCGTCGTCGGTGATGACAAGCGGTTTCCAGCGTGCCTTCACGAACGCGATTGGCGCGTCGTCCGGTACCTTGCTCGCCCCGGTCATGTTCATCTCGCGAAGGACGTCGATCGCATCGAGCACCGCTTGCGCGGCCGGCGCGGCTTTCAGCCTGATCACGTCCAGAAACTCGGGCGTATAACGCCTCAGGGTGCTGTACTGCTCTCCCACCAAATGCAGGTGGTCAAAGGTCTCGGGCTGGGCCAGCTCCGCGGCCTCGGTCACGCTTTGGGTGAAGTCGGTCCACGGCAGCACGGCCTCGATCGCGGCATACGGGTCCATCCCGGATTCCTTTGCCTCGACAAGCGCGCGGCCGATTCGACTGTACAGGCGAACCTTGTCGTTGATGGCCTTGCCCTGCTTCTGGAAGTCCTGCTGATGCTTGTTCTTGGCCGCGCTGAACAGCCTGATCATAATTCGGTCGTGGAGGTCGACCAGTTCGTCCGTCACGGTGGCCATGCCCTCGATAGCCAGTGCAGCCAATGTCGCATAGCGGCGCTCATCCTCGAATTTCGCCAGGTCACGCGGCGTCATCTGCGCACCCTCGCGCGCCATTTTCAGTAGCCGATTCTGGTGGATCTCGCGGCCAAGCCCCTCAGGTAGTGCCAGCGACTGAAATACCTTGAGCCGTTCGATATGTTCGCGCATGTAGCGGGAATTCGGCTTGAGCGGCGACTGGCGCAACCATACCAGCCAAGTAATGCTCATGTCGGGCGCGACGTTGAGCAGGTTGTCCAGGGAGCGCTTGTGGTGCCGCTCCAGGGGGTCGAGCAACGCGCGATAGATACGCCGGTTGGCCCGCGTCACGGCCTCGGCACAGGCCCGCTCGATGACGGTCAACGCAGGTAGGATAATCCGCTTTTGGCGCAGCGTTTCAAGGGAGTGAGCGCCGAGCACCATTGCCTTGTCCGTCTGCACCGCGAGGTCGGCCAGGCTGTGCACTAGCTTGCGGTAGTCCGGCAGCCCGAACACCGACAGGCCCAGGTAGGCGCGCAGCTCGTGCAGGTGTTCATTGCGCGTCTTTTCCCGCTCTGCGTATTCAGGCCAGGCCTCGGCGTCGCTGCGCACCTGCTTGGCGATCCAGTGGAGCACCGGGTCGGGCAGCGCGGTGTCGCTTGCCAGCGCATAGCCAGGGTAGCGCAGCAAACACATCTGCACCGCGAAGCCGAGGCGGTTGGCAGCACCACGGCGTTGCCGGATCAACGCCAAGTCGGCGTCCGTAAAACTGTATTGCTGAATCAGGTCATCCTGACTTCGAGGCAGAATCAGTAAACTGGCGCGTTCGGTTTCAGAAAGTAGTGAGCGGCGTGGCATTCAATTCAGTGGAATGGCAGATTATTTTTTGGCCCTTGTGCGCCGTCGCTTTCGCCCTCCTGGAAGTGGGTCAAACTGACGGTGTCGTTTTGACTGGAGCTTGCTGTCAGATTTGGCATTCCTGTTTAAGCAGAAAACTGGCGAATTCCGCAGCGGGCGGGACGTGATGTGGCTCGGTCTGCCTTCGAATAATGAAAATTTCTTTCTTCGGCGGATCATTTTCGAGCGCGATTGCTTTCAATCTGCCCTCGCGACTTTCCAGTTCCACAGCCGACGCCATGACCAGAGAAATGCCTAGCCCTGCTTGTACGGCACGCTTAACCGCTTCGGTGCTACCTAATTGAATCGACACGCCAATGGACTGAGCATTGTTGCCAAAATACTGTTGCAGAACTCTGTTGGTACCGGTGCCTGATTCCCCGCCCAACAGTCGTTCGCCGATCAACCATTCGCGTGGAATACTCTGCCTGTCGGCCCAGCGGTGATCGTTCGGCACGATTAATACCAGCTCCTCATGGCGCCAAAATTGCGCGACATAGCCAGGGCGGTTGTCCCACCACTCCATGACCGCCACGTCTATTTCAAGACGCTCCAGCTTGTCGGCGATGTCAGGGTTCTTGCCGATTACGATTTTCATCTCGCGAGAGCTTGATTCCTGATACATCTTTAAATGCGGTTGAAGCAGATAGATTCCGGCATTGGAACTTGCGCCGATCACAATGGCGTTCTTGCGGAACAAGGCCTGGGCACGCTCGCTAAGTTGAATCAAATGTTCTGCAAAAGGCAGAAACTCCCTTCCTTGTAAGGTCAGAATGCAACCGTCATTCTTTCGCTCAATCAGGCTGGCGTTCAGCGACTGTTCCAAGCGCTTGATATGTTGCGTTACAGCCGGTTGGGAAAGCCCGGTTTTCTTAGCGGCTTCCCGAAATCCACTACACGATGCAACCGCAAGAAACGTCGCGACACATCCCAGGTCTAGCATCCTGCAGTCACCAAAGTAGGCTCAACCGGATTGTTGATGGCGCCAACAGGTCTCTGCCCGGAGAGTGCCTGAACAATATTCAGCGCCGCTTGTCGCTCGATCTCCAGGCGTACTTCCTTTACCGCCGAGCCTAAATGGGGTGTAAATAAAGTCTGCGCTTGATTAACGAGCAGCGATTGCGGGATGCCTGCTGGCCGGTCGGCGCGGCGCCATTCTTCCATTTCATATACATCGGCGGCGTAGCCTGATAAATGGCCGGCTTTTAATGCGGTACTCACGGCTTGTTCATCGACCACGGAGCCGCGGCATGCATTGATCAGGTAAGCGCCGCGTTTCATCCTGGCGATCGAATCGTCATTGATCAAATGAAAGGTCTCCGGCGTCATCGGCAGCATGGGAACCACGAAATCGCTTTCCTGCAGAAGCGCATCCAGACTGACTCGCTCCAATCCCCAGGCTTGCTCCCGTGCAGAATCGAGCGCAACGCTGTCGCAATACACCAGTCGCATATCAAAACCAGCCAAGCGCTTGGCGATTGCTGTTCCGACCGCGCCCATTCCAATAATGCCAAGCGTTTGGCCAGTCAATCCTGCGCCGTACAATTCCGGGCGCCAGCCTTGAAATTGCCCAGTGCGAATGCGGCGATCGCCTTCAAGCATGTGGCGCGTTAGACCCAGCAGCAATCCGATGGTCAATTCAGCCGTTGGAATCGTCAACAGATCCGGCACGATGGAAAACCAGATGCCGCGCCTCGTGCAGGCTTCCACATCGAAGTTGTCGTAACCCTTCAGGGCTGCCCCAACCATCCTTAGCTTCGGGCAAGCATTCAAAAAATCCTCATCGATGCTATCTGGCATGAACACCATGATGGCGGCGGCGTTTTTTGCTCGGCTCAGCACTTCCTCGCGCGACAAGGTGTCGCGCGTATTGTTGGGAATGACTTCCGCAACGCTTTCCAGTAATTCGAGGATTTCCGGATGTACCCAGTGGGTGACGACTACTTGTGGTTTCATGATTGTTGCAGGTCCTTCCTTATTTGAATTTGTGACGCAAGCGCGAGCTGAGTGCATCAACCAATGTCACCATCGCGAGAATCACCAGCAGGATTGCCGACACTTCCTGGTATAGCATGATGCGCAGCGAGCCCATCAGCTCGAAGCCAATTCCGCCAGCGCCCACCATACCCATCACGGTCGAAGCACGGAAGTTATACTCCCACCGGTAGATCGCGGTATCAGCCATCTGCGGCAACACCTGTGGAAGCACGCCGTGCAGAATGACTTGCAGTCGGCTACCGCCGGCCGCGCGCGCGGCTTCAATCGGCCCTTCGTCGGCATGTTCAATCGCTTCGGCGAAGAACTTGCCGACCATGCCGATCGAGTGCAAGCCGAGTGCCAGCACCCCAGGCAAGGCGCCGAAACCGACGGCGGCAACGAATAGAATGCCCATGATCAGTTCCGGCACCGAACGCAATGCATTGAGTACGATGCGGGCCGCTTGGTACACCAATGGGTGAGGGCTGGTATTGCGTGCGGCCAGGATCGCCAAGGGCAGCGAAAACGCGACGGCTAGCGCAGTCCCGGCAATGCTCATGGCCAGTGTGTCCACCAATGGCTTGATCCAGTTTCGCCATTCAGTGAAGTTCGGCGGCATTGTTTCACCCATGAGCGTCGCAATCGCCGGCAAGCCGTCAGCCAGCTTGCGATAGTCAAGCAGCCCTACGTAGCTTGCGGCAATCAGAGCAATGGCAAGGACAGCGGTCAACTGCAAGGCGCCCCGCCACCATTGGCGCCGGTCAGCTTCAAGCATCTTGTCGTATTCGGCACCGGTGGCACCATTCATCACATTCGATGTCGTCATCATGATTCCCTGTCGCGCAATCGATCACATCTTTGAAAAGTCTAGCTTCAAGATTTTACCCATGTCGCGAATGACGTCGTAATCCTTGTCGGTCACGGAAGTGAAGCCTTCAGCCTTGAAATTCTTCAGCACTTCCGGATCCTTCAGGTCGACGAAAGCTTGCCGGATCTTTTGCTTGAGCTCGGGCTTGAGATTGGAGCGCATGGTCCACGGAAATTGCGGGTAGCCCTTGCTGTAACCCAGCACCTTGACCTTGGACGCGTCGATCAGCTTCCGGTCATTCATGTAGCCCCAGATGTCTTCCGACAGGCCCCCGACATCGGCGTTGCCGTTGGCGACGTTTATGGCGACCGCGTCATGGGTGCCGACGAAGTGGGCGGAATAGTCGCGGTCAACCCTCGCACCCGCGTCGGCCAGCACTGTCTTCGGGATCAGATGGCTCGACGTGGAAACGCGATCACCGAAGGCCACTTTCTTGCCCTTGATGTCCTTGTACGAATTGACGCCGGAATTGACATTGGCGATCAAAACTGAACGATACGTCGCTTTGCCACCTTTGACCATTGCTGCGAACGGCTCAATGTCGCTCTTGCTCTTGGCTAGAACGTAGGACAGCGGACCGAAATACGCCATGTCCAGGCGACCGAATCGCATCGCTTCAATCATCGACGAATAGTCTGTGGTCACGACCAGCTCGATCTTCTTGCCGAGCGCTTTTTCGAGGTACTCCTTGAGCGGCTTGTTGCGCTTGATGAGTTCGGAGGCATTCTCGTCGGGCAGCAGTGCGACCTTAAGGGTGTCAGGATCCGGATCGGCAGCGAGGGCGACATTGCCAAACAGGGTCAAGGCGGCGATGCCTATGACGGCGAACAGTTTTTTCATGCTGGTTCCTTTGCAGTGGCAAGTTGTACGAAAGTGGCTTTGGGTTCAATGGGCTTAGCTTGATGGTCCGGTGCTTCGGACGGCGCTGTCTTTTGCTCGTACAGCGCGGCAGCCTGGACTGGCGTCAAGGCATCCGGTGTGGAATCGAAGACGACATGTCCATGCGACAGGCCGATGATGCGGTCAGCGTATTCGCAGGCCAGATCTACCTGGTGCAGACTGACGACGATGGTGATTCCATCCTCGTGGCAAAAACGTTTGAGTTGGGCCAGCACCTGACGCGACGAAGCCGGGTCGAGGCTCGCTACCGGTTCGTCCGCCAACATCAGACGGGGTTGTTGCGCGAGCGCCCGGGCGATTCCGACGCGCTGCTGCTGGCCGCCGCTTAGGCAATCGACGCGTTCGAGCGCCTTGTGCAATAGACCGACGCGCTCTAGACATTCGAGCGCAATACGGCGTTCCCCGTACGGCAACGGAAACATTGTGCGCCAGGCCGGGTGGTAACCGATGCGGCCCAGCAGTACGTTGGCCAGCACGCTCTGGCGAGCGATCAATTGGTGCTGCTGAAAGATCATGCCTGTGCGCTTGCGATGTTCATGGACACGCCCGGCATGGTCCAACTCTCCCACGCCATCAACCGTAATGTGGCCTGCGCTGGGACGTGCGAGCAAGTTCAGGCTGCGCAACAGGGTGGATTTGCCAGCACCAGAAGCGCCAAGCAATACCGTGAATTGCCCAGGTACGAACGCCAGTGTTGTCGAATGCAAGGCTGTGAAGCTGCCGTACTGTACCGATACTTTGTGAAGTTGGATCATGGCCTCTCCGATCAATAAGGTAATCAATATGGAATATTGATTCGCAAATCAAATATGAGGCCATCGTAGCTAGGGCTTGTTACTCAGGCGTGACAACTTGATGAAATTTTGATGTCAATGGGCCGGGTTTGATCCTGATTTCGGCTTCGCTCGCATGGAGGAAATTACTGTTGTGAAGGAGACGCCCGTCATCAAATCGTTCGTCCAGAAATTGCTCCAGCCGTTGATAATCAGATTCTCCTGAGTTTGGCGCGGTAGCAGCAAACCGGCACGTTGGGTTCCAGAAGGTAATTAAAGGCGTGGCATTCGATTCAGTGTCCCGCTTGCCAAGTCATTTATTGCTCGTTGTTCGGCTTTTTTCTGCGACTGAAGCGTTAATATCGCATACGGACTATAACGACCATACCCGAGAGGAACGTGATTGCTGCGACTAACCATACCGCGCTGACCACGCCGTACAGGTCGGCCACAACGCCCGCCAGCAAGGCCCCGATGGCATAGCCTAGATCGCGCCAGAAACGGTAGACGCCGACGGTCGAAGCGCGCCAGGCCGGGTTGACTACGTCGCCGATGGCCGCCAGTAGCGTCGGATAGACCATGGCAGTCCCGATTCCCAGGAGAATCGCGCCTGTCGCATACCATCCGAACGAGGACCGGAAGGCGATTATGGCAATGCCGGCTGCCTGAACCCACATCCCCGCCACGATCAATCCCTTACGACCAATACGATCCGACAGCGCGCCGGTGAAGAGTTGGCATACTCCCCATACGGTCGGGTAGATCGCGGCAAGCGTGCCGATTTGGGTGAGGGTCATGCCGGCGCCGGCGAACACAAAGGGGAACAACCCCCATGCCATGCCATCGTTGAGATTATTCACAAGTCCGGCCTGACTAATCGACGACAAGTTGGGGTCACGTACGCTGGTCTGCCAGAAAATCGCGCGCTGCGGCGGCACGATGGCCGCGCCGCGCGTGGCGGTCATTGCGGCTTCCATTTGCGCGTGGCCGCGCGTCTCGCGCACAACCAAAACCGATAGCAGCAAGCCGATCACTGCAAACGCCACGCCAAGGTAGAACGGCTGCGGTCGCAAGCCATAATTGGTTGCAATCCAGCCGGTCGCCAGCGCCGCTGCGCCGACGGCGAAATAGCCCGCGAATTCATTGATGCCCATCGCCGTGCCCCGATTTTTGGGACCGGCAAGATCGATCTTCATGATTACCGTGGTCGACCAGGTCAGCCCTTGGCTCACGCCCAGAAAAACGTTGGCCAGCAAAATCCAGTTCCATGACGGCGCCCACATCAGCAAAAAGGGGACCGGCGTGGCGATCAGCCAGCCAATCACTAGCACTACCTTGCGTCCGTAGGCGTCGGAAAAGCGGCCGGCAAAATAATTAGTGATGGCCTTGGCAACACCGAAGACAACAATGAAAGCCAGAATCGCCGTGTGGGCGACCAGCTTGAATTCCTGTTCGGCAATGGCGGGCAAGATGCTGCGCTCCATCCCGACCATGGCGCCAACAAATGCATTGACGACAACAAGCAAGCTAAATTGGCGCCAGTTCGCGCGCAGTCCAAGTTGTAGGCCAGTGGGGGTGGCCGGGGAATGTGCCGCCGGTGGCATAGCCCGTTCCTTGCTCATGCAACCTCAACTTGGCCGAGATTGGCGGCGACAAGCCTTTCCATCTCAGCGGGGCGCGGTAGGATCGTGGTCGTGAGGGCCGTTATAAATGCCGCCTTCTCCAGGGATAGCAAAGAATTCCAGCGCTTTTCGAAACCGATCGTCGACGACGGCTTTCCAGAGATATCCGCGCCGCATGCGCTTCCAGCTTGGTGCCCTGGAAAAACTTCCAGCTCATCCGGCAAGTTCAGCAGCCGGCCTTGCAGGCTGTCCCACAGCTGGGCCGCCATTTCTTGTTCGCGTCCCGCGAGGTCCGGTCGGCCGACCGAACCGACGAACAATGTGTCACCAGTCAGAATGAACCATGGCGCTTCTGCGCGCCGGCGGTCCGAGACCAGCAGGCAAATGCTATCTTCTGTGTGACCCGGCGTATGTATGACCTGAATGCGAGTATTGCCGGCATCTATGGTCTGCTTGTCGGTCACCGGGGTGAACGGGAAGGCGGCCTTGCCGATATTGCTTTCGTGTAGCGAGTAAGCCGCGCCGCTAAGTTCGGCAAGCGTTCGGCCGCCGGACAGGTGGTCGGCATGGATATGTGAATCAAACACATAGGAAATCTCAACACCCAGCATGCGTGCCTGGTCCATATACCAGGCTTCGTCGCCGGCCAGCACGTCGAGTGCGATTCCCTTGCCTTGCCCGCCGCAACCGAAGAAGTACGAGATCGATGCATCGTCATTTGTTCTTTGCTTGAAAAACATTGCAGCCTCCTAAAATACGAAAACCTTGTCCGCCCATTCGGACCAGTCCGCCAGTTGCTCAAGCGTGCCGCGATATGTCCCTTCGATCAGGTCACTGTCCTGTAGCGCGCGTGAATCCATGCAGCCACCGCATACGCCGATGTTGTCTTGGTTGGTGGCGCTAATCCGCCCCAGTATTGTTTGCAGATTGGGCTGCCCTTCCGTCACCTTCTGACCGCTTTTTGCGGTGCCAACCGCGTCGCCCATCAGATAGATGCGCACCGTATTGTGTTCACGCTTGGCCAGTGCTGCGGCCAGCCGTAAGCCGTTGTGGGTCAGCTCGCTGCCGTATGGCGCGGCGTTCAGAATGAACAGTGCCTGCATGGGAATTTGCCTCTTAAAGTAAAAGAACCAACAATCTAACGATCATTGGAATATAATGGATCTTTGTTTTTCCTGCAAGACTAAATTGCCGGTGGCCTTGACCTGAGACTACGAAATGCTGACACTCCTCCTATGACAACGAATAGAACCATCAAGGACGCCCTGTACGAGCAAGTAGCACGTATCGCCAAGGCATCGGCCAGCCCGAAGCGGCTGGAGCTGATTGAATTGCTGGGGCAGTCCCCCAAGACCGTTGAGGCCTTGGCGCTGGAAGCGGGCATTAGTGCGAAGCTGGTCAGCGCGCACTTGAAAGAATTGAAGTCCGCGCGCCTTGTCGAGGCTGAACGCCAGGGGAAGTACATCATTTACCGGCTGGCCAGCGCAGAGGTGGGCCAGCTATGGGTGACACTCCGGGTTCTGGCCGAGGACCGGCTGTTCGAATTGCAGGACGCTCTGCGCCAGCTCTCTGCTGCCACCCATGAGTGGGTCGGCAATAGTCGCGAAGAACTGCTGAACAAGGCGAAATCCGGGGAAGTGATCGTGATCGACGTACGTCCGGGAGAGGAATACGCGGTTGGCCACGTGCCGTTTGCACGTTCGATGCCACTGGCCGAGTTGAAGAACCGTCTGGCCGAATTGCCAAAGGACAGGCCCGTGATCGCATATTGTCGCGGTCCGTTCTGCTTGATGTCGTCCGATGCAGTCAGGCTGCTCCGCGACCAAGGCATCGACGCGCTACAGATGCGAGAGGGCGTTGTTGAGTGGAATAGTTGATGCTATTTCGCTGCATCCAGATTGCTGTTTTTATCGGTAAGTAGCCTTACGTTTTACGCCCGCGGGCCTTGGGTACAGATACCATCGCCTTCGCTTTCAACAGCACATTCTCGCCCTCCAGCTCAGCCAGGCGCGCCTCCAGCCGCGCATTTGCTTGCTGGGAGTGGTCCAGGCGCTCCTCGGCCATTTCCATCTCGAACTGCCTGCTACTTGCCATTTCGCGCGCGGCATTCACTGCCTCCGTCCCTTCGTACAGCTTCCGGGCCTGCTCTCTGGCTGCATCTAGCTGTTCGGCCAAGGTATGCTCAAGATGGACCTTCTCGCTGCGCAGCACGGCCAGCGCCTCGCGGCTGTCCTGGAGGTAGGTGCGCAGCGTGCCCGCCTCCTGCTCGGTACGGGCAATGCGCGCCTCATACGCGCTCTTGTCTTCCTGGCGCTGGGTCGCGCTCGCATCCTGGAAGTGCTCGAACTGCCGCCGGGCCTGAGCCAGCTGGTCCGCCAGCGATCTGATCTCCGCCGCGCGATCGGCCAAGCGTTGGGCCTGCCCGTCTTTTTCGGATTCGAGGGCGACGATTGCCACGGCGTCTTTTTGCCGTGCCACCTGCTCGCGCGCGAGCATTGCCTTCACGTTTGCCAGTTCGTCCGCAAGCGCTTCGCGCTCGGCGCCAAGTTTCCGCCCTTCGGCGTACAGCGCCTCTAACACGCGCGCGGCCTCTTGCGCCGCCTGCTGATGCTCGGCGCGCAGTTGCTCGACCTGGGCTTTCGCACCCTCCTGCACGCGCTCGTACACCCCCTGGACGGCCTCCAGCAGATCGGCCGGCAGGCCGGCGCCGGCAGCTGCGACCTCGCCCCCATGTTGCGCCTTCCATTGCTTGAGCATGGGCGCGATGGTGCTTTTGCTGCCGGTGCCGCCTATGGCCTCACGCACGGTGTCGACGGTGGGGTTCTTGCCCGCGGCTGCCAGCTGGGCGGCCGCCTTCGCGACATGAGAGTACAGGACACCGGCTCTGGCCATGATCGATCCTTAAATAAGATAACGTGCTATGTAATACGTAATAGTATCTTAAATTACAGTTAAAGCTGATCAATGAAGGATGCACATTTAGTGCCGATAATCGAGCTTATCGCCAGCCATGCCCGGCCGCAGCGTGCTATCTTGCCGTAACCCCCGTTACAAGCCCGACCGCGAGCGACACAGCCATGGCCACCCCCGAACCCGCCGACAACGGCGCCGAAATCCACGATGCGCACCCAACGTCGGCGCTGCATTCTGCCGTTACAGCTGTGGACGCCGCGCTCGCGGCCCAGCACCGCGCCGTCCTGGCCGCCGCCACGGCCGACAACACGCGCCGGGCCTACCGGTCCGCCGTGAACCACCACCTAGCGTGGGGCGGCGTGTTGCCGGCCGACGAGGCGGCGATCATCCGCTACCTGCTCACCTACGCGCCGACCCTCAATCCCCGCACCTTGGCGTTGCGCCTGACGGCACTGTCGCAGTGGCACGTCCACCAGGGCTTCCCCGATCCGGCGTCGACGCCGACCGTGCGCAAGACACTGACGGGGATCGCGCGCACGCACGGCCGCCCGAAGAAGAGGGCCAAGGCGCTGCCGATCGAGGACCTGGAACGCATCGTGGCGCAGCTGGTCAGCGCCCGCACGTTGAAGGCGACGCGCGACAACGCGCTTTTGCAGATCGGTTTTTTCGGCGGATTGCGGCGCAGCGAGCTAGTCGCCATCGAGGTCGGACATGTTGGCTGGACACCCGAGGGCATCGAGATCATGCTGCCGCGCTCGAAGACTGACCAACTGGGCGAAGGGATCATCAAGGCGATCCCGTACAGCGACGGCCCTTGCTGCCCGGCGACGGCGTTGCGCGCCTGGCTCGACGCCGCCGACATCGTGGCCGGACCGGTGTTTCGGTCTATCAGCAAGTGGGGGACGGTGGCCAGCGCCGCGCTAGGCGTGGGCAGCGTGAATACGATCCTGGAGGATTGCGCGACACTGGTCAAACTCGACTATGTGCTAGACCTGTCGAGTCACAGCCTGCGGCGCGGCATGGCCACCAGCGCGCACCGCGCCGGCGCCGACTTCCGCGACATCAAGAAGCAAGGCGGCTGGCGCCATGATGGGACGGTGCAAGGCTACATCGAGGAGGCAAGCCGCTTCGAGGAGAACGCGGCCGGCAGTCTGTTGCGCACGCGGCTCAAACCGGTCTGATTTGCCTAGCGCCCGATTTTTTCCGTTTTCCCTATTCGCCCCATCCAGCGAGCGGTGAGTAGGCCGGCCAGCGGGGATAAGGCCAGAAATAGCACATAAGCGAAAAACGCATAACAGTTGGGTTTTATATAACCACAGGGCTTAGCCGCAATTGCATACCATGGCTTAGCGTCGGGACTTGCCGGGTTCAAACTGCGGCAAGATGGCGAAATTTACTGGGGTTCTGGCTCGGCTCCCCTTAACCCGGTTTTACGTTCCACTGCACCTCAAACCCCAATGTCAGAAAGCTGAGCGTGGGTTTTGTACAGGACCTGTTTAGTGCGGGAAAGGTGAAGTTTGGGGCGGGTGCGCTCGTGAGCAAACATTGGGCGCCCTCGACACTCGATGCGATTTACGGTTCTAGCCCATCCTCCTACATGGTTTTTTTCCGCGCAAAGCTGGCCATGCAATGACGGGCGGTTTCTGACAAAGTTGTAATCCCGCCGCCACGTTGGCGTCACTCTGCTGCGGTACACTCCCCCAACGGGGGGATTCCCCGATGTTTTTACTGCAAAGGAGTGATATGCGCTTGCTCGTGGTGGAGGATGAACAGAAGGCCGGCGAGTACATACAGAAAGGTCTGACGGAATCCGGTTTCGTCGTGGATTGGGCCAAGACCGGGCCGGAAGGGCTGCATGCAGCGACCACCGCCCATTATGATCTGATCGTACTCGATGTGATGCTGCCTGGCATGGATGGCTGGCAAATCGTGACGGAGCTTCGCAAGACGGTGGAAACACCGGTGCTGTTCCTGACCGCCCGCGACGCGCTTAATGAGCGTATCAAAGGGCTGGAGCTGGGCGCCGATGATTATCTGGTGAAGCCTTTTGCTTTCGCGGAATTGCTGATCCGGATACGCACGCTGCTGCGGCGAGGCCCCATCAGGGAGCCAGACGTGTTCCAGATTGCCGATCTCGAGATCGACGTGCCAAAACGCCGTGTCACCCGTTCAGGGCAACGAATTGATCTGACGGCAAAAGAGTTCGCGCTTCTGCACCTGATGTCCAAGCGGGTCGGGCAGGTGCTATCCCGGCCGCTAATCGCGTCCCAGGTCTGGGACATGAATTTTGACAGTGACACCAATGTCGTCGACGTGGCCGTACGCCGGTTGCGCGCCAAAATCGACGATCCCTACGATGTCAAGCTGATACATACGATTCGCAGCATGGGATACGTTCTGGAAGATCGCGGATGACTAAGCGCAGTTATTCCCTCACCGCCCAGCTCGGCGCACTGTTTGCCGTGGTGGCGGTCATGGTTTTCTCGGCGGTTGGATTTTATCTTTACCAAGCACTGGCCATACAGCTGCAGGACAGGGATGACGCGGATCTGGTCGAGCGCATGTTGCAGATCAGGCATCTGCTGGAAGAAACCGCGAGCGCAGGGTCGATCCGTCTTGAGCCGCACCGCTTTCTCGATGCGGTTGATGTCAGCCGTGGCTTGCTGCTGGTCATCCAGGCCAAGGACGGACAGGTGCTAACGCAAAACACCACCGAGCGCTCGTTTGCGCGATCCACCGCCGAGATAGCGGCCGGGTCAACGCCTTCGCCCGCCGATACACGCGCACAAGCATTGGCTAACGGCGCCAGGCTGCGCGTGCTGAACGCTGCGGGCCGGATTGGCGCCAGTGACGAAGTGGTGCATGTCGCTCTGGCACGGACTGCCCATGAGCGACTCGCCGTGCTGGGGGAATACCGCCTGAAGGTCTGGGCGGCCGCGATCGCCGGCACCGTATTGACGGCCGCGCTGGGCTATTTGCTTGTCTACCGGGGCCTGTCGAAGGTGCGCGCGCTGGCCGCGCAAGCGCAACAGGTGACGGCGCACAACCTGACCATACGACTGCACGCGCAAACGGCGCCGGCCGAGCTACGCCTGCTGGCTGATTCATTTAATGCAGTGCTGGACCGCTTGCAGAGCAGTTTTAGCAACCTGTCCCAATTTGCCGATGACCTTGCACACGACTTGCGCACACCCTTGAATAATTTGATGGTGCAGACCGAGGTGGTGTTCTCCCAACCGCGTGATAGTGAGGAGTACCAGAACCTGTTGTCGTCGAACTACGAGGAATTCGGCCGGCTGGCCAGAATGGTAGAAAGCATGCTGTTTCTGGCGCGGGCCGACCATGACCAGATCACTGTCGGCACCGAACTGCTCGACGTAAAAAGAGAGCTGGAGATGGTCGCGGAGTATTTTGACGGTGTCATGTCCGACGCGCATATCGCGCTGGAGATCAATGCCGTTGGCGAGGTATGGGCCGACGCCCATTTGTTGCGCAGGGCCGTCAACAACCTGGTCGCAAACGCGGTGCGCTATACGCCTTCGGGCGGAGTCATCTCGCTGACCGCAGCCCAAGTTGCCGATGGCGTGACCATATCGGTGACCAACCCGGGAGCCGGCATCGAACCGGCGCATTTGCCACGATTGTTTGACCGCTTCTACCGGTCAGATCCTTCTCGCTCGGCGAAATCCAGTTCCGCAGGCCTTGGACTGGCGATCGTTAAATCCATCATGGCGTTGCACGGCGGCGCAGCAAGCGTGACCAGCGAGCGGCATGGTCTCACGCGCTTTTCGCTATGGTTCCCGTCCCGGCGTCCCTAGCATGCCAGCGGCTTGGAAATCGCGAGGATCGCCTTCTCACCATCTCCGAACCTGGCAATCGCCTCGCGTTGCCGGGCCAGTTCGCCATAGCCGATATAGCGGACGTTGAGTTCTTTTACGCGTGAGAACGCCGGCCTGGCGAACTGAGACCGCACATCGGCTTCGCGGGAGTCGGGCGCCACCAGAAAGAAGGTTGCGCCTTCATGTTCAGGCACGCCCAATGCCAGGTCGAGCATCCGGACGATACCGGAGTAGATGCTCGTGCTGTGTTCGACTTCGAACGCCATGCTGATATTGCCGGACGCCGCATCGAGCCAGAGCACGTCGATGAGCGCCACCATGTCGAGGGCGCCGCTGGCGCGGACAGGCGCCGGCAGTTCGGTCACGCATCCATCGCCCAGACGTCCGTCGCCATAGGCGCGGCCCTTGTCGTTGTTGGCAATCCAGACCTTGAAGCCCAGGGCCAATCCCAGATCCCGGAGCCAGCCCTGCACCTGCGTGTGAGTATGATCGTTTTCGCTCGCCGCCAGGCGCGCCTTGTGCGCGGCTGCGGTTTCCTCGTGCACTCTCGCGAGGTCCGCTTCCCAGTCGAACGCGATCGCGCTGGGGGCGCCGAGCGAGTAACGGCCCGAGCCGATATCGAACAGGAAACCGGCGACCGCGCCCAAGTCGTTGGACAGCCATTTGCGGTGTGTCGTATTGAAACCGATGACGCGCTCTCGCATTGCCAGATATTCGTTCCATCGGCCGAGTTTCACGTTGGCCCCGAAGAAGGCGTTAAAGCCCTTGACGATAGCGGTATTGTTTGGTGGAACAACTGTAGGGTGCAAAAAATAAAGCAGATTAGCGCAGGCCGGACCTAAACCCTTTATTTGATGTGAATCAAGCTTGCGAACTGCCTCCACGACCTCCGCATCGGTATTGCAGCAAAGGCAGGTATCGAGAAATTGGGCAAACGCCATCTGATTGCTGCGGTCCTCGTAGATGTCGGGAATGCGAAGTTTAGGCTTCCAAAGGAACGCATGGTCCGCACCCTTGAAGATTTGGCGCTGCTCTGCGATGGAGTGAACCACTGTCTCCAAAGACGAGCCTCGATAAGCACTGCCGAAGGTGTCGTCGCGAATCTCCTTTACGACGGCATGGAGGCCCCGTCGTATAGAGCGAAAATTCTTCAGACGCTCTTCCCAAAGGAACCAGCTGCGATAGGTGGCTGCTGGGTCGGCTTTCCATTGTTCGATAAGAAGCTGCTGCTCCTTAAGCGTAGGTGCTGAAACGTCGAAATTCAAAGGGACTCCGATAAATCTAAAGTGAAAGAGGTACGCGCAATTAGCATGCGGTACCGCGCGAGATGAAATTAGCGACGGCGGTCAACCAGTATTTCACTATGCCGGCTGTAATGTAAATGTAATGCTCGGGTCATTCGGGTGTGCGGGTTGCATCCTTAGAATAGCTTCATCGGCTTCACAAATGCAGCACCTTTAACCCAAGAGAAGGACTTAATCATGCAATCCATCAAAAGCAAAATCGCAGCCGTTCTCGTCGTAGTCGCCCTGGCCCCACTGGCCGCGTTGGCACACCAAGATCAGGCCCACTCGAACGCAGCGCTCGGCAGCGCCGCTCAGGCCGCCGCCGCAACGCGTACCGTGGCTATCACTACAGGGATCCAGAGCGTTAACGTGGACCAGGGCGATGTCGTCACTTTCGAGGTGGGCGGCAAGTCGTTCACCTGGCAGTTCGATACCCTCCGTCCGAGCGGAAGTTTCAACCTCGCCGACATTGCACCCGCAGATGTGAATGTACATGGCGTGCGGGTGTACGTGGCACCAAACCCTCTCTACCGCAACTAAGACGGAGATCGGTAACACACGCCGACCGATGGATTTACTTCGATTTGCGCGATGACCAATGGATGTGAACAATAACCCATTTATCGCCTCGTCTTTCAAGGACGGCGGTCTCCGTGCCGAAGTGATGGACACTATTACCTTTGTATTTTCCGGTCGTTTCCGTCTCTTGCATCACGACCGCCAAATTGCCTTCGACGCGTTCGCTGTGTTTGAGCACTTTATTGTTCGTCGTTTTTGCGAACTCGATATCTCCCTTGAGATGGTGGCCGGTATATTCTTCACGGGAGCGCTCGACATAGCCGGATTCGAAGATTTGAACCTCCGGGCTGAGTAGCGCGCTGACTTGCTCGGGTTTTCCGGCGCTGAGTGCCTCGTGGAATTCCGCCACTGTCTCCGTTGGAGTCGCGGCGAAGAGAGGAGCACTGATGGCGGAAAAAACGAGCAGCGAAATAAGATTGCGCATATGGTCTCCAGAAATAATTATGAAATGTTGAAACCCTGCAATTAAATCAGTATGTATGGGTTGTTGCAAGCTGATGTAACAGCTTTGCTGTCAGGTCAAATTCGCTTGACCTTCCTCCAGTGGGAAGGTGTAGTGTAAGCAAACGTGGCATTTGTCGGATGTCTGAGGTACCATTTCTAATCTTATGCGCATATTTGTCCGTTACCTGCTCTGGCTTTTGATAGCAACCCTCCCGTTGCAAGGGGGAGCCGTTGCTTTCATGTCGTGCGATATCGGAGCCGGACACATCAGCTCAACTTCCCATCACGCTGACGTGAGTGGCGGCGAGTCGCATGCCGAGTCGCATCATGAGCATTGCGACGGGGGCGACTCGGACCACGGAGGAAGCCTTCACGGAAAATGCAGTCATTGCGCGAGCTGCTGCGTAGGTGCTGCTGTGCCGCCAGCCTTCCCGTCTGAAATTTTGCGGGCGACTTTTTCTACCTTCGTTAGTGCCGCAGTTGAGCCTGCGATGACAGCGTACATCCCCGCCACCCTCGAGCGTCCGCCTCGTCGTTACTCCTAAAAATTTAACTAAAATCGCGGACTAACGTCCGCAATACCTCGGGTCGATGCGCCCAGGTGCCGGTACATTTTTGAGGACAATCATGAAACGCCTACATCTACTGCTTCTAGCAGTGGTTGGCGCAGCGCCGTTGGTCATTCACGCAGAACCCGTTCGAATTTCGACGGCTGTGTCGGATGCCAGTGCTGCGGTGCCACCACCGAAGTATCAATCCGCCTACGCTGACTACAAACCGGCCGTAGAGCCACAAATCACACCAGACAAGGTCTGGATTGCGGCTAACCAAGAGGTCGCAGGTCAGTCTGCGCATGGCTCGCATGAGGATTCTTCAATGCAGATTGCGCCCGCGCCAGCAGACTCGGCTAAGCCAGCTGTGCCCCCTGTTGCTGACCCGCATAAAGGACACAGCATGAATAAGAAAGGGCAATAATATGCGACGACTTTATACGCCAATGCTTGGTCGCACTGCTGTCGGACTGTCGGCCATCCTCCTCGCAGGATGTGCGAGCCTGTCGTCCGATGGCGGCTTAAATGACGTATCCTCCCTCACGCAAAGTCGAATTGGCCAAGCGGCACACTTCAAAAAAGATAGTAGCAATAGTGATGCCGAAATTCAGGCATTGCTGGCTAAGCCTCTGACAGCCGAGTCATCGGTTCAAATTGCATTGCTCAATAATGCTGCTTTGAAGGTTTCCTTCGCTGAGCTGGGTGTGGCGGAAGCCGACTTTGTCCAGGCTAGCCGTATGCGTAATCCGAGCTTTAGTTTTGGCCGCGTAAGTGGCGGAGGCGACGCAGAAATCGACCGTAGTGTCATGTTCGACATCGCAGGCCTGTTGACTCTTCCGGCCCGTACGCGCATTGAGCATGGGCGTTTTGAGCAAGCCAAGCTGCAAGCTGCCGCGCAGGCCGTGCAGTTGGCTGCCGACACGCGTCGTGCCTATTTCACCGCAGTCGCCGCAGCCCAATCTGCGGCGTTCGCGGAACAGGTACGTGGTGCAGCTGAGGCATCGTCGGAACTGGCTGAAAGCATGGCCAAGGTGGGTAACTGGAGCAAGCTTGACCAGGCTCGTGAGCGTGCCTTTTATCAGGATGCGATGACTCAACTAGCCCGGACCAGGCACGAGGCGATCGCAAGCCGCGAACAGCTTATTCGCTTGCTGGGGCTTTGGGGGGCGCAACAAGAATTTACCCTTCCCGACAGGCTGCCGGACTTGCCGTCTCAGCCGCAACAGATGAACAATGCTGAAGCTCAGGCGATGTCGCAGCGTCTGGACGTTCTGGCGGCTCGTCGAGACACCGAGGCGACTGCATCGGCGCTCGGATTGACTAAGACGACGGCGTTTATCAATGTCTTCGACGCTGGCTATGCAAACAAGAGCACCACTGGTCTGCCGCGGGAGAACGGATACCAGGTTTCTCTGGAGCTCCCCGTCTTCGACTGGGGCGGCGCCAAGGTGGCCCGCGCAGAGGCGTTGTACATGCAGTCAGTGCACCGGACAACCGACACCGCAGTGCGTGCTCGTTCGGAGGTTCGGGAAGCCTACTCGTCTTACCGCACCACCTACGACATCGCGCGCCATTATCGTGACGACGTCGTCCCGCTTCGTAAGAAAATTTCCGACGAAGTACTCCTCCGCTACAACGGCATGCTGGCCAGCGTATTTGAACTCTTGGCCGATTCGCGTGAGCAGCTCATGAGTGTGAACACCGCTATCGAAACGCAGCGCGATTTTTGGATAGCTGAAACCAAGCTGCAAGCCGCCATGAACGGCGGGAGCAATACCGACACAAGGACCATGCCATGATTTCACGTAGAGACTTTTTCAAAGGTGCGGGCGCAGTTGCAGTCAGCGCCGCAGCGGTGAGCAAGGCAGGCGCGGCAACGCTGCCTGAAGCGATGTTAATGAACAACGCGAATACGCAAGTTCCACCGCCACCGCCGAATGGCCGTCCATTCAATCCGGTTGTGACATTAAACGGCTGGTCGCTTCCATGGCGGATGAACAGCGGGGTTAAAGAGTTTCATCTGGTCGCCGAACCGGTAGTACGCGAGCTTGCTCCGGGCATGAAGGCTAATCTCTGGGGCTATAACGGCCAGTCTCCTGGGCCCACCATTGAGGTCGTTGAGGGGGACCGCGTCCGCATATTCGTGACCAATAAACTTCCTGAGCACACGAGCGTGCATTGGCATGGTCAGCGGCTACCGAACGGCATGGACGGGGTCACGGGTCTCACCCAGCCCGGCATCGCGCCTGGAAAAACCTTCGTTTACGAATTCGTCGCAAAGCGTCCAGGCACGTTCATGTATCACCCGCACGCTGACGAGATGGCACAGATGGCAATGGGGATGATGGGTTTTTGGGTTACCCACCCTAAAGACCCGTCGTTGCATGCGGTAGACCGCGACTTCGTTTTTCTTCTGAATGCGTATGACGTGGAGCCTGGAAGCTACACGCCAAAAATCAACACGATGCTGGATTTTAATTTGTGGACCTTCAACAGTCGGGTCTTCCCCGGCATCGATTCCATGCCCGTACGGCAAGGCGATAAGGTGCGCATCCGTGTTGGCAACCTGACGATGACAAATCACCCAATCCACTTGCATGGGCACGAGTTCGTCGTCACCGGCACCGACGGCGGATGGACACCACCCGCATCTCGCTGGCCTGAAGTCACTACAGACATCGCGGTGGGCCAGATGCGGGCCATCGAATTCGTCGCGACTGATTTGGGCGATTGGGCTTTCCACTGTCACAAATCCCACCATACCATGAATGCGATGGGGCACGACGTTCCAACGATGATAGGTGTGGACCACCGAGGGGTGGCCGAGAAGATTAATAAGATTGTGCCCGACTATATGGTCATGGGGGACAAAGGCGGTTCGATGGGTGGTATGGAAATGCCGATTCCTGAAAATACGTTGCCCATGATGATGGGGGAAGGCCCGTTTGGCGGCGTTGAGATGGGGGGCATGTTTACCGTATTAAAGGTCCGCAAGGACCAAAAGCGCGGCGACTACTCGGACCCTGGCTGGTACAAGCATCCAGCGGGGACTGTAGCGTACGAATGGACCGGCGCACTGCCCGAGCCTGAGCGCAGCACCAACGCTGGTGGCCAATCGATGCCGGCAATGAATAAGCCAAATGTCGAGATGACGGTCCGAAAGCCGTCGGGACATGGCGAGCACTAATTTTTCTATTTCATCTGAAAGGAAGCATCATGAAACAACTGCATAAAATCATCCTCGCCGTCTCCATCGGTTGCTCGCTCGCGTCTGTAGGCACTGTGGCCTACGCACAGCAGGCTTCTTCCTCTACCAATCAAGCGGCAATGAGTGACGGCGAAATCAAGAAGGTCGATAAGGATGCCGGCAAACTCACCATCAAGCACGGTGAATTGAAAAATCTGGGTATGCCCGGGATGACGATGGTGTTCAAAGTCCAAGACCCAGCAATGCTTGATAAGGTAAAGTCGGGAGATAAAGTCCGCTTCGTCGCGGACAAAGTTGGCGGTGCGCTCACGGTCACCGCAATCGAAGCAGCAAAGTAATTTCAACAAGGAGAACTGAAAAATGAAAGCACTGCACACCGTGATTCTCGCTACCGTCATGGCGGCCGCAACGTTGGCCAGCCCGTTTGCTTCGGCACACGCAACGCTGAAGAGTTCGACCCCAGAAGCCGGTGCGACGCTGGCTGCGGCGCCGAAGGAAATAGCGCTGACCTTTAACGAGAAGATTGAAGAGGCCTTCAGCACCGTAACCTTGGCGGATAGTCAGGGCAAGGAAGTCGCCGCAGAAAAGGCGAAAGTTGATGCTGCTAACCCGGCAGTCTTGCGGTTGACAGCTCCAGTGCTTTCGGCTGGCTCCTACACCGTCACATGGGCCGTCGCCGGCCATGATGGTCACCGCCGCAAGGGTGATTTTAAATTTACGGTGAAATAAATGGATGCAGTCTCGTTGCTACAAATAGGTTCGGCATTTTTTCTTAACGTTGCCTTTGCTTGGCTTGTTGGCTCATGGTTCGCGCGCTATTGGATACAGTCTAATGGCACCAGCCGTGACGAGTTTGAGCCGGCATTGCGCAAGGTCGACTTATTAGCTTCGGGACTAGGTGCGGTTAGTAGCGCGGTAGCGCTGCTGGCCGCAACGGCGGTGATGGGCGGTGTTGGCTTACGAGAAGCCTGCCCAATGTTCTGGATGATGGTATCGAGCACTGCCTATGGCCACGCGGGCTCCATCGCGACCTTGGCAATGATTGTCGTGTTTAGCGTTCGGTCGATTGGTAGTGCTAGTCGCGTGGGCGACACTGTGGTGGCAATGACGTTAACCACATTCGTGGTGACGCGCGCATCTATGGGACATGCCGGCGAAGAAGGTTTTTGGACACTAGCCCTCGCGGCAGAGGCCATACATTTTTCTGCCATTGGACTCTGGACTGGCGCGGTTCTGGTTTCAGCCTGGTTCGCGCTCCATGAGATGCGAATAGCCGGCCGTGAAATAGGTGCCGCAGACCGTTACCTAGGCCTGATGTCGCAAACAGCGATGCTGGCGGTGATTGGAATTGTGGTCACTGGCATCTTCAGCGCATGGCATAGGGTAGGCAATTCGGACCATCTATTTCATACCTTCTATGGCGCGACCTTGCTGGTAAAAATAGCCCTGGTGTTAGTTGCTATCGCGCTGGGCGGGTACAACAAATTCATCGGTTTGCCTGCCGCAAGTCGGTCACAGAGCGGCGTGAGGCTGGTTCGTGCGGCGCTTCAGGTTGAGAGCTTTCTCTTGATTGGTGCCGTTCTTGCGGCGGCGATTCTCACCTCACAACAACCACCGACCGCAGTGTAGAAAATTTAAGTTACAGGGAGTTCCAGATGAAGAATTTTAAGACAGCCGTATTGGCAGCATTTTTAGTGGCGGCCGTACAGTCGCTGGCGACAGCTGCCACGCAAGACGGAAAGGAACATCAGCACGGTGACCATGAGGGAGAAAATGCGCTGATTGGCAAAGCGGGCGACCCCACCAAAGTAATGCGTACGGTAATTGTCGATATGAACGATACCATGCGTTTTACCCCCGGCTCGATATCGGTAAAGGAAGGGGAAATTATTCGCTTCGCCGTCAGAAACTCCGGCAAGCTTAAGCATGAGATGGTGATAGGTTCGCCGGGGAAACTCGAAGAGCATGCCCAGCTGATGACGAAGTTTCCCGAGATGGAGCATGCGGAGCCAAACCAAGTGACATTGATGCCCGGGAAGACCGGAACTATTGTGTGGGAATTCGGTAAGGCGGGAAAAGTTGACTTCGCATGCCTACAGCCGGGACATTTTGAGGCCGGCATGAAGGGCCTAGTTACCGTGGTCGCCAAGTAGTCCCTCGCTGAGTAAGTGGTGCGCTGCTGTAGGTAGGTAGTGGCTAAGATGCAGATACGGTTGGGTTCACAAACTAGAGGAGGCTTCATGAGCGGCAATGACATCAGGCAGCACAAGCACCAAGGCGAACACGCCCGAAATCCTGACGCCGTTGGTGCTGCAGGCGAAATTGATGCTACACCGACTATCGAAAAGCCTTTCACCGACCCTGTGTGTGGGATGAAAGTAGGTCCGAATAGGGAACGAGAGATTTCGTACAAAGCGGTGGTCTATCACTTCTGCAGTGCGAAGTGTATGGCCAGGTTCAATACCACTCCGGAGGCCTTTCTTACCAGTGAAAAGGCCGAATTGCCGACTGCTGCGCCAGCGCTAAGTGGAGCCGTATACACGTGTCCGATGCATCCTGAGATTCGGCAAACCACCCCCGGCAGTTGTCCGATTTGCGGTATGGCGCTTGAACCGGTTATGCCTAGCCTGGACGATGAGGAGAATCCTGAACTCGTTGATTTTCGCCATCGGTTTTGGTGGACGCTCCCGCTCACCGTCCTCGTATTCGCCCTAGCTATGTTCGGTCATATGATTTTTCAGGGCGGCCTGCCTGGCCAGAATTGGGTTGAGTTCGCATTGAGCACGCCGGTCGTGGTTTGGGCGGGCTGGCCCTTCTACGAGAGATGGGCACAATCGTTGGTCCGCATGAGCCCCAACATGTGGACGCTAATCGGCACTGGGGTTATCGCCGCATACGGATACAGCGTTGTCGCAACGCTTGCTCCGCAAACGTTCCCGCCGACATTCGCTGCACACGGCAGTATCGCTGTCTACTTTGAGGCCGCAGCAGTAATTGTTTCGCTCACACTTTTGGGACAGATCCTGGAGTTGCGCGCGCGTTCCCAGACATCCGCGGCCATCAAGTCGCTGCTCGGCCTGGCGCCAAAAACTGCGCGCAGGATTCGCGCGGATGGTACTGAGGAAGATATTCCGCTCACGCACGTGCATGTTGGCGATGCTCTGCGTGTTCGTCCAGGTGAAAAGGTACCTGTTGACGGCGTCGTGTCCGAGGGCGAGAGCTCAGTGGACGAATCGATGCTGACGGGTGAGCCTCTTCCTGTTACCAAGCGCGCCGGCGACCGACTGATTGGTGCGACCATCAATACGAGCGGCAGCCTTATCATGCGCACAGAGAAAGTTGGCAGCGACACGACGCTGTCTCAAATCGTGCAGATGGTTTCCCAAGCACAGCGTTCGCGAGCTCCGATGCAGCGTCTCGCTGATAGCGTGGCTGGCTATTTTGTCGTTGTCGTCGTGGCTATAGCAGTGCTGACCTTCGCTGTATGGGGAGTGTACGGCCCTGAGCCGAGCTGGGTGTTTGGCTTCGTGAACGCTGTTGCTGTGCTTATTATCGCCTGCCCCTGCGCGCTAGGGTTGGCCACTCCTATGTCAATTATGGCCGCAACAGGACGAGCCGCGACCATGGGTGTCTTGTTTCGGGATGCCGCCGCTATCGAGGACCTGAAGAAAGTTGATACGTTGATAGTGGATAAGACGGGAACGCTCACCGAAGGTAAGCCATCTTTTAACAGCGTCGTGGCCGCAGCCGGTTTCAAGGAAGAAGACGTCCTGCGGATTGCCGCTAGCATTGACCAGGGAAGTGAGCATCCGTTGGCGCACGCCATTGTCAACGAAGCGAATAAGAGGAAACTGGGACTGACGAAACCCGATGCCTTTGAGTCAGCTAGCGGAATCGGTGTTCGTGGAATTCTGAGCGGGGATAAAATCGCTCTGGGAAATACCGCTCTAATGGACATTGAGGGTGTTGACTGGAAGCCGCTTGCTGATGCGGCCGAGAGCCTGCGAGTCGAGGGCGCGAGTGTTATGTATCTGGCAGCTCAAGGCCGCTTGGTCGGCATTGTAGCGGTGTCAGACCCCATCAAGTCAAGCAGTCAGGAAGCCTTGCAAGGACTCCGCGCTGACGGTCTGAACGTTATCATGGCCACGGGTGACGGCGTGACGACTGCGAAGGCCATTGCCAGCCGATTAGGTATCGACGAGTATTATGGGGAGGTCAAGCCTCAGGACAAGCTGGCGTTGGTCGAGAAGCTGCAGAAACAGGGAAAAGTTGTCGCAATGGCCGGGGATGGTATCAACGATGCCCCTGCTTTGGCAAAGGCCGACGTGGGCATAGCTATGGGTACTGGAACGGACGTTGCGATTAATAGCGCGCACCTTACCTTGGTTAAGGGCGACCTCCGAGGGATAGCGCAAGCGCGCTTGATTTCGGTTGATACGGTGCGCAACATGTGGCAAAACCTGGGTTTTGCGTTTTTGTATAACGCGCTGGGAATCCCCCTGGCGGCCGGTGCGTTGTACCCGTTCACCGGTCAGCTGCTGTCACCTATGATCGCTGCATTGGCCATGAGCTTAAGCTCAGTATCGGTGATTACTAACGCGCTTCGATTGCATGGACACCAAAGTAAGGCAGGAAATGCGGTGGCGAGGCACGAACACAACGGACCAGAAAGCTGAAAATGGCGGATATTCCTAATCCTCAGTTAGCGGCTGCGATGCCCATCAACGCTGGACCATTATTGCCAGCCGAGGTACTTAATAGCAGCTGCTTTTGCAGTAGCTTGGACAAGGACGTGCTGCGACAGGCGTTTTCTGACGACTTTGATTCGCCAGCGCTCTATGACTTGGTCGAGTCAAGGTGCCCGTTTTTGTTTTCGTCCCGACCTATATTTGTTTCGGAGAGTCAAAGTGAACGCATTGCAGGCGTTATTGACGCGATTGAGTCCGTAATTGCGCTCCCGTCCTATCGCGCGAAGGTACTGGCCGATGCACCTGAAATAGCGCAGTACGGCGCTGACGGCGCGAAAGGTGTTTTCTTTGGATATGACTTCCATCTACGGGGTGAAACTCTAGCGCTAATTGAGATCAACACCAATGCGGGTGGCGCGATGTTAAACGCTGCCATGGCAAAGGCTCATCGTTCTTGCTGCTTGAGCGCACCCGCGTTGGCTGCGGCAATCGCTTCAGGCGCCATACTCGAGGACAGCATCTTCAAAATGTTTGAAAAGGAGTGGGCCTCTTCTATGCATCAACGCCCGCTCCGAACAGTGGCCATTGTAGACGAGGCTCCAGAACAGCAATATCTCTATCCCGAGTTTATTTTGTTTCAACGCCTGTTCGAGAAATTCGGGGTGCGTGCTGTCATAGCATCGCCATCGGACCTGACCTTCAGCGCAGGCGTGCTGCGGTACGATGACCTGGCAATCGATCTGGTCTATAACCGGCTCACCGATTTTATGCTGACATCGCCTGTTTGCAGCTCGCTGCGCTCAGCATATCTTGAAAGCGCTGTTGTGCTCACGCCTCACCCGCAAGCCCATGCCCTATATGCAAACAAACGCAACTTGGTGCTCCTTTCCGATGACCGGCAACTGGAAAGCTTGGGTGTGCCGAGCGCAGTGCGGCGAGTCCTGTTAGAGAACATTCCGCATACGGAACTGGTCGACATCGCGAATGCGGACCGTCTCTGGGCGAATCGCCGGAAGTTGTTTTTCAAACCACTGGCAGGTTACGGTGGTAAGGCCGCGTATCGAGGAGAAAAAGTCACGAAACGCGTGTGGGAGGATATCCTTGCTGGAGATTACATAGCCCAAGCGCTTGTCCCTCCGGGCGAGCGCGTCAATGGAACTAAAGGAAACCCCGAACAGCTTAAATTCGACCTGCGATGCTATGTCTATGAACGCCACGTACAGTGGACCGCCGCTCGCGTGTATCAGGGCCAGACGACTAATTTCCGCACGCCGGGCGGCGGCTTCGCTCCGGTTTACCGTCTTGATGATGCAAACACATCGGAAATGATGCAATCCATATCGTCGGATTCAAATCCGCCCGCAGGATGTTGTACTGGCTCCTGTTCTTGAGCAACAGGGGCAGCGCATCGGTCACATGGTTATGGTGACCACCATCTGCAAGGGCATGCCCCAAGCAACGGATCAGGGACCTTGTTAGCCGATCGCTCCTCTATGCCTACGCCGACGACACCCGAATAGACCTCCGCCGTATAAGCAGATACACCGCTGGCACGACGAACATCGACAATAGCGGCGCAGTGTGTTGGCGCCGACCCAATACTGACCCACCGGGGATGCGGACCTTTTCTTGGACTGGTTTACATCGTTAAACCCAAGCTTTCACGATACTCGATCGGACTCAGATAGCCAAGAGAGCTCTTGATGCGCTTTTCGTTGTACCAGCGAATGTATTTATCGAGTACCTCCACGAACTGTTCGATCGTCGTCGACCGCCAGTCCCCAGGATAGAACATCTCCGTCTTCAGCCTACCAAAGAAACCTTCGCAAGCTGCATTGTCGGGCGAGCATGCCTTGCGCGACATTGATCGCGTCAGCTTCGCATCAGCAACCCGAGCTAACCAGCCGGGCCATCGATAGTGGCCACCGCGATCAGAATGGACGATCGGCTTCTCATCACTCTCGGTCACGGTATCGATGGCCGCATCCAACATGGTGTTCACAAGCTCTGCATCGGGGCTTGTGCCAATCGACCAACTGACGACCATGCCATCGAAACAGTCGATCATCGGCGACAGATAAACCTTCCCTGCCGGGATATGGAATTCCGAGATGTCCGTGAGCCACTTTTCGTTGGGAGCCGTCGCATGGAAATCGCGATTGATGAGGTTCTCTGGGGCGGGACTGATTTCTCCAACGTAGGAACGATACCTGCGGCGCTTTGGCCTAGCCGCAATGTGGCCCGCCTGCTTCATCAGGCGTCGCACGACTTTCTCCGAAATAAACACGCGCCGTCTGTTCAACTCAGCTTGAATCCGTCGATAGCCGTAGGAGCGATGGGCATCCTCAAAGATCTCGGTGATCGCCGGACGTACTTCCGCGTATTTATCGGCAACGCGTAACGGTGACCGATGATAGAAATAGGAGCTGCGCGGCAGGTCGAGCCGATCAAGCAGCTCTCGCAGGGCATACGCCTCTCTCAGGGCGTCAACTAACACTGTCTTCTCCTGGTTGCTCAGGAGTCGTGGGTCGACGCCCAGATCTTTTTTTAGGAGTTCATTCGCTTTCGTAAGAAGGTCGTGTTCCAGCTTCAGATTGCGAATTTCACTTTGGAGCGCCGCGACCTGCTGTTCCAGATCGTTCTGGTCCGATTCTGATGGCGGGCTCTTTTCTCGTTTCATGGATGCCGGGGCCTCTCGGCCAAGTAACTGATTCTTCCAGTTGTACAGCGTCACGCGGGCGACGTCCAGCTTTGAGGCTACGTCCTGCGCACTTCCCTCGCGCGTACACAGTTCGTAGACAGCTGCGCGCTTCGAGTCCAATGAGGCTGCCGGCTTGCTCACCTTGCCAACAACGGTTTTCTTAGTTTCTGGATAGCGTTCGCCAACCCACTCGGAAAGCTTTTGTCGAGAGGGATAGCCCAACGTCCGGCGGGTAAAAGCAAAGCACCGCCCGTGATTGACGTAATGCTCGATGGCGGTGTTCTTCTGCTCGTCCGAGTATTTTGGAAGCGAGCGCATGTATTTCTGCTGTAAGTATCCTCCCTCCTCAAATTCGGCGCACCAAGCTTTGAGCGAATTCTTCGTCGGATAACCCAGCTCGCGGATGGTCGCTTGAAGGCGCCTCCCGTACTTCAGATAAAGCTTTACTGCCCGAAGGCGCTCTTCGTATGAATACATGGACTACTCCCAAATAGTCCAAGATTTTGTCCGCATCCCCGCTGGGTCAGTTTTCGGTCGGCGCCAACACCCGGGTAATGCCAGGCGTGTGCACGCCGAGCCGGAACACGCTCACGACACGGGCAAGCTGCGCGGCCTGCTCTTCCAGAGAACCGGCGGCAGCAGCGGCCTGTTCTACCAGCGCCGCATTTTGCTGGGTCACATCGTCCATGTGCCCTATCGCCTGATTTACCTGCTCGATCCCCGACGTTTGTTCGCGGCTTGCGATCGTGATTTCATTCATGATGCTCGTCACGCGCTCGACCCGCTCCACGATCTCGGCCATGGTCGCGCCAGCCTGATCGACCAGTTCGGCGCCGCTGTTGATCTTGTCGACGGAGTCGCCAATCAGCTCCTTGATTTCCTTCGCGGCGGCTGCGGAACGCTGCGCCAGATGGCGCACCTCGCCCGCAACCACGGCAAAGCCCCGGCCCTGCTCGCCCGCCCTGGCGGCCTCGACGGCTGCATTCAATGCCAGGATATTGGTCTGGAAAGCGATACTGTCGATGACGCCGATGATGTCCACGATCCGCTTGGCCGATTCGTGAATGGAGCTCATCGTATCAACGACCCTCGACACGACCGTCCCGCCCTTGATTGCCGCTTCTGAAGCCGATTCCGCCAGCCGGTTTGCCTGGCCGGCACTGTCGGCGTTCTGCTTGACTGTCGACGTCAATTCCTCCATCGAAGACGCTGTCTGTTCCAGCGAACTGGCCTGCTGTTCGGTACGGGCCGACAGATTCAGGTTGCCCGACGCGATCTCACTGGAAGCGGTCGCGATGGTGTCGGTGCCGTTGCGCACCTGGCCCACAATCTTGACCAGGCTCGCATTCATGTCCCGGAGGGCTTCCATGAGCTGGCCGGTTTCATCGCACGAGACGACATCAATTCTCTGCGTCAGGTCGCCGGCCGCGACGCTCTTGGCGACCGCCACAGCCCTCTCCAGTGGCCGTGAAATGGCGCGCACGAGCCAGGCCCCGGCCAGTGCCGCCAGGAACACGCCAAACAGGATTCCTCCGCTGCAGCTGATGAAAACGATCCGATAGATCGCCTCATTTTTTTCAAACGAACTCTTGGCAGCGTCGAGCTGAATGCGCATCAGCGCATCGATTCCGTCGCGCACCGGAATCGATAGCTGACGCATGGGACCGAGCATGATGCTGCTGGCCAGCTCGGCATTTTCCGCGTGCAACGCGGCTACTGCTGGCTTCAAGCCTTCACCGCTGAATTTCTTATAGTCATTAATTAGTCCTTGAACGATCCGATGCTCTTCCGCGTTTAAGGCGCTCGCCATGTAGGTTTTCCAGATTCCGTCAATTTGCGTGAGCGTCTTGTCAACTTCCCCCATTTCCTTGTGCACAATGGCTGGTTCCGCATGCATTGCTTCGGCCACGGCGATGCGCGTACGATCGATCAGCCTAGCCGCCTGGTCCAATTGCCCCATTGGCACCAAGCGGTTCTCATAGTCATCCTTCAATGCAGCGTTGGCAAAATACAAGCTGACCAGCCCGATGACGCCGCCCGTGATCAATAGCAGCGAGAGGAAACTGACAACCCCGATCAGGCGCAGTTTGATGGTGATGTTTTTAAAAATTTTCAGGCTCCCTATGACCCATTCCGGCCTCGTTCAATGTGACAGTGACTGTAGCGACGGCGTCTTCATGCCATTCCTAGTAGTCACCGTGGCCCCGACTTCTTGTGCCGCCCTCGTGTTGTCCTGGCCTTGACTGACTTTTCCTTGCGTTTACGGCGAAGCAACCATGCGTTTATTTTTAGCCAGAGCATGAACCCGACGATGACAAGCGCGCCGATTGCCCACATGAGAAAGATGGTATCCATGACGACCATAGGTACCCAGCGATTGGCAAAGTACACTTTTCAAGCTCCTGCAAGCGGGCGCGCGAGCGTCAACGACGGGCGTAGACCGAATAGCTGCCATCGCGCTTGATGAGCAGAACGTCATACGCCATTTTGCTTGCGCCCTCCATCCCCGGCGCTCCGGCCGGCATGGACGGTACGGCCAATCCCCGGGCATCGGGGTGTTCCTTGAGCAGCTTGCGGATCAGATCGGCCGGAACATGGCCCTCGATCACATAGCCGCCGATTTGCGCAGTATGACAACTGGACAATTCCGGTGCCACGCCGAGCCTGCGCTTGACCGGGTCAATATCCTCAAGTTCGTGTACTTGCGGCATAAAGCCGTTGCTGCGCAGATGCTCGACCCACTTGGCGCAGCAACCGCAGGTGGCGCGCTTATAGACGTCGATATCCTGCGCGGCGGCATGCGCCACGCTTGCCAGCAGGAGCGAAATGGCGGCCAATCGGACTGCCAGGCGATGCGGGATTTCCATGGTCATTCTCCTAAATTAGTTAGTTCCGATGCGACGCTGCTTGATCAGCGCATACAACGCGGGGATGACCGCGAGCGTGAGCACGGTCGAGGAAATCATGCCCCCGACCATCGGCGCGGCGATCCGGCTCATGACTTCGGCACCGGTGCCGCTGCCCCACATGATCGGCAGCAGGCCCGCCATGATCGCGACGACCGTCATCATCTTCGGCCGCACGCGTTCGACCGCGCCCTCCATGACTGCCGCATACAGGTCGGCCGCCGTCGGCTCCCGGCCAGCGGTGCGGCAATCAGCTTTGACCGCTTCCCACGCATGATCGAGGTAGATCAGCATGACCACCCCGGTCTCGGCGGCGACTCCGGCCAGCGCGATGAAGCCCACCGCCACCGCGACCGACATGTTGTAGCCAAGGATCCACATCAGCCAGATGCCGCCGACCAGCGCAAACGGCACCGACAGCATCACAATCAGCGTTTCCGTCAGGCGCCGGAAGTTCAGGTACAGCAGCAGGAAAATGAGCAGCAAGGTGACCGGCACGACGATCTTCATTTTTTCGATCGCGCGCTCCATCGCCTCAAACTGGCCACTCCAGCTCGCGTAATAGCCGGGCGGAAACTTGACCTGCGCATTGACCGCATTGCGCGCCTCGGCCACATAGCCACCGATGTCGCGGCCGCGGATGTCGACATAGATGTAGGCTGAGAGCAAGGCGTTTTCGGTGCGGATGCCGGGCGCTCCCTTGGCGACCTCGACGCGCGCCAGCTGGCCGAGCGGAATCATCGCGCCGTCCATTATCGGCACCAACACCTCGCGTGCGATCTGCTGCGGGTCGCTGCGCAGCTCGCGCGGATAGCGTACGGTCACGCCAAAGCGTTCGCGCCCCTCCACCGTGGTAGTGACCATCTCGCCGCCCAGGGCGCTGCTGATCACGTCCTGCAGCTCGCCCACCGCCAGGCCGTAGCGCGCCAGTTGGGCGCGGTCCGGCTCGATGTTCAAATAATAGCCGCCCGTGATGCGCTCGGCGAATGCCGAACTCGTGCCGGGAACCTGTTTGACAACGGCCTCGATCTGCTTGGCGAGCACTTCCATCTGGTCGAGGTCCTTGCCGAACACCTTGATCCCGATCGGCGTGCGGATCCCGGTCGAGAGCATGTCGATGCGCGCCTTGATCGGCATGGTCCAGGCATTGGACACGCCAGGAAATTGCAACGCCTTGTCCAGTTCGGCGATCAGCTTGTCGGTCGTCATGCCTGCGCGCCAGGCGGATTCTGGCTTGAGGTTGATGACGGTCTCGAACATCTCGGTCGGCGCCGGGTCGGTGGCGGTATTGGCGCGGCCGGCCTTGCCCCAGACAGAGGCAACCTCGGGGAAGCTCTTGATGATCTTGTTCTGGGTCTGCACCAGTTCGGCCGCCTTGGTGATCGACATGCCCGGCAAGCTGGCCGGCATGTACAGCAAGGTCCCCTCATTGAGCGTCGGCATGAATTCGCTGCCGAGCTGCATGGCCGGATACAGCGACACGCCCAGGATCAGCAGTGCCGCGCCGACCGTCGCCCGCTTCCAGTGCATCACGCCCTGGATGATCGGCCGGTAGAGCCAGATCAGAAAGCGGTTCACCGGATTTTTGGCCTCGGGCATGACCTTGCCTCTGATGAATAGCATCATCAAGACGGGCACCAGGGTCAGCGACAGCAGCGCCGCGCCTGCCATGGCGAAGGTCTTCGTGTACGCCAGCGGCGAAAACAGCCGTCCCTCCTGCGACTCGAGCGTAAATACTGGCAAGAACGAGACGGTGATGATCAAGAGCGAGAAGAACAGCGACGGCCCCACTTCCTTGCAGGCCGTAATCATCGCCTCGACACGCGAGCCCCCTTCGGGCAGGCGCTCGATATGCTTGTGCGCGTTTTCGATCATGACGATCGCCGCATCGATCATGGCGCCGATCGCGATCGCGATCCCGCCCAGGCTCATCAGATTCGAACTCATGCCAAGCAGGTGCATCGCGATGAACGCGATAAGGATACCGACCGGCAGCATGAGAATGGCGACGAGCGCGCTGCGCACGTGCAGCAGGAAAACGAAGCACACCAGCGCGACGATGATACTTTCCTCGGCCAGGGTGCGCTTCAGCGTCCCGATCGCGCGGTGAATCAGGTCGGAACGGTCATAGACGGGTTCGATCGTGACCCCGGCTGGCAGCCCGGCGCCGATCTCGCTGATCTTGGCCTTGAGGTTGTGGATGACTTCGAGCGCGTTCTGGCCGTAGCGCGCCATCGCGATGCCAGATACCACCTCGCCCTCCCCATTGAGTTCGGTCAAGCCGCGCCGCTCGTCGGGCGCCAGCTCGACCCGCGCGATGTCGCGTATCAGAACCGGCGTCCCCTTGTCGCTCTTGACGACGAGGTTCTCGATGTCGCCGCGGCCGCGCAGATATCCCTTGCCACGCACCATGTACTCGGTTTCCGCCATTTCGACAACGCGCCCGCCGACGTCCCGGTTCGAATCCCGAATGACCTGCGCGACCTTGTTCAGGGCGATGCCGTAGGCGCGCAACTTGGACGGATCGACCGTGATCTGGTAGGTTTGGACAAACCCGCCGATCGAAGCGACTTCCGCTACGCCATGGGCCTTGGTCAACTGGTAGCGCACGTACCAGTCCTGCAGCGTGCGCAGTTCGGCCAGGGTCTTGTCCTTCGCGAGCAAGACGTACTGGTAGACCCAGCCCACGCCGGTGGCGTCGGGGCCGATCTGCGGCGTCACCCCCTGCGGCATGCGGCTGGCGGCGAAATTGAGGTATTCGAGCACGCGCGAACGCGCCCAATAGATATCGGTGCCGTCCTCGAAAATAATATAGACGAACGAAGCGCCGAAGTAGGAAAAGCCGCGCACCACCTTCGACTTGGGCACCGACAGCATGGCCGTGGTGAGCGGATACGTGACCTGGTCCTCCACCACTTGCGGCGCCTGGCCCGGGTATTCGGTATAGACGATCACTTGCACGTCCGACAGGTCAGGCAGTGCGTCGATCGGCGTCTTCATGACGGCGTAAATGCCGCCGATCACGATAAACAGCGTGGCGAGCAGCACCAGGAACACATTGCGGCCTGACCAGTCGATAATCTTGTTGAGCATGATGGATTCCTGTCAGTGGCCGGCGTGAGGATTGGCGGCGGCGGCCGGTGCCGCTTCGCCTTCCTTGGACCCGACGGCCTTGCCGTGGGCGGCATGGCCGAAGCCGCCGACCGCCGCCTTCAGGTTGCTCTCGGCATCGATCAGGAAGTTCGCCGCAACGACCACGCGCTCGCCCTCGCTGACGCCATTGCGCACTTCGACATACTCGTCGCTACGCGCGCCAAGCTGCACGGTGCGCGGCTCGTAGCGCCCCTCCTGCGCCTGCACCAGCACGATGCGGCGCGTGCCACTGTCGATCACGGACGACAGCGGCACCGTGACCGCCTTGCCGCCCGTCGCCGCTGCCATGTCGACGCTGGCGAACATGCCGGGCTTGAGCAGCTGCCCGGGATTGGGCAACTCGATGCGCACGGGGATCGTGCGCGTCTCCGTCTTGAGGGTTGGGTAGATATAGGTGAGTGTGCCTTCGAATGTCTTGCCCGGATAGGCGTTGATCGTCACCTTGGCCTTGGCGCCCGCCTGCAGCAGTCCGATGTCCTGCTCGAACACGTCGGCCAGCACCCAGATCGAGGAGAGATCGACGACCTGGTACAACATCTCGCCAGGCATGAAGCGCATGCCTTGCACGGCTTTACGCTCCGTCACGATGCCCGCGACGGGCGAGCGGAGCGTCATTGTGCGCTTCACGTCCGACGACTTGGCCAGCGACTTAATCTGTTCATCCGAAATATCCCAGTTCTTCAAGCGCAGCAGGCTCGATTCGGCCAGCTGCCTCATGCCGGCCTGTGCCTCGGCGCCGGCCGCATTTAGCGACTGCACGCCTTGCGCGGCGATCGCGTATTCGCGCTGCGCCGACACCAGCTCGGGACTGTAGACCTCGAACAGCGGTTGTCCTTTGGCCACCGGCTGGCCGGTCGCATTGACATGCAGGCGTTCGACATAGCCATCGAACTTGGCGGCGACGACGAACTGGCGCCGTTCATCGGGTTCAATGCGTCCAACCGCGCGCACGACCTTGTCGAGCGTCCTGACGCTGGCCACTTCGGTCCGCACGCCGAGCTTCTGGACCTTGTCGGTGCTGATACTGATCTGGTTGACGGACGCCGGGCCGCCCTCGTCCTCGCCCGCGAACACCGGAATGTAATCCATGCCCATCGGGTCCTTCTTGGGCGTGGGCGAGCTGTCTGGCAGCCCCATCGGATTACGGTAATAGAGGATCTTGCGCTCCTGCTTCGCGCTGCGGGACTGGTTGGCGGATGCCGGCGCGCCCTCGTCCTCGTCCGCGAACACCGGAACGTAGTCCATGCCCATCGGGTCCTTCTTGGGTGTGGGCGAACTGTCGGGCAAACCCATCGGATTGCGGTAATAGAGGATCTTGCGCTCCTGTTTCGCGCTGCTGGAGGTGGCGGCGACGGCCGCTCCATCGTGCGCCCCGCCGTGCCCGGGCATGCCGGCCCAGTAGCCGGCGCCAGCCGCTAGTGCCCCGACCACAACGATTCCGATCACCATGTTGGCGCCGTGTTTCATAAGTCTTCTCCCAAGAGTCGTTCGATGTCTGCCAGGCGCGCTTGCGCATCGGCCTGTGCCTTGATTTGGTTCTGTTTCGCCATGCGGATCTGGCGTTGTGCGTCCAGCAGGGTCGCAAAATCGACCTTGCCCGTTTCATAGCTCGCCAGTGCCGCCCGGTAGGTCAGATCGGCCTGCGGCAGCAGGCTGGCGGCGATGGCCGCCTCGGTGCGGCGGGCCGCATCGAGGCCGGACAGGGTTTCCGCCAGGTCGGCCAGCAATTGATTCGAGGTAGCCTGTTTGCGCGACCTTGCCGCCGACAGCATCGCATCGGCCTCGCGTTCCTGGCCGCGACGCGTGCCCTGCTGCAAAGGGATGTTCAATTCGACCATGACTGCCCATTCCCGCACCGTACGCCCGTACTGGACCGGCGCGATGCCGACCGTGAAGTCCGGATACCGGTTCCGGTAAGTCAAGTCGCGGCTCTTCTCGGCCGCCCGCAGGCGTGCATCGTCGGCAAACAGCAGCGGATTGCGCGCATGCACGCGTTCGGCCAAATCCGCATAGGCGAGTCTGGCCGGTGCCGGCAGCGCGCGCAGCCCCTCGGGCGGCGCCAGCGCGGCGTCTGCCGGCCGGCCCAGCAACATGTTCAGGCGTGCCTGGCTCGTGCGCTTTTCGCTATCGAGCGCAATCAGCTCGTTTCTCAGGCTAGTCTGCTCGACTTGCGCCCGGATCGCATCCGACTGGGCACCAAGTCCACCAGCGTAGCGTGCTTGCGCCACCGCCTCCAGGCGCGCTGCAATGTCGAGAATTTCTTTGGTCAGGTTTGCATTCTGGTGCACATAGTAAAGCTGGGCGTATCCAGCCTTCAGACGCGCCGACAATTCTGCCCACGAACCAGCGACGCGCGCCTGCGCGCCATCCGACTCCAGGGTGGCGATGTCGCGTTGCAGACCGCGTTTTCCAAACCAGGGAACATCCTGCATCAGCGTGTAGCGGGTGCTGCCGGCGCGATTGGGAAGCAGCGTCGGCCTTTGCTCGCCGCCCATGGTGATGTCCATCAGTTCTACACGCAGCTTCGGGTCGGGCAGCGCGCCGGCCACCGCGGCGCGTTCGCCGGCGGCCGCGGCGTCTTGCTGCATTGACGCATACTCGGGATTGTGTTCCTTCGCATAGCGCAGCAGACTGTCAACGCTGCCGCCGACAGGCGTTTCGCCCGCGCGCGCGGCCGCAGGTGCTGCCATCGCCAGAATCAGCACGGCAACGCCAACATGTACATCGTATTGCATAGTATTTTCCTCCAAGGGCAAAAATTACTGTCCGACCGTGAATCGGCAGCAACGCGGCGGCGCCGTCAGAAACGGGGCGCGTGGTCAAACCGGGTGGCAGGCGGGTCGGTAAAGTGCGGCGACTTATGGCGCATGTGCATGAAACTCACATGGCCCCATGACAGGCGGGCGAGAGAACGCGTCAAGCGAGGCCGTTCAACGCTAACGGCCGAACGACGAGCGTGCGCTACGTGAGAAAATCAGATTCGGAAACAGCAGTTCTGGATGGACAGCGGCGGAGAGGTGGTCCTGCTTAGGTAGGGCGCATCGGCCCGCGCCGCCAACGAGGGCAACGCCATACTACCGGAGTCCACAATTTCACCCTGGAAGGTCACGGCCACGAACGGCGCGATCGGCGGTAAATTCGGCGTGTCGAGCGACTGCGGCCCGGCCTGCGGTTGACAGTTCATCGGCTGCGTCTGGTTCGCGCTGCATCCGTCCATGGCCATGTGGCTAACCGGCGCCGCCGACATGGAGAGCTGCTCCATCGCATGCCCGATGTGCATTTTCGGACACGTGTACGCCGCAACCCCAAGCTGAACGAACAGCAAGCCGGCCAGCGCGATCAACGCGGCAACAACGCGGGCATGGCGGGACAGTTTCATAATGGGCGACGTGGCATGGGTGGTCAAATCAGAGGTGAACAACGGTCAAGCACACGAAGTGTGCTAAGTTCATTCTAGGCAGGCGCTTCGACTTTATTCTTTGATGTAGATCAAAATTAAAAAAAGTATCCCGCGAGATACGTTACGTCACCTGGAAATTCGTCGTGGTTAGCCAGTGTTCGCGGCGTATGCAGGAGAATCTTCGCGCCATCGCCGCGATACCGTCGTGCTGGCCTGCTGTACGGCGGTATTCCATCCAGCGCCTATTGCGGCTTCGGTCGAACTGGATGGTTCAGCCTTGCAGGCTGGTTTGGATGGAAGCTACATCCCTTTTGCATCGCGCGGATGGCTGTGCGGCGACACTTTTTTGCTAGTAGAAGCGGCCGCCTCGCCGACTCTGCCCTCTTCTGTCGATGCCGACTGGCTCGCTGAGGCGCTGCTGTCGCGCTTTTCGCTCACCGAGATTCCCTTGGCGTCGCGCGGATGACTATGGGGACGAACGCTACTCTTCTTTGGCGCCGCTGTTGCGCTGTCGGTACTGGCCGAACTGGCGGTATTTGCGGGCTCAGCGCTCAGCACTTGGCCGGAAATAATCGTTGCAAGGGCGGCGAACAGGCAAAGGAATCGATTGCTGGATTTCATGTTAAAGCTCCAAATTTGTTAAGGGATTGCTGCGGGCAATGTGCATCATCGGCGACAGAACTCGATTCCCATATCTGTCGGGTGGACAAGATAGTCAAGACTTATACGGTCAAGCGTGGTCAGGTGCCCGCATAGGCAGGTCATTGTACGAGTCGGCACGAGAAAAAAAGTTTGATGTAAGTCAAATATTCCCAAACTTTTAAAAAAACCGGCAAGCGGCTTTTCGCCCGTTTCAAATTGGGTCTGGAGAACTGCTGCTAGCGGACGCTCCCGCAGGACGCTAGGCAGCAGATTCACGGAGATCGCGGCACGGTCGAAAGGTCTCGTCGACCGCACACGGTACGCCAACCCGGCTCGGCCCCCGTCGGCAAGAGCAGCGCCCGAACCGCACGATCACAACATAGGCGGCGAAATCGGCATAGGGCGGTCGGTATAACTGACAGCTCCCCTCCCACACTACCCAGCAGGCGGGTTCCGTCGTGCCCGGAAATTTGCAAGCTAGTTGTCGCCTAAATACGGTTTTTACGCTGCTTTTTTGAGTTCTGGTTTTTTCTCCTTTTTGCTGACGTCTTCCGTGACACTTTTTCTGGATTGAGGTGCACGGTCGTGACTGGCTCCCAGCTTCGCGTATCGCCACTCCAGCGCTCCGGACGCTTGGCCTTGGCCGCTTCATAGACCTCGGCGCGTTTGCGCAGCAGCGCGCCGTCCAGGCCCGCGTGACGCTGTGCCGGCGTAACGAACTTGATGGCGCTGTGACGGTGCTCCTCGTTGTACCAACGCACGAACGTGCCGACCCACTGTCTTGCAGCCATGAGGCTTTCAAATGAGCGCTGCGGATAGGCTGGGCGGTACTTGAGCGTCTTAAAAAGGCTTTCACTGAATGGGTTGTCATTACTGCAAGCGGGCCGACTGAACGATGGAATAACACCGAGCTTTTGCAGCGTTGCAAGCATGGTGGCACCCTTCATCGGACTGCCGTTATCGGAGTGCAGCACCACCTGTTTTGGCGCGATGTTTTCGCGCACACAAATATCGCGCATCACCTCGCTGGCCAGCTCGCTGCTTTCCGTTTCGTAGACCTGCCAGCCGACGATCTTGCGGCTGTAGATATCCATGAAGAGGTACAGATAGAAGTACATTCCCATGACTGGCATCGGCAAATAGGTGATGTCCCAGCTAAACAGCTGGCCCGGTGCCGTTGCCGCCAACGCACGGGGCTTATGACGCGGTTTTGCTGGCTTTTCGGCGCCACGGTGCTTGAGTTGATTCTCCGCCTTCAGCACGCGATAGAAGGTCGATTCCGAGGCGACGTACTCGCCCTGATCGACCAGCCGTGGCACGATCTGACTTGGCGGGAGGTGGCCGAATTCGGGCGAGTTGGCAATCTCCAGCAGGCGCTGACGTTCCAGTTCGCTCAAGCGGTTCTTGGGCGTCTGCACCCGAGCCGGCCGGCGATCACAAGCGCCCTCAGCCTTATCGTTGTGCCAGCGCTGCAAGGTTCGCTCGCTCAGCGTAATCACCTCGCAGGCCCGCTCCTGGCTCGCTCCGGCAGCGACCGCCTCGGCCACCAAGGACATCACCTGGTCGCGCTGCGGGAGGGCGGTCATCACACCTCGTCCTCCCACAGCGCGCGGAACTTTTTTGCAGGATCAGCAACGCGGCCGCCTCCGCCAACGCGCCATTTTTGCGCACAATCTCGCGCTTGAGTTTCGCGATCTCGTCATTCAAAGTGCGTATTTCGCGAACGCCCGTGGCTGGTTCTTTTACTACTGCGCAAAAGGCCGCCTCCCAGCTGGTCAGGTGATGGGCGAATATACCGCGCTCGCGGCACCACGCCTGCAAGGCGTCGCCGGTCAAGCTATGGGTTTCCCGCAGTGCAGCAAGCTGTTCTGCGGCAGTCCAGTCTTGGGGGCGTTTCTCGCGCGCCGTCGGCGCGTCCTTATTGGTCACAACTTTATTCTTGAAGGTCAGCCGGGATAAGGCCAGAAATAGCACATAAGTGAATTGGTAATAAGAATTCGACTTTATATGAGTTAAAACGACTTAAGCCTCAAGAAACTCCCAGATTTGAGACGCAGGATCATCGTCACTCAAGTGGATTTTGCACATCAATCACTGCAAGCCGGAATGCTTCGATCTCGGATAATATGATTTGCATTTCCGAAATTTCGCGGCTTAATTTTTCAGGCAGAATACTTTCATCCTGCTGTAGACGTAGACCCTCGCTCGGCTTCAATTTGGTCGGTTGTCTAAGCAATGCCATAACGCCATCATTTGTGGTAAGCATGGCATAAAAGGAATGAACCAATTCATTTCGTCGAGACGCTAGATTTTGAATACGCTTCACAAGCTTATGCATCTTGGGTTCCGGGGACTGGTCAGTAAGACAATTTATCCGTGCAAAGCGCGTGTAAACCACATCTAGGGCGCGGGATTTTGCAGTGAACTCCAATTCAGCTGTCAGGGTCGCGACTTGCTCAGGATCTGCGTCCATAATCTGCACAATAAGCTCGGCCATCGCGGCCTCAACGGCTTGAAAAGTCAAAACAAAGTGACCTAGTTGGGCATGGAGCACATCGCTGGTCATTGTTGGGCCTACCGCTGCATGAGCTCTGTACAGCGCGGCTTCCTTCAGCAAGCAAGATATTTCATACCAATATCTTGCTCCAAGATCTCCGTCTTCGTGCTGCAGTTGATGCAGCTTTTCTAAGGCGATTTCAAGATTGACTGGTGTATTCATTTTGGTTCCTTTGGGCAGCGCGTTGGACAACTCGGCATTGAGTGTCTGCCGGGATAATGGGGTGGCGGAATTCGGTTAAAAACCTCAAATGCCGCAAGTTCACTAAAACCGTCCAGCCTGCAGCAGGGTTCGCTCTACGATGGTTCTTCTCTGCGAATCATTGACGACCACGCTACCTTCCAACGGGGCTATTTTGAAACCGTCGCTTGGTATTACACACACCAGTGACAGCAGCGGCTGGCCGAATAGGCGCACCACCGTCACCACGATATCGTCGATGCGGTAGCACGCAACCAGATGTTGCGAAACCGTCGTCTCGGGCAGAAATGCGAAGCTCTCATATGGATAGTGCTCAAGCCCGCTCGCCATAAATTGAGCCTTGTCGCCCGACCACATGGCTTTACGGTAGTGGCCCGCCGGTGCCGATAGGACAAAAGCGTCCCCCAGTGTGCGCGCGGTGACTAGATATGCGATTTTGCTCAGTCCACGCCAGACCGGGAACAGATCTGTGTCGAAGTTGCCTTTGATCTGCGGTTGAGCGATCGTCTGGACCGGGCCGGCCTCGAAGGTCTTTCCCTTGCGGCCCAATCCCCTCTTGACGTCGGCCATCACTCGGAAGGTCTGCTCCCCCATGCCATATATGCCGCGGATCTCCTTGGTTAAAGGATCGACATCTACGGGCTGAGAGTATTCGGCTGTCAGGCTGTGGTGCCCAAATTCGACCTTCACGATGCGCCCAGTGTTCTGCTCAATCCCTTTGGTGCGAAATCTAACTGGGGCCGCTGGTTCGCCACGTTTGGGGCGCGCCATGACGCCCAACTGTGCGGCGAACATGCGTACAAGCCCTGCGTGGATCAGGCCGCTGTCGACGCTATCGCCAAGCTTGGAATTCGTACCTCGATCCGCTCGAAGCGTGAACTGATCGGAGCCGCCCAGAGCGTAGGGAATGATGTGCTCGTCGCTAGCCTCGCGCAGTGCTGCGGCCGGCTCCATCGTGTAGGGACAAAGTGTGATCATTGCTTCACTGCCGGCGCGCGGCTTTCAGAGATAGGCAAAAGCGGCACGAAAACCTCCTTGAGGGACGGGCCAGAATGGTTAAGTCCAACTGCCAGTCAGAGATAATTGGTCGAGGAATGCTCGCCGCACCTTGCCGCTTGAACTCTGGGTTTGAAACGGCGCCATGGGCTCAGGGGGCTTGCGATACCAACGCGTAGTGATTTCAATTAGGTCACGGTACATCGGCTCTTTCAGGAAATACTGCACCATATACTGCGACAACGCCTGATTTGCCAAGAAGTGGCAGTCTCCTTTTCTCTGCAAGTTGTAATGATGATCTGCGAGGGTCGACTTCGGACGTTGCAGCATCCAACGTGGAACGTCTTTCTTATACCCCCTCGTGCGCATGGCATCGCCATACAGTGGTGCCATGAAATCAATCACGTACTCTCCAGCATCGACCCACGCATGATAGTGGTCTGGGTCGCTACCTACGTCATCACCGTCCAGCTTCCCATAACTGAGAACATCCCGTGACACGTCGTCGAGGAGGAGAAATGCAGCGCCGAACATTGGTCTGGCGGCGATCTGATAGTGCGTAAATAAAATGGCCGCGCCCATCAAGGCAAAAAACTGGCAGGAATGAGCAGTAGCTGCGTCCTCGCTGTCGAGGACGGTTTTGATGGATTGGGTGATGCGTTGGTAGTCTGCTATTGGGAGCATGTACTTATCTCTTATGCTTGAAATAGGATTTTTTACACTCGGCGCGCGAAAAGCATACTTAGTCACCAACTCTAGACGCCGCTGAGCCGGCGGCCATTTTGTCGAGGTAGGTTCGCAACTGCTCGCCAATTTGTTCTTGCGCCTGTAATTTCGCGTTGGCTTGAGCGAGCAAAAGCTCAAGTTCACGAACCTGTGCCTTCACCGGCGCCATCTGGTCGTTCGCCTCTCTCAACTGCCCGGCGAGCACTTCCACTTCGGCAATTTTACTGGCAAGTTGCCGCTCTGTGTCGGAAGCGTTTACGTGCAGCGATTGCAGCGTGTCGATTTTCTGCTCCAGCTTGCGATTCTGCGTGAGCTGCTCGTACAGGCCCTGTTTTGTATGGGACAGTTCCGCCACCAGTCTGACTCCGTCCTGATTTAATCGGGTCGTTTCATCCTGTTTCATTGCAATCGTCTGCTGTGCCTGCCGCAGTTCGGCCTGCACTTGCTGAACCTGCTGCTCATGCCGACGGGTGTCGGCTTCCCGCTGCTCTTTCACGGACTGGCGATAGTGTTCCAGTGCTTGGCGAGCGTGCTGATGTTTTTCTTCCAGTGATTGGCGGTGCGCCTCGTTCTCAGCTAGGCGCTGCTGGAGGTCTGACACTTGCTGTTCGGCCACCTGGCGCGTAGTCGATTCCCTTTGATGATCTGAACTGCTCGCCACCAGTGTCGCAGCCTGTTCCTGTATGACCTTCTGCAATTCTTGCACGCGGCCCCGCAGCTGCAAATTCTCATTCTGTACAGTTTGTAGCGACGCCACGTGCTTGGCCGCCTTCACATCGTAATCGGCGCGAACAGCCGCGACTCGCTCCTCGGCTTCCTCCTGCAGCCGCGCAGCCAGCCGCTCCACCAGGTCCTGCAGAGACTCGCTGATCGAGTTGCGCTTGCCGCCGGCGCCGCCGTCCTCGGTTTCCAGCTCTTTGAGGTACTTATGGATGGTGGTCTTGGAGCCGGTATTGCCCAGCGCCACGCGAACGGCGTCGACGGACGGGTTCACTCCCTGCGAAATCAAAGCGTCACGCGCCTTTTGAACGTCGGATTTGTATAGCCCGCTACGTGCCATGGAGTCTCCCGCAAGTGAAATAAGATACTATGTTACATACCACTGTATTACATACCATTTTATGTTGGAATTCAAGCTTGTTTGCGTTTGAATTTTACATCGGATAAAGTAACATTATCCCGCATGATGCCGAATTTGGGCGTAAAATCGGCCCAATCCAGTACGAAATGGGCAATTCGCCCAGACAAAGCCCATGACGATAAATCAGGCCCCTGACGTCGAGTTTTACCTCGACGCCGCCACCCGGAAAAACACCCGGCGCAGCTATGAGGCCGCCGTGCGCCACTTCGAAGTGGATTGGGGCGGCTTTTTGCCGGCTAGTAGCGATTCGATCGCCAAGTACCTTGCCAGCTATGCCGGCACACTGGCCACCAGCACCTTGACGCAGCGCCTGGCGGCGCTGGCTCAGTGGCACATCGAGCAGGGCTTTCCAGACCCCACCAAGGCACCGCTGGTACGCAAGGTACTGCGCGGCATCCGGGCCGAGCATCCGGCGCAGGAAAAGCAAGCCAAGCCGCTTCAGATTGAGCAGCTCGATCAGGTCGACCGCTGGCTCGCCGATGCCATCACCACGGCGTGCGAAGCTGGCCAGCGCGGCGATTACTTGCGGCACACGCGCGATCGCGCCCTGGTGTTACTGGGCTTCTGGCGCGGATTTCGTGGCGATGAGCTCACCAGCCTGCAGGCCGAACATGTGCAAGTCGCCGCCGGCGAAGGCATGAGTTGCTTCTTCCCGCGCACGAAGGGGGATCGCCAGCACAAGGGCGTCACATTCCAGGCGCCGGCACTTGCACGTCTTTGCCCGGTGTCGGCCTATCTGGACTGGATCTCGCTGGCACACATCGAGCGCGGCCCCGCGTTTCGCAGCATTGACCGCTGGGGGCATGTCGGCGATGATTGCCTGCATCCAAACAGCCTCATACCGTTGCTTCGCTCGATTTTTAGTAAGGCCGGCGTGGATGACGCCGACGAGTACAGCGCGCACTCCCTGCGCCGTGGTTTTGCGAACTGGGCCGCGGCCGACGGCTGGGATACCAAATCCATGATGGAGTACGTCGGCTGGAAAAGCATTCAAAGCGCGATGCGTTACATCGACAGCGGCGATCGCTTTGCGAGGCATCGCCCGCAGAGCGTAGGCGAGAAGGTGGCGGCCATATCCAAGGATGAATTTGCTGGCGATTGTGAGGAGGAATAAATGCCCGAACCAGAACAAGACCGGGGTGCCGCTGGCTGGGGAAACTTGACGGTCGGCGATCCGCTTTTGGAACTTGAAGCTGGCGCCAATTTGAATTTCGAGGCTGTTCAGTGCAAGTTCACCGAAGCGCAGTTCGCCGAGATAAAGTTAGACTGGTCGAAGATGAATGGCGTGATGCTGTGCGTTGGATTTGGCAACGCCGAAGGCACTGAAATTATGGGCTCAGCCGTGATGGTCGCGCCGGGTCTTGCCGTCTGCGCGTGGCATGTTTTTCTGATAGGGTGGATCGCTTCTCATTAACGACAGAGTGGGCGATCTGCTGTGCGCCGGTGCAGGATCAACTGCAAATGTGGCGCGTCAAGAAATTTACCCACGTGCCGGGCACGGACCTTGTCTTGCTTGGGCTACAGCTGGCGACATCAATCCATGCAAGCGGAAAATTTCATCAGGCGATTGTTACTGCTCGCGTCCCGGCAATAGGTGAACACGTCACTTTTGTCGGCGCATCGGCAAAAAAAGATTTCTTCGCGATGGACGGAACCCCCGAAGGTGAAGACGCGGTGATGGAAGTGTTTTTGAGCCGCGGCACCGTCACGGCCCGCTACCTGCCGGCGCGCGACACTGTACTTCTGCCTTGGCCTTGCATCGAGGTGGATTGCGCCACTTATGGCGGTATGAGCGGCGGTCCCGTTTTTGATGTACAGGGTGCGCTGGTTGGCGTACTTTGCAGTTCATTTGAAACGGACGGCGAATCCAAGCCTTCGTATGCCTCCCTGATTTATCCGGCTCTGGTGGCGCGATATGAAGGCGGCCGGCCGGAGTCACATTTCAGCGGCCCACAAATGCTTCTCAAGAACGAACACTGCATCATCGATCGGCGAGACGCCTTTGTCGGCGACATTAGTCTGGATAGCGATATCGTGAACTTGCAGTTCCGATACGCCTAAACGCTGGCCGCAAGTCATCACTTAAACTCAGCCATAGAATGGGAGTACCACGATGCGTCAAATAATTCCTGCGCCGGTTCTATCCGTCGTTGCTGAAGTGTGTGCTGCGCGGGAGACGCATGCCACCTTAGATGGTCTATTCATGTACGCGGACGCGCCGGGAGATCCGCCCGATGGCAGTAAGCCCGCAAAGGCGCTTGAATGGCTACGGCGCACGAACAAAGATGCTAACGCCGATCCATTGGCTGTGCTGGGCAAACTGATCGAGGGGTACATGGATGCCCCGCCCAATCAATGGGATGACGGATCGGACAAGCAGAAAATCGAAAAGGCTCTTGAGCACAGCGGCTTGCAGTACATAAGGGGCGGTCGTATCACCAGCGCTACTTCGACAGCGTCGTCATCTCGCACGCTGGAACAGTTACTCAAAACATTCGATTACAGCGCCGTCGATGACGAGTTCGCCCGAGCCTTGGCCAAGGTACAAACAGAGCCGCGCGAGGCGGTGTCGGCCGCGAGTAACATCTTGGAGTCGTTCTGCAAGCTGTATATTGCAGAGAACGGATTGGACATGCCCACAAAACAGGATCTGAAGCCATTATGGACGGTGGTTCGCAAACATTTAGGCTTTGACCCGGCTGCGGTGGCCGACACAGATTTGCAGACGATCCTTTCAGGATTGATTGCCATCGTTGAGGGGATTGGAGCACTTCGCACACACGCCAGCTCAGCACATGGGGCTGGCGTCACGTCATATCGGCTAGAACCACGCCACGCGCGGCTGGCGATTCATTCCGCCCACACGGTCACGTTGTTTGCGCTGGAGACCTGGCAAAAACGCCGAAAATGACGTCCTTCACTCTCAGCTTTATAGAAGGCGTCTATGCAACTAGACGTTGATCGGTTTAATCGTTTTTGAGTAGCGGCCACGCCAGTGACAAGGCGTTCGCATCAATTCAATGGGAGAGCACAATGGCTGATGAATGGAGCATCGTACAGAGCCTGATTACGGCCGGCGCGGGTCTGGGCGGGGTATTCCTAGGCGGATACATGACGACCCGCAGAGAGGACAAGCGTGAACATCGACGCGTCGAAAAGGAATCAGGCTACCTGGCCATCCTTGTCGTTGCCCATCTGGATAGGCTGGCCAACAAATGTATGCACGTGTCGCTAGACGATGGCACCAGCGAAGGGCGTCCAGCCGCGCAGGACGGCGAAACCTATGAGCCGACCATAGAAACGCCGACGTTTGACCCGCTGGCCCTGGGCGTAGATTGGAAAGTGCTGCCGGCAAGGCTGATGTACGGCATTTTGAATCTGCCGTATCGTATCGAGCAACTGGACAATCACATCGCTGGCTCATGGGAATATGATGACCCGCCGAAATTCACCGAATTTTTCTGGGCGAGGCGCTTTGGTTATGCCGAACTCGGCCTGGCCATTTCGGACCTTGCCAAGCAGCTCCGCAAACACGCCGGATTGCCAATTGAGGCTCCGGCGGAAGGTGAATGGAACCGCGACGCTTGCATGCAAGAGCAAATGGACAAGATCACTGAAGCGCGCAAAGCCCGTGACGATAGATACAACGCCAAACATACGGCAGAAATTACGTCCACACAAAGTGCCTAAGGCGGCCACCCCCGTATGAATATTCATATTTTTCGCATTTTCACGGAACGTGAATTTCGGAAAATTTTGAATATGCGTTTGCCATTGCAAGGTAGGCCTTCGGGGCAGATTGCACAGATCGTCAGAGGGAGGCGATCTTTAAGGTCGATTTTCTTTTATAGATCAATTGGTTAAGTCAATTTCTGCGAAAAAAATCCGTAATTCCGGTCATCACTCAGAAAGCCTTAGCGTACGATTTTTTCCGAATTCTGCGTCTACCCCAACTACTGCTGCGGGCGTGCACAGCACCCTCCAGCTGGATTTTGCATCGGCGGACAAACGACTGTGCCATAGGAGCAAAAGACGCAGCAGTCACCTTGCTTCGGACGCAGTACAGTATGGCAGCTCTCACATTCATAGTGCCACTGGCAGGCATCCACGGGCATAGTCTCCTGCTTCACATGGCCACAGACTGGGCATGTTAAAACGGAATCGAGGACGACGGTGCTCATTTTGCGGTCCCGACTGCTTTGGATGGATAGCCCGCGTTTTCAGTCGCTTGTGTAAGCGCGGCGACGTTTGTCTTGGCATCGTCAAAGGTGACGGAGGCTTCCCGTTTTTCCAGATTCACTTCGATCCCGCTCACGCCCGGTACACGTCCAAGCGCCTTCTTAATCGTGATGGGGCAAGTTGGGCAATCCATCCCCGGGATGGACAGCGTGACGGCTTTGGGCGCAGCCCACGACGCGACACTCAGTAAAGAAAGAGCGACGGTAGCAATAAACTTTTGCATAATGTTTTCCGATCGTTAGTAAAACCAGGGGGCAATCCAGGGAAAGCTGACAGCCACGAAAAGCAGCAGGGTCACAATGACGTAGAGAACGCGATACGTCCATTTTACTTGCGGCACAGCGCAGAATTCACCTGGTGCGCAGTCCACGGCCGGACGCCACACACGGCGCCACGATAGGGCCAAAGCCACGAAAGAGAGCCCAATGAAGAAGGGCCGGTACGGTTCAAGAAGCGTCAGCGTCCCAATCCAGGCACCGGAAATCCCCACCATCAGCAAGAGCAAAGGGCCCAGGCAGCAGGTTGAAGCCAGAATTGCGGCAACTCCCGCCGCGAGCAGCCCCACCTTCTCCTTTTGGCGTCCGTTTGTAGGTAATTTCAGGTTCATGGAGTAAGCTTACAACCGTACTTAAGTACGGAATCAAGGACAAATGAAAGCAGAACACACAGAATTGACGATCGGCACCCTGGCAAAGGCCAGTGGCGTCAACGTGGAGAGCATTCGCTTCTACCAACGCAAAGGCTTGATGGCGGAGCCGGATAGAATTCACGGTGCCATCCGGCGCTATGCGGATTCAGACCTGGCTCGCCTGCAATTCATTAAAGCCGCACAGCGCATTGGCTTTTCCTTGGATGAGGTCGCGGAGTTGTTGAGACTGGACGATGGCACGCACTGCGGAGAAGCCCGTCGGCTGGCACAGCAGAAATTACTCGACGTGCGGCAGCGAATTGCCGATCTCCACCGGATAGAAGGGGCGCTGGATCAGTTGGTAGTTAGGTGCGGGGAGGCTACAGGCGATCTGAAATGCCCGTTGATTGAATCGCTTCACCATCGAACCGAGAAAATCTGAGCATGCGATGGTCTTTGTGCGAAAACAGCGCTAATTCCGCGTTCTCACTGCTTGCGTAAGCCAGCTGTTAATCCGGCTTAGTGCCTCTGCGGTGTTGATACCTCGCTGAGTATCGAGTAAGACGAGATGTGGCTCCAGTGTTAGGATGCTCGTGTTCAAATGGAACGCCCCGTAAGCTGAGTCATCGAGAGCCAACCAATTCTTCAAGCGATGTGCAAATACATAGGAACGGATGCGGTAGGTCCGAGCAGAGCCATCCTGTAGATAGCCGAAAGGCACTTTGATGTCATTGGTCGCGCCGACTACCCGTTTGGCCAGGGATATAGGCAGGTACGAAATGACTCTTTCAAGAGGAAATGTGTCAAGCCAAGATGTCGTAAGTACGATTTCTACCTCCGGGTACGGTTCAAGCAGACTGACCAGAAGAGGAGCAAATTCAAACAAGGCATTCCCAGAGTCAAGCGATACCTCGCCGCTTTTATCCACAAGTGCCAGGCCCCGGTGAAGCGTTCCATCGTAGTCCACAAAGAGAGTAGGCGTGGGCTCGTCTAGAACAAGTAAAGGCTGTTTTGGCTTATCGCTCATTTGTGATGGCTCTTGGTGGCATGTCTTCAGCATAATACCGAGTTGTCCAATGCGCTGCCCAAAGGAATCAAAATGAATACGCCGGTCAATCTTGAAATCGCCTTGGAAAAGCTGCATGAGCTGCAGCACGAAGACGGAGATCTTGGAGCACAATATTGGTATGAGATATCTTGCTTGCTGAAGGAAGCCTCGCGGTACAAAGCGCGGGCATTGGCAGCGGAAGCGAAACTGGCAGAGATAGAGCGGGTAATGCGAATGACTTAGGCACTCGACGGTCGGAAGCTAAACTTGAGATCGTGGCCGAAGTAGAGCACCTCCTTTAAATCAAACGGTTACGGCAGTATTTGAGGTTTTTTGCACGAATCCTGGCCGCCTGATAGAGCTATTTAGTCTTTGTATTGAGAATCCGTACAGACCGTCAAAGCGGCGTTGTCATTAAGATGATTTTCTTTATAGATCAATCAGTTAGTGCAATTTCTGCGAAAAAATCCGTAATCCCGGCCATCCCTCATTCACATTAACACTAGGGCCAGAAAATCTGGTTGCTTTTATCTCTGGGAAGGTCGCCGTTTTCGTACTGACTGATATGAAATATCTAAAGTCGTTGTTTCTCCAAAACGGAAGTCATGCGACGATGATTATGGATGGGGTGAGTGCCATCCAGATATGTTCCGATCCGGGTGACCTGATGAAAGGTGTCTTCCGTATAAGCGAGCTCCACTTCGCGCGAGTGGCGCTCGAATTCCAGTCTTTGGCGTGGTTTGCAGAGGAGAATGCGGTGAATAAACAGCCTGGTCCGGGAACAATGACGCGTGAGGAATTTGAAGCTCTGCCAGAGGGAAGTTACTGTTTCCAAATCCCTGAAGCGTGGACACAGGTGAAAGACTTTTATGCAGCCGGATAGCTGCTTCTGGACGAAATCCAAATTTGGCAAGATGTCCTTCTTTGCTGGCCAGCAGAAAAGCAAATTGGCACCTTTGGACTCTGTCTAACATCATCCGTCAACGCAGGCGCAAGGCGTTGGCAATCACCGAAACGGAACTCAGGCTCATGGCCAGCGCCGCGATCATCGGCGAGAGCAACTGGCCTGTGAAGGGGTAAAGCAGGCCGGCCGCCAGCGGTATCCCCAGTGCGTTGTAGACGAACGCGAAGCCCAGGTTTTGCCACATATTGCGCACGGTCGCCACTGAGATCGCGCGGGCTTGCGCGATGCCGCGTAAATCGCCCTTGACCAGGGTCAGATGCGCGCTGTTGATGGCAACGTCGGTTCCCGTCCCCATGGAAATACCAACGTTCGCCTTCGCCAGGGCAGGCGCGTCGTTGATGCCGTCGCCGGCCATCGCCACCACCCTGCCCTGGCGCTGAAGCTTCTCGACCAATGCAAGCTTGTCCTGGGGTTTGACCTCACCGTAATACTCGTCGATGCCAAGCTTGCCCGCAACGTACTTCGCGGTGGTGCCACCGTCACCGGTGGCCATGATCACCTTGATGTCCGGTCGCAAGCCGCGCAACGCTTCCTCGGTGCTGGCCTTGACGGGATCAGCTACCGCGATCAGCCCCGCCAGCCGGCCTTGAGAAGCAAGGTACATCACGCTGGCACCCTCGGCGCGCATGCACTCGGCGGCGTCGGCCAGCGGCGTCCACTCGATGCCATCGCTATCCATCAATGCGGTATTGCCCAAAGCGATGCTACGACCGCCAATGACACCACGCACGCCGATCCCGCTGGCGGACTCGAAACCTTCGGGTCGGGAAAGCGGGAGTTGTCTGCGCAGCGCCTCGCTGACAATGGCGTGCGCCAAGGGGTGCTCGCTGCCTTGATCCAGGCTGGCGGCAAGCTGTAGGACATCGTTTTCGTTGAAGCCGGCGGCCGCGACCGCCCGGCTGAACGCCGGTTTGCCTTCCGTAAGGGTGCCGGTTTTGTCGACAATGAGCGTATCGACCCGTTTGAGTTCCTCGATCGCTGCCGCGTCGCGGAACAACACGCCAATAGTTGCGGCCCGGCCGGTCGCTGCCATGATCGACATGGGTGTGGCCAGTCCCAGCGCGCAGGGGCATGCAATGATGAGTACGGCCACGGCATTGACAAACCCGAACGCCCAACTGGGGTCGGGCCCGTAGAAGCCCCAGCCCAGCAGCGTCAACACGGCAATCGCCACCACGACCACGACGAAGTAGCCGGCCACGCTGTCGGCCAGTCGTTGCATGGGGGCGCGCGAACGCTGCGCCTGCGCCACCATCTGCACAATCTGCGACAGCATTGTGTCGCTGCCGATCTTCTCGGCGCGCATGATCACGCTGCCGCTGGTATTGAGTGTGGCCCCGATCAGGTGATCGCCTGCGCGTTTGGTCACCGGCAAGGGTTCTCCGGTCAGCATCGATTCGTCGAGCGCGCTTTCGCCTTCGGTGACAACGCCATCGACCGGCACTTTCTCCCCCGGGCGCACACGCAGCGTGTCGCCGACGTGTACGTGGTTAAGCGGTATGTCTTCTTCAGTCCCGTCGTCGCGAATGCGTCGCGCGGTCTTGGGCGCCAGTCCCAGCAACGACTTAATGGCGGCGGAGGTCTGCGAGCGTGCCCGCAGTTCCAGAATCTGCCCCAGCAACGTCAGCGACACGATCACCGCCGCCGCCTCGAAATACACCGCAACGTCACCATGCGCGGCGAAACTCGGTGGAAATACGTGCGGGGCCAACGTTGCAACAATACTGTAGCCATAGGCGGCGATGACACCGGTGCCAATCAGTGTCCACATATTCGGGCTGGCATGTCGCAATGATTGCGCCCAGCGCTCAAAGAAAGGCCAGCCTGCCCACAGCACCACGGGGGTGCTCAGCGCGAACTCGATCCAATTCTGCCCCGGTAACGACCCGCGTAACAACATATGGCCGAACATGGCCAGGATGAATACGGCGGAGGTGAAAGGCAATGTCCACCAGAAGCGGCGCCGGAAAGAGACCAGCTCCGGGTTTTCTTCCTCATCCAAGGCGGGCATGACCGGCTCCAATGCCATTCCGCAGATCGGACAGCTGCCCGGGCTTGCCTGGCGGATTTCCGGATGCATCGGACAGGTGTACAGCGTTGCCTCACCCGCCGCCATTGGCCGCGTTGGCGGCGGTTGATTGGCATGATGGTTCTTGCCGTGGTGATGATGGCCGGAGTGATCGTGTCCGTGGCCGCCTGCGTGCCCGCCGGTCCCAATGTCGCTGTTGCGCATGCGTTTCTCCCAGCCGATCGGCTTGGTTGATGTCGATGTATTGCTTGTGCCCGAGTCCACCTTAAACCTTCCCTCGGTGGCAAGGTCAAGCGTGCATGGTTCCGCGCCTTGAGCGCGGAACCTCCTTGGTCACACCGTCATTAGGCGCTCATTTGCTCGCACTGGGCTGCGCAGCGGCGGCAGGCCTCGGCGCATTGCTGGCAATGCGCCATTGCGTGCGCGCCACATTCTTCGGCGCAGGCGCGGCACAATTGGGCGCACAGCCGGCAAAGGTCGGCGGCATGCCCGCTGGCGCGCGCCATCAATCCAGCAGCCGCCCGGCAGATCTGGGCGCAATCAATGTCCAGCGCGATACAGCGGGACATGGCTTTTACGTCCTCTTCCTGGAGACAGGAGGTGGCGCAGAAGTCGCAGGCGTCGGCGCAGGTGTTGCAAGCATCGATGCAGCTTTGAAAATTATTTGGGTTCATGGCAGTTCCTTTTCGTGTAGGTCGTTGGTTGTACATTGCGAATATCTCAGGCCCAGTGCAGACGATGCGGCACATGCCGGCCATCCGCAGGCCGATGAGGCAGGGCTACGCGAGACGAACGAAAAGGGACTTGGGGGGACGTTCAAGTCCGGAGGGAATAAAGCTCAGAACAGGCTTCGGCGTAGCAACACGCGCCACGCTGGACGCCATCGCCGGCATGGCCGGGCCCTGGGCGGAAGGGGGAGCAAGAACACCGATGACGCATGTGCACGTCTTGCAATGCCCATGCTGCACCGTCGGTTTTCCGCCGCCATCCACGGTCGCGGCGCGCGCCGCCTCATCGTGGCAAGGCTGCTGCGCAGCCTGTTCTGCCTGGGTAAGTTGCTGCATGCGCAGGCAACAGATACCCAGCGTCGTGGCATATCCCTGCAGCGGAATGGCGACGACGAGCAGACAGGCCAACACAAGACGGACAAAACCCTTGTTCATTTGCCCACTCTAGCATCATGCGTCGAGCCACACTCGCACCTTTCATTGATGCAACGGTAGCCTCACCGTTTCGCCACCTGCACTGTTCCCTTCATACCCGCTTCGAAATGGCCTGGCTGAAGGCAGGCGAAGTCAACGTTGCCCGCCTTGTCGAATTGCCAGATCACCGTGCCGGTCTTGCCTGGCGCTAAAGTGACCTGATTGGGCTCGGCATGTTCCATTTCGGGGAATTTCGCCATCATCTGCGCATGCTCCTTGAGTTCGCCTGCCGAACCGATCACCAGCTCGTGTTTCAGCTTACCAGAGTTTTTCACTACGAAACGCAGCACCTCGCCTTGCTTGACGGCGATAACGGCGGGTGAGAAGCGCATCGAGTCGTTCATGTCGATCGTAACGGTGCGCGTCACCTTGGCCGGGTCGCCAGCCTTGCCGACAGCCGACTCGCCGTGCTCGCTCATCGCGTGCGAAGCGTGCGCATGCGCGCCGCTGGCGTCTATCATCTGGTCACCGGTGGCTGCACCGGCGGGTGTTGACAACATGGCCGAGAGCCACATCGCGGACATCGTGACGTAGAACCTGTTCATAGTTTCTCCAATAAAATGTCGGTGCCGCCTACATTGCGGCCGGCGGCGGTTGCGAGGTCAGAATAGAGGCGGCCAGCACCACAGCGAGCAGTACGACGCTTTCGATCCGCAGTGCAAAGCGCACCTTGCGCAGCCCCTGGTCGGAGCGCGACGCGGTGGGCAGACCGATAAACTTGTTGTATCCCCCCAGCCCGATGGCGACCAGGACCAGCGCCACTTTCAGCAGCAAGGTGAGCCCGTAAAACGTATGCTGCAAATGGTCGACCGTGCCAACCCTGTGCCAGGCGCTATAGATGCCGGTGACGAAGATCGCAATGACTGCCGCCATGGCGGCCTGCGACATCCGATCCAGGTAATGGTCATACGCGCCAATGGCGGCAGTACCGATACGCGTCTCGCTCAGCGCGCACCAGGCGGAAACGATCACTGCGCCGGTCCAGAGCCCGATGGCGGCATAATGCACTGCCTCCGCCGCCAGCGCGACCGACAGAAAGCCGTCCTCGCCGGCGTGCCCCATCGAGGCACGCGTCACTGCAAACAACGTCAATGCCAGTGCTGCGCCGAGATCGCTCGCGCGACCGTCGCTGCCAAACGTGCGACCAAGCAGCAACGCCAGCATGGCGGCGACGGTGATGCTGCCTGCGTGTCCGTAGTCCGTACTGGTCAACATCATCCAGAACATCGGACATGCCTCGCGCAGACCGACATCGCCCATCACCGCGGTGGCCACCAGCAACGCGATCGCGCTGCTCAACGCACACAGTCCCGCCGCCAACTGGTCGTACCGGCGCAGCCCAGGCTCAGCATCAGTGCCGCCGGCGCCGTTCGCGCGCACCCAGCGGCGGGCGAACCATGATCCCACCAGCCAGGTGAAACCGACGTTGAGCAAAAATGCCGAGCCCACCTGTAGCAACGAGACTGCATCCATTTATTTCACCGTGAACTTGAATTCGCCTTTGCGGCGGTGGCCGTCATGCCCGGCCACCGCCCAGGTGACGGTGTAGGTGCCGCTCGACAGCGCGGGCACGTCCAGCCGCAGGATCGCCGGATTGGCCGCGTCCACCTTGGCCTTTTCCGCCGCGACTTCCTTGCCCTGGCCGTCGGCCACGGAAATGGAGCTGAACGCCTGCTCCACTTTTTCATTGAAGGTGAGCGCGATTTCCTTTGGCGCCGCATCGAGTGTCGCGCCGGCTGCTGGATTGGAACTCTTCAGGCTGGCGTGCGCCGAAGCGATCGGACTGGCGAGCGTGGCCACGGCCACAGCGGTGGCGGCAATGATGGTGTGCAGTGGTTTCATGTTCAGTTCTCCTTGTTTATTTGGCTGCTTCGATGGCGGTGACCGTCAGTGCCCCGCCCACCTTGTCGGCAACAAAGCGCACTTTGTCGCCCTGCTTGACTTTGTCGAGCATGGCCGGATCCTGAACCTTGAACACCATCGTCATGCCCGGCATGCCCAGGTTCTTCAGTTCGCCGTGCTTGATGGTCAGTTTGCCGGCCTCTTTATCGACCTTTTTGATTTCTCCGTCGCTCATCGCCGCCTGAGGGCTCGACGCGGCGTTCTGCTGTGCAAAAGCCGGCGTTCCGATCGACGCGAGCGACAAGCCAGTGACGGCGGCCAGGATAATTTGTTTCAGATATCGCATGATGTTTCCTTTCAAGTTAAACAGCAAAAATCAGTGCCCGTCGTGGCCGGTCGGTTTGCGCACCGTTACCTCCACATTGGGCTTGTTCATGGCGGGCATCGACTGCCCGCCGGCGCTGGTGCGGCGCTCCGGTTCGGGCAGCGTCCCGGTCCATTCATACGCAACGGTGCCGGCTGGATGCTTGTACCAGCCCGGATCGGAGTAGTCGCCGCGTTTCTGATCCTTGCGGACCTTCAATACGGTGAACATGCCACCCATTTCAACCCCGCCGAACGGTCCCTCCCCCATCATCATCGGCAACGTGTTTTCTGGAATCGGCATTTCCATGCCGCCCATCGACCCGCCCTTATCGCCCATCACCATGTAGTCGGGCACAATCTTGTTGATCTTCTCGGCCACGCCGCGGTGGTCGACGCCAATCATCGTCGGTACGTCGTGGCCCATCGCATTCATCGTGTGATGCGACTTGTGGCAGTGGAACGCCCAGTCGCCCAGGTCGGTAGCGACAAATTCGATCGCCCGCATCTGGCCGACGGCGATGTCGGTCGTCACTTCCGGCCACCGCGAGGCCGGTGGCGTCCAGCCGCCGTCGGTGCCGGTGACCATGAACTCGTGGCCGTGCAGGTGGATCGGATGATTCGTCATCGTCAGGTTGCCCACGCGGATGCGTACCTTGTCGCCCTGACGTACCGGCATCGAATCGATGCCGGGGAACACCCGGCTGTTGAACGTCCACAGATTGAAGTCCAGCATGGTGTTGATCTTCGGCGTATAGCTGCCTGGCTCAACGTCGTAAGCGTTCAACAGGAACACGAAGTCGCGGTCAACCGCGTGCAGCGACGGATCTTTGGGATGGGTTACCCAGAAACCCATCATGCCCATCGCCATTTGCGCCATCTCGTCTGCGTGCGGGTGATACATGAATGTGCCAGGGCGTTTGGCGACGAACTCGTACACAAAGGTCTTGCCCGGTGCGATGCCCGGCTGGGTCAGTCCGGTGACGCCATCCATCCCGTTGGGCAGTCGCTGACCGTGCCAGTGCACGCTCGTGTGTTCAGGAAGCTTGTTGGTGACGAAGATACGCACCCGGTCTCCTTCCACTACTTCGATGGTCGGGCCGGGCGACTGGCCGTTGTATCCCCAGAGATTCGCTTTCATTCCCGGCGCGAGCTCGCGCACCACCGGTTCGGCGACCAGGTGAAACTCCTTGACCCCGTTGTTCACACGCCACGGCAGCGACCAGCCGTTGAGCGTGACGACCGGGTTGAACGGCCGCCCGTTGGGCGGCGGCGGCGGGACGTGCGTATCGGCGCTGCTCATGGTGGCCGCTTCGGGCAACGATGCGGCGCCAGCTTTGCTGACGGCGGCGGCGCTGACCGCGACCGCGCCGGCGCCCTTGAAAAAGTCTCTGCGTGAAATCATGGCATGGTCCTCGTGTCGGTGTTGCTGCCGCCATTGATGGCGCTTTGCAGCCTGCTTTCCGCGATCCAGAAATCGCGTTGTGTTTCAATCGCCGTATTGACGCTGTTGAGTTGCTCACGTGAGTCGGCCAGCAGCTCGAACACACTGGCCAGCATGCCGTTGTAGCGCAGCAGAACCTCGTCCGATATCTTTTTGCGAAGTGGCACGACGTCATCGCGATAGTGACGGGCAATGTCATAGGTGGTGCGATAAGCCGAGTAAGCCTCCCGCACCTCGGATCGCGCGCGTACCGCAATGTCGGTGGTCCGGTGCACCGACTGCATATACAGCGCTTCGGCCCGGGCCACCCTGGCGCCGCCCCAATCGAAGATCGGCAACTCCAGCGACACTTCGTAGCCGTTCTCGCGTGGTGCGCCGGTGGTGCTTTTATTGGCGTAGCCCGCGTCGAAGACGTTGATGAACGCCGTGGTTTTGGTCAGCCCCAACGCGGACGCGGTCGAGTCGACGTCGCGGCGCGCGACCAGTACATCCAGGCGCTGCGACATCGCCAGCGCTTCGGCATTATTCATGTCCTGAGGCTGCGCGGGAAGATCCGGCAGTCGCTCGGGTAAATGGAATTGCTGCTGCGCGCCCCACAGGCCCAGCAGCCGGATCAGCTGCTCTCGGCCCGAGGTGGCTTCCAACCGCGCCCGCGCCAGCTGAGTTACCGCGTCTTGGTAAAAGGCACGCTCGCGCGCCTGATCCAGCTTGCTCCAGTTGCCGACCTTGGTCATGCTGTCGGCCAGCTGCGCCGATGCCTCGGCCGCACCCAGCACTTGTTGCGCGAACGCCGCCGATTGCTGGGCTGCCACCGCAGTGAAATAGGCCCGGCGCGTGTCGGCCGCCAGTTGTACGGCCTGGGCGGCGGCGAGCAGCTTGGCCTGCTCGTAGCGTCCTTTCTCAATACGGGAGCGGGTCGGCAGCGTCAGCAATCCAGCAATGTCGAACATGACGCCGCGGTCAATTTCGGTCTCGCCGCCACCGCGCACCCGGCTAAAACTAAAACCGGGATTGCGCAGCCGCCCCGCCTGGACAAAGTCGGCCTCGGCGACGCCGAGTTCGGCGAATGAAGCCTTGAGGGCCGGGTTGTTAAGCAGCGCGATCTTCACCGCCGACTCGGCCGTCAAGGGCTGGGTCAGCAGGTCGCTGATGTTCGGATCGTTGGACGTCGTCTTGTTTAACGAAATAGCCTGGCCCACGCGGGCCTGGGTCAGCGCGGAGACGTCGGCTAGCCCACCGTCGTTCGACAGGCTCGCGCATCCTGCCAGAAACAAGGCAGCCAGTCCGACCGCTGTGCGGCTCAAAATTGGCGAAGGTGCTCGCAACATAATCATTGCCCTTTCTTGTTCATGTGGTGCCCCGCATGCGGATCGGCAGGGGCATCCTTGGCTGGTACGCCCGGTACGGCGGACGGTGGTGCTGCAGGGGCCGGCACCGGCGCCTTCGCATCTTGCTCAGGCTGGCCGGACACTTCCCGATTGGCCTGCACCCACACCTTGTCAGGCGAGACGGACAATTCCTCGGCGCGTAGGTAGCCGGCGTAGGCGGATTGATATTGGGGCGGCGGCACGGCGGCGTCCGCATCCGTGACAGCGGCCGCGACGTGGGCGGGCTGTGCATGGACGAACATCGGCGCGCTTGTTACCGCCAGAAGCAGCAGGCGTAAGCGTGTCATGATTTTCCTCAGAGTGGACTGGTACAGGGCGTTATTGCCCGGGCGGGAGCGATCCCGCCATCGCAGCGTGCTTAGACGCGACGGCGGGGCGGACGCTCTAGCGCGGCAGGGAAGTGAATGGTCATCGCAGGTTCGATGGCGGCGATGGCGGAAGCGGAAAAACCGGGTGGCAGCGCTGGCTTGGACATGGTGGGCGCGGCGGCGGCGCCAACACAGCAACTCGCGCATTGGCTACACTTACCGTGCGCACCGGCGTCATGATTGCGCTCGCCGGTGCCGCAGTGCTCATGCTCCATCGCCGGGGCCGGCGAGGCATTTTCCACGTGATGCGCAGGTGTGCCGATACTGCCAGCCATGTCACTGCATGACATGAAAGCGACCGCTCCCCCTTGCAGCGGGAGAGCTGCAATTAAAAGCCAGAGCAAGAAACGGACGAATGAGCGCATAGGGATAAATAGTACCGCAGGCGTTTTTGAAATGCCAAGTTTTGTACACTACACCTTCCCACGGGAGGAAGGTCAAGGAAAATTCATCAGACACTCAGATTTTTGTGCACAGTCTTGCAAGCGGTGTCGGCGACTGATTTAATTGCGGTTTTTTAACATTCATTCTAATCGGAGACCCTATGCGCCTACCTGTTTCGCTCATCGCCCTGCTCGCCGTGAGCATCCCGGCGTTTGCAGCCACCCCCTTGGAGACGGTCGCCCAGTTTCACGCGGCGCTGGCTGCTGGACAATCCGATCAGGCCAGCGCATTGCTGAGCCCCGGCATTCAGATCTACGAATCAGGCTACGTCGAGCGTTCGCGTGAGCAATACACCGGCCACCATCTCAAGTCCGATATCGAATTTGCGAAAGCGACCAAGAATAAAGTGCTGAAACAAAGCGAGCGCACCGAGGGTAAGCTTGCCGTGGTCATGCAGGAAACCGAAACCACCGGCACCTTCAAAGGCAAGCCTGTCCATTTGTTCGGCACCGAAACCGCCCTGCTGGAGCAACAGGACAACAACTGGGTCATCGTCCATATCCACTGGTCGTCGAGGAAGGCTAAGTAGACACTGACAGTATGCCGCCAGGCGGTCGCTTAGTTCGTGTAGAGCGGGTTAGACGCCACATACACCCATACGCCGTGGGTACTGATGCCTTCGGGAGCAATCGCCGCCAGTGCGAAGCTGTCGCTGTCGCGCAGCGTGTCGAACTGCCAGGTAAAGGATTTTCCTTCGACCTCGATGGTAACGACTTCGCCCTTGTCGACATTGATCGCTTTGGTAGCCGGCGAGACGATGATGGTACGCGTTGCCGCCGGCGCCACCACCGCGCTGCCCAACGCTGGATTGGCCTGCATACCGGGTTGATGCGCCATGGCGGCGAACGGCATCAGGGCGGCGGCGATAACTGCGGCGATTTTAGTTTTGATGGTTTGCATGATTTGGTCCTTTGTCGGTTTGGGTTTGATGCGTTTGGAAGTCGATGTGGTTATTCTACGGAGGCGACCCGCACACCCGCATGACCGAAAGATTACATTTACATTACAGCCTGCCCACTGGAGCTTTTTTGAATCCCGATATCCCCGTACCGGCGCTTATAGAGCAGCAACACCTACTCGATCAATGGAAGGCCGATCCGGTGGCGACGTACCGCACCTGGTTCCTGTGGGAGGAGCGGCTTAAGAACTTCCGCTCGATTCGCCGTGGGCTGCACGCTGTGGTCAAGGAGATCCGCGACGACACCTTTGGCGTTGCGTATCGTGGTTCGTCGCTGGAAACGGTTGTCCACTCAATCGCCGAACAGCGCCAGATCTTCAAAGGGGCCGACCACGCATTCCTGTGGAAGCCCAAGTTGCGGATTCCGGACATTTATGAAGACCGCGGCAATCAGCTGGCGTTCGCCCGTTTTCTTGATACGTGTCTGTGTTGCGATTCCGAGGCGGAAGTCGTCGATGCGGTGCGCCAGCTCGACGCCAGGCAAATCAAGGGGCTGGGACCGGCGTGCGCCAATTTGCTGTATTTTTTGCACCCCACCCTGGTTCCGCCGAACAACACCGCGATCGTCAAAGGGTTCAACGCTTTCTTCGGTGCGAATGTGAAACTGGGGCGATGGAATGAATACCTGGCGATGCGCGAGCGCATCCTGGAATTCAATGCGGTGCATCGGAAATGGCTGTCAAACGACCTGGGGGCGGTGGCCGGGTTCCTGTTCGACATCGGCTCCGGGCGCTACTCTATCGGTGCGACCAGCGCCATCGCAGTCGATTGGGAAGCCGATCTCGCAAAAGTGCATGAGGAAACCGCTGCGGCGAACAAAGCGCGCCTGGCGGCCAGCGAAAATGACCAGACCCATACGCAGGTACAAGGCTGGCTCAGGGATCTGGGAAAGGCCCTGGGCTTCGAGGTCTGGATCGCCAACAACGACAAAGGCCGCTCCTACGGTGGCGGGCGCCTGGGCGACGGATGCGTCGCGTCCCTGCCAGCGGCCATTCGTAGCAGCGGCGCTGCGGACACCATTGCCCTCATCGACGTGCTCTGGCTCGACGCCGTGTCCGGCAAAATCAGCATGGCGTTCGAAGTCGAGCACAGTACCAGTATCTATTCGGGCATCGTGCGCATGCTCGATCTCGCACTTGGCGTGCCTGAGCACGAGGGCGCGGCATTTTTCTTGGTGGCGCCTGACGCGCGCGAAAGCGATGTGCGCGACCAGTTCGCCAGACCGGCGTTCTCGCGTGTCAGGGAGCTTAACGTGCGCTACATCGGTTACGGCGAACTGGCACAGCACCGGGATGCGATCGCCCGGTTCGGCAACGGTGAAAAGGCCATTCTGGCGATCTCCAAACCTTTGGCATACTAGGCCCGTACGGCGGGGAAAAACAGCGAAAACCGCGTCATCCCGTGGCGTTCACTCGTCGCGCTGGCCATTCCGCCGTGCAGCGCCATGATCGACCTGACGATGGCCAGTCCCAGACCCGCCGAACTCGACTCGGAAGAGCGCGACGCGTCGGAGCGATAGAAACGATCAAACAGCCGCGGCAGATGCTCGGCGCCGATCCCGGCGCCGGGATTGGCCACCGATATCGTCACACCCCCCGCCCCTGGCACGGCCTCCAGGCCGATGACGCCGCCGGCAGGCGTGTAGCGGACCGCGTTGGCGACCAGGTTGTTGACCGCCCTGCGCAACAGGTTGGCGTCGGCCCACACCACGCCGGTGGCGTTGATCTCGAACGAGACGTTCGCCTCCGATGCCACTCCCTCGAAGTATTCCGCTATCACCGCAAGCTGTTCCGCCGCATCGAGGCGCTCTGTGCTGAGGGCGATCTGGTCGTGATCGGCCCGCGCCAGAAACAGCATGCTCTCGACCATCCTGGCCAGTCGCCCGAATTCCTCATAGTTTGACGAGAGCAGGCGCTGGTACTCCTCGCTTTCGCGTGGCTGTGAAAAAGCCACTTCGGTCTGGATCATCAGATTGTTCAGCGGGGTGCGCAGGTCGTGTGCGAGATCATCGGCAAACTGGGACAGGTTGTTGAAGCTGCTTTGCAGGCGGTCGAGCACCACGTTGAATGAATCGGCCAGCAGGCGTAACTCGGCCGGGGCCGCGTCAGCATCGAGGCGCATTTCCAGATTGTGGGCAGTCACCTGTCGCGCTTGCCCGGCGAGGGCCTTGACCCGCGACAGTCCATGGCGTGCCAGGAGATATCCCAATGCAGCGGTCAGTACAGCGCCGGCAATGGCCGCCGCCCACACCTTGAGACGGTAGGTACGCAATACCGCCAATCGCTCATCGGCCGTGCGTGCCAGGGAGACGCGCACCAGCTTATCGCCTGCGCCGATCCTGCCGGACGCGCTGATCACCCGCAGGTTGGCGCCGTCGGCCAACGCCCCTGGTCGGGTATCAGCGGTTGATGGCACAGCGTCTGCGGGGACCACGACGCCGCCCTGTGCAAATCTACGCTCGGCGGTGTTTTGCACCAATGCCCGGCCGCTGCTGTCCTCGATCACCAGCAGTAGCCCCTGGCGCAGATCGACCGCGTCGAGGAATCGGTGCGGATCGAGCCGAATGGATTCGGTAGTCGACGTTTCCTCCAGAAGATGCCTGATTTGCAGCATCCGCTCCACCAGGTCGACGTCGTCCCGATCCTGCAATTGCAGGGCCAACGCCTGATACAGATAGAAGCCGACCGCCGAAAAAACGATGACCGCCACCGTGGCGAATAACGCGCCCAGCTGCGCCGTCAACGAGTAGCTAGGCCGCCTCATCCGCGGTCTTCCAGCACGTAGCCCATGCTTCGGATGGTGTGTATCAGTTTGACCGGGTAAGGTTCATCAATTTTGGCGCGCAAGCGGCGCACCGCCACGTCGACGACATTGGTATCGCTGTCGAAGTTCATGTCCCAGACTTGCGAGGCAATTAGTGGCCGCGACAGCACCTGACCGACCCGCTTGGACATCAAATGCAGCAGGGCGAACTCCTTTGCAGTTAGATCAATTCGCTGTCCTGCGCGGGCCACGCGGCGCTTTGGGACGTCGATCTCCAGATCGGCGATCTGGAATATTTCCGGCTCTTTGATCGGCCCACGGCGCAACAGCGTGCGGATCCGGATGAGCAGTTCGGCGAACGCGAAGGGTTTGACCAGGTAGTCGTCCGCGCCCAGCTCCAGTCCCTTGATACGGTCGTTGAGTGCGTCGCGGGCGGTCAGAAACAGCACCGGAGTCTCTACCGTCTTGCGAAGTTCGGTAACGATCTGCCAGCCGTCCATGCCGGGCAACATCACGTCGAGCACGATGAGATCGTAATGGCTGCCGGTTGCCGCATGCAGGCCCTCAGGCCCCGTTTTCGCCCAGTCAACCACGAAACCGGACTCCGTCAGGCCCTTCTGGATGTACTCGCCAGCCTTTTGTTCATCCTCCACCACGAGCAAGCGCATGTCATTCCTTTACAATAAAATTATTCTAGAAAATTGTCGTCAGTCCTGTCGGGCATACGGTGCGCCGACACACACAACGCGCGACGTCTGTTTCACTCTCTCTCGGTGCAAACGGATTGAATGGCAAATATTTGCCAACCGCTTAACGTGGAGGGCGTTTGGGGCGCCCTGCCCGCACCACATTGATCTCGACAAGTGCGGAGCTCATCACCTATTTTGTTGTTGGGAGAGGGCTGCCAATTGGCGAGCGGAGATCGACCTACGGCGGAGCAGCAGGAAAACCGCTGGCACGACCAGCATGGACAGCAGCGGTGCGGTGACCATGCCACCGACCATCGGGGCGGCGATGCGCTGCATCACTTCCGAACCGGTGCCGGCGCCGATCAGGATCGGCACCAGACCGGCGACGATCACCGCCACCGTCATCGCCTTGGGCCGCACGCGCAGGACGGCGCCTTCGCGAATGGCATCGACCAGATCCTCTTCGCTGCCCTGCCCGTCAGCCTGGCGTGCTTCCCATGCGTGCTTGAGGTACAGCAGCATGATGACCCCGAACTCAGCTGCTACGCCAGCGAGCGCGATGAACCCGACACCGCTCGCGACCGAGAGGTGGTGGCCAAGCAACCAGAGCAACCAGATGCCGCCGGCCAGGGCGAAGGGCAGCGTGGCCATGATCAACAGCGCTTCATCGGTCTTTCGGAAGGTCAGATAAAGCATCACAAAAATGATGAGCAATGTCGCCGGCACGACGACCTTCAAGCGCGCCGTGGCCCGCTCCAGATATTCGAATTGCCCCGACCACGAGACCGAATAACCAGCTGGCAGCTTCACTTCACGCGCCACGGCAGCTTGCATGTCATGCACGGCATCGGTCAGCGAGCGCCCCCGGATATCGACATAGACCCAGCCCGACAGGCGGGCATTCTCGCTCTTGAGCATTGGCGGCCCGTCGACAATGCGAATCGCCGCGACATCGCCAAGGCGCAACTGGGCGCCGCGGCCCGTGAGCACAGGCAACTGCCGGAGCTTGTCGAGCGAGTCGCGCACTTCGCGCGGATAACGGACGTTGATCGGGAATCGCTGCAGGCCTTCCACGGTCTCGCCGATATTGTCGCCACCGATCGCGGCGGTGATCACGCTATGCAGGTCGGCGACGTTCAGGCCGTAGCGGGCGGCGGCCGTGCGGTCGATGTCGATATCGACATAGCGGCCGCCATTGAGTCGTTCGGCCAGTGCAGACGAGACACCGGGCACCGTCTTGACCGCCCGCTCGATCTCCCCGGTGATCCGGTCGATGTCCTGCAGGTTGGTGCCGGCCACCTTCACTCCCACCGGGCTCTTGATGCCGGTGGCCAGCATATCGATGCGGTTGCGGATCGGGGGTACCCAGATATTCGACAGGCCTGGCACTTTGACGATGCGGTCGAGTTCGTCGATCAGCTTATCGGTCGTCATCCCTGGACGCCACTGGTCGCGCGGCTTGAACTGGATCGTGGTTTCGAACATCTCCAGTGGCGCGGGATCGGTGGCGCTCTCCGCGCGGCCAGCTTTACCGAACACGGTTTGTACTTCAGGTACCGTCTTGATGAGACGGTCGGTTTGCTGAAGGAGTTCGGCCACTTTGCCGGCCGAGATGCCAGGCAGCGCCGAAGGCATATAGAGCACATCCCCTTCGTCGAGCGGCGGCAGGAACTCACCGCCAAGCCGGCTGGCCGGCCAGAAGGTGAGCAGCATCACCAGGGCCGCGACGACCAGCGTCCCGATAGGATGGCGCAGCACAGCGTCCAGCACCGGGCGGTACAACGCGATGAGGACGCGGTTGAGTGGATTGTCGCGCTCGTCCGGGATACGGCCGCGTATCAGGTAGCCCATCAGGACCGGAATGAGTGTGACGGACAGGGCTGCTGCGGCGGCCATCGCATAGGTCTTGGTAAAGGCCAACGGCGCGAACAACCGCCCTTCCTGCGCCTCCAGGGTGAAGACCGGAATGAAGGAGAGCACAATGATGAGCAGCGAGAAGAATAATGCTGGCCCCACTTCCGCCGCTGCGTCGCCCACCACGCGCCAGCGCTCTTCGCCCGCCAGCACGCCTTGGGGATGTTGGTGGTTCCATGCCTCGATATGCTTGTGGGTGTTTTCGATCATGACCACGGCCGCATCGACCATTGCACCGACGGCGATCGCGATGCCGCCCAGCGACAGGATGTTGGCGTTGACACCCTGGTAGTACATGATGATGAAGGCGATCAGAATGCCGATCGGCAGCGTGACGATGGCCACCAGTGCCGAGCGCAGGTGAAACAGGAAGATGGCGCAGACGATTGCCACGACCACGAATTCCTCGACCAGCTTGCCCTGCAGGTTGCTGACCGCGCGCTCGATCAGGTGCGAACGGTCATACACCGTGACGACTTCGACGCCGGCAGGCAAGCCGGCCTTCAATTTGTCGAGTTTGGTCTTCACCGCGCGGATGGTCTCCAGTGCATTTTTCCCGGAGCGCATGATGATTACGCCGCCGGCCACCTCGCCTTCGCCATTGAGCTCCGCGATGCCGCGCCGCGTCTCCGGCCCGGTTTGTATCCGCGCGACGTCCCCCAAGTGTACCGGCACGCCGGCGGCGGAGGTCGTCAGTGGAATCTGGCGGAAGTCATCCAGCGTTTTAAGATAGCCGGAGGCGCGCACCATGTATTCCGCTTCGCCCATCTCCAACAGGGAGCCGCCGGTCTCCTGATTTGCCTTTCGCACCGCGTCGATGACCATATCGTGCGTGATGCCATAGGCGCGCATCTTGTCCGGATCGAGCACGATCTGATACTGGCGCACCATGCCGCCGATGCTGGCCACCTCGGACACGTTGGGCACCGACTTCAGCTCGTACTTCAGGAACCAGTCCTGCAGCGCGCGTAGTTGCGACAGATCCATCTTGCCGCTGCGGTCGACCAGCGCGTATTCATAGACCCAGCCGACGCCGGTCGCATCGGGGCCGAGCGCCGGCCTTGCCTGCGCTGGCAGCCGCGACTGCACCTGGCTCAAATATTCCAGCACGCGCGAACGCGCCCAGTACGGATCGGTGCCGTCCTCAAACAGGATGTAGACGAAGGAATCGCCGAAGAACGAATAGCCGCGCACCGTTTTTGCCCCCGGCACCGACAGCATGGTGGTGGTCAGCGGATAGGTGACCTGGTTCTCGACGATCTGCGGTGCCTGGCCGGGATAGCTGGTGCGGATGATGACCTGCACGTCGGACAAGTCCGGGATGGCGTCGAGCGGCGTGCGCGAAAGCGACCATACGCCCCACGCAGCCAGCAGCACCGTCGCCAGCAGGACCAGAAAACGGTTATTGATGGACCAACGTATCAACTTGGCGATCATTTTCCGCTCCCGCTACCGGCGGGCGTGCCGCGCCTGGCAATATCGGTAATCCGGTACATGCCATCGTCCTCTTGGCGAATCCCGAACGTGACGGTGTCGCCCGCGACAATCCCGGCCGGTAACCCGGCGGCAGGTGGCTTGAATCCCATCGTCATGGCGCCCCACTGCAAGCTGGCGATGGGGCCGTGCGATAGCGTCACTTCGTCCTTGCCGATACGTTCGACCTTGCCTTCTCCGCGGTGCACGGGCGCCGTGGCCGCTGCGGGAGGTGCCGGAATGGTCGGCGCCATGCGCGTGGCCGTGCCCTTCAAGCTGGCTTCCGAATCGACCAGGAACTGCCCAGAGACCACGACTGTCTGTCCTGCTTCCAGGCCGCTTCGGATTTCACTCTGGCCGTTCGCTTCAACGCCAACCTCCACATCGTTCGCCCGGAATTTTCCGCTGGGCTCTGCCACCATCACCACCGCGCGCGTACCGGTTTGAATCACTGCCTCGGTGGGCACCAGCAGGACGTCGACGCGATCGCCGGCGCTCAGCGCCACCGATACGAACATGCCGGGAGTCAGTTGTCCGGCCGGATTGGCCACCTCGATGCGCGCCTTCACGGTTCGCGTAGTCGCGTTCACCTCAGGCAAGATCGCGCCGACCTTGCCGCTGAAGACGGAACCGGGCAAGGCCGGCGTACGCACCTGCACCGCGCTGCCTGGCTTCACCCGTGCCACCTGGTTTTCCGCCACCTCCGCCAAGATCCAAACGCTGGACATGCCGTTGATGCGGAACATTGGTGCGCCGGTTGCCACGGTCATCCCTTCGCGGACCGCGAGGTCTGTCACGACGCCGCTGATGGGTGCGGCAACAGTCAGTCTGGCGCGAACCGCACCGCTCGACTCCACGATCCTGATCTGCTCGTCTGTCATACCGGTTAGCCGCATGCGCTGGCGGGCTGCATCCAGCAGCGCCGGATCGGCACGCGCCATGCGTTTGACGGACAGGTAGTCTTCCTGCGCGGCGACCCAATCCGGGACGTAGAGCTCGGCCAGCGCCTGGCCCTTGCGCACCGGATCCAGTGGCGCGCGGACATGAAGCCGCTCCACATAGCCATTGCTGCGTGCCTGCACCAGCGCCACATCGCGCTCGTTATAGGCCACGCTACCGACCGCCTCCAGCGGCAAGGACAACATACCCTTGCTGACGGTCGCGGTGCGGATACCGAGGTTTTGCTGAACACGGGGATCGATGCGGATCGCGCTGGCGTCGCCGGCATTCTCCGCATAAACCGGCACCAGTTGCATGTCCATGAAGGGTGATTTGCCGGGTTTATCGAATTTTTGACCCGGCACCATCGGGTCGTGCCAGTACAGGACCTTTTTCTCGCCCTCCGCGTGTCCGGCTGGCGCGGTGCCTGTCGAGTTCGTCTGCTGTCCATGGTGCAGTCCGGCCAAGTACAGGCCGACGCCGGCGGCGACGCTCAGTGCCGCCACACCGGCGGCCGTGATGATCTTGTTGCTCTTCATTTGATATCCCTGCTGGAGATGGCTGCCGCGTGTGCGCCCGTGCCGTTCGTCGGAAAGAGGAAGTTAAGCTGTGCCCACAATCGCGCCACATCGGCGTGGAGCTGGATCACTTGCAGGCGGGCCTCGGTCTGGCCCCGCCGTGCGGCCAGTACCTCGGCCAGCGACGCTTTGCCGCCGCGATATGCGGCCAGTGTTGCGTCCACGCGCTCGCTTTCCAGTGGCAGCAGTTCTCGCTGATAGCGTTTATAGCGCTCACGGTTGTTTTCCCATTCGAGGATCATCGAACGCGTTTCAGCCTCGTGAGCGCGCAGTGCTTCCTCTCGGTCAGCTTGGGCCTGTCCCGATGCCGCCAGTTTTGCGGCGAGCTCGCGATCCTGACGGTCTTTGCGATTCCACTGCAGGGGGATGGACACGCCGAAGGAGACCATATTGGAATACGCCGATCCGCGTTGCTGGAATGCGACCTCTACGCTCCAGTCGGCGCTACGATTGGCCTCGGCTAGCTTGACCTCGGTTCGGGCGACGGCCTCCTGGCGCGCAAGCATGGCGATCTCGGGATGGTGCGCCAATTGGCTGCCGAGCTCGGCGGGATCAAGGGCGATGCTGTCCAGGTCCGGCAAGTGTGCAAGCGGCGTCGCATCGGTGCCAGTCCAGCGCGACAACATGGTCGCTGCACTGCGTACGCGGCGCTCGGCGTCGCTGGCACGGTCCTGAACCAAAAGCACGGCCGATCTGGCGGCGAAGACGTCGGACTGACTGCCGCGGCCAGCACGATAGGCGCCCTCTGCTGCGCTGACGGCATCGCGGGCCTGAGCGAGCTGCTCGCTGACAACATTGGCCATCTCCCGCGCGAAATGGGCGTCCAGCCATGCGAGCGCAGTGTCTCTCTCGATGGCGGCGGCTGTGGCATCCTTCGCCGCAGACTCCTTTTCCGCCAGCAATTCATAAGACTGCGCGCGCAAGCGGCGCTTGTCAGCGGCGGTCAGTTCCTGCGACAGGCCGATTCTGCGCATGGTCATGAAATCACTGCCCACGTTGTATCGATCGGCGCCGGACACCGGTAAATTATCGATACCGGCCTTAATGACAGGATCGGGAAGCTGGCCTGCTGCGACCGCCAACTCGCGGGCCGCGTCGATAGCGAAATCGGCGCCGCTTAGCTGACGCGAGCGCTGCAGCGCCAGGCGCTGGGCCTCGGCCAGCGTCAGATTTTGTGCCGATACAGACGAAGCTACCAGCAGCGCGCATACGCACGCAAGGGTGGCAGCGCATAGCCGCCGCGTCCTCAAGGGACGAAGAAATAGATAGGACATGACCACTCCGTAAAACGATAGACCACACCGACCGCAAACAAGCGGCGATGGCGAACTAAGCGATAAGGAGTGTCAAATGCGGAAACAGCAGTGCTGGATGGCCAACGGCGGCGAGGTGGCGCGAGTCAAGGGGACGGACTCACGTGAAAATGCGAGCGCAGGGGCGGAGCGTTCGATGCGGGGAAGCACCAACTCCAATTCGCAGGGGACAAATGCCTGAACAGCCGGTGCGCTAGAAGTGTCTGCGGACTGGTGGCCAGCATCGCAATGCGCGGCGCACAGCGACGGACTGGACTTATCCATACTCATGTCCGTGCAGCCGGGCATGTCGGGCATGCTGACCGCCTCCGGGGCTTGCTGCCCGATCAGCACGGGGCAGGCATAAGCCGCCACAGCCAGCTGCGCAAACAGCAGGCTGAAGAGCATAATGATCGCCGCGATCAGACGCGTAGGCCGGGACAGTTTCATGATGACGCAGATAGTAGCACAAGGCGCCTTCGTCGTGCCGTCAGCCCAACGACGTTCAATTTAGGCGCAGGATTCGGCGGGCACCGTTCAGCACAATCACGCCGATGATGACTCCGACCACCAGATCCGGATAGCGCGATCCCGTCCAGGTGACCAACGCCCCGGCGACGATAACGCCCAGATTGGCGATGACATCGTTCGCCGAGAAAATATAGCTCGCTTTCATGTGAGCGCCGAGGTGGCGTTTTTTAGCAATCAGCACCAGACAAGCAACGTTAGCCACCAGCGCGACGGCGCCGATTCCCATCATGGCAACCGACTCCGGCTCGCTGCCGGTAATACCTCGGCGCAGCACTTCGCCTAGCGCGCCAAGCGCCAGTACCAGTTGTAACCATCCAGCAGCGTGTGCGGCATGCTTCTTTAGCTGCGCAGAACGGCCAACCGCATACAGGGCAAGGATGTAGACGGCGGCGTCCGCGAACATGTCGAGGGAATCGGCAATCAGGCCGGTCGATTGGGCGAGCATACCCCAAATAATCTCGACGAAAAACATGAGGCCATTGATCGCGAGGAGCCAGCGTAGCGTGCGCGACTCGCCTGCATCATCGTTGGGTTCCGGGCGACGAAGTTTGTCGGGATCCGCTGATTCGGACGAGATCAGCTTGGCTCCGAGCCCCAGCGGCGCTAGTCGGTCGACAATGGCATCGGCGGCGCCTTGGTGTGCCACCTTCAAGGTTTGCCTGGCCAAGTCAAATTCGAGCGTGCGTATCGCCCCAAGGTCAGACAGTGCCATGCGGATGATGTTTTCTTCGGACGGGCAATCCATTTTTGGAATGGCGAGTACGGAAATGAAACCAGTGTCGCCACTCTCCTCCCAAGGTGCACTGGAATGCAACTGCGCGCCAAGCTTTAACGGCAGCAATGCATCGACCACTGCTTGGGCATCGTTGACATGATCAACGGTGACCGTTCTTCCCGCGAGGTCGAACTTTATGGCGAGGATGCCTTCAACTGGGGCAAGCGCCATCCGGATCAGGTTCTCTTCCGAAGGACAGTCCATTTTGGGCACCGATAAGGTGCTGCGGCGCCGCTCCGTCTCGGTGGGCATTGGCGAGGAAATAAGGGAATAGTCTTTGCTCATGATGCAAGGTTAAACGTTAAAGCCGCTTTAACGTCAAGAGAAAGACGCGCGCCCCCTACTACTGCTTAGGTTGCAGCGCATCGATAATGCGACAGTTCGCCACCAGCCCGCCCTGACAGGAGGCGAGTAGATTCGCCAGGCGATCTTTCAGCGCCGTCAAATCGGCAATTTTCTGTTCGACGGCGTGTAAATGTTCCGCTGTCATTGCCATCACTTCACAGCAGTCCGTCTCGCGCTGGTCGGAAAACGCCAGCAGGCTGCGCACCTGATCGATCGTAAATCCGATATCGCGCGCGCGCCTGACGAAAGAAAGCCGGGCCAGATCCAGCTGGTCGTACAGGCGATAGTTCCCATCGGATCGGGTTGGTGCCGATAGAAGCCCGATTTTTTCGTAATAGCGGATGGTGGCTGCGGGTATTTCTGCCGCACTCGCTAGCTGCCCGATAGTAAAAGAAGTAGACATGGCGCTTGACCTTAAAGTGACTTCAAGGTTTATAAAGTGTGCTTATCAATCCGTCAAGCGCTTTTCTACCATGCCATTCAGAACCCCAGTTGCGCTGCTTTCAGCGATGCTCGCGGCAATGCCTGCGTCAGCGCTCTACGCTCAGGGTATTCCCCTGACACTCGACAGCGCCGTTGCCAAAGCGCTGCAGAACGCGCCTGCGCTACGCGGCGCCGACGCCTCCATGCAAGCGGCAGACGCCGCGGTTTCTATTGCCGCCTTGCGGCCCAACCCGTCACTTTCCGTGGAGGCCGAAGGCGCAATGGGATCAGGGCGCTACGCCGGTTTTGGCGGCAGCGAGCGCACGGTGTCGCTGTCAGTCCCATTGGAATTGGGCGGAAAGCGTGAGGCGCGCATAGCCGCTGCCGAGGTAGATCGCCGTGCCGCCAGTCTGGGTGCTAGCAGTGCGCGACTCGATATCACTTATCGGGTGACAGAGGCGTTTATCTTGTTGGCTGCGGCCGAACAGCGACTGGTTGTATCCCGAAACGGCAACGATTTGGCCATTCAGGCTGCTCACGCCGCGCGGGAACGGGTTCGCACCGGCAAGGCCTCACCGATTGAAGAACAACGGGCCGGGGTTGTGCTGATCAACGCTGGCGTCAAACTGGGAAAGGCTCAGCGAGCCCTCTCATTGGCGCAAGCTGATCTGGTGCGCCTTACCGGCGATCAATCGGATACCGCCATTCGTGCCGGCTGGTTTGCGATCCCCCGCACGGTATCCACGACGGGTAGTGCTGTGGCGGCGCCGTCCGTCACGGCAGCGCAAGTGCAACTGGACGCCGCTGGCGCCAGGATCGAGGTCGCAAAGCGGGACCGCATTCCCGATGTGACCATCACGGTAGGCACCCGCCGCTATGGCGATGGCTCGGATCGTGCAATGGTACTGGGGCTATCGGTTCCGCTGCCCCTATTCAATTCAGGGACGGCTGCGTTGACACGCACACGCGCCGAGTACGACCGCGCGCAAGCTGAACGTGAGGCCGTGGTACTCGACACTCAGCAGGCGATTGCACATGGCTATGCCGAGGTCGCTGATGCTGAGGCTGCGGCGCGGGCAAGCAATGGCCCTGCGTTGGTCGCCGCCGAGGAAGCGGCCCGGATCGCCCGCATCGGCTATGCCGAAGGTAAGTTCGCGCAACTCGAACTGATTGAAGCCGAGCGCTCGCTGGCCGAGACACGCGAGGCGGCAATCGATGCGTTGGCGGCATTTCATCTGGCGCAGGCTCGCCTCGCTCGCTTGCAAGGCAACCCCAACCCTATCTACAAGGACTAACCCATGCACTTGTTACTTCGATGGAGCGCCTGTGCCGCTCTACTCGCCCTTGTCGCCTGTTCTCGTGGCCCCGCTGGTGAGCACCGAGAGCCAGAAGCCGGGCATGCCGAGGCGCCGAGAGCAGCTGCCTCCACTTTACCGACCAAAGACGCGTCAAACACCAAGCCGGAAAGCGAGGAGCGCGAGAAATCCGACGCGATCGCCCTCAGCGAGAAACAGATACGTGATGCGGGCATCGAGATCGCGACGGTGCGTGCCGGGTTCACTGGTGCTATCGAGGCGCCAGCGGTCGTCGCGGCAGACCCGCAGCTTTCCGCGCTGGTGGTGAGCGCCGTTGGTGGCCGCGTGATCGAGATCCGCAAGCAGTTAGGCGACACCGCGAAGAAAGGCGAGCTGCTGGCAATCATCGATAGCCGGGAGGCGGCGCAACTCGGAGCGGACGTCGCTATTGCGCGCAGGCAGATGGAACTGGCCGAAGCCGCCTTCCGTCGCGAAGAGCGCCTTTTTGCCGAAAAGGTGTCGTCGCGCCAGGACTACGAATTAGCCAAAGCGGCGCTGGAGGATAGCCGTACCCGGCTGCGTCTGGCGGAGCAGCAGCTTGCCAACGCCGGCGGCGCAGCCCAGTCCAGCAGAGTCAGCTTGCGCGCGCCAATCGACGGCGTCATCATCGCAAGACAGATTGCGCTGGGCGATATGGCAGAAGCGAATGCCAAGCTGTTTGAAGTGGCCAACCTGAATCCCCTGTCCGTCGAGCTGTCTCTGGCACCGGCTGACGCTGCACGTCTCGCCGTGGGCGCAGCGGTCGACGTTATGGCAGACAACCGCAGCGGCAACGGCCGCATCGTCAGCCTGTCGCGTGTGATCGATCCCGCCACCAGGCAGGTGCGCGCCATCGCATCGCTGCCCAATCCAATTGGCAACTGGCGCATCGGCGAGACCGTTCGCGTGTCAGTTGCGCTGGCCGACAAGCAAGCTGGCGGGCAGTTGGCCATTCCGCGTACAGCGCTACAGACCATCGAAGACAAGCCCAGCGTCTTCGTGCGGACAAAAGAAGGGTTTGCGATTCGGCACGTGGTACTCGGGCCTGCGGCGGCCGGCTACGTCACCGTGCAATCCGGACTCGACGGTACTGAACGCATCGCAGTGAGCAACAGTTATATTCTCAAAGCCGAGCACGGCAAGGGGCAAGCAGGAGAAGATCATGACTGACCACGATGCTATGAAAGCGCAGCCGGGGTGGCAGGCATGATCGCGCGTATTGTCAGCTTTTCCGTGGGGCGCCCTTGGCAGGTGCTATTGGCTACCCTGCTGCTGGCCGCACTTGGGGCATTCGCGCTGAGTAGACTGCCTATCGACGCGGTGCCCGATATCACCAACATCCAGGTGCAAATCAACGTTGTGGCGCCTGCGCTGGCGCCAGCCGACGTCGAGCGTCAAGTCACCTACCCGATCGAGACAGCGTTTGCGGGCATTCCGGGCCTGGACTCGACGCGCTCGCTCACGCGCCACGGCTTTGCGCAGGTGACAACCATCTTCAAGGACGGTACCGACATCTATTTCGCGCGCCAGCAAATCGCAGAACGCCTGCGCGCGGTGGAGCGTTCCCTGCCGCCGGGTGCACGGGCGACCGTAGGGCCGATCGCCACCGGCCTGGGTGACATTTTCATGTGGACCGTTGAATTTACCAACACCCATACCGGCAAGGCAGGTGCCGGCATGGCGCCGGACGGTAGCTACGTCACGCCTGAGGGACAGGTTCTGCGAACGCAGCAGGAAAAGGCCACCTACCTGCGCACAGTGCAGGACTGGATTGTGGCGCCGCAGCTGAAAAACACGCCAGGCCTGGCCGGCGTGGACGTCATTGGCGGCTATGTAAAACAGTATGTGGTGACACCTGACGCCGAGCGCCTCGCCGCATTCGGCATCAGTCTGCCAGCGTTGGCCGAAGCGCTTGAACGCAACAATACCAGCGCCGGCGCCGGTGTGCTGGTGCAGAACGGCGAAGCATTGACGGTTCAGGCCGACGCGCGCGTAATATCCAGCGAGGAACTGGCCAAAACCGTGATTGCGACCCGCAAGGGCGTGCCGGTCGTGTTGTCGCAGGTGGCCACCGTTAGCATCGGCCAGGAAATGCGATTTGGTTCCGCTTCCGAAGGCGGTGTCGAGGTCGTGGTGGGCACGGCTGTAATGCGTATTGGCGAGAACAGCCGCACCGTGGCGGCAGCCGTCGATGCGCGCTTAAAGGAGATCGCCCGCTCGTTGCCGCCGGGACTGATCATCAAGCCTGTCCTGAACCGTACCCGATTGGTTGACGCTACGATCGCTACCGTGGCGACCAACCTGACCGAAGGGGCGTTGCTCGTCATCGCCGTACTGTTTGCACTGCTCGGCAATCTGCGGGCCGCACTGATCGCCGCTGCGGTCATTCCCGTCACCATGCTACTCACGTCGGCCGGCATGCTGCGTGTAGGTTTGTCCGCCAATCTCATGAGCTTGGGGGCTCTGGACTTCGGTCTCATTGTCGATGGCGCCGTCATCATTGTAGAAAATGCTTTGCGCCGACTTGGAGAGCGCCAGCAAGATGCCGGGCGCACCTTGACCAAGGCCGAGCGGCGCGACGTCGTCGCGAGTGCGGCCCGCGAGATGGTACGCCCCAGCGTCTACGGCCAGGCCATCATCATGCTGGTGTATGTCCCCCTGTTATCGTTCCAAGGGGTGGAGGGACGCATGTTTTCACCGATGGCGGTCACCGTGATATTGGCCCTGGCGTTTGCCTTCGTGCTGTCCCTGACGATGGTGCCGGCGGCTATTGGGCTGTGGCTATCGAGTCCGGTTCAACACAAGGAAAACCGGATCGTTGCGGCCACCGCGAAGGTCTATGGGCCTTGGCTAGAACGCGCAATGGCCCGGCCAAAGTTGGTGGTCGGCCTCGCGGCGGGAGCCCTCACCGCCGCACTGCTGCTGTTCCAGACGATGGGACAGGAATTTCTTCCCACGCTGGATGAACAAGATGTGCTCCTGCAGGTGGCGCGTATCCCCGGCACCTCGGTCGATCAAAGCCAGGCGATGCAGTTTTTGGTGGAGAAAGCCGTGGCCAAGTTACCGGAGGTGAAGCTGGTATTTTCCCGCACTGGTACCGCCGAGCTGGCAGCCGATCCCATGCCACCTAACATGACCGATACATTTATCATCGTTAAGGATCGTGCACAGTGGCCCGAGCCGCAGATGAGCAAGGCGGAGCTGGTGGAAAAGATCGAGCGCACGGTGGCCGATATCCCTGGCCAAAACTACGAACTGACCCAGCCCATTCAGATGCGATTTAATGAGCTGCTGGCCGGTGTCCGCGGTGACATCGCCGTCAAGATCTACGGCGACGATTTTTCCACCATGGTGCGTACAGCCGAACAGGTGGCCGCACAGCTGCGCGCCGTCGAAGGCGCAACGGATGTGCGCGTCGAGCAGGTGCAGGGATTGCCGCTGCTTGATGCAAGGCCGGATCGCGACGCAATGGCGCGGGTTGGACTCACGGCGCAGGATGTATTCGATACCTTGGCCGCGGCCGTGGCCGGGCGCGAAGCCGGCACCGTGTACGAAGGCGACCGCCGGTTTGATGTGGTAGTAAAGCTCGACGATGCTGGACGCAACGATATCGACACGCTGCGCCGTTTGCCGGTGCTGACGCCCTCCGGCAGCTTCGTCCCACTGGGGACTGTCGCGTCGCTGCAGCTCGCCAAGGGGCCCAACCAGATCAGCCGCGAAGATGGCAAACGGCGTGTAGTAGTGCAGGCGAACGTGCGCGGCCGTGATATTGCCGGCGTCGTTCGTGAAGCCCAGGCCGCCATTGACGCCAAGGTTGTCCGCCCGCCCGGTGTCTGGCTGACTTGGGGCGGCCAATTTGAGAACCTCGAACGTGCGCGCCTACGACTGGCCGTCGTGGTGCCGTTATGCTTCATCCTGATTGTCGGCCTGCTTTACTCTGCCGTGGGTTCGTGGCGCACCACCGCCGTCGTCTTCACCGGCGTGCCACTGGCCCTGATCGGCGGCATCGTCGCACTGTGGTTGCGTGGTTTGCCGTTTTCCATATCCGCAGCAGTCGGCTTCATCGCCCTTTCCGGCGTGGCCGTGCTCAATGGCCTGGTGATGGTGGGGTCGATCGATGCGTTGTCAAAAACGCTGCCGTGGGAGCAAGCCGTGAGAACCGGTGCGTTATACCGTCTGCGTCCGGTGTTGATGACGGCATTGGTCGCTTCGCTGGGCTTCGTTCCAATGGCCTTGGCGAATGGTGCAGGGGCTGAAGTGCAGCGTCCGCTGGCGACCGTGGTGATCGGCGGACTGTTCTCGGCGACCCTCCTGACATTGTTTGTACTGCCTTCCCTTTATGCCAAGGTAGGACGGGGAACGCAGGCGGATTGAAGCGAGGCGCTGCGCGACACCGCGCGCAGCGCACTAGATTTTCTTGATCACGCTATCGATCGCCTTCATGTGCCGCTCATTGCGCTCGCTATAGCGGCTCGTCAGGTAGTCGCTGCGGCCGCGCAGCAGGAGCGTCATTTTGAACAGTTCCTCCATGACGTCGACAACGCGCTCATAATAGCCCGATGGGCGCATGCGCCCTGCTTCGTCGAACTCCTTGTAAGCCATCGGCACCGAGGACTGGTTTGGAATGGTGAACATGCGCATCCAGCGCCCCAGCAGACGTAGCGTGTTGACCACGTTGAAGGACTGGGAGCCGCCGCAGACCTGCATGACCGCCAGCGTGCGGCCCTGGCTGGGGCGGATCGCGCCCATTTCCAGCGGTATCCAGTCGATCTGGTTTTTCATGACGGCCGTGATGGCGCCATGCCGCTCCGGGCTGCACCATACCTGCCCTTCAGACCACAAACACAGTTCGCGCAGTTCAACTACCTTCGGATGGTCCTCGGGTACGCTGCCGGCCATCGGCAGCTCCGTCGGATCGAAGATCTTCACGTCGGCGCCGAAGTGCTCAAGAATACGCGCCGCCTCCTCCGTCAGAAAGCGACTGAACGAGCGCTCGCGTAGTGAACCGTAGAGCATCAAAATACGTGGCGGGTGGTTCATTTCGCCGACCTGAGCGAGCTTGTCCATGTTTGGGATATCAAACTGATCGGGATTGATGTTGGGCAGATTGGCAATCTTATCCATGCTTGATACGCTCCCCATTTTCGTCGATCACGCGCTCGCCGTCTTCCTTCGTGAAAGCGCCACGCTGCGGCTGCGGCAGGATATCGAGCACGAGTTCCGATGGCCGGCACAGTCGCACGCCCAGTGGCGTCACGACGAATGGGCGGTTAATCAGAATGGGATGGTCTACCATCGCCGCAAGCAAGTCCATTTTGGTTTTGGACGGCGAATCCAATCCGAGCTCAAAATACGGTGTGCCTTTTTGACGGATCGCTTCGTGAACCGTCAGTCCTGATTTGGCGATCAGATCAATCAGCGTTGCCTGGTCTGGCGGATGCTTGAGATATTCGATGATGACAGGCTCGATGCCGGCGTTGCTGATCAAGGCCAGGGTATTGCGGGAGGTGCCGCATTCGGGATTGTGATAGATCGTGATGGTCATAATAAAAGTTCCATTAAGCCAGGCGTACTGCCAGCGCCGCTAGCGTGATCAACAGAACCGGCAAGGTCAATACCACGCCGACTCGGAAATAGTAGCCCCATGAGATCTGAATATCCTTGCTGGCAAGGACATGCAGCCACAGCAGCGTCGCCAGACTGCCAATCGGCGTAATTTTTGGACCCAGGTCGCTGCCGATGACGTTGGCGTAAATCATCGCCTCGCGCACCACGCCTTGCGACGTCGTGGCGTCGATCGACAGCGCGCCGATCAAAACTGTGGGCATGTTGTTCATGATCGAGGACAGTATTGCGGTGATAAAGCCGGTACCGAGCGCGGCGCCCCATACGCCATAGGCAGCGCATTCGTTGAGTACGCCGGTCAGGTAGTCGGTCAGGCCGGCATTGCGCAACCCATAGACGACCAGATACATGCCCAGCGAGAAGATCACGACCTGCCAAGGCGCGTTTCCCAGCACCTCGCGTGTGGAGATTTTGTGGCCGCGCGCGGCCACCACCAGCAGTAATAGAGCGCCCACCGCCGCGACGGCGCTGATCGGCACGCCCAAATGCTCCAGCCAGAAGAAGCCAACCAGCAGCAGGCCCAATACCCACCAGCCGGTGATGAAGGTGGCGCTGTCATGGATCGCTTCTGCCGGCGCTTTCAATTGCGCCAGGTCGTAATTGGCTGGAATATCCTTGCGGAAGAACCACATCAGGGCCGCCAGCGTGGCCGCCACGGAAATTAGATCCACCGGTATCATGACTGCGGCGTAGCGCGAAAAGCCGATGTTGAAATAGTCGGCCGATACGATGTTAACCAGGTTCGATACCACCAGCGGCAGGCTGGCCGTATCGGCAATGAAGCCGGCGGCCATCACGAAGGCGAGTGTCGCTTTGGCCGAAAAGCGCAGCGCGCGCAGCATGGCGATGACGATTGGTGTGAGGATCAGCGCTGCCCCGTCGTTGGCGAACAAGGCCGCCACCGCCGCGCCCAGCAGGACCAACAGCACGAACAGGCGTTTGCCGCTGCCGCGTCCCCAACGGGCGACGTGCAACGCGGCCCATTCGAAGAAGCCAGCCTTGTCCAGTAGCAGGCTGATGATGATCACCGCCACAAAGGTGCCGGTCGCGTTCCAGACGATGTGCCAGACCACAGGGATATCGGCGGTATGGATCACACCCGCCAGCAGTGCGACGACGGCGCCGGCGGAAGCGCTCCAGCCGATGCCCAGGCCACGTGGCTGCCAGATAACGAGGATCAAGGTCGCGAGGAAGATCAGAAATGCGATAAGCACGGCTAGTCCTTGTAAATGATGTCAGAGGTGAAGAGAGGAAACCGGCGTTTGGAGCCGGTCGAGAACCTGCCAGCGAACTCAGGCCAGAATAGTGCCGATTTTGTCGAGTTCGATCTTCAGCTTGGCTTTGTCGTTGGTCAGTTCGGCCAGCGGCAGCGCCAGGAACGCTTCAATGCGAGCGCGAATAATCCGGTAGGTCTGCTCAAACGCAATATTGATCTCCTCCTCCGTGCCTACCACGTGGCCGGGATCGTCGACGCCCCAGTGGGTACGCAGAACTGGGCCCAGGTAGGCCGGGCAGGCTTCGCCCGCCGCGCTGCTGCAGACCGTGACCACGATGTCCGGCGTTATCGGCAGGTTGTCCCAGGACTTGCTGTAGTAGCCTTCGGTGGAAATCCCTTTGCTGTGCAGCAGCGCCACGGCGCGTGGGTGCAGCTTGCCGGCAGGTTGGCTTCCGGCGCTGATCGCTTTCATGCCGGCTGGCGCCAGGTGGTTGAAGGTCGCTTCGGAGAGAACGGAGCGGCAGGAGTTGCCGGTGCAGAGAAACAGGATATTCATGGTGAGCGTGAGGTAATAAATTAAACGGAGGTTTCGCCGATCGCCTGAATTTCACGCTGGATAGCGTTCTTTTCCAGCATGTGCAGCGGCAGGCTGACGAAAATGTTCATGCGCGTCATGATCTGACGGAAGATGCGGTGGAATGCAGCACGCTTTTCTTCGTCGGTACCGGCCACCGCAGCGGGATCTTCAAAACCCCAGTGCGCTGACAGCGGGTGGCCGGGCCAGTACGGGCAGGTCTCGCCTGCTGCGTTGTCGCAAACGGTGAAAATAAAATCCATGTGCGGGGCGTCGGGGGTGCCGAACTCGTCCCAGCTCTTGCTGCGCAAGTCGGTGACCGGGTACCCGGTGTTGGCCACCTGCTCGATGGCAAACGGATTGACCGTTCCGCCAGGGTGGCTACCGGCGGAGAACCCCTTGAAGCGACCCTTCCCCATCGTCGTCACCAGGGCTTCTGCCATGATGCTGCGCGCCGAGTTGCCGGTGCAGAGGAACAGTACGTTGTAGACTTTTTCTTGCATAGGAATTCTCCAGTTCAGGTAGATGTGGATGGGGTGTCGCAGCCAGCCGGCCCGCAAGGAATACCACCGCAGCAGTTTTCGGTCAGGTAGTTAATGAGCCCATTCATCACCACGACGTCGGCGGCATAAATCACGAAACGGCCTTCGCTGCGCGAGGTGATCAACTTGGCGTGCACGAGCTCCTTCAAGTGAAACGACAGCGAGGAAGGCGCGATATCGAGCTGCTCGGCGATCTTGGTGGCGGCCATGCCGTCTGGGCCGAGCTGCACCAGCAGCCGGAAAATGGCCAGCCGGCTTTCCTGTGCGATCGCCGCCAGTGCGGCCAAAACTTCCTTGGTTTCCATTTGACGCTTCCACGATTCAGTAAGTATTGAAATATGATAGCGCATAAGCTACGACATTTCAAAGAATATCGAAGTATCTTGACAGCTTGATGACAACAGCTTATTCTTTATTCGTCGATTAACGAATGAACCTATGAAAACTTGTTGTGATACCCAGGCGGCCGGCGCCGCTGTTCTTGAAATTGATGCCGATGAGCTTGCGCTGATGTGCAAAGCGCTGGGCCATCCGGCGCGCGTCCAACTGCTGAAATACCTATCGGCTTATGGTGCGTGCTATTTCGGCAGTCTGGCGGAGGTGCTGCCGCTCGCAGCGTCGACGATTTCACAGCACGTGACGATCCTGAAACAAGCGGGACTTATCCTCGGCTCGTCGGACGAGCAACGGGTGTGTTATTGCGTCAATCCAGAGCGTTTGGCGCAACTGAAGCTGTTGATCGGTGGCCTGTAATTTTTTCTCTTTTAGTTCGTCATTCGACGAATAACAAATAGGAGCAATGATGAGAAGCGAAGAACCTCAATTCCCTGTATTCCGCCCTGCCGCTGTTGATGGGGTGAAGAGGGAAAACGGAAAAAATCAGGCGCTAAGACATAATGAGGGGTCGAGGTGCAGTGGAACGGCAAACCAGGTTAAAGGCACTCCTGACTTTTTCGTTGCTTGCTGGGTTATGCAGTGGCCGCAGCCAGCCCTGGGCAGCTGCTTTCAACACAGAGTAGGAATATTGGCCAAGCATGTTGATGTGCTCATGCAGTAACGGCGACAGCCTGGCCATGTCATCATCCCGAACATCAGAGCTGACATAAAACAGCGGCATTCCAGTACTCAGCGTGAGCCGAAGAAGCTGTCGATTTTCTCGGTTAGTGTTGCGCGCGAAAGCTCACCCATATGCCGCTTGTATAGCCGGCCTTGAGCATCATAGAACAGCGTTGTGGGGTAACCAGACGAACCAGTTCGGGCACTTACCTGCTTGGCGGGATCGAGAACGATATTTGGCATTTGTAATCCATTCGCGTCGAGGTAGCTTTGCACTGTTGCTGCTGATTCGCCTTGATTCACAAACACGAAGTGGATTTCTGGATGGGCTAGCTGTGCAGCCTTTAATACAGGCATCTCACGTCGGCACGGCGGACACCACGTTGCCCAAAGATTGATAACCAAGGGGCGGCCCACAAAGGCACTGAGCGGCACAGTTGTGTTGTCGAGGCGGCGTACCTCAATTGTCGGGACAGGCACACCCACGGGCGTAAGGGCATGATTCAGCGCACTTCCTCCGAAAAAGACAAAGCAGCCCGTCAAGGTTGCAGTCAGAAGTGGCCTACGTAGTGTCGTCGAGCGCCGTGACAATTCCATGCCAACCAGAACGGCCGCCGCAAAACCGGCGAGGTTGTCGAAGCCTCCATCACGAAAGTCGATGATCGAAAATGGAGCATTGGAGTAAATCTCATGATGTCTCAATACGAAGATCGTGCGTCCGGCAAGGAAACCGAACACGATCATCTTCCAAAGAACGGGGCCTGGATCGACGCCGCGCATCGTGCGGAACCACGCGGCAGCAGAATGGGCAAGCAATATGCCTGCCAAGAGTAGCGTTACTTGTACAGGGACGACGAGCGGCCCAAATCGTACAGCATCCAAAAAGCGGCTCCCTGAATCGAATTTTGTGAACTTTAACTTGCAGTTCTAGTCGCGAATTAACATCTATTTGGCCGTAACTTGCCTGACGAAGCTGGCGAAATCAGCGGAACCCTGAAGGTTGAACCCCATGGTTTGCGCTTCCTCGAACGTGCGTTCCGCTGTCCACCGGTTCTGCTTTGCGCGACCAAGCGCGAGCAGCAACGCGGCCCTCGTGCCGGTGGCGCAATGCAGTAAATGCGGTCCTTGTGTTCTCTGCATTACTTGGCTCAACTCGTCAATCTGCTGCTCCGACAGGGCTGTCTTGTTGACTGGTACATTGACGTAATCTAGCCCGCTGTTCCTGACTAGGTCAGCGTTCGAGGTGGCCGTTTCCCCAGGCATACGCATGTCGATCACGGTCTGAATGCCCTGCTGCTTTGCCTCCACCAGATCCTGCCCCGTAGGTTGGGCACCGATGAACAGGCCATTCCCTATTTGCTTAAAGTTTGTCATTTCAATTTCTCCGTTGGTTAGCGGCACGTCAGCCCTGCGGGCTCTGGGTCATCTGGCGGCAATAGCTGGCCAAATTCTCTGGCAGGTCTGGGGGACAGACGCCACATTGCTTGTTTCCCGGGACCGCGTAGTCAATGAACTTGGGGTATGGAAGGTTCAGCTTTGCCATGATGATCCTGAACTCTTCGAGCGTCTTTTCGCCGCCCAGGCGGGGATTACGCTTCTTTTCCTGCGCGATCGAGGAGACAAAACGCTGCTGGTAGTCGTGCGCCGGGTAGACCAGGGTCTCGTCGGGCAAAGCAAACAGCTTCTCTCGCACGCTTTTGTAGAGCGCATCGGCATCACCGTTTTGAAAGTCAGTCCTGCCACACCCCTCAATAAGTAAGGCGTCGCCCGTAAACACGCGGTCATTTAAAAGATAGGCAAAGTGTCCGTCGGTATGGCCGGGGGTATGCAGGGGCTGCAAAGTAATACCCCCGACTTGAAATGGCCTCCCTTCTTCGATGCCGACATCGGCACACGGCAACTGATCATAGGCAGGCGCGGCAATCTTGCTACCCACGGCACGCTTCATTTCCAAAGCTGCGGTGATGTGGTCAGCATGGATGTGGGTATCGACCGTGTAAGCCAAGGTCAGACCTAACCTGTGCACCTCGGCCAGGTCCCGATCCATGGTCGCAATCACGGGATCGATGAGGACTGCCTGTCCCGTGTCCTCGTCCCCCAGCAGATAGGTATAAGTGTTTGACAGGGGTTCGTACAGTTGTCTAAAAATCATGGGGGCTCCTTGATAGTCGTCGTGATTAGAGTCCGACACATGGATTATCGTCTCTACGTATAATATATTATGTTCTGGCATAATGTTCGTGTAAAGTGTTACTTTTAAACGGATCTACGTGGCCATGCCAAAGCAAATTGATTTAGTGAAACTGCATGTTGCAGCTGGGGAGGCTAGCAAGCTTCTGAAGGTACTGTCCAACCCCGACCGTATGCTCTTGCTATGCCAGATGACGCAGGGCGAGTTCTCGGTCAAAGAGCTGGAAACCATCACTGGGATCTTGCAGCCTACGCTTTCACAGCAGCTGACCGTGCTCCGCGAAGAGCGACTAGTGAATACGCGCCGTGAGGGCAAGCAGATCTTCTACAGCATCTCCAGTAGTGAGGCACTGGCAGTACTACAGGTGTTGTACCAACTTTACTGCCCAACGTAATAGGAGGCTGTAATGATGATTGACTGGAACAATTTCACGCCCTGGACGTCGCTAGCGGGTGGGCTGATGATCGGAATAGCCACGGCACTGTTTTTGGTATTTAACGGAAGAATTGCCGGCATCAGCGGCATCGTGGGTGGTCTGTTAACGCCCGCAAGGGGCGATATCGCCTGGCGTCTTGCGTTCGTGGGCGGCCTAGTGCTTTCTCCTCTCGTGTTTTCAACCATCGCTCCCCTGCCCCAAGTGCACATCGAGGCCAGTTATTCAGTTCTGATCCTGGCTGGACTGCTGGTAGGGATCGGTACCCGTTATGGCTCGGGCTGCACTAGCGGACATGGCGTGTGCGGGCTGTCGCGTCGCTCCCCGCGTTCGATGGTGGCCACCGTAGCCTTTATGTTCGCCGGATTCGTGACCGTCTACCTTGTTCGCCATCTTGTCGGTTAAAGGAGCAAAAATGAAAATCTTCATGTCGCTGTTGGTTGGCCTGTTGTTCGGCTTGGGGCTTATTTTGTCCGGCATGAGCGACCCTGCGAAAGTGCTCGGCTTTTTGGACCTGACCGGAAACTGGGACCCATCGCTTGCGTTCGTGATGGGCGGCGCTGTAGTCGTCGGCGCGCTGGTGTTTCCGTTCGCGGCCAAACGTCCTAGATCGATCTTGGGCGATGCCATGCGCTTTCCGACTGCTACGCAAATTGACCGCCGCCTCGTGCTCGGCGGACTCGCGTTCGGCGTCGGCTGGGGCCTAGCTGGCTATTGCCCCGGTCCTGCGCTCGCATCGCTCGCACAAGGCGGCACCAAACCCGTGCTGTTCTTTATCGCCATGCTGGTCGGCATGGCGTTGTTTGAACTGCTCGAACGAGCAAAAGCCAAAGCCGCATCACCGGCCGCATAACCGGGACTGTGATGATAACGGGTCTTCTCTTGGGAACGGCGGTAGGTATTGTCATGGGTGTGACAGGAGCTGGAGGAGGTATTCTCGCGGTCCCGCTTCTTGTCTTCGGCCTGCACTTAACGATCACCGAAGCCGGCCCCGTCGGCCTACTCGCCGTCGGTGTTTCTGCCGCAGCGGGTGCTTTGATGGGTTTGAAGGCTGGGATTGTGCGCTACCGCGCGGCCTTGCTCATTGCCGGCACTGGCATCCTACTCGCGCCACTCGGTGTATGGTTGGCTCACCGTTTGGACACGCGACTGCTCAGCCTATTGTTTGCCGCTGTTCTCGCCTGGGTCGCCTATAAAACCTTCAGTGAAATCGGCGGTCGCAGTGTCGAGTCCACCTCTCGTTTTCCGGATCGACCCTGCATTCGGAACGACATGAGCGGACGGTTTATCTGGACGAGCAAGTGCGCCGGCGCCTTATCGATCGCAGGTGCCATTGCGGGCATTCTGTCCGGTTTGCTCGGGGTAGGCGGCGGGTTCGTCATGGTGCCGGCCTTGCAGCGTTTCACGGATTTAGCGGTGCAATCGGTCGTCGCTACCTCGCTCGGTGTTATCGCACTTGTTTCGCTAACTGGCGTAGCGGCCAGCCTATCTACAGGAAAATTTCCCCTTGGTGTCGCGCTCCCGTTCGCAGCAGGAAGCATAGTCGGGATGGGAGTCGGCAGTGTGCTCACCTCGCGGCTTCCGCAAAAGTATCTGAAAGCTGCTTTCGGGGTGATATGTCTCGGGGTCGCTGCAATGATGACTTTTAAATCAATGTAGAGGAAACGATCGATAACACAACCCATATGCCCCTGCTGGCTCTCTTGGCCAGAGAATCACTCGTTCGTAGAACAGCATTAAGAAACCCCGTTCGCATTTTCGCCGTCGCCTAGCATGTGAGCTTAGGCTACACCCTAATTAGGCGTCAGGAGGGCCCTGCAAAATGCGTCAGGATAGAGTCATATAAACATTTTATTGACACCTGACCGGAAGGCTCATAGATTTCAGCCTGACATTCACAACAAGGAGGTTCCTTGAAGGGCCAACGAATCGGTTACGTCAGGGTCAGTAGTTTCGACCAGAACCCGGATCGGCAGCTCGAACATGCACAAGTCGACAGGGTATTCACCGACAAGGCATCGGGCAAAGACACTCAACGGCCGCAGCTGGAAGCGCTGCTGGGCTTCGTGCGCGAGGGGGATACCGTGGTCGTGCACAGCATGGACCGCTTGGCCCGCAACCTGGATGACCTCCGGCGCCTTGTGCAGAGCCTGACCAGGCGCGGCGTACGCATCGAGTTCGCCAAGGAGTGTTTGGCCTTTACCGGTGAGGACTCGCCAATGGCGAACCTGATGCTGTCGGTCATGGGCGCCTTTGCCGAGTTCGAGCGCGCCCTGATCCGTGAACGGCAGCGCGAGGGGATCGCGCTGGCCAAGCAACGTGGGGCCTACCGTGGCCGCAAAAAAGCGCTCGCGCCCGAGCGTGTGACTGAGCTACGCACTCGGGTCGCCGCCGGCGAGCCGAAAGCGGTCGTGGCCCGCGACCTTGGCATCAGTCGAGAAACCCTCTACCAGTACCTAAAAACGCGCACCGTATGAACGTTCATGCACTCATGATCGGACAGCCCTGAGCCCGGATTCTCTGCTCCATGTGCTTCTCTTTCATCAGATTTCGAAAAAATCGAACGAATGCCACGCCGCTCACTGCTTTCCGATACTGAACGCGACAGCCTGCTCGTGTTGCCCGAAAGTCAGGATGATCTGATCCAACAATATAGCTTCACGGACGCCGACTTGGCGTTGATCCGGCAACGCCGTGGCGCCGCAAACCGCCTCGGCTTCGCCGTGCAGATGTGCCTGCTGCGCTACCCTGGCTACGCGTTGGCCAGCGACACCATGCTGCCAGATCCTGTGATCCATTGGGTTGCCAAGCAGGTGCGCGGCGACGCCGGCGCCTGGCCGGAATATGGCGGACGGGAGAAAACGCGCAACGAGCACCTGCACGAGCTGCGCGCTTACCTCGGGCTGTCCGTGTTTGGCCTGTCTGATTTCCGCAAGCTGGTACACAGCCTGGCTGACCTCGCCATGCAGACCGACAAGGCCATGATCCTGGCTGCGCATTCCCTCGAAACGCTGCGCCAGAAGCGCATCATTCTGCCGGCGTTGACCGTCATCGAGCGCGCCTGCGCCGAGGCCGTGACGAGGGCGAACCGGCGAATCTATCGCACGTTGATCGAGCCGCTGGAGCGCCACCACAAGCGCTCCCTGGACAACCTGCTCAACGTCGCGCCTGACATGAGCATCACCTGGCTCGTGTGGCTCCGCCAGTCGCCGCTCAAGCCCAATTCCCGCTACATGCGCGAGCACATCGAACGCCTCAAAGTGTTCCAGTCGCTCGCCCTGCCGGACGGGCTGGGCCGCCAAATCCACCAGAACCGGCTGCTGAAGATGGCCCGCGAAGGCGCGCAGATGACGCCGCGCGACCTGGCCAAGTTCGAGGATGAGCGACGCTACGCGACGCTGGCGGCGCTGGCCATCGAGGGCATGGCCACCGTGACGGACGAACTGGTCGACCTGCACGACCGAATCATGATCAAGCTGTTCAGCGCCGCCAAGAACAAGCATCAGCAGGACTTCCAGAAGCAGGGCAAGGCGATCAACGACAAGGTGCGGCTGTATTCGAAGGTCGGCCGAGCACTGGTTGAAGCCAAGGAATCGGGCGGCGACCCATACGCCGCGATCGAGGCGATCCTTCCATGGTCTGAGTTCGCGCTGAGCGTCACCGAGGCCGGCCAGCTGGCGCAGCCCGAGTCGTTCGACCACCTGTCGCTGGTCGGCGAACAATACAGCACGCTGCGCCGCTATACACCCGAGTTCCTGGATGTGCTCAAGCTGAAGGCGGCGCCGGCCGCGCAAGCGGTGCTCGACGCAATCGACGTGCTGCGCGAAATGAATATGACCGGCGCGCGCAAGGTGCCCGACGACGCACCAATCACTTTCGTCAAGGCGCGCTGGAAGCCGCTCGTCATTACCGACGAGGGGCTTGACCGCCGTTTCTACGAAATCTGCGTGCTGTCGGAGTTGAAGAATTCGCTGCGGTCCGGCGATATCTGGGTCCAGGGATCGCGCCAGTTCCGCGACTTCGAGGAATACCTGCTGCCGGCGGCGAAATTCGGCGCCATGAAGACAGCGTGCGAACTGCCGATCGCGGTCAACCAGGACTGTGACCAATACCTGCATGACCGCTTGTTGCTGCTCGAACAGCAACTGGCCAAGGTCAACCACCTGGCGCTGACCAATGAACTGCCCGACGCGATCATCACCGAAACCGGGCTGCGGATCAGCCCGCAGGATGCCGTGGTGCCGGAAGAGGCCCAGGCGCTGATCGACATCACCGGCGGCCTGCTGCCTCGTATCAAGATCACGGAGCTGCTGATGGACGTGGACGACTGGACCGGATTTACCCGCCATTTCGTCCACCTCAAGAGCGGCGAACAGGCCAAAGACCGCACGCTGCTGTTGTCGGCGATCCTGGCCGACGCGATCAATCTCGGTCTGACCAAGATGGCGGAATCCAGCCCGGGGGCGACCTATGCGAAGCTGTCCTGGTTGCAGGCCTGGCACATCCGGGACGAGACATATTCGGCGGGCCTGGCCGATCTCGTCAACGCCCAGTTCAAGCATGCGTTCGCCGAGAACTGGGGCGACGGCACGACGTCCTCGTCGGACGGCCAGCGCTTCCGCGCCGGCGGACGGGCGGAGAGTACGGGCCACATCAACCCGAAATACGGCGCCGAGCCGGGCAAGCTGTTCTACACCCACATCTCGGACCAATACGCCCCTTTCAGCACCAGGGTGGTCAACGTCGGCGTTCGCGATTCAACCTATGTGCTGGACGGCCTGCTGTACCATGAATCGGATCTGCGCATTGAGGAGCACTACACTGACACCGCCGGGTTCACGGACCACGTGTTCGCGCTGATGCACTTGCTCGGGTTCCGCTTCGCGCCACGCATCCGCGACCTGGGCGACACCAAGCTGTACGTTCCCGGCAAGGTAGCGGACCACCCGGCACTCCGCTCCATGATCGGCGGCAGTTTGAACATCAAGCACCTGCGCGCTCATTGGGACGACGTGCTGCGCCTGGCCGCCTCGATCAAGCATGGCACCGTCACGGCCTCCCTCATGCTGCGCAAGCTCGGCAGCTACCCGCGGCAAAATGGCTTGGCGATCGCGCTGCGCGAGCTGGGCAGGATCGAACGCACGTTGTTCATCTTGGACTGGCTCCAGAACGTCGAGCTGCGCCGCCGCGTGCATGCCGGTTTGAACAAAGGGGAGGCGCGCAACGCGCTGGCCAGGGCGGTCTTCATTCATCGGTTGGGCGAAATCCGCGACCGGACATTCGAGCAACAACGGTACCGCGCCAGCGGCCTGAACCTGGTGACGGCCGCCATCGTGCTGTGGAATACGGTCTATCTGGAGAGGGCGACGCAGGCCTTGCGCGAGTCGGACAAGCTCCCCGATGCCCGCCTGCTGCAATTCTTGTCGCCCTTGGGCTGGGAGCACATCAACCTGACCGGGGATTACGTCTGGAGGCAGAACCGGAAGGTCGATGAGGGGAAATACCGGCCGCTGCGGGACTTCAAGGAGCGGTGATAGGGCTTAGCGCCCGATTTTTTCCGTTTTCCCTGTTCGCCCCTTGATGACTGGGAGGTGATTGAAGCCCTGTTAACGGACGCTAGCCTCCCACTGGAGGGCGCGCATGCTCATCTGGCCAGCTTCATCGTCGGAGAGCTCGACGGCGCAATTGTTTGTTCCGGTGCGCTGGAGCCCTATGGTGATGCGGCGTTGCTGCGCTCGTTCGTCGTGTCGGCAAATCGGCGTGGCTCAGGATTCGGTGCGATATTGTTTGACGAGGTGAGCGGCATGGCGAAAGCGCGCGGTATCGACCAGCTGTTCCTGCTGACGACAACGGCGGCGCCGTTCTTCGCGCAGCGTGGTTTCGCCGTCGTTGCGCGCGAGACGGTGCCGGCGGCACTGCAGGCATCACACGAATTTCAGGGGGCCTGTCCCGCTTCCGCCACGTTGATGTGGCTGTCTTTGAAGTGATTGGAGTCGCGATGAACGTATCTGACATTTCCCTTCCAGTGGCAGTGCTGGGCGCAGGGCCGGTCGGCCTCGCGGCCGCCGCGCACCTGATCGAGCGCGGCTTCACGCCATTGATCTTCGAGGCGAGCGATGGTGTCGCAGGCAACCTGGCCAGCTATCGCCAGGTACGCCTGTTCTCCCCGTGGCGCTACAACATAGATAGAGCGGCGCGGCAGTTGCTAGCCTCAGCCGGCTGGTCGCAACCTGCGGCCGATGAATTGCCGACCGCCGGCGAAATCATTGACCGCTACTTGCGGCCCCTGGCGGAGCTGCCTGCGATCGCTTCGCATCTGAAGCTGGGGCACCGTATAACCCAAGTATCGCGCCTGGGATTCGACAAAGTCACCACGCGGGGGCGGGAACAAGCGCCTTTTCTGGTGCGTGCGCAGACCACCGAGGGCGAGCGGGAATATTTCGCCAGTGCCGTGATCGATGCGACGGGAACCTGGTCCCATCCCAACCCATTGGGCGCGAACGGTATCAATGCCGTCGGAGAGGTCGACAGCGCGTCGCGCATCGCGTATGGCATGCCGGACGTACTGGGCGTTGACCGCCAGCGTTACGCGGGCCGGCGGGTGCTCGTTGTCGGTAGCGGCCACTCGGCTGCGGGGACGCTGCTGGCCCTCGCGCAACTGGCGGACGAAGCGCCGGGCACGTCCATCGTGTGGGCGGTGAGGGGGGCAACGTTGGACAAGACATTCGGTGGAGGTGACGCCGACGGTTTGCCAGCGCGCGGCACTTTGGGCTCACGTCTAAAAGCGCTGCAGGCGTCCGCGGCGCTGGAGATCCACACTCGGTTCCGCATCCATGCATTGGAAGCTGAGGGCGACGCGTTGCGTGTGACCGGCGAGGAAACCGGCGGCGTGCGTCCGGTGATTGAAGCCATCGATGCGATCGTGGCATCGACCGGTGCGCGGCCGGATCTGACTCTGACCCGTGAACTGCGGGTAAGGCACGACCCCTGGCTCGAAAGCACTGACGCATTGGCGCCGCTGATCGATCCCAACGAGCACAGTTGCGGCACGGTTCGCCCTCACGGTCACCGGGAGCTCGCACACCCGGAGCCGGGGTACTATGCGGTCGGCGCCAAGAGCTACGGCCGCGCGCCCAACTTCCTGATGGCGACCGGCTACGAACAAGTGCGCTCGGTGGTGGCGGCGCTTGCTGGCGATCTGGTGCAGGCCGACGACGTGCAGCTCGAACTCCCCGAAACAGGTGTTTGCAGTACTCGCCAGGCTTACGGAACAGCGCCGCGAACCGCCAGTTGCTGTGGCGGTCCGGCGCCCGCCGCGAGCGTCGCCTGTTGCGTGCAGGACGCCGATGCCAAAGCGCAGGGACAGGCAGGCTGCGGCTGCAGTGACCCGGCGCCGGCGCAGAAAGCGAAGTCCTGCTGCACGTAAGCGCCTTTGTCCATTGATTCGAGGAAGGGAGCCATGCATCATCCTTGGCGTACTATCGGCATACTGGCGTTCACCCAGATCGCCTCTTGGGGATCGCTATATTATGCGTTCAGCATCGTGGCGCCCAGCATCGGTCAAGCGTTGGGAATGCGCCCCGAACTGGTGTATGGCGCTTTCTCTTGGAGCCTGCTGGTGGCAGGGCTCGTCGCGACGCCCACCGGTATTCTGCTGGACCGATTTGGCGGGCGCTGGATCATGGCGGCAGGGTCACTGGTCTGCGGTGCCGGCTTGATCTGGCTGAGTAGAGCAAACGGGACGTTATCGTATTTCGGAGCCTGGACGGTACTTGGCGTGGCCATGTCGCTGACGCTGTATGAAGCCGCCTTTGCCACAATCAACCGCAAGTTCCATCAGAACAGCCGCCAGGCGATTTCAACGCTGACGCTGTTTGCCGGGTTTGCCAGCACGGTGTTCTGGCCGTTGACGCTAAAGTTGAGCACCGTTATTGGCTGGCGTGAAACGTACCTGTGGTTCGGGGCCGCGCAGTTGCTGCTTTGCTTGCCGATGCACTTGATGCTGGGTCGCGATAGGCCGGTTGCCCATGCCCTTTCTGCAGCTCCTGAGCACAGCCACACCTTGGTCGAGGCATTGCGCCATCCCGCTTTCTGGAAACTGGCGATGGCGTTTTCCGCCAACATGTTCATTTTTTCGGCGTTGTCCGTGCACCTGATTCCGCTGCTAAAAGACTTCGGCCATACTGCGGCGTTGGCGGTGCTGATGTCTACGCTGATTGGTCTTATGCAGGTTGCCGGTCGCATCGGCGAAAGAACCTTTGCGAGGAACGCCGCGCCGCAGACAGTTGGAAAATTCACGTTTACCGCCCTGCCGGCCGCAACCCTGATATTGCTTTTGTTTGGCAGTGAGGCCTGGTCTGTCGCGTTGTTCTGCATGCTATACGGCTTGAGCAACGGCATCCTGACGATTGTGCGCGGCACTATTCCCCAAGCGCTGTTTGGCAGAAAGCACTATGGAGCGATCTCAGGTGCAATGGCAGGGCCTTCCCTGCTTGCAAAAGCAGCAGGCCCTTTGGTGGCCGCTGCCATCCTACGCGTCTACCCCCACCCTACGATGCTGCTTTTCATCCTGCTGGGGATGTCGGTGATTTCGTTGGCGTTTTATTTGGGCGCTGTCAAAATTGGTGACAAAGGCACTACACAATTTTTACGCATAGAGCATTAACGCAGCCGAATAAACCGCAGCGCGTCAGACCAGTCGGTGGCCCAACGCGATGACGCGGACCCCGAAGGCGTCAGAATGTCTAACTTATAGCCTTTTTACCCTTGGGGTTTTTCGCTATTAGTTTTTGCGCCATTTGGGCAATAAGGGCGGTCTTACTGGGTGGCGGATACACGAGTTCAAGGACGTGCTCTAAAATCTCATAGCAATCAAGAATATCGTCGCGAGATGCCTGGCCTAGATCATGCGACCCATCATTGCCTACTAGCTTTATTGCCATCAGCATTTCCTGTATGTGCGGATAGCGTTCGCTGTCGATCCGCTCGATGCGCTGTTGAAGAGTTAGTTCCTTTGTGGCGGCCTGCTTAACCTTCCGATGGACGCCCATGCCATCAAGAAGCAGCTCTATCGCAGTTCTTAGCCGGTTGGCGCATGCGTCGAGGTTCGTCCAAAACACCATAAAGGAAGCCTCGACTGCCTGCGTCATCTCGACTGGAACTAATTTGTCATTGGGTATGTCTATCAGTTTTAGTGCTGGGTAAAAGAAGTGAGGCACATAAAAGTTGACCCATTCCCAGTCATTACCATCACCCGTCGGTTCCCTGTCTACCCCGCCGCTACCAGAAATTACGACCGTCTCACCGCAGGTCGCACAGGAAAGGGCGCCAGTAAAAACTCTCTTGATCCAGTCGGGTTCAAAATAATCCTCATTAATCTCTCTTTGGGTTGCAGCGTCGTCTTTCCTAAACAGCTTTTCATGCAGGAGCAATGTCCCGGTCGAGCACGTTGGACAGCGCCACTTCGGAATCTGTCCCTCATTGAAATATCGGTATTTGTAAAGCTCTCGTTGCATATTTGCTCGCCATTTTGTGGTTGGTTCTCCCGAACCGTTTGACGTTCGCGGCCTTTACGACAGTTTCCATATTGTTGCAGGTCTCGCTGTTGCGCAAGCAACTGACGTCTTAACGGCCATCAAGTCAGCGACAAACCAGCGATAACCTTACAAGATGTTCACGCAAGTGTGCTCTTCCAACGGGTTGAAGCTTAACGAGCGCGTGCAATTCCTCAGGCGCCCTCTGCTGTTCATAAAGTCGGATGGGCGATTCCGGCGTATTGCGTCCCGTTACTGCCCAATAGGTATCGTATCGGCCCGTCAGGGCGTGGCTATTCCAGAGGACTTTATTCTTCGAGTTGTTGTCGATAGCCTTATCCAGATATTCTCTGAAGCTGCCGAAGCATGCGTGAGCGAGGACGTGGTCAGAGACCCATTGTTCGGTCTCCCATGCCCAGCCTTGGGGGCAAATCGGTGCGTCCGCTCCCATCCAGGCAGCAATACCAAGCGGGTCTTTACGCATGGGTGCCATCAGGTAGCGTGGCGTTCCACAAGCCTCCCACTGCATACGCCAACGTAAAAATGCCTCTGCAACCGGGCAAAAAGCGGTTGTCTTTTCCCCTTCCATATGCCACCAGAGATGTGAGCCGGCACTGGAAATACAGGCATGGTGGTGCTGTACTACATGACGCCATAGGTATCGGCGCACAGAACTATAAACCAGATAACTTGACCGCAAGCGCGCATCCCATCCACGTTTGAGTATCGATGAAGTCTCGACGTCGACTGGTGGCTTGGTACGCCGGGCACGGCGCCGACGCTCATCACCTGGATGCCTCGCAGTCGCGGGCGCTCGCATCGTCGTCACAGCCACCGTCTCGAAGGCTAATTTGCGCTGCGCACCACGGCATTCACACTCTAAGTCTTCTAGCACCTTCTTAATGAAGCCGATGTATTCTGATTCGTCGCGTCGCCAATCTGGCTGTGCAAAAGCGACTTCTCCAACCCCAAGGGCGCGTCGGCGGCGATTCAGCTCCAGCCTGAGCGGAACCATTTTGTCTTCAAACTCGCACAACTCGACCATGCTGTCGATCCAGGCAGTCTCACTGTCCCGCAGTGTCAAGGAACGGGTTCTGCCATTGCGCAGTACCGGTGCTAGATCGGTGTGGCACGCTGAGCAGCAAAATGGTTCGGAAAACACATCCGCTTGAAGACGGTAAGGTATTGACGCCTTGCACTTTGGGCAGCGTGAACGTATAAGTTGCCCATGCGTTGGACAGACACGCAGTAAATCAAGCTGGAACACCGATGCGTGAAAACCAGAACGCGCGCAGCTGGGACACCATCTCAAGACTGTACTGGATTTTCGCCGACTATTCGAAAGCTGATCGAGCATGAATGCCTGGCGCAACCGCGACTGATCGATGCGCAGTACCCGAGCCATTTCCTTCAAGTCGAACAGCTTGCCGCTGCGAAGATCTACCTTAGGCCCGCGTAGAATTGCTGTTCGCTGGCCGCAGTCACGATCAATAAACAGCTCGGCCAGCTCCCTTGCCCCCATTGCATTGAGCTTTCCAAATTTCGACAGCAGGCCGTAGGCTGAATCGTAGCCTGTTACCCAGTCGTCCCGCCAACACCAGCTCTTTTCGAGTTTGATTGGCGTGTTGAGAATGATTCTGGCGCGTTTCATCGTTCATCAGTGTGAAGTGAGCTCTTCGCGCATCACCGTCCGCAGTTCCTCTTCAGCGGATACGAAATTCGACTCAGCGACGGCATAGCGCCACATATCTGGCGTCAACACGAAGTTGTAGTCGTCCAGATCCGCGTTTTCAAGCAGCGCAATTTCCACCGACCGTGCAAAATATTGCATGGGGATCTCCAAAGCGTGCTCAAAGCGGGCCGCCTTGTGGGCTTCCAAAAAGACGGACCACAGAATAGCAGCCTGATTGACTAGCCTGAAGCCAGTACTGAAGGCGGCCGGCAAAAAGAACCGGGTGTACGGCCAATCGCTATTTTCGGGATAGCAGGCATCGTCATACCCCGCCAGGCAAGTGGCTAGATCGTCGGCTGACATGATGCCGCGGAACTGCATCTCATCGATCATGAAGCGCGAGACAATCTGCGTCTCCCGACTCATTCTCAACGCGCTTTTCTGGTTCAGCAGTTGCGGCTGCCCCACCAATAAGGTGATCATGCGGATGCCACATCGTTCCAGCTCATCGTGCACATCACGTAGCCACTCGTATTCAATCACGTCCAAGCGTTGCGCCTCATCCGCGAACATTACAAACCAGTTGTAGCCGGAACGGTCGACGAGTTCTACGATCCGATCAGTGAGCTTTGCTCGCTTTTTTGTAACAGTCCCGGTCAGTGCTCCAGGGTGTGCAGCCGCTTGTAGGAGTACTGAAAAAAAGGCGTCTTCGGAATGTGTCTTCTTTTTTTGGCAACCGAACGTTAGCATGACAGCGCGAGGATAGTCGGCCTTGAGAACGCTCATCACATAGCGCACGCCATAAGTTTTGCCGAAGCGCGGGTGGGCAAAAATGATGCCGCCAGGTGTCCTGAGACGAATAAGTTTCTTGACCCGTAGGTACATGGCTTCAATTGATGGCGTGGGAACAATGTACTTCTGCTCGATCACCGGATGATGATCGAATTCTACTGGTCGCTTATAGGTGATCGCCAAGACAGCCTCCTAGAAGGTCAATGTACGCTTGATTTTCAATGCCCGCGGTTGTGGTGCGGCTGCGGGTTCCGCCGGTAACGGTGCATGTTGGCCAGGGATGGTTTGTTGTTCTGGTTTAGGCCCAATTTCGGAAGTTGACTGAGGCGACTGGCTACTTGCCTTTTCCTTGTGATTCAGATTTTTAGCATCTGGTAAGGCGTCGCGATACGACATAGCCTTCGCCAGATCGGTCGCTGCACGCTTGTTGGTTTTCGCCTGCGCTCTCTTGTACTTCTCCCACGCTTCAACGGGGTCATCACCGTCTCGGTAACTCAGCTTGGCCTTGCGCTTGAGCCGGAATATCTCCTGGCGCACACGTAGCGAATGCGGCGTATAGCACCACGGTCTTGCGGCGCTCAGGATTCCCAGTTCGGCACCATCTTCGAAGAACGCCTTAACACTACGTATATCGCGCACGTCAAAGTAGATGCGTAGCTTCTTTCCGATCAATGCAGGATTGCTCGACAAGATATCGTTCGTGTAGCGCACTTCTAGAAAATTGATATGTGGCCGGACGCCAGAATTAATATTCCCTTTGATGGGAACAACTCGAGCTTCCTGTAGCAGGCAGAGGTTTTGCCTGACGACTCGGGGTAACGTACGTAAATAGCCCTGGTCCCGCGCCAACAGCTGTGCCATCGCTTCAAGTGGTGTGCGATTGGAGATTCCACCGTGGGGCTCGCCGTTATAGTCGGCGAGCAGAACCTCCACCATGTCTTCCAGTTCCGCCAGCTCAACCAATAAGGTTGAATCACCGCCGGGGTCCCCAAGCGCTTTTTCAATCGCCTGCGGGCTGTTCCCAGTGGTTCCTGGCAAACGATGGGCAAAGTTCCTTGCCACCTGCTGGAAGAAGCGCTCAATAAACGGTCGTTCGTCCGGCTCGCCGGCCGGCCCGTTATCTGTCCAGCATCCGACAACTTGGCTTAACCGCGTCAGTGTATCGGTGGCTAGATGAGACCTTGCGCCGTCAAACCGAAACCACTCCCAGCAAGCGTATTCTGTTTGGGGCAGAACACCGGACGGATATCCACCGCCTCTCCGTATGCCGAGGCCGGGAATCTTATACTGGCGCGGTTTAAATGGCGTCAGCGCAGCTTGCAAGGCACCGGCGACATCATCCTTGTTATATTCTTTTGAGAGGGCAATCTTATACCCTATGACCGCCCGACTAGCGACGTCCAGCAAAACAAGAATCCAGATCCTGGTCAGTTCCAGCAGCGTCTCAAATCCGAAAGGATCGATGACACGAACCGTGATCCGTAAGTCGATCTTGTGCCCATCGAATTCCACGACCTCGAAGGCGCGGGTCGCTGGAGGTGCCTCCTCGATCTCAGCGGGAGCTGCCGGGCCAACGCGATCCACGCCAACGCTACGTGCGGCAGATTCAAACGTCCGCTGGTCGATGCGCTTAAAATAACTTGCCAACGACCGAATTCCCGCCATTTCCTGATTAAGCGGATATTCATCAGGTTTGACCCCGGCCTTTCGGCACTCTTCCAAAAACGCTTTGTGAATTCGCTTGATGGATTTGCGCACCTCCTGCGCTCCACCGATAGCGCGGTGCCGTTGTTTAGCCTGACGCCGTAGGAACGCTTCTATCGCGGGATATCGCTGCAACAGAAGGCCGAACGCACCCGCGAGCCCGGAGCCTTGAGCACCCTGATGACGATCGACAGAATGAATGCGCTCATACTGCTTTAGGCGCGCGTATGGAATGGCGGCGCGAAAGCCGTAGATCGCGCCATCCGGATGCTTTTTCAAGCAACGTTCAATCAGGCGATAGATAGTTTTAGGATCAACTCCCGTTTGCTGGTTAATTATCTTCATCGATAGCTTGGGATTCTGGACGTACATCTCGATCGCTCGCTGTCGGGCGGTGAACGTCGCCAGGTCTTCGTTCGTTAATGCGGTCAGATCTACCGATGGCCATAGCGATAAGTCCTGTAAGGTATCGGGAATAGAAGACCTGTCGAAGAGGACTTGCCCTATCGCGTGCTTGATCATGTAGGCTCCATGACCGAAGCCGGCCCCAGCGGCATCTGATCGAGATTTGAGCAGCGCAGCTTGCCGTTGTGAAGTAGCTGGTAAGTCGCGGAGCGCAGCAAGACAGGGTCTTCATCAGGAAACATCCCGCTCAGGGACGAGAGCGGGCGCGCAGAAGTAAAATTTTCAAGAATGCGCGCTTTCAAAACGGCCGAAACGAAACGTCTATTGGCTGCCAAATCCCGAAGTATACGTCCCCAATTGTCGAGGTATAGTGGCGGTCCTCCCTCATCGCTGCCGACAAAGCGCAGTTCCAGTCCGTTAGAGGCAGCCCAAGTGGCAAACGCGGGTAAGGCTTGCTCGGGCGAGGCAAGGTCTGCCTCGCGTGGGCGCCTGAGTAGCCACAGTTGCTGCTTACCCTGATAGTCAACCCAGAAGTCGACAACGCGCTTTGGCTTGATATCTGGGATCACGAGCGGACGCTCGCAGTAGGTTCGCACCAATGGATCTGCTTCCAACCGAATCCAGGCCATCAGCGCATGGGCACCAAATAGGGTAACTTCACGCTCTACCTTGAGCCCGAATACATCGTATCGATGGCTCTTGTATGGGCGTGAATTGTCTGCCGGGGTGAGGAAACGACCGTTTGCCATACCTGCTCCGTGTCGACGGGTATTGGCAATTTTACTTCACGACTTTCGGGAATTGTCAGATTTGCTTCAAATCGCTATGAAGTAAATCTGCCAGTGGGCGAGAACACAACACTATCAAATCAATGAGTTACGCGTTTGGGATCGAAGGCAGTTTTACTTCACTGGACGTTTAAACGGGTGTTTGGTCCGGCTGCACTGGCCGCGACAGCAAGCTAGCAAGTCCAATATTTCACGCTTTGATACGCCTGCCAGGAGCAGGCGTTTTTTTTGTTCCGCCACGATCCGATACTGTTTGCGCGCCCTTGCCTGGCCCCAACGTGCGCCACGAAGATTTCGCAGGTGCCAGTAGCTGTTGCGGATCAATCTGAAGATGTTGGCCAGCTCGACCTGGCTCAACTGGTCAAATGGGAAAAGCTCTAATTGCATAACAGCAATATAGCAATTTGTTCAGGACGGTGCCAACTTGGCAAAAGACAGTCTTCAGGAGCGCCCTTGGTGGACGTGATGCGGATCGATCGTGCAGGCCAAGCTGGACTGCCCGCTAAAACTTTGGAAACTAAGGCGGGTCGAGCCGCCAGCATGCCGATCTACTTCGGAAGCTTCTACACCAACGGCCACCCACCGGCCCAGCTTGCCCCCCAAAGATTTTGCCCTACGGGCCGCTTGTGCCGACAAACCGAATATCTGGCAAATCAATGGCGATCGGCCGAATTTTGTTCTTCGATCGAAGCCGATTTTTTGCTGGAGCGGACTAGATTCGGCGCTACCAGGTCGAATTATGTTCGGTTGGCGCTCGGGCGATTTAGCGTTACCGGTAACTCTATTATCTCGCCGCTCCCAATAGAAAAATACAATTATCGTTACCGGTAACGGATATATATTTATTGTTACCGGTAACGTATAATGTGTACATGGTGAACGGTACGGAGGAAATGATGAAGGTAGCAAACGACAATAAGACAATGGAACTGCCAATGCCGGGCGCGAAACGTGGGCGCGGCCGCCCTCCTACAGGCAACGCAATGACAAATGCAGAGCGCCAGGCTGCGTTCAAAGCACGACGCAAAGCAAACCCGCCCGCCCAGACTCCTCCCAGAGACTACGACCAGATCGAGCTGGAAACCGAGCGCGCACGAATTGCGATGATCGAGTGCGCCCTGAAAGCTGCAAACGAGCGCATCAAAGCACTGGAGAAGGAGAATGCTCTACTGGTCACGGAGCGGGCGGCTGCATTCAAAGCTGCCTACCAGGCTAAAGAGGACATGGAGCGAATCACCACCAGCACCTCGAATAGTGGCAAGCTGGCCAGCCAGGTGCTGAAACTCGAAGCGGCGCTGCACCAAGCGAACGCCGACGCTGAAAGACAAGATAAATATGCGGAATGGGCAAACAAGCAGATGGCAGGCTACGTAGACAAAATCAAACGCCTGGAGGCCGAAGCTAAGTCAAAAAATCGTAACGCGTCACGAAAAAAGGTGTCAGACAGTGATCCGATCAAAACCCTCAAAGGAGAATAACGTTACCAGTAACGAAATATCACCGTTTGCGTAGCAACTGCTGTCGCAGCAGTCGTTCAATGAGCTGGTCCTGCGTCTCATCCTTGAATTGAAGGAATTTGTTCAGAGCCTGGACAACATCGATAGGCAAATCGACGGTCAGCGAAGCCATGCCAGCGGCCCGCATTCGATCCCTGCGCGCTTTTTGACGCTGAGCTGGCGTCATAGCATTGCCAGTGCGGGGACGGCCACGCTGACGTACAAAACCTTCGATCAAATCGCCCTGCCTTACATCATCTACAGACTTTGCCATAATCCCCTCCCAATTACCGTTACTTGTCACGACAATTCAGCGCCCTATTGTTTGACCACCTTAGCGCTCAAGACCAGCACCAGATCTGTCTCCGCATTGGTGTTCGACTTAGACGCCCAGCTGGGCCAGAACGACAACGACGATGAAGTGTTCGACGATTGTCGATCATTCAGGCCACCGATAAGGAGCACCTCGCCATCCACCACGGTAACTTGCGTCTTCACCTGGCGCTTAATCAACGTTGGCGAACTGGTGACACCGTTGGAGGTGGATTTGAAGTTTGATATCTGACCATCCACAGCGAGCTTGATACGGCCGTTGCCGAGCACCTTGGGCAGGACGTCCACAATCACGCCAGACGGCCGATATACGATGTTCTGCACCGTGTTACCGGCATTGTCGCGCCCAGTGCTGGATACAGTCGGCGTTTCATCACCAACGGTCAGCATGATCTTCTCGTAGTCGTCACCAACCAACCGGCTATTCGATACCTGTTTAAACCTCGTATCGCTTTTTAGCGCATCGATGACCAGTTCGAAACGGCTGCTTTTAATGCTCACAGCCGAGCCGGAATTTACAATGCCAAGCGACGCGCCCAACTTTGCGCCGAGGAAGTTGGCCATAAGAGAAATGCCGCGGCCATCGCTTGCGTTATCCGTGACTTCGATCCAAGAGGCGGAAACGTCGACCAGCTTAGGTAGGGAATCGACAGACTCCAGCACCTTGCGCATCTTTTCGATATCGGCCTTGGAACCGGTCAACAAAATATCCGCCCCGACAGCAGACGCAGACCTCGCACCGAACGCAGCAACCACCACGGCCACTAAAAAATCCGATGGACGATTTTGAGGAGAATACAGCTCAGATTCATCATCCTTGGAGCGAAGACCGAAGCCGCGTTCCTTTGGTACATCATCCGATAGCAAAGGCGTGGCTGAAATTCTTGGCTGCACGTCAGCGCGCTGACCACTATCAGGAATCAGAGCGGGAGCCAGCATACGCGACGGGATCAAGTAGTACACGCCGTCGCGCACATCGATAGCAACGCCCTGCTGCTTTAAGATTCCCTCAACAAAATCACCGACCTTAGCCTCATCGACCGACGCGACACTCATCGTAACCTTACGATCCATCGCCAAGACTTCAGGCGAAATCACGTAGTCGGCGTGCAGCAAGCTACTCAATGTAGCCTGCGTAAAATCCTTCAAAGACACCGCGTTAAAGTTGAACGAAACCGGAGCAGAGAATGCCAGTGACGGCAGCAACAAGTAAGACATCAACATTTTTCTCATTTCGCACTCCTCACCCACTCGCCCTTGGATACTTCAGCATCCCAAGCGCCACCACCCTGCACATCGATATTCAATGGCTCGACCTGACGTCCATCGGACAGCGTCACCACAAAATGTTTATTCGGCAGGCGCATGTAGCCGATGCCTACCACCTTTTCTGAAAACACACGGCCACCAGCGACAGCAGCCGGTGCTTGCACGACAGATGGAAAAAACAGCCTAGATGCAATCGCGCCGAGAATGGCACCGAGACAGAGCGTCATGATCAAAAATTTATTCATGTGTTTAGAAACAGGTTTGAGGGGAGCAGTCCGCCGACGCAGCAAATGCAGGCCAACCGGACCGGGCAACGAAGGGCCACAAAAATCAGCCGGAATGCCGACTCGCGCTGACAGATGCCAGGAGGACAGAAGGCAATGCGCGCCATGTGGATACGTATCGGAGAACACTTGCGTAGTGTTGTAAGCATGGTTTAAATCGTCGCCACGAAACACCCACCGGTCAGCCACAAGCCCATCAGGAGACGCACCAAGCCTGACAACGCCAATATGCAGCCGAGGTAAATTGCCATCCGTGGCACCAGCCGTGATCAACTTGAACAAACCGCTGACGACTGGGACCTTCATACGATCCAACCGGTTCATGCGAACAACATATTCAAACAAGCTATCGCGCAGTTGCTTATCGATCTGCGATACGTTCTGACAAAGGAAGAAAATATCCCATCCATATTTGCGCGCATGAATAGCCCACTCAAGCAATTCAGAGCGGCCCTTGTCTTGAAAGTTTCGAGTATTGAGCCATGACGCGCATTCATCCAAGACCAGAGCGCCGTTATGCGACTCATCGAATCCGCGCAGCAATTGCGGCGACGGTGCTGATGCACGTAGCGTGGGACCGGAAGCATCAACCACAGGATCGAAATGCACGAACCGGTTACCGCTGCCGATGATATACAAATCGGCCGCAACCGGCTTGTCTGGAATTCGGGTCACACTTCCACGATCGCGCTCATCCATCAAATGCTCGAGGAAAACGTCGCAATTCGTAGCGACCCGCTTACCAGCGCGCAGATAGCGCCGGATCTGATCGATGGCGGCTTTACCTTTACCACTTCCCAACTTACCGGTGACCGCATAGACCGCCATCGTCGCCCTCCTTTGATGTCTCACGCTCGCGTCGAAGACGAACTAAAAAATCATCCGGCAAGTCGGCGCAAATGAACTTCCAAATAAACACCACAAGGCCAACAAACACAGAGGCGAAGATGACCCACTCAGGCAGCAACGTACTCATATCGTACGACTCCACAACTGAAGAAGATTAACCTTCCATTTGTACAGTTCTACCGCTGACCAAAACGTCACATAGCTGGCGATTAACGTCGCACTATGCGGCGAAATCACGATCGAGATACCAGCCGAAAACATCGGATGGATGCCGGCCACACCTACCATTGCAGCAGATATGACCGAGCGCAAAGCAAAGTAGAGCGCTATAAAAAAACCTACGGCAATCCCAGTTAGGACCACGGCAATCGCGATTTTTTGAGTAAGAAATTTTGCGAGCCATTGCACAGCACCACCAAAAACCGTCCAAAGAAATTGAGCAAGTAAAGGCATAAAGAATTCTCCAGATTAAGCAACAGGCTTAGCCGTAGCCCGCGCAACCATCGACATAACACCAAACACAAACAGCGCCGACCACAAAGCCTCAAACATGGCGCCAAACAGCGTCACGTACTGGCATATATCCACCTCCCAAGATCCAGCAAAACCGGGAACCCTGACTGTAGGATTAACGCAAGCTGCACTGGGAACCTGAAAATTGAAACCAACAGACGTGTTTTTCCCCTCGTCGCTTTTCAGATCATCGAGAGCCTTTTCCCGGTCCTTGCCGATGCCATCAACGAGTTTCATTAACTCGTCAAACAGGCCTGCGCCACTTGGTGTGCCCGACTCGTCAATCTTGCACGGCGCCTGTCCTGGAGCGCCGCAATTCGCTTGGCCATCACCTCCAGTTCCGCCACCTGTACCGCCACCAGTGCCGCCGCCTGTTCCACCGCCCGTACCGCCACCCGTGTCGCCACCAGTACCACCGCCAGTACCACCGCCAGTACCACCGCCAGTACCACCGCCAGTACCGCCACCAGTTCCGCCTCCTGTGTCGCCACCCGTACCACCACCGGTTCCGCCTCCTGTATCGCCACCACCTCCTGCGCCGCCATCGCCATATCCCGGCACTGATCTATCCGGTCCCTGCGGAGGGCCACCCTCAACACCGGTTTCTTGAAACTTTACAAACACCTCACACAAATACACATTTGCATTGTCAGGAGCCGCATAACAGAAAGTACTACCAGCGTAATAAACCGCAACCTGGCAACCGCTAACGACACCAGTCACCGACATAGGATCGCGAAACTGCTTTAAAACTTTTTCTGAATCCTTCTCGCGATAAAAGGACGGAACATAATCCTCTCCAGCCTCAGTACCGGCCTTGCAGCTACCGGAGCGACCGATAATGTCCACACGATCTCGATAATCTTGATTTTGATAGTTGTAGATGATGTAAAACGATGCAGTACTAAGAGGATTTTTTGTAACCTTGTCAGCAGCAGCGTCAAAACCATCACAACTTACTTGAACCTCAGACCAAAGGCCACCATAGGACCGTGCAAGCCCCTGAAGTGCACCACACGACAATTCATTTACGCGACCACCGGGACCGCGTCCCGTATTTTGCATACTCCAGATATGGCCCGCAAAAGCTATATGGGAGGTGAACAGCAGGAGCGCACAAAGCATCAACTTGCAGCGCATCACGGCCTCTTTTCATAAACGATATAAATAATAAAAAAGGGGCGCACATGTCGCCCCTAAACCCTTGGCTAAATTAGGAATTAGCCAGCCTTCGAAAAGGCTTTCTTCATCATGCTGATGCCCCAGAAGCCACCGGCAACCAGCACAGCCACGCCGAAAGCGGCGGTGATGTAAGTCTGAGCAGTGGTGCTCAGCGCAGTGATGGCGGCAACACCCGGATCGTCGGCAGCCATCGCAGCACCGGTAGCAACCAGAGCACCAACAGCCAACAGGCCGCGTTGAATATGCTTGTTCATATAAAAACTCCAAAAATAAAGGCCTACATAGGAGGACTGTGCGGCCAGCGCAGCCCAACACAACAAAATCAATCCAGTGTTTCGATAGCGCGCCGAGCAATACGCTGAATCGACCCACAGGCATATCCGATGCCAAATGCCGAGAAGCAAAGCGCAATAATCTGCAACGTGGTAAATGAACTCATTTGAGATTGAGGAATCGCGAGACGATATACTTCACGAGGTAAACACCGCCGACCCACAAAGCCAGTAGCAACAGGATCGGCGACACCGAAATCAGCAGTTCTTTCATCGCTGAGCACCAGCTATCCATCCAATCGCGACAACCGCAACCAGCGCCGCGCCCATGAAGACATCTGAGGAAACACCGGCAGCAACAGCACCACCTGCAGGAGGAGCCTGATTGGAAATCGCGAGCTGAATCGCCTGATACTCGGCGCCAGTGATGCCCACAATGGCGCAATCTGGGATCGACTGCGATTCATGATTGGGCGAGACCACGAAGGCAATCTGCTGAGGATCAAAGCGAGTATTGTCCTCACGGACAAGCACAGGTGCGACGCCAGCGTTAGGCGGCGCAAGACGATAGACCCTCAAGCAAGTAGGCATGATCAGGCCTTCGCAGCTGGTACCGAGGTCTTGATGGCCTGGACTGGATGAACAGACGTCACCACTTGTTCCAGCCCCTTGGAGCCGCTGACCATATCGATAGTCAACTCAGCGATGAATGGGAAGGTCACATGCTTGATGGACTCTACAACAGACGAATTCTTGCATTTCATCGGCTCGGTGCACATGCCGAAGGCGTTATCACTCTCCTTCAGAATGACTTCAACAAACAGCTTGCCGCTATCGATGGCCTTACCGTCGTCCATCGAACCCTTGAACATTTTTGCGCCGCGTACGGTCGCCTGTGCTTTAACTTCCATTTCATTTCTCCATAGATCGGGCGGGATCGTGCGCCCTATTCACGCCGTCGGCCACAACGGATTTTTCTAAACGATGCGGTACACCAGGTACATGCAGCAATTCGTAAAGGGCCTTGTAATCCATGTTCAGCTCATGAGCGAGCTGGTATAGGGTCTTGCCGTATGAAGCGGTCAGGTAGTGGGTCAATCGCTTCAAAACGATCGTGCGTTCTTCAACAACGATGTCGCGTTGCTCGGTCTTGATCTTGGTTTTAATGCTGTCAACGAGCGTCTCCAATGCGATAAACCCGCCAGCAAAGTAGGTCGTAGGGTTAAGCACCACGTCATGAGGAATGACGCGATCACGATTGCCGAAACGGATTTCGATGCGAAGCCATTCGCTCGACGCATCGCCCAGTTGCTTGCCCTTCTCGTAGATGCAAAGCTCTTTGCCGTTAGCCTTTTTACCGAGATACATCGTTCGACCATTAGCGTACTGATCCCCACTGTGGCCGCTCTCGTGATATCGCCGCGTTGGAATGCGACCGCCACAATTGAACTCGCCCGCTCTGTACAAGTCATCAAACTGATCGAGTGTGAACCCCTCCATAAGGTCCAGCGCGGTATCAACACGCGTTATCCGAGCATCGAGGTCTTGCATAGTGGCGTATACGGCTTGCCAATCGTTGACCAGGGAGCAGCCCTTACCGGACAGGTCAACCATCATCGTATTGCCGGTCGTGGTGCCGCCCATGGCTACCTTAGCGACGTTGATCAACTCGGCATCCTTCCACACCAACACGTCAAAGCTCGACTTATAGCCGTGCATACCCTTGTCCTGCGGGATGAAGTTGCACGGGAGGGGGAACCACAAAGCAAAGTAGCGCTTCAACTGGTCGAGAGCGTCAAGATGGGATGAAGACGGCAGGAAGGTAAATCGGAGCCAGTCGATAATCGCCAGCCGCTGACTGTGGTCACTTTCCCCCCGTATTACAGTACGGGGGGAGCCGCTGGCCCGCCCCCCGCGCGCGGCTGCGCCGCACGCAGGTGCCGCACCACCGGCCCCGATTCGAATAGAGGCGGTCATTGATCACCTCCAAACAACTGCGACACAAACCAATGCAGACACAAAACACCAGCCACTATCCCGACCAACACAACGACCGGAAAATAAGCTACTACAGCCTCGCGGAAGGTCATACAACACCCCGCTGGCGAAGCTGCTCCTCGGCCCAGGCAACCTGGCGATTAACGTAGTGAATGCCCAGCTGGTCCACCTTGGACGCAACCAGAGCCATGTACTCTTCCAACTGGTAGTCGGTCATGTTGGGCGAATTCAAGCGGCCACCTTGACCAGGACAGCGCGATACACAACGCGGTGAGACAGAAGGTTCAGCTGTTTGACAACGCTCTGCGCCAGGTGGGCGCACATTGGCTCACGATAGCCAGCGGTAGCGGTCCAGACGTTGCCGCCAGTCGGGCGGGCTTCCAGCGTGTAAAGGTCGCCTTGATTGCTTTGCGGTAACATCAACGCTTTGCTCCAAAAATCTTATCCAATTGGCGGAAGACGAAATACAACACTGCACCGTGGACAGCCAGCACCGTTAATACCTTGGCAAACAAAATGAAATCAAATTCCATACTCGACACTCAGCTGGACACGTTCATCAACGCGCTGTGGGGCGCGTTCTGGAAATATGGCCTCTTGGCTCTGCTGCTATGCGCGGTGCTTTCTTACATAAGCGCAAAAATAAGTGCGCGCAGGAAAGCGAAGCGAAAAAACAGCTACAACAAAAGGGCTTGGCGAAAAAACTAGGCGTTACATTTGGAGAGATTTGCCTGTTGACCCGCCGCCGGTAAACCCATACGATGCGTCTTAAGTTCACGCCTGTGGAGTTTACAGACGTGAACATAGTTTACAGATGTGTACCTTGTCAAGGGGCAATAACATGAAAAGCGTGAAATACCTGGAAGAAGTGCGTGATAAGTTCGGCCTGAAGACCGACGCGGCATTGGCGTTAAAGATTGGCGTGGGCAAAAGTGCAATGAGTCATTACATGAAGGGGCTACGTGTAATGGACGAAGAGACATGCTTGGCGGTTGCCATAGCACTGGACGTGGACCCTATCCAGGTGATGATGGCGGCAGGGATGGACAGAGCCGAGAAGGCAGGTCAAAAATCGCTGTGGGAGGTTTTTTCCAAGCGGATGACAGCGACTGCTGCTAGCGCCGTCCTGGCAGCGGGTGTCGCTTTGTTTTTGACACCGCAAAATGCGGAAGCCCGTAACTACGCCCCTACTTCCTCGGCAGAAAGTAGCAAATTTATATTATGTAAAATGGCATATTGAAAATAGCCCGCCTACATCGGACAATTGTCAATTATCAGAATACTGTTCTTGGATCTAACAGAAAATTGTTCATAGCGTCAGTCTTCGATGAACACATGTCTGCGGGCATACCAAGCCTTCATCGTTGCGATTCAATTGCCCGACCAAGATGTGTCGCGGACCGATCAAACCACCTCATTAATTAGCGTTACAAGTAACGATAAATACAACTCTCAACCTGTGGCATACTTTGAAATATCTTTGCCAGCAGGAAATAAAAATGGACACGCATTTCATAGACCAGCTCATAAACAGTGGACTGTCCTACTCGAACCAGTTCAATCAGATGATGGTTTCGCTCCACAGAACACTGATGCTGGCGGCATTACTAGACTTCGTAATACTGTTTGGCATAGCCTTTTTCATTTTTCAATGCAGGTAGCCACAAATCGTGTTGATAATCCTCACGCACCTTGAATTCCAAAGAAGAGATTTCAACCAGCAAAGCAGCCTTGACCTGCGGACCTCAGCGGCTGTCAACGAGAGCGGCAGCGAACATTCACTCATTCCGTCAATTCCCTTAACGCGCGCTCCACCTCAGTAACACGGCGCTCTTGCCCCTGAACACACCAACTGGCCGCTTCTACAGCGCCGCCGTTTACCGGTGCTTGCTGGGTGCCTACGCGGAGCACCGGCGGCCGTCGACGTCCACACTCGCCGCCGAAAAGGCCGCGCTTGCCGCTGAAACCACGCGTGTCGAATCGGCGTCCGATGCCCCCGCACCACTTGCGATACCATCTGCCCTGCCCGTCCTGATCGCCGACGCGGTCGCCGAGGCGATGGCCCAGATCGCCGCGTGGACGGGACCGCCACGGCCCAGGCGGCCTTTTACGCCGTCCGTCTCCGCGAAACCGAATTGGAACTGCGTACCGAGCGTGCCAACCAATTGCAATTTCTGCCAGGTTGGCTCAAAATCGGCTTCAATACACAAGGTTGGCTTGGAATGGCGCATGGTAGTTGCCTGCTCTGACAGCCTTCGGCGTCAACCTCTACTGGCCTCGTGCATGGGAGTGGCGGATGAACAAAAAGATTGAGCATGTCGTCCGAGAGCGGCTTCGCACTGACGCGCCAGTCGCATGGGCGTTGGCCGGCGAGGCCTGGCTGGAGAGCCAGCTTCGCGCCTTCTACCCCGACGCATCGGACCTGCGCGGGGCGCTCGCGGTGCTCGCGGAGGATCTGTCTCAAGCCGGTCTGGCGATCGATCCGCAGGCCATGGCCAAACTGGCTCGGGCCGGCGGACTTGATCTCACTGTCGAGCAGTTCATCACCCAGGTCGAGCATCTGGTCGCCCTGGCAGAGGTTGACAGGCGGTCCCACCGCGGTCAGCTTGCAGGAACTGATGCGGACAAGGCGTATGCCGAGATTCGGGTCTATTTCGCGACTGACCGTGAACCTCTTGCTGGCTCCGATACGCAACGGATCAAGTTCGGCGCTGGGAGGGCACCTCAAGGCGCTCTCCAACACGGCGTTTGCGATGTCACCGTCCCAGCCTCTCATCGCCTCGCAAATCTTGAATCGCCCTCTTGGTGGCGTTTTGAATTTCGCCCGGACCCGACCAGACACATCGTTTTGCAGAACGTGATGGTTATGGACGAGGATCCGTTCTTCGCGAGCATCCAGACGGCCGTGAACGAGTCTCCTCGACATGACGCGTTTGTGTTCGTGCACGGCTTCAATGTCTCGTTCGAGGATGCCGCCCGGCGCGCGGCTCAGATGGCGTTCGATCTCGAATTCCAAGGGGCACCGATCATCTACAGCTGGCCCTCCCAAGCGGCCCTTTCCGACTATACAGTCGACGAGAACAACGTGATCTGGACGGGGCCGCATCTCGAGCGCTTTCTCGAGGCTCTTGCGGCGCGGTCGGGCGCCGCGCGTATCCACGTCATTGCGCACAGCATGGGAAATCGCGCGGTATGCGATGCGCTCGCAGGGCTGAGCCGCAGCGCCTGGGCCGGCAGAACTGTGCTTCGTCACCTCGTCCTGACGGCTCCAGATATCGATGCAGACACATTCAAAGAACTGGCCAAGCGGTTCCGCGCGACGGCAGGCAGTGTCACGCTGTACGTCTCCAAGAACGACAGGGCCATCAAGTTGTCGCAGGGTATCCACGGGGAACCAAGGGCAGGAGGCGGTGTTGTCGTCGTGCCCGGAGTGGAAACAGTGGACGCGTCCACGGTCGACACCGACTTCCTTGGGCACTCGTTCTTCAGTGCGGCGCGCACTGTTCTGTCGGACATCTATTCGCTTCTGCGCGATGACAAACGTGCTGGCGAACGATTTGGCCTTCAGGTACAGAAGCTCTCTGGTGAGACCTACTTCGTGTTTCGTCGATGAGCCCCCTTCAGTCGCAGCCGGCGCAAGTGACCGGAGCAGGCGCGGCGTCCTACTTCGGTAGGCTCAATGAGCTCTACTTCAATCTTGATGGTGGGCGCATTGCATCGGTGGCCGATCGCGCTCGCCGAACCCGCCCGATAGAATTCGTTGAGCGGCTGCTGACAGACGCGCCCGACAACGAGCAACTGAGCTTGCGTTCTAGCTCGGTCTCCGGGCTGCTCGATGAAGCAGACGGCGGTCGCCGCAAGCAGGTGGTGCGCGCCGGGCGGCAGTACCAGGTATTGGGCGACTCGCTTCAGTACATGGCGCTAGCCAGTCGCTCGCTGCACTACGACACCCTGGAGCGCGATGCCGTATGCACCCGTGCGCTGCTCACAATTTCCGTTCCAGTAGGCTGCGTGCTTGAGGTCGCGTCCCCGCTCTTCGACTCGCCGGCGGTCGGGCAAGTGCCGGCGCCTTTGTCTGTTGAAGTCCATGGCACCGGCGCCTGGAGCTTACGCGACGGCAAGTTGCAGTTCGACTGCCGCCATGTGGCCGGCGAAATCGCTTTCCTCTTTGAGAGCCGCGGCACGCCACACCCTCTTGCGAGCGAAGCCATCGTCTGCATACCTGGGCGGGAACGCGAAGCCGTCATTGCACGAGCGGCGCTGGGCGCAGACTTTGTGCCGGCTCTGGTGCTGTCCCATCCATCTCTTTGGGCGGGATTTCTTAACCGGCAAGCCTTCGTTCGTGCCCTCATCCTGACCTCCACGCATGTCGATGAGGACAACGATGCGGTTTTAGTATTTCGCGAGACCATTCGGCATTCTGCTCCAATCCGCGAGGCGCTCGGACTCTCGCGTCGAAGACGGGTAGTCGTCGCGCCCGAGAACGACGAATTGCTGGGACCCGCGCTTGCGATTGCCGTGGCCTGCGATGCCGATTTGCAAGTCGAAGCGGACATGTCGGTAGTCATACTTCGCGAAGATGGAGGCGTTCTAGCGACCTGGGGTGAAGGTGAACTCCTTGGCAAAGTGATGCCCGATCTGCACGACCTTGCAAGTGTTGCCTTGCCAATTGGCGATGAGCTTGTGTTATGCGAGGCAGCGCTGGATGAACTGCTCGTTGTTCAGGCGGTCGGATACGCGGCCTCCCACAGGCTACCTCTTGCCTTTCTGCGCCCGCCGCAATTCAAGAGCGGCCCTAGTACTCCTAGCTACGAGACATATAGGCTGCAGGCGGAGCAACTAGTGCCACCCGAGTTGCGGGCACCTGCCCAGTCGGCATTGACGGTTTTCACCCGCGGCGCTCCCCTTCATCTAGTCCGCGTGCATCAGACCGCCCTGTGGCCACAGGGCCATTGGGCGACAACCCACGTCGTCTCGCACCTACCGGGCCAGTCCGCGTCCGTATTGATCCCGCGATGGTTTAGCGACGAGTTGGATCGCGTTCCCACCGCGCCTATCAGCGTATTTTTTAACGGGCTCGGGTCACACGGCGCGACGGATCACGTCGGTCTTGGATCGACGGCCGATCGACTTCTCAATCATCTATTGGCGATCGAAGACAAGGCGGCGAAGTCCGAGGTTCTCCGCCAAGTGCTGGAGCGCCTTTCGACAGCCTTGGTTCTCATCGCGGCGCACGGCGCCGAACGCGCGATTGAACTGGAGCAGGGGCACAGCGTCAGGGACTCGGAGATCGCGGACTGGCGACTGACAGGCTCTCCATTGGTCTTCAACAACTCCTGCAGCAGCTGGACGGAGGTTGGCCAAGCGTTCTTACGCGCTGGCGCGCGCGCCTATGTGGGCACGCTCTGGGACGTCACCCACGAGTCGGCCAGCAACTTTGCAAATTGCCTGCTGCAACAGATGCTGGACCGACCGTTCGATGGAGTTGCACGCGCCTTGACTCTAGCCGCAGCACATCGGGCAGCCGACGCAACAGCTGCATACGATGGGGCTTACATCTACGTTGGCCTGCCGCAGGCGTCGGCGCGCCTCGCTCCACCCGTAAACCGGTTCGAGCGCCTCGAAAACGCGGCGCTTGCGATGCATCGCCTATATGGCTTCTTGCACGAACTCGTTGACGACGGCCGGATGTCCATTGCGCGACTTCTTCAGCCCGGTGTTCATGCCACTGTCGTAGCGGGCTTCTCGGGGATTCAATCCTCCGACGATCCTGTGGCTCTTCCTTTGCCGCCGCCGTTCGCGGGGACGGTCTTGGACCTAGGGTTCGTGGTTGGAACTGCAGACGTGCAACTGCTACGTCGAGTGGCGCAGGCGAGTCCGGCCGAAGAACAAGAGGGAGTGCTGACACAATGCATTGCTGCCCTCGACAACGTCATCAGCGACCTCTCTACTTGGGCGGAAAGGCATCGCGCTTTCGAGGGCGCGCGAGGCAACGCGCCAGGATTCGACGCCGGTGCGCAGGTCTATCGGCTTCTGGTGCTAACGGCCTATGAGGTCGTCCTGCCCCTTGCCAAAGACTGTAGCGACTTGCAGATGGTTGCGCAGACCCGTCGACTCTTTGCGCTCGCAAGCGTCATGGTCACGATCCCTGCGGACCTTGCTGCGGGCACGCCTCCGGCACCGCAGACGGTGCTGGAACGCATCCGTCAAGGTATACCGCAGTTGGCCCAGGTCGTAGGCAGTGGCGAGCGGGCCGAGCTCGACCAACTTGAAAACGCAGTGAACCGATCGGACCTGGCCAACCGCTTTGGCATCGTTCTACGCGGTCTGGACGACGAGTCGTCGGCGATTGAGTTCTTCGAGTTGGCCTCGGAGCTCGCCAAGGTCGGATCGCGCGATCAGCTCAACGCGCGGGCCAATCGATGGAAGCGGGCTGATCCATTGGCCAAACTGCCGCAGGTGTTGCAAGAGCAGCTTGGCGCAGGGGACCTAGGGAACGCTGCGATCAGCGGATCAAACTTGTTGCGCTCAGCAGGTGCCGCAAGGCAGCAACTGCCGTCGGACCTACTGGGCAAGATCGAGAACTTGCCTGACCGGATCTCTGGAGTCGAGGCTCGTGCTTCGGTGCTTTGCCTGCTTCTGGGCGGTTTCGCCGTCTACTACGCCGGTGTCGGCGATTTCGCAGAAGCTCAAGCCTGCTCAGCTCGCATCGGGGATCACTTAGCCGCGCGGCATTTCTCGGACCCTGGCGGGCTTGCTCACGCGACGACAGGCGCGCGCGCCCTGTTCGAACATCTCCACGAGACAGGTTCGTATGCAGCAGCCTGTGACGAAGGCGTCGAGGTTGTCGCCCGGCTCCGACAGGCTGAATTGCATGAGGAAGCGCTGCGAGTTCACATTGCAATTTGCAGCTCTGCGATCCGCGGCTATGAACAGCGGCGGCAAGAACGGTTCCTAACCGCCTTTCTCGAGAATTCAGCGTTGGCTGGCAGGCTCGTGCAGGACTGGCCAAACTTGGCAGAAGTCCTGCCGGACATGGTCGATTGGGTGGCACAGAACAGTAGCAGCATCTGGCAACAGGCCGCCGCAAATGGGCAGCTGTGGCTCGCGCTCTTGGCCTACGAAGCTCAGCGGAGTTGGCCGGACGGCGTGACCGATCGAGCGTGGGAACTGCTGCGTGCAGCCCGTTCCGAGTCGAATCGCGCGGCCATAGCAAACTTGGCGGCTACGGGCGATCTCCATCGATTCGTCTCCGTCGTCATCGACGATGAGTTTCGCGTCGCAGCGGAGGTCACGACATTGCGATCGGCCACCATCGGCCCTCCTGTCATCTCATCGTGGCCGCTCTCGTCATTGCCAAACGACTGCTCGTGCGGGCCGGAAAGCGCGCGTATCGTGGCGCGCCACGTCGTAGGGGCGCTGACCCCAGACAGCCGTGTTATAGCGAGAGAGGTGTCCCTTCCGCACCTGCAAGGCGATAGCCGCGGCGCTTACCTCTATTCGGATGTCTGGGGCAGTCGGACAATCAGTTATTCGCTTGAGCTCCGTCTCCCCGCACGTTTGCTGCCGCAACGGATTCGTCTCCAAGGCGTTGCACGAGACACCGTGGCCATTGATATGCGCTTCGTGCCCGATGGATGCGAAGTGCGCATCGCGCCACGGAACAAAGATGTCCGCTGGCTCGGTCGACTCGACATCTTCTGCTTCGACGTCAAAGACACCAAGTTCCCGTTTGTCGCAGCGGACGGTCCCTTCGGGAATTGGGTGCCTGTCGAGCTCTTCGAGCAGATGATGAGTTTGCTGGGTCGATCGCAGACGTCCTCTGGCTAAGCGGAGCGGCGCATCGATCTTGCCAGGCGCCCAGAGTTTCTGGTCGACCGCATCAACTGATGGCTGGACTACAACAAGGGGCGTGACACCCAGATCAACGGCCGTGTTAGCCCGGGCAACAATGCCGGCGGCTTGGCCAACGTCATCGAGAAGAGCCTGGGCGGCGCCAAGAAAGACGGCAACGCTCCACTGATGGAAGTGTACCGCTACGCCGAACCGGTGACCCAGCACGGCCTCGTCATGAAACTGGTCAGCAACACGCCCGATGTACACGCGTATGGTGTCCGACATGGACATCAACTGCGGCGTGGTGATTGATGGCGAGGCCACTATTCCCGAGCTGGGCCAGCGCATCTTCGAGCAGCTGCTGCGCCATGCGTCCGATGAACCCACCAAATTAGGCGCGAAGTTTGTGGCATCAATTCTTTATTAAAATACAAAGCTTGTAATTATTGAAATAATCATCTAAAGTTAGCACAGCAGGTCACTGCGGCACAGGAATCCGGTCGTGCGCGTGTCGCGTCCGCCGACAAAAAGAGGTTCAGACATGAACATCGTGGTGTTGACTCCCGTACGGCTGTTGGGCGAAGGTTTGGCCGCTTGCTGCCAACAACACCCCGACATAGCAGTCACGGCCGTCGTCAACGATCTGGCCACGTTGGGCCAGATACTGAGCTTGTCGGTCGTCGATCTGGTCTTGATCGATGTCACCCAGGGCGTCGATCTCTACGACGTGCGGACCATCGCCGCCGAGCGGCGCGGCGTCGCGCTGGTGGCCTTCGGCCTCACCGAGCAGCGCCACGAGGTGGTGCGCTGCGGGCGTGCCGGGTTCACCGGGTATATCGCCCGCGAGGCCAGCGTGGACACCCTGTGCAAGGCGCTGAAGGACATCGTCGCGGGTCGCCTTGCCTGTCCGGCGGAGATCTCGTGCGGTCTGCTGCACGCCCTGTTCCGCAGCGGCCCGGCGCCCGACGACATCGGGCCGGACCGCTCATTGACCCGGCGGGAAAGCGACGTCCTGCAACTGATCGGCTGCGGCCTGTCGAACAAGGAGATCGCGCGCGAGCTGACGATCAGCCTGTCCACGGTCAAGCACCACGTCCACAACATCCTCGACAAGCTGCAGTTGCAACGACGCGCGCAGGCGATGCGGCGCGTGCGCGATGCGCCGTGGCTGGTGGTGGCGCCCGATGTCACGGCGTTGCGGGTGGGGCGCGCAAGTGCCGAGTGAACTGCACTCTACCGGGGATCGGCGTCTACTTCTCCTCAAGCTCCTCGATCGCGAGACTGACGTAGCGTCTCACGTGTTCATCATTCTCTCTGTAACGCCGCACGCGCAAGGCGGCAATCGCACCGCGATCACCCAAATGACCCAAAGCTTCCGCGCTCGCCAATCGCTCGCGCGGCACCTCGCTTTCGAGGAACTGCAACATCAACGATTGCGCCGGCAAATACTGCAGCAGTCCCAGTGCGTACAAAGCACCGGTCCGCACTTCGAGCACGCTGGCATCATTGGCGACGAGTTCCATCAAGCGCACGCCCAATCGCTCCTTCAACGCTTGCGGCAAGCCTTGCTGGTAGGCGCAGTTCCCAATGCCATCGGCTGCAGCGGCGACGACCGAAGGACTAGGATCGTCAAGACGATCCAAAAGGCAGGGAAGCGCCTCCGCCTCGGCGAGCGAGGCCAGCAGATTACACAGCACTCGACGGACATGCGCGGACTGCGCCATTGCCAGCGCAGCGCATAGCCTTGCGATCTTGTCCGGCAGTTGTGTCTCGAAGAGAATGTCGCGACCATCTCGGCCGCGCTCTTCGATGAGGCGAATGATCTCCGCCGGCAGTGGAAATTCAGACATTCCCATACTCCGTTCCATGGACCTTTCGTGGCGCGCGATGACAGCGCCGGTCAGTGAGTAATTGTACCATCCGAACCAACATTGATATGCCCTCCGTCCTTCGTTTGCACATCCCATTCGAAGAATCGCTGGGTGCGCGCCTTGGTCCGATCGACTTGCCAGACATTGCCATCCTTATCGAGATAGCCGGACTTCTCCCCCGTGGCCTGGACCACCTCGCCGCTGGGGTCCGGGCTTACATATGGATATTCTCCTCCTGTGGGCAGCATATTTTTCGGGTACTTCAGCCCCGGGCGGGGAACCGTTGCCCCTTCCGGCGGATTGATCTCTCGGTTGATCTTCTCCTTTACCGCTTCGCCTTGCGCCCGAACCGTGTCGAACTCCTCACGCGCCGCATCCTCCAGCGCAGGATCGCCTTCGACCCCTTTCGCGCCTTTTTCGACCCGCGACATCTCGGCGTCCAGCTGACGCACATCGGCATCGATCTCAGCCTTCACTTCCGGATTTTCACGAAGGGTATCGATCACTTCACGCTGCCTTAGCTGTTCCTTGATCTCGCCGATAATCTTGCGCACTGTCGCCCGCATCTCCGCCAGCAGCTTACCCTTGACCTCGGGAGGTTCGGCGGCGAGCTTATTCTCCCGCGCATCGGCCAGTTCCTTCTGCAGTGCGCTGACCCTGTCCGCCTTGGCCTCGGGATCTACAATTCGCTCCGCCTCCCCCAGTTTCGTACGGAGCTGCTCGTCGCCCGCGATTTCGGAGCGGTACTTGAAACGCAGCTCCTCACAGGTCGTGCAGATGAAGATACGGCCATCCTCCATGATTTTAATCTTGTGGCCATCGGCAGTAGTCCGTTCGGCGGCAACGCCCTTCTTGGACTGTGCGTCAAGCAGGGTATCTTCGGCCGCTTTCGCCTCACCCTGGCCGCTTCCCCTGCCTTCGACCGGTAGCGGCTCAACGCCGAACACCTTACCTTTGATGAAGTTGTAAATGCCCTTCGCGACGTTGGCGAGGAAGTGCAGCACTAGCATCAGCAGCATGATGGCGGCCGTCATCGCGAACGCGATCAGGCTGTCGGCGATGCGGTTGTACGCGTCCTTCTTCTGTTCCCCGGTCGTCGCCCCTGTCTTCAGAAGCACCAGCTTGTGACCGATATTGAGCAGCTCCGCCTGCACAAAGGCGCCAAGCAAGGCGTAGCCGACGGCGGCGGCAACGCCTTTCACAACGGGGTGCGGAATGAAGCTCGCGACAATCAGCGGCACCATCAGCGAGCGCATCAGTATGCTGACGACGGTGTGGAAAATCAGGATCGGAATGTCCATGATCTGCAGCAGACTGGTCCACAGCTCTTCCAGCGACCCGGCGCTCAAGGGCCCTGTCACAATGTGCCAGATGCTCTTGAAGAGTTCGATGATGTCATCGATGTTGCCGGCCATCGGGAAGATCAGATCCTTCAGCAGTTGCATAACGACCGACATGGGATTGGATTTGAACGCACTCCATTTCTCGCCCATCATCTCCAGCACGCCGGAGCCGATGTCGGACCACGAGGCCGAGCCCTTTTTCTCCACCGCCGGCGGCGGCGCCCGCTTCACCGCCGATGCGGCGGCTGGTCCCTTGACGTGGGCCACCGCCTTGGTGGAGGTCTTCGCTCCGCCGAAGTACTGGCCAACCACGCCCGCGAATTTGCTCTCCACGCCACCGAACGCCTGCACCGTGCGTTCGGCGAGTAACTCGACATACTTGCCGGGATTGCTGAACAGATCCTTCAGGAACAAGACCAACTGCCCGAACATGGCGATGCCGGAAATCACCACGTTGATGCCGAACCCAGCCACTTTGAGCACCAGGCCGACTATCGCGTCTATTGCGCCATCCACCCACCGCTTGATCTTGCCGGTCAGCGCGGTCCAGCCGTCGGCGATGCTCTTCCACAAACTTTTCAGCACGTCGACGATCGCGTGTAGGCCTTTCTGCACGGACTCTGGGAGCTTTCTGAACAGGAAGTTCGACGTGAGGCTCGCCACCTTGTCGAGCACCCCCGTGGCATACCGGTTGATGAAGCCCCAGAGCCTGTTGGCGGTCCCCAGCACGTTGCCGGCCATCGCCTTGAAGCCGTTCGCAACCGAGTTCACCACTGCCAGAAAGGTCGCCCACCCCTTGGCCAACGAATCGGCGTCGAGACCCATGATTGCGTCGGCAAGCAAGCCAAGGGGGTTCTTGAACAGGCCAATGATGTTGTCAAAAGCTAGCTTCGCACCATCCCAGGCTGCATTGGCAAGGCTCTGGATCTCCGCCCATTTCTCATTCAACCAGGCTCGGGCGCCATCGACGACGCTCGTGATCTGATTGACGATCGCCTCCAAGGCTTCGCGCGCCGCGTCCTTGACCACGCCGGCTGCGGTCTTGACACCAGACCAGCTCGGATCGAACTGATAGTCGGTAAACGGTATGTCGACGTTATACCAGGATGGCTGCAGGCGCGGCCCCTCTGTGCTTTTACTGATGGCAAGGCTCGCTTTTCCCTTGTCCGCCGTATCTGGCTCGGACTCTTTGCGTCGCGCCGGCGCGCGCGATCGTCGTACCGCGCCATCTTGCTGCACGACGTGCGTCAACTCGTGCGCCAGCAAGCGCTGACCTTCTGGCAAGGTCGGTGCGAACTGACCTGCGCCGAAGGAAATGGAGGAACCAACCGTGAACGCCTTCGCGCCAAGTGATCGAGCCGTTTCATCCGCACGCCCCCCCGTATTGACGCGCACCTGACTGAAGTCCGCGCCAAAACGGGGCTCGAAGAACTGGCGCGTCGCCTGCGGCAGGGGGCTGCCCTGGCCTTGCAGCGTGCGCACGTTTGCCTCGACGGCAGGTGTGACGCCAAGCGCTGCCCCCGGTACGGCCATTCTCTGGACGCTCATCGCCCCATTGGCGTCAGGCTCGCTCCCGGAAGCGTTCCCATGTTCGTTGACGGCCTTACAAACGACGCAAGCGCGTCGAACCGGCGGACGCGCCGAGGACGCGGCAGAAATGTCAGGTATCTCGGAAGGCGCCGCAGGCATGCGCATCACGATATCAGCTATGCGATCCGCTTCGCGCTCGTACCGATCTCCCGGCTGGCTGATGGCAAGACTGGTCTGAATCGTCGTGGAGGGGCTCGAGGCGACAGTGGGACCGCCAGCCTCGGCCGCTATCCGGGCGGTGAGGGCCTGCGTGCCATGGTTGCCGAGGCGCTGCTGCAATCTGCGCACGAGCGGCGCCGGACGGACGGCCGCGCCCGAGGAGGCTGGCGCAGCCGAGGCGGGCCGCCGTGCCGCGACGTCCCGCTTGCGCAAGGGGGCTCGTTCCTGGGTCATGGTCGTGGCCGTGAGCGTGTCTTAGATCGCCTTGCCCGCGACCTACTTCCGGCGTTCCTGTTGCTCGATCCACGCTTGATGATCGCGCATCAGTACGGGCCGAACGAACCGGCGCACGCCGTGATCGGCCGTCCACACGGAATTTTGGCCATCCCCGCTCCTGTCCAGGCGGGCGAGCAGTACATCGTCGCAATTGCAGTTGGCGCAGTTCACGCATGCGCAACAACTCTTGCCTTCGTAGTGGTCCTTCTGGGCCGGTTGATCGGGATCGGCGCATTTGCACTTGTTCTCGTCCAGATCCTTCGACTGTTTTTTCGGATCGGGCTCGGGGCCGCCGCAGACGCAGCCGGGACGGGCGCACTCGATACGGATTTCGAAGCAGTCGCGTTCGCGCGTGCACACCGACGCCGACTCCTCCTCATCGCCGCCGCACATCGGGGTGCGCGGTGCGCAGTATTTTTCGGTTCCGCGCAGCACCACCCAAAGCGAGGACGGCATGTTCGGCACGCACTGTTCGTTGATGACGAGGCTCTGCGGCTTCGGCAAATGGATGGGGTCGCCCTGGCCGTCGAGCGCCAGGCCGCATTCCACCGTGACCGTCACTTTGCAGCGATCGGCCTTGGCGCTGACGACCAGGCCGCAGACCACGCCGCAGCCGAACAGCGAGCTGAGCATGAGACGGTTGAGGTCACGCGTGTAGGTGTTCAGCTGTTCCAGATCGTCATGCTGCAGCAGCATCCCAGGCCCGAATTTCGCGCGGGCGAGCGTCGAGGGGCCTTGTTCCAAGACCAGAGGCTGGTTTTTCGTGCTCATGATTTACCTCCATCTAAGCGCTCCGTGCCGTCACCGGCTGCCCGGTTCGAGGCGGAGCGTGCCTGCACTTGAAAGCTCGAAAAGAATGTGCCGCCCGGCGTGCCGTTGCCGCTTGGCGGGGGGAGCCATCCGTGATTGTTGGCATCAACCGTCTGACCATTGCAGTCGACGATCAAATCGCCGCGAATCTCGATCTCCACGGTGATCGGACGGACATCGAAGATCGTCTCGGTTCCTTTGATGGCGTCGTACAACCAGCGTCCGTCGACCACGACGGTTGCGTGGTCCACCATTCCGGCCGGCGCGCTCGCCGAGGCCGAGGTTTTGACGTCCAGTATGGGTACGCGGTAGCTCTTCTTCCAACCACCCTCCGATTCGGACCACAGTACCGTGATCGAGAAACAACCGGAGCGCACGGTCTCGCCCCGCACCAGCCGCGAAAAAGCCACCCAGTATTGCAATGTCTCCACGGGGAAACGGATGCGCGGGTCCCGGTTTGTATGCATGTGATCGAGCTCTTCGCGGCTCAGGGCTCCGAAGGACTCCTCAAAGGCGCCGGCGTCGACCAACGTGGCGGAGCGGTGCCAATCCTCCCAGCCGATCGCGTTGATGCGCGTGAGATCGCAGCCGCGCACCAGGTCGAACAATACGTCATTACTCTTAACCAAACGCCGCGGCCCGCAGGCGTCGAGCCAGTGGCCGAATTCCCATGTCCCCTCGCACCGCCCTTCGCGCAGGCTCACGCAGGCCAGCGGTACGCCATGGCACAGGTCGGCGCGAATGTGCGTGCACGGATCGTCAAGCTGGCGCAGCTCGCCACAATCGGCATCCGACAGGCCGGCCAGATGCTCGCACAGGTAGCGGGAGTCGCCGCGCGGCAGGGTCCCCTCCTCCCTCTGCCCCCCGGAGCAAGACCCCGTCGCGCAGTCACGCGCCAGCGCGCAGGGGACGCCGGCGCAGCACGCCGCGCGCTCGACCTGCCGCAACGAATAGCGCACGGTTTCACACACACGATCCCACTCCTTGCGCTCGCAGATGCACGGATCGACGACCTTGACGGGACCGGCCAGTTGCTCGGCGTAATGAACGCTCAACAGCCAGTATGCCGGCGGCGCATTGTCCTGCTGTCGCTCGCCGGTGCCGGGCTGGTAGCTCCCTTCTGGAGGGCGGTCAATGTGCTTGCCCTCGCGGTCGAAAAGGGTGGCATCCGCGACTTCGAGCGGGTTCTGCCGGGTCGTCAACAGCTCGCGGCCGCAAGGGTCGAGCGCCAGGCCCGACCCGATCAGCAGTCGGCCCGACGTCTTCCCGCTCCGATCGGCTGGTACCGGTTCGCTGCGGATCGGATAGCCGAACACCACGCCCCAGCCGTGGATGGCGCGATTGAGCAGTCGGCGCCGCTCGATGGTGTAGTCCTGCTCCACCCGAAATGAATCGACGGTCAGGCGCTTTCCTTCAAAGTACTGGTTGCGCAGGCCCGCGTTGCACGGCGCGTCGGTGCAGCATTCCCGTTCGCGCTTACTGGTGTTGGTTTGCATGGATCGATCTCCTGTTGTCATTGCAGGCGCGTGCCGATGTCCGCCCCGGCGCCGGTGATGCGGCTTCCCCGCTCCGGCAGGCGCGCCACGCCGAGCACGGCGTCGCCTCCCAAATGAGGCGTCGGCGGCGCCTCGAGCACGAGTGTTCCATCGAGGCGCCCGCTCGGCGGCGCCCGTGTGCCGACCCAGCGCAATCGCAGGCGTGCGGTGAGCGGTATCATGGCGCCGATCAGCGTCGCCAGCCATGGCTCCCAGGCGCGCCGTTCTTCCCCCGTGGCGGCGACGTCGACGCGGACGCGGCCCGCCAGCGTGCGCACGCCATCCTCGCTTTGCCCTTCGCAACGCAGCCGCATGTGGCCCAGCACCGTGCTGAAATCGAGCTCGGCGCTCCCCGGCGCCCGCCCGCCCAGCAGCGCTGGCAGCGCGCTGCCAGGGCAACCGGCGCCACCTACGATGGCGAAGCCGACATCGGCGGTCGCGTCGACCACACGAAAGCGCGGCGGCGTTCCGGGAATCAGGCAGGCCAGCAGCGCTTCCAGGCCGGCGCGCGTGCCGCGCCCGCGCGCCAGTTCCGCTGCGCTGGCAAGCAGGCGGCGCTTCTGTTGCTCGTCGAGCGCGTCGTCCCACGGCAAGCCCAGCCAGCCAGCGACAAAGTCGAGCCAGGGGCCGGTAGCGGTAGCCGGATGCACGTGGCCGGCGAGCGCGGCGATGCGGGCGTCGAGCCCTTGTGTCGTCGATTCGAGCACGCCCACCAGCGAACGCAGGAAGCTGCCGGGTTGGGCCTCCGCGCGGCGATAGATGGCGGGCAGGTGGTCCATCAGTGACGGCCCCCCGTACAGCACGGCAAGCTCGTCGAGCGCGGGCAGCGCCCCGCCCGCCGTCGCGGTCAGGGTGACGCTCACCCAGACATATGGCGCCTGCGCGTCGTACAGCGGTGCCGACAGCGGCGCTTCGGTTTCGCCGGGCGCCGGCCGCCCGCCCTGGAACGTGACCGGCGCACTCCAGATACCCGGCTCGCGCAACAGCGCGCGCGCCCGCAGGCCGGCCGGCATGGTGTCGTCGCCGGCCATGGCCGTCAGCCGTCTGTGCAGCGCCGGGTCGGCCGTCGAGGCGTAGCAGATGTCGAGCGAGGCGCCGTCCGGCAGCGTGGCCGACGCCTCGATGCGCAGCCAGCGGCGCTGCGAGGTGCCGCTCTGCTCCGGCGCATACAGCAAGGGTGTGACGAGCGAGCAGCGCACTTCGGCGGTGGCATCGGGAACGACACGGGCGGCGCCGTAGCGCAGCAGTCCGCGTGCGCCCGTCACGAACAGCGCGCCCCGCGTGCCGGCCACGCCAGTCGCCGGCGCGTCGCGCGGGTCCAGCGCGATCTCGCCCAGCGGCTCGCCGTCGCCATCGAAGATGAACACGAAGGGCGCCCGGCCCAGATCCAGCGCGTTATTCCCCGCGAGCATTACCCGGTTGCGACCGTCGCCGCCGAGCGCGGTGGCCCCGAAGCAAGGATGCAAGGCGCCGATATCGATGCTTCTCACGGCGGCGCCCGCCTCGGCCGCGAACCAGTACAGCCGCGGGCGGGCGCCTTCGGCCATCACGACGAATCGCTGTGCGCGGCGCAGGAAAACCAAGGCCACCGGCCGCGTGATGCCCTCGAACACCAGCGTTTCGACAACGTGGCCGGCGCAGTCGAGGCGCAGCGCCGCCACCGCGTCCGCCCGCTCGACCAGCGCGTACAGCTGGCCGCGCCCGCCACTGGCGATGTCGACGATGCGCGCGCCGGCGAGGTCGACCACCTCCAGGCGCGACAGCGTCGCCTCGTCGTAGCGCTCCAGCAAGCGGCCCGACGGCCCGATGACCCACAGCCCGTGCGCGCTGGCCACCAGGCGCGCCGCGCGGGCGATGGCGGCGGGCGCGGGGTCGATGTCGGGCGCTTGCTCGGCCTCATGGCCGCAGGAAGGCAGCCGGTACAGGCAGCCGGCGGCGTCGTGCCACAGAACCTCCCCGGCCCGTGTCGCGGCCGGCGCCCACGCCCCTTGACTTGGGTAGAGCCGTGCATCCTGCCCGTAGGGCGCGATCGGCTGGATCGCACCGCCGGCGTCGAAGACCTCGCGGTCGACCCGGTCGAACAGGCACGCACTCCATTGAGCGGGCGTGCTGAAGCGATAGCTGCGATGGCGGCGGCCGCTCATGGCGCCTCCCCGGCCGCCGCGCGGCGCAGCTCAAGCTCGCTGCCGGCCAGATCGAGGCGCGGCAAGGTGTTGCGCCCTCCGCCGATCCGCTCGGCGTCGCCGCCCGCCCTGGGAACCAAGCGCAGCGCGACAATCCGGCGCACACCGTGGACCACCCTGAGCCAGGCAACCAGATCGCGTGTGCTGACCGGCACGCCGGGTTGGCGCGGGGAGTCGCCGGTGAGCGCCAGTCGCCGCGCGAGCACGCGCTCGACCTCGTGCCGGACCGTGGCGGGATCGCGGCCGGAGGCCACCTCGATGGTGGCGTCGAGCGAGAAGTCGATGTATCGCGGCGCGGTGACGACCAGCCGCGTCGCCAGCGGCATCCTTGTCACCAGACGGCGGCGCACGGCTTCGAGCCAGCGCGGCGTCTCCGGCGTGTCGCCCGCATCCAGCTCCGAGGTTCGGGCGCGCATCGCTACCAGCGTGACGGTCCCGGTGCGCGGCGCCAGTGGCGCCGGTGACGCCAGCCACGCGCGCTCCACCTCGAGCAGGGGCAGCGCCTTGGCGGCCGACACGATGTCCTCGGCGCTCACAAGCGCATGGTCCACCCGCGCGCGCCGCCGCGCTTCACGGCGTTCATCGATCCAGCCGCTGGCCGCCGCGCCACCGTCCACCGCATCCGGATTCACGCCAAAGGCGCCGGCGAATCCACGCACCGTCCACCGATGATTGGCCGAAACGCCGCCCTGCTCGCCATCCGAGACGGCGTACGTGGCCAGCATGGCCGCCTGCGCCGGCGGTATGCGGCCGTTCACGCCGTTGCCGAAGGTGACCCGTCCGCTCGCCGCGTCGAACTCATACACCGGGTCGAGCGGGCCGCTGTCGGCCAGCGGCGCGGGGCGCCAGGCGCTGCGGTGGTCGCTGTCCGCCGCCCGCAGCGCGATGCTCACCGGCGCATGGCCGGGGGCGAAGCGCAGGCCCGGCAGGTCGAGCTGGAAGCCCCAGTGCGGATCGCCGGTGGCGATGTGCACTTCGTCCGCCACCAGCCGGTCCTGCACGATCGGCACCACGTTGGGCTCGATACGCAATAGTCGCGGCGGCCGTTCGAAGCCGCGCGTTGCGCGCAGCTCCAGCGTGAAGCTGGCCGGCGAGCCCTGGACGGCCGAAAGGTCGAGCAGCAGCACGCCGGTGCGCAGCATGCCCTCGCTGGAGTCCGAGACGACCGTGAGTGACGTGCGGGCCGACGGCGTAACCAGGGTCACAGCCAGTCCGGCGCCGGACGAGGTGGCGGTCGCGCACGCGGTACTGGCGGCTGGAGCGGAGCAGGCGGCGGCATCGGCGACATCGATGGCGGTGAGCGGCTGGTCGGCCCGCACGCCCAGCGGCCAGAGCGCGCCGTCGGCGTCAGCCCGGCGCGTCGGGAACAGTCCGTCGTCGCTACGGCATTCGAATGCCAGGCGCAGTACGTCGCTGCTGCCGGCGGACGGGCCGAACGGCTGGAAGGCGGCGCCGCCGCGCGCGTTGACGGCGGTGTAATCCAGCACTTTTCCGCTGGCAAGCCGGGCCTCGAGTCGCAGCACGCGCCCCGGCACCAGCAAGAGTTTGGTGCCGGGCCTGAACATCGGCTGCTCGGCGTCGACCATGGTGACGACCGTATCGGCGGCGACGATCACGCTGTGCGGGTACGCGGCAGCCGGCGCGCGCGGATCGAGGCGGTCGGGCCAGATCAAACCGCGCGCCGGCGCGCTGCCGCGCGCAGCCAGCCCGAACAAGGCGGCATAGGCGGCACGCTCGTCGCGCCGCATGCGGCCGATGGCGTAGAGCTGCGCCTCGGTGACCCAGGCCAGCAGCTCCATCAGGGTGATGCCGGGGTCGTGGGCGTTGTGGTCGGTCCAGTCCGGGGCCAGTCCGGGCAGGCGCGCGCGCCCTATTTCCATCAGCTCGCCGAAGCGGCGGTCGAACAGGTTCGGCGCGAGGCGTTTCATGTCGCCACCCCGCCGCTGTCGAACGCGATGCGCACGCCGTCCTCGCCCAGCCATGGCAGTTCCGTGCGCCGCAGCGCATCCGGCCACGGCCGCTCGGCGCCGTCGCTGGCGATCTCGCTCAAGGCGATGGCGACAATGCCTTCGAGCCGCGCCAGGTCCGCCAGACCGACCGCCACGTCGGCCTGGCTCGGGTTTTCCCCGAGCGGCCAGCCTTCGCCGTCCACTCCGCCCGTCGCGCTGTCGAACAGCGCCATGATGCGCCGCCGCGCATCGCGCGCCACCGCGCCCGCGTCATCGAGGCTGGCGACGCGCAGCCGCAGGTCGACGCGCAGGCGGCGCAGCGCCGGGCCGTCGAGGCGCAAGGCGTCGTGCTCGCCGAAGGCGGGCGGGCCGGCCGCGACCAGCATCCGACGCAGCGCACGCAGCTGGGCCGCGCCCGGGATCGGATTGGCGCCGCGCATCACGGCCACCAATTGCACGTAGCCCTGGCTGGGGAAGCAGCGCGCCTGGGCGACGTCGGGCGCGTGCTCGTAGACCATATCCTCGATATCGCGGGCGGTGAGCGCGCGGCCGCGATGGCGCAGCCGCGCTGGGCCCAAGCGCAGCACCGTATCGGCATCCTGCGGCGGCGCGCCGCCGGCGGACTGGTCGGCGGCGAACACCGCCTCCACCCCGTCGATCGGAGAGACCAGATTCAGTGGCGTGCGCGCGCCGATGGCGTTGCCTGGGAGGTCCACGCCGCCGGGCGCGCCCGGCGCGGTGCGCCGATAGCTGAACGCCATGATGGAGTCGCGGCCGATCGGCGGAATCCTGCCGTGGTGGCCGTCGCCGAAGCGGATCTCGCCGCTCGCCTCGTCCAGCGCGTAGACGCGCGCCCCCGGCGCGGCGTCGCCCGGATCGGTTACCTGCCGCCACAACACCCAACTCCCCGGCAGCTGCTCGAGCGTGGTGAGCACCTGGCCGGCGCCTTCGGCCTGGAGCTGCGCGAGCTCCTCGTCGCCGAGCGGCTCTTTGACGCGCAACTCGAGCGTGTTGCGCACCAGCGGCGGGCGCGCCAGATACAAAGTGAGGTTCGGCTCGCCCCGCGACGACCCGACCAGTTCGCGCGTCAACGTCTCGGCGGCGGACGCCCACACGCCGTTGAGATAGGCGCCGAGCAGCTTCGGCTTCCATTCGTCGGGCGGCGCGCCGGCGGCCGGGGTAAGGCGCAGCCAGTTCAGCGTTTGCCCGAACAGCTCGCGCGGCGTCGGCACCACGGGCAACGCGAGCGACAGCACGCCGCTTTCACCCAGCGCCCGCGTGGCGTCATTGACCACCACCGGCACGAAGCGGCCGGCGACCAGCGCCTCGACGCACATCGGCGCGAACTTGTCGTGACGGCGCTCCTCGACCAACAGCAGCAGATTGACCGGTTCGCCCAGCAGCGGTGCGTCGAAACCCAGATACAGGGCGCGGCCGGCCGCCGGACCGGGCGCGATGGCGGTGTCGGCGCCATCCGGGGCCGCCGGCCCTGCGACCAGCGGTGCCGACAGGCGGCCAAGCAGCAGCGCCAGCGGCACGAACGCCTCGACCAGCGCCCCCGGGGTGCGGTTGGCGTCGCTCTGGTCGCGGATCGATCCGCTATCGCACGTCAGCACGAAGGTCGGCCCCTCCCGTTCGCAGACGCAGTAGGAAATATCCAGGCCGGCGACCGCCGGCGCGCGTATGCCGTCGGTCGAGCGTATGACGGTCTGTCTGGACACGGCTTTGTTGATCGGCTCGGTCTCGACGGTGACCGTCTCGCGTCCATAGTCGCCGCCGATGAGGCGGGCGCGTATCCAGTAATTGATGCGGCCGGCCCAGTCGGACGAGGCGATGTCGGTCGGCACCTGGAATTTCACCCCGCCGCTCCGCTTGAGGGCGAGCGTGCCATCGAAGTCGATCTCCAGCGCCCACCAGCCTTTACCGTTCCAGTACTCCCACGACAGCTCGGGATTGCCGGGGCCGTCACCCAGCCGGGTGGTCCATTCGCCGACGGCGCCATCGACGATCAATTTGACCTTGCCGGCGGTGACCGTTGGTTGTGTCCTCCAGTGCTCGGCGAGCACCAGCAGCTCGGGACGGTAGGCGGTGGCCGGCATGAAGGCCGGCGTGGCGCCGTAAAAGAACAGGCGGACCGGGTCGGGCAGGTGCTGCGGCCATTGTTCCGTGTCGGCCGGGTCCAGGCGCAGCATCGGGCGGATGAGCGCCGCGCTGGTTTGCGGCGCCACGTAGGTCACCTTGGCGGAGGCCGATTGGCCGACGTCGAGGGGCCGATCAAGCCTGGCGACGCGGGTGGCGGTATTGAAATGGACGACCGCATAGAGCTGGCTGGACATGCTGGTCTTGATCAGCAGAACGGCGCCCTCGGCCAGGACGGGGTCCGCCGCGCGTATCTTGATCGTGTCGCGCGCCGCCGGATCGACCTTGGCGGGTAGCGCCGGGGCGGCGGCGCGGTATTCCAGCAGTGGCTGATCGATCGCGTGCAGATCGAATTCGTAGAGCACCCGGGCCCGAAACTCGACACCCGCCGCCGGGATGGCGCGCAACGCATATGTGATGCCCGCCGCGCCGATGGCGACCGGTAGTGCGAGCTGGTCGCCGTCGGCAAAGCGTTTGGCCGCGATGACGGCGGTGCGCAGCGCCACGCTCAGCTCCAGCCTGTTTGTCCGGTCGAACGGGGCCACCAGCACCTGGCCGCTCGAAGTCGGCACCAGCACATGCCCGGACAGCAGCGTCGGCGCCCCGGCCAACGCTTCCCGGGGCACCGGCAGCGGCACCTCGAACAACTCACCCTGGCCGGCCGGCGCAAAAGGACGCCACGAGGCCAGGCCCGTCGAACCCGGCGCGACGCCGCGCGCCACGACCACGGTCAGGTCCCCGGCATGCAGGTTCATGTCGAGCAACGCGCCTTGCACCGGCCGCGCGTCCAGTTCGGCATCGTCCTCGATCTCATTGTTGAAGGAGTTCGGCACTGGCGTGGAGCGGAAGGCGCGCAGATGGCGGGGGGAGCTGGTGTCGACGGCGGCCGCGACAAGACGGTTGTCCGCGCGGCGAACCGCCACCGGCGCCACCGCGGTTTCAATGCCGTCGAGCAGTTTGTGGCACTGCCCGGCGAGCGTGACGCCGAACAGCTCGTTTTTAGTGGAAATGCCGACCAGTCCGGCGGCGGCGCTTCCATTGCCAAGGTCGTCGTCTTCGGAACAGATGGGCGCGATTTTCGCCCATTTCACGGGCTGCCCGGCTACGCTGGCCGCCAGCGGCTGCCAGTTGCCGGCCCCCGGGGTCAAATCCCGGACAAACAGCGCGGCCGCGCGCAGCGCGACCAACTGGCCGGAGGCGCCGTCGGCGAGGTAGACCAGTCCCTCGATCGGCTCGCCGGGATCGTCGACCGGCCCGGCGGCGTCGAGGGCGCGCCAGCCGCTGAGGTTCTGGTCGAGCTCGTTTTCGTGCCAGAGCCAGACTGCGCCCCGCCCCGCCACGGCAACGAAGATGTCGGTCCCGCTGGACCAGATGGGTACCCGGTAGGCTGGGTGCGGGTCCAGCCCGACGGGCAGGTTGTCGCGCGGCTCGGGCGTGCGCTGCGCCACCGGCGCCGACGGACGCAGCGCAGTGCGACCGAGCAGCGGGGTCAGCGCCCCGGTCGCCGGCGCGAACTCAAGCAGGTGGAGCTGACCGTCCGCCGCGACGCCGGCCAGTGCCTGGTTCGCGCGCGGCCCCCGGCGCAGGCCGGTCAATGACGTGAAGTTTTCATCGGCCAGCTCGAAAACCAGCTTGACTTGCGCATGCTTCTTGGAGAATGCCTCCTGGCTGCCAAGGTAGAAGGCGTCGAACTGGCGCGGTTCCCTCCCGAGCGGGAAAAAGATCTGCCCGAGCTGCAGCGGCGTCGTGTTCGCCATACCCTCCGCCGCCGCGCTGCCCGGCACGCACTCCGGGTGCAGGGCCGGCGCCGCGCCGCGCAGGCAGTTGATGCCGATGTCGAAGCCGTCGACCAGCAGCGGCGCTTGGGCCGCCCCGACAGTGTTGAGCGAAGCCCGAATCCAGCGGCTCTCGCTGCCCGGCACCAGCTCCAGCATCTCCATCGCGCCCTTGGGCTTGGCGAACACCAGGCCGTCCGAGCGCGCTTGCAGCGACGCCTCCGCAAGCGGCAATGGGTACCAGGCGGTTTCGCTGCCGGGGGCCAGCTTGCCCCAGTAGTGCCAGGCTACCGATACCAGGTCCTTGGCGCCCGCGAGCTCGATCAAGGCCGCCGCCTCGATGTCGAACAGTTCGTTGTGCCCGAGGTAGAGCGCGTGCGCCTGGCGGTTATGCGCCGCCGCGTCGAACGGCATGAAGGCGCTGACCTTGGTCACCGGCGATTGCGCCGCGTGGTCGGCGGCCAGCGGTGGATCGAGCGTGACGATGCCCTTGTTGACCTGGGTGAGGCGGTACTCCTTGGCGCCGAGTTCGACGATCATCTGCGGCGCCAGTCCCTGTTCCGGATCGAGCTGCAGCCTGGTGGCGCCGGCCGAGGCGAAGCGTTTGAGCAGCCATTGCGTCGGCACCGGCGCGAGCGGCGCCAGGCTGGCCAGCCCCGGCGGCGCCAGGAAGAAGGCGTCGCGCGCGCCGTCGACACCGACCAACGCTTGCAATCCGCGCGGCAATACCAGCATCTCGGTCTCGGTTTCCAGCACCACCGACGCGCCGCCCGCCTCCACCAGCAGCCGGGTCGACGCCGCCGCCCGTTTCGGCCCGCGCGCGCGGTCGGTCAGCTTGAACACCACCGGCAGCCGCGCCGGCCGCGTCGCCTCGCCCCGCACCGCCAGCCAGTCGAGAAAACCGAGCCGGTTTTTCTCGCCGCCGCGGTCGAGCCGCTCGGCCACCTCGGAGCCGAAACGCGCGGCGATCTTGAGCAGCGCGCGGCCGAAATCGCGCTGATCGTCATCCATGCCCCACGCGGGCATCCACGCCTTGGCGCGCTTGATCAGTTCCGACTCGATCTCTTTCGCGCGGCGGGTCTCGAAACGGGGTGGGCGCTGTGGTTTCATGGTTGGCCGCCCTCGCGGAAGTAGAATGGGAACACCAGGTTGCCCAGCTGGTTGGTGGCGCGCACGCGGTACTCGATCTCGACCATCAACTGGCCGTCGAAGGTGGTCGCTGGCGAGACGTTGACGGCGATGATGTCGATCCGGGCCTCGCAGCGGCGCAACGCCTCCTCGACCGTCGAACGCACCCGCTGCAGGGTGGTGCTGTCGATGGCGGCGAACACCAGGTCGTGGATGCTGCAGCCGAAATTGGGACGCATCAAGCGTTCGCCTGGGGCGGTCTCAAGGATGATCCGTATCGATTGCCGGATATCCTCCTCGTGGGCGACGCTGGCAACCAGGCCGGTGCGCGGATCGAGCGCGACCGGCATCGCCCAGCCACGGCCGAGAAATTGCTTGCGATCGTCGGTGGGGCGCACGGTGTTCATCCGATTATCACCGTCGTTGCGCCCAGCGCGATCGCATTCGGCGCGCCCGCCTCCACCACCATGTCGCCCTGGCGCGCGGCCGGCAGGCCGCCGATCATCACGGTGACGCTGCCCAGCGCCACCACCCCGCCGACATGCGGCTTGACGCCGTCGATCAGCGGGCAGGCGTGGGTGTCCGCCCCGGCCCGCCACGCCGGCCGGCCGACGATCATCACGGTCGGGCAGCCGGGTCCCGGCCCCAGCGGGGTGCCGTGGCTGGTGAGGTCTCCAACGCGTGCGGCAGGTTGGCCCATGGTGTTCTCCTAATTGATGTTGACCAGCGCGCCGCGCAGCGTGAGCGTCGCGTTCGCCTTGACTTCGAGGGTGCTGCTCGCCTCGATCGTGATGGCGGCGGCCTTGAGGGTGAGTCGCGTGCTGGCCTGCAGCGTGACGGCGCCGTTTTTCTCGATCTTGAGCAGGTTGCCCTGGCTGTCCTTGAGTTCGATCTCGTTGTCGGTGAAGCGGACCACGGCGCCGTTTTCATGCGCCAGCTCGACGATTCCGCGCGCGCCGTCGTCGAACAGCAGGTAATGCCGCTTGCGCGACTTGACGATGCGCTGGTCGTTATTGCCATCGTCGTTGGCGAGCGGCGGCTTGTCCTTGCCGTTCCACAGCGCGCCGAGCACGTAGGGGAAACGCAGGTCTTCGCGCTCGAAGGCGACCAGCACCTCGTCGCCCACCTCCGGGATGAACACCGTGCCGCGTCCGTCGCCCGCCATGGGCACGGCCAGGCGCGCCCAGTAGCTCTCGCGCGGCTGGGCGTGCCACGGGTAGCGCACCTTGACGCGGCACAGGCCATCCTCGTCCTGGTTCTGTGTGACCAGCGCGACGGCCACGCCCTTCGCATGGCCGGATTCGTGCGCGACTTCGCTGGCCGTGACGGCTGCGGTATTCATCGTTTCACCTCCCTCACTTTGAACCGGGTCCGATAGCCGCCGCTGTCGATGCGATGCGCGGCCTGTTCGATGTAATAGCATTGGGAGAAGGCCACGCCGAGATTGGTCAGCTCCACGGTGCGGTCCGGGCGCAGCTCGGGCAGGCCGACGCATTCGCCTTCGCCGGTGAGAAACGTCTTGGTCAAATCGCCGAGCGCGGCCTTCGCGCGCTTGTCGGCCTCAGCCTGCGTGAACACCGGTTGCCGCGTGCGCAGCGTTGGCTGGCGGTCCGACGCCTGCACCAGCGCGCCCAGGTGCCGGGCGATACGCTTGCCTTGCGCGTTGGCGCCGTCTTCGGCGCTGGCGCGGCCGACGATCGGCTGCTTGTTGTTGACGTCCCAGCCGTACACCTCCACCTTGGAGACCTGACCTGCCAGGTTGGCCACGGGCCTGAAACTCAACAACCCGGCGCCCCACTTGAGGGTGGCCACCGGCGCCGAACCGGTACGCGGCAAGCCGAAATGCAGCGTGGGTATTTTTCCGGCGCCACCGGGTTCGACATATAGCTCGAAGTGCTGGTCCTTGTCGCCGTTGCGTTCGGCCAGCGTCTTGAGGAAATCCCAGTCGCTGAGCTGGTTCTGTTCGGTCTGCGGCGGCCGCTCGGCCGTGTCGTCGATCACGGTGTCGAGATGGTGGAAGCCGGCGATGAGCTGCACGACCTCGCTGTCCTTGCGGTTTTTCCAGCTGTCCGAATTCTTGCCCAGCTTGAGAGGATAGCCATGGTCGTAGCCCGAGACTATCAGCTCCGGCGCGCCGGTCTCGGGAAAGCAGGTCTCGATCGCCGCCACCTGGCCCAGCATTGCGGTTGGCGTCGTCGAGGCGTCGCCGTAGCCGATGCATACCTCGATTTCGGCGCCGAGCGTCAGTATCTCCAGCAAGCGCTGGCCGCGGCCGGTCTGGAACTGGCCCGATTCGTGGTCGTAGCAATCGGCGAGCGTGAACGAAAAATGCGAGGCCGCGTTCATCACCAGCTCCACTTCGACCTGGCTCACGGCGACCAGCAGATCGCGCATCACGTCCGCGCCCGCCATGCGCACCGTGAAGGCCGGCGTGTAGAAGTCGCCGTAACGTTTAGAGAGGTCGGCCAGTTGCATCGGGATTCTCGATCGGTGGTAGTTCGAGCCAGTCGCCGGCGGCGATCTGGCGGGGGTCGTCGAGGTCGTTGGCCTCGGCGATGCGCACCCATTCGTTGGCGTCGTTGTATTCGCGCGAGGCGATCAGCCACAGGCTTTCGGCGCCGACGACGACGCGCCGCTTGGACTTGTCGGCCGATTCGCGGCGCGGGTCTTCGACCAGTTGGCGCAGCGTGCGATACTCCTTGAACGTGATCGACAGCGTCACGCGCGCCGGCGCGCCGTCCGGGTGGAACATGGTGACCTTGCGCCCGATCCGCTCGATGACGGCGGCAAACTCCATCGGGCCCCAGTTAAAGCGCACCGGCGGCGGCGCGTGGATGGTGCGGTCGATCTCGAGCAGCTGTGTCAGCTCGCGCAGGCGCTTGCCCAGCGGATCGTTCTCCTTCTGCTGCATCGAGGTCGGTCCGCGCGGGTCGGTGTAGTCGTCAAGGAAGAGCTCCATGCTGAGCTGGTCCGATTCGCCGTTGACGAACTGCAGCAAGGGCGCGCCGAGGCCCGGCACGGGCGTGGCCTTGTACGAGTTCGAGCGATCGAAGCTGTACTCCGTCGGATTGAACAGTACCGTGATCACCTGGTTCTTGCGCTCGCCGTCGAGCACCGTGATCGTCGCTTTTTTGAGGGGGGGCTGGCTCATGGCGTTTCCTTAGCAGCCCAGGCGCTCGCGCTCGATGCGCGCGCGGTAGTCGAGGCGGCGCATCACTTCATCGGCCAACCGGTTCGCCCATGCTGGATCGATCGCGTTTGACCGGAACCCGCCACTGTCGCCGGCATGGCCGGCGGCTAGCGTAGCGGCCTGCGTCGGGCGCATGGAGGGTGGCGGCGTCGTGGCGGCGCTTGCCGGGCCTGGGCCATGGCCCGACACTGTGGCGGCGGCCGGCCATACCAGCTCCAGCTGCCACCGCATGCCGATGTCGGCCAGCCCGGGGGACCGGGCATTGCGCCGCACCGTTGCGGTGACGGCCGCCGCTGGCGCCCTGGCGCGCCAGGTTTGTTCGCCGTGCGTTCGCCGCGCAGCCGGCGCGGGCATGGAAGCGAAGGCGCGCGCCACCGCGCCGTTCCAGCCGGCCCATGGCAAGATACGCGTCGCCTGACCGCACGCGGCAGGCGGCCAGTCCCGGCAACGCTGCCTCGCCGGTGCACGGGGCGATTGTCCGCCCGGGACCTGGGCCACGGCGGTCCTCATGGGCGGGCGCGACGCCATCAACCTCGGTGTGATTGGGATGCCCGCCGGTGCGCCACCGGATGCCCGGCGCAGTTGAACGCCCGCGAGCGCGCCCCGCGACGCGGGGTCGCCGGTACGCAACGACCGCGCCTCGTGAGACTGCGGCGTCCGCGCGGCGTTGCCAGCCCCGTCCGCACGCACCCACCGTACCGGCGCCGGGACCCGGCCCGGCCAGCGCGGGCCGTCCACGATGGCGCCGGTTCGCGGAACATGCGGCGCACTCCATGCGTCCGCGCCGGCGCGATACTGGAACGCCGCAATATACACCAGGTCGACACCCGCGCGAGCTGCACGGCGGACATTCGCGGCGCCGTACTTGCGGCGAGCGTCGCCGCCGCCATTCAGGGCGTCGACGCTCGCACCCGGGGCACGATGGGCCCGGTCCGGGGATGGCGGATTCGTCCGACCCGCCTGCTGGCGCGCGCCGGACGGATCGGCCGTCCTCGCCGCGACCGGCCCAGTCTCCCGGACGCGCGGCGCCGCCGCATGAAAATGCCAGTGGGACTTGGCGCCCGGTCCCGTCGTGAACGCGCGAGCGCCCGCCTCCCTTACGCGTCCCGCCACAAGCACCGCCTTGCGTGCCCATCGCAACAGCAAGGGCGTCCAGGCCGGCAGGCGGCGGCCGATGGCGGCGTCAGGGCGGGTCCGGCGGGTCGGCGCGCGCCGCAGCACCGACGTCACGATGCGCCGCGCCATCGCGCGGGCGGCGTCGTGCGCTGGCAGAGCCAACGCCGCCAGTAGATTCGCGCCACCGCCAACAGGATCGCCTGGATCACTCATATCGCCTTCCTTAAGCCATGATGCGCCAGTTCCAGGGTTTCCATTACCACCTGCGAGGCGTTCGCGTCCAGATCGGACGAGGTCCACTTGACCGGCAGGGCATGCTCGATCTGCCATGCCCAGGCGCGTCCGCCTTGCTCGTCCTGCAGGCGTACACGGACGGTGCGCCGCGTGACGTCGCCGTCGGCGGCCGCCAGCGCCCACTGCCACAGGTCGTCGAGCGCCAGACCCCGTTCAAGGACGACCACGGGATAGGTCACCTGGGTCAGCAGTTTGTGCTCGTAATCGTTCACGCCACCCTCCCGGTACGACTCGTGCCGCAGCTCGCGCGCGACACCCTTCACGCGCAGGAAGGCGCCACTGACCAGGCCGTCGATCTCGACCAGGTAGCGGAAGCCGCGCAATGGGTCGGTGCGTGCCATCGCCGTCAGCGCCCGAGCGCGAATGGATTCGGCGGCCCGTCATCGAGGCGCCGGTTGATCGCGGAGATCTCGCGGCACCAGCGCCGCCGTTCGCCATGCTCCAGCAGCATGAGATCGCTGTGGGACCAGTGGAAGTGGTGCGCGATGAAGGCCATCTCCTCGTACAGCGATTTGACGGGATAGGCCTTCATGCTTCCCCCAGGGCGCTGATCCTGCGCATGGGACTGGCCGACGCGCTCCTGGCGCCGGCCGAGAACACCGGATTGTCGACGGCGTCATCCGAGTTGAGTTGCTCGTAGAGCCGCTGCAGATACGCGAGGTCGGATGCGAACAGGCCCTCGATCGTCCCCGGATGGATGTCGATCAGCGTGCCCAGCTTGACGATCACGCGGGCGAACACGATCACCGCGAGGTAGGCCTCGTTCTGCTGCACGCGCGGATCACGCAGCGGCAGGATCTCGTCGGCGGCGGTGGCCAGGCGCATCACGCCGCGCCGGTGCAGCGTGCCGTCCTCGTCGACGTACCCTTTCGGCAGTTCGAACTCGACTTCCGTTTGAAACCCCAGATGGGACTTGCCGTTCATGGTCGCTCCTCGCTATTTGACGCGCTCGATGCCTTCGTTGACCAGCTCAAGCAGCTCGATCAGCACCTCGTTGCCCTTGGCGTTGAGGTCGGTGGGGTCGTACTTGATGGGCCACGCCTCGCTTACCACGAAGCGCGCCGCGTCCGCGCCGGCCTCGTCCTGCACGACGATCACCACTTTCTTGCGCTTGGACTTGACCTGGCCGGCGGAGACGTCCTGGTGCCATTTATAGAGGTCGAGCGCGTTGCTGCCGACGTAGAGCCCCCATTTGAGGGTGATGTTGCCGTACTTGGTCAGGCCCGAGAGCTTTCTGACGTGCGGCGGGTCGGTGCCGTCGCGGTAGTCGACCGCGTCGATGGTCGTCTCGCCGATCATGACGTCACTGAACGCTGCCTGCGTGATGGAGTCGATCTCAAGCCGATAGCGGAAATTGCGTAGGGGATCGTTGCGGGCCATGGCCATGCCTCCTAGTTCTGGGCTTCAGCGGTGTGCTGGAAGATACGGAAGATGACGAACTCCGCAGGTCGCACCGGGGCGATGCCGATTTCGCAGACCAGACGTCCGTTCAGGATGTCGTCCTGCGTCATGGTGGTACGGTCGCAGGTGATGAAGAACGATTCCTGCTCGGTGCGCCCGAACAGCGCCCCCAGGCGCCACTGCGTGCGCAGGAACAGGCGTACCGTGTCGATCACGCGCGCCCACAGCCGGTCATCGTTCGGTTCGAACACCACCCACTGCGTGCCCTCGTAGATCGAGCGTTCAAGGAAGATGAACAGGCGCCGCACGCTGACGTACTTCCACAGCGCGTCCGAGCTCAGCGTGCGCGCCCCCCATACGCGGATGCCGCGCTCGGGGAACTGGCGGATGGCGTTGATGCCGCGCGGGTTGAGCACGTCCTGGGTGCTGTCGTTGATGTCGGCGGTGAGCTCGAGCACCCCGCGCAGGATCTCGTTGGCGGGGGCCTTGAAGACCCCGCGCTCGGCGTCGGTGCGCGCGTACACGCCCAGCACGTGGCCGCCGGGCGGCACCTCCTTGCGCGCGCCGGTGGCCGGATCGGAGATGGCGATCCACGGATAGTAGAGCGCGGCGTACTTGCTGTCCTGGATGGCGCTGCGCGGCTGGAAATTGCTCACGTCCACCGACTTTTCCGCGTCCACCAAGGCGAAGCGGTATTTGAGATTTTCGCAGTGGGTGATCACCGCCCTGTTCACAGGCACCGTGGCGCCCGGCGCGTACACCAGCGCCACCTCGCGGTAGGGATCGAGCTCGAGCGCGGCCAGGCCTTGCGGCGCCCGCCGAAGCGGCAACTGCACCCGGCCCTCGAAGTCGGCCACGTCGAGCGTCGCAGCGCCGTCCACACCTTTGTTGGCGAGCTGGGCGAACATCGCCGCCGGCGGCGCCGTGCCCTGGCCGGTGTACACCAACTCGGCCAGGGCCGAGTTGTCGTGGACCCGCTTGTACCAGTAGTTGGGCGATTGCTCGTCCATGTCGAGGTCGTCGAAGGTCTCGGCAGCGCTGGGGAACGGCGGCTTGCTCTGATTGTTGAACCAGTCCAGCGGTTTGCCGTCCGGCTGCGCGGCGTAGTAGGCGAGGCGCAGCTTGAAGCCGACCGGCACCATCTTGTTGTCGGGTCCGGGTTTTTGCGTGGTACTCGGCTCGACCTTGGCGTAAACGCGCTTGCCCCACAGGCCGGGGCCGACCGCGCGCACGATGAAGCTCGCGCCGAAGGCCGCCTCGGCCGGGATGGCCGCGTCGTCGGTGACGCGGCAGATATACAGGCGCTTGCCGCCGTTTTCGAAGAATCCGGTGACCGCGTACGGCATGAACTTGGCGGCGCCGAACACGCCGCCGAACCAGCGCACATAGTCCTTATAGCTGGTCACGAGGCGTGGCCTGGTCGGCCCGCGCTCGGTTTCGCCGATGAAGGCCGCCGTGCTGGTGGGCACGCCTTCGATCGGCTTGGGTCCCCTTTCGATCTCTTCGATGTAGACGCCGGGGTGCAGGTATTCGGGCATGGCGATTCTCCGGATATAGGATCAGTTGCTGGTTTAGGCGGCCTGCTTGGTGTCGCTCGATGGCGGTGCGGGACGAGGCGCCGGCGGCGGGCTTCCTTCCTTCTTGTATGCGCCGCAGTCGAGCGGATTGGGCAGCGCTTCCCTGAAGCTGGCCTCGATGCCGGCTTTCTGGTCCTCGATCTGTTTCTTCACCAGTTCGATCTCGGCTGTGGTGGCCGCCAGGTTGGCCTGGGCCACCGCCAGTTGATCGCTGGCGGGCGACAGCCGATGGCTGGTGAGGCAACAGATCACGGCGGCGAAATCGGCGGGATCGACCAGGTAGGGCAAGGGACCGATCAGACGCTCGCGCAGGCTCAGGATGCCGACGTCGGGTCCACAGCAAACGTCGGGTATGCCGTCATCGCATGCGCATTTGGGCTTGCCGTCGCCGCCGCCGGCCCTGTCATCGCAGCCATCCTGCTTGCCGTCCGCCGCCGGGTTTTGCTGCGTGCGCGCCGTGCAACCGCAGATCTTGACATATTGGTCAGCGATGCCGGTCTGCCATTCCTTGGCGTGGTCGGAGCCCCGTGGGCGTACCGCCCAGTGCCTCGGGATCAGGGTCATGAAGACGTCGTAGATCACCTTGGCCGAATCACTGGCGATCAGCTGCTGCGATTCCTTGATGAGGTTGCCGTTTTTCTCAAGCACCTCGCCGATGGTGTCCGAAGGCTTTTGCCAGACCGCCATGACGTCGGTGATGCGCTTCAACCGGGCTTCCATCTGCGCCACGTTGCGCATGTGCCAGGCCTGCTGGTCGAGTAGCGAATAGGCCTCGCGGGCCAGTGGACCGGTGCCGTTGCCAGCCCCGGGTGGCCCGTCGATCAGCTCTTCGAGCCGCCGGATCTCGCCCAACTGCTCGCACAAGCGGCATTCAAGCAGGCAATGCCAGCAATCGACCGCACAGACCAGTTTGCGGATCAGCTCAACGATGGCACCGTCCTGCTCCTTCCAGGTCTTGCGCAGGTCGGCGAAACGCGCCTGCGTATAGTCCAGCTGGGCACTCTTGACCTGGTTCTGTATCTCGGTGAGCTCGTCCGCAAATGCCTTGGCTCGCTCGGCTTTTTTGATGATCATGTTCTGATCGCGGATCAAATTGTCCAGGCAGGTCTGCGGCTCGCCGCGCGGCAGGCCGGGGCAGTCGCACTCCTTCGGGCATTTGCCGCGCTTCGCAAGAGCGGGCACCTTCGGCGCTTCGGGAAGCGCCACGCACACGGGCCGGTAGTTCGTTTTCGTTGCTTGAGGCACATTGTCGATCATGGCATTGTTCTCCTTGGTCACCGCTTCATTACACAAGTTGATCCCAGGCATAGGCTTGATCCATGACGCGGCCATGCGGGAGCAGAAACTCGTGGTGCTTCTCACCACCGGCGGTGCGCTTGGCGAACAACCGGATTGACATCCGCCCCTGCGCATCCAGGGCGGTCATCTGCATGGGCGCCAGCCGCAGGATCACGGTAAAAACGCCCTTCGCGTCGGTCAAAGCCGTCGCCGGCGAGACCATCCAGGTCAAGCCGTCCTCGTGCAGCCATTCGAGCCGTATCGTCGCGCCGGCCACCGGCGCCGGAGGCGCGCCGGGCGGCACCGACGTTTCGGACAATGCGCCACGGATGGCGGTGATGCCCGGTGTGAACGGATAGTTCGCGCGCGGCTTCAGCTCCACCGAATGCAAAGGCAGCTGCACCTGCGCCGCCGGAATTTCCATGCGTTCAAACGGGCGCGTGCCGGGTTCGATGGTCAATTGCTGAAAATCGGTTGTGGGTTGCCGCAACCAAACGAACAGCCCGCTGAAATTGATGATGGGTGTGCTGGTCAGCCCGACCGCCGTGACCCGTACGCCCTGCGCAACGCGCTCCAGCGTGACCGGGTCCAGCAGTTCCACCGCCAGCATCGCCTCGCGCCGATACGAGGGCTCGAGCGGGAGGCGAACGTCGAATGGACGCGCGCTCATAAGTCACGCTCAGGCAAGGTGACGGCGGCGCCAACGTCGAGCCGGTCGTCTTGTACCGGCACGGCCTGCGCCTCGGGCTGCTGCGGATCGATCCAGACGGGCGTGGCGAGGTAGGCGACCGAGGTGCGATAGTTGGCGGTCGGAAACAGCGCCCAAATCCGGCTGATATCTTCCGTCGTCAGCGGATCGAGCGAGACATGGACCGTCTGGTAGCCCACCTCGATACCGGTGAGTTCGGCGTCGAGTTGCAGCGCCTGCATCGCGCCGCCCAGGGTCATGAGCAGGAATTCCTCGCTGGGTCCAGACGTCTTGCCGACGGTCAGCAGGTAATACAGATCGAGCGGCAACGCGTTGCGGAAGATGGTCACCGGGGGATGCGCGGCGTTGTTAGCCACCCGGTGCTCGCCGTTGCGCAGGGTGGCGTTCGGCATGATTCTGTAGAGAAACAGTATCAGCGACGCGTTACCCGCATCCGGGTCGTCGAGCGGACCGACGAACACCTTGCCGGGGCCGGTGACTTGTTCCAGACGCAGCCGCAGCGCCTTGGTCGCCTGAAAGATGGCGGCGGCGCTCATGCTGCTCTCCGTTCGGCCAGCGGCGCGAATTCCAGCGCCGGCATACCGAGCTTCGCGAACTCCGCGTTCGTCGCGTAGACGATGTGCTCGAAGCCGATCAGCTGGTCGGCGGCGGCCGCCAGGAAAGCCGCGCGCAGGGTGATCTGCCGGATGTGCCCGCCGGTGAGCTCGATCTTGCGGGAAAGCAGGCGGAATGCCGCCGGAGCGAGGGCGTGCGACGCCGCCGGCAGGCAGCGACGCCAGATTTCCTCGCGCGCGGCCGCGTCCGGGCGCGGAAAATCGACGATGAAGCGCAGGCGCCGCAGGAACGCGGCGTCGAGGTTCTGGCGCAGGTTGGTGGTGAGGATGGCCAGGCCCTCGTAGGCCTCCATGCGCTGCAGCAGATAGGCCACTTCGATGTTGGCGTAACGGTCATGCGCGTCCTTGACCTCGCTGCGCTTGCCGAGCAGCGCATCGGCTTCATCGATGAGGATGGCGCAGCCCGACCGCTGGGCATCGTTGAAAACGCGATCGATGTTCTTCTCGGTGTCGCCGATATACTTGCTCACGACCCGCGAAAAATCCAGGCGCAGGATCTGGATATCGAGGCTGCGCGCCACGCCCATCGCCGCCATCGTCTTGCCGGTGCCGCTCGGTCCATGGAACAGCGCGGTCACGCCGCGGCCGTACGGCAGGTGTTCGCGGAACTTCCAGCCATCGAGCACCTTGGGGCCGAGCCGGATGCTGTCGACGATTTCGCTCAGTTGCTGGGTGCGGTCGGGCGGCAGGATCACGCTGTCCAGCTTGAAGACCGGCTCGATGCGTTCGGCCAAGCGCGACAGGCCTTCGGCCGCCACCTGCTGGCAAGCCGTGGTGAACCGCTGGTAGCCGGGGTCTTCGACCCGGGCCGGCAGCGGCCTGCCGCATGCGAGGCGCATCGCCCGTTCGAAACCGTCCACTTGGAGCGGATACTGGTTGGCGATGGAATGGGCGGTTTCTTGTGTAACGACCAGGTCCGCGCCCCCTGCCGCCGCACCAGCGGCGCAGACGCGCGCGGCGGCCAGGGGCGCCGCGTCCTCGATGTCGAACGATGCCGCACCCAGCAGCCCGACGCTGCGCGCGGCGTCCGTGCAAATGAGCGCACCCCTGCGGCCCGTGGCCGACACGGCCGCAAGGAAGGCGCGGATGCCATCGTCCTCCTGCGCCGTGTCATCGGCGCCGGTGATGTCGATGACCAGCGGGCGGCCGGTCAGGCGCGCCATGCGGCCGACCCGTAGCGCGCACTCCTCGATTTCGACCAGGTCGACCGCCGCAAGGCGTGCCGGCTCGACCCGTAGCGGCGGCGACTGCGCCAGCTTCCCGCCCAGTTCAAGCAGCGCGCGCCAGCCGGCGCCGTCATGGCCGCCAAGCAAGACCCATTGGGCTTCGCCGGTGCCCTGGAGCCTGGCGATCAAGCCGGCCGCGTTGGCGCGTTCCTGCTGGCGCTCCAGCAAGGCAGCGCCGGGCCAGGCGACGGGCTGCATGGCATGTCGCGTGCGCATGTCGGCATCGAGGGCGTCGGGGTTGCCGAGCAGCCACTCCGCGATGGGCGGATCGAGGCGCAGCGGCTCGTCGGCCGGCGGGAGCTCCCCCGTACGGCTCTCCAGCAAGCGCCACCGCGCAAGGTTGCCAGCCTGCGCCAGATCGCAACGAATTTGCGCCGGCGCGCCGAGCAGGGTCACACACAGGCCGAGCGTGCCCACGCGCCGGCTCAGGTCGTCCAGCAAGAGCCCGAAACAGCGTTGATACCTGGCATCCAGTTCCGGCGCCAGTGCCAGCAACAGGATGCGAAATTCGATGTCGGTCAGGCCCAGGGCCCGCACCGCCGCCGCCAGGGGCTCGGCTTGCGGATCTGCGGCCGTCAGCGCCCGCGTCAACGCCGCATCGGCGCCCTCCACTTCGAACGCGGAGCCCATCTCGTCGCTCTCGATCCTTGGATCAAGCAGTTTCGCGACTGTCGCGACGGTGACCGTCAGGCCCGGCAAATCGCCGCTATCGCGGGAAAGTTGCTCGACCGCGTTGCGCAGTGCCGCGTGTATCCAGTTGACCGCCGCGCCCAGCAGCGGGCGATCCGGACGCTCCCGCACGACAGGCGGTGTGTTTGACGCGCTGTCCCCCGATACCGGCCTCATTTGGAAGTGCCGGACGCGCTCCCGCCGCTCGTCATTCACCCGGTCAACCAAGTCCTTCAAGGCCCATAGCAACGGCTCCAAGCCGATGTCGCCGAATGCAAACTTGATGATGTCGTCGACGATGTCCAGGCACAGCACGACCAGCTTGGGCCGGTCGGCGAGCCACTCTTCCGCTGGCGCCTCGGTGTTGCCGTGGTAGCCGACCACGATCAAGGCGCATTCCTGGGACGAGGGGATGGATTGCAGCGCTAACGGAACCTCCGCCGCAGCAACGGTGCGCCCGTGCACGAGCGTCATATCGGTACGCTGCATGACCGCCGCAGAGATGACTTCCGCCATCACGTCGGGCGACATGCTGACCACTAGGACATTGATTGGTTGCACGAAAAGACCTTTTCTGGGCGGCGTCGAGGTCTGCGGATCTTCGCACAAGGGACCAGCGATGCGGATCGTCCCTGAGGGCCAAAAAGGATCTGGATACTGAGGTGGGGGCGCATGGTCCAATCGATCGACTGAAAGGTGGTCAGCTGCCCCATTGCCGGCACAGGCGGGCGAGTTGCGCTACTCTATCGACGCTGCGCCGGATTCTGTACCGCTCCAGCGCGCATGCCCATGGGCTTTAGCAGCTTGTCCACGGTGTAGAGCGTCGGACTCGACACGCCCCGTTCGATGTCTTGCAGCGTGCGCGGAGACACGTCGCAAATTTTCGCGTACTCCGGAATTGTCAGGCGCAGCGTTTTGCGAATTTCTCTAATGACGTCGGGGATAGGCATGTCGGCAGCGGCAGCCAGGCGCGTGAGCAAGTCGTGGCGCAGTTGATTTTGCTCTGCCGGGCTGAGCGTGGAGTAACGTTTGTCCATCAGAGTTTCTCCAACTGCTGCAAGTTGTTCTCAATGGTCAGCATTTTAGGGGCGAGGAACTGTCGAATTCCCAGTGCTTCTGCCTGGTCCACCAAGGTGCTCAGTGGTTGCGCCATTTCCTTCACGGCGCTGAGCAGCAATGCCTCGTCGACTTGGGTGGCTTCAGCTGCTTGTTTGATGATGCTTGCCCATTGCGGTGCGCCATTGTCGTCCGAAGACCAGCGCATTCGACGGGCAATACCGTCGGGATGCAGGAACATTGGCGCGAAATCGAACAACGGCGTGAGGCTCACTTGGCCGTTATCGCGTCGTTGGATAGCGGTGTTGCGGGCGTGATTGTCGGTGTTGCCCAAAACGATATTGGCAACGTCTCGTTTGACATATTCAATCGTGTCGAGCGCAACATCGCTTACCAGCGACTTCATGCGCACCAAAAAGTCGTTATGGGTCGGAACTTCACCGAACTGACGCAACTTGCACACCGAGGCCAGGCTTTCCTGGGCATGACGGACAACCCGATTCCCGATCACTTCGCGATCGAAACGCGGAATGAATAATGCCCGTTCTTTCAAGATAAGATCGTCATGCACGCGCAGTCCCAGCATGCGCGCCAATCGCATGTACGGGGCTTCGCACTGCAAAATGCTGGCCAACGCTCTGTCGCTGCCGCGTCCAAACTTGACGATAAAGTGCTTCTCGGCCAAATGGTCAGGCAGCGCATGATCGAGATAATAGAGTCCGTCCTTGGCGCGCGTCAGCAGAATTTTAGGCCATTCTCCCTGCACGCCGGAGGATCCGGCCAGGAACAGCCCATGCTGCGCCAGGTATTCATTGAAGTCGCCGGCACGCTCGGCTACTTGCTCAATGCTGAAGCCCATGCCCTGCCCTTCGGTTTTATCCGAAATCCAGCCATGCGCCTCCTTTACTCGTATGTTGCCTATCGGATTGCCGGCGCCGGCGCACAACAGCGCCCAATCGGCGCCAGGCCCGGCATGCTCGTCGCGCCGTAATTGGTTGAGTAATTCTTTGCGACCGTAGCCTTGTGGCAGCAAGTCAATCAGGAACGGAGGCCAGCTTCCCTCGTTAAGCGGGAATAGGTCGACGGGATGGTTGATTGACAGAGCTGCGGCATCGCTTCTTTGGAAGTGATCCATTGCGTAGTTCACTTCATAGCTTAAGAAAGTTGCGGCGCCAATCCCGCGCGTTTCATCGCCCATAAGCGTTAGCGCGGCAGCGTCTCGCCACGCCCCGTCAATAAAAACCTGTAATGTGCAATCTTTAGCCATATACACAGTTTAGTATCACATGAACGTCAAGTCCAGCACATATATATGATAGTTTTGTGTGTAATTGCTTGCAGTGGCCGGTTAGCTGCTGGTCAGGACCGAACGGCCGATGCCGTGGTATTCAAATCCCGCCTCCGACATTGCCTGCGGTTCAAACAAGTTACGCCCGTCGAAGACAACAGCGTGTTTCAGCAGTGCCTTGATTTGCCCGAAGTCCGGGCTGCGGAAGGCCTTCCATTCGGTGACGATGATTAGCGCTTCAGCGTCGGTCAGCGTGTCGATGAGACTGTCGGCAAAGCGCACGCGTGCCAGTTCGGCGGCGCTCAGGTCCAGCGCCAGCACCCGTTGGGCTTCCGGCATGGCGACCGGGTCGTACACCGCCACAGTGGCGCCGGCGTCCAGCAGTTGGCGGATCAGCGCCCTCGCCGGCGCTTCGCGCATGTCGTCGGTGTTCGGCTTGAACGCCAGGCCCCAGATGGCGAAGTGCTTGCCGCCCAGGTAGGCGCCGAAACGCGCCAGCACTTTGCGACCGAGTACCAGTTTTTGCTTGTCGTTGACGGCTTCCACCGCGCGCAAAATCTGTAGATCCTGCGCATAGTGGCGCGCGGTGCGTTCCAGCGCCTGCACGTCTTTCGGGAAGCACGAGCCGCCGTAGCCAGCGCCGGCGTACAGGAAGCTGTGGCCGATGCGCGGATCCGAGCCGATGCCATGGCGCACCGCCTCGATATCGACGCCGACATGGTCGGCAAGGTTGGCCAGTTCGTTCATGAAAGAGATGCGCGTGGCCAGCATGGCGTTGGCGGCGTATTTGGTAAATTCGGCCGAGCGCACGTCCATCCAGAAGGTGCGTTCATGGTTGCGGTTGAATGGCGCGTACAGTCGTTTCATCAACGCCGCCGCCTGCAGACCTTCGGCCGTGCTGTCATGGCCGATGACGATGCGGTCCGGGCGCATGAAGTCCTCCACTGCCGCGCCCTCTTTGAGGAACTCGGGGTTGGACACCACGGTGAAGCTGGCGTCCACGCCGCCGCGCGCTGCCAGTTCCTCCTGCAACGCGACGCGCACGCGGTCGCCGGTGCCGACTGGTACGGTGGATTTGTCGACGATGACCTTGAAGCCGGTCATGTGTGTGCCGATGTTGCGGGCGGCGGCCAGCACGTATTGCAGGTCGGCCGAACCGTCTTCGTCGGGTGGCGTGCCCACCGCGATGAACTGCACCTCGCCGTGCGCCACCGAGGCGGCGATGTCGGTCGAGAACTGCAGGCGGCCGGCGGCGCGGTTGCGCGCCACCACGTCTTGCAGGCCCGGCTCGTGGATCGGGATGCCGCCGTTGTTCAGCAAATCGATCTTGCGCTGGTCAATATCCAGACAAAACACGTCATTGCCCAGCTCCGCCAGACAGGCGCCGGTGACCAGGCCGACATAGCCGGTGCCAATAATGGTAATTTTCATAGCAAATTTCAATCAAACCTTAACAAGACCGCGATTCTGCACACGCGATCATGAAAGGTTTATTAAAAGTGGCCGCTATTTACTTACCGTTACGCGTTACTGTAAATTATCAGGCCAGCCACGATGCCACGCGTTGCTCGTTGTTCGCCATCCAGATGGCGGCCGCCTGGCGCGGCGTGTGCTTGCCGATGTTGACCAGGTAATCCATCTCCGTCACGGCATCGATGCCCAGCTTGACCTTGGCCAGCGCGGCGCGGGTGGCGGGCGGCAGCTTTTGCAGGCGCTGGCTGTAGCCGACCAGCGATGCATGATTGACACTGCCCAGCACGCCGCGTGGGTCCAGCAGCGGCCTCAGCCTGCCGTCGCGGTTAAGATACTGCGGCGCCCAGGTCGGGAACACCATCCATTCGCGCGCTGCCTGTGCTTTTTCGTAGGCCGCAATCCATTCGCTAGCAGTTCCCGCTTGCAGCGCGTAACCGATGCTGTCCAAGCCGTAATCCACGACCGCCTGCCGCGAGCGCACGGTAATCCCGGCGCCCGCGCCGATGCCCTGGATACGCTTGTTCATCCGTGCCGCGACATGCGGCTTGGCCAGGTCGGCAATGGCGCCGACCTCGCTGGCAGGCACATAATCCGGCACCGCCCAGAAGAAACGCGCGCCCTCGTACAGTTTGCCGACTTGTTCCGAGACGGCGCCATAGCGTTGCCAGTAGGCGCCGTGCCCCTCGGGCAACCAGGCGGCGGCCATCAGGTCCAGCTCGCCGGCGGCCAGCAAAGGGAACATTTCCTCATGCGGCCCCTGGCGCACGACCACCGTATGCCCCAGGCGCTCCAGCAGGTGCTGGATCACCGCGCCTGTGACGGCGTAAAAGCTCAGCGAAACCTGTCCCAGCACCACCGGCCCGGCATCTTTCGGCTGTGCCCACGTCTTGCCTGGGACGAGCGCAGCCGCAGCGGCCAGCAGCACGGAACGCCGCGACAACATAACTTTTGTTTCAGCTTGGGACATGATGGTCTCCTAGTTTACAGACTGGCTTCGAGAATGCGGCGGCTCAGCGGCAGCGTCACGTCCTGGTGTTCACCGAGCGCGGTCATGCCATGCGCTTCCAGCTGGCGCACCACATCGCCGATGTCCTGCACGCCGAGGCCGTAGTCGCGCAGCCGGGTCGGCACGCCCAGGCGTTCGAAGAAGGCGCGGGTTTGCGCGATGGCCGCGTCGATGCGCTCATCCTCGCTGCCGTCGGTGATATGCCAGATGCGCGCCGCGTATTGCAGCAGCTTGTCGCGCTTGGCGCCGCGCCGTACTTGCAGGTTTGCCGGCAAGATCACCGCCAGCGTGCGGGCATGCTCGATGTTGTACAACGCCGTCAGCTCGTGGCCTATCATGTGTGTCGACCAATCCTCCGGCACGCCGGCCACGATCAGGCCGTTCAGGGCCAGCGTTGCCGTCCACATCAGATTGGCGCGGGCCTCGTAATTGTCCGATGCGGCCAGCACTTGCGGGCCGATTTCCACCAGCGTTTGCAGCAAGCCTTCGGCGAACCGGTCTTGCACGCGCCCGCCGGCCGGATAGGTCAGATACTGCTCCATGACGTGGGTGAAGGCGTCCACCACGCCGTTGGCCACTTGCTGGATCGGCAGGCTATAGGTCTTGGTCGGGTCCAGCACCGAAAATCGCGGGAACACATGCTCGCTGGCGAACACCAGCTTGGCCTTGGTGGCGCTGCGGGTGATCACCGAACCTTTGTTCATTTCCGAGCCGGTGGCCGGCAGCGTCAGCACGCAGCCGAAAGGCATCGCTTGCGTGATGGTGGCGCCATGCGATTCCATGATGTCCCACGGCTCGCCGGCATAGCCTATGGCTGCCGCCACAAACTTGGTGCCGTCAATGACCGAGCCGCCGCCGACCGCCAGCAGGAAGTCGATGCCCTCTTCCCGCGCCAGCGCCACCGCGCGCATCAGGGTTTCATAGCTGGGATTCGGTTCGATGCCGCCGAAGTCATAGACCACGCGCTGGCCCAGCGCGGCGCGCACTTCGGCCAGTGTGCCGGTACGGCGCGCGCTTTCGCCGCCGTACAGGACCAGTACGCGTGCATCATGCGGCACCAGCTCGGCCAGTTGCGCCACGGTGTCCTTGCCGAACACGATACGGGTGGGATTATGCAGAGTGAAGTTCAACATGCTCGTCACCTCAACCGCGTTGCGCCGCTACCAGGCGGCGGCGGGCGTCGATGGCGCCGTCGAACACCCGCTTGGCGTGGCCGCGCACCTGCACGAACTCCAGCTGTTCGCCTTCCGGGCCTTTGGCGTAGATCAGGGTCCAGCCATCGGACTGGCCGCTGGTGATGCGGTTGGTCATGCTGTCCAGCGGTGCGTTCAGGCGTTCCTGCTCGGTGCGCGAGGCGACGATGCGGTTGGCCTTGACGTTGGTCATGCCGCGCCTGGCCGATTCGGTTTCCAGGTCGCGCACGAACTGGTTGAAGTCGACGTCGTCGCGGATATAGAAGCAAATGTGCATCGAGCGCGGGAAGGCCGGGCTGGTATGTTCGTTCGGCGGCGCAAAGCTGTCGCCGCTGCCTTGCGGCTGGTTGCTGTCGCGGTATTGCAGCAGCTCGATCACCACGTTGTCGAACTGGATGAAGCGGACATCGAGCCGCTGGGCGCCGCCGCGCAGGTCTGGCACGCCCAGCGTGCGCGGATTGACGTGACGGTCCTTGGCGCTCAGTTCTTCGGTCAACAGCAGCGTGTTGTGTATCACGTCGCCCTGGAAGTCGCCGTCGCGCATGATCTCGGTGCCGCCCAGAACTTGCGTGTAGAACTCATAGGCGCGCTCCATATTTTGCACCGTCAGGCCGAAGTGCTGCACGCCTTGCAGGCGGGCGCCCAGCGCGCCCTTGGTGCCAGTGCCTTGCGCCATGGCGGAACCGGAAACGCCGAGGGCGGCACTGGCTGCCAGGCCGCCCAGCGCGACCGCGCCGGCTTGGCGCATCAGTTCGCGGCGGCCTGGATTGTTCAGATCGTTGGTGTGGTTCATGTGATGCTCCGAATGAGTTGTTGGATGCCCTCACTGTAATCAGCAGCCATGGCCGTCACCAGTTAATCAGGGTTAATTTTGGTAAAGCGGGCGGCGCTAGCAGAATAGACAACGCTTAACCCGCAAGCCCGAACGCCGCTGCTAACCTGCCTTCACCTCACATCAACTCGAAGGAGAACAAGCATGCGTAACAAACTCATCTCCGCGCTGGCGGCTGTACTGGTGGCGTCGGCGGCCGGTGCGCAAACCGTCGGCCAGGTGGAAATCGTCGCGGAACTGGATATCACGCCGGGAAATGTCACGGCGTCCAAGGATGGTCGCGTCTTCGCCAGCATACACGGCATGCGTCGCGGCCCGCTGCAACTGGTCGAAATTACTGGCCGTAACAGCTACGTGCCCTTTCCGGACGCCAGCTGGAACGCCAAACCGGGCTCCGGTCCGGATGTACTGAACACGCCGCACGGCATCCTGCTGGACGGCAAGGAGCGCCTGTGGGTGATCGACCACGGCAACTGGATGACGCCGCTGCAGCCGCCCAAGCTGCTGGCATTCGACATCAATACCCGCAAGCTGGTCTACCGCCACGACTTCAACCGCAGCGTCGCGCCAGCCGAGCAGATCCTGCAGGATCTGGCAGTGGACACCGAGCGCGGCATCGTCTACATCGCCGACTGCGGCCCCAATCCGGCCATCGTCATGGTCGATACCAAGACCAACACCGCGCGCCGCTTCAGCAACCATCCATCGCTGGCCGCCGAGGATATCGAACTGGTGGTCGAAGGCAAGCCGCTGCTGTTCCCCGGCCCCGGCGGCGTGATGGGACCGGCGCGCGTCGGCATCAACCCGATCACCCTGTCGGCCGACGGTGAAACCCTGTACTACGGCGCCATGAACGGCACCGGCTGGTATGCGGTGCCTGCGCGCCTGTTCCGCGACGGCGCACCGGATGCGCGCATCGCCGCGGCCATCCAGCGCGCCGGCACCAAGCCGATCTCGGACGGCGCCGCCACCGACGCCGAAGGCAACCATTTCTTCACCAATCTGCCCGACAACGGCATCGATATGCTGACCAAAACCGGGGAATTGCGTCCGCTGGTGCGCGATCCGCGCTTCCTGTGGCCGGACAATGTGCATTTCGGCGCCGATTCCTGGCTGTACGTGGCGGTCAACCAGCTGCACCGCAATCCGATCTTCACCAACGCCGCCGATCAGGGCAAGCCGCCCTACCTGATCGCCCGTGTCTGGACCGGCACGCGCGGTCAGCCCGGCCGCTGAGCGGGCAAGGCGGGGACTTGGTGGGAGTCCCCGCCTGTGCGATCATATGGCGACGGCATGATTATTCAATCAACACGGACCCCTATGGCCAATAGCGACCCGCCCCGCTCCTTCTCCGAGCGGGAATTCCGGTTTGACGATTTTCGTTTCATCCCCGCCCAGCAATTGCTGCTGCGCCAGGATGCGCCGGTGCGGCTCGGCAGCCGCGCCCTCGATATCCTGGCGGAGCTCGTGGAACATCCCGGTGAACTGGTCGGCAAGCGCCAGTTGATGGCGCGCGCCTGGCCCAGCAGCGTGGTGGAAGAAAGCAATCTCAAGGTGCACATCGCCGCGTTGCGCCGCGCGCTGTGCGAGGGCGGCCACGACAGCCGCTACGTCGCCACCGTCAGCGGCCGCGGCTACCGCTTCGTCGCGCCGGTCACCACCACCATCCGCGAGGCCTCGACCGAGCCCGATCCGGCGGCCTGGGAGCAGATGCGCAAGCTGCCGGCGCCGTCCACCCGCACCACCGGCCGCAACGAAACCATCGCCGCGCTGCTGCGCATCCTGGAACAACGCCGTTTCGTCAGCATTGTCGGGCCTGGCGGCATCGGTAAGTCCACCGTGGCCTTGCCGGTGGCGGAGGCTTTCATTGCCCATGCCGGCATGGAAATCTGTTTCGTCGAACTCAGCTCGCTGGCCGATCCCAAATTCCTGGCCGGCGCGGTGGCCGCCGCGCTCGGCCTGACCATCCACTCCGGCGACGGCGTGCAGTCGCTGGCCGCCACGCTGCGCGAACGCAAGCTGCTGCTGGTACTGGATAGTTGCGAACATGTCATTGACGCCGCCGCCGTGCTGGTCGAGCGCCTGCTGCATGGCGCTCCCGAGCTGCGGGTGCTGGCGACCAGCCGCGAGCCGCTGCGCGCCGCCAACGAATATGTCTACCGTCTCACCCCGCTTGCTTATCCGGCGGAAGGCGCACCGCTGACCGCCGAACAGGCCCTGGCCTTCCCCGCCGTGATGCTGTTCGTGCTGCGCGCCTCGGAATGCCTGGACGGCTACGCGCTGAGCGATGCCGACGCGCCGGCCGTGGTGGAAATCTGCCGCCGGCTGGAAGGCATTCCGTTGGCGATCGAACTGGCCGCCACCCGCATGGATGCGCTGGGCGCGCCCGAGCTGGCGGCCCGCCTGGGCGACCGTTTCGAATTGCTGAAGCGCGGCCGGCGCGGCGCGCTGGAACGTCATCGCACGCTGTCCGCCTCGCTGGACTGGAGCTACGACCTGCTGCCCGAGGAGGAACGCGCGCTGCTGCGCCGGCTGTCGGTTTTTTCTGGCCATTTCGATCTCGACGCCGCCACCGGCCTGTGCCGGGAGAGCGGTGCCGATACCGACGTGATTATCGACGGCGTCGCCAATCTGGTCGACAAATCGATGCTGGTGGCCGATGTCAGCGCCGCCAGGGTGCATTACCGTCTGCTGGACACCACCAAGGCCTACGCCCTGGGCAAGCTGGATCAGGGGGGAGAAACCGCCCTGATGCGCCAGCGCCATCTTGAATTCCACCGTTTGCTGCTGGAGCAGGCAGCGCTGGAACTGGATAAATTGTCGGACGCAGACTGGTTGCACAAGTACAAAGGCCGTCTGGACGACGTGCGCAGCGCCTTGGCCTGGGCTTTCGCCAGCGCCGAGACCGCGCCGCTGGCGGTGGCGCTGACCATCGCCGCCATTCCCCTGTGGACCCAGATGTCGCTGCTGGAAGAGTGCCATCAGTGCGCCGAGCGGGCGCTGGCCTGTGCGCCGGCCGATCGGCGCGACGAGATGAAACTGCGGGCGGCGCTGGGCACGGCGGCGCTCTATGTCAACGGTCCGCTGGCGTCCACCGAAGCGGCATGGCGGCCGGTACTGGTGCTGGCCGATCAGCTGCACGACCGCGAATACCAGCTGATGGCGCTGTGGGGCATGGCGGTGTGCCGCAGCTACGCCGGCGAACTGCAAGGCGTGCTGGAGTTGACCGAACGTTTCCACCAGATCGCGCCATCGGCGGACAGCCGCATCGCGCCGTCCAGCATGGAGCGGCTGATCGCCACCGCCCAGCACTACGCCGGCGACCAGCCGGGCGCGCGCACCCGGCTGGAGCATATTCTGGAAAATTACGTGGCGCCGCCGTACAAATCGCGGCTGGCGCGCATTCAGCTCGACCACAATTCCGCCTCCCTGGCCGCGCTGGCCAACGTGCTGTGGGTGCAGGGTTATGCTGATCAGGCGGTAAGCACGGTGTGGACCGCGTTGCAGGCGGCGCGCGAGTCCGGCCATCCGCCGACGATGATGTACGCGATCGCCAACGCGGCCTTCCCGATCATGATACACACCGGCGACCACGAAGCGGCCGATGCGCTGCTGGCCGAACTCACCGATTGCCTGAAGAAGCACGCCTTCACGCTGTGGGATACCCTGTGGAACTGCCTGCAGGCGACCGTGCAGGTGCAGCGCGGCGATGCCGCAGCGCTGTTCCAGCTGGAACAGGCGGTGGCGCATCTGCAGCAAGTCGGCTACCGACCGCGCCTGGCCTGCCATCTGGCCAAGCTGGCGACCATCCTGAACGTCAAAGGCCAGCGCCATGTCAGCCTGGAACTGGTCGGTCACGCACTGGCGCTGTGCGATGCCGGGCTGGAACGCTGGTGCCATGCGGAGATGCTGCGGATCAAAGGCGCGCTGCTGGAAGCGGTCGACGAGGCGGCGGCCGAAGCCTTGTACCGCCAGTCGATCGATATCGCCGCCGCGCAAGGGGCGCTGTCGTGGCAACTGCGCACCACCATCAGCCTGGCGCGGCTGAAGATGCGCCAGGGCGCCCGCCAGGAAGGGCGCGATCTGCTACAGGATGTCTACAACCAGTTCACCGAGGGCTTCGGCACCGCCGATCTGCGCGAAGCCCGCAGCTTGCTGGATCAGCCCAAGGCCGGATAGTCGATGTAGCCGCCGGCGCCGCCACCGTAGAAGGTGTTGCGGTCCGCTTCCGCCAGCGGCGCGTTGCGGCGCAGCCGTTCCACCAGGTCCGGATTCGAAATGAACGGACGGCCGAACGCCACCATGTCGGCGTGACCGCTGGCCACCGCGTCGATCGCCATTTGACGGTCGTAGCTGTTGTTGGCGATGTATTTGCCGCCGAAGGCCGCGTGCAGTTTCTTGAAGTCGAAATCGCCGGCGCCGTTGTCGCCGCGCGTCTGTCCTTCCACGCAATGCAGATAGGCCAGGCCCAGCTTGCCCAGTTGTTCCGCCAGGTAGAAATAAGTGCCTTCCGGATCGCTGTCCAGCGGCGTGTCGCCCACCGCGCGGGTGATCGGCGACAGGCGCACGCCCACACGGTCGGCGCCCCACACGTCCGCCACGGCGGTAATCGCTTCGATCGGGAAGCGGGTGCGATTCTGCACCGAGCCGCCGTATTCATCGCTGCGCTGATTGGTGCTGTCGCGGATGAACTGTTCCAGCAGATAGCAATTGGCCGCATGTACTTCCACGCCGTCGAAGCCGGCGTCCTTGGCGCACTGCGCAGCGTGGCGGTAGTCGGCCACCAGGCGGCCGATTTCCTCGGTCTGCAGCGCGCGCGGCATCGACGGACGGTCGAAACCTTCGCTTTCCAGGAACACCTGTTCATTGGCCTGGATGGCAGACGGCGCCACCGGCGCCGCGCCGCCCGCTTGCAGGCTGACATGCGACATGCGGCCCACATGCCACAGCTGGCAGACAATCTTGCCGCCGGCCGCGTGCACGGCGTCGGTGATGCGGCGCCAGGCGGCAACCTGCGCTTCAGTGTAGATGCCCGGGGTGAACGCATAACCGCGTCCCTCACGCGAGATGTTGGTGGCTTCGCTGATAATCAGGCCGGCGCTGGCGCGCTGGCGATAGTATTCGACCGCCAGCTCGGAGTGGACGCCGTCCATATCGGCGCGCGAGCGGGTCAATGGCGCCATCGCGACGCGGTTGGCGACGCCGATGGCGCCGATGGTGGTTGCTGCAAACAGCTGGATTGGGTTTTCGCTAGACATGGTTTCAGTTCCTAAGAGGTGGGCCAATGAGAAACAGACTACCAGCCTGGCTTTTGCGCCGGGGTTAAACCTTGTAAAAGCGGCGGCCTGGAGCGCTGGCAAGGCCAATTTACCAAATTTAACCAAGCGCGTTCACATGGTCATATAATAATGAGAATTATTCTCATATGTTCAAGGTGATTTGGCATGCCGGCCTCAGATTCTATTGCGCAAGCACAGCTGCATACGCTGTACGCCGACCATCAAGGCTGGCTGCAAATCTGGCTGCGCAAGAAACTGGGCTGCGCGTTCACGGCGGAAGACTTAACCCAGGACACGTTCCTGCGCCTGATGGTGCGCCCGCGACAGCTGGATGCGCAACAAAGCCCGCGCGCCTACCTGACCACCATCGCCAAGGGCTTGATGGTTGACCATTGGCGCCGCGAGGAAATCGAACGCGTCTGGCTGGCGGCCATGATGGATCTTCCCGAGGCCAGCCACCCTTCCGCCGAATATCAGGCCATCGTGGTGGAAACGCTGATGGAAGTCGACCGCATTCTGGCCAGCCTGGCCGAGAAGCCACGCGCCGCCTTCCTGCTGGCGCATTTGCACGATCTGACTTACGCCGAGATCGGCGCGCAGCTTCAGGTCTCTGAGCGCATGGTCAAGAAATACATGGCCCAGGCCATGCTGCATTGTCTGTCTGCAGGTGCTTGCTTCCGCGCGGCGCTGTCATGAACGTCCGCGACGAAACGATACCCTTCGCCACACTGGAACAGGCTGCCGAATGGTATGCCGTGTTCCGCTCCGGCAAAGTGGAACAAGACCAGCGCCAGCGCTGGCAAGCCTGGCTGGCGGCGGCGGAAGGCAACCGTCAGGCATGGGCTCGGGTGGAGGCGATCAGCCAGGGCGTTTCCTTTGCCAAAGACGCGCCAGATGCCGCCAGCTCTGCGCTGCACGCGGCCAATCAGCTGCGCAAGCGCCGCAAGATGATCAAGACACTGGCGCTGGTGGTGCTGACCGGCGGCTTGGGCTGGCAACTGTCGCGCCACGAGGAATTGCGTGCAACCATGGCCGGCCTGGGTGCATCGCATCGCACCGGCGTGGGCGAAAGCCGCCGCCTGCTGCTGGCGGACGGCACGCAACTCTGGCTCAATACCAATACCGCCGTGGACGAGCGCTTCAGCGCCCAGCAGCGCCAGCTGGTCTTGCATTACGGCGAAATTCTGATCGAGACGCACCCGGATTCGCAGCAACCGGCCCGTCCGTTTGTGGTCCACAGCCGCCAGGGCGCCATGCGCGCGCTGGGCACCCGCTTTGAGGTAAGGCAGTTTGATGGGCATACCCATCTGGGCGTCAGCCAGGGACGGGTTGAAGTGACGCCGTTCGATGCGACCGGGGCGTCGAAAATCATCGACGCCGGTCGCGAGGTACGTTTTTCGCGTCGCGATATCGCACCAATAAGCGGGCTATCGCCGACGCGGCAATCCTGGACGCAGGGCATGCTGATCGCCGAAGATCTGCCGCTGGCGCAGTTCCTGGACGAGCTGTCGCGCTACCGCCATGGCCATCTGGGCTGCGATCCGGCAGTGGCCGATCTGCGTGTGGTGGGTGGATTCCCGCTGCGCGACACCGATCAGGCGCTGGCGATGCTGGAGGCGGCGCTGCCGGTGCGCGCGCATGCCGTGCTGCCGTGGTGGATTACCGTCAAGGCGCGTCAAAAATAATTGCGCAATCCGGTTCCCTTTTTTGCCGCTGGTTCGGAAAGCAGAGTGAAGACAGCTTTTTACTCACTCCGAAAGTTTCCATGACATTTAATCTGACCCAGAAAGCATTGGCCGCGATGCTGGCCGCCGCTCTCCCCGCCTTGGCCGTAGCCGCTGAAGCCGCCCCGCGCGCTTATAACATTCCCGCCGGTCCGCTGAACGCCGTTATCGCCCGTTTTTCCGCTGAATCCGGCGTGTTCATCGCCGCCGATGGCGCGCTGACCAATGGCAAAAACAGCCCGGGACTGCAAGGCACGCTGGCGCCGCAAGATGCGTTGATCCGTCTGCTGGCCGGCAGTGGCCTGGAAGCCGTACCGCAAGGCAGCGGGCGATTCGTGCTGAAGACCGGTACGGCGCCGGCCACCATTCAGCGCGCCGATACCGCGCTGGCACTGCCCGAGGTGCAGGTCAAAGGCGAGCGCGAGACCGCCCTGGGCCATGTGGACGGCTATGTGGCGCGCCGCAGCGCCACTGCCACCAAGAGCGATATCCGCCTGATCGAAAATCCGCAATCGGTGTCGGTCATCACTGCCGACGAACTGGCCGACCGCAAAGTGGAAACACTGGACGAGGCGCTGCGTTACACCGCCGGCGTCACGCCGAATATGAAGCCGTGGGCGGTGGATGAATTCTCCATGCTGCGCGGCTTTGAACTGGGCACGGCCGGCATTTTTCGCGACGGCTTGCTGACTTCAGGACGTGCGTATGCGGCGCCGATCGAGCCTTACGGTCTGGAGCGGCTGGAAGTGCTGCGTGGCCCGGCCTCGGTACTGTACGGACAATCGCCGCCGGGCGGCATGATCAACGCCGTGTCCAAGCGTCCGTCGGTAACGGCGACGCGCGAAGTCGCCGTGGAATACGGCACTTATGACCGCAAGCAGGTCAAGGCCGACGTCGGCGGCGCGCTGACGGAAAACGGCGCATGGACTTACCGCGTCACGATGCTGGGCCGCGACTCCGGCACGCGGCTCGACTTTGACCGCGACGACCGCGTGTACATCGCGCCGGCGCTGACCTGGCGGCCGGACAACGCCACCTCGCTGACCCTGCTGGCACAGTATCAGAAGGACAATCAGTCCTACGCGTGGCCGAATCAGTTTCAGCATCCTGGCGCGCAAGGCCAGCCGGCGCCGAGCGTGAACCTGGGCGGCAAGGATAATCGCTGGAAACGCGAGAATCACGCCTTCGGCTACGAATTCGAACACCGCTTCAACCCCACCTGGCAGATCCAGCAGAATCTGCGCTACACCGAACTGGAGCGCGACGAAACCAACGTTTTCCCACGCGTTCTGCAAGCCGATGGCCGTTCAATGACCCGATTATTCTATCCGCGCAGCTCGGCCTGGCGCGGTTTGCAGACCGATACCCGCGTGCAAGCGACGTTCAACACGGGCGCGCTGGCGCATAATGTGCTGCTCGGTTTCGACTATGCGGACAACAAGACGACCGACCGTTATCCTTACAGCATCACGCCGATGCCTAACCTGGATCTGTATAACCCGGTGTACGGCGACAAGCAAGCTATCGTCGCCTCGGCGTCGCCACGCTACGAACTGTATCCGCTGAAGCAAAAAGGCTGGTATCTGCAAGACCAGGTGAAATGGGATAAATGGGTCGTGACCGCCGGCCTGCGCCGCGACCGTGCCGAGAATGAGAACACGCGCGTGCTGCCGGCCGCCGGCACCACCACGCAAACTTATGCCCAGTCGGCCAGCAAGACCAGCGGCCGCGTGGGCGGCGTCTATCTGTTTGAATCCGGCTGGGCGCCGTATGTCAGCTTTTCCACCTCGTTTGCGCCGGAGATTGGCCGCGATATTCGCGGCGAGCTGCTCAAGCCATCCACCGGCCGCCAGCTGGAAGCCGGCGTGCGCTACCAGCCGGATAACGGCAACGTCAGCTACACCGGGTCGGTCTTCAATCTGGAGCGCAAGAACGTGACCACCGCTGCGGCGCAAGATCCGGACTCGGTGGTGCAAAGCGGCGAGGTTCGATCGCAAGGTCTGGAGCTGGAAGCGCGCGCCGACATCCTGCGCAACCTGAGCATCGTGGCGCAGTACACTTATCTGGATAGCGAAATCAAACAGAGCAATAACGGCGACCGTGGCCTGTCGCAACCCGGTGCGGTCAAGCATAGCGCATCAGTGTGGACCAAATACAGCTTCCGGCTGAACGACGCGGCGACAGCCTATGCGGCGTTGGGCGTACGCTATTTCGGCAAGGCGCGCTCCTATCAGGACTATGGCAATGAGGGCTTGTCCAACCCGAACTTCGGCATGGTGGATACAGCTTTCGGCATCGAACACGGCGCCTGGCGTTATTCACTCAACGTCAACAATCTGCTCGATAAGCAGGTATTGCTCGATTGTGACGGCACTTTCTGCTATCGCAACGCCGAGCGCACCGTCAACGTCAGCGCCAGTTACCGCTTCTGATGGCGGGTTTGCGCCTGTCCATGGCCGGCTTGCATACGTGGGCCGGCTTGCTGGCGGGCTGGCTGCTGTACGCCATCTTCATCACGGGCGGGGTCAGCTATTTCCGCGAGGAGCTGACGCAATGGCTGCGGCCGGAAATTCCGGTCCGGCCGGCCGTGCTCGATCAAACGGCGGTGGCGCAACGGGCGCTGGCCACGCTGGAACAGCAGGCTGGCACGGCTGATTCGTGGCAGATTATGCTGCCCGGCCCGCGCAGCAACGCCGTCGAGATCGCTTGGGAGTTGAGTGACGACCAGCAGCGGGCATGGCTGGAACCCGCCACCGGCGCCCTGCTCCAGCCGCGCGCTACCCAGGCGGGCGAGTTCTTCTACTATTTCCACTTCTCGCTGCATTACCTGCCCGCCACGCTGGGCCGCTGGATCGTCGGGCTATGCGCGATGATGTCGCTGGTGACGCTGCTCAGCGGCGTCATCGTGCACCGGCGGATTTTCAGCGATTTCTTTACTTTTCGTCCTGGCAAGGGGCAGCGTTCCTGGCTGGATGCGCACAATGTCGGCTCGGTGCTCGGATTGCCTTTCTATTTAATGATCGTCTACACCGGGCTGGTGACACTGATGTTCACCTACATGCCTTGGGGTGCGCAAGCAGTGCTGGGTCAACAAGCGCGGCCTGCGCTGGCGCAGGTGATGCAGCCAAGATTTGAGACGCCACCGCGGAGCGGCATTGCCGCCCCGCTGCCCCAACTGACGCCGCTGATGGCACAAGCTGCCGCGCGCTGGGGGGACGGCAATATCGGCCGCGTGCTGGTCACTGAGCCGGGCGACGCCGCCGCGCGCATCGCCATCGTGCACGGCGACCATGATCGGCTGTCGGTCCGGCCGTCTTATTTGCTGTTCGATGCCAGCGGTGCGCTATTGGCCAAGCACGACGGTGCCAGTCCGGCGGTGAGCACCTGGGGCGCGGCCTACGCGCTGCATTTGGGACGCTATGCGGACCCGGTGCTGCGCTGGCTGTATTTCCTGAGCAGCATGCTCGGTGCGGCGATGGTGGCCACCGGCCTGGTGCTATGGTCCGTCAAGCGCCAGCAAAAACCTGACGTCGGCCTGCGGCTGGTCCAGACCGGCAACGTGGCGTGCATTGCAGGTTTGCCGATCGCGGTGGCGGCGTTCCTGTTGGCCAACCGCCTGCTGCCGGACTACCTGCCGGATCGCGCCGCATGGGAGGTGCATTGCTTCTTCCTGTGCTGGGCATTGGCCGCTCTGTGGGCGATCCGCCGGCCTGCATGGCGCGAGCTGTGGCTGGCAGCCGGCCTGCTTTGGACCTTGCTGCCACTGACCGATGCCTGGACCGTCGGCACACGTTTTGTCATCTTCGATATCGTCTTTTTGTTGGTGGCAATATTATGTTTTTACGTTAGAATTATCGTCACGCGTTACCTTAAAAGGAAACCATGACACAAGCGGGCGATAACAAGACCTTGGAACCGGACGTGTCCGACGCCAAGCGCGGACGCGGGCGGCCGTCTACCGGCAATGCCATGAGCAGCGCGGAGCGGCAAAAAGCCTACCGCGACCGCCGGCGCGAAGAAAAACACGCCATCGCCATTTCCCGTAACGCGTCACAGGAATTACCCCCGGACGACGGCTCCCCACGCCGCCTGATCGCCGAGCTGGATAAAGCCCAAAAAACCGTCGAGGCGCTGCGGCGCGAAAATGCCTCGCTGGCCGAGGAACTGGCAGCCAGCAAGCGTGCCTTTGCTGAATTATTATCAGCGCATCAAGTCCTGAAGATCCCGGCGGATTGAGCGGGACTCGGGCGCCGTGCCATAGCCGAGCCGGCCCATGTAGACCGCGCGTTCGATATCGCTGCCCAGCAGGCCGCGCAGATCATGTGCCAGCGCTTCGGCCTCGGCCGCTACGGCGGGCTCTGCGGTGAAGCGCACGCCATTGCGCACGTAGGCGCTGAAGATCAGCGGCGTCAGTTCCGGCTGCATCATCAGGCCAAGGCTGGTCAGCGTCAGCCACAGCCGCTGCACCGCGCGGCCGGCGTCAACGTAGTCGTCGATGTCTTGCGGCGCCTTCGGCGCGCGCAGCACATAATGCGCGGCACAGGCCAGGCTAGGCAGCAAATCCATCTGCAAGCGCGGCGCCCAGGTGCCCAGCAGCGCATTCATCTTGCGCATGCGCTGCCAGCTGTGCATGCCCCAACGCATCAGCTTGACCGTCATCGCGTCCACGCCAAGCGCGCCGGCGGGCACTTTGTCCTTGCTGCGCACATGCTCCCAGTCGATGATGTCGCGGTGCACGGTGAATGCTTCCGGCATCGTCAGCCGCACGCGGGCGTTTCGGTACATCAGGCGCGCTGTGGCGGTGCGCGCCGGACCTTCCAGCCATTGCAGCGTATAGCCTGGCTCGACTGCCAGCTCCAGCGCGCGGCGGTGTTCGTGGCTGAGTGCTTGCCGGCTCAGCGGCCGGCGCTGCACCGTGCGTTGCTCGATGACGCCGATCAGCGGGCTGCGCACCAGCGTGCGATCGGCTTCGAAGCGCACCGCGAACACCGGCTCCTGTTCGCTGCCTCCGCGTGTCACCACCGGCCGCAGCTGATGCGCGCTGGCGGCGATGGCCATGGTTTCCAGCAGCGCGCCGTAGGACAGCTGGCTGGCATGGCCGCGCAGGTCGTACACCACATGGTCGCGCGTGTCGCGGCAGTGCACCGCCACTTCCAGCGGGCCGCGCCGTTCGAAACGCCACGGCTGGGTGTTGTCGCCGCTGGGCGCCCAGCGCGCCAGCGACAGGATCTCGGTCAGCGGATCGTTGCTCATGACTGCTTGTATGCCTTGCTGTACATTTTCACCCCCATCGAAATGGCCAGGCGGTGCAGCGGGTGCTTGTTGCCGCCGGGCCGCCAGGTATGCACCAGCCGGTTGAGATAGGCGTCGAAGTGCAGGCCGTGCGGCGCCGCCAGCAGCTTGCCGCGTCCCAGAAAGATCTTCAGCGCCGTGGTGGCCGCCATGCCGGCGCACAGATTGATCGCCATGATGGTGGACGGGCCGCGCCGCTCGGCCAGGTTGATGGCCGACGGCACCACCAGATAGCCGCGATGCAGCCCGGCCGGCGCCAGGCCGACCATGAAGCGCACCGCCTTTTCCAGCTCGGCGCGCTCGCCCCACTGGAAATAATCCTCGAAACTCATCTGCCCTGGCAGAAAGGTCAGCGTGGCCGCGCCCATGCCGAGCGGCGCCGCCGTGGTGGATGCGATGCCACGCTCCGCGCAGGCGGCAAAAGTCAGTTGGCGGGCGTCGAAGGCGAAGAAGTCCAGGCTGTCCAGGTACAGGTCGACGCCGTCGAGGAACTGCGCCAGGTTGGCGGCGTTGACGCCGTCGGGAAATTGCTGGATATCGGCCTCGGGATTGATGTCGCGCACCATGCGCGCGATGACCTCGACCTTGGGCTGGTCGAGCGTGCTCATGTTAGCGCCCACCTGACGGTTGAAGTTGACCACGTCAAACGTGTCGAAGTCGGCCAGGTGAAACTTGCCCACGCCAAGCCGGGCCAGCGTGGTGGCGTGGATGCCGCCGACGCCGCCACCCCCGGCGATCGCCACGCGCTTGCCGCGCAAGATCGCCTGCTCATCCGGCGTCACCCAGCCGATGTTGCGAGAGAATGCCTGGTCGTAAGAAAAGCGCGACATCGCTGGCCCCTCGTTCGATTAGTCGCATCAGAATATCAGAAATTGGCGTGCCGACGGCGCGTTCCAGGTATGCGGTGCAGCGCACGTCGTAACACCTGAGGCAGCACCTGAGCCATATCGGCCCAGAGCGGACCGGGGTCGCGCCAGTCGTGCACGTAATAGCGGCTGCCGGGTCGCAGGAAATCAAGCAGGTAGACAGCGAGCTCGGCAGCGCCACCCCGCCGGCCCAGCACGCGCAGCAGCCGGCGGGTTTCCGGCAGCATGAAACGGCAGCGGAGTCCGGCGCGATACGGCGCCTGCTGCACCACTTGGCCCAGACCATGCGACCGGTACAGCAGCCATGGAAACGCCGCGCCGGCATGGCAGGCCAGCGGCAGGCTGCCCCAGAAACGGCCGTTGACCTCCATCAGCGCCGACTGGCCGGTGGCCGGATCGTGTCGGTACTCGACCATGGCCACCCCGTCCCACTCCAGCGCCTGCAACAGCGCCACCGAGCGGCGCATCTGCTCCGCGTGCTGCGACAGCGGCAGCGACAGGCACGAGGTCGACACACCGCCATCGGGCGGCCACTCGTGCAGGCGGCGATGCTGGAACAGATACTGCGGCTGGCCGTCGCGCATCAGGATGAACTGGCCGAGGCCGTAGCCGGCGCAGTATTCCTGCACCAGCGGAAAGCGGTCCAGCGCCTGGTATGGCCGCAAATAGACCAGTAGCGCGGCGGCGTCGGCGCAGTAATGCACCTTGTCCAGCGGCAGTCCGGCCTGGCGCAGTAGTGGCGCCACGCCATTCGGATCGGCCCATTTCAGTACCACCGGATAGCGTAACCGGCCGGCCATCGCAGCAGCATGGTCGAGCGACTCCGGCTGTAGCGTGTGGGGCACCTGCACGCCCACCCGCTCGGCCGCCGCATAGGTGACGACTTTGTCCAGCACGCGCGCCATCGCTGCGGGCGCTGCGAACAGCAAGCGGTAACCATGCAGCTGCGTCCGCTCGGCGTTCAGCGCGCTGATGTCGGTCTCCGAGATGGCAAACAGGCAGGCCTCGCCGATTTCTTCACGCAACTGGCGCAACTGCGCCAGCAGGCCGGGCGTGTCGCCGCCGGCGCGCAACAGGCCGCGCCGCAGATAGCGCGAACGCAGGCCGATGGCGTCCACGCTGCGCGCGATGCCGTACACCGGCACGCCGCGCCGGCCGAGATCGCGGATAATCGCCAGTCCAATCGGCGTGTCGATGCCCAGCACCACCGCCGGCAGCAAGCGCTCAGCCATGGTCTTTTCCGCTGGCCGCCGCCAGTCCGCGCGGCGCCCAGCCACTCGCGGTCCAGCGCAGCAGCGCCGCCCGCGTCAGGCCGCGCCAGTAGCGCCGCCGCCCTTCCGTCACGCTGCCGATCGCCGCGATGCTGGTCAGCGTGGCCGTCATGGTGGCGAGGTAGAACCACGGCCGGTGCGGATCGCCGTTGAACAAGGCGGCGTAAAACTGCAGCAGCGGCTGGTGCAGGATGTAGGCGCTGAAAGTGTAGCCGGCCAGCAGGCGGATCGCCGGTTCGGCCCACAGCAGCGGTTTGCCGACGTACGGCGCCAGCGCGCGCATGCCAGCGAAATTGCAGGCCACGATCAGCGCCAGCAGATAGTCGGTAATGAAGAACCTGGAAAACGCCATCTGGTGATGCAGTTCCGGGCCGATCAGCCGTCGCAGCCATGCACTGCCCATCTCGCTCAGGCCGTAGACGTGAAACAGCCCATAGGCAGGCAACGAAACGGCGAACAGCAGCGCGCCCAAGGCCGGCCCGATGGCTTGCAGCCGTTGCCAGCGTTGCAGCAGCACGCCGAGCGCCCACACCGGTGCCAGAGCCATGATCTTGGGACCGAGCAGCAGCGCGGTTGCGCCGGCCCACCACCAGCGCCGTCTTCCCCGTACAAACGCCAGAATCGCGAACAGCACGTAATACCAGAACTCATAGCACAGCGACCAATACGGCACGTTGGAAAACGCCATGATCGAGGCCAGCCACACCTCATTCAGGAAGGCCAGGCTGGTGGCGATGCGCAGCGCCGCCCAGCCATGGGTGGTGGTGCCGTCATAAAACTGTGGTGCCATCGTCTGCCCCAGCAGGTCGAGCAAGGGCGTCAGCAGCACGGTGGGGATGGCCAGCGTATAAAAGCGCGCCAGCCGGCTGGACCAGTATTCCAGCGGCGTGTTCTCGCGCTGCTGCGCAATGTGCGCGATCACATAGCCGGACAGTACGAAAAACACCATCACCGCCGCGTGGCCGTGCTGGCTAAACGGCAGCCTTTCGGCGGTTAGCAGGCGAAAATTGGAGTGATACAGGATCACAGCGCCCGCCGCCAGCACGCGCACCACGTCCAGATACAGGGAGAATTCGCGCTTCATCGCGGCATTCCCCTGGTCCGCTCGCTGCGACATACCTGCGGCACGCTGCGCTGCAAGGCGCGCACGGCTTCGTGCACGCGACCGAAACAGTGGTCGAAATAGGCGTCGCTCAGGGTGAAGGGATCGTGCAGGTGCGGCTGGCGCGGCGCGCACCACAGGCCCAGCAGCACTACTTCGACATCGTCGCGGGCGCCCAACCGGCGGCGCAGCGCGCGCGCCTGGCGCACTTCCATCGTCAGAAACAGGTCACCCGGCCGTACCTGGAAGTCGCGCAGATCGGTGGCGCGATGCGCGCTCATGTCGTAGCCGTGGCGGCCGGCGGCGCGCAACGCGCTGTCGGGCGAGGCGGCGCCGGTGATGGTGGACAGGCCGAGCGAGGCGGTTTCCATCTGCAAGCGCTGCGCGACCTGCTGGGCAAACGCGCTGCGGCAAATATTCCCCAGGCAGACAAACACCACCCGCCGCACCCGCTGCGGGTGGCGCAAATGGAACGGCTGCAATTGGCCGGCGGCCAGATCCAGTCGCGCCAGCAGGCCACGCGCCGCGCCGCGCCAGGTGCCATGGCGGCGCTTGATCCAGTCGGCCAATGGCCGTAGCGGACGCCAGTTCATGCCGCGACTCCCTGCACCGCACGGCGCGACAACATCCACTCGCCGTAGCGGTCGTACAACAGTTGGCCGGCGATGCGGGCGGCGCTTTGCCAGACCCGACCGCATAGCAGCGGATTGGCGTCGGATTTCGCCGTCAATGGCTGCGAGGCCGCCAGCGCCATGCCGCAAGTCTGGAAGCGATGACGGTGGGCGCCGAGATAATCGCACAGGCCGCGTAGCCGGCGCTGATTCAGCGCGTGCGGGCGCAGCACGCCAAAATCGCCGCTGCGGCTTTGCACATATTCAAACGGATGCGTCAGCAACACTACCTGCTCCAGCCCGGCGACCTGCGCGCGCTCCAGCAGCGTGACGATTTCTGCCAGACTGGTGCCGGAAATCGTCAGCGTTTTCAGGTGCGGACGGCGCCAGCGCCAGTCGCTGAAGCTCAGCACCGGGCATTCCAGCACGCCGTGACGCAGGTGGCGGCCGGCGTACAGGCGGTATTCCGTCTGACCGCTGTCGTAAATCGCCAGGCCGACGTTGGAGGCGTATGGCATGCCGGCCTGCGCCAATGCGGCATACAGCGCGTCATTGTGCTGCATGTTGCCAGCGCGGAATACCTGCGGCGGCGGCAAGCCCCACTCGGCAAAAGTGGTCAGCCCCTGGTGCAGCAAGGCGCGGATGGCGGCCGGATCGCGGCCGACAAAGTCATCCTGGCGCGGATGCCGCCTGACGCGCTCGCGCCAGTCGGCATGCTGGAACACGTCCCAGCATGGATGCAGATGCAATTGCACCTCGTGGCCGGCGCTCGCAATGCGCCGCGCCAGCGCCCCCATCGGATCGGCGGCGCCGAAGTAATGACGCTGCAGCGTCTCAACAAAAAACGTGGCCTGCAAGCCGTCCCGTCCGAAGCAATCGAGCATGAAGTCCAGGCCTTGCGAGCGGCCGCCGACATTGCAGCGGACCATGGCTTCGCCGATCGGCTTGCGCGGGATCGGCGAAGGCACCGCCTATGCTGAATTCGGTATCTATGGTCAGGCAGACGCGCATGATCGGTCCTCGGCTCGGTACGGCGAGGAGATACGGTAGTACGTTGCAGTTTGTATATTTTGATACCGCTCAAAGTCAGGCCGATAAACATGGTCAAACTGGTGTCCGGTCCTAACTCGGCGGGAGCGCTCCATGGTAACGCCGCAACGCGCGGTGCTGATGATCGCCTTCCACTACCCGCCGATGCGCGGCAGTAGCGGCATCCAGCGCACGCTCAAATTCTCGCAATACCTGCCGGCGCTGAGCTGGCAGCCGCTGGTGCTGTCCGCGCATCCGCGCGCCTATGCCAATCCGGGCGACGACCAGATGGACGAGATTCCGGCCAGCGTGCCGGTGTGCCGCGCCTTTGCGCTGGACGCGGCGCGCCACCTGTCCTGGCGCGGCCGTTATCCGCGCTGGCTGGCCCTGCCGGACCGCTGGGCAAGCTGGCTGATCGGCGCCTTGCCGGCCGGGCTACAGCTGGTACGCCGCCACCGGCCGCGCGTGATCTGGTCCACCTCGCCGATTGTCACCGCGCACCTGATCGGCTACGCGCTGCACCGCCTGACCGGCTTGCCGTGGATTGCCGACCTGCGCGACCCGCTGACGGACGATGACTATCCCGAAAATCCGCTGACCCGCCGCTGCTGCCTGTGGGTCGAGCGCCTGACGGTGCGGCACTGTACGCTGGCCGTCTGCACCACGCCCGGCGCGGTCCGGGCCTACCGCCGGCGCTTCCCAGAACTGCCACCTGCACGTTTCCGCCTGATCGAGAACGGCTATGATGAGCAAAACTTCGCCGCGGCGGCCCCGGCCGCGCCGCCGGCGATGACGCACCAGCGCCCGCTGATATTGCTGCATAGCGGCGTCATCTATCCGTCCGAGCGCGATCCGGCGCCATTGCTGGATGCGCTGCGCGCCTTGCGCGAGCGGGGGGCGGTCAGCCCCGCCATCTTGCGCGTGGTATTGCGCGCCACCGGCCACGACGCCGTCATCGAAGCGCTGATCGCCGCGCGCAGCCTGCAGGACATCGTGGCAGTGGCGCCGCACCAGCCCTACCGCGCGGCGCTGGCCGAGATGCTGTCGGCGGACGGCCTGTTGCTGCTGCAGGCGGCCAATTGCAATCATCAGGTGCCGGCCAAGCTGTATGAATACCTGCGCGCCGGCCGCCCGATCCTGGCGTTAACCGACGCCGCCGGCGACACCGCCGCCACGCTACGTGCAGCTGGCATCGACACCATCGCGCCGCTGGACGCGCAAACCGGCATCGAGCTAGGCCTGCTCCGCTTTCTGGCGCTGCTACGCGACGGCAACGCGCCGCTGCCCAGCGCAACCACGCTGGCCTCGCACTCGCGCCAGGCGCGCAGCGTGGCTCTGGCAGCGCTGTTGGACGAAGTGGCCGGTGTTCCTGCCGGCCCCAGCGGCTGAAAGACGCCGGACGATGAACAGCAACAGCGCGATGATGCGCAGCCTGGGCCGACTGGCGGCGTTGCCGCCGGCAATCCTGCTATGCGTGCTGCTATGGGACTATCCGTTTCAGCCGCTGGCGGCGGCATTGCTGGCGGCCGCCTACTGCGCACTGCTGTGGTGGCGCCCGCAACTGTGGTTGCTGCTGGTGCCCGCCGCATTGCCCTGGCTGGACCTGTCGCCATGGAGTGGCCGTTTCTACGTCGATGAATTGGACCTGATGCTGCTGGCGACCTTGGCGGTTGCTTACTGGCGGCTATCCGCCATTGCGCCGGATTGCCGCTTGCCGCGCGCCGCCGCCGCGCTGCTGGCACTGTTCGCCGTCAGCACCGCCGTGGCCACGTGGCGCGGGCTGCAACCGTTGACGGCGCCAGATTTGAACAGCTATGCCGACTACCTCAGTCCCTATGCCAGCCTGCGCGCGGCCAAAGGGATGCTGTGGCTGCTACTGTTATTACCGCTACTGCGGCGTGCCGGCGGTGCGGGCGGGATTGCGTCCAGGCTGGTGCCCGGCATGCTGCTGGGTTTGCTGTTCACCGGACTGGCGGTGATGACGGAGCGCGCGCTGTTCCCCGGCCTGCTGAATTTCTCCAGCGACTACCGACCCACCGCGCCGTTCGCCGCCATGCACACCGGCGGCGCCGCGCTGGACGCCTATCTGGCCATGAGCTTTCCGTTCGTCGCCTGGTGGCTGCTGCGGCCGGGCCACCGCTGGCAGATCGCGGTAGCGCTGGCGCTGCTGGTGATCGGCCTGTTCACCGGCTTTACGCTGTTCTCACGCGATATCTGGCTGGCCTACGGCGTGGCTGCGGCCATCCTGGTCGCGCTGCACGTCGGACCGCAGTTGACCAGCGGGCGCCTGCGCGGATCCAGCGTGCTCGCCGCAGCCCTGCTGATGGCGCTGCTGTGCGGCATGCTGGTTCCGGCGTTTGCCAGCGGCGGCTACCGGACCTTGGGCACGCTGCTGCTGGTGTGGGCCGGCGCGCTGGTGCTGGGCGGACTGCCGCGCCACCCGCCCATGCCGGGGTTTACCCTCGGCATGGCGATGCTGCTCGGCGTGGCTTCGGCAGCCGCCATCCTGCTGCTGCGCGGCGACGGCCTGCCGGGTTGGCTCAAAGGCCCCTATTTCGCTTTCCTGCTGACGACGGCGGTCGGCGCAGCAGCAGTCGCGCTGGCCGTCGCCGGGCCGCTCCACAGCCGGCGCATTGCGCGTGCTGCGGCGTTGGGCGCCTTCGCGCCCTTGGTCTGTTGCGCCGTATTCGTCGCCTGGCACTGGGGCGGCATAGCGGCGTCAGGCATGGCGGCGTTGGCGGCTTTTCCGGCGCTGATGTTGCTGCTGGTGGCGCTGTCGCGGCGCCGCCCGCTGTGGACGCTCGACCGTAGCAACCTCAGCCTCGGTGCCACTGCGGCGGCGGTACTGGCGATCGCCATTCCCATCCTCGGCAGCGCCTACATGGGGGAACGCATGAGCACCGTCGCGCGCGACTGGGGGCTGCGTCTGCGCCACTGGGACGAGGCGCTCCACATGATGCCGGACAGCTGGGACAGCCGTCTGCTTGGCGCGGGCCTGGGGCGCTATCCATCGATTTACTACTGGCACAACCGGCTGGGCGAGCAGCCGGGCAGCTTCCGCTACCAGACGGAGGCCGGCGGCAACCGCTTCCTGCGGATGTTGCCAGCGCAGCATCCGCGTGGCTACGCCGACCCGCTGCGTCAACTGCAACTGCTGCCAGTGGCGCCGAACATGCTCTATCTGCTGACCTTTGATGCGCGCCGCCCAGCCGGGGAAACATTGTTGACGGTGACATTGTGCCGGCGCTGGCTGCTGTATCCGCAGGATTGCACGGCGTCAGCCATCCTGTCCAAGCTGCCGACGGATAAGTGGCGCAACTATCAGCTGCAACTGTACAGCGGCCACCTGGGCAGCCGCATGCCGGCGCTGGTGCAACTGGAACTGGCCGCCTACGGCGCAGCCGGAGCGATCGACATCGACAACATCAGCGTGCGCGCACCGGATGGGGCCGAGCTGGTGCGCAACGGCAGTTTCGCGCGTGGCCAGGACGGCTGGTTCTTCAGCAGCGACCGCGATCACCTTGCGTGGCACATCAAGAACCTGTACGTCCACACCTACTTCGAGCAAGGCTGGCTGGGTTTGGCGGCGCTAATGCTGTTGTTGCTGTACGCGGCCAGCCGGCTGGCGGCGCGTGCCTGGGCCGGCGAGGCTGGCGCCGCCGTCTACCTGGCGGCGTTGGGCGGAGGTCTGGTGGTGGGCGTCTTCGACAGCGTGTTCGATGTGCCGCGCCTGACGCTGCTGTTGCTGCTGCTGCTCAGCGCGTCCCTGTTGACTAAGACTGCAACAAGGCATCGCGCAACAGGCTCGGCACCAGGCCAGTCCAGCGTTTGAAGGAACGGCGGAAGTTGGTGGCGTCGTGGAAACCGAGGTAGTGCGCCACCGCTTCGTTATCATACCCGCGCATCTGGAACAGCTGCATGGCGACATGCGCCCGGACCCGGTCCAGTTCCGCCTGGAAGTGACTGCCGTGACGGGCCAGATGGCGCTTCAGCGTCGCCGGACTGGTGCCGAAGGCAGCGGCGCTGCCCTCCAGCGTCGGTCCCATGCGGATGTTTGCCAGCAGATAGTCGTACAGCGCGGTTAGCAGACTGGGCGTGAGCGCCGCAGCATCGCTGTCCACGCCTTGCAACGCCACCGAGGCGGCCATGGCGCTACCGCGCGGCCATGGCCGGTCAAGCCAGGCAGGATCGATCAGCATCGCGTCCAGATGGCAATTAAAGCGCAGGTCGCTGCCGAGGTGAACTTCGTGTTGTTCCACGTGCGCCGGCGCGCTGCGGTTGATGCAGTAGCGCCACGGCAACCGCTCGCCACTGAGCCAGCGGCACATGGCGGTGACGGCGGTCATGTGCATTTCGACCAGCGCCGGCAACTGGCTCGGTGCGCCGAAACTGTCGGTCCAGTACAGCACCGCGTGACCGCCTTCCTCGCGGAAGCGCGGCGTCAGCAAGGGACACAGCACGGCATGCCCGGCGCACAGGATTTCCAGCGCCTGACGCAGGTTCCGTGCCTGTAACAAGGCGTGGCTGAGCGCGCCATAGTGGCCCGGCAGCATCTGCTGGCCGAGCATGAAACTGCTGTCGGCGCTGTCCAGCGCGCGCATGATGTTGGATAGCAGTTGCAAGTATTCCTGCGGCGTCAAGCCGCAATCGGCGGCAGGCATGGCCCAGCTATGCAGGCCGGTGCCGCGCAGCAGCTGGTCGCCGCCGTGATTCAGCTCCTGGCTGCAGGCGTAATCCAGCACCAGCGCCGGCTGATGCTGTGCCGGGATGAAACGGTCGCCGCTTTGCCGGTAGGCGATCACGCCACCGCTCCGGCCGCACGTTGCCCGGCCTGCAAGGCCAGTTCGCGACCCAGTTGCGCCAGCAGCACGTCCGGCGCGGCGTTGGCGGCGGCGCTGGCGTGACGCACGGTGATGTGAACGCGGCCATTTTTCGCGTGGTGACGCATCTGTCCGACCATCGCCGCCAGATGGCGCGCCATGCCATCGGCCTCGGCCGCATCGGTGCCGGGCAGCAGCAGCGCGAAGCGGTCGCCGGCGTAGCGGCACAGCAGATCGTCGTTGCGCAGGTTCAGCAACAGCATGTGGCCGACCGCTTGCAGCACGCGATCGCCTTCGCGCTGGCCGAATTCGCGGTTAATCAGGTGGAAGCCGTCGATATCCAGCAGCACCAGCGCGCAGGGATGGCCGGGCCGGCGCGCCTGTTCATGCTGGATCTGGCGACGCAGATAATCCGCATTCGCCAGCTGGGTGACGCGGTCGAAGGCGCGGTGATCACGGAACAGGCGCTCGCGCTTCTGCAAGTGTTCGTTGAGGCGGAACTGCTCGTGGCGCCAGTAATACATGCCGATGGTGACGAACAGCATGCCCAGCGGCACCAACGCCTCCAGCCAGTGGTCCCAGCGCGCGGTCTTGCTGATTGCGAAGAATTCGTCGAGGCAGTCGGCGAACGAGCCGATCATAATCATCGCCAGGCCGCCGGCCAGCAAGCGCGTGACCAGCCCGCCAGGACGGCTGCTCAGCGTGAACAATACCCAGCTGCCGGCCATGACAGCGGTGCCGCCTTCGCTGACGATGTCGGTCCATTTCCACAGGTCGAAAGGCTTGGCGATCCCCAGCGTGGAATACAGGAACACGCAGGCGACCAGGGCCAGGCCGGACACGATCAACGTAAAGCGGTGTAATTGCAGCATAGAGGTAGGCGCCGGGCGGTGTGAGTGCGGGCGCAGCATAGCCGCCATTTATGACCGCGCTGTGACAAAAGAACACATTGGCGAATTTCCAACACTTGCTGCCGGACGGGTGCAAACAGCTCACCAATACGGTCGCGATCAGCGCAAGCGGCTGCCCGCACCAGCCGCGCGCAGCGACGGCGCAGGTCATTCAAGCTCATTTGCACGCTGCCCCGGCGGCTACGGCGCTCGGCCATCCTTGCCTGTCATGCAATTGAAATATTGACTACCTAGAATCCGCCCGGTTCTCTCTTCTACTCACGGTAACCCATGAAAACGACTGCACACAAGAATTCGACTCCACGCCTGTCGGCGTTGACCATCGGCGTGCTGGCCATGCTGGCCGGCAGCACGCATGCCGCCGCACAGACCGGCGCCCAGACCGATAGCGGCAATGCCGCCGCCGCGCTGGCCGCCAGCGCCAACAGCGTGGTGGTCAGCGGCCAGCGCGCCAGCCTGCGCAACGCCATCGCCTCCCAGGAAAAAGCCGACAACATCGTCAGCGTCATCAGCAGCGACGACATCGGCGGACTGCCAGATAAAAACGCCGCCGAGGCGCTGGCGCGTCTGCCGGGCGTGTCGGTGCAGCGCGACCAGGGCGAAGGCCGCTACGTCAGTGTGCGCGGCCTGGGTCCGGACCTGAACGCCGTCACCATCAATGGCGCGCTGGTGCCGTCGCCGGAAGCCGGCCGCCGCGCCGTGGCGCTGGACGTGCTGCCAGCCGGTTTGATCCGCTCGCTGGAAGTCAGCAAGACGCTGACGCCGGACCAGGACGCCAACTCGCTGGGCGGCACGGTGGAAGTGAAAACCCTGTCCGCCTTCGACCTGCCGGGCAAACTGTTGTCGGGTTCGATCGGCGCCAGCCGCGACCAGAACATCGGCAAGACCAGTCCGAATGCCAGCGTGCTGTTCGCCGACCGCTTCCTCGACGGCAAACTGGGCGTGGCCGGCGGCCTGAGCTTCGAAAAACGCGAATTCGGTTCGGATAACGTGGAAACCGGCGGCGCCTGGGAAAACGGCAAGCTGACCGGCGTTGAACTGCGCGACTACCTGCCGACCCGCGAACGCCGCGCCGCCGCACTGAACCTGGACTACCGCGCTGACGAGCACAGTAAATACTTCCTGCACAGCTTCATCAGCGACTTCAGCGACGACGAAGTGCGCGATCGCCTGACCATCAGCAACATCAGCGGCGACGGGCTGGCTGTGGGCGCGACCGCCTCCGCGCGCGGCGAACGCCGTCTGCGCCAGCGCAAGTACACACAGACCATCAGCTCGGTCGTGGCCGGCACCGAACAGAAATGGGATCGCTGGAAGCTGGAAGTCTCCGGCGGCATGAGCAAGGCCAAGGATGACGCGCCGGAATCGATCAACGACGCCCGCTTCCGTGGCAAGAGCAATTTCAACAATGTCGGCTTCGTCGATACGCAGGTGCCGCGCCTGACCGGCCCCGATGGCCTGTATGACGCCGCCAACTACAAGCTGAACTCCTTGGGTCTGAAGCAGAGCTATGCCGAGGACAAGGAACACCACCTGCGCTTCGACCTGGGCCGCAAATACGACATCGGCGAAGGCAGCGGCAAGTTCAAGTTCGGCGCCAAGCTGAGCCGCCGCGAAAAGGACAGCGATACCGAAGCCTGGGCCTACGACAGCAAGCAGATCGGCAGCGCCAGCACGGCACTGAGCGATTACATCACCGGCAACGAGCTGGATTACAAGCTGGGCCGTATCGGCAAGGCGCTGAATCCGGCCGCGATACGCCAGCTGGTGGCCGGCCTGAGCCGCAAAGATGCGCGCGTGCTGGTCGATTCCACCGTGGACGACTACCGCCTGCAGGAAGACATCGACGCCGCCTACCTGCAACACAGCTACGATGTCGATGCCTGGCACCTGCTGGCCGGCGTGCGCGTTGAACGCACCCGCTTTGAAGCGGCCGGCAACAACATCAACGAGGAAGCAGCAACCATCGCCGCCGTCAGCCGCAAGCGTTCGTACAACAACTGGCTGCCGACGCTGCAAGCCCGCTATGACCTGGACGGCAAGACCAGCGTGCGCGCCGCCTGGACGCATTCGGTGGTCCGCGCCAACTTCGACCAGCTGAAACCGGGCATCAGCCAGGCCAGCGATACCGAAGCCACCATCGGCAATCCCGACCTGGCGCCGCTGAAATCAACCAACCTCGACCTCGGCATCGAGCGCGTGCTGGGCGAAGACGGCGCGGTGTCGGCGTATATTTTCCACAAAGATATCAAGAACTTCACCTACACCACCAACCTGGCCGGCAGCGGCGCGTGGGCTGATTACACCTCGGCGATTACTTACGCCAACGGCGATCAGGCCAGCGTCAAAGGTATCGAATTGTCGTACACCCAGCCGCTGCGCATGCTGCCGGCGCCGTTCAACCACCTGATCGTCGGCGCCAACGGCAGCATTACCCGCTCGGATGCGAATATCGCCCGCTACGACACCGACGCCAGGCGCATGCGTTCGCGCAGCATCAACCTGCCGGGGCAGTCGGACCGTGTGATGAACCTGATGCTGGGCTACGAAGACGGTCCGCTGAGCATGCGCGTTGCGGTCAACTACAAGTCACCCTACCTGCTGGAACTGGGCGACGATATCCTCGACAGCCAGCAGGACCGCATCGTCGACACGCAAAAGCAGGTCGATTTCTCGGCTTCGTACCAGATCAACAAGCAGCTGCAACTGAACTTTGAAGCCGCCAACCTGAACAACGAGAAGTATTACACCTACCTCGGCAGCAAGGCGTACAACGCCCAGTACGAGCAATATGGCCGCACCTACAAACTGAGCCTGAAAGTGAGCCTGTTCTGATGAAGAAGTCTGTTATCACCAGCGTCATCCTTGCCGCGCTGGCGGCCACCGCTTCGGCCGCGCCGGTCCTGCCCGGCCTGACCGCGCAGGCGCATGAACTGGCCGCGCTGCCCGGCGGTGGCTGGCTCAGCATCGACAGGACGGCGCTGCGTCTGCTGGACGCCAACGGCAAGCAGCGCGCGCAACTGGCGGTGCGCGCCAGGCATCTTGACACGCGTCCGCTTGGGCACAATGTGCTGGCGGTGATCATCGACGCCAACAAGGAACAGGCGCTTCCGGTACTGGTGGATGTTCAGGCCGGCACGCTGAGCGCGCAAGCGCCCTTCCCGGCGCCGGCGTTCGGCATCGAGTCCGCCTGCCTGTACCGCGACGCGCAACAGCTCGACCATTTGTACCTGATCGCCAAGGACGGCCAGGCCGAGCAATGGGTAATGCACGGTGATCAACGCCTGCAGGTCCGCAAGCTGGCCCTGCCGCCGCACAGCAAGCACTGCCGTGCCGACGACAGCGCGCACCAGTTGCTGGTCAGCGAGGAAAGCGCGGGCCTGTGGGCCTACAATGCCGACGCCGAAGGTGTGCCCAGCCGCGAGGCGGTGCTGCTGAAACGGCCATACGGCACGCTGGAAAAAGGCGCTGGTGCGCTGACCGTGCTGCCAGGCGGTGTCGCGCTGCTGGACGCCAAAGGCAAGCAGTTGCACCTGCTGCGCCGCGATGGCGGCAAATGGAACACCGTTTCCGCCACCGACACCGGTTTCAAAGGCGCGGAACAGCTGACTTCCAGCGTCGCCGCCGACGGCAAGCTGCAACTCGTGGTCGGCGGTGAAGACGCCGGCGGCTGGCAGCTGCGCTCGCCGGCATGGACGGGCGTGACTGCGGCCGCCGATGGCAAGGCCATCGTCATGGCGCGCGCGCAGACGGAACCGGTGGCCCGCCAGGGCGACGCGGCGGACGACCCTGCCATCTGGCGCAACCCTGCCGATCCGGCCGGCGCGCGCATCCTGGGCACCAACAAGAAGCAGGGCCTGCTGGTCTACGACCTGCAGGGCAAGCAATTGCAACTGCTGGAAGTCGGCCGCCTCAACAATGTCGACGTGCGCCAGGACGTGAGCGTCGGCGGGCGCAAGATGGATCTGGCAGTGGCGACGCAGCGCGATGAAAACAGCGTCATGCTGTTTGCCATCGATGCGCAAGGCAAGGTGAGCACCGCCGGCTCGTTTGCCACCGGCCTGAAGAATATCTACGGCATGTGCTTGTACCGCCCGGCGGACGGCGGCCTGGAAGCATTCATCAATGACAAGGACGGCACCTTCCTGCAATACCGCGTCGAAGCCGACGGCAACGCCATCAGCGGCAAGCTGCTGCGCCGTCTTAAAGTCGACACGCAACCGGAAGGCTGCGTGGTGGACGACCGCAACGACCGCCTGTTCCTGGGCGAAGAGCGGCGCGGCGTGTGGACTGTGTCGGCCAGGGGAGATGCTCCGGCCAAGCTCAGCATGATCATGCCGGTCGGCCCGCAACTGGTGGCCGATGTCGAAGGCATGGGCATCTATCATGGCGACAAGGCGGATTATCTGGTGGTGTCGAGCCAGGGCGACAACAGCTATCTGGTGCTGGACGCAAAGGCGCCGTACAAGGTGCGCGGCAGTTTCCGCGTCGGCTACAACCTGGCCGCCGGCATCGACGGCACGTCCGAGACCGATGGCTTGGAAGTCAGCTCCGCCAACTTCGGCGGCCCGTACAGCAAGGGCATGCTGGTGATTCAGGACGGCTACAAACGCCTGCCGGATGGCCCGCAGAACTTCAAGTATGTGGCCTGGGAGGATGTGGCCAGGGCGTTGAAGCTGGACTGAACCGGCGCCCGCAGCGCGGCTCAGACCTCGGCGTCTTCGTCGCGCTGGCGGATCAGGAATTCCTGGTGCGACGATACATCGATGCAGGCATCGGCGCCGAGCGAGACGGCTTGCGCGACCAGCCCCGGCTCGATGATGAGGCAGTGGTAGTCGTCGCCGCCGGAGTCGATGTGCAGCAGCGTCAGGCCGCGCTGCTGCAGCCAGTGTTGCAGCGCCTTCAGCGCAGTCATCACCGTCCATTTGCTTTCGTCGTCCGGCATTTGCCACTCCCAGCGTTCGGCGATGCCACGGGTGACGAGCAGCAAATCGACCTGCCAGTCGATTTCGTCGTAGGCCTTCCAATCGACGCCGATCACCACGCGCAGTCCGTCATCGCCGTATCCCGCTTCCTTCAAGGCGTACAGCGGCTCCTCTTGCGAAACCAGCACTTCCTCCACCAGCTCCTCGGATTTTTCCTCGCCCAGGTGGCGGCTCACCAGTCGGACAAAGTCCGCCAGCGCTGCTGCGTTGACGGCCATGTCTTGCTGTTCGTCGTCGCTCACCTGTTGCTCCTCGCTTGCTTTGTCCGATGGCCGGGTGAAGAAACGAAATAGTCGATTTAGCATGTTTTCGATCCTAGCACATGTTTTCGCTATGAGCGCAAGCGCACAGTAATCGTGCGCGCCTCGCGTTATCGTCCGATCAAACTGCAAGGAGAGCGTCATGTTCCTATGGATAGCTTTGGCCGTGTTGGCCGCCATTATTATTGTTTTCGCCGTAGCATCGCTGCGCCGCCGCTGGATTACCCCAGCTATTTATGCGCTGTTCAAGCGCATCCTGCCGCCGATGTCCGACACCGAGCGCGACGCGCTGGAGGCCGGCACAACTTGGTGGGACGCCGATCTGTTTTCCGGCAAGCCGGACTGGAAGAAATTCCTGCAATTGCGCCATCCGGCACTGAGCACCGAAGAGCAGGCCTTCATGGACAATGAAGTGCGCCAGCTGTGCGAACTGGTGGACGACTGGGAGGCCACCCAGGTGTGGCAAGGCCTGCCCGCCGCCGCCTGGCAGTTCGCGCGCGACAAGGGCTTCCTCGGCATGATTATTCCCAAACACTATGGCGGCAAGGCCTTCTCGGCTTATATGCATTCGCAGGTGGTGATGGCGCTGTCGACACGTTGCTCGGCGCTGGCGGTGCAGGTGATGGTGCCCAACTCGCTAGGACCGGCCGAACTGCTGCTGCACTACGGCACCGACCAGCAAAAAGACTACTACCTGCCGCGCCTGGCCAAAGGCGAGGAAATCCCCTGCTTCGCGCTGACCAGCCCCTACGCCGGTTCGGACGCGGCCGCGATTCCGGACACCGGCGTTGTCTGCCTGGGCCGGTATGAAGGCCGCGAGACGCTGGGCCTGCGTATCAGCTGGAACAAGCGCTACATCACGCTGGGGCCGATCGCCACCCTGCTCGGTCTGGCCTTCCGCGTCGAAGACCCGGACGGCTTGCTGCCAGCGGACGTCAAGCCCGGCATCACTTGCGCGCTGATTCCGGCCGATCATCCCGGCGTGGTGATCGGCCGCCGCCACTGGCCGCTGAACGCCGTGTTCCAGAATGGCCCGACCAGCGGCAAGGACGTTTTCATTCCGATGGAATGGATCATCGGCGGCCCGCAGCAGATCGGCAAAGGCTGGCGCATGCTGATGGAATGCCTGGCGGCCGGCCGCGCCATCTCGCTGCCGTCGGCCAGCGTCGGCACCGCCAAGCTGGCGGTGCGCGGCACCAGCGCGTATTGCGCCATCCGCCGTCAGTTCAACACCGCCATCGGCAAATTCGAGGGCGTGCAGGAAGCGCTGGCGCGCATGGGCGCCAACCTGTACATGATGGATGCGACGCGCCGCCTGTCGGCGCTGGCGGTCGACCTGGGCGAAAAGCCGGCGGTGATCTCGGCCATCGCCAAATACCATGTGACCGAGCGCGGCCGCGAGGTGGTCAACGACGGCATGGATATCCTGGGCGGCAAAGGCATTTGCATGGGACCGTCCAACTTCCTGGCCCGCGCCTATCAGCAGATTCCGATCGCCATCACGGTCGAAGGCGCCAACATCCTCACCCGCTGCCTGATTATCTTCGGCCAGGGCGCGATTCGCGCCCATCCCTACGTGCTGAAAGAAATGCGTTCCACTGCGGACAGCGACCAGCAGCGCGGCCTGCACGACTTTGATGCGGCATTCTTCGGCCACATGCGCTTCACCATCGGCAACGCCATGCGCGCGCTGTGGTACAGCCTGACCGGCGGCTTGACCGCGCCGTCGCCGCGCAAGGCCGCGCCCGAGATGCGCCGCTACTACCGCGCCGTCGGCCGCCTGTCGACTGTGTTCGCGCTGATGACCGACCTGTCGATGTTCACGCTGGGCGGCGACTTGAAGCGGCGCGAGCGCATCTCGTCGCGCCTGGGCGATGCGCTGTCGATGCTGTACCTGATCAGCGCCACGCTGAAACGCTTCGAGGATGAGGGCCGCCAGGAACAGGATGCCGCCTATGTGCACTGGTCGGTGCGCGACGCGCTGTGCCAGGCGCAGCAAGCGCTGGACGGCGTGCTGGCCAACTTCCCGAGCCGTGTCGCGGCCGTGCTGGCGCGCGTGCTGGCCTTCCCGCTGGGCCTGCCGTACTCGGCGCCGTCGGACCAGCTCGGGGCGCAGATCGCCACTGCCATGCAAACCCATAATGGCGCCCGCGAGCGGCTGCTGGCCGGCAGTTTCCTGGCCGACGACCTGCGCGATCCGGTCGCCTGTGGCGAGCTGGCATTAGGCCTGCTGGCGTTCGTCGACAGCATCGAGCACCGTCTGAAACCGGCCATCAAGGAAGGCAAGCTGCCTCCGGTGCCGCAAAACCTGCCGGCGATGGAGGGCTGGATCGCCAACGCCGCCGCGCAAGGCCTGGTAACGCCGGAAGAACGTCGCGCCATGGCCGATTTCGCTCGCTACACCGACCTGTCGGTACATGTAGACGACTTCCCGCCGGATCTGAACGCGGCCGCCGATGCGGCCAAGCGCAGACAGATGGCGGCGCCGAAGGAGACGGTCGGCGTGTGAGCCGACTATCGGCGAAGCTTGTCTTTGCGCTACCCTGCGCCATATCAATCTGCTTGCTTATTGCGGCTGCAGCGCGCGCAGTTCTTCGTCGGTAAAACCTGCCTGGCGGCGCGCTTCCAGGTTGAACGGGCCGCGCGGCGTCGGCGCGTTGTACTGGCGGGCCAGTTCGGCATATGCCGGAATCAGCTCCAGGCCGCGCTGGCGGCACAGGTACCCGTACCAGCGGTTGCCGATTTCCACGTGGCCGATTTCGTCGCGCAGGATGATGTCCAGGATCGCCGCAGCCTCCTTGTCGCCGGCCTGAAACAGCTTGGCGCGCAGCGGCGGATTGGCGTCCAGGCCGCGCGCTTCTAGCGTGCGCGGCACCAGCGCCATGCGCGCCAGCACGTCGTCGCTGGTCTTCTCGACCATCTCCCACAGGCTGTCGTGAGCGAGGAAATCGCCGTAGCCGTAGCCTAGTGTTTGCAGGTGCTGTTGCAGCAGCGAGTAGTGATAGGCCTCTTCTTTGGCCACTTGCAACCAGTCGGTGTAATAGCCGGCCGGCAGGCCGGGAAAGCGCCAGATGGCGTCCAGCGCCAGGTTGATGGCGTTGAATTCGATATGCGCCAGCGCGTGGATCAGCATCGCCCGCCCTTCCGGCGTGTTCATCGCGCGGCGGCCGACCTGCAGCGGCGGTACCAGCTGCGGCTGCTCCGGGCGGCCGGGAATCGCCGCCGACGAAGCCAGCGCGGCGCGCGCGTCCGGCAGGCACGCGCCTTGCGCCGCTGCCGCCGCCAGCGCATACACCGCCGCCACCTTGGCCGCCGGCTGACACTCGGTCAGGCATTGCAGCGCGCCGGCGCGGAGTTCCTGTGGTGCTGCCATACACATCCTTCCAGTTCACGAGGGCGACAGTGTACCACTAGGTTCTCAGAGAACTAAGCCGCCGTCCTACACCCACACCGCACGCGCACCTATACCTCAACTGTCGGCTCGCCGGCATCATTATGCCTGTCACCGCGTCGTTGGGCGCGGGACCTTGTCAACCACCACCAGGAGACCATTATGAGCTACCTCGACCGCGACACTTACGGCATTTATCGCAGCGACAACTATGTCGACGATGACAATACTGGCCCGGGCCCTCGCCTGATGGGCGCCGACACCCTGATCGGCGAAGACGTGTACAACCGCCAGGATGAAGATCTGGGCGACATCAAAGAAATCATGCTGGACACCCGCAGCGGCCAGGTCGCCTACGCCGTGCTGTCGTTCGGCGGCTGGCTGGGCATGGGCGATAAGCTGTTCGCCGTACCTTGGCAGGCGCTGCAACTGGACACCGTCAACAAGCGCTTCCTGCTGGACGTCTCCAAGGATCACCTGAAAAACGCCCCTGGCTTTGACAAGGACAACTGGCCGGACATGGCCAGCGCCGAGTTCAACACCCAGATGCACGACTTCTACGGCACCCAGCAGAACATCGCCGGTGGCGTGACCTCCAGCGGCAGCGTGATGGGTGCCGGCTCCGGCAGCCTGCAGAGCGATCCGGGCTACAACCGCACCACCAGCGGCCCTGGCAGCACCGGCAACTTCTAAGTCCGGCGTCGCGCCGGGCCGGTCCTGGCGCGACGCACCAAAATCGGGCATTACCACTGGCACGCTTCTTGATATAAGAGTAAGCGTGCCAAACTGGGAATGTTCGATATGCCAAAATTCTTCAATGAAATGACCGCAGACGGTCTGGCCCACAGCGCCAGTACCGAAGTCCGGGAGCACTACCGCGAGTTTTGCGGCTGGCTGCAGCGCCAGTCCGCCGAAACCATCGAGCGCAAGCGCGCCGAGGCCGATCTGACCTTCCGCCGCGTCGGTATCACCTTTGCCGTCTACGGCGACGATGCCGGCACCGAGCGCCTGATTCCGTTCGATACCATCCCGCGCATCATTCCGGCGGCCGAGTGGAAGCAGTTACAGACCGGGCTGGTCCAGCGCGTCAAGGCGCTGAATATGTTCATCCACGACATTTACCACGAGCAGAACATCATCAAGGCCGGCATCATCCCCGCCGCGCAAATCTACCAGAACGCGCAGTACCGGCCGGAGATGCAAGGCATTAACGTGGTGTCTGACATCTACGCCCATATCGCCGGGGTGGATATCGTGCGCGCCGGCCAGGGCGAGTTCTATGTGCTGGAAGATAATCTGCGGGTGCCGTCCGGCGTCTCCTACATGCTGGAAGACCGCAAGATGATGATGCGGCTGTTCCCGGAGCTGTTTGCCCGTAACAAGATCGCGCCGGTCGACCATTATCCCTACATGCTGCTGGACAATCTGCGCTCGGTGGCGCCGATGGGCATCACCGACCCGACCGTGGTGGTAATGACGCCGGGCATGTACAACTCGGCCTACTTCGAGCACGCCTTCCTGGCCCAGCAGATGGGGGTGGAGCTGGTCGAGGGCAAGGATTTGTTCGTCAGCGACAACACGGTGTTCATGCGCACCACGCGCGGGCCGAAGCGGGTCGACGTGATTTATCGCCGGCTGGACGACGATTTCCTCGATCCGCTGGCGTTCCGGCCGGATTCGTCGCTCGGCGTGCCGGGACTGCTGTCGGTGTACCGCGCCGGCCGCGTCACGCTGGCCAACGCGATCGGCACCGGCGTCGCCGACGACAAGTCGATTTATCCCTATGTGCCGGACATGATCAGGTTCTACCTGTCCGAAGAACCGGTGCTGAACAATGTGCCGACCTACCAGTGCCGTAAAAAGGAGGATCTGGACTACACGCTGGCCAACCTGCCGGAGCTGGTGGTCAAGGAAGTCCACGGCGCCGGCGGCTACGGCATGCTGGTCGGGCCGGCCTCGACCAAGGCGCAGATTGAAGACTTCCGCCAGCGCCTGCTGGCCAGGCCGGACGGCTATATCGCCCAGCCGACGCTGGCCCTGTCGGCCTGCCCGACCTATGTCGAGAGCGGCATCGCGCCGCGCCATATCGACCTGCGGCCATTCGTGCTGTCCGGCAAGACCATTTCCATGGTGCCGGGCGGCCTGACCCGCGTGGCCTTGCAGGAAGGCTCGCTGGTCGTCAATTCGTCGCAAGGCGGCGGCACCAAAGATACCTGGATACTGGAGAAATAATCATGCTGAGCCGAACCGCCGACCATCTGTTCTGGATGGCGCGCTACACCGAGCGCGCCGAAAACACCGCCCGCATGCTGGACGTCAACGTGCAAACCTCGATGCTGCCGCAGACCGACGAGGAAAACGCCCAGGGCTGGCGCGCCCTGCTCGGCATCTCCGAGCTACAGTACGCATTCAATCAGAAATACCAGTCGCTGGAAGGGCGCGAGGTCATCGATTTCATGGTGCGCGATCCGGACAATTCGTCGTCGATCGTCGCCTGCCTGACGCAGGCGCGCGAAAACGCCCGCGCGGTGCGCGGCACGCTGACCACCGAAGTATGGGAGATCCAGAACCAGACCTGGCTCGACATGCAGCGCCGCCTCAAGAGCGACTGGCTGGAAACCGACCCCAGCAAGTTCTTCGAATGGGTCAAGTACCGCTCACACCTGTCGCGCGGCGTGACGTTGGGCACCATGCTGCGCGACGAGGCGGTGCATTTCATCCGCCTCGGCACCTTCCTGGAGCGGGCCGACAACACCGCCCGCATCCTCGACGTCAAATACCACGGCGGCGCGACCGAGAACGGCGAGAACATGAGCCAGCGCGACTTCTATTACTGGGGTGCGATGCTGCGCTCGGTGTCTGGCTTCGAAATCTACCGCAAGGTGTACCGCGACGTCATCACGCCGGCGCGCATCGCCGAGCTGCTGATGCTGCGCGCCGACATGCCGCGCTCGCTGCTGGCCTGCATGGACGAGGTGGTGCAGAACCTGCACGAGGTACGCAACGACGTTTCCGCCGATACCGAACGCTTCGCCGGCCGGCTGCGCGCCGAGCTGCAGTTCGCCAAAATCGACGACATCCTGGCGGACGGCCTGCACGACACGCTGACCCGCTTCCTGGCCGACATCTACGAACTGGGCAACCGCGTCAGCCGCGATTTCCTGGTGCCGCTGGCGGCATAAGCGAAAGGTTCCCCATGCGATTGACCATACGGCACGAAACCCGCTACACCTACACCCTGCCGCTGGCCTACACCATCCAGCAGCTGCACCTGACGCCGCGGGTGGAGCCGCAGCAGCATGTGCTGGCATGGAACCTGTCCACCCCCGGCCATGTGCACGCCTATGCCGACGCCTACGGCAACCAGTCGCACACTATGACCATGAGCGTGCCGCATCAGACGCTGGCGATCGTCGCCAGCGGCCTGGTGGAAACGGTGGCGCCGGAACGCGGCCGCATCGTCAGCGACGCGCTGTCGCCGCTGATCTTCACCGTGCCGACCCGGCTGACGGCGGCCACGCCCGGCATCCTGGAACTGGCCGCGTCCTGCTTGCCGGACGGCAAGGCCATGACCCGCGATCTGATGTGCCTGGCGGAGCACATTTTTGGTGCGGTCCGGTATCAAAGCGGTGCGACAGCGGTGTCCACCACCGCCAGCGACGCGCTGGCCCTCGGCCAAGGCGTGTGCCAGGACCACGCGCACCTGTTCCTGGCCTGCTGCCATGCGCATGGCATACCGGCCCGCTATGTGTCCGGCTACATCGATCCGGGCAACACCGGCCACGCCGCCAGCCACGCCTGGGTCGATGCCTGGGTCGAGGACCGCGACTACACCGGCTGGGTCAGCATCGATGTCACCCACGCGCGGCAGATGACGGATGCCTATTGCCGCCTGGCCATCGGCCGCGATTATGACGGCGCGGCGCCGGTGCGCGGCATGCGGCGCGGCGGCGGCACCGAGTCTCTGAGCGTGGACGTACAGATCGTGCCGCAGTGAGCGGTGTAAAATAACGATACTTCCAATCAAGAATTTGCAACGATGACCTATTGTGTGGGCATGCGCCTGAATGCCGGGCTGGTGTTTTTATCCGATTCGCGTACCAATGCGGGCGTGGACCAGGTCGGTACATTCCGCAAGATGAGCGTGTTTGAACTACCCGGCGACCGCACCATGGTGATGATGACGGCGGGCAATTTATCGATTTCGCAATCGATTCGCCAGATGGTGACGGAGCTCAAGACCCAGGACGGCCACAGCATCTGGAGCGCGCCGAATATGTATGAGGCGGCGCGCATCCTGGGCGAAGCGGTGCGTCACGTGCATGAACGCGACGCCAAGACGCTGGCGGAATTCGGCATAGAATTCAATGTCAGCATCATCTTTGGCGGCCAGATCAAGGGCGAGCGCTGCCGCTTGTTCCAGATTTACTCGGCCGGGAATTTCATCGAATCACACGACGAAAACACCTATTTCCAGATCGGCGAGGCCAAATATGGCAAGCCGATCATCGACCGCGTGGTCAGTCCGGCCACCTCGCTCGACGATGCCGCCAAGTGCGCGCTGATTTCCATGGATTCGACGCTGCGCTCGAATGTCTCGGTGGGCCTGCCGCTGGACCTGCTGGTGTATGAAAGCGACAAGCTGGCGGTCAGTCATTTTGTAACAATTGATGACCGCAACGAGTATTTCCAGATGATTCGCAACACCTGGGGCCAGCAGTTGAAGAGCGTTTTCGAAGGACTCGAAGCGCCGCTGTGGAACGCCGCACCGGAAACGCCGGGCAATGTGTTGCATTCCGCCAACACTAGCAGCAAGCCAGTCAGGGTGGCGCCGCCATCCGGTGTCGCCGCGCCAGCCGCGCCGTCGGTGCCGTTGCAGACCTTGTCACAGCATTTTCACGATGGCCAACAGTGAGCCGCCATTGCATGTGATAGGATAAAGACAAGCTGTCAGGGAGTTCTGCATGAGTGAAGAAAGCATCTTCTCGGTCGATACGCTGGTGAAGTACATGGGCAATGACGACAAGGCCTTGAGCGTGGTCGCCAAGATCGTGCGCGATGCCTGCGCCCCCGGCATGGCGCCGTTTGAACAGGCCGGCGCCGCGCTGCGCGAAGACCGGCTGACGGACGCCGGCAAGATCTTCCACAGCTTGCGCGGCTCCATCGGCGCGCTGGGCGCCAAGCGCCTGGTCAGCGCCTCGCTGAAGCTGGAACAGGCGATTGGCGATCGTCACAGCGACCTCATCCCTCCTCTGTTTGCCGCGCTGGAATCCGAATATCAGTTGGTGTTACGCCACGCCGACGACTGGCTGCAACGCCATCCCCATCCCGCCGCCTGAGTCACGGCGCCGCCATGCTTCACGATTTATGAAGTAGCCGCTTTGCTGCATCGCACAGCAGAGCGCCGCGCGCGCGCCGGATTTCATATAATAACGAATGGTTACAATTGTTACCCACATTTGCCATCTCTGTATGAGTTGCCAAAAATCTTCATGCTAATATCGCCAGAGTTGCATTAACAACCCCGCGCTGGCAGGGAAGTTAGGGCATCTGGACGGTTAAACTTCATTTGTAATGTATTGCGCAAGCAACAATTTGCCGAAATGCAAGTATAATGGTGCATTGCATCGAGAACCGCCTGCACGAATATGGCGGCTTAAATCTAGGGTATTTAATTTATGGAATTATTCAACAAGTCTGGTGTATTGATATCGTCGCTGCTGGTGAGTGTCGGCGCTCTGATAGCCTGCCAGGCTCAAGAAGACGCCATCCCCTCTTCGATGGTGATTGAAGCCGCCGCCATGCAAATCGGCCCGGGCGGCCAGCCGGCCGCCGAGCGCCGGCTGCAGGAATGGGCGGACCAGGGCTCGCCGGTGGCGCAGCGGGAGCTGGCGCTGCGCTATCTGTCCAATCCGGACAAACGCCGCGAGGCCCTGCAACTGTTCGAACGCGCCGCCAGCGCCGGCGATGCGCAGGCCGCTGTCGGCCTGGTCGGCATGGAACGTGAAGGCACGGCGATGAGCAGCAGCAGCGCCTTAAGCGCCGGCCGCGTGATCAAGGAAGCGGCCACCGCCAACTACCTCGCCCGCTGAGTTGCAAACGCGTTAAACGAGCAAGCCGCCCACCTCGCACGGTGCTGCGGCTTTTTTCTTTTGGAGTGATGCATGGATCGCCTGCGTGCGCTGGAAGTCTTCGTCGAGGTCGTCAAGCGCGACGGCTTCGCCCGTGCCGCCGAGGCGCTGAACACCTCGCCTGCCAATGTCACCCGCTATATCAGCGACCTGGAAGCGCACCTGCAAACCCGGCTGCTGAACCGCAGCTCGCGCCGCATGTCGCTGACTTCCAGCGGCGAGGCGCTGTTCGAGCGCGCCCGATCCATCCTGGACGATGTGGCCGAGGCCGAGGCGATCGTATCGGCGGCGACCTTGCAGCCGCATGGCGTGCTGCGCCTCAACGCCCCGCTCAGCTTCGGCGTGCTGCACTTGGCGCCGCTGTGGGCGAAATTCATGCGGCAGTACCCGGACGTGCGGCTGGAAGTGTCGCTGATTGACCGCGTGGTGGACATCGTCGAGGAAGGCTACGACATGGCGGTGCGCATTTCGCGCGCCGGCTCGGCGTCGCATGTGGCGCGCAAACTGGCCACCTCGCGCAATGTGCTGTGCGCCTCGCCCGATTATCTGCAACGGCGCGGCATGCCGCAGACGCCGGCCGAACTGCTGCAACACGACGGCATCGGCTACAGCTACGCCGTCAACGCCGACGACTGGGCCATCCTCGACGCCGGCGGCCAGGTGCACACGGTCAAGATGCCGTGCGTGATGCATACCAATAACGGCGACACCGCGCGCGCGGCCGCACTGGGCGGGCTGGGCGTCATCTGGCAGCCGACCTTTCTGATCGGCGACGACCTGCGCGCCGGCCGCCTGCAGCGCGTGCTGCCGGACTACCACCTGCCGGACATGGATGTGCTGGCGGTGTATCCGAGCCGCCGGCATCTGAGCGCCAAGGTGCGGGCGATGATCGATTTCCTGGTGCACGAGCTGGCCGGCACGCCGCCGTGGGACCGCCACGACTGAGTCTGTCGCCCCGCGCTCAGACCGCCAGATGCTCCTCGTACCAGCGCAATGCCTGGCGCAGCCCGCGCCGCAGGTCGTGCGTGGGCATATACCCCAGCAGGTTCATGGCCTTGCTGATGTCGGCCTGCGAATGGCGCACGTCGCCGCGCCGGAATGGCGCGTACTGCGGCTGGTAGTCGCGCAGGTGCGGATGGCGCGCCACCAGCAGCTCGTGCAACAGCAGATATAACTCGTTGAGGCTGGTGCGGGCGTTCAACGCCACGTTGTACACCTGATTCAGCGCCGCCGGCCTGGCGGCCATGGCCGCCAGCAGATTTTGCAGCGCATCCTCCACCGACGCGCCGTAGCGGTAGCGCACCTGGGCCAGGCCGGTGATGCCGGGCTTGATGCCATGCCGGACGTTGTAGTACGCGATCTGCTCGCACAGCTGCTCGACGAAATACGCCCGCTCCGGCCGCGGTCCGACAAAACTCATCTCCCCCTTGAACACATTCAGCATCTGCGGCAGTTCGTCGATGCGCAGCTTGCGTATCCAGCGCCCCACCGCCGTCACGCGCGGATCGTCCTGCTCCGCCCATTGCGGCAGGCCGTTGCGCTCCGCATCCTGCCGCATGCTGCGGAATTTCAGCACCTGGAACAGCTGGTTGCTGCGCCCCACCCGCTCCTGCCGGTAGAACACCGGACCGCCGTCCTCAATCTTGATCGCCAGCGCGGCGGCCAACATCAGCGGCATCGCCAGCAGGCCGATGGCGGCGCTGGCCACCAGGTCGAACAGCCGTTTGACGGTGGCGCGCAGCACGCTCTGATCGAAGCCGCCGCCAAAAATCAGATAACTGGGCTGCAAGGAATCGACCCGGATCTGACACGCCTCGCGCTCGAAGAACGTCGCCGCATCGGTCACCGGCACCCCGCCCAGCGCGCACTCCAGCAGCTGGCGCACCGGAAAGGCGCCGTTGCGCCGGTCGCTGACGGTCACCACGATTTCATCGGCCGCATAGCGCCGCGCCAACGCCAGCAAAGGCAGGTCGGCTGGCAGCAGCATGGCCGCAGGCACCGCGCGCATCTCGCCCTGGACCGGCACCACGCCGACCACGCGAAACGGATGGAAGCCGACGCTGCTGGCGGCCAGATCCAGGCATTCGCGCGCCTTCACGCCGTCGCCGACGATAATCAGGCGCTGCTCCAGCATGCTCGACTGTGCCGACTTGAACACCACCAGGCGTGCCAGCAGCACGGCGCCGCCACCGAGCAGGAACACCATGCTGTCCGGGCGCCCGATCCGCATCGCCGGCAACAGCGCCGCCAACAGTTGCAGCAGGCAGAATCCCAGCACGAACGACGGCATGATGCGCAGGCAGATGCTTTTGATGTCCTCGCGCGACTGGTCGTGCTGGTACATGCCCAGCGTGCCCATGCTGAACACCATCACCAGCGCGAACGCCAGCGCCGGCCAGTACAGTTGGCCGTGGTCGGACAGCCACAGCGGCGCGCTGGCCAGCGCCGCCGCCAGCAGAATCGACAGCTCCAGCAAGAGCAGCATCAAGGCTACCCGCGACACATAATGATGAAAGATTCTGATCACGATACGCTCCCCGGTCCGAGCTATCATGATGCGCAAGACCGGCGCCGCCGTTTTGAGGCGCCACAACCGCCGCGCAATCCCCCTTGCCAGAAGGGCTTTTTATGACGTAACTATGACAAATGGACTATAGTCATGGTTCATTTACCTTCACGTAACTACGTAATCATGAAATTTGATGTTGCAATTGTCGGCAGCGGACTGGCCGGTCTGTCGGTCGCCCTGCATCTGGCAGAGACGCGTACCGTAGCGATTATTTCCAAACGTGCCCTGAAGGACGGCGCCAGCAACTGGGCCCAGGGCGGCATCGCCGCCGTGCTCGATTCGGGCGACAGCCACACCCAGCACATCGACGACACCCTGGTGGCCGGCGGCGGCCTGTGTGACGAGGGTGCCACGCGCTACATCGTCGAACACGGCCGCGAAGCGATCGAGTGGCTGATCGAGCAAGGCGTGCCGTTTACCCGCGACGAATCGGCGGAACTGGGCTTCCACCTGACCCGTGAAGGCGGCCACAGCCAGCGGCGCATCATCCACGCCGCCGACGCCACCGGCAACGCGGTGCAAACCACGCTGGAAGAAAAAGTCCGCGCCCATCCGAACATCACGCTGTTCGAGCACCATTGCGCAATCGACCTGATTACCTCCGACAAAGTACATCCGAACAAGAAAGGCCACGCCCAACCGAAGTGCTACGGCCTGTACGTGCAAGATGAGCGGACTGGCCAGGTGCACACCTTTGCAGCGGAACACACGGTGATGTGTACCGGTGGCGCTGGCAAAGTGTACCTGTACACCACCAATCCGGACACCGCCAGCGGCGACGGCATCGCCATGGCCTGGCGCGCCGGCTGCCGCGTGTCGAACATGGAGTTCATCCAGTTCCACCCGACCTGCCTGTACCACCCGTACGCCAAGTCCTTCCTGATCACCGAGGCGATACGCGGTGAAGGCGGCCTGCTGAAACTGCCGCCGGAAGCCGGCGCAGCCGCCGGCCAGCGCTTCATGCTGGCGCACGACGAGCGCGCCGAGCTGGCGCCGCGCGACGTGGTGGCACGCGCGATCGACTTCGAGATCAAGAAACGCGGCTTGGATTACGTCCACCTGGACATCAGCCACAAGCCGGCCGATTTCCTGATCGAGCATTTCCCGACCATCTACGCGCGCTGCATGGAACTGGGCATCGACATCACCAGGGAACCGATTCCGGTGGTGCCGGCCGCCCACTACACCTGCGGCGGCGTGGTCACCGACATGCACGGCCGCACCGACCTGCCAGGCCTGTACGCGGTCGGCGAAACCGCCTGCACCGGCCTGCACGGCGCCAACCGGCTGGCCAGCAACTCGCTGCTCGAATGCGTGGTGATCGGCCGCGCCTGCGCGCTGGACATCACCGCCAAGGAAAAAGGCGAAGTGCCTTACCTGCCGGACTGGGATGAAAGCCGGGTCGAAGACGCCGATGAAGAAGTGGTCATCTCGCACAATTGGGACGAACTGCGCCGCTTCATGTGGAACTACGTCGGCATCGTCCGCACCACCAAGCGCCTGGAACGCGCCCAGCACCGCATCACGCTGCTGAAAGAGGAAATCGACGAGTACTACCGCAACTTCCGCGTCACGCACGACCTGCTGGAGCTGCGCAACCTGGTCGATGTGGCGAGCCTGATCGTCAACAGTGCGCTGCTGCGCCGGGAAAGCCGCGGCCTGCACTTCAGCCGCGATTATCCGGAGACGCTGGCCAAGGCATTGCCTTCCGTTCTGACGCCGCCGGCGCGCAAGTGAGGCGCTGATATGACCCTGGTCCGCCACGCCACCCACGCCGATATTCCGGCGATGGAAGCGCTGATCGCGCGTTCCGGCATCGCGCTGAGCGCCGGCTTTTACACGCCCGAGCAGGCGCAAGCCGTAACGCGTTACGTATTCGGCGTGGATACCCAGCTGGTGGCGGACCAGACCTACTTCGTCATCGAGAAAGATGGACGGCTGGCCGCCTGCGGCGGCTGGAGCAAGCGCAGCACCCTGTTCGGCGCCGACCGCACCAAGCAAGGCGCCGATCCGCTGCTGGATCCGGCCACCGAGCCGGCTCGCATCCGTGCCTTCTTTGTCGAGCCGTCGGCGGCGCGCCAGGGCCTGGGCCGCATGCTGCTGCAGCACTGCACCGACGCGGCGGCAGCCGGCGGCTTTCACACGCTGGAACTGGCGGCCACCATGCCCGGCGTGCCGCTGTACACCGCCTGCGGCTTCGAGATCGTCGAGCCGATCGACATCACGCTGCAAGGCGACGTAAAAGTGCCTCTGGCGAAAATGCGCAAGTCGATCAGGGCGGCGTAGCGCCGTAGCGCAGCGCCAGTTTTTGCAGCTCGCCGTTCCGCTTCATCTCCGTCAACAACAGATCCATCTGCGCCGGCAACTCCGGGTAGCGCGGCGCCAGCGGATAGGTGAAAAAGGCACTCAGCGTATCGATCAAAGGCGCCAGCGCAGTCACCTGCTCCCGCAGGTCCAGCGCGTCCAGCACCGGCTCGGTGTCGCGCCGGTTCGAGGCGAACAGCTCCACATGGCCGCGCTCCAGCATGCGCAAGCCGTTTTCCACCGTATTGGTCACGCTGATCAGCAATTGCGGCGCGGCGCGGGCGAATGCCGGGCCGTAGCTCCAGCCGTTGATCACCGCGATGCGGCGGCCGGCGAGCCGCGCGTAGTCGCCCTGCCATCCCGGCACGCCGCGGCTGCGGCCATAGAACGCCACTTCATCGCGAAAGAAATCGTGCTGGCTGTAGCGCATCACGCGCTGCCGTTCAGGCGTCTTGTATGCCGCCGCCAGCAGGTCGGACTTGCCGCCGGCAACCACCTCCAGCGCGCGGCGCCAGGGATAAATCTGGAACCGCAGCTGATAGTTGTGGCGTTGCGCCACCAGCCGTATCAGCTCGACCGCCATGCCGGAGAACTCGCCGTTGGCGCTCCGTTCGAAGATGCCTTCGTTGCGGGTGCCGGCGGCCACCAGTTCGCGCACCGCCGGTGGGCGAGCGCATGATAGCAGCGGCACAGCGCTCAGCGCCATGCCGCCCAAGCCAGTCAAACAAAGCCGACGTGCCTTCCGCAAGCGGGTCTCCCGTGCCGGAAATCCGGCGTCCTGCGGATTATTTTACGCGGATTAGCCGACGATGCGCAAAGAATAATCGGTGGCCCGGATATCCTTGGTCAGGCTGCCGATCGAGATGCGGTCGACGCCCGTTTCGGCAATCGCGCGCACGGTGTCGAAGTTGATGCCGCCGGAAGCCTCCAACAGCGCGCGGCCGGCGTTGATGATCACCGCTTCGCGCATCATGTCGGTGCTGAAGTTATCCAGCAGGATCGAGACCGCGCCAGCATCCAGCGCTTCCTTCAATTCATCCAGCGACTCCACTTCCACCTGGATCGACACGCCCTTGTTCAGCGCCTTGGCCGCCAGCACCGCGTTGGTGATGCCGCCCGCGGCCGCGATGTGGTTCTCCTTGATCAGGATGCCGTCGTACAGCGCCAGGCGCTGATTCTGGCCGCCGCCCACGCGTACCGCATACTTCTGCGCCAGGCGCAGGCCCGGCAAGGTCTTGCGGGTATCGAGAATGGCGGCGCGGGTGCCGGCGATCACGTCCACGTACTTGCGGGTGGCGGTGGCCACGCCCGACAGCAGCTGCATGAAATTTAGCGCGCCGCGTTCCGCCGTCAGCAGCGCGCGCGCCGGACCTTCGATGGTACAGACCACGCTGTCGGCCGTCATCAGATCGCCTTCCGCATACTGCCAGTCGATTTCAATCCCTGCCTGCATGCAGTTCATGACGCCTTCGAACCACGGCGCGCCGCACAGCACCGCCTGTTCGCGCACGATCACGCGCGCCCTGGCGCGGCCGCCTTCCGGCACCAGCAGGCCGGTCAGGTCGCCGCTGCCGACATCTTCCAGCAATGCGGACAACAGATTGGCCTCGAAGGCCGACTTCAACGCGTCGTCGAACGGCGCGAACTTGTTAATCAGAGTGCTCATGCAGGGCCGATTCCCGAAAACAGTTGTGCTTCTTGCGCCAGATCCGGGCCTGGCTGCACCTTGGCCTTCTTGGCCGCAGCGAAATCCAGCATGCGGGTGATCGAGGTCACCGCCTGCTTGCCAATTTGCGCATCGACGAACACCTCATTGGCTGCGCTGATCGCCGGACTGTCGATATTTTCCAGCAGGTCGGCCAGATTCTGCAGGCCGTTCATCGCCATCCACGGGCAGTGCGCACAGCTCTTGCAGGTGGCGCTGTTGCCGGCGGTCGGCGCCACGATGAAGCGCTTGTTGGGCGCGGCGGCCTGCATCTTGTGCAGGATGCCGTTGTCGGTGGCGACGATGAAGGTATCGGCGTCCGATTCCACGGCAGCGTTGATGATCTGCGTGGTCGAGCCGACGACATCGGCCAGCGCCACCACATTGGCCGGCGACTCCGGGTGCACCAGCACCTTGGCGTCCGGGTACTGCGCCTTCAACAGATCCAGCTCGATGCCCTTGAACTCGTCGTGCACCAGGCAGGAGCCCTGCCACAGCAGCATGTCGGCGCCGGTCTGCTTCTGGATGTAGGAGCCCAGATGCTTGTCCGGCGCCCACAGGATCTTCTTGCCCTGCTCGTGCAGGTGCTTGACGATATCCAGACCGATCGACGAGGTCACCATCCAATCGGCGCGCGCCTTGACAGCTGCGCTGGTGTTGGCGTACACCACCACCGTGCGGTCTGGATGCGCATCGCAGTACGCGGTGAATTCATCGGCCGGGCAGCCCAGGTCTAGCGAGCAGGTAGCGTCCAGGTCCGGCATCAGGATGCGTTTTTCCGGGCTGAGAATCTTGGCGGTTTCGCCCATGAAGCGCACACCGGCCACGATCAGCGTCTTGGCCGGATGGTCGCGGCCAAAGCGCGCCATCTCCAGCGAATCGGAAACGCAGCCACCGGTTTCCTCGGCCAGATCCTGCAGGTCGGCGTCCACATAGTAGTGCGACACCAACACCGCCTGCTTTTCCTTCAACAGGCGCTTGATACGTTCCTTGAGCTCCACGCGCTGCTCTGCACTGGAAGTCGCTGGCGTGCGCGCCCACGCATGGGCTACGCAGCTGGCGCCGTCTTGTGGATGCTCATACTCGACGGGTTTGATCTCGATGGCTTGCATAATCGTTTAAGCGATGCCTTGGCTGGTCAGATAGTCTTCGTAGCCGCCGCGGAAATCGACGACTTCATTTTCCTTGATCTCGATGATGCGGTTCGCCAGCGACGACACGAATTCACGGTCGTGCGATACGAAGACCAGCGTGCCGGCGTATTTGTCCAGCGCGATGTTGAGCGACTCGATCGATTCCATGTCCATGTGGTTGGTCGGCTCGTCCAGCAGCAGCACGTTGTGACGGCCCAGCATCAGCTTACCGTACATCATGCGGCCTTTTTCACCGCCAGACAGCACGGTGACGGACTTCTTCACCTCGTCGCCGCCGAACAGCAGGCGGCCGAGGATCGAGCGCACGGCCTGATCGTCGTCGCCTTCCTTGGTCCACTTGCCCATCCAGTCGGTCAGCGTGATCTCTTTGGCGAAATCTTCGGTCGGGTCCTGCGGCATGTAGCCGACGTTGGCGTTTTCCGCCCACTTGACGGTGCCGTGGTCCGCGCTCAGGCCGGTGACGTCCTCGCCGCCGATGCAACGCAGCAGCGTGGTTTTACCGGCGCCGTTGGCGCCGATGATGGCAATGCGCTCGCCCGCTTCCACCATGATGCTGAAGTTGTTGAACAGCGTGCGCTCGTATTTCTTGCTCAGGCCTTCGGTTTCCACTGCCAGGCGGTGCAGCTTCTTCTCGCCCTCAAAGCGCACGAACGGATAGGCGCGCGACGACGGCTTGATGTCCTCGACCTTGATCTTGTCGATCATCTTGGCGCGCGAAGTGGCCTGGCGGGCCTTGGACTTGTTGGCCGAGAAGCGGCGCACGAAGTCCTGCAGCTCGGCGACCTTCTCTTTCGCCTTGGCGTTGTTGGCCAGCTGCTGATTACGCGCCTGGGTCGATGCCAGCATGTAGTCGTCGTAATTGCCAGGGTAGATCTTCAGCGTGCCGTAGTCCATGTCGGCCACGTGGGTGCACACCTGGTTCAGGAAGTGGCGATCGTGGGAAATGATGATCATGGTGGAGTTGCGCTCGTTGAGCACATCTTCCAGCCAGCGGATGGTGTTGATGTCCAGGTTATTGGTCGGTTCGTCGAGCAGCAGGATGTCCGGGTTCGAGAACAGCGCCTGCGCCAGCAGCACGCGCAGTTTCCAGCCCGGCGATACGGCGCTCATCAGGCCCTGGTGCAGGTCGATGCTGATGCCGACGCCCAGCAGCAGTTCGCCGGCGCGCGATTCGGCGGTGTAGCCGTCATACTCGGAGACCTTGCCTTCCAGGTCGGCGGCGCGCATGTAGTCGTCATCGGTGGCGTCCGGGTTGGCGTAGATCGCATCGCGTTCGGAGATCGCCGCCCACATCTCGGTGTGGCCCATCATCACCACATCCAGCACGCGCATGTCTTCGAACGCAAACTGATCCTGACGCAGCTTGCCCAGGCGCTCGTTCACGTCCAGCATCACGTTGCCCGCCGATGGCTCCAGGTCGCCGCCGAGGATTTTCATGAAGGTGGACTTGCCGCAACCGTTGGCGCCGATCAGGCCATAACGGTTGCCATCGCCGAATTTGACGGAGATGTTTTCAAACAGCGGCTTGGCGCCGAATTGCATCGTGATATTTGCTGTGCTTAGCATTGTGATTTTGTGCTTTTCTGAATTAAATCATGCCGTTAGGCGAAAACGGAGCATTATACACGCCCACAATGAACCACTGTATGACACTATATAAAACAATGACTTACAGCTGTATATTCAACGATTGACCTTGAAATTTGCTTGCGCCAGGCCCTTCGGCTGCCATAAGTATGCGCTTAAGATGCGAACTTTGCACGAGAGCGAGTTATATTGATCGCAATATATGAGTAGCCGGAATCTGGCCGATTTTCCCCGAAAATTCGCAGAAAATTGCGAAGTTTCTACCGCAGCATGCGCGCCTCGCGCTTCGTCAATTCCCGCCCCGGTAGGTCGAATGCGCGCAGTCACGTCGGGCGGCCTAGTCGCCACCAATAGATTGCGTAAAGAAAATTGACAGATTGAAAGACTTACGATAAATTTTCGACAAGTCTACCGCTAATGTTATTTTATGAGCCCTCACTCTATTTCTGTCGCGGCAGTTTTATTCCTACTCCTCTCCCTCCGCCTAGCTCGCGCCGACGATGTATATATTGCATTCCCAACCTGCGCCGATAACATTGCGCTATGCAAATCGGAAAAGGAGCGACAGGAATCGATAGCGAACAGAAAAAGAAGGGATGCTGCTGCGGCTGAAGAAAAAGCGCGGACCGAGGCTACGCAGGCTCGGCGAGATGCGGAAATCAAGTCTTTGCAACTAGGGGAGGCGCGCCGGAAAGAGGCGGAGCGTTTTGTTGCGTTAAAGGAAGCAGCAGAAAAAGCACGCTCTCGCCCTGAGAGTGATCATATGTTGAAGGCACAGAAACGCCTAGAGGCGGCACTCATTCGCTGTCATGGGTCGTTGGAAAACGCGAAAAAATCGAATGCCAGTTGTCAATAATCATCACTGGTCAACACCATCGCTGTTCACTATTTAGGAACGAAAGAACAACCATGCATAGACTACTACTCCCGTTTTACTTGGCACTTATGCTATTCGCACTCAGCAGCGCGCGCAACTCATTCGCTGAAGAAAAGCAAACAGTAGAAGGTGCACAGCAATTCTTGGAGCGGGTGCTAGTGAAACAGCAAGCTGCTTCCCAAGTCTTTTGGAATAAGGGGGATGGTTCAATAATCAACGGAGTCCGGAATTTCGGGCCGATTTCAGAATTCAGCAGTGCTGGGCGATGTAAGCAACGAGTCATTGCTGTTTTTCCGCAGTGGCGGGATGTGCCTGCCAATAAGGATCCGTACGATATGGTTTGGGACTTCAGCAAGCTAGTAGAGGTGAGCGCTCCCGAAAAAGGTAACGAGATCGTAATGCATTTTGTCGGCCTTGCTCAACCTCGGTATTTAAAGATTGCCTCTGGCGATTTAGCTGCACGCGTTGCATTTGCATTGACCTTTTTGCAACATAATTGCGACGCGACCGCAACAACTGGTTTTTGATTTCACTAGTACTTTAGGCACCCTGCAATGACAGCCTCGAGCCGCCCCTCGTACGTCCGGCCGCGCGGCCAGTCGCTGGCCAGCGCCAAGACCTTCTCACCATCCGACGCGGTCGGGGTCAACTTCTCAACCGCGTAATCAGGCCGCTTTGGCACATCGGCCAGCATCACGCAGGACACCGGCACCGGAACCTCGATGCGTTGGATTGCGGCCGGCGGCACGCCCGCACAGCCGGCCAGCAATACCGTACTCGAAATTGCGAAATTTCGGATAATCGCGCGTTTTCGTGATTTCACTTCAGCACCGGCACCAGTGTCACGGCGGCGGCCGCCAACTTGTCGAATGCTGCGGCCAGCACGTAGACGCCAATGCAAAACATCACCCATTTACTGTGTGGGATGTCCATCTTCATTCCTTTCAACCATTCGATGGCCAGCTTGATGCCTGGCCGTTTGGTGCTATCATTCATCCATGTTCTTTCGTAATGCCCTACGATGGAAATAAAAAAGCCCTGGCGCTCGATACGCTCAGGGCTTTTTGCTTTTTTTTGGGGGGGGGCTGGCTGGTCTAATGCCGCGCGGCATCCAACATCTGATTCACATACGGCATTGCCTCGGCACATGTCGTGGCGCGCGCGCCGGTCAGCCGCTCCAGCGCCCGGTCGTAGCGCTGGCCATTCACCGCGGCCAGCTGCATCGCCGCGCGGCCGCGCGCCTCGGCGTCTTTAGATGCCGTGTACCACTGCTGAATCGCTCGGTTCTGATCGTCGACGCCGGCGCGAAGCTGCGCGTTGACGCCCTTCTCCACCGCCAGGTCGGCCAGCGCCCGATCGCGCGCGACGGCCGCCGACCACCACAGCGCGCCGCCAGCGCCACCACCGGCCAGCAGGATGGTCAGCAGCACCAGCGCGGCGATCTTCCAGATCTGGCCGGCCAGCGCTCCGCCGGCGCCAGCCACCGCACCCAGGGCGCTCACGCGATCCCCTGCGAATACACCACGCCGCCCTGCGCGAAGGTCGCGGTCAGCACCTGGTTGCGCAGCTTGCCGCTGGCCAGCCCGATGTGCACCCAGGTACCCTCGTAGATCAGTTGGTCGAACTGGACGCCGGCCGCGATGATGGCCTTGGCCAGCGCCTTCGGCGTCAGGCCGCTGACGCTGATGTCGGCAGCCAGGCCGTGCAGGTGCGCGCTTTCACGGGCGCCGCCCACCGCCACGTTCAGTGCCGGGCTGCGGTAGCCGCTGGAGACGGTGATCGGCTTGCCGACGGCCGCTCGAATCTGCTCCAGCACGGCGGCGACACGGCGCAGGTTCTCGATGATTGCCGGCGCCGGCCGGTTGTCGATGCGCCGGCGCGCGGCCACCTGGGATGCCACCAGTTCTTCCAGGGTGAAGTGTTCGGTCAGATTCATAGGGCACCTCGCACATCCTTGACCACCTCAACCGCATCGTGCGCGATCTCGCCGATGTCCTTGTCGCGCCGGCGATCGAGCCACCGAATAACGCCGCCGATCAGCCACCAGGCCGGCAGGCCGGCCAGCACCATCACCGGGCCGGCCACGAACAGCACGCCCAGCGCCGGGTCGCCGCCGTAGAGGATCGTTACCGCCTTTGCCGAGTCGAACAGCGACGGCCACCAGCTGTGCAGCGCCATGACGGCGAATGGGCCGAAGATGCCGCTAGCGGCGATGGTGGCAGTCAGGCGCAGGAATGCTTCGTGCAGCGTCTTGGGCCACATGAAGAGGAAGATCAGCGCCGTGGCGGCGGCGCCGGCCAGCACCGGCACGCCGAAGATTTTGACGAGCGCGGCGCCGCCGGCGGTGGTTTCGATTGCCATAGATTCTTTCATGGTGGTTTTAAGGGTTGAGTGCTGCTGCGTTGATAAACAGTTGATCGAGGCCGTCGCTGTCGTAGCCCAAGCCCGAGCCGAACAACGCCACCCACTTGTTGTCGCGCCGGCAGTTCTGCGCCAGGTTGAGGTAGGCCTCCGCTTCCTGGCGCTCTTGATCGGGCAACTCAGCCACCAGCGCCTTCAGGGCATCCATCTGGCCGGCGTGGATGATGACCAGGTGCGCGTTGAGCATCGGCACCGACTCTGGGACTGCCGGCTGCGTCGGCTCGGTCGGTGTGGTGGGCGTCGTTGGGGTGCCGCTGCCGTCTGCTGCGCGGTACCGGCCGGGATAGTGCGCTTCAACAAACTCCAGCTCGGCGACGATGGTGTTGATCACGTTGCCGTGTTCGTCAAGGATGTCGTAGTTCATGATTTTCCTTATGCGTAATATTCGATCATTGCCCAGGCATTGCCGCCGGCACCGGACGCCACCGGCCCGTTGCCGACAGTAACGACGCCGCCACTGGCACCAGCATCTGCCGCTGAACCTGATGTTCCTGTGGCCGAGCCACCCGAACCACCCCCGAATCCCCCGGCGAAAACTGCGTTGGAAGTGACCCTGCCGGCGCTGCCGGCACCACGGCCGCCAACACCATTGAAACCGCCCTGCGAGGTGAGGTTGAGCCACGGCTCGCTGAGAGCGGCGTTCAGCCCCGCACCGACACTCGTATCCTCGTTGGTGGCGCCCGACGAAGCTGCATTGGCAGACGCACCCCGCGCGCCACCGCCAGCGCTGGCAGCGCCAGCGCCAGCAGTCGACGCTGCTGACACCGTGGCATCGCCCGACTTGCCACCAGCACCAGCACCGCCCGTTGCTGCCAAGCCACCGCCGGACGACACGGAGACAGTGGCATCGCCAGATGCGTATCCCGCACCACGATACGGAATTGCCGCACCACCGGTGGCAGCGCCATTTGGCCAGGGACCCGTGCTGCAAATCGCGCAGGCAGTACCCGAGGGGGCGCCAGCGGAGTTCAGATCGCCCCCCGTGGCCGTGCCAGGCGCGGCAGGCGCCGCGACCGCAGATGCGCCCGGCGTGATCGTGGTGGCGCCCTTGCCGCCACCACCACTGGTGCACGCCAGCGACAGTCCGGTGCCGGATAGCGTGCTGGTTCCGCCCGCGTTGCCATTCACCGCGGTGAGCCCAGATCCAGCGGCAATTACAGCCGAGGCGCCGCCGGCCGACAGAACGCCAGTGTAGGTGGTGCCGGCGACGCAATACACCTCGGCAACCGCCTTGCCGCCAGTTGCGCCTCCTGATGCAGCCATGGCCGCGACAGCGACAGAATTGCCGACTGCCGCCGCGCCGGAGCCGTGCGCGCCCTGCAGCGTGAATCGGTGCCAGCCGGTCACCTTCGCGGTGAACGTGAAGGACGATCCGAAGAACTCGAAACGGTTGTACCCGGATTGGACGTGGCCAGATTGCCCGGGCGAACCGGAGAGCGAAACGACCCAGCTCGCATATGTGCCAGCGCCCTGGATGTTTGTCACGCTCACGGTCATCACGCCGGTGGCCGGGTTGAAGGCAGTCAGCGTGCCATCCATCCAGTTCTCAGGTGCCGCTGCCGATGCGATGCGAATCTGCTGGCCGAGCGCGAAGGCTTTGCCCGTCTGCGCCAGTGTGAGCGTCTTGCCACCCGGGTTGACAGTAAGGCTGGTCGTCGACGTCGCGGCAGTGCCTGGCGCATTTGCCGCGCTGGCCGCCGAGGCGGCGGCGTTGGTTTCGGATGTTGCTGCGTGCGCCTCGGAGGCAGTGGCTGCTGCAGCAGACGCGACGGCCAAAGTCTTGCTGGCCTCCGTCTGCGCACCGGCCGTGTTCATCTGGTTGATGGTGACCGGAAGCTGAGTCATGTATTTAGCCTGTTTTTCATCAAACTCGGCTTGCTCCATGCTTTGAATCGCAGTAACGATTGGATCGATAGGGGTGAACACAGTTATATGACTCCGTTAATTTTCATGGCCATGGTCGAGAAGGCGATGTTCGGCATCACCGACTTGAGGGATTCGTATTTGCCAACAACGACTGAGTGGCCGTATTGAACGGCGCCGATATAGACGACGTTCCGCTGGCGGAAGTCGCGCAAGATGTCGGTGATGACGTGAATCTCTTCGTTGTCGACCTGGACGTCGAGCGTCAGGATTTTGGAATAGCCGCGCTTGGTTGTTTCGCTGGTGCCGTCCACATCAAACCGGGTGCTGGAGTAATCTTTGTCTTCGATACCCATGCCATACAGCGAAAGGCCTATCTCGGTCAGCGGGCCTACCGCGCACAGGCCGCACTTCGCAATACCGCCTGGCTTTTTGATCTTGATGAAGACCGTCGCCCCCCAGAAGCGCGGCAGATCCAGTGCCAACAGGAAGTTCTTGCGCCGAATCCGATTGAAGGTCCAGCGGTAATAGCTACTACGCGATGTGGACTGAATTAAGGTGTGCTTCGACTGGTAAACAACGCCGTAGCGATCGTCCACCATCTGGATCTCAACTTCATCCCCATACACACCACCCAGATAGACACCTCCGTACAGTGTGCGCGGCTTGAGGCGGACCTCGATGACTTCGGGGTTCTCGGTCAGTGTGCTGTTGATCTCGTCGAACATCATCCGCGCGTTGGTGGCACTGACCTTGACCCAGTAATTCTCGTCGGTGACAGCCTTGCCGATATCGTTCGCGGTAATGGTGTGCGTGCCCGACTGCGATCCCGCGAAGCTGATCGCGCTGCCGCCCGGCGTGGCAGCCAGTTGGAGCGTGCCGCCGCCGGCATTGACCACATAGTAGGTGGTGCCAGCTACTGCCCCGCTTGGCAGCGCGCCGGTGGTAGTGAGCTTCACAGCCTGGCCATTGGCCTTGCCATGCGCCGGCCAGTTGACGGTGCCGGGGCTGCCGAGCGTGAGCGTAACAGTGGAGCGATCACCCTTCAGTTGCTGGTAGACGAAGTGGGCGTTGGTGGCGTCCGAATTCACGCGGTCTCCGGGCCCGTACACGGCAGCGAGATCGAACTGCGGATTCTCTGCCGGCACATTGGTGGAGATCAGCACGTCATCGGTGACGACAACCGGATCAAGGATGATCATGCTGGCACCACCTCAACGACGAATGGCATATTGCCGTTCGCCGCTGCCGACAGAGTGTCATTCGTTTCACTACCATTCTTGGCGATCTGGTAGAGCGCGCGGCTATTCGATTCCCTGAGCAATTTCACCTCTTCGGTCAACGATCGGTTGTCTTCGCGCAGTGCGCGCAGTTCCGCCACGATTCCATCCATGCCGCTGCCGGCGGCCGGTGGGGTGAACGGATTGTTATAAGCGGCGGGCGTGATCTTCTCGCCTTCATGGATCAATGCCAGACCGGTCTGCGGCACGTAGTCAGTGCCCACGTCATAGCTCGGCACCGACAGCCCGAATTTGCCTGCCAGCAGGCCGCTCGTTTGCGACAGGCTGGCTGCCGCTTGTGCGCGGGCCAAGCGCAGATCGAACGACGTGACCGCGTTCGCCTCGGCCAGATCCAGCATGGCTTTCGATAGCGATGGCAGCAGCTTGGCCGCCTCCTGGTCGCCGGCGCGCGCTTGACCGGTGGCGATCGCAAATGCGCTTTGCGCCGCCGCATACGACTGCGCCCCGCTGCCATCGATCAGACCTCGGATGCGCTTCACTTCGTCCATGATCGAATCGGTCGCCGACTGCCAGGCCTTGACCAGTTCCTCTGCCGCCGACTTGGCTTGCTGCTGCGCCTGAGCGAACTGCTGCGCCATCTCGGTGGCTGCTTTATCAGCTTCCGCCTTGTCCTGCGCGGCGTAGATGGCTTTCTTGATCTCCTGGTCACCCGCGCTCAGCGTCGCCAGCTCAGCCAGTCGCTGGAGGCGTTTCACCTCCGCGTCTTGACCCTGCGCGCTCAACAGCTCCAACTTCAGGCTGTCGGTCTTCGCCTTGTCGATCGCCGCGTACGTCGCCTGCTTGATTGCCTGCTCAGTCGCGGAAAGCGCGGCCAGCTCGGCGCGCCGCTGGAAGTTGAGCGCCTCTTGCGATTTGCCCTGGGCGTTGAGTAGCTCCAGATTCAAGTCGTCGAGACGTTTCTTTTTCTCCGCCGCGTCCTGCGCCGCCCACATTGCCTGGGTTGCGGCAGCAATGGCAGGCGTCAGGCCGATCAGGGCGTTGGCGCGCTGCTTCTCCAGCACCAGCGCCGCGCCGGCGGCATTGCCCGTTGCAGCGTAGGTTTGCGCCTGCAGGTCAAGAAGAGTGTTGGCCTCGGTGAGCGCTTTCGTGCGCGCCTTCTCGGCGTCCTCCGCTGCCCATGCGGCGCGAGTCCAGTAAATCACCTCCTGGGTCTGGCCGGCCAACGATGCCGTGCGCTGCTGCTCCAGCACGTACGCCGACATGAGGGTGTTGTTGGTGGATTCGTAATAGCTCGCCTGCTTCTCCAGCACGGCATTGCGGTTTGCAACCGCTGCCGTGCGGTCCTTCTCCGCAGCTTGCGCAGCCCGCGCAGCGGTGGCGGATTCACGCAGCGCTGGATCCATCGCCGCCAGCGTGGCCTCCCACTGCTTCTGCGCCACCAGCGCAGCACCGGCCTTGTCGCCCATCGCTTCGTACATGGCGGCCTGATTGGTCAGGATGCCGTTGCTGATCGTGAGGGCGTCATTACGCGCCTTCTCTGCATCTTGCGCTGCCCAAGCGGCCTTGGTCGTCTCGACCACTGCAGGCGTTAGCCCCACCAGAGAAGCCTGACGCTGCTGCTCCAGCACGGCGGCTGCCGCAACCTTGTCGCCGGTTGCAGAGTACAAAGCGGCCAGCTGCGTCAGGACAGCGTTGTGCTCACTGGTTGCCTCGGCTACCAGTTTCTGGGTTGCCTGCGCCGCCCACAGCTGCTTGTTCGCCTCGGCGAGAGCCGGCGAAAGTCCAACAAGAGCCGCTTGGTGCTGCTGCTCCAGGATCGCCGCAACAGCGGCCTTGTTTCCTGTGGACTCATACATCTGTGCCTGAATCGACAGGATGGTCGAAGCCTCCTGCGCCGCCGACGCGATATCCTGCTGAGCGTAAATCTGCTGTTGCAACGCACGCAAAGCTGGCGCCATAGCCGCCAATTCCGCAGCGCGAGTTGCGGCCAGCGCGCCGGCCTTGTCGCCCTGGGCATCCATCAAGGCAATTTCCATCTCGCGGCGGGTCTGTGCAACCTGAGCGGCCTGCACCTCGTCATACAGCGCTTGGTTGCGCGAGTCGATGGCTGCGCGCGCTTTCCCCAACAGTTGCTCCTGCGTCATCGTCAGCTGGTCCAGCTGGTTTTGCAGGTCAATGCGCTCGTCGGCGATCTCTTGTTCGGACTTCGTCAGGTCGACCGTCGCGGCATGCGTTTTCGCGAATGCTTCGGACAGGGCCATCAGGGCGGCGTATTGTTTGGCGCCGGATTCGGTCGCCAACGCCCCACCGTTCGCCAAGCCCAGCACGTAGTCCTTGAACTTGTCGCGGGTATCCAGGCTCTGCAGACCCATGGCGGCCAGCTGGTCGGTGACATATTTCTGCACCGGCGCCAGGCGCTCTGCCTTCGTCAGGAAACTGTCATTGAAGCCGGACTGCTGGCTGGCCAGCTTGTCGATGCCGCCAGTTAGCTCGATCAGGCGTTCCCGCGCGGCGATGCTGGCCATGCCCGTTTGGCCAAAGGTAGTGCCGCTGGACGCCAGGATCGAATCGAGGTTCGCATAGTTGCTGGCGACGCGCGTCAGGGTTTCGAGATACCCCTCGCCCACCTTCTGGAACTGCGACAGGCCGTCCACACCGAAACGCGCCAAGTCGTCGCCGACCTTGGAGAACACGGTTTCCAGTTGCTTCTGGATTTCATCGCCGGTCAGGCCCTTGAAGCTGACGGTGCCGATATCGACGACAAACGCGTTCAGGTTGTTCAGGAAAGCATCACCCCCGACGCCCAGCAGCGAGGCGGCCTGGTTGACGCTGTCGGCCAGCCCGATAATCACCTGCGAGAACTGCGCGTTGATCTCAGGGCCAAGAGCAGTGATCTGGGTGTTGTGCTTGTCGCTGGAGAACCAGCCGCCGGATTTCGTTGTATCGACATACTTCGATGCATCAAGGCCGGTGTCGCGGACAGTGCCCAGCATTTTCCCTGGCACCCAGACGCCGGTATCATCGACGGTGGTCTTGCCGCCGAAGATCGAGCCGACGATCTTGCCGACGGTATTACCCAGAATCCCGCCGATCAGCGGGATGTTGCCCAGCACCGATTCAGTGAGCGCCTGCGCGCCGCCGATCTTGTCAGGGGCGACCTTGCCGTCGAGGCCGGTCGTGCGGATCAACAGGTTGCCCAGGCCGGCGATCGAGGAATCGATGCTGCGCAGCGACGCGGCCATAGCGGCCGTGTGCGACAGTTCGATGTTGGAGTTCTCGGCAGTGAGTGCGATGGCGCGGGCGATCGATTCCGATTTCGCTGACGAATCGCCGAGGATCGAGCCAGTGCCGGCAGCGGCCTGGCGATCCTTGGCCGATGCTCCGCCACCACCACCGACGCCACCAATTGCCACGCCAAGCCCGGCGACGAGCGCTGCCATTGCCGCCATGCGCGCGAACGCTGTGTATGGGTCACCCTCACCCTGCGTCAGGACGGCATTTACACCCTTGACCAGGCTCAGCGCCACCTCGGCGCCGTGCAGCACGACGGACGCCGCGTGCATTGCCCGATATCCTTTCGATCCCTCGGAGAAGAAGCCTTGGGCGGCAGCGGTCATGTCGGCGTACGACTTGACATGCGCCAGCGTGCCGTTCAGCTGGGCGCGGTTGATCGCGTCAACCTTCTCAGGGTTATCATCGGAAAGCTTCTTCGCGGCGGCCAGATCCTTCTGCGCACGTAGCTGATCGGCCATGCCCTTGGCGTAGGCCTGATACATCTGGCCGGCGGCCTTGCCGGCCCGGCCGAACGCATCCGTCAAGCTGTCCGAGATCGTCTGGCCAGCACGCTGCCAGTCCTTGATGGCCTGCTCGGCGGCCTTGTCCTTGTACTGAAGAGCCTGCTGCTGATCGAGTCCCGACGCGATCCGCGCGCGAGCGGCGCGCACGTCCTCCAGATACTTCAGGATCGCCGGCGCTTGGGCGATCTCCTCTGCGCTGGCGCCGGACGCGGCCTGATCAGCAATGAACTGCTTCTGGTAGGCGATGGCCAGATCCAGGCGCGCGATTGTCTCGCGCTCGACGGCGGCTTTCGACGTCTCCCGAGCCGAGTTCGCATCTTCAAGTTTCTTCGCTTCCTGATCCAGTCCGGACAGGTACTTGTTCTTTGCATCTTCCGACGCGGAGGCGATCGCATCCTTGCGCAGTATCTCTTTTTTGTCGCCAAGCTCAATTGCGGCTTGATTCTCGTTGTAAGCAGCCTGGCGCTTAGCCTCGATATCGTTGATCTGTTTTGCGTGCTTCGCCGCCTCGGCGGCGGTGCCGTTATGGTAGCTCTTCAGTTCCAAGATCTGATTCGAATAGGCATCAAACTGGTCCTGGCCGGCGACGACCAAGCGGGCGCGCTGATTCTGGTAGTACTCCTCATCGCCCAGTTTTCCGGCTGCATGATAGGCGTCGTCCAGCTTCCCGAGATTCTCGTACATCGCCTTTTGAGCATTGACGACATCCTGCATCCGGGCGAGACGATCCGCCAGTTCGGTGCTTTCCACCTTGTCCACCTTCGCCTTTGGTGGGCGGGGATCGGTATCGCGGTACGTTGGTGTGCCTTCGTAGATAGATTTGGCAAGGGCTGCCTGAGCGGCCTGCTGTATCTCAACGGACTTATTTGCATTGGCAATCAGCAACGCGGTTGCCTTTGCGGCGTAATCCTGGTCAACCTTCAGGCGAGCCTCGGCCTCCGCCTTGTGGCGCGCGGTGATTGCTGCTTGACGCTCGGCTGCGGACTTTTCAAAGCGGTCATACTGACCGGCTAGCTTGGCCTGCTCAGCGGTATAAGCAGCATTTTCCTCGGCGAGTTCGGCCGCGCGCGCGGCGTTTATCCGCTGAATTCGCTGATTGCGACCGGCCACATCCAGAAAGGCGCCTTGAGCCTCCGGGGCCACGACCTGAGCGTCATACTTCGCATTGATGCCGTCGCGAGAAAAGCTGTGATCGGCTAGCGCGGCGGCTTGGCGCATTGCGGTGACTGCGTTGTCGATCTTATTTCCGACCCAGACAAACACGTCGGCCAGCGACTTACCCCATTCGTGCAACTGCTGGTTCTTCGACAACTCGGAGACTTCCTTGTTGGCGCCCTTCAGGCCGTCGGTCACCGCCATGACTGCGATAGTCAGCGTCTCGTTGAAGGTTTCGCCAATGACCGTTTTTAGGTCTTGGGTGTAGCGCTGCATCGACGTCAACTGCTTGCCGGCCGTGTCCATCGCCGCCGCGTAAGTACCGGCGATGTCGGTCCCGCGCTCCAGCACCGCGTTGAGGCGCGCCTGCACGCGCTCGTTCTCGGTTAGATCGTTAGCGGTCTTGCCCAGCGTCTGCCCCATCTGCCGATAGGCGGACTCCATGTTCACGTTGATACCGATGTTGCGCAGGATCAGGACGTTGCCGCGCGCAATGCCGTTGACCAGGCGGTCGAACGCCTCCGAGGAGTTGATGTGACCAATGACGGCGGCATCCTGGGCAATGCGAGCGAGCTGGGTTGCGTAGCGCAGGTCGACGTGCGCCTGCACCAGCTTGGTGGCGGATTCCCGCGACTCGATCATGGTGATACCCTGCGCCGCAATGGCGGTGGTGGCGGTATCCATCTGCGCTTTGGTGTAGCCGGCATTGCGACCGACCACTTCCGTCACCACGCCCAGCGTCTCGTAGCGAGCCGCCAGCAGCGCGGCATCCTTGATGTACTCGGCGACCTTAAAGGCCGCATAGCCCTTCGCCAGCAACGACAGCGAGTCGGCCAGCAGGTTGCTCTGCTTGGCAGCTGCCGCCTTTGCATCGGTCGCAGCCTTGATTGCGTCCTCGTAGGCCTTGATCTTGGCCACCGACGCTTCGGCCTCTTTCGAGACGCCCAGCTGCGCCGCCTGGTAGGCCAGCAACTGCGAACGCCCCATCCCCAGCGTGGCCGCCTGCTCCTGGATGCGTTTGATGAATGCCTCGGCTGACGCGGCAGCGCGATCTTGACTGGCAGCCAGCGCGCGCATCTCGGTTTCCTCCCGGCGCATAGCGTCGACAGTGTTGCCAAGCGCCATGGCACGATCCTGCGCAGCGCGGCCGAGCCCGGCCTCGGCAGCCTTGTAGCGTTCCAACTCACCACGGCTCATGCCGGCTACGGCGATCTCGCGCTCCAGCGCGGCAATCAGCTTGTGCTTCGATTCTTCCGCAAGTTTCGACGCCTCAGCCTGCGCACGCATCAGCTTCGTGGTGTCGTTCATCTGGCCATTGAGGGATCGCGCACCCTGCTCTACTTTGGCGCCAGCGTCCGCGAACTGGTCGAGGGCTTTCTTGCCCTCCGCAATTTGCGACGTGTCGATTTGTAGACCAAGGCTTGCGATATCAGGCATCACTTATCCTTCTTGTAATGGTGCGACAGGTACAACTCATCGAGTTGGTCGATGATGTCGTGCTCAAACGGGGAAAAAGTGATGCGCCTGCGGGCGCACCAGTAGAAGATCTCTTCGCTGGCGATCGGGCCGGGCCCCATGCCGCTCTGCCGCTTCCGGCTGAGCTTCAGGAACAACTCCCACAGATATGCCAGTTCGAACGGCAGATCAGGTTCAGCAGGCTCCTCTTCCGCCTTGTAGAGCGGATGCCGCTTGGCAGCATCGAGGTGCTCGCCGACCGAACTGCCGTCGGCAGCTTTGCTTAGGCGTTGGAACTGGTGGCCGGCGAAGGCGACGAGGCTGGCGACGAGACTTTCAAAAAATTGCTATCCGCTTCCAGCGCCGCGCTGACCTTGTCTTCCCAGGTTGGGAATTTTTTGAACGCGGCCGCAACCAGCTTCTTGTCGAATGGGACTTTGGCGCCATCACTGGTGAAGCCGTACCAGTCGACCACGACCGACAGGGCCAGGCGCGTCGCGTTGCTGTCGATGATGTCCACCAGCTTGTTGGCGCCCTCGTCGGTCTTCGCATCGATGGCGCTCTTGCGAGTGGCCGAGCGCTGATGACCTTCCGCGCGCACTGCGTGGCTTTCAGCCTGGTATTCCGGGCTGTTCTTGCCCACGATAACAAAGCCGGCGACAGCGTTGCCATCGTCGTCGTACAGCACATCGACGTTGTGGGTGACGGCCAGAGCCTGAGCGGTGGCAGCCAGATTGGCGATATCGAAGCCGGTGGCGATGATGGTTTGAGCGGTATTCATAGGTATTGCCTTTCTTCGCGTGGTAGAAAAATGCCCGCGCACGCCCGCCGCTCCACGCGAATGGAGACAGCGGACGAGCCGGTGCTGGGGTGGCTTGCGCCAAAAAGAAAACCCGGCGCGGGGCCGGGTCAGGTAAGAAGCGATGGTTGGATCTGATTGCTGATCTGATTCAGCTTTTCCTTCAGTGGAGGTTTCTTCTGCTTGTGCTCGCTCAGCCCCTTGCCACACAGACTGGCGAACTTGTCTTGCGCGTCGACGGCGGCTTTGGCTTCGAACCATGCAGCCATCAACGAGCGATTCGGCACCGCCTGGCGATCAATCTCGTCAAGTTGATCCAAAACCCATGCACGAAAGGCCTGGCCGTTCGCGGTACGGGAAAACATGCCAATCAGGTGGGCACCGCGCAGGCTGAAAAGGCGTATCTCCGAGGGCGGCAAGCCCCTTCCCAAACTGACGGTCTGAAAAACCATCGTCATGGAGGCGGAAAACTCGCGCTCATGTCGGTCGAAAATGCGCGACACTTGGTCGCTTCGCTTATAACCGAGTGCGACCGCAATGTCGGCAGCGGTCAGCCAGGTGCGGCCGTCACGTTCGACCAAGGCAAAGTTGTGTTCGTTGAATTTCAGATTTTGCATGGCATGGCCTTTCAAAATGTCGCCCAGTGGGCGTAAAAAAACCCGGCGCGCGGCCGGGTCCGATCTGAGGATATTGCTATTTAAACGAGCGTGGAGTCCTGGAACGCTACCGTGGTGCTATCGAACTGCGTGTCGGCTGGGTTGGAACGCAGGATGTCGAATGCGCAGGTAATGATCTTGTTCTTCTCGCCGTCATCGACCTTTGCCGAGGTGATCTTGATGCGGCCGGCCGAGATGGCCATGCAGTCCGCCAGGGGGGCGCCGCTGGCCGCCATCACATAGGCCAGTGAAACTTCGGTCTCAGCCTTGAAGTAATCCAGATACGCGGCATCCTGCATCAGCACCGTGAACTGGCCGGAACCCATCACCCGGCCGCGCGATGCTGCGGTCGCATACTTCGAACCAACCACCGAATCCAATTTGCCCTGGCCGTCGATGCTCAAGGACATGCTGGTGCAGATCTGCGACGGGATGCCGGCGACGGACAGCATGGCGGTGGCACCGGAGAATTTACCGGTGCCGGGAGCTGGCGCGGGCGCTGCGAAATACGCGCTGGCCGTCGTCGGCAACTCGTTCTTGCCGACGAAGCTGAAGTTCAGCGTAGTCATCCCGTTCGGCTGGATGGACAGATCGCCCTTGCTCACCATCTGGTCCACGAAGACGCGGTTCACTGCAACGGTCGGATCTTGCACCTCGGCGGTGAACCAGTCGCGGGTGTGACCGGTCAGCGGCGTGAAGGTGCGCTTGCCCGGCGCCGCGATTGCAACGTTGTCGCCAGCAGCTTTGGTAACGATAGCGCTGCCGTCCATGAACTGGCCGCTGATCTTCAGCGCGGTCACGCCGGTGACGAAGAAGTTTTTGCCGTTGTTGGCTGCCGTCGGCGCGGCGAAACCGGTGATGCGCACCACCGTACCGGCGCGGTGGCCGTCGGCAATGAACGAGCCGGCACTTCGCGTGAAGCCATCGGCCACGGCTGCAATAGTGGCAGCAGCGGCTGTCGCGCCGGCCGCGCTCCAGTCACGACGCAGCAGCGCGGCGATCAGGTCGGCGTAGGTGCCGCACGATGCTTCGGCGTTCAGAGCGCCGGCGACGCGGAAGTTACCCAGGCGGGTGTCGCTTTGCTGCTGGCTCTGATCGATCTCGTTCGAGCTGTACTTGTCCGCTTCGGTGTCGAAGGTTGCTGTCACGCGCGGATATACCTTGCCGGCGTTCGCTGCCGCCTTGGTGCCCTCGCTGGCCTGCTTCGCCAGCACCAGCAGACTGTCAATACCATTTGCAGTGGTTGCCATGTGAAAAGCCTTTCAAAATGAAAAAGGCCATCACAAGGATGGCCAGAATAGAAAGCCGCCAATCGGCGGTCTTGGGATGATTATTTGAAAATGTCAGAGTGCCAGCGGACGCGAATATCTTGGCGCCAGCGCCCGTCGTCCAACTCCCCTTTGGCAATCTCTGGGGTTCGATCAATCTGAACAGTCACGTCGCCGTCGGTGTAGGTGGCGCCACGCGCGAACAAGTCGCGGATCTGGCCAGCGCGTGTGGCGCAATCCAGCGTACCGTAGCCTGCCGGATACTTCAGCGTCACCTGAAACACGCCCTGCTCCTGATAGAAACCGGTGCCGATCGTCGCGTTGTTCGGCGTCGCCGGCATCACATACGCTTCGCAGTAGGCCACGTCCACCTCAGGCTCGTAGGATTCGTTCTCGCGGACCAATGCTAATGGCGGCTGAAGACTGGCCAGCGCCGTCTCCAGCGCTTGGCGAATGTTGATGAGAGGGTCGATCATAGGCCGTAGCTCTTGTATCCTTGCGCGAAGTCGCTCGCGCTGGTCCCGCTGCGCACGCCGTTGACGGCGTCGTTCACGATGTTGTTCCACTCCACCACTACGAGGGCCACCACGCCCACCGGCGCCTGGTGCGACCAGCCACGCTCGATGCGCTGGGCATACGGCAGATTGTTCATCAGGTAGAAAACTTGACCTGCCTTCGCGATCGCCACGACACTAGCGTGCACCGCCAGTGTGGCCGATCCACTCGGATCAATAGTGTTCAGCACACCGCCGGCCGGAGCCGTAATCGACATCTGCCAGTTGCCACGAAAGCGGCCACCGGCATAGCCTTTCGGTGGTGCGTGCTGCCAGAACTTGGCGTCCCCGACCGGTGATCGGTGCATAATGCGCTTATCGATTGCTGACAGCGCGTATCGCGTCACCTGGTCGAGATCGCCCTTGGTCTTTTCGACCCACGCCGAAATCTGCAATGCAAAGGTACTCATCCGATCCGCGCCACCAGTTGCCACATCACGACGATGCCGGCCGGCGCCACCTTGTCGACGTTCTTGATCGCGTACTTCACGCCGCCGGCCAGCACTAGGTCATCGACCTTCGGCTCAGGCAGCGCCGCGCCGGTGTCATCGAGCGAGGACATCAGGATTTTGCGGTCGCCGGCCTTGATCAGCGTGCCGTTGATAGTGCCGACGCCCAGATCCTGCGTGGTGACGCCGGTTTCGATTCCCCACGACACCCTTTCGACAGTGGTGATCGGCACCGATCCGCCGGTGCTAATTCCCTTCTGCTTCAACGTCAGCTTTAAGAGCTGGCCGTTGCGGCGGAACGTCTTGTCGGCGCGGCGCGCAGTAGCGGCGTAGTCGGGCATCAGTCAGCCTTCAGATAATCATGCGGGGGCGTCTTGCTGAAGCGCACGGCCTTGATCGTGGCCTTGCCGTCGATCAGCGCGCGCAGCACGCGGTGCCAGCCATCCATGATGAAGCCCTCTTCGCTCAAGATGACTGGATAGCTGGTGTCGACGTCCAGCGCACGGCGCATGTGGTGCGCCATGCCGAACGGCGAACCTTCCGGCGTCCATACCTCGGTGCCGAGATAGATCGCGGCGAGCGGCAGGTCGAACGGCTCCAAGTCCTTGACGCGCGCGATCAGGTTCGTGACAGTCCACACCTTGCCGTTATGGCTGTACGTGTTCTCATGCGCCGCGCAGCCCTCGATATGCACCACTGGGAACTTGCTCATCCGCGCACCAGTCTTCCCGACAAGGTCGAGCCGCAAAGGTACGGTTCCAGCATACGATCGACAGCACGGAAGCGCGGCGACTCGCTGGCGCCGCTCTCATACACGGTGGTGATCGGGCCGACAGTCTCGCGGCTGATGGTGCGATCCAGATCAGGCATCAGCTCTTCACCGCGTGCTGAGCGCACGGCCAGGTCGATGCATGCGTTGACCACCTCGGCCGGCACGACGTCGCTGCGCACCGGGAAGCCGTCCACGCACACGCCGTAGCGCGGCCAGTCCAGCGCCTGCGCCTGGTGGGCGCGGCGGCCCGCCCAGCGCTGGCGGTAGTTGGCCAGCATGAACTGCGTGGCGCGGCGCAGTGCGACTTCCTTCTCAAGTTCGGTGCGCGGCGCCCAGTCGGTGACGCCCAGAGCGGCGCAGCGCACATCGGCTGCGGCTACGCTCGCGTAGCTCTCAGCATTTGGCAGGCCGGTGCCGGCTTCGTTTATTAACATAAGATTTAAACTCGTTGCTCTGACACGATGATAAAAATATACGAGGACAACACCACTTATGGAATAAAATGAGATGTCATTTTTACATCCATAACAAAACAACTCAGTCCAGTGCTAGGTGAGTCAAAAAGGGAGTTTCCCAAAGTCATTTACTTAGGAGGGATGGAATGAATACAATCTGGAAGTCAGCAATACTTGCTCTCGCATTTTCTGCTGCAGCCGCAAATGCAACCACCTACGCGCTGTATAACGATGTTGGCAACGGAACCATTACCGGCTCGTACCCAAGTTTCACCTTGACTGGAGCAAACGGAATCGGGGGGAGAGTTTCACTCACCTCCTACACCGGCGTGATCGATTCGGAGCAGCTTTTAACGTTCGACTATATCTACACCTCGTATGACGTGGATGGAGCTGATTTCGATCCGGCTGGCTACATGCTAAATGGTCAAATGCATCAACTCTCTCCCGACGGCATCTACGGCCCCATCACCACCAACGGCACAGTTTCACTTGCTCTGCATTCTGGCGACAACTTCGGCTGGTATGTGCGATCCATGGATTCGCAACTCGGACCGGCTACCCTGGCTATATCTATTTCAGCCGTTCCCGAACCCGAAACCTACGCCATGCTGCTGGCCGGCATGGGCCTCGTCGGCTTCGCAGCCCGCCGCAAACGCACTGCTGCGTGATTCACTGCCGGCGCCTGCGTGGCGCCGGTTTCGGTGGGCGTTGAGCAGTTCCCGGTTTTAGTAGAAGCGCTCCGTGTCCAGGATCTCGCCGGTCTTCTCGCAATCGATGTTTTCCAGGCCGTCGGTGAATTCCATGGATTTGAGCAACTCACACTTACGGTAGAAATCCGTGGCGTCCCCACCCAGATTGTCATACGCACCGTAGCGCTCGCTGTGGGTGAAATTGTGCTGGATGCCACCCGTCAGGGCCAGCATCTTCATCCGATTCGCGATGTACAGGTGAGGATTGGGACCTTTATCGAAATTACCATCCGTGTGGCCGTTGCAGCCCTGGCGCACCATGCTGTCGTAGCCGCCCGGCTTCCCGAAGCCGACGTTGTGCAGCACAGGGTTACCGCCCGCGCGGCGCCACACCACGCCACGGTTCATCAGGATCGCATCGTTGGCACGGCTAGCGCTATTTTGTGGATAAGCAAACACCTTGGGCGCCGGTAGGCCGTTGGCCAAGAAATTTGCCACGCAGGCATCCCAATCCGTCCCGATGTTGCGACCATTGGCGTTGTAGTCGGTGTGCGTCAGCCCCATGGCGCCGAGTTTAGCGCCATACTTATCGAGCAGGATTTTGGCCGTAGGTGCAAAGGCACTAACAATCCCAGGGTCGCCGTCAATGAAAGCTGTGAACGTCCAGCCGTTTGCCGCAAAGGCCGGGGCGATGATGTTCAGGATCGACGGGTCGGTGCCATCAGTACTGAAGGACCAGCGGGGGATTGCCTTGGCCCCGATGACCAACGAGTCAAGCCAGATCGACGCTCCGCCCATGCCGGAGAAGGTAATTTCAACGTAATTGAAGAGATCACCCCATGCCTGGCCTCCAACCGCAGTCCATGTACCGCCGTTTTGGAATTCCAGCGTACCGTCCTCGCCAGCCCGGAACGTCGCAACACCCCAGCCCAAATTGAAGTACGCGTTGGTGAGATTGAACGTCAGCGATTTGGTGGCGCCGCCATCCGAGGACAATTTGAACGACGCGCTGATGCCGCCAGCCGGCGGCGCGGCGGCGTCCAAAAAATAGACCAGCCGCATGACGGCCCCAGCCTGGATTTTGAAGGTACTGCCACCGGTAAAGGTTTTCTTGATTTCGTTGTAGTTGGCGCCGGCTGCAAAGGCCACGCGCAGAGCCTGACCGCTGAACTTGGTTTTGGTAGCATCCGCAGTGCGCGTTACAGAGCCGCTGGATGACGTCCAGTTTGCGGTGTCGGAAAAATTGAAGACCACCGATCCCTTGCGGCTGCGCGCCTGTGGGAGCCGCAACACGGGAGAGTCGGGCACCAGAATGCCTACCACCGGCCCGCTCGGACTGGCAACCGCTGTCGGCGCGTTTAGCACCGCATCCCCCACCACCGCATCAATACTGCCTGCGGCACAGGTGATCAGGATCTTCTGGGTGCCAGAGTAGCCGGTGATGGGCGCCAGCGCGCTCGCGCCGATGGTCCACGACTGCTTCGAATTGGTGCCGCCGAGTGCCTGGTCCAGCAGGTAGGCCACGCCGGCAGTGCCGCTGGATCCCTCCGTTGGCTTGATCGTCAGCGCTTTGCCCTCTGGCAGCGTGATGGTCTTGGCGCTCTCGCCTACTTTGATCTTGGTGGTGATGGACATTGGCTATCTCGGCAGCGGAATTGGGAAGGCCCGCGCGGGCGGGCTGGTGATGAGCAGGCGACGCTTACGCGGCGGTCAGCAGCGCGATCAGATCAGCCTTGTCGGCGGTCGAGGCGAACGGGACGCCCTTCTCGGTCAGCGCGGCTTTCAACTGGTCCTTGGTCATCGCGGCGAAGTCGGGTTTGCCGGCGGCAACAGCCTGCGCGGCGGACAGATCAGCCAGGCGCTGCGATTCGGTCGCGTTGGCCAGCTCGCGCTCGACCAGTGCATTTTCGCGTTCGTCCAGCAGGCCGGCGCGCTGGCTCAGTTGCAGTTCGCGGTCGTCCAGCTCATCCTTGCGTGCCAGCAGTTGGTCGCGGCCGGCCAGCAGTTCGGCCAGCGTGGGCACGCCGTCGCCGGCGTTGCCGGTATCGGCCAGATGCTCGCCCTCCAGCAACTCATGCTTCGATGGGTCGAAGTCGGCCTTCTCGATGATGACGAAGTCACCCTGGCTTGGGTGGGTCGGTTTGATCTTGATGGTGGTCATGTTGTTCTCGCAGGTTGCCCGGCGCCGTGCTGGCCGCCGGGTGGGTTCGTGGATTAGCCGCCGATCAGGTGGCCGCCCAGGTGCGGGTTCGGCGCCGCCGTGCCCCATGCGAGGTTGACCTCGTAGCGGACCTGGCGCTTCTGCTTGTAGATGCAGAACTCGTAGGTGATGCCCGAGATCGGGTCGGTCACCATCATGACGTCGTCCGCCGAGTCGCCACCTTCCGGCATGGCCGGCGCGCGGGTCGCCAGCTGGATCGCAGCGCGCTGGAAGAACGCGTTGCGCACGGTCGCCGCGATCAGCGTGATGCCGGTAGCCGAAGGCGCGATGGCTTGACGCAGGCCAGGTGCCTGGAGGCGGATCTGGCCGCCATCGGCCATGTTGGTGTCGCCCGACGCCAGGATGTACTGGTTCGGGTCGCCAGCGAACTTGATGATATCGCCGGCCAGCAGCGTGCCGGTGCCAGCCGATGCCAGATTGATCAGGGTAGCGCCCTTGGCATAGCCGGCTGCGTTGGTGGTGGCACCAGCTGCAGTACCGGCGGTGATCAGGTCACCGATCGCGCCGGAGTTGTGCAGATCGAAGCCCTGCACCAGGCTGATCGCACCACGGCGCAGCAGCTCGTCGGTACCAGCCTCGTTCACGCGGAACAGGCCGGCTTGCTTACCTTCCAGATTTGCGGCCGCGCCGGAACCCAGCACCATGTGCAGGTCGGACAGCGGCGCGCCGTTGTCCTTGAGGATCTTCTTCGGCTGAGCGAAGTCGGACAGGTCGCCGGCGGTGCCGAACGGAATCGTGCCGACGGTGCCGTAGGCACGGCTCAGCTTCAGGCTGGTCGTAGCCAGGTCGGATTCGACTTCGTTGCTCAGCGTGCGCAACGCTTGGGCGATGCGCTGCTGGTTGACGTTGGCGTAGGTGCCGGCGCTCTGCAGGCGCATGGTGTCGTCGCCGTTGATGCCGAACGGGACCGAGCGCTGCTTGCTGATCGTCATGTCGACGTAGTTGATAGTCTGGTCACCAGCGTCCGCTGCATACGCACCCTGGGTCAGATCTTCAGCGGCCATCGCGCCGACCACTGGCGAGCGAACGGTTTGGTTCAGCGCCGCGCGCTCGGCGGTGGAGTCGCGCGATACCGCCGGGATGAAGCCGATGTTCTCACGCGCGATGACATTCATCGCTGCGTAGATGTCAGGAATCAGACCGGTCAGAGTCAGGATAGTCATAAATTTCGCCTTTCGGAAATGAAAAAGGCCCGCCGAAGCAAGCCTGTAGAGGGGTGATTTGAATGTTTGAAACAGAGGCCAATCAGCCAAAACACCCCTCTGCCGACGCAGAGAGGCTTGGCGCGATGACTGGATCGAGCGGGCGTTAGTCGGTGACCGTAGCGCCGGCTTTCATTACGTCCGCGCGCTCTTGCACGCCCATGGCCTCGAACTGGGCGCGAGAGACTTTCTTACCGCCAGCACCACCGCTGCCGACGCTCGATGCACCGCCACCCGATGCGCCGCTCGCTTTCAGGATCTGATCCTTAAACGGGCAGGCGCGCACCAGCTGCTCCAGGCCTTCATCGAAGTCGGCGACCTCGCCCGGGCGGCTCGGCGAATACAGCTTGTTGCCGTTGTTGTCGTATGGGACCAGCTTGCCGTCTTCGACCTTGAAGTTGTTGCCGAAGTAAGCGCGCGCCATTTCTGCTGGGATGGCCAGGCGGCTCGCGTGCTTGTCGTCGGTCAGCAGCTTCGAACTGGTGAAGCCGCCGCCGATCATGTGGTTGTTCAGTTCGCCGGTACGCTTTTCCAGCGTGGCGGTCAGCTCCTGGATCTGCGTGGTGCTGGCCTTGGCTGCCGCCGTAACCTGCTCTTCAGCGGCGCGCTTCGCAGCATCCTTGATCTCCTGCACCTGGGCAGCAGTCTTCAGATCACCGACCGACAGGCTCTTCACGGTTTCCAGCGCCTTGCGGGCAGCCTCGCCGTCGTCGATGCCTTCGAAGCCCTTCAGCTTGGTTTCCGCTTCGGTGAAGCGGCGCTTGTAGTCTGTGTTTTCACCGGTCAGCTGGCCGATCTTCTGGAACGCCTGGAAGCCGTCGAACTCGATCTCGGAGCCGTCGTCTTTCACGTACACCGGTTTGCCATTACGCAGGACAGCATTGCCCTTGTCGTCGAGGAGTAGTTTCATGGTTGAACTTTCTGTTCAGGAGGGTTGAGGGCTTGCTGCCCGAGATGGCCGGCGGTTCGCTTGCTGCTCTGCGCGCGGCAACAAAAAAAGCCGCCAGGTTGCCCGGGCGGCTTTGGGTAAATACGTAAAAAAAACCGCCGGAGCGGGCTAATTGATAGTTCGTTGAGACGCGGTTAGCGGTACACCATCGGTCAGCAAGATGTGCGCAGGCTCCTCGCCGTGCGCAACAAGTTCAATTCGTCTCGCCGGCGACCCTCCGAGCAGCCGCACTCCAGCGGCACCAAAACCGGAAGACTGCAGGCTTTCAAGCACCGCGACGAGATCATCAACGGTCAGGTCCGGCGGTGGCGGTTCGATCAAGAGGGATTTGGGGTCGAAGGTCATCCGCCGATTCTACCTCAGTTCGCGTAGGCTTCCCGCAGCATTTCGAGCTTCAACGGCCGCCCGCTCATGTCGACCAGATCGCGCGGCGACAGCTTACCAGCGCGGAACAGCTCCGCCCGGCCCTTGCCCAGCGTCTCGTCCTGGTAGGCCGGCCCCATCATCTTGAGGAAATCGGCAAAGCTGGACTTGGCGCTAATCGGCCCGGCCGCAGAGGCGCGCTGGCCAGGATCGGGTTCATCCATATCGATGCCCATTTCGCGCAACGTCTTCATGATCGCCACCTCGGCGCTGCGGCAATTCCAATGGCGCGGCACGCCACCGTTGTACGGCAGGTCGTTCCCATTGATCGGCTCGTAGTTCCAATCCCACTGCGCGCCGCTGTACGCGATGCATGTCAGGCTGGTATGACTATCCAGCGTGCTGATCTGCATGATGCCGTTCGTGATATCGCTGTTCAGCTTCAGCGTCTCTCGGCGCGCTGCTGCGGCGACGGTCGCCATGCTGGTCTGCACGACGGCGGCGGCGTTCTTGCGCGCCAGCGGCATCACACCCGGCTGGCCGGGAACAATCTCCGGCACGCCCGGGCGTTTCGCGGTCGGCGCGGTCGGCTTGATCGCCACCTCTTCGCCGACGATGCGCTTGATGATTTGGACGTTCGTTTCGCCCTGCGCCGCCCCGATGCGGATCTGGTTTGCCACCTTGAACTGCGTGTCGGCCTGCTGACGCGCCCACCAGTTCTTTGCGGGCGAGCCTTGAATTAGCAGGTCGCTGGCCAGCTTCGTCAGGTAGTGCTCCGCCGGGATGCTCGCAGCCATGCGCACCGCCGCGCTGATCTCGCCCGGCGCAGCTCGTTCGATTGCAAACGTCAATGCCTTCCGGACGCCCAGCGCTTCGACCTCAGCCACGGCGCGCAGGTCAACCTGCAACTGCGCCTGGCCGTAGTATTGCGCGATCAGCGCATTCGACTCGCGCAGCACAGCGGCCTTGGCGGCTTTGTTCATTTGCGACATCTCGCCGGCGTTCGCCAGCAGCGCCACGATATCCTTTTGCATCAGCACCAACAGCGCGATCACCTTCGACTTGATCTCCGCCTCGGCGCGGAGCATCTTGACGCCATTGGCAAGAAGCACCTCCAGCAGCCACTGTTCGAGCGCGCTCATTCTTCACTGGCTGGTGCTGGTGCTGGCGCCGGCGTTGGAGCGGGAGGTTGCAAGCCCAGCATGCCCAAATCGAACTCTGGCGGTTCGGCAGCGATGCGCTCCTGCACGTCATCCCAGGCCAGATCAGGATTGATGATGCCGTAGCGGCGCATTTCGTTGAAGGCGTCTTCCTTCGACATCAGGCGGCTGTTCACCAGCTGGACCAGCGACAGCACAAACGGCGCGGCGGCGGCCAGGATCGCATCCGAGCTGAAGTCCTTGAAGATGTCGGTCTTACCGTTGAAGGTCAGCCCTACCCATTCATGCATCAGAGTGATGGCGTTGTCGAACGCATCCTCCTCGCCCTCCACCATCAGCTTCAGCTGGGACTTGGCCTCACCGTCCTCGATATTGTTTTGGGTGGCGGTAGTGGTCACCTGGCTTGCCACCAGCAGTTCTGCGCCCATCGCGCGCATTTGGTCTTCCAGATCCTTCAACGACAGGCGGCCAGCCTCGATCGCGGCGCCGGTGTGCTCAACATACTTCGCCTCGCCGCCGACCGGCAACCGAAGAAACGCCTTGGGGCCGATCTCGATCTTGTCGTCGTCGTTGACGCCGGAGATCGCCAGCAGCGGCACGCGCGCGGTGTGCAGGATCGAGTCCTGATCACTGGACGACTGCCAGTGCTTGATGTTCAGGTCAGCCATGTCGTTCAGTGGCGGCACGGCGGTCATGAAGCCGGTGCGCTTCGTGTAGTACGTGACCAGCGGGACCTTGCCCAGAGAGATAGTTCCACTCTGGTGCAGTTCCCAATCTTCACTCGTGCGGCCGGCGCTTGCCTTCTCAGGCTTGCGATAAGTCGCCCAGGTGGTGGGCGTCAGCACGCGGATCTGCGAGACCGACTTAGTGCCAAACTCGCCATCATCTTCCTCGACCGACTCCATGAAGCGGATCATACTGAGCGACTCTTGACCGTCTGGGCCGCGAGAACTGCGCCAGCCCAGTACCTGCTTCGGCGAGATATGGATCAGGTAAGGCCGGATGCCGGCGCCCTGCTCTGCCGCGCGTGTCGTGTACAGCGGCTTGCCGTCTTCACCAACGGTCGATGGCATATCGACGAGGATGTGCGTCAGGCCGTAGGCCAGGCCGCAAGCGAACACCTTGTGCGCAAACACTGTCAGGTTGTTGCCGCAAAGATCTACGTTTTCGAGCCACTTCTCGGCGGCGCCATCGATATCGCGCACGGTGACCGCTTCCGCAAACGGCTTGGCGGCCATGTTCTCGATGGTGCGCCCGGTCGCGTTGTACAGCGTGCTGGTCTTCAGACGGAAGTCGTATGCGGCCTGGCTTTCAGCCGGAAAGCGCGGCAGGTACTTCTCGCCGGCGGCCCGCATGGCTTTGGTACCGCCAACCAGCGCATCCATCTTGGCCCAGTCGTCCTCCATGGCCGCGACTGCTGGCGATTTGTCGTTGACCTTGGACATAGCTTCCTTGCTTAAATTCCGAGTTCGCCGGAACTGGCGGTGCGTTTGACGACTGGCCAGCGCTTCGTAATGAAGTATCCGCCGCCATCATTCATATGATCAAAACCACCTTTTTTGTCCGGCTCGCCCTTGTCGTCATAGACTTGGCGCTCGAGGCAGAGCGTGAACTTCTGGCACTTGTTGGTGTTGACCAGGAGCCGGCGCTGATCGTAGGAATTGCACAGCATCGCGTTCATGCTGTTGATGCGATCCTTGACCGACGGGTTGGTTGAGTCCACCACCACCGTGAACTTCGCAGCGCGCAGCAGCGATAGGTCCGACTCGCTCGCGCCACTGGTCTTCCTGTTCTGGCCGGACGCATCGGGATACACGGCGATCGTGTGATCCTGCCCAGCCTGCTTGTACCGATCCTTGATTTTCTGGATCATGGCCGGCGTGTCGAACACCTCGGCAAACTCGTCAACAGCACGCGGCAGGCCATCCCGGATAACAAACACCACGGCAGCCATCTTGCCCACGTTGAAGTCCATGCCGATGTGCAGCGCGTCGCCCGGCTTGACCGTGTCGTCGGTGTGATTCTTCCGCCGATCGAAGCAGTAGTAGATGACGCCCTGGTAATTCTCGAAGCTAGCCAGGTACTCTTGCCGGAACGTGCGCGGATCCATCTTGCGCCGCGCTGCCTCCAGCTCCTCGACCGGGACATTGCCGCCGTCGACCGAGGTGTACAGCCAGCTCTTGTGGTCAGGTTCCTTGCCCTGCCCATCCAGATAGCTGTCGTAGCAGTGATTGAAACCCTTCGGCGTGCCGATCCGCAGCGCGTGGCCGCCGATTCGCTGCTCGCCGTTGACGGTGTAGCGGCAGGTCGACAGCATCGGGCGCAGGACTTCTTCCCATGCTTCATACGGGCAATCCGCCCATTCGTCCACCAGCGCGAAGAACAGGCCCGAGCCGCGCAGGTTGTCGTAGGCGTCCAGGCCGACGATGCGGACCACGTGGCCGGCCTTGGTGGTGATCGAGCACTCGGTCTCGTTCGGCTTGCTCGCGCGCCAGCTGGCCGGGATGGCCTGCTTCAGGCGGCGCCAGAAAACGCGCTTGGCCTGCTTGAACGTGGGCGCGCCGTACCAGATCTCATCCTCGACGCTGACGCCCCACTCGGCGGCCAGGCGCACAGCACGCCGGATCTCAGCCTTGCCCAGGAACGTCTTGCCGAAGCGCCGGCCGCACACCGCATCGCGGAAGCGCGCCTTCTTCTGCCAGCCCCACACATAAATGTTCGCCTGCTTCGGCGTCAGGACGACCGGCGGATCAGAGTATGGGCTGGTCTGGGACATCTTCGTCAGGCTTCAGGACATACTCGGCGGTTTTCGGGATTCCGCCCTCGTCGGTGCCGACTGGCGCTTTCGGGGCATCGAGGCGGCGGTTGACGTAGACGTCGCCTACCTCTTTCGCCGCCTGCTCGATGATCTGCAAAGCCAGCGGCACATTACCTTTGCTTTCGGCGCGCTCGGCCATTCGATCCATCAAGCGAAGGCGGTAGGCTCGGTTGGCGATGCCGATCTCCGCCGTCTCCTCGCGGAAGCGCTTGCGCGTGTCCTCGAACAGGGTGCGCCACTTGATGTTCAGCGTCCGGCCGGCGTACTTCGTCGGATCGTACGTCTCCACCTGCTGGCGGGTGACGTCGAGCTTGAATTCTTCCTTGACCGCGGTAACAACCTGGGTCGGCTTGTCGAAGCACGCCAGCGCCTGCACGATGAAGGCTTTGACGTCTTCCTTGAGTGCAGCCATAGGGGTTGCCTTCCGTCAAGGGGGCGTCAATATCAAGCCGCCTTCAGCAGACAGGTGCCGCACGCCCTCGCTATGTTGATCTTTGCCACCTCTGGGGCGGCGTTTGCAGCTGCGACCAGCTGGGCCAGCGTGCCTTCGGGATGGCCGACGCCGTAGCGGCGGACGATGCCCACAAACTCCTGAACATCGTGTCCGCGCAGGAACAATTTCGGGAATCCATCCTTCGTGAATGCGGGGCTGCCGAACTCGTCTTGCTCCTGGCCTATATGCATCAGCTCGTGCTCCACCAGCGCGCAGAACTCGACGTCACTGCACTCCAGGCAGTGGCGAGCATCCAGCGTGATCAGGAACTGCGGCACGCCGCCGAACCAGTCGACCATCTGCTGCTGTTGGCGCCCCTTCTGCCAGGCGTTGCAGCGGAACAGCACCTCCTCGCATTGCCCCAGCACTGTGCGGCCTTGCTTCTGGAAGCTACCCGGCGCCCAAAGGAACTGCACGTCGCAGTATTCCAGGTGGGCGTGGTCAGGATTGTGCAGCTGGCCGCCCTCGGTGAGGATCTCGCTGCGCGCCCAGGTCAGGACTTCCGGCGCGGGAGTGAAGCGGCAGTTCAGCGGGTCGGCGAACATGGCCGGCGGCACCGGGCGGCCAGCACCGGGTGCGGCGGACTTCTTCGCCATGGTTACAGCGGGTCGACCGCCAGCATCACCGGCGGCATCGTCACGCCCAGCACTGTCAGCGCGATGGATCCGCCGGCGGCCAGCATGGCCAGCTCGTTCTCGGATGGCTTCCAGTAGCTGACCACGGCGGGCATGCCCTCGACGTCGATGCGAGTGATCGGCAGCGCGTCGCATGGCAGCTGCGCCTGATCCCAACCCGGTGGTGCGCCGAGAACTGCGTTGTTGGTGTGGTGCTGGTGTTTGTTCATGTGAAATCCTGGTGTTTGGCGAGCTACTGCTGATGTGGCCTCAACCAGTAAAGGGAAAGGGGTTAAAGCTCAACATGGCACATTCCTGTTTTTGTCGCCGCCCGCTCCGGGCTGGAGCCGCGAGGCGCGATATTTTGCGCCCAGCGGCCGGACCCACCTGGCCATGTTTCGTCGGCGAACTGCACCCGCTTTTGCAAGCCCTGCCGCTGGAGTGCGATGGCAGGTACGCGCCGTGTATTATTTATACGGCTGAAGTCGCCGCGCGGATTCGGCGACAGGTGGCGCCGGCAGCGGCCCAGGACGGTCAACGCCCGAGAGGATCATCCTGATGGCGAGCATCGGCATGACGCCTCTCTATCAAATGTGCTCAGGCGCACACTAGCAAAGTGCTAATATTGCCAATCTCACTCAATCGGGGAAACCACATGCGCATGCTGCTCGTGGACGACAACACTGATACGGTTGAGCTCTACGGGGAGTACTTCGCGCTGCTCGGCCACCAGGTGCATCTTGCGAATACCGCCTATGACGCGCTCAAACTGGCGTCCACTCACGAATACGATGCGATTGTCCTGGACATCATGCTGCCGGATCTGGACGGCTATGCACTCGCGTGCCGCATTCGGCGGTTATTCGCTTTTCGCAAGCACATCGGCCTCATCGCAATCTCCGCGACACCATTTGATCCGAGTCACCCGCTCGCGGTGGAAGCCGACTTCGACGCCTACCTGCTTAAGCCGGTGCACCTGGACGTGATCACGGCCTCGCTACAGCGTCACGCCAGATGAACATCGAACAAAAAAAGCCGCCCAAAAGCGGCAAAGGTCCATCAACGGTGAACGGGAGAATCTGGAGCGGGCGAAGGGAATCGAACCCTCGTCATAAGCTTGGAAGGCTTCAGCTCTACCATTGAGCTACACCCGCCGGGTGCTGCCTAGCACAAAACAACAGCTATACAGCTGAGCTTGCAATAGCTGGTTTGCGAGATAAAATTCGAAAGGTTGCGCTACCAAACATGGAGGCAGTATGGTTCAGTTTGAAGAAGACGTTCGTGCTGCCTTATTCGGCGCTGGTGTTCTTGTGCTCGATGAGAACGGGAAAACTGTGTTCACGGGCCTTACCGCCTCGGAGACAAAGTTCGTACTGGAATTCGAAGAATCCGACCTGTGGTGCAACCGAGATAAGTCACACCATTTCCAGAAACTGCTCGCGAAATTCCATACCGCGCGCGAGATCTCAATGCGGAACACTGAAGCGCTGACGAATGAACGCTTGAGCCGCTTCCGCAGTCGCCCTTCCTCACTCTAGTAATAAGCAAGTTATGCACGCCGCCCGGCGGTCTCATCCTCTGCCGTGGCTTCGGGATTAACGCAGGTGCAGCGCATTCGGGTACCGGGTACAGCGTCCGGTGCCGGTCTGGCGCGCGGCCTCGCGGCGGCGTCCGGCTGGTGGTGGCCTGTGGGCCGTAAATTCAATAGCTACGCTTTGTGGCGTCCCCTGAGTATCTCCGGGCGGGTGCTCCGGAACTCATCAGCCAATTTTTGACCCGTGCGCGCTAACGTGGCGCTTCTACGCCGCCGGCGCGCCGGGATTGGTGCTGGGCGGTGAGGCTTTGGGATTCGCTACTTCATGACGCACCTCCTCGGCGGCCGGCCTGGCGCGGCCTGCTCGTTCAATCTCGGTCGTCGCGGTCCGGCTGGCGATTCTGCGGCAGCAGATGCCACCCCAGGGCACGACGGATTTCATCAGGGGTTGGCGGTGGGTCCAGCGGCGCGTGCGTTCGCGATTCGAGCCACTCGCGGACGGATTCCTTGGTGGGCTTCGTCGTCTGCGTCATGGCCGCCTCGCGAAGGATGCGGAAATAGAAAAACCGCCACGAGGGCGGTTCGGTTTGGTGCTCCAGCGCTATCTGCGAAGTGAGCGGTACACGCGAGCGAAAGCATCAACGGAGTGGGTACTAGCCTCGAATCCCGGCTATCGGTGAGGCTCGGAGCCTGCATTACGAGTGCCGAGAGTGTGTAGGAACAGACGTTAACGTACTCGACAACAGAAGTCAACGGCACATCAACAAATAAATCCTGACTGGTTCAAGCGGAAGAAATCCTCCAGCCGGGAACTCTGCATCCTGAATCTTCCAACACCCTTCTCCGTGAACTCGAACGAATTCCCAACAAACTCCGCAGCGGGAAGGAGCAGGTATCGTAGAATCTTGTTGTTCAAGTCATCGAGCTGGGCCGCCAGGATAAAGTCGACACCCAGCGCTGCTGGTGTTGGCCCTTGCCAGCGGCGATAGCCATACTTCAACTCATGCCGGCAGCACATCGTACGAATCGCTACAACGACATTGCCGTTCAGCCGTAGGCTATAGCGCGCTGGCAGCCGCTCGCAGGCCACGCCAGCCTGGCGCGCCAAGGCTTCGACATTGACTTGAACGGTGCTGCGCAGCGCGTAGGCACGCGACCGAGTCGCGAGAAACTCGCTGCCCGTCTTACGGGGAATTCCGATGGAATCACATGCGCGGAGCAGCGTCCCGAAATGCCGGGCAATCAGCCTGGAGGTGGGGGCTGCAGGGTCTCGATCGATAAGCGCTCCAGATATGCGACCGTGCTGGCGGTAGATTTCCAGAAGGATATCGGACAGCTCCTGTTTTGAATATCGCCGGTGCCGGCGGGCGCGCTCACGCTGCGCGGCATCAAATAGCTCGGACGGAACAATTGCGGGAAAAGCCGCATTACAGCGAACCCAACTCTCCGGGGGATTGCGAGTTGCTTTCTTGCGAAGCTTGAATGATGCTTTATTGAAAATGAGATTCCCGATGTACTTCTCGTTCTTCAGCATTGAACGGATCACGTCCGGTGTCCAACGCCGGCCATCCGGATGAGCTATGCCGAGATGGTTGAGAACCGATGCGATCCGGCGGTCGCCTATCCGATCTTCCGCGTACCATCGAAAGATTTGATTGACCACCTCGATTTCCTCAGGCGGGCCAGGCACCAGGACAACATGCTGGTCTTGAATGACCTTCCGCTGACCTTGCTCAAGAACGCAGATCGGAGATCCGTCATTCGCCAACAGCATGCGTCGCAGGCCGTACACCGCTGCGCCGCCGGGCTTGTAGCCCATCTTGACCATCCGGCACTGGCCCGCAAACACCTTCACGGACAGGTCCTGGCTGAACTTAGCGGCGCCGGCGCGCGCCACCACTTTTTGGATCGCCGAATAGATCGAGTTATCGTCTTTAAAGTCTTCAGCGCAGTACACGATGTTCACGCCATGCTTCCGGCAATGCACCTCGTAGTATGCGCTCTCATCGATGTCTTGAAATCGTCCCCACCTGGAAACGTCGTAGACGAGGAGGATATGAAAGTCATGAGGAGCCATCACGTCAGCCATCAGTTTAGCCAGCGCCGGCCGTCCGCCAATCGTCAGGCCACTCTTCCCGGCATCCTCGTAGATGTGCTCGATGGAGATGTTGTGCGCTGTCGCGTATTCCCGAATTCGATCGAGCTGGTTGCTCGTCGAATATTCCTGCCGATCGGTCGACATGCGGACATAAGCTGCAGCGCGGATGCTTGAGGCCGCCGTGTCCGGAGGATATGTTGCAGATCCGCGCGCCATCGCTAGCCTCCTCGAAATCGACTTGCCTGTCGTTACAGGATAGCTCGCGGGGCGTTGACGTCAAAAAGAATAATGCGAGTCGCAGCGGGATCGCTTGTTCGTAGAGCAACGTCGCGGCAAAGAAAACGCCGTGAGTTGACACGAGGGAGCGTGCGGCGAGGCATCGCTGATAGGTGAGGAGGTCCATTCTGTGAAGATAGCCGGATGCTGCCGCGCCATCTTGAGAAAAATCAAACTCTCGCCTAGTCGCGCAGAGTTGCGGCCGCGCGAGCGTTGTGTGATTGGAGTAGGCCCTCCAACTCGCTGACCATGTCCTTGACCTTCTCCAACTCGAACCCGCCTGCGCCGGTGATTTCTGCCTTGCCGCTTCCTTTGCACGCCGTACAGATGCGGCGATCCTTCGAATTTCCGCTGCCGGAACAGGCCGAGCACTTCCCGTCGAGCCAGTGCGCCAGGGAGCGCTCAGCGACGCGGCGATACAACTTCTGCGCGCTATCCGCATCCCATGGAGTTCCTTCGCGCAACCATTTCCGATCGCGTCCTTTCTGGATTACGCGCTCGGTCCAGATGCGCAGCAGGCTGGCTAAGTTGGCGGTGCCGGACTCGAACAGGCGGTGCTGCGTGCCGTCGGCGTACTTCACGCGCGAGAGCAGCGCCCCGAGGCCAGCGCCAGCGACGTCAGCCAGCGCCGCCGCGCACAGCGCATCGGTGGCGTGGTGATGCTCATCGTCGCGCAGATCGGATGAATTGACGGCGTGCAGGTATCTGTCGGCAAAGCCCATTGTCGTGCTCCAAGGTGTGTGGCTGGACGTTAACACAGTAATTTCCTCAGCGCCAGACTGTCGAGATGGCAACTCGATCACACACGCAACACACCGGCCTGATCGAACTCGTTGACGGCCGCCGCAGCGGCGCGCGCGATGTCGGCGTTGGACACGGTGCGCAGGAAGTCCATCACCTTCGGCAGCCCCTCCTTCAGCACACGCATCTCGTCGCCGGTGGCGCCGGTCTTGCCGATGCGTTCGGCTCGGTGCTGGATCTCGGCGCACGCCAGCACCATCTCCTGCGCCACCTCGCGCATCGGATGGCCGGCCGGCGCCGTGCGCTTGACCAGGTCGGCGGCCGACAGCAGGTCGTAGATGTGCCGCTCCTGCAGGTGGTCCATGCCCAGGGCGATCATTGCCTGGTAGCCGGGCAGTTCCATCTGCGTCTGCCGGCGCATGCCCAGCGGCAGCACCGCCGGCTTCGGCCGGTACGCCTTGCGTGGTTTTTTCGTGTTGGCCATGGTCAGCCTTTGCAAAGGGCCAGCGCCTGGTGCTCGTTGAAACCCTCCTCGATCAGCGCAAGGTATTTCGCCCGCGCGATTTTCGCCTGAAGCTGGTTGATCTCAATGTGCGCGTGTAGGTTGTCGCGAATATCGCGCGCTAGTCGCGCCAGCGCTACCTTGCCGTTATCCTCATCCTTGTTGCTCACGCTGCCACCTCCTTTCGTCCACGATACGATTCCCAGTCGAACACCACCACTTTGCCGCCACCCTCGCGCAGCCGGTCGACCGCGCGGGCGCCGAGGTATTTCTCCAGCTCGCCGATCGCCAGATTGCTGATGATGATCGTCGGCCGGCGCGACTCGTAGCGGCCGTTGATGATCTCGAACAGGATCAGCTTTTCGGCGTCGGTGCCGAACTGGACGCCCACCTCGTCGAGGATCAGCAAGTCGGGTTCCACCAGGTCGCGCAGCGCCTGCGCCTCGGTGCGCTCGGCGCCCTTGCTATAGGTCTCCTTCACCGACCGTACGGCGCGGATGACCGACGAGAAGACGGCCTGGCCGCCCTGCTCCAGCACCGCGTGCGCGATGCCGACAGACAGGTGAGTCTTGCCGGTGCCGATGTCGCCGCAAAAAATCAGGCACGCCCCAGACTTGCGTACCACCCCGAAGTTGTCGGCGTAGCGCTGCGCCACCTGTAGCGCCTGGTGCGCCTCCGGGCATGTCGGGCGGTAAGTGTCGAGCCGGCGGCCTGAGAAGCGCTCAGGGATCGCGGCGCGGCCCAGACGAGCATCCCATGCCCGCGCACCGAGTTCGCGGCGCCACGCTTCGTTTGACGCGGTTGCGGCGGCCTTCTCGGTCTCCAGGTCGCACGCTACGCAGGTCGACCAGCCGCCGGCGAGCAGCATCGCGGTGTATTCGCCGTGGCGATCGCATTGCTCCAGGATCGCGCTGAAGTAGCGCGGACGGCCTTCAGAACGAGCCATCGGCGCCAACCCCTGCGCGGTAATCTTGCGTGGCGAAGTTGTCATGTTTTTGTCCTTTCTGCGGCGAGCCGCGTTTGATCGTCAGTTGGTCCCACTTGTCGCGCAGCTTGGCCGGAGACAGGATGTTCGATTTCCAGAATGTGTCGGCCTGGGTCCAGTCGAACATTTCGCAAATCTCTCGATGGGTGAGCTGCTTTGCCTCGCGCAGCAAGCGCACCTCGTCAGCCCACTTCGGAAATCTCGGCGGCGACTGCTTGGGGTTGGTCTTTAGGATTCGCTCGAAGATCCACTCAGCGCAGCGGGTGTCCTCGTCGCTGTACTTCGGTTTCTTCTCAGTCTTACCTCCAGCCGACTCGGCATCGGTCTGCTTGTCGGGGCTTTGGCCCGACGAAGAGGTTTTAATATGGTTATTGGTTATTGGTTCTTGGTTAGTATGCGACCCGCCATGCGACACGGATGCGACGGTGTATGCGACACCTATCTGATCCATATGCGACTTCAATTGATGCTCGGATGCGACGGGCACCGGCACCTCTTCGCCGCTGCGTGTCTCTTCGTAAATTTGAAGCAATTCAGCCTCCGCGTTACCCATGTGGGAAACGGGCACCTGGTGGATCATCGCGACATGCTTGCCGTATTTCGAGCGCAGCTGGTTCAATCTGCTGCGCATGTTCGCGCTGATGCCAACCTTTACCAAGTCCGGATTAATGCGGACTGCGTACAATGACCCGGGTGCGGCCATGTACTCGCCGCCTTTATAGCGCGCTGCCGCAGCCAGTTTCCCATTAGATTTCGCAGTCTCGGCTTTTACGCGATACTCGGCGATTACCGAATCGCAGATGTCGTGGCGGTAGCCATCCTCCGTCTGGATAAACTTGAACCGCAGCAGCTTCTGGACCACAGCACGCTCATCCGTCGACTCGACGCCAATCTGGTCGCACAGCGCCTCGAAATCGAGCGTGAGCGGCTTTTCAGAGTCATAGTAGACGTCCATCATGTCTCGGTAAATCCAGCGCGCCAGTCGGCTCATATGCACGGTGCCCGAGCGAAAATCACCGATGTGAAACGGGTAATAATTCACGAAAAATACTCCTCCGGTGTCAGCACCTCGCTACCAGCAACCAAGTGCGACAAGATTTCAGCGGCGATGGTATAGGGGTCATCCATAATTTCACGCCCTGTATATCGGAAGACTTTCCAGCCCTGCTTCTGCATGAAGCGATCGCGTGCCTTCTCTCTGCGCCGCTCAGGTTCCGTGCGCTCATGAAATGCGGTGCCATCACACTCAACTACAACAGCGGAGTCCTCGCCCTGGAATCGATGATAGGACACCACAAAGTCGGCGCGATACTTTCCGATTGGTGCTTGAGGGGTAATAACTAGTCCCGTTGACCAGACATTCACATCAATCGGCTCGGAAAATTTAAAGCCATTTACACGCGCCACGGCTTGGATCGCCACCTGAAGCAACATCTCAATCGGCGACTGCTTATGCACGGTCTCAGACAACTCGGCAAAGGCACCACACGAGAATTGCTCAGCCTCATATTTTCCAACCCAACCCGCAGCGCCATCAATCATGTCCAGCACATTGCGCGGAATCTCATTCAGCTCGACCATCCTTTACTCCTGAAAATTGATAACGTTGCAGATTTTCCGCCCATCTTTGCGGAAAGTGGTGTGGTCGTGACCGTCATCCTTCGTCGATCCGGCGGGTACCGCACTGACTGCGGTCACGTAGCCGGTGCGCCCCGTCAGCGCATCGCGTATGGTTGACTCGGCCACGCCGAAGCGGCGCGCCAGTTCGCGGTAGCCGGCGCCACGTACGCCAGGCTTGTAAGCTGCGCGGATGGCGCGCACCTGGTCATCAGTCAAAACACGGCGGCGCGTCACGATGCATTCTCCTGGTCCAGCGCCACCATGTCGAACAACGTAGGCATGCTGACCTCGCGCTCGGCCAGCTGTAGGTAGTGCATCTGGTCGTGGAAGTAGCCGGCGTTGAGTTCCGAGCCAGCACCACGGCGGCGCAGCTTCACTGCGCGCACGCCGACCGTCCCCAGGCCGTGGAACGGGTCGTAGACGGTTTCTCCGGGGTTGGTGTAGCGGTTGATCAGACGATCGACGATGTCGATCTGGAAAGGGCAATTCGCGACAATGCAACCTTCCGCCGTAAAGCTCTCGTCCTCATCGACCTTGAGGCACCATGTTTCCGCCTCGCCGGCCGAATCGGCTGAACGCACCTTTTTCCATGCACCATCGTCCTGAATGAACGGCAGGTGGTTCTTGCGGCTGGCATTCGGGATATCGAAGCAGACGATCCAGTCCTGGCGCGTCGAAACGGTGCGGCCCTCGATGATAGCCTGCCCCGGCCCGCGACCTGGGTAGACGCTGGCCACTGAACCGTACGCTGATTGCGCAAGCAGTGAGAGGCCCAGCGCCAATTTCTTCGACACCGTCGACGCCATCCAGCGATTACGATCGGGCAGATAATGGCCATCCCCCGATAGATAGCCGGCCAGCAGTTCGCGAGCCCTCGCAGGTGGCAACGACAATGCCTGCGAAGGGATTTGTTTGTCGCCGGCGCCGGTACCACAGGCGGCCAGCAGTTCCCGCGCCGCCCTCGACATTCCCACCAGGCGGATCTGCACGGCCGTGCCAACAGACTCGCCGCCAGCATGATTGCCAGCGACACGCCGGAACTCTTCCAACTTCGACTGCCCAATGCTCACAACGTAGCCGCCGCGTGTTTCGGCGTGGCCGTCGGCAACCCACCGACCAACGAGCCAAAGCTCCTGATCGCTGACCCCAACATCCAATTCCGGCGCTATCTTCTGATTGATGTAGCTGCCCACGGTTTCGGCGGCCTCATGCCATTCGGGCATTGCCTTCCGTGCCGCCGCGCGCGAGTGCGCGATCGCCCAGGCGCTGTTCGGCACCATGCGGGCCCAAAGTTTGTGTTCCGGCGTCAAGACGAGGCCCGGGACACCTTGGGCGCGGACTTCGACAACTCGCCGGATACCTGTGTTAGCCACCACCAGCACCTTGCGCCAGCGCCCCTTATGGGTGAGGGTTTCGTCGCCGACCACGACCTGCTCAATAGGCACATAGCCGCGCCGCGTCAACACAAGCGAGCCGCGCGCGAGGCACACGTGATTCTCGACGGCGCGCGCCGACTGCTCGCCGTTCAGCGTACGCATGCGGACGATGTCGTGCCAGACCATCGGATCGCTGCTGCCGGGTGCTAGGCTCATATAGGTGGCCGGCAGCGCCTTGTTGGCCAGCATCTGCTCGCCGGTACCGACGTGCAGCTCGTAGTCGTAGACGTTGTTCAGCGACAGTTCGGTGAAAAGCTTCGCCAGCTTGGCCGGGCCGTAGCTGGCCAGCTCGGCGGCGCCCAGCAACCGGTTACCGCTGGAGCGCCAGAAGGCGTGCGCGTCGACCTGCCAGCGTGCAACGCTGTAGCCGGTGCCCGGGATCGGCGGCAGCGCGCGGTCGAAGGCCACGGGATCGCCGGTGATGGCATCGGTGCACAGCGGCTTGTCCTTCGTCACCGGTACGTCGGCATAGCCGCGCGAGCGATCGGTCTGCGGCTTGTGGAACAGCAGCACATATTCGGGCATGCCGACACCCATTTTCGTGCCGTCCTTGCAGACCTCGGAATAGCCCAGGCGGTAGGTCTGGTTGTTCTCGCGCACCACGTCGGTGACGATGGTGATCATGCCCATGTAGTCGAAGCCGTGCTGCTGGGCGTGGAAGATCGCCTCGGCGTGGAATGGGCTGACGGTCGGCACGCCGGCGCCGGTCACATTGCCGAACAGGATGCGGTCTTTTACGTGGCAAGCGTAGATGCGGCCCGGCTGGAGGATGCGCAGCAGCTGCGGCGTCAGGAAATCCATCTGGCGCCAGAACTGCGCGTTGTCGACGGTGTGACCGAAGTCGTTGTAGCTCGGGCTGTATTCGTACTGGTTGCCGAACGGGATCGAGGTCAGGATCATGCCCATCGAGTTGTCCGGCTGCTCCAGCGCCTCCAGCACGCAGTCGTTGTTGGCGACGGTGAAGTGTTCGCCGACGGCGACCTGGCGCTGCACGCCGATCGTGCGCGCGAGCGAGTCCTGCATTTGCAGCTGGTCCAAGCCATACTCGCGGATGATCTCACCCATCATGGCCACGGCGCCGTCGTGCAGCCGCCACTTCTCCATCAGCGTGGCCAGCACGGCGCGCTCGACCTCGGTGTGGATCAGGTGAACGCTGCAGGTGCCGGCCTGGCCAAACCTGTAGATCCGGTGAACGGCTTGGATGAAGTCCGCGAATTTGAAGCCGATGCCGGCGAAGATCATCAGCTGGCACTGCTGGAGGTTCGGGCCGGCGCCGTACATCACCGGTTTGGACAGGAAGATATCGGTGCGGCGCTCGCGCCAGTCGTCCATCAGCTGCTCGCGGACGTCCTGATCCTGGCTACCGTCCAGAGATGAAACCGACCAGCCGGCCGCCGCGATGGCGCGCTCCAGCGCGCGCTGCTCGTCGTTCAGGTCGCACCAGACGATGGCCTGCGCGCCGGCCGGGCGCTGGCGCAGCAGGTCGATCACCTTGGCGACGCGATCGGCCAGGCTCTCGCGCTTCTCGCCGGCGGCCGCCGACAGGCCCATGGCGACGTTCGGGATCAGCAGCCCCTGCCCGTTCTTCTCGTTGCCGGCGGCCTGGTAGTTGCTGGCCAACTCGTGCACTTGCAGGTCCAGCGGCGGCAGCGTATAGCCCTCGTCCGAGTGGCCCAGGTCGCTCGGCTTTTGCAGGTACAGCGCCCAGCTGGCCACCCAGAGCCAGAACTCCTGGACCTTGTGCTCGTAGAGCGTGAGGTCGCCCGCCTTCTCACTGTTGCGTTGGAAGAAGCGTGTAAGCGCCTGGCCGGTATCCATGACACCCAGGAAGCCGGCGTAGTGGATCAGCTCCTTCAGGCGGTTCGGGCTTGGCGTGGCCGTGTACACGAACTTGAATTCGACATGCTCAAAGATGCTCAGGAACTCCTGGAACGTCTTGCTGCCGTAGCTGCGCAGCACCGCCGCTTCATCCAGCGCCACCGCGCCAAACAGCTTCGGATCGATCTTGCCGTCCCGGATCGGCTCGTAGTTGGTCACGTAGATCACGTCGTCGCGGTCGACCTCAGCGCTCGACTTGATGAACTTCAGTTCCACCACCTGCTCGCCAGTGAAGCGCTGGCGGACCTCGCGAGCGAACTCCTGGCGCACACCCAGCGGCATGATGATCAGGCGGCGCATGCCGGCGCGGTGGATGCCGATCTGGCGCATCACTTCCAGATTAGTCGCAGTTTTATGGAGTCCAAAGCTGGCGAAGATCGCGCGCTGACCGCCGGCGAGCGCCCAGCGCACGATGTCGCGGGTGTGCGGCTTGAGCCGGGGATTGATCTGGTCCAGCGGCACGTCGAAGCCTTTTTTCGGCGCCAACTTGATCTTCTCGCGCAGGAATTCGCCGTATTCGGCCTGTACCAGCAGCTTTTGTTCTTCAGGGCTAAATGCGCTCATTGCTTCTCCGTTTCAGTAGTTATGGACCGGCCGTCAGGCGGCGGCCGCTTTCAGTTCTTTCAGTTTTTTCTTGTAGTGCGCGGTCAGGGCGATCAGCTGGTCGACCGTGTAGTGACGACTATCCTGATCAGCCTCCAGCGCCTCGACGGCGGCCAGGCCGATGCGCGCGATGACACCGGCGCGAAACGATGCCGCTGTGGTGCCGCCCGGCCGGTTGCAGCCCTTCAGTTGCGCGAAGACATTGCGCTCGTCAAAGCGCAAGTGCGGATGGCTGCCGCGCGAAAGGTAGTGGCCGGCGTCCCATGCGCCGCCGGTGAGCGACACGCTGCTCGCGCGCCGGCCGCAGCAAATGCACGGCTCGTCGCGGTCGCGGAAGCGCACCCAGGCGTTGAACGCCTTCTGGCAGTCGGCGACGTGATCAGCCTTGCGCTTGAACTTGGCCAGCTTCTGCTGGCGGTCTTTGCGCTCGGCGGTGACTGCTGCCTGCTTTTGCTTCTCCAGCTTCGCCATGGCCAGCACCGTGCCGCACTCTGGAGAGCACCAGGTGACGAACGGCGCCGGCCGGACGAACTCGGCGCGGCAGGTGCGGACGGCGCACTTGTGCTTCTTCTCGCGCGCGGCCTTGGTCTTGAACTTCGTGACCTCGCGGTCCTCTATTCGCTCGGCGCGCGCATGCGCACCGGATTTCATCGCCGCCTTACGTGGCGGCATCGGTGAGCGCCTCATAGTCTGCCGCCTTGATTCGATAGCAAAAAGCAATCATTAAAGTTTTTCGGCTGCGTTACGATATTTGCAATATCAAAGTGAGGTCGGGGATGACACTTATCATTCAGGATATTTATCGAGGCTGGGAGATCACCATTCGATGTAGCGGTGTCATACCAAATGCTGGACACCCGGCTAGCTACACCGCCATCGCGAGCGCCGAACTTCTGCCCGGAGAAAATCCGGCGGAATGGGTGGATTCCCGCATGCAGGTCATGAACACCAGCGGGCGGCCGTTCGCCAGCGGGACTGCGTGCGTCGCCGCCCTGCTCGCAGAGGCGCGGCAGCTGATCGATGCGCTTAGGAAGTAGCCGGTAGGTCATCGGCGCTGCCAACGGCTCGACTTGAGGGGCATCATCCCGTGGCCGGCGCTCATGGCCGCGCTCCCAGCGACAGCGCCACACGCGTACGCTTTGCATCCAGGCCGGCCACCCGGCAGCCGAGGTCGGTGGCATGGAAGTACATCAGGTGCTGAAGCAGCGAGCTGCCGCCGCGAACAAAGCCTACGTTCAGTAGGCGCATCATCGCGTCTACATCACGGCGGTTCACCAAGTACTCATTGCGGAAGCCCCAGCGTGCGCGCGGGTGGTGCGGCGTGGCGCCGACCATGTGGCGCAGGATGTCCAAGTCGCCGTCTTGCAGCGTGGCGATGCGGTCGGCCAACTGGCAGCCGTGGCACTTTCCATACTGGGCCAGCACCTTAGCCGGCGCCGCTTTGCCGCAGGCGCAACGCTTCGATTCGAGCACTGGGCCCGGCTTTTCGTTGGCGATGGCGCGGTGCTGGCGCTCCGCGCGAGAGAGGTCGTAGTGCATGTTATTATTTCCTTATCAAAAAGGAGTTGTCATGGATACCGAGGAGAATTTCTTGGCGTATAAAGCAGCGCTCGAAAAGTCAATTGCCAAGCAGAAAGTCCTCATTGCCAATGCGGGAGAAAACGAGTTAAGTAGAGGTGAAATTGACAAGCTCAAAAGCGATCTCCGCGTTTTTGAATCTAGGCTTGAGGGTTCTACTGCGGCCAACTGGCGTAGCAAGTTGAGATAAACGCAGGTCACGCCGCCACCATCCCCATCTCACGCTCCGCCGCAAAGTTGGTGCGGTGGCGCAATTCGAAATGCGACGCCATATTCAGCGAATCCGATGCTGGGTCACGCCGGTGATACCGGGCGGAAGATCTGGCTTCGGCGCCAAGAAGGCGCTACCGCCCTGCCCCGTCGCCTTCGCATATTCGACCTCGACCTTCGCCGTATTGATAATCACCTGCGCCACGCCGGATATGGCCTTGGCCTTCTCGATGTCGACCGAGCCATCTTTCAGGCCAGCCAGTGCGCCGAACAGGTGTTCGCGCAGTGCGTCGATGTTGTTATTACTCATGTGCTTTGCTCCGTTTATTGATTTGGCGCGTGAGTGCGCCTTGCAGGGCCATCAGATCGGCGATCTCTTTCGGGAGGTTGTGGCGCGTGTGGCGGCGCATCCAGTCCGCCTTACTGATCAGCTCCAGGTTATGGAGTGCGAAGTTTTTGCGGTCGCGGTCGCGGAACGACAATAGGTGCGTCCCCGGCGGCGCGGCGCCGTGCGCGCGCTCCCAGATGACGTGATGCTTTGGGCGCCATGCCTCTGGCCAGCCGCCGTCGGCAATCTTCAGCCAGACATACCCCATGTGCATCTTCTCGGCGCCAACTGGCATGTAGTTCACCGGGCGTTCGCCCTTCTTGAATTCCGTGCCCGGACTGAAGTGGATGCCCTTCTGGCCCTTGGTCCAGGGCACGTGTCCGGACGCAAATCGCGTCGCCGCACCACGCACGCCGTCGAGGCGGCCGGACGCCGAACTATTCTTGAAGGCCTCGGACTTCGTCAGCCCGAGCCGCTTGGCGCGCGCGTACAGGATCGTCAGCCGAATACCGAGGGCGGCGGCGACATCGGCGGCGCGGGCGTTGGGATACTGGTTGCGCAAGACGGCGTCTTGCTCCGGCGTCCACTGGTGCTTTGGGGCGTTGATGCCACGTGATTTGGTCATTGAGAACCTCCGGACTGAGCAATGGATAGCGCAACTGCAACCGGCTGAACCCAGATCGGCATCGCGCTCAGCACGAACGTCTCGCCGGCGGCAGCCAGCAGCAGCGTGGTGCCCATCACCTCGCCGATCGCCTGGGCGGCCAGCTTAGGCACGGCATTGCCGATTCGCTCGCGGTGCGCGCTGTCGTTGGTGCCGTCCAGCATTGGGAACGCGCTGGCGCCGATCTGGCGCTTGTGCTCGTCGATTTCCCACTGGGTCTGCGGATCGGACGACCAGTGCTCGCTCGGATCGATCAGCGATTGCAGGGCGGCCAGCTCCAGCGTCGTGAACGGACGATGCCAAGTACCGTCCAGCGCGCGAATGATCGCGACCGTCTTCTCGTTTTGCGCGGGCAGCGGCGGCGCCGCATCGATGCGAGGATCGGCGACCGACCACCGACCGTTGTCGTAGCCGGCTGACGCGCTGACGGCGCCGCTCTGGCCGTCCCAGCGCAGAACACCATAGTGGCCGCCAGTGAGGTAGGCATCACCCTTCACACGATTATTGATGCCGCTGCGCGGATCAGCCACCGCATAAGCGCCCTGGCCTGTTGTGCTGCCGGCGATCACCGTCCCCGCCGCGTCTTCAAACTTCGTGACGGCGTATTTGCCGAACGCCGGGCCACCGCGACGTGGATCGGCCACGCCGCCTCCGCTCGTTGCCTTGAAGTCGCCGGTGACGGTGCCGCCAGCCCGGTCCCATGGAACGATCCGGTACACATTGCCATGTCGATCGCCGGCAGTACGAGGGTCCTGCACAGCGAACGTGCCCTGCCCTGGGGATTTCACGTTAATCACGGCGCCCATGGTTTGATCCCAGCCGCACAGGCCGTACTGGCCGCAGTCGTAGGTGCCAGAATCGAAACGCGGATCCGCGATACACTGGCCAGTGCCGTGCGCGCTCGACACCACCTTTGCATCAGCATCCCACGGACCGACACGGCACTCGTTGCTGTGCTTGGCCGGGCCGAAGTGTCGCGGGTCGGCGACCGAGTACGCGCCAGTGGTCGGAGTGCTGCGTCCGGACACGGCGCCGGTGTGGTGATCCCAGGCGTTGACGCCCAGGTAATCGTGACTCCGCTCCGGCAAAATTAGGTACTCGCTCAGGCGGCCATCTTCCACCGCTAGGCGGTTCAGGCTGCGCCAGTCGCTGCCAGCCTCCACGAAGGCAAGGCGCACCCACGTCTTCCACTGCAAGCGAGGAATGCGGTGCATCGGACCACCAGCCTCGTCGCCCGGGAAAGGCATGCGGCCGAGCACGTCGCCGACCGCGCGCAGGCGCTTTTTCTCTGGCTCGTAGAGGAACGGCGGCACCTTCTCCATGTGGCGCGCCACCAGCAGGAAGCGCTTGCGGCTTTGTGCCAGGCCGCCGATTTCGCCGCAATCGTGCGTCGTCTCGGCCACGGCGTAGCCGAACTGCTGCAACAGCTGGTTGATCTGGTCCAGCAGGTGGCGCCCTCGCGTGGCCAAGCGCGGCACGTTCTCGAAAACGATCAGGTCGACCGGATTGTCGGCCCACGCCTCGGCCATCAGCCAGATGCAGCGCAGCGTCAACTCGTTGAGCGCCTGGTACTTGGCGGTCTTGCTCAGCGACTCGCTCAGCAACCCTGATGCACCTTTGCACGGCGAGCTGATGAACACGATGTTTGGCGACTCGTTACCGGCGGCGCGGCGGATGTCGACGGCTGAGACCTCGCGCCAACCAGCTGGCGGCTCCTTGCCGTGGAATGCCGTGTACTGCGCGCGGGTGAACAGGTCCATGACGGTCCCCGGGCGACCAGGGCCAGCGCGATCGAAGTCGCGAATGGCGGCCGGATCGACGTCGATGCCACCAATGCAGCGCAAGGTGGCGGCCATGTTGCCAACCTGCGGCTGCGCCGCGTTGAAGCCCTGCTTGCCGCCGCCGAGGCCGCAGCAGAAATGGAAATGGGTAAATTCCTTCGTGATGGTGATCAGGTCGCGCGTCATACATACCCCTTCGCGACTTTAGTGACACCAATGTCACTATTATCAAATTGGAACCGCATGCTAGAATTTTCGAATCCAAACAGGCCCACGAAAATGCTCAAGGTTCGCGAAACGATCAAAGTCAACGGATGGACGATCACGCTGGTGGCCAGCAAGTGCGTGCTGGGCGGCGACTGGAGCATCGGCGCGCGGGACATCCATTCGGGAAGCGAAACCCGGGCGAACTGGATTCCAGAGGAAAGACGCGCCAGCGCTGTCGCAGCGATCAACGCCGGGCGCGCGTGGGCGCAGCAAACGTTCGGGTAGCGCTTCATGCCCGCACTCCTTCCGGACGACGGGTGATGAACACGGTGGCCGGATGCGGCGTACCACGAAATGCCGGGCCGGCAGCTTGGCTGGCGCACTCTATCGGCGCGGCCATGCGTACGACGGTCAAACGGTACAGCAGACCATCGAAGCAAACGCCGTTGCCGACCAGGTTGCCGAGCATGGTGTGCACTGCCTCTTCTTCGCGAGCATCTTCGATGTCGATGCCGGCGCGCTCGCAGAGCTGGTAGAAGGTCGCAGGACCTTGTTGCAAGGCGGCGAGCAGCACGTGCGCGCGGGTGCCTTGATGTGGGGCGCGTTTGTGCGTCATGGCTGGCCGCTCCCCTTCAGGTTGTCGGCAGCGCCGCGCAGATCCTGGCGCGCGCGGTATTCGGCGCGCTGGGCGTCGCGGTCCGCCTTCTGCGCCAGGTGCGCGCGGTCTTTTTCCCGCCAATCGCCTAATTTGCGCAAGGCGGTGGCCTCCGGCGTGCCAGGCTGTGCTGGCGCCGGTCCTTGATGTAAAATTGTGGACATGTATTTCCTCTGGTAGTTGATCGGGTCGCGCTGCAACGCGGCCTTTTCTATTTCTGCTGCTCGTTCTTCAGTTCCTGCAACATGCGCTCGTAGTGCTCGCGTGCCTGGTGCTTCTCCCGCTTCATGACGTGCGCTGGCTCGACGGCCATCGGCTGCTCGTCGGCGCCGGCTTGGTGCTGGTGCTGCGTCATGGATTGACGACCTCGCCGGCCAGGATCTGGCGGATCGACTGCACGGTGAAGCCCAGCTTCTCGTGTGCCTTCAGGATCATGCTGTCGCCGAACGGCAGCTTCATATGGCGGATCTTGCTGATCACCGGCGGCGCCACTTCGAAGGTGCGCGCCAGCTCGGCGTCGTTCTTCAAGCCCAGCGTTTCGATAAAGTGGTCCAGCAGTTTCGATGCGCCTGGTTGTGGCGCTGATGCCTTCGACATGAGTTTCTCCTTTTGTTGTTCGCCGCGCGCGACGGGGCGCCGCATCCCGTATTCACAAAGCTATTTCTGCCAAAACGGAATCGATCCACTTCACCTGCTGAATGGGCGTGCCGCTGCCGTGCGCCTTGCCGGTGTCCAGCACGACAGCATGCTGGCGCCCCTTCTCGGTCGGAACCCAGTGGCCGGCGATACTCTCTTGCAGGCCGGCGTCGGCCAAGCGGCGGTTGAACGTGATTGCGCTTTGGCAGAAGCGCTTACCCAGCTCCGTCGGCGTGTAGCAGATTTGCTGGGTGGGTGTTGGCAGATGCGAGTGGCCGGCCATGGCCAGGAGGTTGACACCGGTCTGCGCGGTGGCGATCTGGTTGGCGCCAATGGCGGCAGCGTTCTTGTCGATGCCGCAGGAGCGCAGCGCGCGGAAAACCGGCGGGATCATGGCAGCGGCTTCCAGCACAGGCGGCTTCGGTGCTTTAGCCTTGCGCTGGGCCGGCGCCAGCTTGCCGGTGGTGACGGCATCGAAGGTGCGGATAACCTGGAGGTGGAACTTTGGGCTGATCCACATTGCATACGCGTACACCACCTCTTTGCAAACAAATGTGCCGCCGTTGCGCCCAGCGGACGCGGCGACCGACTCCGGCGCCGGCGTCAGCAAATCACCCGGATTCTGGGTGATTTCCAATTCGGCGATCAACTCCGCCGTCATCGGGCTGGCCAGGAATTTACCGGGCTCTTTCGTGCGCTCGTTCGCGCCTTGTGCGACAGCTGCTTTGTGCAGGTCATTCAGCGAGAAGCGGCCATGTTCATCGGTGCGAATCTGCACGTCAGCGATCATCAGGTGGTTCATCGGTTCGTCCTTTCGGTATGCGTCGAGTGGAGCGCAGCGGGTCAGCAATTCACGAGCGCATCGGGCGTAACGCGCCGCGCGATACGCGACGCACGCCTTGGCCTGGGAACGAGAAGGCCCGGCGCAGGCCTGCACCAGCCCCTTCTTGACGGCCGGGGAAGCGGGTAATCTGCTGGTGCGCTGTCGCGATGCGAATGCCGGCCTGGCGCAGGAACGCGCTGATGCTGGTATCGCTGGCGTGGCAGTGACTTTGCAGGGTGGCCTGTTCCTCGTCGCCGAGGTACACCTTGACGACATTCAAGCGGGGGTTGGGCTTGCGATTACTGGTGGTGTTCATGGTGGTTTCCTATTGTTGGTAGTTCAGGATTTCAGGTGATACGGATGATTCAGGTCGTACGAATTTGGCGGTGGGTACCGTCAGCCAGACAGGCCGGATGCGGCGGTGCCGATGACTGGTTCGGCGCCCATGAAGCTGCGGAACAGGCGGTTGTTCGTCTTGCGGTCCTCAGCTATGGCGTGGCGCTCAGCGCGTATCTCGCAGATCAGGTTGCGCACCTCGTCGATCAGTTCAGCGGTGCTAGCCGGCGCGGCCAGTTCGGCGACCAGCTCGCCAGCCACCGGCACCGGACCGCGTACGGCGTCAGCGAATGCCAATAGGACGCCGGCGGCGGCGCTGGCTACAGCGGCTGGGTCTGCCTTATCGGTATCCAGGTTGAATGCGGCCAGCAGAGCGGCGGTCAGGGTTTCGTGGTTGCTCATCAGGCTTCCTTTTAAATATTCGGGCGGGAGATTCAGTTGCGATACGGTTGCAGTTCTCACACAACAACTTGCAAAGGGATCTCCCATGGACTGCAAACAAGATATTCAGATCAAACTCGGAGCGAATTTAGTGGCCGAGGCCTCGTACGATTTCGGATGGCTCAGGATCAAAGTCGACGTGAATGTTCCAGTCAAAGATCTAGACTCGCGCACTGCCAAAGACCTGAAGGAAATCCCGATCAAATCCGCAATCCAGCAGCTTCAGTCACTGCTGGAGCAGAAGGCTTAACCACTCCGGCCGCAGGGTCGTACTCCATCGGCGCGCTCTCGACCCATACGGGCAGCGCGCTGCCGACGACCGCTAACCACTCCCCATTCTTTGCGCCGGTTGGTGGCGGGATGTGCGCGAAACGCTCACTGTCGGCGACTGGTACAATGCGTGCGCCAGAGTGCTTGCGCACTGCCTTCAGCTCGGCGCGGATGGCGCGCAATTCGTTGAGTACCAGCGCTTCATCGGTCAGTTGCTTCGCGGATTCGCCCGGCTTGCCGGTGGCGGCCTCAGCTGGTTCAACCTTCCAGCTCACGCGATTGCCAGCGGCGTCGGTGCCGGTCCAGCCGAATACGGCGTCGCTGCCGCCGAAGGTCGATACGTTCGTCGGCATATGCTTCGCGACCAATGCGGATGCCTCGGTAGCGTGGCCAGCTTCAGCGGCAATCAGCATCGACTCTTCAACGCGATCGCGCAGCTTCGCGTTGCTGATCGCAAACTCCGCCAAGGCCGCTAAATCGCGCGACCTCCGATTCATGTTGATGTGGTGGATTGCACTGGCGAGATTGAGGATCGCTTCGTCGCGTGGGTCATTGGTGTTCATGGGGCTCTCCGGTATTGGTGGACTGGGTCCAGACATCTGGCCTGAGTTCTGCAAGAGTCAACTTAGGCTCAGCAGCAACCAGCTTTTGACAGAGCCCAGTGCCAGGCTTCTTATGCCCCCCGCCAATTAGGTAAAAGTAGCCGACTGACGAGGAAACAGATTGCGCAAGTGCTTCGCGCTGCTGGCGTGTTGCCTGCTTCAGGTAGGTTTTCATATCCATGGATAAATCGTACCGAAAAGATAAACACGGCGCAAGATATTTCGTATCTTTTTGGTCGTTTACCCATTGGGTAAATTAAAACATCATCGCTAAATGACAAGAGAAGAGATCCGCAGACACAATGCAAGAGAGCTGGCGCGCCAAGCCGGCGGGCAGTCCGAGTTCGGCCGCTTGCTTCAGATGGACAGTTCACAAGTAAGCCAAATTATTGGTCGCTCACCAAAGAAAAATATTGGAAACTCAATAGCCAGGCGGATAGAAAAGGCATTTGGGAAAAATGAGGGCTGGCTCGATAGAGAGCATTTCGGTGCAGAACCATTGATCAGGGTGGCGACTCACCTTGAGCAGAACGGATGGTCAGTAAAAATTCTAGGTGGCGACCGATCGCAGTTGCCCCCTGAATTTTGGATGCCTGATGCTTCGTTTACGCCAGACATGCGAGTTTCAATGGCGGGCGTTGTCCTGTATGTGGACGTTTGGCGGACGGAATCAGATGCCCCGCCCAATTTAAAGGCCTTTCCCAGCCTAGTTGGATTCCGCGTTGATCGTCTTGATGACGGCCTCAAGGCACTCAACGAGAGGGCGACAGGAATTATCGAGGAAAGCAACGACAAGCCTGCACCAATACGAGCAGTCCATCCCGATGACGCAGAGCGCGACGATCTGGTTTACGTTCCAGAGTCTCGAATCGAATTTTCGGCGGGCAATGGCCGTACCGCAATCTATGAATTGATAGAGGACCAAGAGCCAGCATCCTATCGTTTGTCATGGTTCCAGAAGCACCGCATTAATCCAAACCGCGTTCGCCGCTTCCGTGTTTCAGGAGACAGCATGGAGCCCCTACTCTATGCGCGCGACACGATTTTGGTAAACGAGGAAGAGACAACCGTCGTAGATGGCAAGTTGTATGCAATTCGCTATGGTGACGAGCTGCGAGTGAAGTATTTGCGCAAGTTGCTCGATGGGACGTTGGTTCTGCATAGCGTGAACCCGCTATATGACGACGAGAAGGTTTCACCGGAATTGGCACAGGAGCACATATCCATCATCGGCCGCGTGCGCGACCGCAGCGGAACCGGCGGACTTTGAGCGACAAATAGCCAACCTCGGCCTGGCTTAAGCGTCGCTGCACCGTAGACAGCGATGTCACTGGGCGCACTGAAGCGCGAGACGCATTAAATTTGATACAGGAATCCATGTGAAAAAGCTTTTTGCAACTGGGATTTTGCTTTTTTCGGCCTTGGTAGTTAACGCGCAAACTTGGCAATGTGTGAATCACGAGACTGGATATTCCTACGTCGCAAATCAGGAAGTTCCCCGCGATTCCTGCCGCTTAATTGACGCGAAGAGAAACCCACATCCGGATGCTCCAGACCGCCCAGTGCCGCGCCAACTGCTAAAAGCCGGTTCCTGCAACAAGTCAGCGGCGATGGATGTACGCACAATGCTCGACGAGTTCGCAAAGACTCACATAGAAGGTGATCATCTCGCTGTGCACTGGATCTATAAAATCGAGAAGGAGTCCGAGCCCAAGCGCTTGAAGATGGTTCAGACATACGCCGACATGGACGCTTGCCTCAGCGGCGGTGCCCGCGAAATCATGTTCTACCGGAAAAACAAACTGATGGGCATCGCATCACCCGATACCGGAGTTCGCTTAGTAAAGTAGTCATAATTAGTCTTCCACTTTTAAATGTGGCGCAACTAGAATCACCTCACTCTTGGCCCGCAATGGCCCAACGACCTCTTGGAGTCTCAAATGCGAGATTGCGAATATTACGAAATTTTCACGAGGAAAATTTCGAGCAGCGCAACCAGTGGCAGCCTTCAGCGCTCCGCACCAACGGTGGTTCGCAAGCCCTATTGCACGCACCAACAGTCGCCAGTCACAAAAGCGGAAGTTCACGTATTGGGTGCCAGCGCGCATCTCAAATGCGCTGGCCTGCTTGAAAATTGTCAGATTTCGCGACCCGACTAATACTCCTTCTCCAGGAGGATCGGTTTCCGGTAGTGACTGGGAGGCATGCCCCTTGCTGACCTAAGTGCTCGAAGATCACTGGGAGGCTGTTTGCAAATAGCATCACCACTGCAGTCCAAACTCAACTCAACAAGTGAGGAAGCATGGCCACCAAGCTAAATTTCATCAATCAGTCGACCGCAGCAGAGAGCTTGACTGTCGTCTTTACACAAAGGAATGTGGCTCCTCCACAAGATGGGCTGCTCGTTGCCTGGCAAGTGATTGCTCGGCCGGCGAACGGCCACAGCCAGGTGATCAACGTGCCGATGTCGATGGAAATCTCTGCAAACGATAGTTACGGCAACTACATGCCACGCAAGGCGGCACAGTATGGTCAAATGTTCGAAGTCGCGCTAGATAGATCCGGTGATGTGCTTTCATACGTCGGGCAAGCGCCCTCTTCTGCAGAAGTTGCCGCTCGTAACTCCCTTAATCGTGGAGCGGTAGGCTTTAACATTTACAAAGGTGGGGCTTTGCTCGCCACTAGGCAAAACGTGGCACCTGGGCAAAGGGCCTTTTTCCAATTCAAGCCAAGTATCTGGATCGGCCTGCTGCCAAGTGCAGCACAGGGGGAGGTGCTTTCTGAAGAAGCATCCGCAGTTCCCAGCGCCGAGTTATCCCTACAGGGAATTCTGAGCGCGGATATCGTCTTGACTGGTGGCGGATCGACGCCGTTCCAGTTTCAGATGGCAAACATCGAGCAAGCGTGATAGAAGATCACCGGAAGGCCATTTACGAGAAGTCGGGCATATCATCGTGCGATAAGAACATAACTCCTTCCGTTAGTTGGGTGTATTGCGAGGCGATTCCAATTTTCGAAAAATCATGGAAAGTTTTCATAGGAAATAATTTCGGTTGGGATTCGCAAAAAAGAGGCAATTCACAACGGGCGACTAAAGACGAACTTATCTTCGCAGAGGGCGAGCGCCCGACGAATCTTTGAGGCTTGGCAAATTTCTTTTAGTTAATAAATTGGGGATGTTAGAATCGCAATCCACGAGAAGAATTCGTGTTTAACCGGCAGATACTCAAACTTTTGCTTCGCAACATTGATCCCATTATATGAAAATTTCAGGCTCTGATTTAGATAGCTTCTTCCGGGCCAAAGGCGGTCCATTGGTTTGCAGCCACTGCGGCAAAGAGCAGTGGGTGGTTCCAACCGTCAAGAGCGACCCTATGCGCACCCCTGACGCAGACTTGACACCTCAAATTGTGTTCCCCTCCCTCTACTCTCTCGACGGCACTCCGGACGAGGCAGGGATGAAGTTGTTCATTTTTACCTGCGAAAATTGCGGGAACGCTCGATTCCAAAGTGCTGCTGCAGTTATAGATTGGCTGAAGGAAAGGGACGCATAGATGCCATTCACTCCAGACGATTTGAAATCGAGGTTCGAGGGCGTAGTTCCTTTCAGCGCCTCACGTAGATCAAGTGCGGTTGACAAACCAATAGAGCATCCCCATCATGAAGTTATGAGCACCCCCACCCGCGAAGAAATTGACGCCAAGCTTGAACTCATCGAGACCCGGATGGATGGTCGAGTCGCGGCCATCGAGCGTTCGGTTCAGGCTTCAATCGAGGAGTCGCGCGAGACCCGCCGCGACATCAAGAGCCTGAAGTGGACAATCCTGTTCACGGCCGTGGCGACCGTCGTTGCTCTGTGGGGTGTCAACGCCGCCATCTTCTCCAACATGGTCGCCTCATTCGAGTCCGGAAAGAACACTGCAGCAGCTCAAGCTGAAGTTAAAAAGCAGACCGAAGAGACGGCCACGCTGATCAAGAAAATGCAAGAGCAGCTTGATGCGCAGCGGACCGGCGCGCGCCAAGACGCCAAGCCCGCCGATAAGAAGTGAGTCGGCGGCGCGTTGCCGGCCGTTTCGCTCTGGTGCCAAGGTCGGCGGTGTGCAATCAATTGCAAAGTGAGCGTGAGCCTCGAAGATCACTGGAAGGCTATTTGCGAAAAGTTATCGCAAGAAAATTAAGGATTTGATATTTTAGGATCTCCAGAAGCATGCCCGTTAAACCAGGATCTCAAAACGCAGAAGGTGCCACGCCGTCAGAGCCAGTGCCTGCAGATCTGCCTGTGGCAAATCTCGCCTACGAAGATGTAGCAGATCTTGCCACGTTCGAGACGAACATCACGCAAATCGAGTTGTGGTTGGCGACTACCCATGCCGCCTTAAGTGCCCCAACGCCTGATATCAAATCTCTAAAAATTCACGGCCGGGATATTGCGCCACTGCTCGAGGAGGCGACACGCCAAGCCAAGGAGGATTCTTTCGGTGAGCAGGCGACACGTTATTTCGCGCTAATTCCCCGTGTGATGGAATTCATCCAGCGAGCAGATAAATTATTCAAACGAGACGACGCCACTAAGGCCGCAAACATCGGAGGTTCGCCGCCGATACCGCCGATTGACAAGCGACCCAGTGGAGGTGATGATGAGGGCATGCTTAACCGAATCGAAAAACTGGAAAGTGATGTCGCTGCCATCAAAATTGATGTCGCGGTAATTAAGGCCAATGGCGCGACCAAATCTGATTTGGCCGAACTACGCGGCATGCTAACCAAAGATTTCACCGAACTGAAGGGCTCATTTGGCGAGCTGAGAGCAGCCACTAAGGCCGATATTGCGGACGCCAAGACATCTATTATTCTGTGGGTGGTAGGGGCGATCTTCGTCGCTCAGATATTGCCCGCCATCCTGAAGGCGATACCCGAGCTCATGGCCATGCTCGGCAAGTAGCCATCGCAGCCCGCCGCGCGCGGGCTTTTTTACGTCTGGCGCCGGCTGCGCACTATCTGATGCGCGGGCCGGCCCTCCTGAGCTTGAAGGAGGGTCTCCGCAACTTTGCGGAGACCCTTACCACAGGCTTACTCTTGTGGCGATGAGACCTCATCAAAGCCCAGCAGCAGTTGCGCGGACACGCCGTAGATTTCGACCATCCCCTTGTCGACCCTGGCATAGTCCTGTGGCGTCGCGGTGCCGTCACCCAGCCGCTGGAGCGGTGGCGCAGACGTCTCCAACGTGTCCAGCGTTATTTCGCTCATGTGGTGCGTACCGGCCACCGCATTCACGATCCGGTAAGCCTGCCCAACCAGCATTCCGCTGGACCCGACAATGTCCAGCGCGTAATCGTGGAGGACCCGGCGCTCCTTAAAAGTCGTCAAGCGCTGACCCTGCGGGGTCGCAAGCCTGTGCGCGAGGATTTGCCCGATCTGATCGTCGCACCATACTGAGAATCGTACATTCAACCATCGCGCAAATGGGACCGCCAGTTTGGGGTGTAGCCAGGTGCCGCCATTATTGCCGCGTTTGGATTTGTGCCAAATACCGTTTTCGCCGGTATTTGAAAATGAGTCCAGCGCAGCGATGTATTCTTGCGTCTCCTTCAGGGAAATCCAGTCGGACGGCTCTTTGCCGTAACGCTTCGCCGCCTCAGTCGCATTGAACCATCCATCAGCGCGGAATGAATAAGTTTTGCCATCATATTCCGCTTTGATTAATGCGCCACTGGCCTTCGCGGATGCATCTGCCGCGTGTCGCCCGGCCGCCTCGGCCAGTAAGTCTTCATTTACGCGATCGTTCATTGCAAAGCTCCGTAGTCAGCAGGATTGAGGGAATACAGGTCACAAATATCCAGCACCGCGTCGTGTCCGCCGATCCGGCGCACCATGTCGGCGGCGATTTCCTCCCTGCACCGGCTTTGCCGATTGCGCCGACCATATGCCCCCAACAGATCCGCATCGAGGAAGCCGTTGGCCTCCGCTGCGCGGACCAGGTGCGCGTAGATTTGCGTAGCGTGCGAGGACTCTCCCTGCGCTGCCGCGCGGCTGAACTCCAGGATGGAGAGCTGCGCATAGATGGCGCGATCCTCTATCGGAATTACGTGGCGCGCCAACTGCGCGCTCGCATCGAGGCTTGTAGCATTTGCGGCCGCCGTTTCGCGGCCGCGCTGTGATATGTCCATGTCTTGCTCCTATGTGGTTGGGTTGAGGATGCGCTTACTACGTCAAAAAATTTACATCGTTGAAGTTGCCGTAGGCGCATTACCGCATCCATCGCGCCAAACCTGGGCAACGCCAAGGCTATCACGCGTAGTCGGCCATCGAAAGACCTTGAGCGTTTGCTGCCGAATAGTTAACCCCGTCTTAAGCGCGGGTGCACAGCACCGCCGGCGATAGTTTGCGAGAGATTGCAGCTTGCAAATATAGCTACAATTGATGGCTGCTCGCCTTGATCGGGGCCGGGTACGCATCCAACTGCTCTTGAGTTGGCGGTGGGCACGGAGGGCGGCACAACTTTTCACCCAACGGCGCGAAATAGGCGTCGATGATCGGGCGCGCATATTGACGGAACTGCTGAGGGCGATTCGATCCCTCCGCGCGCATGCGCGCCTCGTCAATTTCAGGGAAGTCTCGCAGCAGGGCCAAGGCAATTTCTGCTGGGTGTTTTTCGATAGTCATTTCAGGAGCCTTTATGAGCAATGTTTCAATCGCCGCCCCGTTGGCCAATTCCGACGAGGCGACCTATATCGTCCAGGGCGAGTCGTGCGCGTCCGCAGTTGAATTCATCTGCGGCGACGACACCGCCCCGCCAGTCCGGCATGTCGTTATCGAGGTAAAAACAGAATCTGGCAAGACGGTGCGGGTGGTCATCCCGAACAGCCAGCAGGATGCTGTCGTCTACATCGATGGCGATCTTGTTTAGGCTTCACGACGAGACGATTAGCGGACTGGCCGAGGCGCCAATTCAGAGCTCAGCCCCCCCCCCAGGACGAGAAGACTGGATTGCTGCATCAACTTCGAGAGCTGCGCGGCGAGTCCATAAAACACCTGACAATGAAACTACTGGATGCGGGCGTGGAGAACTTGCCGAAGCTAATTCAGCTAATTCAAATGTCCCCGTGAGCTGGCCGAGTACAGTCTCGTCGGCGCCGACGCACCGCGCGTACTTTGCGTACCCCACTGGTTCAGGTGCGCCAGGCCGGCCAAGCGCCACCCAAAACTCGGTAAGCTCGGTTGGTGCCAGTAGAAAAGTTTCGGTTGCGCCCGGCGAGCTGCCCTTTAGGATCTGCGCGACCGGCAGCAGTAATTGCTCAACACCTACCTCCGACACTCCCTGCCGGCACTCGCGGACGTTACTGGCAGTCATCACGCCGTTACCGTTAAACTCCTCCACAGCCAAGGGCAAAGAACGGAGAATCGCGTCCCCTCGGGTAGGTGGCACACCGGTTTTGGGGCCTGCCTGTTCAGCCAGTGCGAGCCGATAATTTTCCTCAAGCCCATCCGTCGGCACATCCTCTAACAGCCTGAACGGCAAACCACAAAAATGCACCAGAGTACCCTTCGGTAACACAAACATACAACCTCCTCTGCCCGCACTCGCGGGCTTTTTTACGCCCGGGGATTCGGTCGCAAAACAACCTTACCATTTATTTGAATCTTTTTGATACGTTTACCTTGACGCGAAGTTTATCTTTTGGGTAAGCTACATCCATCAACGCGCCAAACACGATGGAGAACGAAATGTCCCACGCCGAATTCAAAGCAATCGCCGCCGCAGCAACTGCCGCAGGCGACGCCGTCCCAGCCTTCGACTTCAGTCAGCCGGCCGCGCCGGCAACGCTCGGTACGGCGCAATGAGCGCACGCGACCACGATGAGGACGAACTACGCGCCGAGCTGGCCAGCCTCCAATCACCCGCACCGGCCGCTGCCGGCCTGTTCGACGTGCAGATCAAATTCACCGACGGCACCTACCGCAACAAGGTCGCCGCGGCAAACGCTGACAAGGCGTTCGGCCTGGCCTTGATCGACGCGCGCATGGGTTCGCCGTTCGGTACGTTTTTCGGCGCCCGCCTCGGCTTCCTGATTGAGCGCATGCAGGTTTGAGTACCAGCGGAGCGCGCTGCCCCGCATCACAACGCAGCGATAGCCGTTGGCCAGGCGATAGAAATGCGCCCTGCGACATCAGCATGGTCCCCGTCCCGCGCCGGGTAAGCGCGGGAACCACATGGCTGCTGATTGCCGAAGAGCGAGAACACACACAGGTAAAGCTGGTGCATTGCGCGGGCGGATAGGTGGGGCAGTCAGCAGCCATGTGGTGAACCAGTAGGGAATGCGTCAGTACGCCTCGCGCCGACAGCGCCAGTACCGAAGCATCACAAGCCAGCCTGAGTGCTCACAGGCCCAAGACGGACTTGGTTAAAGCCGCCAACAACGAATACAACAGGGAGAAGATGATGAGCAGCACGAACACCGGCGGCGCCGCGTTTCCAGATCCGGGCCGCGCGCAGAGCGCCAAGCAGCGTGAGGGCCTAACCGAAACTGGCATGACGTTGCGCGATTACTTCGCTGCCCAAGCTCTGGCGGGTTTGATAAACGAGCCGGTAGAAAGAGGCGGCAGCTCGACCGCCGGTGACATCTGCGCGGCAAATGAACAGCTTCAGGATGACGTGCAAGGCGTTCTCGCGCACGCCGCCTACAGCATCGCCGACGCCATGCTCGCGGAGCGCGCCAAGTGAGCACCATCACCCACATCACCGCCGGCCGCAACTCGCGCCTCGCCGTGTTCGCCGCCCTCGCCTTCGCCTATCAGGATTCGGGCCTGACTGAATCGCTGATGGCTGGCAACCTGGACGCACCAGAGTCGGCGCCGGCCGGCAGCCACATCAGCCGCTACGAGATTGACGGCCGTGGCCGTAACAGCGTGGCGCCGCAGCTGGCCGCGCGCGAGTTCGGCCTGAGCTACCTGATCACCGTGAAGGATGGCGACGACAAGCCGCACACCTACACCGCCATCGGCGACGCCGGCGCGCTGGTTGACGCTGCATACAAGGCTGGCGCCATGGGCGTAGCCATCCGGGTGCGCCAATGACGATTATCGCCCACGCAGCACTGCAAAAGCAGGTGCGCCTACTCACCGGCAAGCCGCTCAGCCGCCTGTCGCTGGCAGCCCTTGAAATCGCGCTGGAAGGCTTGGGCGTGCCCGCGCACCTCCGGCGGGAAGAGTTGCAGAAGGCGATCCAGCTGGGCCGCGACCAGGCTGTCGAGCGCCGCGCACGAAAGGAGGCTCGCCGTGAAGCTGCTCCGTGACTTCATCCTGACCGCTGCTGCCGTGGCCGTGCTGATGGTGATCTACGCGGACCGACAGCGCGCCGAGGAAGAAAGTGCGGCGCGCGAGCTGGCCGCCTGGCGCGGGAAGCCAGACAAGTGACCACCCTCGCCCACGTCGCGGCGACCGCGCTGCGGAACCACCGCGCCGGCCACCGCCCAGCACATGCGCTGTGCCTGGCGCTACTGAATAACGAAGCAAATAACCTGAACCGGAGAATACGATGAATGCAGTAACCCGCGAATCACAAAACGCCATGCAGCTGGCGCCCTCGTCTGCACCGATGACCACCGGCCAGATGATCCTCGACGTCGCCCACATGGATAGCATGATCCGCCTGGCCGACATCATGGCCACCGGCAAAGTCACGCTACCGCAGGCCTACCGCAACTCGCCGGGCGACTGCCTCGCTGTCGTCATGCAGTCTATCGCTTGGCAGATGAACCCGTTCGCCGTCGCACAAAAGACCCACTTCATCAACGGCAACATTGGCTATGAGAGCCAGCTGGTGCATGCGGCCATCACCAATTCCGGCATCATAACCCGCGACGATTTCGATTACGAATACTACGGTCCGTGGGACAACGTGATCGGCAAGTTCGACATCAAGAAGAATGCCGACGGCAAAGAGTATCGCCAGGCTGGCTGGCACCTATCCGATGAAATTGGGTGCGGCGTCCGCGTTTCCGCAACGATCCGCGCCACCGGCAAGGTCAAAGTGCTGGACCTGCTGTTGGCTCAGGCACGCACCCGCAACTCGACCTTGTGGGCGGACGATCCGAGGCAGCAGCTGGGCTACCTGGCCGTCAAGAAATGGGCGCGCCAGTACGCGCCGGGCATCATCCTCGGCGTCTACACGCCTGACGAGCTGGAAGACGACTACCGCGAGCCGCGCGACGTTACTCCTGCATCGGCAGCAACGGTTGGCGAGCAGGAACTCTTACCTGAGTGCACCGATGAGCAGTTCAAAGCTGAAACCCCAAAGTGGCGCCAGATCATCCTTCAGAAGAAGAAAACCCCAGATGCGCTGATCGCCCAGTTGAGCACCCGCGCCACCTTTACCGAAGAACAGAAGCTGACCATCCACTCTTGGGCACACGAAAACGACTAATCCAACAAAGACAACGAACGGGAAAACATCATGCAACGCGATCCACACCTGCACCACGAAGTACACGACCTTGCCCAAGGCAGCGACGACTGGCACGCCTTCCGCGCCCAACACAATGGAGCCAGCGAGGCGGCCGCCATGCTGGGCTTGTCGGACAAGGTCACCCGCACCGAACTGGTCCGCATGAAGGCAACTGGCCTGACAAAGGAATTCTCCGACTGGGTACAGGAGAACATCCTCGATCACGGTCACGAGGTGGAAGCACTGGCGCGCCCGCTGGCCGAAGCGCTGCTGAGCGAGAGCCTTTACCCCGTCACCTGCTCGCTGGGCCGCATCAGTGCATCCTGCGACGGCCTGACCATCTGCGACGACATCGGCTGGGAACACAAGCAGTGGAACGAGCAGCTGGCCGCCAGCGTGCGCGCCGGCGTGGTGCCGGACACCCACATGCCGCAGGTTCAGCAGCAGCTGATGGTCACCGGCGCCGAGAAGTGGATGTTCACGGTTTCCGACGGCACCGAGGCCAACATGGTATCGACCTGGGTATATCCGGATGCCGCCTGGTTCGACCGTATCCGCGCCGGCTGGGAGCAGTTCGACATCGATGTCGCCAATTACACCCAGATCGACCACGCCATAAAGTTGGAGGCTGCGCCAATAATCGAGCTGCCCGCGCTCATCGTGCAGACCGAGGGCAAGGTCGTCAGCAGCAATCTCGCCGCGTATCAGCGCGCGGCCGACAAGTTCCTTGCCGCGATCAAGACTGATCTGCGGGACGACCAAGACTTCGCCGATGCAGAGTATATCGTCAAGCGCTGCGGCGAGGCTGAGGACAAGCTGGAGCTGGCCAAGGCCGCCGCGCTGGCGCAGACGTCCACCATCGACGAGGTGATGCGCACGGTCGATCACATCAAGGCTCAGTTCCGCGCCAAGCGCCTGGAACTGGAAAAGCTGGTCAAGGTCCGCAAAGAGCAGATCAAGGAAACCATCCTGAACGAAGGCCGCCGCGAATACACTGACCACGTCGCCGCGCTGGAAGTGGAAATCGCGCCGATCCGCCTGCAGCTGCAGCAGCCCGACTTCGCAGGCGCCATGAAGAACAAACGCACGCTGGCCAGCCTGCACGATGCGGTCAACACCACGCTGGCCAACGGCAAGATCGTCGCCAACCAGGCCGCCGCCGACATCCGCGCCAAGCTCGCCTGGTACAACATCAACATCGGTGACCACGCCGGCCTGTTCCGCGACCTGCAGCAGATCATCGGCAAGGCGTTGGACGACTTCCAGCTGGTGGTGCACACCCGCATCGCCGAGCACCAGCGCGCGGAGCAGGAGAAGCAGGAAGCGCTGCGCAAGCAGATTGAAGCACAAGAGCGCGCCAAAGCAGAAGCCGCCGCAGCGGCAAAACTGGCCGCCGAGCGCCAGGCTGACGCCGACCGCGCCGCTGCTGCCGCACAAGCCGAGCGTGAGCGCGTCGCCGCTGCCGAGAAGGCCGAGCGCGACCGGGTCGCCGCTGCCGAGAAGGCCGAGCGCGACCAGGTCGCCGCCGCGACGAAGGCCCAGTTGGAACAAAAAGCGGCTGCCGCCGGCGCCGCGCGCCAGCACGCCGCAGCATCGGCCATCGCTGAAGCCAACCATCTGGCCGCACAGGACCGCGCCGGCGAACCAGTATCTGCCGCCAGCGGCACCGCCGACGTGCAGCGCACCGCCAGCTTCTACAACGACCAGCCGCTGCGCGCCGCGCCGACGCCGGCCGCCAGCGCGACGTCCGCCGGCCTGTTCGACGCCGCCGACCGCGAAGTGCAGCACGACATCGAGTTCCTGACCTCGCTGGCCAGCGCCGCCGGCCTGCCACTGGCCGCCCTGCTCGACCGGCTGGTCGTCATCGATATCGCAACCCTGCGCGCCGAACTGCGCGCCGCAGCATAACCACCAACCACCAGGAGAAAACCATGCACACCGCAAATTCCATCCCGCTGATGAAGGTCAGCTCGTCGCAGATCGCCGCCATCGGCCATGATGCCGCCAGCGAAACCCTGGCCATCCAGTTCTTCCACAAGGGCCAGCCCGGCAACGTGTACCACTACCGCAACTTCAGTGCGGCGGAGTACACCGCCTTCGCCGGCGCGGAATCGATCGGCCGTCACTTCAAGCAGCACATCAAGCCGCACGGCGAAAAACACCCGTACCAGAACATGGGCGTGCCGTCGGCGGCGCCGGCTGCCCACGTCGCAACGGAGCAGTCGCAGGAGCAGGCGGCGTGAGCAATCACAACATCACCAAGGAAGGCATTGAGGTGAAGCCCGGCCAAGTTTGGAAGGACCTGGATCACCGCACACAAGGTCCGCAAGGCGGCCCGCGCACCTGCACTGTGATCAGCGTGCGTGACGGCGCTGCCAGCATGTCAGTCGACGGCGCGCCAACCATACGCACCACGCGCATCTCCATCCGCCGCATGCACAAGGGCGCAACCGGCTGGGCGCTGGTATCGGAAGCGCCATGAATGTCGGTCGCTACGCGGGAGCACCGCCTTGACCGACATAGTGTTGATGAAGGTCTCCAACATCCTCGTGCCGCACGACGAGGCTGCGGCGGCCTTCATCCAGAAAATGAAAGCTGGCGAACTGACCCACGCCGATTTTAAGCGAGTCAGGAATTACAAGTTTCACAAGAAGTACTTCGCGCTGCTGGACTTCGCTTTTGAGCAGTGGGAACCACGCGACGGCCTGACCTACCAAGGCATGCCTGTCGCGAAGAACAAAGAGCGCTTCCGCAAGGATCTGATCATCCTGGCCGGCTTCTACGAGTCGACGGTGAACCTGCGGAGCGAGGTGAGGCTGGAGGCGAAGAGCATCAGCTTCGGCTTGATGGATGAAATGGAATTTGAGCAGTTGTACAACGCAACCGTGGACGTGGTGCTGCGGCGCATTTTGACGAGATACACCAGGCAGGACCTGGACAACGTAATCAACCAGTTGCTGGCTTTCACTTGAATGCCGGCAGCACGAACAGGATCAGCTATGTGGTTTAAGAATCTTCAAATCTACCGTCTACCGAAAAACTGGCAGATGACCGCCGAGGCGCTTGCGGACATGCTCACGCAGGGCCGCTTCAGCAAAGTTGGAAAGTCCGACATGCTAAGCCAAGGCTGGGACGCGCCACGCAAGGACGGTGGCCTGGTGCACACAGTCAACAAGCAAATGCTGATCCGCCTGCGCGGCGAGAAGAAGCTGCTGCCGGCCACCGTCATCAACCAGGTGACGAAGGCGCGCGCCGCCGAGCTGGAGGAAGCTCAAGGTTTCACGCCCGGCAAGAAAGCGATGAAGGAACTGAAGGAGCGCGTCACCGACGAGCTGCTGCCGCGCGCATTTAGTATCGAGTCGAACACCTGGGCGTGGATCGATCCAGTCAACGGCTGGCTGGTAGTGGATGCGGCCAGCCCGACCAAGGCTGATGAAGTGATCAAGTTGCTGCTGAAGGCGGTCGACCGCATGCCGCTGGAAAGCCTGCGCGTGCAGCGCTCGCCGGTGGGCGTGATGACCGAATGGCTGGCCACCAACGAGGCGCCTGCCGGCTTCACGGTCGACCAGGACGCCACGCTGCGCGCCACCGGCGAGAGTAAGGCGCAGGTCGCCTACAAGCACCACTCCCTCGATCCTGCAGACGTTCGCCAGCACATCAAGGCCGGCAAGCAGTGCACCAAGCTGGCGATGACGTGGGACAGCAAGATCAGCTTCGTGTTGGACGAGAGCCTGGCCGTCAAGTCGGTCAAGCCGCTGGATGTGCTGATGGAGAACGATAAGGGCACGATCCGCAATGACGACGAGCGCTTCGATGGCGACTTCACGCTGATGGCCGGCGAGCTGGCCAAGATGCTAGCCGACTTGGTGGACGCGCTGGGCGGCGAGGCGGTGTTGGGTGCGCCGGCCGAGCAGCAGTCGACTCCAGCGCGCCCGGCCGCCGGCGACGAGCCGGTGCGCGAGCAGCGCGGCGTACTCTCTCGCGACGATCATCTTGCCGGCCAGCTCGCGCGGCGCGGCCTGACCATGAGCGACCTGCAACCGCAGACCGAGATTGAGGTGCCGGCCGGCGACGGCAGCGCCAGCGATCCGCTGTACGAGCATGCTGTTCGCATCGTGCGTGAGAACCGCCGCGCGTCGATATCGCTGGTGCAGCGCCATCTGCGGATCGGCTACAACCGGGCGGCCCGGCTGCTGGAGGCGATGGAAGGCATGGTCGTCGGGCCGGCGGGATCGAACGGCAACCGCGAGCTGCTGGCGGAAGGCGGTGCCGCATGAGCACCGCATTCTACAAATCCGGCGACAGCGCGCTGCTGGATGCGTGGTCGACCTACGAAGCCGAGGTTGGCGCCGTGCGCGCGGCCGGCAAACAGTTCGCAACCCACTTCGGCGGCAAGCTGCTGCTGCGTTCCGATTTCCACGGTAGCAGCGTAGCCGGCCTGCGCTTCGCGCCGTCCAAGGACGACCCGCTGTGGACGAAACCGGACGCCCAGCACGCCGGCGAGCAGCGCCCGCGCAGCTCGCTGCGCAAGGGCACGAAAGAACAGCGCCAGGCTCTGGCCGCACTACTGACGGAGTGGTCTGATCACTTCCCGAAGCAGAAAGCCGACCTCGCGCCGATGCTGTCCGCCATGGGGACGGACTGGGGCGCCCTCTTCTTCTGCGGAATCGGCTTCTTCAAGCACGATGGTGTGATCTACGTTAGCACCAGCGCCAAGCTGGCGCCGTGCATGGTCGAGATCCTGGCCAGCGAATACAACGCCGCAAAAGCGGCATACGAATCGATCAAGGAGGTTGCATGAGAAACAAATCGATAGATGAGCAGTTACTCAATAGGAGCATCATCCTGTTCAGCAATCTCACGCAGCCGCCGAGCTTGCGCACGCGCATCTTCGAGGCGCACAAGCATATTCTTCAGCGACTCCGGCTCATATTGTTCCACATCAGTGCCTGCCACCATGAAGCCGAACGTCCCCTTAAAAAGCGTATCAGCCACGTCCGCAGCTACATCCAGTTCCGATTCCGTGATCATTGCGCGTCTACTTGGTTTTCTCTTTTTCTCCCCGATCCAAGGCGTGTTGGAAGCAAGGTGAGGACCGGCGGGGCCGCCGGCGGACAGGCGCCCGTGAATAATCGCATTTCGATAAACAAGCAGGTCGGTAGCCGCGTCGCAAATAAGTCGAATGGACTGATCGATGTAGCCAGAATATTTTGTTCCGGCTTCAGCGAGAAGCTTCAACCAAGTGCTTATCGGCTGCCCTTCCGTAATCGATTTTTCACAAACAGGGTTCTCTTTTCGAAGAAGCCAGATAAGGGGCTCGCAGCCAACCTCGAACATTCCCCACACAAGGATAAATGCGCCAACGCGCTGCTGAATCGCGGCAGTAACCCCGAAGTAGCCCTCAAGCTTTCTGGATGGTGAGGCATCAGCCAAGTCCGTATGCAACATCAATGTGCAACCCATATCGACAAAAAGAAATCCTAACATGAGAGCGATATCCATCCGTCAACCTTGGGCCTGGCTCATCGTCAACGGCTACAAAGACATCGAAAACCGTAGCTGGCCGACGCGCCTGCGCGGCGAGGTGCTGGTGCACGCCAGTAAGGGCATGACGCGCGAAGAATACGACGACGTCGACCTGATGCTCGCGCTGGACGAGCGCCTCCAACACATCCGGCTGCCGGCTTTCGAGCAGTTGGAGCGCGGCGGCATCGTCGGCAAGGTCACGATCACCGGCTGCATCACTGCATCGCGGTCGCCGTGGTTCTTCGGGAAGTTCGGCTTCGAGCTGCGCGACGCCAGGCCGCTGCCCTTCGCTCCTTTCAAGGGTGCACTGGGATTCTTCGATGCGCCCGATGCGCTGGTGACGCCATGAAATGGGGCCACGACCAGCTGGCGAACGACCTGGCCGGCCACCTTCGCGGCGCTAGCGACCGCATCGTGTGGACCGACATGCAACTCGGCCCGTCAGGATCGCCGCGCCCCGACGTCTACACGGTGCCGAAGTCGTACAGCGCTTTCAAGCCGATCGCCTACGAGTGCAAGATCAGCGTGTCCGATTTCCGCCGCGACGTCACCAGCGGCAAGTGGCAGAACTATTTGAAGTTCGCCTCCGGCGTAATCTTCGCTGTTCCGGCCGGCCTGATCAAAAAGGAAGACGTGCCGGCGGGCTGCGGCCTGATCGTCCGCCATGACGAAATCTGGCGCACCGCGAAGGGACCGACACTGCGTGCGATCGAAACACTGCCGCACAGCGCCTGGATGAAGCTGATGATCGATGGCCTCAACCGCCAGGGCCGACAGCCGTCTCCGCGCGATGCCAGCCCGTGGTACGCGCAGCAGGAGCTCCGCAAGAAATATGGCGACGAAATAGCTCAAGCGCTCAGCGACCGAGATACGGCCGAGATGCGGCTGCGCCAGCAGCAGTTGATGGCAGAGACCACATTGGAGGCATTGCGTGCTGTCGAACAGGAACGCGTTGCGCACGCGCGCCGCCACGTCGAGCAGGAACTGGCGGAAACGCGGAAGGCCACGACAGAATTTTGCAAGCTACTCGGCCTGCCTGATGGCGCCAGCATGTACCTTATCCGCAATGCGGCGCACGAACTAATCGAGCGCCTGGACAGTGACGGCGAGATAAACCGTCTGCGCGCCGCGCTCGGCCACGCACAGCGCGCGCTGGCCGAGGGATTAAAGCCCATGCCGGTCATGAGCGCCGAGCCACCAGCGGAGGCCGTATGAACCCGCGCATCTACAAGAAGCAGGCGAAGCGCGCGGTGGAGCTGCTCCGCAGTCATGGCGACAAGCAGACGGTCTACAAGTCTGACCGCTGGGACCATCCGGCCGGCGGCGCAGGCGGGATCGGAATCGACGGCTGCCCTGTATTCGGCGGTTGGTCCAGCACCCAAGACGGTCGTGAATGGGACGAGCAATGCTGTCGCAGCGTCTGGATTGAAACCCACTACTGGGCCGAATGCGTTCCAGAAGGCTACTTCAATGACAGCATCGATAGGCCGTGGCCCGACATGACCATCAAGCAGCGCCGCGAGCGGTTCAACCATAGCCAGATCGCGCCGGGCTGGCGGTGGCGCGGCGGCCGTGCTATGCGGATGGCGCCATGAATGGCGTCCTCATCGTCGGCGGGCGGCTCGCGGGCAAGGTGACTGCACTTCGCATGGCCAGCAAACAGCAAACGATGGTCATGACTGGACAAGTGCACGGGCTGGCCACCGGCGATGTGATCCACTTCAACGGCGCAAACTTCGGCGTGGTGAGCCGAAGCCAGTTTCAAGCGCTGATCGAATCACTGACAGTTCCGGCCGTGGAGCCGGCACCGCGCAGCAAGCCGGGATTCGGCAGCGACCGCCCATACCTCAAAAAGAAGAAAGGCAGATCATGAAAGAAGCTCAAGATCACCACCGCGTCAGCCTGGAAGGCAGAAAGCTCGGCTCAGTATCGGCCCGGCTTGCCGACGGCGAGTGCGCTGCGCTGGCGCGCGAGGGTGAGGACGACGAACGTTGCAAGTCCTGCGCGTTTCGCGCCAGCACCGTACCCAACGGCTGCCTGCAAACACAGCTTGATGTGATGAAGGCGCTGGCAGAAGACATCCCGTTTATGTGCCATCAACACCTGGATCAGCGAGGGAGGCCAACCAAGGTCTGCCACGGCTGGTTCGCCGCGCGGCGCGTGGTCGACCGCATCGAAGCGACCTCCGGGCAAAAGATGCCGCCGGCACCATACGACTTCTCGCCACCTGATGAACTGGAGGAAACGTGAACGAAGACCTGCAAGCCCCAATGCCCAGCGACCCTCACGCCCGGCGCCGCGCTTTCCTGCTGATCGCCCTGCTCTACGGCGCGGCGGCGCTGGCCAACCTGATCTGCTGGTGGCCGGCATGAACGCCCGAGCCGAACCGCTAGATTGGTCAGCGCAAGACGCGACCGATCAGCACGACATGCGAATCCACCGCGCCAAGCAGCTTAATCGCCAAGTGCGCCACGCCGGTGTGAAGAAGTTCGTCGCCGGCTTCTGTCACCACAAGGGCGACGAGGAAATGGTGGTCTACCTGGAGGGCAGCGCCGAGCCAGTGCGGCCGTGTGACATAACGATTATTGAGGAAGCAACATGAACATCGAACACATCAAAACCTGGCGCGAGCGCTTCCCACGCGACCTGATGGGCAAGCCATCGCAGGTGAAAATTGACAAAGCCAGGGACGATGAAATCGCCGACCTTCGCGCTGCATTGGCCGCCCGGTCCGCCGCTAGCTTGGGGCAAGCGATCGTGCCACCAGTGTGGATTTCCGAGTTGTGCGGGCCGGAAGTGGACGATTTGAGCTACGGCCAAGGCTTCCGGCGCGGCTTCAACCAATGTCGTGATGTAGTGCTTGAAGCTATTAGCGCCCATCCCGCAGCAGATGCAGCGCCAGCACTGACCGCCAAAGAATCGGACGCCCGCTACACGCAGGGCTATAACGACGGCTGGGCTGAAGGCCAGCAGCACCTGAAGGACCAGGGTGATGCAGAGCCAGTGGATGTGAAGCCGGTCGCGTGGTGCGATGAGTCTCGCTCCCAGCTTTATTGGGCGGACGGGCATCCGAACCACACCAGCGAAGGCAGGCAATTCTTATACTTCCACCCATCCACCGCGCAGGGTGATGCGCTGAGCCAGGTAGCGGGCGAGCCATCGACACGCGAGCAGAAGCTCGCCGGGCGCGTTAACTGGACCACTAAGCAGTGGTACGAGCACGTCGGCGCGTGGGAAAACGAGCATGACCAGATCGTGTTTGGCTCCGTGATGGCGCTGCGGGCGATGATGGTGCAGTTCCAGGCCGTCACGCTTTACGCAGCCGATCGGCGCGCCAGCCAGGACAGTGAGCACGATTCTGCACGCTGGCAGTTCATGGTCGAAGTATCGGCCGGCCCGCCAGCACTCAACACCTACGCCGCAGCGCTGAATGAGCAGCCCTTCATCCTGCACGAAACGCCAGCAACGCGCAAAGCAGCATTCATCGCCGCTGTCGATAAGGCGCGCCAGAAGATGGCCGAGCAGCAGACGCAGGAAGGCGGTGCTGCGTGAGTCTCTACAACTACCTGATGACCTGGCCGCGCGAGCGGCTGGTGCGCGAGCTACAAGGCCAGGCGCGCGACAATGCCGCGCTCAAGCGCCGAGTGCTGGAACTGGAAGTCGAGCTGTTCTGGATGAAGACGGCTCCGGCCGCGCCACTGGCCAGCACCGCAGCCCTGCTGGCGCAGCTGTCCGAGTGCGCCGGCGGCATGGTCAACGGCAACCGGCTGGCCAGTCGCGCGAAGGAGGTCGTGGCCGTCGACGGCACCGCGCTGGGCCTGCGCCTGGTGGTCGATCCGAGTCTGCCGCCAGGCATTGCGGAAATCCGTGGTGAGGGTGGCAAGGTGGTCGCTCGCATCGAGAACATCGGTTCGGCGCCCAGCGCGCCGGCTCACGCGCAGTTTGGCGATGTCGCCCCGCGCCCGCGCACGCCGGCGAAAGCTGCATGCTGGTGCGAGACCTGTCGTCCGATCACCCTAGACGATTCCCGCATGGTGCTATGCCCGACCTGCGGCAACAAGCGCTGTCCGCGCGCGACCAATCACCGGAACGCATGCAGTGGAAGTAATGAGGCAGGCCAACCCGGCAGCGCCTATCCGGTCCAGCCGGCACCGACAGGGGGTGCTTGATGCCAAACCCAGCACAAAGGCAGCCGGACTTGCAGCACGCGCCGTTGAGCGTGGCGCAGCCGTTCGCTTCATCCAACACGGAAGTGCTGCTGGCCGTCCGGGCGCTGGAGGTCAAGCTCGACCACCTGCACGCCCTCCTCGCGCCGCCGCGATCAGCGCTGACGCTAGATCCGGACGAAATTGCACGAACCATGGCCCAGCTGCGGCACGCGCGGCCACTACCGAAGGAGACGCCACCATGATGTACAGCCAAGAAGAACGCCGTCGCATTGCTGAGCTGATGCTTGATCTGGAGCGCCAGCAGAAGGCACAGAGCCCCGCATCCGCTGTGCAGGCGCGTTTTATCACCTTGCAAGAATGGGCCGAGCTCAACTTCTCCAAGGTGCCGCACAACAACACCCTCCTGCGCTGGGTCAACGAAGGACACATCCAGCCCCAGCCGGAGAAGATCGGCCGCATCTGGCGCGTGAAGCGCGATGCGGTCTACAGGACATAATATGGGACGCGTGAGAATCGCAAAGAACCGAGGAATGCCGACTAATCTTTATTGCAATAAGACGGGGTATTATTACTACGTCCGGCCGGGCGACCGCAAGGTCAAGGGCCTGGGGCGAGACAAGGCCAACGCATACGCGCAGGCTCGTGCGGCCAATGCTGCACTCGCGGAAAACAAGGCGGTATCATTGGCTGACTGGGTCGTCGGGAAACAGGACTTCACTCTATTGGAGTGGCTGCCCAAGTATCGCGAGCTGTGGATGGAGCGCTCGGCCAAGCCACCGGCTGCTAACACCATTCGGGCCACAGATTCCTACCTGGGCAAGATCGCCGAAGCTGAGTACGCATGGAGAAAACTGAGCCAAATTGAGACTGCGCATATTGCCCCGCACATCAAACTGGTGACTGACGAGAGTGGCCCGGCAGCTGCGCAGGCTATGCGAGTGCGTCTTCACGACGTCTTCCGGCTGGCGGAAACCGAGGGGCACGTCGCTGTTGGCCGGAATCCTGTAGCCGCCACCTACGCGCCTGATCGCACCGTCCTGCGAGAAAGGCTGTCGCTAGAGGCTTTCCTGTTGATACGAAACGCAGCGCCTCAGTGGCTGCAAAACGCCATGAATCTGGCGCTCGTGACCGCTCAGCGGCGCGAAGACATCTCCAACATGGAATTCAGCCAATACAAGGACGGCTATCTGCACGTCATTCAAGGCAAGAGCCAGGGCCTGACCCGGCTGCAGATCGATGGCTCGATTCGCCTGACGGCTATCGGTATGACCGTCGAGCAGGTAGTCCAGCAGTGCCGGAATAATGTGGTCAGCAAGTTCATGATCCACCACGTGACGCACGTAGCCAGCATGCGGCCAGGCCAAAAGGTCGCCCCCGGAAGCCTTAGCAACGTTTTCTCCAAATTCCGTGATCAGGTCGGTGTAAAAGCAGCGAAAGGAAGAACGCCGCCAACGTTCCACGAAATACGCAGTTTGGCCGAAAGACTATATCGGGAAGAATATGGCGCGGCCTTTGCGCAGTCGCTGCTGGGCCATAAGAACGCTTCGATGACCGACAAGTACAACGACAAACGCGGGACCGGATGGGATGTGGTGAGCTCTGCTAAATCATAGGAATATTCAACGAATATTCGAAAAAATCGGCTAGGACCTTATGGAATAAGGCCTCTTGCGATTACCACGCTACGCTGTGCTTAGCATTGTATTTTCGTGGTTTTCTGAATTGAATCATGCGGTTAAGCGGATAACCTGACATTATACACCTCACGGCGAAGTACTGTATAACTCACTTAAAATCAAGCACTTACAGCACCGCCAGTCGGCTTTAATCTACATCAAACGACTACCGTGCGCGACTTGACAGTGGCTAGAGGCGCGCGCAAGCTCCCCGGATGGACACGCCCTCAATCAAAGACTATGTCGACAACAGCGTTAAGGCCGTCAAAGAGACAGTCAACGAACGGATCAGCGCCGTCAGAGAGGAAAGCAAGGCCATCCGGGACGTCGCGGACGTCAGGCACGAGGCCATCGTTTCCGGCGTGCGGGAATACTACGCCATGACCGAAGCGCGGCTCGCAGAGATGGAAACCCGCCTGACGCACAAGCTGATGGATGTACTCAAATGGAGCGTAGGCGTGATGGTTGCCGGCATCACAATTTCAGCCTCGCTCAACACCTACATGCAAGTGTCCACTCTCAATCAATTGCAGACCATACTGCGCGAAGTCCGAGCGGCAGCGCCTGCCAGCGCTACAACGTCAAATAATCGCTGATCATCAATTCAAACCCGCGCGCGCTCGACCGCAGATGCGCCATGCCCCCGTACGGCAGCGTCGCACGCTCCTTGATGTGACCAAACGGCAGGCCGGTCAGCACCGGGATGGTCAAGCGTGAGCGCAGGTAAGCCACCATCGCTTCAAAATCATAGCCATTGTCCAGTGGCGTCAGTTTGTAGCCGGAGAAGTCGCCCAGCACCAGCGCCCGCTGGCCATCCAGCGCACCCGCATATAACAATTGCAACACCATGCGCTCCACCCGGTACGGATGCTCGCTGATATCCTCGATAAAGCAGATCCCCTCTTGCGGCGCGTGAAAATACGGCGTGCCCAGCAGGCTGACCATCATTGCCAGATTGCCGCCCCACAGCTTGCCGCTGACCTCGACCAGCGGATTATCCGCCCCGCCCTGCGCCACCGCGCCGTGCACCGTGTGCACCGGCCCGCGCACGCAGTCCCAGAACTGCCGCATGGTGTATTCCACCGGTTCGGGCCGGATGAAGTCATCGCAGATCATCGGCCCGGCAAAGCTGCTGCGGCCGGTCTGTTTCAGCAGCGGCATCTGGAAGGCGGTGAAATCGCTGTAACCCACAAACAGCTTGCCGCTGTCGGCCATCTTGTCGAAATCGATCATTGGCAACAGGCGCGACATGCCGTACGAACCGCGCAGCGCCACCACCAGTTGCACATCCGGGTCCGACGCCGCCGCATTCAGCTGCGCCAGGCGCCAGGCGTCGTTGCCGCCGAAGCGCTGGAATTTCCTGTCGTCGTCGTAGTAGTTATGAACCAGGAAGCCCTGCTGTTCCAGCCGCTGCACGCCTTGCAGCAAAGCCTCGTTATCCGGTGGGCGGCCGCTGGGCGCCGCGATCGCGATGCCGATTTTTGAAGTGCTCAAAATGTCTCTGTCAGTGATGTGTGCCGCTGCCCGCGCGATGCGGCGTCAGCGGAGGAAGGTCCGCCGTCATATTACCGCGCAGGTGCTGGTCCAGCAAGGCAAGCAGGCGCTCGATCAACTGCGCCGGCAGGTCGTGCCCCATGCCCTCGATGATATGCAGCCGGGCGCCGGGTATCGCCTGCGCCGTGTCCACGCCGCAGGCCACCGGCACCAGCGGATCGGCCGCACCGTGGATCACCAGCGCCGGACAGCGTATCTTGCGCAGCAGCGGCGTGCGGTCGCCGGAAGCGACGATCGCCACCAGTTGACGCGCCATGCCGTCCGGGCTGACGCTGCGGTCCAGCGCCCGTTCGATCGAGGTGCGCATGGTGCGCTCGGCCGCCGGGAACGACGGGCTGCCGATCAGGCGAAACACCGCCATGCTGCGCTCCACCACCTCGTTGCGGTTGCCGGGATCGGCCGGTGGCCGCATCAGCGCATTGCGCGCCGCCGGCGTCGGACCGGGCAAGCCGCGCCGGCCACTGCTGGACATGATGGAGGTCAGGCTGAGCGTGCGCCCGGCAAAGCGCGCCGCGAAGATCTGGGCGATCATGCCGCCCATCGACACGCCCACCACATGCGCCTTGCCGACGCCGAGCGCGTCCAGCAAGCCGAGCGCGTCGTCGGCCATGTCGTTCAGGGTGTAGGGAGCGGCCTGTTTCCAGCCGACCAGCGTTTTCAGATAAGCCAGCAACAGATTCGGCTTCTTGTGATGATGGAGTTTGGTGGACAGGCCGCTATCGCGGTTGTCGAAACGGATCACGTAGTAGCCCTGCTCGACCAGGCCGTCGATCAGATCCTGCGGCCAGGCGATCAACTGCATGCCCAGCCCCATGATCAGCAGCACCGGTGGATCGAGCGGATTACCACTGGTTTCGTAGGCAATCGTGATCCCGTTTGCATGCGCGGTAGCCAAGGCTATCTCCCTCAATCCCAATCAGTGTCGGGGATTGAGCATACCACTTTTACTCTTGTGTGGCGCGTTTGGCCGCCACCGCTGCGGCACGGCGCGCGGCAAAAAAATCCTTCAGCATGGCGCCGCACTCTGCCGCCAGCACCCCGCCTTCGATCGCGGTGTGGTGATTCAGCTGTTCCTGCTCGAACAGATTGATCACCGAGCCGCAGGCGCCGGTCTTGGGATCGGCGGCGCCGAACACCACTCTCGCCAGGCGCGCATGCATCATCGCGCCAGAACACATGACGCATGGCTCCAGCGTCACATACAACTCGCAGCCGGGCAAACGGTAGTTGCCCAGTTTTTCAGCGGCCGCGCGCAGCGCGACGATCTCCGCGTGCGCGGTCGGATCGTGCCTGCCGATCGGCTGGTTGCAGCCGACCGCGATCACTTCGCCATCCTTGACGACCACGGCGCCCACCGGCACCTCGCCCAGGTTCCACGCCTGTTGCGCCTGTTCCAGCGCCAGGCGCATGTAGGCGTCAGACGGCATCGGTGATTTCAGCCCAGCAGTTCGGCGTTTCGTGCAGCACCAGCTTGTGCAGGTGCAGACCGGTGCCGTAGCGGTCCTTGTAGGCCGCCTTGAGGATGCCGAACGCCACATGCGCCAGGTTTTCCACGGTCGGAATGCGGTCGATCACCACGGTTTTGTGGTTCGGCAGCGACGCCAGGAACTCGCGCACGGCATTGTCCTTTTCGTAGACGATGAAAGCATGGTCCCAGACATCGACCAGGTGTTCCTTGGCCAGCGCCTTGATATCGGAGAAATCCATGATCATGCCGTTGTCGGAGTTGCCTTCGACGTCGATGATATTGCCGGTCAGCGTGATTTCCAGCGTGTAACGATGGCCGTGCAGGTTGCGGCACTGGCTCTTGTGGTCGGGAATGCGGTGGCCGGCGTCGAATTCCAGCTTGCGGGTGATGGTCAGCATAAGGTAAAGCCTAAATTCAAGGGATCTGTAAAAGTTTATGGGTTTGCAAGCTCAGCTTCCACTTCGGGTTGCGCTTGCAGGTTTCGATGGCCAGTTTGGTGTTGAACTCGGCCAGCGGGCCGTCCATGGCCTGCACGAAGAAATTCTCGAAATCCAGCTGTTCGTAGACGGACAAGTCCTGGTTCGCCTGCGGGATCACCACCTTGATTTCGCTGCCTTTTTTGACCACCAGCTCGGAACCCATTTTCGGGCTGACGCAGATCCAATCCACGCCGTCCGGCACCGGCAGCGTGCCATTGGTTTCGATGGCGATGGTGAAGCCGACCGCGTGCATGGCATCGATCAGCGGTGGGTCCAGTTGCAGCAGCGGTTCGCCGCCGGTGAACACCACATACTTGCTGGCGGTGTAAGTTTCCGGCCACAGCGCGTTGATGGTCGCGGCCAGTTCTTCGGGCGACTTGAACTTGCCGCCGCCTTCGCCGTCGGTGCCGACAAAGTCGGTGTCGCAGAACTGGCAGATGGCGCTGGCGCGGTCGCTTTCGCGGCCGGTCCACAGGTTGCAACCGGAGAAGCGGCAGAACACCGCCGGACGGCCGGCATGGGCGCCCTCACCCTGCAACGTGTAGAAAATCTCTTTGATGCTGTAAGTCACGATAGTTCCTGATAGGACAACCCTCAATTATATCCCACGCCACAGATTTCCGAAATGCAGCGCTCGAAGTTGACATTTCACAATGCTTCCGATAGCCGTGCGGGCTAAGGTGGCATATGGGTCCATCCTGGGAGCAACACCGTGAACAACGTGAGACAGGCGCCGCTCCTGCTTGAAATCGACATCATCTGTGCCTGCACCTGCCTGCTGGTATGCGCCGCCGGCCTGTGGCTGTGGTGGTGCCAGCGTCGCGGCATGCAGCGCGCGCTGGCCGAGGCGCACTGCCAGATCGCGCGCCTCGCAAGCAGCCAGCAGTCGCTGCGCGACGCCGAACGCCGCCGCATCGCCCGCGATCTGCATGACGATCTCGGTCAGCATCTGCTGGCGCTCGGCCTGGACGCTGGCGCGCTCGCCCACTTGCATCCCGCTCTGCGTCCGCAACTGGCACGGATGGAAGAGCGGATACAGCAAGCCACCCGCGCCATGCGCTCCATTGTCCACGATTTACAGGCGGAGGCGCTGGAATCCGGGCTGGAAGGCGCAGTCCAGCAACAGATCGCCCAGTTTACCCGCCTGAGCGGCATCCGCTGCCGGCTGGATGCCGCGCCCGGCGTGTTCGCCGCCGCACCGGCCGGCGACATCGCGCATGTGCTGTACCGCGTGCTGCAGGAATCGCTGAGCAACATCGTCCGCCATGCACAGGCGTCCGAGGTCTGCGTCGCCCTGTGTCGCCAGGAGCGCAGCCTGAACCTGACGGTGCGCGACAACGGCGTCGGCCTGCGGCAACCGCCGGCGCCGGGCGGCGGACGCCTGAGCCATGGCCTGCGCGGCATCGCCCAGCGCGTGGCCGAGGCCGGGGGGCAGTTCGACATCGCCAGCACGCCCGGCGCCGGCACCGCACTCACCATGTCCTTCCCTCTTCCATAACGACCAAGGCGCGCCATGACAGGAACACAAAAAATCCAGCACGTAATGGAGTTTTCGCAAGCGGACCAGCAGCATGGCTTTGCGCTGAGGCTGATGGAGCTGCTGGTGATTCCCACCTTCGTCATCGACACCCAGTGCCGGGTAATCATCTGGAACCGCGCCTGCGAGCGGCTGACCGGCACGGCGGCGTGGGAAGTGCTGGGCACCACCGACCACTGGAAAAGTTTTTACGGCGAACAGCGTCCGACGCTGGCCGACCTGGTGATCCAGGGCCGCAGCGCCGACCTGCACCGGCTGTACCGCCAGCACGCGCGCCGCAATGACGCCGACAACAATCTGTGTGCGGAGAACTGGTGCGACATGCCGCGCGTGGGGCGGCGCCGTTATCTGGCCGCCGACGCCAGCCCGATCTTCGACAGCGAGGGCAAGCTGGTGGCGGTGGTGGAAACGCTGCGCGACGTCACAGAAGAAAAACGCGCCCAGGTGGCGCTGGAACAGCTGGCCACGCGCGATGGCCTGACCGGCCTGGCCAACCGCCGCTGTTTCGACGATACCCTCGGCGCAGAGTGGCAGCGCGCATTGCGCAATCAGCAGCCGTTGTCGCTGCTGATGGTGGACGTCGACAATTTCAAGCAATACAACGATGCCTACGGTCACCTGGGCGGCGACGAGTGCCTGCAACGCATCGCCAGCGCGGTCTCCAGCGAGATGCGCACCAATGACTTGGTGGCGCGCTACGGCGGCGAGGAATTCGCGGTGATCCTGCCGAATCAGTCGTTGAAGGGCGCGGCCATCGTGGCCGAACGGATCCGCTGCCGGGTGGAACAGCTGCGGCTGCCCAACCTGGGCAGCAAGGAGCATGTGGTCACGGTCAGCATCGGCGCGGCCACTGCGCTGGCGTCGCCGGAAACCGATCCCAGCCAGCTGGTGGCCACGGCCGACTCGGCGCTGTATCGCGCCAAGCACATGGGCCGTAACCGCATCAGCCTGCCGGGGGCGTCCTAGGCGGTGTACGGGATGTAGGAAATGCCTACGCCAATGATCTGCGCCATCAAATCGATGTACTCGGTAGAGCTGGAGAAACCCGCCAACACGTCGCCACGCGTGGCACCGTTCGACATCACGGCATCCCAGTATTCGAGCCCCCCAGCATCTGCCGCCCGGTGCAACACGTTGCTGTACAACGCAGTGACGAAGGTGGAATTGCTGGCTCCGGGACCATAAATATCGGTGAATTCGTCGCTGTTCACAAAACCGTTGGCAATCGATGGCAAGCTCACGCCGCTGTCGATGATCTCCATCCAATAGCCAATGCCCGCCTTATCTGGCGCACGGTTGAACATGGCACTGTATAAACGGTAAATCGCTCCCGCCGAGCCGAGCGTGTCCAGCGTAACCATACCATCGGCAAATTTCAGGCGCTCGACGCCGATCAGGAAATCGCTGCCGCCCGTGCCGGCCAAATCGGTCAGCGTGACCGCCGAGCCGCTCGCTGCCAGCCGGTAGCTGCTCTCATTGCCGCTGAAGACCACCGTGTCCAGTCCGGCGCCGGCGGAGATCAGCTGGTTGCCGGCGGCGCCGTTGAACAGATCGTTGCCAGCCGACCCCAGCACCAGCGACGCATAGCTGGACAGCTGGATGCTGGTGTCGCTGAACTGCAGCTTGCTGATGCCGGCCAGGCTGTCGACACCTTCGCCGGTCACGCTCAGGCTGGCCAGCGTGCCGCCCAGCGCATACGCCGACAGGGCCTTCGAAAACACCACCGTGTCGGAGCCGCCGTTGCCGCTGACCTGGTCGCTGCCGGCGCCGAGGTAAATCACGTCATTGCCGGCGCCGCCGGTGATCACGTTGCCGGCCGCGTTGGCGTAGATGGTCGAACCGCCGCTGCCGGCAATCGCCCGCTCGATGGTGACGTTGTAGGCGATCGAAATATTGTTGTAGCCCGGCGCGGTGGAGCTGAACTCGCCGGCATTCAGGTTGATGATGGTGGCGCCCGTGGTCGCCGAGAAATCAAACGTATCGACGCCGCCCGCATCCCAGATCGTCTGCAACGCCGATTTATTGACAAAGCTATAGGTATCGGCGCCGGTGTGATAGCTCATGTTGGCGCCATACAAGTACTGGATCGCCTGGATGTCGTACAGCATCGGCGTACTGCCATACAGCCCGCCGTTCTTATAGAAACCGGAGCCGAGGTTATACGACATCTGCGTGTAGTCGAGGTTATCCGTCGCTGCCGGCAGGAATGGGCCGTCGATGTCGCCGCCGGAAGAGTCGTAATTGCCTGGGTGCTTCAAGCCCAGGGTATGCCCCAGTTCATGGATCAGTACCGACAAGCCAAACTTGCCCGCTGTGAACTCAAAACCGCCCTTGAGAGCATTATTCAGATACAGCGGCGTGGAAAAATTGCGCCCATTCGGCAGGTAAGCGTAGCCACTGCTGCCCTGACCCTGATTATTGGTACCCAACTCTATATCGCCGCCGGAAGCCACTTCCACGAAGGTGATGTTGGCCACCGCCGCCCAGGCCGACAGCGCCGTGCGCACCGCCGCCATCTGCACCGCCGTCATCGGCGCGAAGCCGTTTGCATCGTCCATCGACGCATCGGCCGGCACACGGGTGAGGAAGCTGTACGTCAGCGTGACGGCTTGGCCAGCTTGGGTGTTCCAGCTGGAACTTACCAGCGAGTCGATCGAATTGTTACCAGTAGTGAAGCTCATTGCGCAATCTATACAGTGAAAAATGTTAACGAAGAATAGCATCTTTCCCTGCGTCACTCCCCTCCCCAAAGGCAAAAAAATGCCCGACCGCAACACCTCATTCGAATGGATTCGCCACCGTGTTGGTGATCGGCGGCGGCAGGCGATCCGGCAGCGACTGGCCTTCCAGTTTCGCCACCACCTCAGCCAGCAGTTGCTGCAGCGCGCGGGCGTCGGCCAGGCCGGCCTGATCAGCGGTGAGATCGATATCGCCGCTGATAGTGATGCGGTCCAGACGGTTCTCGATCATCAGGCCGCCGATGTGCAGCACATCCGATTCGTTTTTGTAGGGAATAAATTTGCTCATTTCTTATCCTTGCGTTGTCTCACGTTAGGCAGGCGCAGCTGCACCGCCTTTTGCGCCGGCGTCAGCGACGGCAGCAGATTGATGCCGATCTTGTCTTCCAGTTGCGCGACACTCAAGGTTTCGTATTGCGCATCGGCGCGGTTGGCGATAAAGAACGCGGCGCCGGCGCGCTGGCGCGGGCTGTACACCAGTTTATACAAATGCGTCGGCACCAGCACATTGCCGATCTTCTGCAAATTGCCGCCAATGAAGGCCGGGCCGGTGATCACATACAGATCGCCCTCCTTCTGCGCCATCTTGCGCACCACGCCCTCGATCCCGGCCCAGATGTGACGGTTCACCTCGGCGTCTTGCGGCACCATATTCGCCAGCGTAAAACTGTCGTGCTGGCTGGAGCGGTCCGGCATATCGCCATTCGGCGCCATGTGGCCGCGGTCGTAGCCGCTGCGGGCATAATCGGCCAGCTCGGCACGAGCCTTGGCCGGCAAGCGCGGTTCCGGGTGGAAGGAATTCTCGCGCGACAGATTCTTCGCGGACTCAATATTCCGCGCGGTCAGATGTTCTGCCGACCACAGCGGCGTGCGCGTGACGCCCGAGTGCATGATGCCAAACACGCCGTAGCACAACTCGGTGGTGGCCGTGCTCATTCTGGTGTTGCGGATCTCCGGCAGGCGGCCGTCAACGTAATGGGCCGGGCATTCACCGGCGGCGGCGAGACCTGCGGCAAACAGGCCGCCGGCCAGCGTGGCAAGCGCCACGGTGCGCTGTATCAGATACATAGTTTCCTGAGGCTAAAAAAGGTCGCCGCATTCTAGCGGAGCGTCGAGGAAACAAAAAGGGCTGACGCTCAATCGAACGCCAGCCCTTCCAAACATCCAGCCCTACCAAGGCAATGTTTTTGTATTTCAAATGCAGCAACACTGATTACGATTGTACATGAGCAAGCTATCGATTCGCAAGCTGTTGCAACACCCTCATATATTTTCATTCCATCAAGAAATATTGCTGCTGTCACATGGTATTGTATGCAACTTATTCATTTCCAGCGGCAACTACAGCAAAAACGAATCATGAACATTTCTAATCTGAAGATAGGTCAACGTCTCGCCATCGCCTTTTCGTTGACGACGTTATTGCTGGTCGTTGTGGTGGTGGTCGGCGCGCTGGGCCTGCGCGCAACCAGCAGCGAAATCAAGCTGACGATCGAAGACCGCTACATGAAGATTGGCCTGCTGAGCGACGTGAAGGACCATGTCGCGCAACAATCGCGCAGCCTGCGCGACCTGCTGCTGCTGGACGCCGGCCAACTGGATGCGGAATGCGCCGCCATCGGGCAACGCAGCAAAGAGATCCAAACCCTGCTCGATCGCTTGGGCGGCGTGCTGCATCAGCCCAGGGCCCTGGCGCTGTTCAAGGAATTGAATGAGACGCGCACGGCCTATTCGCCGCTGCGCGACCAGCTGGTGGCCGCCGTCAAGGCCGGCGACAAGGATAGCGCCACCAGCCTGCTGCTGCACAAGGTGCGGCCGGCGCAGATGGCCTACGTGGCCGCGCTGGACAAGCTGATCGACTTCCAGGTGCAGCTGATGCACGACTCCGGTGCGCACGCCCAACAGACCGCCGATGCCTCCAGCAGCTGGATGATCGCGCTGGGCGTGGCCGGCGCCGCGCTGGGCGTGTTCGCCGGCTGGTATGTCACGCGCAGCATCGTGCGGCCGATCGGCTATGCGGTGCGCGTGGCGCGCACGGTGGCCGGCGGCGACCTCGGTTCAGAGATTCAGGTCCGCAGCCGCGACGAAGTCGGCCAGTTGTCGGCCGCGCTCAAGGAAATGAACGCCAGCCTGATCGCCATCGTTTCCGAAGTGCGCCAGGGGACAGAGTCGATCGGCACCGCCTCGGCGGAAATCGCCGCCGGCAATCTGGATCTGTCGGCACGCACCGAGCGCCAGGCCGGTACGCTGGAGGAAACCGCTTCGTCGATGGAGGAGCTGACGTCGATCGTGAAAATGAACGCGGCCAACGCCAATCAGGCCAACCAGTTGGCGCTGTCGGCGTCCGACGTGGCAGGCCAAGGCGGCGCCGTGGTGGCGCAGGTGGTGGATACCATGGCGTCCATCAACGCCTCGGCACGCAAGATTGTCGACATCATCGCCGTCATCGACGGCATCGCCTTCCAGACCAATATTCTGGCATTGAACGCCGCCGTCGAAGCGGCGCGCGCCGGCGAACAGGGTCGCGGCTTTGCGGTGGTCGCCAGCGAGGTGCGCAGCCTGGCGCAACGCTCCGCTTCGGCGGCCAAGGAAATCAAGACCTTGATCGGCGACTCGGTGGAAAAAGTCGACGCCGGCGCGCGCCTGGTCGACCAGGCCGGCGCCACGATGGACGACATCGTCGCCAGCGTGCGCCGCGTGACCGATATCATGGGCGAAATCGCCGACGCCAGCCAGGAACAGCTGACCGGCATTGAACACATCAACGGCGCTATCGCGGAGATCGACCAGACCACGCAGCAGAACGCGGCGCTGGTAGAGCAGGCATCGGCCGCCTCGGCCACCATGCAGGAACAAGCCACGCATCTGGTGGATGCCGTCAGCGTGTTCAAGCTGCGCGGCGAAGCGCATGTCGCCGGCGTGTCGCAGCTCAGCGATGCGCGCCGCCGCGCCAAGCCAGATGCCGCTCCAGCAGTATCGCCAGTTGTTCGTTCATCCGCTGCTGGTTGAAGTCCTGATGGCGGGCGGCGAACGCGCGCGCCGCATCCTTGCAGGCGGCGTCGCCCAGCAACTGCCGCAGCACCGCGCGCCAGTCGGTTGATGGCGATACCGCGTTGTAACCTGCGCCGGCCGAGGCCACGCTGCGCGCAGTGAGAAATTGTTCCGCGTGCGATGGCAGCATCAGCAGCGGCACACCGGCCAGCAGCGATTGCGCCAGCGTGGCCTCGCCAGCGTGGCATACGCACAGGTCGGCCGCCGCCAGCGTCGGCTCCAACGCCAGTGGCGCCTCGGCGTACAGAATGCGCTCGCTGCGCACCGGCGGCTGCGCGCCGCCCGCCACTTCCGGCACGTAGGCCAGCACGCGGCAACCTTCTTCCACCAGAGCCTGCAGCACCGCGCCATGCGCGGCATACGATCCCTTCAGATAGGCGTACACCTTGGCGCCCTCGCCGTCCGGCCAATGCGGCGCGATGCCGCCACCCGTGACGAAGTTGGGCCCGAGCCATTGCCCCTCTTTGCGCTGCCAGTGATCCAGCTCCGGCCAGGTGCACAGCAAAGGCAGTTCGCCGAGCAGGACATCCGCAGCGTGCGCATATGCCGGCGCGCCATGCTCCGCCAGTATGGTGTTGGCGGTGGCCAGCATGCGCGCCTCGGACGCGGCCAACTGCCATTTCGGCGCCGCGCGCAAAGCCGGCAACGGTGCGCCGGCCGGCGGGCTGCTGAAGCCGTTGCCTATCGATGCACTGCGCAAGCCCAGGCTGCGCGCGGCCAGCAAAGCCGTCGGCGCAAAATCGGCCACCACCAGGTCCGGCTGCAGCAGCGCAAACATATCGCGCCAGCCGGCCACCAAGCCGCGCAAGGCGGACGGTTCCAGGTAGCCGCAGCGGAACAGGATTTCCGCCAGGCTGGCCGGCGGCTGCAGGCCAGCCGTTGCATGCAGCCACACGGGCGCCTGCAGCTTGGGCACCTCAAGGTCCGCCAGCAGCGCGTGCGTGTGCATCAGGTCGCGCAGGCTGATGCTGACGCGATGGCCACGCGCCTGCAAGGCTTGCGTCAGCATCTTCAGGCGGCCGGCGTGTCCCAGTCCGCCGCCCAGCTCCCAGCACAGGTGGATGCGCGCCATGTCAGTGCACCATCAGAGCCTCGACCTCCGCCCGCACCTGCGCCATGCTGTCGACCACGCGCCAGGCGCCGGCAAAATCGTGATGCCGCGTCAGCGCATTGCGCAGGATGATGCAGCGGATGCCGGCCGCCGTCGCCGCCTGCAAGCCGCGCGGCGAATCCTCGACTACCAGCGCTTCGTCGGGACTGAGGCCCAGCCGCTCCAGCCCAAGCAAATACGGCTCCGGCGACGGCTTGCTGTGCGTGCAGGATTCATGCGTCAGCACAAATTCGAAATGACGGCGCAGATCCAGCCGCTGGTGGATGATGTCGAAATGGTCGGCATTCGAGCTGGTGACCACGCCCATGCGCAGGCGCGGCGACAACGCCGCCAGCACCTCGGCCACGCCGTCGATGGCCGGGATATGCTCGGCCGCCAGCCGCGCCGCGTAGCGCAGATTGCGCGCGCTGCGCTGCGCCGCCATCGCCGCCTCGCTCAGCTGCGGTTGCAGCAGATGCCACGCGCCGCAGTTATCGGCCAGATACCAGTCGAAGAAATGCTGCGCGCTCAGCTCCAGGCCCAACGGCCGGAATAGCTCCCGGTTGGCCTCGTAAAACAACTGCTCGGTATCGACCAGCACCCCGTCGTTATCCCACAAAATCGCCCGCAGCATAATCCGCATTCCTTGTAAAGAACGGCGCGCCGACTGTGGCGCGACCGCAGCGCGCATTGTACCCGCTGATAGTGTGTGACATACTCGATTCACCGCAGACCACCCAATGTAACATGGCCGTTTTTGCAACGCTACCGCGTAGCCTCAAATTCCGCATGACCGGCGTGGTGATCATGCTGGTGCTGACCGCCACCCTGATTGTCACTCTGGTCGCGCTGCTGCTGGCGGAACGCGATATGCGCAGCGTGATCGGCAACCAGCAATACGCGCTGCTGTCATCCGCCGCCGCGCAGGTCGATACGCAACTGGCGGCGCGCAAGGTGCTGCTGGCCAGCCTGGCCGATACCATCCCGCTCAGCGCCGGCGAGGATCCTGCGGTCATGCAGGCTTTCGTCGAACGGCATCAGGTGGCGCGCAAGGAATTCATCAATCTGCACCTGTTCACGCGCCAGGGCACGCTGCTGCATACCCGCGGCGATCACGCCGAAGCCACGCTGGCGCTGAATCCGCGCAGCCGCGCCTTCCTGGAAAACGCCCTCGCGCGTGGCAAGGCCGTCATCTCGCCGCCCTACAAGAGCGCGTTGACCGGGCTGCCCTCGATCATGATCCTGCAGCCGGTGCGCGACGCGCAGGGCCGCACCGCCATGCTGCTCGGCGGCAGCATCGACCTGACCAACTCCGTTTTCCTTGAGCAGCTGGCCGCGCAGAAGCCGGGCAAAACCGGCTTCCTGTTCATCATGACCAAGGACGGCATCCTGCTGCATCACCCGGATGCCAGGCGCCTGCTGGAGCACATCAACGCCCGCCCCGGCTACAACCGCGCCACCGAAATGGCGTTGCGCGGCTTTGAAGGCTGGACCGAGGCGCTCAACAAGGACGGCAGCGAAGGCATCTACTCGTACAAGCACCTGCAGCAGACCGACTGGATCATCGGCGCGCGTTTCCCGGTGGACGAAGCCTTCGCGTCGATGATACAGATGCGCAAGCACGCGATGCTTGCCGCCGCCGTGTTTGCCGCCATCGCCGGTCTGCTGGCCTGGTTGGCGATCCAGGCGCTGCTCAAGCCCTTCGGCCGGCTGCACCGCAATATCAACGCCATCCGCGCCGGCGCCGCCGACATCGGCGTGCTGCAGCTGCGCCGCAACGACGAAATCGGCGAATTGAGCACCGCCTTTCATGAGCTGATGGCCGAGCGCGAGAGCGCGCAAAAATCCATCCGCGACAGCGAGTCGCTGATCAGCAATATCCTGGAACGCGCGCCCGATCCCTTTGTCAGCTGCGAAAACAGCGGCATCGTCACCAAGTGGAATGCCGCCGCCGAGCGCACTTTCGGCTACACGCGACAGCAGGCCTTGGGGCACGACATCGCCGACCTGATCGTGCCGCCGTCGCAGCGCGACGCCCATCGTAGCGGCATGGCGTATTTCGCCCACGGCAGCGCCGGGCCGATGGTCAATTCACGCGTGCGCATCACCGCCATGCACAGGGATGGACGCGAAATACCGGTTGAACTGTCGCTCGGCGCGCTGCGCCACGACGGCGCCTACTACTTTACCGCCTTCCTGCACGATATCACCGAGCGCGTGCTGTACGAGCAGCAGATCGCCGCCAGCGAAAAGCGCCTGCGCACCATCGCCGACGCCATTCCGGTGCTGATCGCCTACATCGACCGCGACCTGTGCTACCGCTTCGCCAACGAGCATTTCCGCGTACTGCTGGACCACGATCCGCGCAATATGCTGGGCAAGACCGTGTTTGAGGTGCTGGGTCCGGAGTTCGCCGACAGCCTGGCGCTGCACAGCGAGGCGGCGCTGCGCGGCCAGCGCGTGCATTACGAACGCGAGGGCATGCACCAGGGCGCGATGCGCCAGATGATGGGCGACCTGGTGCCCGACATCGGCGCCGACGGCAGCGTATCCGGCTTCTACATGATGGCGCTGGATATCACCGAACGCAAAAACGCCGAGCTGCGCCAAGCCGCCAGCGAAAAGCGCCTGAAGCTGTTGACCGATAACCTGCCGGTGCTGATCGCCTACCTGGACCGCGAGCGCCGGGTGCTGTTCCTCAACGCGACCTTCGAGCACTGGTTCGGCATCGCGCCGCAGCCATTGATAGGCCGCCATCTGGCCGAGGGCATCGGCGCCGATCATTACTACACTGCGGAGCCGCATCTGGACCGCGCCTATCGCGGCGAAATGGCCACCTGCGAGCTGAGAGCGCGCGTCGGCGACAGCCTGCGCACGCTGGAAACCACCTTCGTTCCGGAACTGGGTGCCGACGGCGAAGTGCTGGGCATCTATTCGCTGACCCACGACACCACCCGCATGAAGGACATCGAAGCACGGTTGAAACAGCTGGCCCGCGTCGACAGCCTGACCGGCATCGCCAACCGGCTGATGTTCGAAGAGATACTGCACACGGCGATCGCGCGGGCGCGCCGCAACCGCAAGCCGTTGGCGCTGGCCTATCTGGACATCGATTATTTCAAGGACGTCAACGACACCCGCGGCCACGGCGCCGGCGACCTGGTGCTGAAAGAATTTGCCGCGCGCCTGATCGGCAGCGCGCGCGCCTCGGACACCGTGGCGCGGCTGGCCGGCGACGAATTCGTCATCGTGTTCGAACAGGTGGCGAATGCCGGCGAAGCGGCGCGGCTGGCGGCCAAGATCGTCGAAGCGGTGCGCCCGCCTTTCGCGCTGGAAGGCAAGCCGCAGCGCATCACCACCAGCGTGGGCGTGGCCCTGCACGAGGGCGACGATGAATCGGCGGCGGCGCTGGTGGCGCGCGCCGACAGTGCGCTTTACACCGCCAAGCGCAATGGCCGCGACGGCTACGTGGTTGCGGATTAAGCCGGCACGCCGCTGGCCAGCGGATTTGGAATCGGCTCGGCCACGCGGTGCAGGAGGTTGCGGTCGCGGTGATGGAATTCTTCTTCGCCGCGCAGCAGCATCACCGTGTCTTCCTCATAGCCCCAGGTGCCATCATCGTTGATGGTGACCTTGATGCGGTACTCGGTGGTCTTGAAGCCGAATTCCAGGAAAGGATTGGAGCGGATGCCATAGGTATCGGACTCCAGGCGCGCCACCAGCTCGAACTCTTTCGCATCCGGTTCCACCACGGCGGACGCCATGGCGATCTGGCCGCGCGGGATGCCCAGCGTCTGGATCACGGTCCTGGTCTTCGGCTCCCACAGCCAGTAGCCGACCTGCTCGTGATAGGTCTTGACGTTATCCGGCTTGTTCACAATGATCAGGTAGCGCAAGCCGTAGAACAGCTGCGGGCCGTTGGTCACCGGGTCGATCGGATACAGCTCGATGCGCTCGACGTAGGCCTGCTTGCGCGCGCCATCGGCCTTGGGTTTGATATCCAGGCCGCGCTCACCTTTCCAGATGCCGGCCATCGGCGCCAGCGGGCCGAGGTTGTTCAAGGTGTTGACGTCGACAGGCGACGGCTCGGTGTAGATATCGTTGGAAAATTCGGTCATGCCTGATCCTGTGATGGGGTATGCCGTATTATAAAGGCGGCTACAGCGTAATTTCCATCCCATCGTAGGCAGAGACGATATCCAGCGGCGTTTCACCGGTGGCCTCGGCGTAGCGGCGGGTTTCCGCCAGCACGTGCGAGATGCGCGCATCGTCGTAAATCGGCTCGTGGTGGAACAGGCAAAGCTGGCGCACGCCGGCCAGCTGGCAAAGCTCCACGCCCACCGCACTGCTGGAATGTCCCCAGTCGGCCTTGGCCGAAATCGAATCGGCCAGCGAATACATGGCATCGAAGATCACCAGGTCCGCGTCGCGGAAGAATTCGACGAAGGCCAGGCGCTCGGCCGCGTCATCCAGCTTGTGTTCGGAGTCGGTGCTGTAGACCATTGCCTTGCCATCGCGCTCAAGGCGGTAGCCGTAGGAATCGCCGGCATGCAGTTGCAGCTTGGCGGTCACCGTCACATCGCGCACCTTCAGCGGCACGCCGGGGGTCATCTGCACAAACTCGATCGACGCCGCCAGCTGCTCGAAGGCGACCGGAAAACCGATCGGCTCCTGCTGGCGGCGCAAGGCCGCCTCCAGCTCGCGGTGGCAGCCGTAGATGATGATGCGGTTACCTGGAATATAGGCTGGCGTGAAGAACGGGAATCCCATGATGTGATCCCAGTGCAGGTGCGACATGAAGACGTGATAGGTCTGCGGCCGGCCCGCTCCATACCTGGCCAGCTTGGCGCCGGCCAGCGGGCGCACGCCCGAGCCCAGGTCCAGGATGATGTGTTCATGCACCTGGTCCGCATCCCATGCCTCGACTTCCACGCAACTGGAATTGCCGCCGTAGGTGCCGCGCACGTCGAAACTCAGCTCATGGTCGACATACGCCGCCACCTTTTCCGGCGTATCCAGATCGCGGCCGATGGCGCCCTCCAGCGCCGTCACCAGCTTGGCGCGGATCTGATGGTGGTTCAGCGCGACCGGTAGCGAACCGCGCGCGCCCCAGATGCGCGCCTTCATATAAATTCCATCATCTTTGGAGTTCGGTAGACAACTAATTTTGCATTATCACATCTTTTTGTAGATTTGACACCATCAGGTGTTGCGTCCATCCATGATATTCTTCGCCCTCGATGTATTAGCAGGAGCGCGCGCATGCCGTCACTTAACCATTATTTCAAGCTCTCGGAGCACGGCACCAACGTCCGCACAGAGCTTGTCGCCGGCGTCACCACCTTCCTGACGATGGCCTATATCATTTTCGTCAACCCCGCCATTCTCGGCGACGCTGGCGTGCCGAAAGACGCCGTGTTCGTCGCCACCTGTCTCGCCGCAGCGCTGGGCACCGCCATCATGGGCCTGTATGCCAATTACCCGATCGGCATGGCGCCAGGCATGGGTCTCAACGCCTACTTTGCTTACGCCGTGGTGCTGGGCATGGGCGTGCCATGGCAGACCGCGCTGGGCGCGGTGTTCATCTCGGGCTGCCTGTTCATCGTGGTCAGCGTATTTAAAGTGCGCGAGCATATCGTCAACGGCATTCCGCATTCGCTGCGGGTGGCGATAACCGTCGGCCTCGGCCTGTTCCTGGCGCTGATCGCCATGAAGAGCGCCGGCCTGGTGGTGGCCAATCCGGACACGCTGGTACGCGTAGGCGATGTGCACAACCCGCACACCATCATGGCCATCTTCGGCTTCCTGCTGATCGTCACGCTAGACCGGCTGCAGGTTCCGGGCGCACTGTTGATCGGCATCGTGGCGGTGACGGCGCTGAGCTTCTTCTTCGGCGGCAATACCTTCCACGGCTTCGTCTCGCTGCCGCCGTCGATTTCACCGACGCTGTTCCAGCTCGACCTGAGCGGCGCCGTGCATATGGGCTTGTTCAACGTGGTGCTGGTGTTCTTCCTGGTCGAACTGTTCGACGCCACCGGCACGCTGATGGGCGTCGCCTCGCGCGCCGGCCTGCTGGTGAATGGCCGCATGGAGCGCCTGAACAAGGCGCTGCTGGCTGACAGCACCGCCATCGTCGCCGGCTCGCTGCTCGGCACCTCCAGCACCACCGCCTATCTGGAAAGCGCGGCAGGCGTGCAGGCCGGCGGCCGCACCGGCCTCACCGCGCTGGTGGTGGCAGGCCTGTTCCTGGCCGCGCTGTTCTTCGCGCCGATCGCCGGCGTGGTGCCGGCCTACGCCACCGCGCCGGCGCTGTTGTTCGTCGCCTGCTTGATGCTGCGCGACCTGGTCGATGTCGACTGGAGCGATACCACCGAGAGCGTGCCCGCCGCGATCACCGCGCTGGTGATCCCGTTCACCTATTCCATCGCGCACGGCATCGCCTTCGGCTTCATCACCTACGCCGGCCTGAAACTGCTGACCGGCCAGGCGCGCCAGGTCAAGCCCGTGGTGTGGCTGATCGCCATCGTCTTCCTGATCAAATACACCTACGTCGCCGCCTGACGCAGACGGTGGTTCACCACCAGGGTCGGCATCTCGCGAATAGGCAGGATGCCGATCAGATTGTGCAGCCGCATACGGCACAAGATCAGAATATCCTCCTCCGACGCCGCCAGCCGCATTTGCACCTCCATGCCGTAGGGCGTGGCACTGGTGCGCAACGCGCGCAATTCAATATTCAAACGTCGCACAACTTGCAATGCGGCCTCCAATGTGGCGACAGGCGCATCCAGCTCGATGCAGAAACGGTAGCTTTTTTGTGTGGTATCCATGCCATCAGCATAGCCAGAAAAGCCAAAAATAGGCTTCCTGTTTTTACGAAGATCGCGCCAAATCAGAGAACAATATTCCTTAACGAGTAGAATATGCAGGATATTTACCTGAGGCGACTATGGAAATCGACGAACTGGATCGGCGCATCCTGCGCGAACTGCGCAACGACGGCCGCCTGAGCAACACCAAACTGGCCGAGAAAGTCGGCCTCTCCACCACCCCGTGCTGGAACCGCGTGCGCGCGCTGGAGGAAGGCGGCATGATCGAAGGCTACACGGCCCTGATCAGCCAGACCGCGCTCGGCTACCCGGACACGGTCATCATCGAAGTCACGCTGGACCGCCACGACGACGACATCTTCGAAAAATTCGGCCAGGCGCTGGCCATGCTGCCGGAAGTGATGGAGGCCTATCTGCTCACCGGCGATTACGATTATTTGATCAAAGTCGCCGTGGCCGGCACCGCCGGCTACGAAGAATTCCTGCGCAAGAAGCTCTACAAGCTGCCAGGCCTCAAGCACAGCCGCTCGACCTTCGTCCTCCGCTGCCTGAAACGCGCCCACTCGGTTGAACCCTGACTTGGTACGCTTCCGTACAGATGTAATCAGGGAAACAGTTCATGCTCAAGCTTCATCCAATCAGGAGAAGACAATGAACAAAACCCTCAAATTCGCTGTAGCCGCAGCCGCCATGGGACTGGCCTCGCAAGCCGCGTTCGCCCAAATCACCTTCTATGAAGGCGACGGCTGGCGCGGCCGCGCCTACACCGCCAACGGCCAGGTGCGCGATCTGGGGCGCGTCGGCTACAACGACCGCGCCTCCTCCGTGGTGGTCGACCGCGGCCAGTGGGAAGTCTGCGAAGACGCCAACTTCCGCGGCCAATGCATGGTGCTGCGCAAAGGCAGCTACGACTCGCTGCGCGGCATGGGCCTGAACAACCGCGTGTCGTCGGTGCGTCCGGTCAAGGTACGCGACCGCTACGAAAATGAAGCGCCGCCGCCGATCGCCCAACCGAACTATGAATGGCGCCGTCGCCCCAGCGAACGTATCGTGCAGGTGCCGGTTGCCGACGTGCGCGCGGTGCTCGGCACGCCGGAGCGCCGCTGCTGGGTCGAACGCCAGCAGGTCAACGAACCTTCGCGCCCTAACGCCGGCGGCGTGATCGCCGGTGCCCTGATCGGCGGCATCCTGGGCCACCAGGTCGGCGGCGGCAGCGGACGCGATATCGCCACCGCTGGCGGCGCCATCGCCGGCGCGGCGGTCGGCAACAATGTCGCCAACCGCAATAACACCAGCACCCGCGACGTGCAGCGCTGCGAAAACGTCGGCAATCAGCGCCCAGAATATTGGGACGTCAGCTATGACTATCGCGGCGTGCGCCATCATGTGCAAATGAGCACGCCACCGGGCAATACCATCGCCGTCAATGCGAAAAGCGGCGAGCCGCGCATGTAATGCCGTATGGCTTGCGGCGGCTGTCCGCCTCCTGTAGAATGAATGAGAATAATTCCTATTCTCATAATGATGACAGCCGCCGCAACGCACCCGCATTTCACCGCCCTGTACAGCGACCATCACAGTTGGCTGCAGCGCTGGCTGAGCGCCAAACTAGGCAATGCCAGCGATGCGGCCGATCTGGCGCAAGACACCTTCACCCGCATTCTCGGCCGCGCCGATCTGGCCGGTCTGCACGAACCGCGCGCCTTCCTCACCACGGTCGCCAAAGGTGTACTGGTCAACTGGTATCAGCGCCAGGCGCTGGAGCGCGCCTATCTTGAGGCGTTGGCCGCGCTGCCCGAACCCGCCGCCATCTCGCCGGAACAGCGCATGCTGATCCTGGAGACCCTGCACGAAATCGACGCCATGCTGGACGCGCTGCCGTCCAAGGTCAAGCAAGCGTTCCTGATGGCGCAACTGGACGGCATGCCCTACGCGGATATCGCCGCGCAGCTGGGCATGTCGCTGATCACCATCAAGCGCTATATGAAGCAAGCCTTCCTGCAATGCCTGCTGGCGATGGAGAATGCTGCGTGAACGCCGGCGTTTCCCCTGCAGCGCTGGAACAGGCGGCCGAATGGCTGGTGCGCCTGCAGGATGGCGCCAGCAGCGCGGAACGCGCCGCCTGCGATGCCTGGCGCCGCAGCGATCCGCAGCACGCGCTGGCGTGGGAGCGCGCCGAGCGCCTGCTGGCAAAACTCGGTGCACTGCCGCCGGAAGTGGCAATGCCGGTGCTGACCCGCGCACCGCAAGCCGAGCGCCGCGCTGTCGTCACCCGCATCGTCGCCCTGATGCTGACAGTGCCGGCGGGTTGGGCCGGCTGGCGCTATGCGCAATCGCAGCCCTGGGCTGGCGACCTGCATACCGGGGTCGGCGAGCGCCGCACGGTAACGCTGGCCGACGGCACCAGCGTTACGCTCAACACTGCCAGCGCCATCGACGTGCGCTTCACGGCCACCGAGCGCCGGATCGTGCTGCGCAACGGCGAAATTCTGGTCCGCAGCGGCCCCGCGCGCGATGCCCGGCCGCTGCGCATCGCCACCGATGAAGGCACGATGCAGCCGTTGGGCACCGTCTTCAATGTGCGCCGTTACGAATGCAGCACCGGCCTGACGGTACTGGAAGGCGCAGTGCGCATCACCCCGGCCGATAACGCCGGCACGGCGCAAGTGATCGGCGCCGGCAGCCAGACCCGCTTCAACCAGCGCCATGTGGCGCCGCCATGCGCCGCCGAACCGTCCGTGGCCGCCTGGGCCACCGGCATGCTGCTGGCCGACGGCATGCGCCTCGACGAACTGGCGGCCGAACTGTCGCGCTACCGCAATGGCCTGGTGCGCGTCGATCCTGCGGTGGCCGCGTTGCGCGTCTCCGGCGCCTTCCCGATCTCCGACAGTGAGCGCACGCTGGACATGCTGATCTCCACCTATCCGGTCGAGGCAGTCCAGCGCCTACGCGGCTACTGGATCACGCTGATTCCGCGCGCCTGAAAATATTTTTTCATCTTGCTGATACTTTTTTGAATCCCGGCTGGCATACAGGCAGAAACCATCTACCTGCCACCGAAAGGAAGTAAGCGGAATGCCTGCCAATTGCCCCAACCCGTCCGAACGCCGCCTGGCGCGCGCCGTCCGCATCGCCCTGTTCAGCATGACACTGGCCGCCGGCCACGCCGCTGTTGGCGCCAGCGCCGCCGAAGCGCCGGCCGCCGCCCGCCAAACCTATCAGTTGCCGGCCGGTCCGCTGGGCCGTGCGCTGTCCACCGTGGCGGTGGGCGCGGGCGTGTCGCTGTCCTTCGATCCGGCATTGACCGCTGGCCTGAACAGCCCCGCGCTGCAAGGCAGCTACACGCCGCGCGCGGCGCTGGAGCGCCTGCTGGAAGGCAGCGGCCTGTCGCTGGTGGCCCGCACTGACGGCACGCTGACCTTGCAAAAGCCGGCCGCCGCGCCCAGTCCTAGCCACGGAACTGCGGCAGCAGCGGCTGCCGCTCCGGCTACGCTGGCTCAGGTGGAAGTCCATGGAGTGGCCGACGGCGCCCCTGGCCAGGCCCGCAGCACCGGCGCGACGGGATTAGACCTGTCCATCCGCGAAACGCCGCAGGCGGTCAGCGTCATGAACCGCCAGCGCATCGAAGACCAGCGGCTGGAAACCTTGCAGGACGTGGTGGCGCAAACCACCGGCATCACGCTGGAACATTCTTCCGCCAGCCGTGAAACCGACCAGATGTTCTCACGCGGCTTCGCCATCGACACCTATATGTTCGACGGCATCCCCACCACCAGGCTGGTGGAGCCGGCCGGCTTCGACGCCAGCATCTACGAGCGCATCGAAGTGGTGCGCGGCGCGGCGGGCCTGATGGGCGGTAACGGCAGCCCGGCAGCCGCCGTCAACCTGGTGCGTAAGCGTCCATCGCGCGAGCTGCGCGCGCAAGCCGAGCTGCAAGGCGGCCGCTGGGACAAATATCGCGCCCAGGCCGACGTGTCGGCGCCACTGAGCGAAGACCAACATGTGCGCGGCCGCGTGGTCGTCGCGCAGCAGAACGCCAATTCCTATATCGACCGCTATCGCCAGGACAAGGATCTGTTCTACGCCATCGTCGAAGCGGACCTGGGAGCGTCCACGCTGCTGAGCACCGGTTTCAGCTACCAGAACGAAAAGCTCGACGGCGCCAGCCGCGGTTTTGTCTCCTATTACAGCGATGGCACCAAGACCGCATTCCCGCGCTCGGTCAACAGCGCCTCCAGCTCCAGCTATTACATCCGCAAGCAAAGCCTGGCCTTCGCCACACTGGAACACTACTTCGCCAACGACTGGAGCGCCAAGCTGGCGCTGAACTACGCCGCCAACCACTACGACGCGGTACAGGGCTATGCCGCGCGCGGGTCACTGGACCGCCAGACCGGCGCCGGCCTGTCGCTGTGGCAGACCAAATGGGACAGCAAGCCGGAACAGCTGACCATCGACGCTTTTGCCAGCGGCCCGTTCGAAGCCTTTGGCCGCAAGCACGAGGTAGTGGTCGGCGTCAGCGCATCGGACATGAAAAACACCGGCCCAAGCTATCCTTCATGGGTGCTGCCCGGTTACGACGCTGCGGTGCCCAATTTCTTCACCTGGAACGGCGCCTCGCCGACGCCGAACTACGTCGGCACCATCAGCGGCAGCTACACCGAGAAGGAAAAACAGTTCGCCGGTTATGGCTCCCTGCGCCTGCGGCCGAGCGACGAGTTATCGGTGATACTCGGCACGCGCATCGCCAACTGGAAGCGCAATACCGAGAGCGTCAGCTGGGGTTATCCCACCGTCAGCGACGAGCTGAAAACCACCGGCAAGGCGACGCCGTATGCTGGTCTGGTCTACACGCTGTCGCCGCAATGGTCGGCTTACACCAGCTATACCGGCATCTTCCTGCCGCAGACTTATCGCGACCGCAATTTCCGCGTCATCGATCCACTGGAAGGCAACAACGCGGAACTGGGCATCAAGGGCGATTTGCTGGAAGGCCTGCTGAGCGCCAGCATCTCGGTGTTCCGCATGCGCCAGGATAACCTCGCTGAAATGGACGCCGACCAGCTGGTGCTGCCGGACGGTTCCACCGCCTATCACACCGTCAAGGGCGCGACCGCCAAGGGCTTTGAACTGGAAGTCTCGGGCCAGATCCAGCCCGGCTGGCAGCTGACCGCAGGCTACGGCCGCTCGCGCATCGAAGACCCGCAAGGCAAGCGACTGCAGACCAGCCAGCCGCTCAACAACTTCAAGCTCTGGACCAGCTATGACCTCGACCGCATGACGCTGGGCGGCGGCATTAACTGGCAAGGCGACATTTATCAGGACAGCGTCGGCCCGAACGGCGAACGCTTTACGCAGCAAAGCTACGCGCTGCTGGCGCTGATGGCGCGCTATCGCATCAGCAAGGAGCTGTCGGCCACGGTCAACCTCAACAACGCGCTGGACAAACGCTACTACTCGTCCGGATATGGCAACTTCTATGGCGACCCGCGCAATGTAACGGTGTCGCTGAACTACCGCTTCCGCTAATCTGACTCAAGGGCAGCCATGAATCGCATCGCCGCCGCCATCCTTGGCGGCTACCTGTTTGCCTCCGCCGCCGCCGCGCTGCTGTCGGCGCTCAATGGACCGGGCAGCGACGCCATGCTGGGCGGCGCGCTGCTTGGCCTGGCGCTGTACGCGCCGGCCATCATCTGGGCCTTCGCCACCAGCACCCCGCGCCGCGCGTGGACCGGGCTGCTGGGCGCCAGCTTTGCATTCGCGCTGCTGACCGCCGTGGTGGGAGCATCCTCATGACCGGCGGCCTGCGTCAGCGCATGGCCTGGCTGCATACCTGGACTGGATTGTGGATATGCTGGCTGGCCTTCGCCATTTTTCTCACCGGGACGCTGAGCGTGTTCGTGCATCCGATCTCGGACTGGATGCGCCCGGAGCAGGTGCAGCAGCACCAGCAGGCCCCGTTTACCCAGGCGCTGGATCATTCGCAACAGCTTCGCCATGGCCTGCGCTATCTTGCGCAGCACGCCGCCAAGAGCAAAATGTGGGAACTATGGCCGCGCGCGGGCGAGTCAGAGTTCCAGGTATTCTGGCTGAACGAAGCAGGCTACTACCAGGACGCGCACCTTTCCACCGCCACCGGCGCCGCCATGCCGGAGGAAGCCGGCACAGTGCGCGACACGCTGGGCGGCGCCCACTTCGTCACCTTCCACCACGAGCTGCACGCGGGGACCACCGGCCTCTGGATCGTTGGCATGGCGTCGGCGGCGATGCTGGTGGCGCTGATTTCCGGCGTTATCACGCACAAGCGCATCTTCCAGGACTTCTTCACCTTCCGGCCGGCCAAGGGCCAGCGTTCATGGCTGGATGCGCACAATCTGGCAGGGGTTCTGACCTTGCCCTTCCTGTTCATGATTGTCTATAGCGGACTATCGATCAGCTGGAGCACCTATATGCCGGCGGTATCCTGGGCGCAGTCGCTGCGCACCGGCGAGCCGGCGCATGTGCGCGAATACGGTCCCGAGAACAAGCCATCCGGCCGCGCCGGCAGATTGACGCCGCTCGATCCGCTGGTGCACCTGGCAGAAACCACGTTCCGCACACCGGCGTACGCGGTGGTGGTCAACCATCCCGGCGACGCCGCCATGACGGTCGATATCTACAGCACCAACACGCCGGACACGCAGCACGGCAATCTGCTCAGCAAACGCGGGGTAATGAAGTTCAACGGCGTCACCGGCACGCTGCTGGAGACCGAGATGCCGCACCGCGCCCCGCCCAATGGCGCCCGCGCCGCCATGGCCACGCTGGACGAGCTGCATCGCCTGCACTTTGCCGGTTCGGTGATACGCTGGATCTACTTCGTGGCCGGCATGGCGGGAACGGCGATGATGGCGACCGGCGCCATCCTGTTCATGGTCAAGCGCCGCCAGAAGGCCTTGAACGAATTCGGCGCCGCCACGCAGCGCGTGTATCGGCTGATCGACGTGCTCAACGTGGCGACCATCGCCGGCCTGACGCTGGCCTGCATCGGCTTCCTGTGGTCGAACCGGCTGCTGCAGCTGGATCTGGTGGAACGGCACGAATGGGAAGTGACGGCGTTCTTCGGCGTGTGGCTGGCGACCTTGCTGCATGCGGCTGTGCGTCCGGTAGCCCAGGCCTGGCGCGAACAGTTGTGGACAGCTGCGGCGCTATGCATGCTGCTGCCTGTGCTGAATCTTCTCACCACGGGACAGCATGTGCTAGGCTACCTGGCGCAGCACGACGTCGAACGCGCTGCGGTTGAACTGACCGCCATTGCCCTGGGCGCCCTGCTTGCCTTCGCCGCCACGCGCGCCGGCCAGCGCAGGACATCTGCGGCAACCGCCATGAGAAAGGCTGCATCATGAGTTACGTCCTGATCGTCCTGACCGCGCTCGGATTATGCTTTGCCGGCATGAGCGCGCTGTCGCTGGCCATCGATCGCCATCACCGCCAGGTGTACGGCGATGACGCGCCTGCGCGCAAGCGCTACCTGCTGCGCGCTGCCGGCGCGCTGCTGCTGGCGTTGGCCATTGTGCCCTGCGTGGTGCTGTGGGGCGCCGGCGCCGGCTGCGTCGCCTGGATCGGCATGCTGACCATCGGCGCGCTGCTGGCCGCAGTCCTGTTGCCTTACTGGCCGCGTCGCCTCGCGCTGCTGGCCGGCGCCACCGTTGTGCTTAGCCTGGCTGGCCTGGCCGGCCTGGTGCTGACCTGATGCGCTGCCCGGCCGCCGTATTGGCCCACGTCGGTGATTACCTCAACGGGCACTGACCAGGCGACGCTGCTTGCTGGTTTCATCCTGTATCTGAAGGCTCTGGCGCGCCGCCTGCAAGGTGGCGACGTCGGTGCTGACGGTCTTGCGCACCAGGGGGCGCGGCAGGTCGGCCCAGCGGCTGCGCGGCGCCGGGGCCGCGGCAATCTGGCTGCTCGCCGCGACCGGAATGCGCTCGACATATTCTTCCATGCGGCTGCCTTGCGGGCATTCGGTATCGGTCAGCAGCACCTGGCCGTCCGCGTCCACGCAGCGGTTGACCGCAGCCCCAGCCACGCCAGTCATCGCGGCCAGCGCCGCACACAAGATGAATTTCATGATCGTGCCCCTTTGACAAGAGCCTCCATCATGCGCCCCGCACCTGCCCCCGGTCTGTACGGTCGCACACGCCAAAGTGCGGCATTTTCACTCTATGTCGGGTACAATAACGCCTTCTTTCCGTATCCTGATATGTGGTGTCGTCGTTCGGCACCGCTCCATCTGCCTATGAAATTTTTCCTGATCTTCTCCGCGCTGGCGGCAGCCCATGGCTACGCGGCAGCGGCAGACTCGCTGGACCCAGTCAACGCCAACGGCTGGAACACTTCCGCCGAATTGGGCGCCATCTCGACCTCCGGCAACACGGTCGGCACCTCGGTGACCGGCAAGATCGACGCCAAGCACGAAACTTCCAAATGGAGCAATGAATACGTGCTGGCCGGCTACTTCAAGGACGAAGAAGTCACCAATGACGATGGCAGCAAGTCGCGCGAACGCTCGGCGCAGCGCTACTCGGCGTCGGCCAAGGCCGGCTACAAGCTGCTGCACGACGATCACGGCAAGCTGTTCGCGCTGGCCACCCATGTCGATGACCGTTTCGGCGCCTATACCCGCTACTCGACCATCGGCATCGGTTACGGCACCCAGACCTACCAGTCGGACACCCACACGCTGGACGTGGAAATCGGTCCTGGTTACTTCCGCGGCGTACGCACGGAAAACAATGTGCAAACGGTGGAAACCGGCGGCACCATACGCGGCGCCGCGCTGCTGAAATGGAAACTGAGCGACAACGCGCAGTTCAGCCAGAACCTGATCGTCGAACGCGGCACCGACAACACCCACTCGATCGCCGAAACGGCGGTGCGCACCAAAATCAACAGCACCATGCAGATGAAGGCCGCCTTCAACATCCGCAACGACACCAACGTGCCGGCCGACAAGAAGAACACCGACACGCAAACCTCGGTCACACTGGTTTATTCTTTCTAACTTAGCTAACCATCCAATGAACACTCCACGCACTCTCGGCACGCCCCTGTCCCCAACCGCCACCAAAGTCATGCTGCTCGGCTCCGGTGAACTCGGCAAGGAAGTCATCATCGCGCTGCAGCGCCTTGGCGTGGAAGTGATCGCGGTGGACCGCTACCCTGACGCGCCCGGCCACCAGGTTGCGCATCGCGCCCACGTCATCAACATGACCGACGGCGAAGCGCTGGCCGCGCTGATCGCGCAGGAACAGCCTGATTTGGTGGTGCCGGAAATCGAAGCCATCGCCACCGACAAGCTGGCGGAACTGGAAGCGGCCGGCAAGATCACCTGCATCCCGACCGCGCGCGCGGCGCAGCTGACCATGAATCGCGAAGGCATCCGCCGCCTGGCCGCCGAGACGCTGGGTCTGGCCACTTCGCCGTACCGCTTCGCCAGCAGCCTGGAAGAGCTGGCAGCCGGCGCCGCCGCTGTCGGCTTCCCGTGCGTGGTAAAGCCGGTGATGTCGTCGTCCGGCAAAGGCCAGTCGAAGGTGGATACGGCCGCCGACGTGAAAGCGGCATGGGACTACGCCGCCGCCGGCAGCCGCGTCGACTCGGGCCGCGTGATCGTCGAAGGCTTCATCGACTTCGACTACGAAATCACCCTGCTGACCGTGCGTTCGCTGGGCGCAGACGGCCAGGTGGTGACGCAGTTCTGCGATCCGATCGGCCACGTGCAGGTGCAAGGCGACTATGTCGAATCGTGGCAGCCATGCCGCATGGACCCGGTGGCGCTGGAACGCGCGCGCGACATCGCCGGCAAAGTCACCGGCGATCTGGGCGGCCTGGGACTGTTCGGCGTGGAACTGTTCGTCAAGGACGATATGGTGTGGTTCTCGGAAGTGAGCCCGCGCCCGCACGATACCGGCATGGTGACCATGGCGACCCAGGTGCAGAGCGAGTTCGAGATCCACGCCAAAGCCATCCTCGGCCTGCCGGTCAGCGTGGCCTTGCGGGCGCCGGGCGCATCGGCGGTGATCTACGGTCAGCACGAGGCGGCGGGCATCGCCTTTGAAGGCGTGGCCGACGCGCTGCGCGTGCCGAATGCCGATATCCGCCTGTTCGGCAAGCCGGAATCGTTCGCCCGCCGCCGCATGGGCGTGGCCCTGACCACCGCCGACGATGTCGACACCGCGCGCGTGAACGCCAAGCTGGCGGCGTCCAAGGTCAAGCCGGTCATCGTCAAATAATCCAGCCTTGCCGCTACATGCCGCGGAACAGGTCGACGTAGTTGCGGCTGACGACCAGCTGTTCCGGGCGGCCTTTCAGCTGCACCATCAGGCGGCCGCGAAAGTCCTGCCTGGTGCCCGCCACATGGCGGGCGGCGACGATGACGCTGCGGTGGATCTGCCAGAACTGCTGTTGGTCAAGCTGCTCGCGCAGCTTGCTGATCGGTGTGCGGATCAGGCTCTCGCCCTCCGCCACGAACACGCTGGTGTACTTGTCGTTGCTCTGGAAGTAGATCACCTCCTCGATCGGAATCAGCCGCGTTTCCTCGCCGTGCGAAGCGCGTATCCATTGCAAGGGCGCGGGTGCCGCAGCGGATGCGGGAACCGCGACCGCCGCGCCGCCGGCCAGCTGCGCCAACAGTGCCTGCAACGCGGCCGCCGGCACGGCGCCCTCGCCCGCCGCAGGCTTGAGCCGCGCCTTCAGCTTGGCGACGGTCTTCTCCAGCCGTTCCAGATTGGCGGGCTTCAGCAGGTAATCCAGCGCCGAGTGCTCGAACGCTTCCACCGCATACTGGTCGTAGGCGGTGACGAACACGATGTGCGGCGGTTTGGGGCTGTCGACCAGTTTGGCGGCGACATCCAGGCCGGTGAGGCCGGGCATGCGGATATCGAGGAACACCACATCCGGCGCTTCCTCGTCGATCATGCGCAGCGCTTCAAGGCCGTTGGCGGCACGCGCTACAACACGTAATTCAGGCCAGACGGCTTTCAGCTGACTTTCAAGGTATTCGCGCAGATGTTCTTCATCATCTGCGATCAGGGCACGGACAGTATCGATGTCGGACTCGCATTCAAAGGCAGCATCAGGCGCACCGTCATGCCGCAGGGTTGATTTTCCAATAATTCTACCTTAGCGGCGGCGCCATACAAACTGCGCAGGCGCTCGCGCAGGTTGCTCAGGCCAACGCCGCCGCCCGGCTTGCGCGGCGCATTCTCGTTCAGGCCCACGCCGGTGTCGCTGATGCGGATTGCCACATGCTCGCCTTCGACGCGCGCGCTGAGCGTCATCTCGCCGCCCTCCACCTTCGGCTCCAGACCATGCGCGATGGCGTTTTCCACCACCGGCTGCAACAGCATCGGCGCGATGCGGAACTGGCGCAGTTCGTCGGGTACGTCAATGCGGTAGCGCAGGCGCTCGCCCATGCGCACCGCCAGCACGTCGAGATAGGCGGCGATCAGGGTCGATTCCGAGGCCAGTGTCACTTCCTCGCTGCGGCTGGCCGCCAGGCTGGCGCGCAGATAATCGATAAAGCGCTCCAGCATGTTCTGGGCTTTCGCCGGCTGCGGGCCGATCAGACTGACCACATTGGCCAAGGTGTTATACAGGAAGTGCGGCTCGATCTGCGCCTGCAGCGCGCGCAGCCGCGCCTCGGCCAGCATGCGCGCGCTGGCGGCGGCGAATTCCTTCTGCTGCGCCTCCGCCACGGCCAGTTCGGCGCGCTTCTCAGCGGCGCGCCGCACCAGATACATCAGGAACGCGACGATGGCGGCGACAATCAAGCCCTGCACCAGTATTCCCGGATGGGTCAACACCTTGACCGGATCAACCCCTTTCCAGATCAGGTTCCCCACGCTGATCCCAAACAGCACGCTGATGCTCATCAACGTCATGCTGTACAGGATGCGCGGCAGTCCGCGCGCGCGACTAGGCCAGCCGTCCGACAGATAGTTGGCTGCCAGCGTGCCGAGGTGGATCATGGCGCCGATCAGAATCGACATGATCAATATCGGCCACAGATGCGCCGTAACGGGGTCGTCTTCGCGCCCGAACAGCATCGACATGCCGGTGAACGGCACCGCCATCAGGCAGCTCCAGATCACGGTGTACGACACGTCGCGCGGCCAGGATTGCGGCCAGCGGCGGAAAAACGGGATCAGTTCCAGCGGATGCGCCCGATGCGGCGTGCAAGTTTGTTCAGTCATGCTTGAAAGTTACCATGAAAGCAAACCGGCGCGCGATAAGGCAGGCGCGCCAGCGCCACCGGGCCGGCCTTGATGTTGTGCGCATCAAACACCGTCAGCACGCTCTGGCCGTGCCGCGTGTCCTGCGCCACGCCCACCACATAGCCGTCGGTTTCGGAACGCGCGCCGCGCCGCGGCACCAGCACATGCTCTTCCACCTGCCAGCCGGCGCCGAACGCGTAGCCATCCACCTTGCCGCTGTCGGTGTCGATCAGGTTGACGCTGTCGAGTATCAGCTCGCGTCCGCCGGCGCCCAGCACCAGCAGCTTGCGGTGGCGCGACGACACCACCTGCGGCATCACGCGCGGGAACTCGCTGACACCGAACAGCCGCGCTTCACGCGCCTGGCCGCTGGCGTAATCCAGCGTGATCTGCACCGTGCTGGCCGGGTTGTCGCTTACCATGCGGCTGTCGCCGCGCATCGGCAGGCCGACCTTGCGCAAGGCGTCGCCCTCATGCAGCACGGCGTCCAGCCGCGTGCACGCGCCGTCCTCGTACGCGTTCCCGAGATGGAAGACCGAGCGTGCCGGCAGCTCGAACACCTGGCGCAGCGTCAGCGTATCCTTGGAAATCACCACCGCGCGCAGCGCACGACGATCGCCGGCCCAGTGCATGCTGTCGGCGAAGCTAGTCTCTGGCGCCGGGCGCATATCGTACGGCGCCACCAGGAAGATCAGGTGGCGGCCGCTGACCACGAAGTCGTGCACCATATTCAGCTGCGATACCGGCAGCATGGCGGTGCGCGTCACTTCCCCCGCCGCATTCAGGCGGTAGACCATCAACCGGTTCGAACCAGGCACGGTGCCGAAGTTCCACAGGCCGCCGTCCGGGTCCAGCTTCGGATGCGCGGAAAACGGCATGGCTTTCAGGTCGCCGCGCCAGGTCTTGATACCGCGCGTGGCCAGCGTGTCCGGATCGACCTCGGTGGCCGAGCCGCCTTCCCACAGCGCGTACACGCGGCCGTTCAGCGGCAGCAGATTGGTGTTGGCGACGTTGATCGTATCGTTGTTCTTCACCCCCTTGCGGTCGATATAGGTGCCGAACGCCGGATACAGGAACTTGCCGGCCTTGCTCTCCTCGACGAACTTCTGCGTAGCGACGAAGCGGCCGATATGGCTAACCTTGCCGTCGCGGATCTGCCAGCGCTGCGCGAAGCCGTCGCCATCAAACCAGTGGTGATAGCGCTCGCCGCCCAGTTCAAAGCGCCCCGGCCCATTGCGGTAAAAGACGCCGTTCAAGTCCGCCGGCAACTTGCCTAGCACCGTCGCATCGCCGGCGACATCGCCGGTGTGATCCGCATACGCCAGCAGGCGAGCATTCTGCTCCAGCGCAGTGTGGAAGCTCTGGTAGGTCAGGCTGTCGGCCAGCGCGGACGACGATGCGAGACCCAGCGCGGCAAAGCGCATGAACTGGCGGCGATTGGTCATCACAGTCTCCGTTCAGCGCAGAGTGACGGTGGTGGTGGCGCCGCCTTCCGGCAGTGCGATGCGCGCGTCTTCGTAGCGCGGCGCGCCGCGCTTGCCCATGGCGTTGTTGCTGAAGGCGTAGTCCTCGGTCGGGATGCCCATCATGTTGCGGTCCATCTTGCCGTTGTTGTCGGCGTCGTGATAGACCGCGAAGGCGTAGTCACCGGCCGGCAGGCCTGGCACCTTCACCTCCACCGTGCCCTGATGGGCCGGCGCCGCGACGCCGCGTACCGGCTTGCTGAGGAAGCTGTCGGCGGAGTTGTAGATGGCAACCTTGATATCGCCGGCGGCGCCGGACACGCCTTCAACACGGATAGTCAGGTCGGCGGCATGGGACGGCAAGGCGGCGGCAAACAGCAGGGCAAGGATCAAGCGGGACATGGCGGACTCCTATATGGATGAAAGTGAGTTCACTTTATCCATGCCCGGATAGCGCGGCGCGGCCTTGCGACGAAATGCGGCTAGCGGGAGCGAAGTGCGTCCCGGTGGCGCGAAATGATGTCCAGCATCTGCTCCACATCGACCGGCTTGGCGATGAAATCATTCATGCCGGCGGCGATGCACCGATCCTGCTCGGACTTCATCACCCCCGCCGTCATGGCCAGCACCGGCAGCTTGAGGCCCAGCGCATGGCGGATCTGGCGCGTGGCCTCGTAGCCGTCCATGACCGGCATCTGCACGTCCATCAGCACGATGTCGTAATCGGCTGCCCGTTCGCGCAGGCGGTCGACCGCCAACTGGCCATTTTCAACCACGTCCACCTGTGCGCCGGCGTGTTCCAGCATGCCGCGCGCCACCAGCTGGTTCAGCGGATGGTCTTCCACCAGCAGCAGCCGCAGTGCTTGCAAGCGCCTTGGCGCCTGTGCCGGCGCCGCAACTTCCTCCACCGGGGCCGCCGCCGGCACCATCCAGCCTTCGGCCGTCGAGCTTTGGAAGGACGGATGCTCCACTTCTGCACCCTCGTCGGCGATTAGCAGCGGCAGCGTCACCACAAATTCGCTGCCGGTGCCCGGCGTGCTGCGCACCGTGATGCCGCCCCCCATCAGCTCCGCCAGGCGGCGACAGATCGCCAGCCCCAGGCCGGTGCCGCCGAAGCGGCGCGTGGTCGATGCGTCGGCCTGGTTAAAGGCCGAGAACAAACGCCCCTGCTGCTCGCTGTCCATGCCGATGCCGGTGTCGCGCACCGCAAAGCGCAAGCAAGCCACACCGCCCTGCACCGCACCGTCCAGCTGTACGCGCACGGAGACGCCGCCACGCTCGGTGAACTTGACCGCATTGCCCACCAGGTTGATCAGGATCTGCTGCAGGCGCATGGCGTCGCCCACCAGCACTGGCGGCACGCCGTCATCGGCGCCGATGGCCAGAGTCAGGCCGCGCGCATTGGCGTGCAGCGTCATGACATTGCCAACCGCCTCCAACACCTCTGCCAGCAGGAAGGTCTGCGGCGCCAGCTCCATCCGGCCGGCCTCGATCTTGGAAAAGTCCAGCACATCATTCAGGATGCCGAGCAGGCCTTGGCCGGATGAACGTATCATGCCCACATATTCTTTCTGCACTTCGGTTAAAGAGGTATTTTCCAGCAGATAGGCCACGCCCAGCACCGCATTCATCGGCGTGCGGATCTCGTGGCTGACATTGGCGACAAACTCGCTCTTGGCGCGGCTGGCCGCTTCGGCGCGCTGCTCGCTTTTTTTGCGGTCCGTGATATTCATGGCGGTCAGGTAGAAGCCTATCACCTTGCCATCCTGCCCCACGTCCGGCACCAGGTCTACCAGGAAGTGCCGCACGCCATCGACGTCCTGGAAATCGCGTTCGTAATGCAAGCGACGGCCGGCCAGCGCCGAGTGCAGGTCTTCCAGCCATGGATCGGCGGCGGGACCGAATACTTCGCTGACGGTTTTTCCCAGCATGGTGTCGGGATTCAGGCCGAACTGGCTGCGGAAATGGGCATTGACGAAACGATAGCGCAGCTCCCGGTCCATATAAGCGATCAGCAGCGGCAAGGTGTCGGCCAGCACGCGCGCACGCCGCTGGCTTTCTTCGGTGCGCTGCTGGGCTTTTTCGCGCCCGGCTTTCTGGCGCGCGTTGCTGACCAGGGACAGCAAGCCGACCAGCGCTGCAAACACCACCGACACAGCAACGATCAAAGTATCGTTGGAAGGCAGGGACAAGGTTAACTCGCTAGGAACAGGATGAGAAAATATAACCCGCTACGGGACCGAATGCCAATCCATTATGACAATATTTACGTTATAGTGGCTCATCGTTGACAACCGCCGATCACCGCCATGCGCGCGCTTGTGCTGCTTACGCTGTGCTATGCAATGACCGCCCACGCCAGCCTGCTGCTGGCGTTCGCGCACACCAACGCGACGCCCGTCTGGCCGCCGTCCGGCATCGCCTTTGCCGCGCTGCTGGTGATGGGCTATCGCGCCTGGCCGGCTATCTTCGTGGGAGCCTTGATCGCCAACCTCTCCACCTTCTATGCCAACGGCGTCGCCCTGCACGCCAGCACCATCATCGCCGCGCTGTGCATCGCCTTCGGCAACGTGCTGGAAGCGCTGACCGGCGTCTGGATGGTCAGGCGCTACTTCGATGTCAAGGCGCCCATCGGCCAGCAGCAGAACGTCTACAAATTCGCGCTGGTGGCGATGGCCATGTGCGCGGTCAGCGCCGGCATCGGCAGCAGCACCATGGTGCTCAGCGGCCTGGCGCCGCAAGCGGCCTACGGAGCCATCGCGCTGACCTGGTGGGTCGGCGACACCGCCGGCGTGCTGCTGGTCGGTCCCGCCCTCGTCGTCTGGTGCGTGCGCCGCCGGCCGCGCTGGAGCTGGCGCGGCGCGCTGGAAGCCGGCGCCTCGCTGGCGGTGCTGGTGGCGCTGTCCTACCTGGTGTTCGGCCGCCCGTATTCGTTCGACGACGGTCTCGGATGGCTGCCCTACCTGTTTGTGCTGGCCATCGCCTGGTCTGCATACCGTCATGGCCTGCGCGGCGCCAGCATGGTGTGCCTGGTCGCCGCCGGCGGCGCGGTGCTGGGCACCATCAATGGCCTCGGCCCGTTCGCGGTCGGCACGTTGAACGATGCGCTGATCGCGCTGGCCAGTTTCATCATGCTGTGCAGCCTGATCGCCATGGTGCTGTGCGCCGACGCCAGTGAACGCAGGCGCGCCGGCGACGACGCGGTCAGCTACAGCGCCGCCCAATGGGGCACGCTGCTGGTCGGCGTCGGCCTGACGGTGGCGGTGTGGCATCTGCTGTCGGCCAGCACCGAGCGGCGCGCGCAGGAGCAGTTCGAGGCCGAATGCGCCGACATCGCCAAGCGCATCGCGCGCCGCATGACACTCTACGAATCCGGCTTGCGCGGCGCGCAGGCGCTGTTCAAGGCGCAGCAGAATCCCAGCCGCGACCAGTGGCGCGATTTTTCCGAGGCCATGGACCTGCAGCACAACTTCCCCGGCGTGATGGGGCTGGGCTACGGCATGTTCCTGCGCGCCGACCAGCGCGCGCCGGCCGAAAAGGAGATCCGCGACCAGGGCTACGAGGACTTCCACATCTGGACCAACGGCGCCGGGCATGATCCGGGAATCTCGGTTGTGGTGCTGTATCTGGAACCTTTCGCCGGCCGCAACCTGCGCGCGTTCGGCTACGACATGATGTCCGAACCCACCCGGCGCGTGGCGCTGATGCAATCGGCGCGCAGCGGCGAGCCGGCGCTGACCTCGAAAGTGGTACTGGTCCAGGATGACGCCAAGGCGCCCTTGCCCGGTTTCCTGATGTACTTCCCGGTCTACCGCAAGGAAGCCTATATCACCGCCGCTTCCACGCCGGCGCAGCGCATCGCCGCGCTACAAGGCTTTGCCTACACGCCGATCCGTGCCGACGAGTTGATGCGCGACCTGCTCGGCCCCTCCGACCGCACCGTGCGGCTGGAAATTTTCGATGGCGCCAGCGCCGCACCGGGCTCGCTGCTGTTCGCCAGCGAGCCCGATCCCGCCGATGCGCAGCTATACCCCAATCCGTATCAGCGCACCGTGCCGCTGGAGCTGCTGCGTCATCGATGGACGCTGCGTTTCGCCTCGCAACCGGCGTTCGAAGATTCGATCGACCGGCAAAAGTCGCATATCGTACTGTTGGCGGGCGTGATTATCAGCCTGTTGTTCTTCGGCGTGGTGCGCGCGCTGACCGCCCGCCAGGCCTACGCCACCGCGCTCGCCACGCAGATGACCGGCGCCCTGCGCAAGTCGGAAAGCTCGCTGATCGCCGCCCGCGACCAGGCGGAAGCCGCCAGCCGCGCCAAGAGCGAATTCGTTGCCAACATGAGCCATGAGATCCGCACGCCGCTGAACGCGGTACTCGGCATGTCGCACTTGCTCGGCAATACAGCGCTGTCGGCGGAACAGCAAAAATACGTGGACATGATACGTTCGTCCGGCCACTCTCTGCTCAGCATCCTGAACGATGTGCTGGACTTTTCGAAAATTGAAGCCGGCCGCATGGAGCTGGCGCCGGCGCCGTTCCAGCTGTCCTCCGTGCTGGAAGCGGTTGCCACCATCATGACCGTCAACGCCGGCGAGAAGGATCTGGAACTGGCGATCGGCGTCGAGCCGGGCGTGCCGCAGGCGCTGGTGGGCGATGGCCACCGCCTGCAGCAGGTATTGGTCAACCTGGTCGGCAACGCCATCAAGTTCACCGAAAAAGGCGCGGTGTCGGTGCTGGTGGAACTGCTCGCAGCGCCGGCGACGCTGCGTTTCACGGTGCGCGACAGCGGCATCGGCATCCCGGCCGACCGCGTGGCGCAATTGTTCGCCCCCTTTTCCCAGGCCGACGCCTCGATGACGCGCCGCTTCGGCGGCACCGGCCTTGGCCTGGCCATCTCGCGCCGCATCGCCGCGCTGATGGATGGCGCCATCGACGTGCGCAGCACGCCGGGCGTCGGCAGCGAATTCATCTTCACCGTGCCGCTGCTGGCTGGCGTCGAAGCTGCGCACGAGCGCCTCGCCACGGTGCACCACCTGCTGGTGGTGGATGACGACAGCAACAGCGCCGACTACCTGTGCCGCAGCATCCGTGCGCGCGGCTGGAGCTGCGACAGCGCCGGCAGCGGCGCGCAGGCGCTGGCCCTGCTGCGGCGCCCGGACGCCCGCTACGACGGCGTGCTGGTCGACTGGAACATGCCCGGCATGTGCGGCCTGGCCACCATGCAAGCCATGCGCGCCGACGCCGGCATCGGCAAAGCGCCGATCATCCTGATGATCAGCGCCTTCGGCCAGGGCAAGCTGTTGCACACCGATGGCGCGCAGGCGGCGGACGCGGTGCTGCTCAAGCCGGTCACCGGCACCCGGCTGGCAGAAGCGCTGCAGCAGGCGCACGCCAACGCCCGCGATGCCGCGCCGGCGGTGGAGCCGGACACAGGGCAGCGCCTCGACGGCGTGCGCATCCTGCTGGTCGAGGACAATCCGGTCAACCAGCTGGTCGCCACCACCATGCTGCGTCACGCCGGCGCGCTGATCGAGGCGCTGGACAACGGCCGCGCCGCCGTCGAGCATCTGCGCAGCCAGGCCCACCGCTATGATCTGGTGCTGATGGACGTGCAGATGCCGGAAATGGACGGCTTCGAGGCCACCACCAGAATTCGCAACGATCTGGGGCTACAGCTGCCGGTGCTGGCCATGACCGCCGGCGTCATGGCGTCCGAGCGCGAACACTGCATCGCCAGCGGCATGAACGATTTCATCGCCAAGCCGATCGACGTTGAAGAAATGTTACGGGTTATCGCGCGCAATCTGCCGTCGGCGCGGCGCGCCGCCAACGCCGGTTAGCCATTTTTGCGAAGGTCCGTGCACGTCGCACAAATTTAATGTAGTATTTCACATATACCTTTAATCAGCGCCGCTGCCATGCCTTTGCCACTAACGACAGAAACCATTACCACACTGGTCCACGAATTCTACGCCGGCGTGCGCGCCGATGCGGAACTGGGACCGGTGTTCGACGCCGCCATCGGCAACAACTGGGACCCGCACCTGGCCCGCATGGTCGACTTCTGGTCGACCGTGATGCTCGGCAGCCGTAATTTCCAGGGCAACGTCTACGGCAAACACATGCTGCTAAACGGGATCACGCCGCAGCACTTCCAGCGCTGGCTGCAGTTATTTGTCGCCGCCACCAGACGCCTGTTCGCGCCGGCCGACGCGGATGAATTCCAGATCGTCGCCCGCCGTATCGCCGCCAGCCTGCAACTGGGCTTCTTCGGCGAAGTCAAAGTCGCATAAACCAACGGAGCACCGCCATGAAAACCATTCCAGACAGCGCCACCTTCTACAAAAGCACCGCCATCTTCACCCAGGACACCGTCCCCGCTGCCCTCCAGCGCGGGCACACCACGGCCGGCGACGTGTGGGCGCGCATCCGCATTCACGAAGGCAGCCTGCTGTACCGCATTACCGATCCGCGCGTGCAGAATGAAGCAGTGCTGCTGACGCCCGAGCATCCCGGCGTGGTCGAGCCGCAGATCGTGCATGAGGTGCAGGTGGTCGGCCCGGTGCGTTTTCAAGTGGACTTCCACCGCTAGCCCTCGATCACCAGCGGATCGCGCAAGCGCTTGCGCGAGCTGCGCGCGTGCGGCACCCAGGCGTGGGTTTGCCAGCGGCGCCACATGATCAGGCCGCGTATCCATTCGTCGGCGGCGTAAGCGATCCAGACGCCAGGCAAGCCCCAGCCCAGCACCACGCCGAACAGCCAGCTGCCGCCGGCCAGCACGAACAGCATCGAGAATGCGCCCGCCATCACCGGGAAACGCGCATCGCCGGCTGCGCGCAGCGCATTGATGACCACCAGATTGAAGGTGCGGCCCGGCTCCAGCACCACGGTGATCCACAGCAGCGTGGCGCCGGCAGCCAGGATTTCCTGATCCTGCGTGAACCAGCCGAGCAGCCAGCGGCCCAGCAGCGCGGCGCAGGCGGCGATCAGCAGGCACACCACCAGCCCGCGCGCCAGCGAGCGCTTGACGACCCGATGCGCCTCGCGCAGCCGGCCGGCGCCGATCAGATAACCGACAACGATTTCCACCGCCAGCCCGGTGGCGATACTGAACATCATCACGCCGCCCATCAACTGCAAAACGTAGGCCTGGGTCGCCAGCGCCTTGGCGCCCAAGTCCGCCGCCGTCGCCACGCTGACCATGAAGGCCAGGCGCCAGGCGATATTCTCCGCCGCTCCCGGCAGCCCGATATGCAGCACCGCCGCCAGTTCGCGGCGGGGCAGCCGCCACCAGTCCTCGCGCACCAGCGTAATCCCCAGATGGACGCGCCACATCAGCAAATGCAGCGCCAGACCGAGCATGCGGCTGAAAGCCAGCGCAATCGCGAAGCCCGGCAGGCCCAGGGCCGGCACCGGCCCCCAGCCATACATCAGCGGCAAAGCCAGAACCAGATGGGTAACGTGCATGATAATCAGCACCACCAGCGTATCGCGCGTGCGCAGGTGGGCGCGCATCACGCTGGCCATCGAAGCGTTCCAGGCGTCGAACAACAAGGCCGGGCCAAGCGCGATGAGGAAAGGCGCCGCCAGCGGGAACACCTCGGCCGGGGTGTTCAACAGATGCAGCAAGGCGTGCGAACCGAGCATCGCGATCACGGCGGTGATCGCGCCCAGCCAGGTGCTGGCGCCCACCACCGCGCGCGCCACCTTGTTGGCCGCCTCGCGCTGGCCGCCGCCCATATTCTGCGTGACCACCACACTGACGCCGGCGCCGATGATGCGGAACAGGATGAACAGCGCCGCCGACACCTGGCTGGCGATCGCGAACGCGCCGCCCGCCTGGTCCGAGATGCGCGATGCCAGCGCGGTGCCGATGATGCTGGAGGCGATCGCCAGCCCCAATTCCACCAGCAACGGCCAGGCGAGGTTGAACATGGGCGGGGTACGGACTGGGGTTCTGGCAGCGGGCATGGAAATGGAAATATGAGAGCAGCCGCCTTTATAACATGTAGCAAGCCAACAACGAAACATTGCCAGCATCTTTCCGTTTTTGCAAAGACTCGACTTATACTATAAAAGCCTCTTAAAAGTCTGATGAAAACGATTATAAATAACTTGCTCGCTGTTTTTGTGCTGTTGATGTTGTCGGGCGCCGTCCTGGCTTCCGGCTCAGTGCTCCCCTCCGGCGGCTATGCCAGCACCATCGATGGCGGCATGTTGATCGCGCCGGTGGAGGCCGTAAACATCCCCGCGCCGCTGCGTCCCGACGTTCGCCCGGTGACATTGACGCAGCTGGAAGACCAGTTGCGGCGCCCGAAGCTACAGGCTTCGCTGGCCAAGGGCAGCATCGCCGTGGTGTATCCCAACGTCGAGGAGCCATTCCGCTCCGCCTTCATCGCCATGATCCATGGCATAGAGGACCGCATCAAATTCAAGGTCCGCAGCTATCCGGTCGACGCCAGGGTGGACACGGCGGAACTGAACAACGTCCTTAAGCGCAGCGGCACCAAGGTGGTGATCGCGCTTGGCCGCCAGGGCCTGAACGCCACCGCCGGCTTCGACCGCGAAATCTCGGTGCTGGCCGGCGGCGTGCTGCTGCTGTCGGAATCTGAAAACGTCATGGGCATCAGCATGACGCCCGATCCGGCCATGCTGTTTTCGCGCCTGCGCGTGCTGCTGCCTGAACTGCGCCGCGTGATCGTGGTCTACAATCCGCAAAAATCCGAATGGCTGATCAAGCTGGCGCGCGAAGCCGCGAAGACCCAGGGACTGGAGCTGTCGGCCCATGTGGCGGGCGACATGGCCGGCGCCGCCCGTCTGTACAGCCAGTTGATCGCCGGCGCCGACCGCCATCACGACGCCATCTGGCTGCCGCACGACAGCACCACCGTCGAGGAAAGCACCATCCTGCCGCTGGTGCTGAAGGAGTCCTGGAATAACAACCTGCCGCTATTTTCCAGCAATGTGCTGCATGTGAAGAAAGGCGCGCTGTTCGCCATGGTGCCCGACCATGTGGAACTGGGCCGCACGCTGGCCGCATCGGCCATGGGCGTGATCGCCGGCGAAGTGCGGCGCCGCCAGCTGGTGCCGCTGCGCGAGCTGCAGTCGGCGATCAACCTGCGCACCGCCAGCCATATCGGCCTCAATCTGGGCGCGCTGCAGCAGCGCAGCTTCGATTTCGTCTACCCCCAACCGTGAGCGCGCCGACCATGTTCCGTGATCTCCTGCGCCGCACCGGATTCCAGAGACAACTGACCATCATGGTTTCCGCCGCCATTCTCGGCCTGGCGGTGTTCTCGGCGCTGATGAACGCGTGGGAAGCCAACTCCCGCATGCGCGAGCACTTTATCGGCCAGGGCCAGCGCATTGCCGACAATCTGGCGCGGCAAAGCACCCTGGCGCTGCTGTTCCATTCGGCTGAGAATGCACGCGACGTGGTCAACGCCACGCTGGCCTTCCCGGACGTGGCCGGACTGCAGATCATGGACCTCAAACGCAAGGTGCTGCTGTCGCGCGTTCAGGGTAATGCGCCGCTGGCGATCAGCGGCGCCACGCCGCCGGCCGTCGGCGGCCTGGTGGCCGAGAACAGCGACGGCTGGGTGTTCGCCGCGCCGGTCTACGGCGGCCAGCCGGAGGCCTCGCCGTTCGAACTGCAGGAACATCAGCAGCAGCTGCTCGGCCATGTGCATGTGCAGATCTCCAAGGATACGCTGCACAATCTGACCTGGTCGCTGCTGCTCGGGAATCTGGGACTGACGCTGTCGTTTGCCGTGATCCTGCTGGTGCTGGCGCGGCTGCTGACGCGCCACATGCTGAATCCGTTGAACGCGCTGTCGCGCCTGATGCGCCGTGCGGAAGCCGGCGAATCCGGCATGCGCGCCGCAGCGGCCGGTCCGCGCGACCTGATCGAGATGGGCCAGGCCTTCAACCAGATGATGAATGTGCTGGAACAGCGCGAGGAAGAGCTGAAGCAGTCGCGCGACGCTGCCGTCAACATGGCGCAGATGAAGGCGCAGTTCGCCGCCACCGTCAGCCATGAAGTCCGCACGCCGCTGAACGGCGTGGTCGGCATGCTGGACATGCTGAAGGAAACCCGCCTGACGCAACGCCAGCAGGAATTCGTCGACGTCGCCTGGAATTCCTCGCGCACGCTGATCGCGCTGATTAACAACATCCTCGACTTCTCAAAAATGGAAGCCGGCAAGCTGTCGCTGGAAGAAACGCCATTCAGTCTGTCCGCCGTGCTGGCGGAAGTGGCAGAGGTGGTGCAACGCCCGGCGCTGCAAAAAGGCGTCGGTTTCAGCTGGACGGTGGCGCCCGAAGCGCCGGATCGCGTCATCGGCGACGCCCTGCGTCTGCGCCAGATCCTGATCAACTTGAGCGGCAACGCGGTCAAGTTCACCGCCAGCGGGCAAATCAGCATCGACGTGGCGCTGGCCGCCGCCGCGCCGCTGACACTGCGTTTTGAAGTGCGCGACAGCGGCATCGGCATGAGCGAGGAAGTCCAGCGGCAGCTGTTTGAAGCATTTGTCCAGCCGGATCCGGGCACCACGCGGCGCTACGGCGGCACCGGCCTTGGACTGGCCATCTGCAAGCAGCTGGTGCAGCTGCTGGGCGGCGACATCACGGTGCGCAGTGTCGCCGGCAGCGGCACCACCTTCACCTTCACGATGCAATGCCGCGCCGCGCCCGCACAGGATGACGCGGCGCCAGCATCTGCGGCCGGCACGCCGCCTGCGCCGCCCTTACAGGCGCGCCTGCCGCAGCGCCAGTTCCGCGTGCTGGTGGCCGAGGACAACCGCACCAACCAGATGGTGGCGGCCGGCATGCTCTCCATGAACGGCTGCATCTGCGAGTTTGCCGCCGACGGCGTGGAAGCGGTGCGCGCCGCCCAGCGCGAGCGCTTCGACCTGATTCTGATGGACTGCAGCATGCCGGAGATGGACGGCTACGAAGCCACCGCCCACATCCGCCTGGCCGAACTGGCGCTGGGCCGCCGCACGCCGCTGATCGCCATGACCGCCAACACCCAGGTCGGCGACGCCGAAAAATGCCTGGCCGCCGGCATGGACGACTACCTGGCCAAGCCGATTACGCTGGTCGAACTGCGCCACAAGCTGGAAAAATGGCTGCCGCATGACGGCGTGCTCGCCTCGTCCAATCCGGCCAGCGGCAAGACCGGCGCGCTGCCGGATATGCACAATCAAGCGCTGCGCGCCTCCGGGCAGGCGCCGCTCGACCTGGAGGTGTTCGACAAGCTGCGCGAAGTATTGGGCGAATCACTGCCGCACGCCGTCACGCCGTATCTGGAGGACACGCCGGTCTGCCTGGACCAGCTGGCGCAGGCGGTGCGCAGCGGCGACATGGCCACCGCGCGCCTGCGCGCCCACTCGCTCAAGGGCGCTTCCGGCAACTTTGGCGCCGACGCCTTGGCGCAGCTGGCGCTGGAAGCGGAGCACTATGCCGCCAACGATCAGCCCGAGCGCCTGGAGCCCCTGCTCAAGCCGCTCAACGAACAGTTCGAGGCGGTTGCCGCCTTCCTGCTCGCGGAACTGGGGGGCGCCGCGCCGGACGCCCTGCTGCCCGGCGACGACACCCCGCAGGTGCTGGTGGTGGACGACGACCGCAGCACCCGCAGCACGCTGCGCCACACACTGCAGCGCGACGGCTTCCGCGTCGAAGAGGCGACGGACGGCCAGCAGGCGCTGGCCATGCTGGCCCGCTTCCAGCCGGACGTGATCCTGATGGACGCGATGATGCCGGTGCTGGACGGCTTCACCGCCTGCGCACGCATGCAGCAGCTGCCCAACGGCGCCGACATCCCGGTGCTGATGATCACCGCCCTGCAGGACAACTCTTCGGTGGAGCGCGCGTTTGCCGCCGGCGCCAGCGACTACATCCCCAAACCGATCCACTACGCCGTGCTGTCGCAGCGAGTGCGCCGCATTATTGAAGCCAACCGCGCGGAAAAGCGCATCCGCCACCTGGCCTACAACGACGTGCTGACCAACCTGCCCAACCGCACGCTGTTCTTTGAACTGCTGGCCAAGAGCATCGAGCGCGCCGCCGGCGCCGGCCAGCAGGTGGCGGTGCTGTTCATGGACCTCGACCGCTTCAAATACGTCAACGACAACCTTGGCCACGCCATCGGCGACCGCCTGCTGCAAGGCGTGGCGCAGCGCGTGCGCCAGACCGTACGCGCCGACGATGCCGTGGCGCGGCTGGGAGGCGACGAATTCACCGTCGTCCTCAACGAACTGGATAACCCGGCCGCCGCCGCCACCGCCGCCCACAACATCGTGCGTGCGCTGTCGGCGCCCTTCCCCATCGATGGCCACGACATCTTCGTCACCGCCAGCGTCGGCATCGCCATGTTCCCGCATGACGGCAGCGACGTCGCCACGCTGGTCAAGCACGCCGACAGCGCCATGTACCGCGCCAAGCGCACCAATACCGGCTTCCAGTTCTACGAATCGTCGATGGAACATTCGATCTCCGAACATGTGCGGCTGGAAAGCGACCTGCGGCGGGCGATGGAACAACAGCACCAGCTGGAAGTGTTCTACCAGCCGCAGGCCTGCCTGATCAGCGGCCGCATCGTCGGCATGGAGGCGCTGGTGCGCTGGCGCCATCCGACGCGCGGCATGATCGGCCCGGCCGACTTCATCCCGCTGGCGGAGGAAACCGGCATCATCAACCAACTGGGCGACTGGGTGCTGCGCACCGCCTGCGAACAGCTGCAAACCTTCCTGCGCGCCGGCTTGCCGCGCATGCGCGTGGCGGTCAACCTGTCGGTGCGCCAGTTACTGCAAAAAGACTTTGCCGCCTCGGTGGAAGCGGTGCTGGCCGACACCGGCCTGCCGCCGCAACTGCTGGAGCTGGAAATCACCGAGAGCACGCTGATGGAAAACGCCCAGGACACGCTGGCCGCGCTGCACCGCTTGCGCGGGCTGGGCGTGCGGCTGTCGATCGACGACTTCGGTACCGGCTACTCGTCGCTGTCCTACCTGAAGCGCTTCCCGGTCGACATCATCAAAATCGACCGCTCCTTCGTGCAGGATCTGCCGCGCGACGCCGACGACGCGGCCATCGTCAGCGCCATCATCGCGCTGGCGCACAGCCTGCGGCTGGAAGTGGTGGCCGAAGGCGTGGAGACCGAGGAGCAGTTGGCCTTCCTGGCCGGCCGCAAATGCGACATGATGCAAGGCTATCATCTCAGCCCCGCCGTGCCGGCCGGGCAGCTGGAAGAACTGGTGCGCCGCACCAGCAAATCAATGACGGAGACAAGCGCGTGAACCTGCTAAGCGCCCAACGGCTGTACCTCGCGGCCGCCCTCACCCTGCCGCTTTATCTGCCACACCACGGCGCGCAGGCCGCCCCCGGCCAGGCTGCGGCAGAAGACGACGAGCTGGCGCTGGTCTACGGTTCTTCCGGCAACGTCAGCATCGCCACCGGCAGCCTGCAGGCGCTGCGCCGCGCGCCGGCAGTGGCCACCGTGATTACCGCCGCCGACATCGCCGCCATCGGCGCGACCGATCTCGATCAGGTGCTGGAGACGGTGCCGGGCATCCACGTCAACCGCACGCCCAACAGCAACTCGCCGCTGTATGTGGTGCGCGGCATCGTCAGCGCCTACACGCCGCAGATCCTGATGCTGCAAAACGGCGTGCCGATCACCACCGCCTACGTCGGCAACAAGGGCAATATCTGGGGCGGCTATCCGGTCGAGCATATCGCCCGCATCGAGATCCTGCGCGGCCCCGGCTCCGCGCTGTACGGTTCCGATGCGTTTTCCGGCGTGATCAACATCATCACCAAGAATCCGCAGGAGGCGGCCGGCACCGAGGTCGGCGCCCGCGCCGCTTCGTTCAGCACCTATGACGGCTGGTTGCAGCACGGCGGCAAGCTCGGACCGGTCGACGTGTCCGCCTATGTGCGCATGGGCCGCACCGAGGGTTTCGACAGCACGCTGGCAGCCGACGCCCAGACCCGCAACGACACCCTGTTCGGCACCCGCGCCAGTCTGGCGCCGGGCGGCTTGAACAACCAGGTGAAGGCGGCCGACGCCAACCTGGATCTGATTTACCACCAGTGGCGCGCCCGTTTCGGCTACAAGAAGCGCTACGACATGGGCACCGGCGGCGGCATCGCGGCGGCGCTGGACCCGGTCGGCCGCCAGCGTTCGGAACGCATCACCGCCAGCCTGGCCTGGGCCGAGCCGCAAGTCACGCGCGACCTGGGCCTCGGCGCCAGCCTCGCCTCGCAACACTATTCGCAGGAAGTGAGCACGCTGTATCGGCTGCTGCCGCCGCAGACGCAGCTGCCCAGCGGCGCTTTCCCTGAGGGTATGATCGGCGCCCCGGAAACCTGGGAGCGCGCCTATCGGCTGTCGGCGTATGCCGACTACCACGGACTGCGCGACCACCACCTGCGGCTGGGCGTCGGCCATGACGATATCGATCTGTATCGCACCCGCGAGTACCGCAACTTCAACTACGCTGCAAATGGCGCGCCGGTGCCGCTGCCGGCGGTGGTGGAAACCTCGTACACCACGCCGTTTCTGCGCCCACAACGGCGCAAGATCGACTATCTCTACGTGCAGGATGAATGGAATTTTGCGCCGGACTGGAACCTGACTACCGGCGTCCGCCACGACCGCTATTCGGATTTCGGCGGCACCACCAATCCGCGCCTGGCGCTGGTGTGGGACGCCAGCTTCGACCTGACCGCCAAGCTGCTGTACGGCCGCGCCTTCCGCGCGCCGGCATTCCTGGAGAGCTACGGCATCACCAACCCGGTCGCCATGGGCAACCCTAACCTGAAACCCGAGCGCAATGCGACCACCGAACTGTCCTTCGCCTGGCAGGCGCGCAGCGACGCCACAGTGAACCTCACGCTTTACCGTTACAAGATGCAGGACATCATCCGCACCGTCACCAATCCGGTGGCGGGCACCGGCGCCACCTACGCCAACACCGGCAACCAGACCGGCCATGGCGTCGAACTGGAATCCAACTGGAACGTGTCGCGTGAGGTACGCCTGACCGGCAACTACGCCTGGCAGCGCTCCAGGGATGAAGCCAGCCATAGCGACGCCGGCTACGCGCCGCGTCACCATTTGTACGGCCGCGCCGACTGGGCTTTCGCCAGCGGCTACCAGGCGGGCGCGCAGCTGAACTGGGTGGCAGGCCGCAAGCGCGCTTTCGGCGACTTGCGTGCCCCGGTCCGCGACTACACCACGCTGGACCTGACGCTATCGACCCGCAATGGCCGCAACCAGTGGAATTTCTCGGCCGCCGTGCGCAACGCGCTGAACACCGACGTGCGCGAACCCAGTCCGGCACCGGGGCTGACGCTGCCCTACGATTTGCCGTCGGCGCCGCGCGCGCTATCGATCCAGGCATCGTACAAGCTGTAAGCCTCGCCGATCAGCGCACGCTCGCCGGCATGATCCGGTAAGTCCGGCCCATCCGCGCGTCGAATGTCAGCGTGTAGCCGGCGCCGCTGCGCTGGCTGCGCGCCGCGACGTTGGCCGCGCGCACCGGCTCGGCGGTACGCACGACGCAAACGCCGTCCTTGCGCGCCGTCACTTGCGCACCATCGAATTGTCCCTGCTTCCAGCGGATGTCGACCACAAAACTGCCGCGCGCGACCAGCCCCTGTACCTCACCGTCACGCCATGCCGCAGGCAGCGCTGGCAGCAGGTGCAATTCATTGTTCTGGCTTTGCAACAGCATCTCGATGACGCCCGCCGTGCCGGCGAAATTGCCATCGATCTGGAACGGCGGATGCGCGTCGAACAGGTTGGCGTAAGCGCCGCCATGCTTGTCGCCCGGTTTGGTCAGGCGCAGCAGGTTGCGGAACAACTTGTACGCATGGTCGCCATCGAGCAGGCGCGCCCACATATTCACCTTCCACGCCAGCGCCCAGCCGGTGCCGTCATCGCCGCGCAGTTCCAGCGTGCGGCGCGCCGCAGCAGCCAACTCCGGCGTGTCCTGCGGTGATATCAGGCGCGCCGGATGCAGCGCATACAGATGCGAAACATGGCGGTGCTGCGGTTCGACTTCGTCGTAATCCTGCGCCCATTCCTGCAACTGGCCGCGCGCGCCGATTTTGAACGGCAGCAGCCTGGCGCTGGCGGCCTGTATCTGCTTGCGGAACGCCGCGTCCTGGCCCAGCACCTGCGCCGCCGCATCCAGATTGGCAAACAGATCGCGCGCGATTGCCAGATCCATGGTCGCTCCCGCGCTGACCACGCCGGTCTGGCGCTCGCCGTAGTAAAACGCGTTCTCGGGCGAAGTCGAGGGCGAGGTCAGCAAATTCCCCTGCGGGTCGGCTTGCAGCCATGCCAACATGAAGCGCGCAGCATCCTTAATGATCGGATAGGCGCCGCGTAAATAGCCGGTATCGCCGGTGAATTGGTAGTGCTCCCACAGATGGCGGCTCAGCCAGGCGCTGCCCATGGCCCAATTCGCCCATTTCGGATCGCCTTTGCCGAAATCGCCGACCGGGTTGCTGGCGGCCCAGATATCGGAATTGTGGTGCACCGCCCAGCCGGGCGCCTGGTAGTAGGACGACGCCGTGTCCTTGCCGGTGACCGCGAGGTTGCGCACCAGATCGTCCATCGGCGCGAACAATTCGCTCAGGTTGGCGGACTCCACCGGCCAGTAATTCATCTGCACATTGATGTTGGTGGTGTAGTTGCTGCTCCACGGCGGACGCATCGCGTTGTTCCAGATGCCCTGCAGGTTGGCCGGCGCGCCGCGCGTGCGCGATGAGGAAATCAGCAGATAGCGGCCGAACTGCACGTACATCGCTTCCAGCGCCGGATCGGCCTGGCCGGCGGTGTACTCGGCCAGGCGGCGGTCGGTCGGCAGTGCGCTGCGCCCGTCGGCGCCCAGCGTCAGCGACACCCGGTCGAACAGCCGGCGGAAATCGGCCACATGCGCATCGAGCAATGCCGCGTAACTGCGCCTGGCGGCGGCGCCCAGATACGCCTCGGTGATCGCATGCTGGTCCTTGCCGGCGCTGTCCGGACAGACATCGAAACCGGCAAAGCTGGTGGCGGCGGACAGCAGCAGAATGATTTCGGAGGCGTCGCGGATACGCAAGCGCGCACCGTCCACCTCGACCACGCCATCCTTGACGATGGGCTTGACCAGCAATTCGAAGCGCATGCCCTTGCAGCCGGCCGGGTCATCGTAGATGATCGGTTCCGGGTTATGCCTGACGTAGTTGGGATCGACCTGCGCCGGCGCCTTGCCCTGCAAGCGCAGGCCGTCGCTGCCGGCCACGCTCTGCGAGCGGATCAGACTGCTGGTTTCCAGCTCCAGATTGAGCTGCCGCGCCCGATCAGCGACCAGCCGCATGACGATCACCTGATCCGGTGCGGAAGCGAACACTTCGCGCTGATAATTCACCCCGCCGGCAGTGAAACTGGTGGTGTGAATCCCGCGCTGGATGTCCAGGCTGCGCCGATAATCGCTGACCTCGCCGCTGAATTGCTGACGCAAATGCAGGTCGCCCAGCGGCAGGAAGCTTTGCGAGTACGGACCCTGTATCTTGCGCGACAAGGCATACGCAGCCGCATAGTCGTCCGTCGCCAGCGCCTTGCGTACCTCGGCCAATGCGGCGGGCGCCTGCGGATTAAGGTTTTTCCCGGCCGGGCCGCCGCTCCACAGGCTGGCCTCGTTCAGTTGCAACAGCTCGTCGCCGGGACGGCCAAATATCATGGCGCCGAGCCGGCCGTTGCCGATCGGCAGCGCTTCGGTCCAGACCGCCGCCGGCTGGTCATAGTGAAGCGTCAGCGTCTGCCGGCTGCTGTCGGCGGCAGCCCCGGTGATCCAAAGCGTCGCCAGGCCGGCGATCAGGCGAGATAGTCTAGTCATGCGCACAGCATATCCCGCGCTGCGGCGTGGCGCCGCTCAAGCTGGTGAGAATTTGCTGTTTCAGTCGAGGAAGTCGGCAAATTCCTTCTGCGAGTAGCCTTTCAACTTTTGCCACGGCAAATCGCGGATCAAACCAGGCTGCACGGTGATTTCCATGCGGTTGACGAAAGTGCCGGCCTTGTCGCCGCTTTCGATCACCAGCGGAATCTGGCGCTGCTCATCCCACAGCACGCGCTCGAACAGGCCCTTGTCCTCACGCTCGCGCCAGCGCGCGCCCGGCGCCGTCGAGGCGCGCGAGGACAGCGGCATGGCTTGCAGGCGCTTGCTGTCCAGCAGATAGTAGGCATGGTCCCAGGAGCCGTCGAAGCTGACGTTGCCATACTCGGCCGCCGGAATCGCCACCACATCCTTGTCATGCGCATCGACAAACTCGATGCGTGTCTTCGCGCCTTCTTGCACCACATGGCGCGCCAGCACCACATGGTTGAAGTGCTTGTGCGCACCGGGCTTATGATCCTCATGGGCGGCATGCGCCGGCAGCACGCGCGTGGTCCAGACGTGACCTGCACGGCGCAGCATTTTCTCTTCATAACGTGCTTCGCGCGTCACGCCTTCCGGTGTGACCACCTTGCTGTAATAAGCGATCTTCAGATCCAGATCGGTGGCGGAAGCACAAAAAGCCACGCTCAGGGTGGCTGCCAGCAGAAACAGTTTTTTCATACAACTCTTCAAGTAAAAAGGGAGCGGGCAGCGCCCGCCCCCTCCGTCATCAGAAGCCGAAGGCCGATTTCAGCAGACCGAACACCTTGGTGTTATCCAGCGTGCCCTTGAACGTCTTCGAACCGGCACCGGTGGCGAACAGCTTGACGTCGCCGCCACCGTGCGTCTCGCTTGCCAGACGCACGCCGGTTTCCTGCAGATAGTTATCCGCCAGTACCGTCGTGCTGTCCAGGCTCACGCGGGTATTCGGACGGTTGGGACCATTGCCGAACACCAGCGTGGTGTAGGTGTTGCCATCGGCATCCTTGCTCGGCTGGTTGTCGCGGTAGCCGCGATTGATGTCGAGGATAGGGTTGCCCTTCTTGCCGTAGCCGTTGAACGCCAGCGTGTGGTCGTGGTCGGCGGTGACGACGATCAGCGTATTGGCCAGCGTCGGGTCGGTCAGCTTGGCCTTGTCCAGCGCGGCCTTGATGGCGTCGTCGAAGGCGATGGTGTCGGACAGCGCGCGCTTGGCGTTGGTGCCGTGCAGCGCGTGATCGATACGGCCGCCCTCCACCACCAGGAAGTAGCCATTGGTGTTGGACGCCAGCAGGTCCATCGCCTTGACGGTCATCTCGGCCAGGCTAGGCTGGCTGGCGCCCTCGCCCAGCGGCGGCGTGGCGCTGCGGTCCAGTTCATATTCCAGATGGCTCTTGCTGCTGTACAGGCCGATGAATTTCTTGCCGGCGGCAGCAGCATTCATCTCGGCCTTGGTGGCGGCCACGTTGTAGCCCTTGGCGGCCAGCTCGGTCAGCAGGTTACGGCCGTCGGCGCGACCGGTGGTGTTGCTCGCGCCATAGGGCGTGAAGTGGTTGCGGCCGCCGCCCATCAGCACATCGACGCCGTCGCCCAGCGCGCTGTTGAAGCCGGTGCCGCCCGGCACCAGTTGGGCGGCGATGTGGTATTGCGCGTTGCGGTTGCAGATGTGCGACCAGGCCGTCGCCGGCGTGGCGTGGGTCAGTTCGGTGGTGGTGATGGTGCCGACCGCCTTGCCCTTGGCCTTGGCCAGTTCCAGAATCGTGACGGCGCTGGTGCCATTGCTGGCGGCGCAGTTGTTGACGCCCAGGTTGCCGTTGGCATCCCGGCCCGGATTGGTGGCCACGGTTTCCGGCGACATCGAGATGACTTCGTTATTCATCTTCACGCCGGTCATGTAGGCGGCCATCGACGGTGCGCTGTCGGTGGTTTGCGCATCGTTGGAATAGGTCTTGATGCGGGCGGTGCGCTCCAGCGTGTCCATGGTCAGGCTGCCGGCTTCGCCGTATTTGTAGATGCGCGACGCGGTGATGGTCGATGGACCCATGCCATCGCCGAGGAAGAAGATGATGTTCTTGGCTTCACCGGCGGCGTAAGCGGCCTGGGTGAACGACAGCGCCAGCGCGGCGGCTACGAGAGTACGTTTCATATGTGGTTCCGTTCTAAAAGTATGACTCACAGGCCAGCTGCGGTTTTCACCAGCGAGAACACCTTGGTGTTGTCGATGGTGCCGGTGAAGGTCTCCGAGCCCTTGCCGATGGCGCCCAGGAAGACATCGGTGCCGCCGTGGGTTTCACCGCCGGCGCCCATGCGGATCACCGCCTCCTGGTGATACAGGTTGGCGCCCGTGACGCTCTCGTCCAGCGAAGCCTGGCTGGAGCGGCTGCCCTGCACGCGGTTTTCACCGTTGCCGAAGCCGATGATCGGATACGGCGCGCCGTCCAGATCCTTGTCGACCGCGCCGGTGACGTAGTTTTTCACCACGCCCAGCACGCCGGCGCTGGCGGTGGTGGTCTTACCGGTGCGCTTGGCGTAGCCGTTCAGCACCAGCGTGTGATCGTGGTCGGCGGTGACGACGATCAGCGTGTTGGCCAGCGTCGGGTCGGTCAGCTTGGCCTTGGCGATGGCGGCCTTGATGGCGTTGTCGAAGGCCACGGTGTCCTGCAGCGCTTTCTTGGCGGTGGTTTCGTGCAGCGCGTGGTCGATGCGGCCACCTTCCACCATCAGGAAGTAACCCTTGCCATTGCGGGCCAGCACGTCCATGGCCTTGGTGGTCATCTCGGCCAGGCTTGGTTCCTTGGTGGCGTCACGGTCCAGGTCGTAGCTCATGTGGCTGGAGGTGAACAGCGCCAGCAGCTTGTCGGTCTTGGTGCCGTCGATGGCGTTGAACTCGGTGGTGTTGCTGGCATAGGCATAGCTCTTGGCTTTCAGCTCGGCGACCAGGTCGCGGCCGTCGGCGCGCTTGCCGCCATCCTTGACCGGCTTGAAGAACTGGCTGCCGCCGCCGACGATCACGTCCAGCCCGCCGGTGCCCAGCGCGCTGTTGTAGCCGGTGCCGCCCGGTACCAGGGCTGCGGCGATATCGTTTTCCAGATCGCGGTGACAGATGTGGGCGTAGGTGGTGGCCGGCGTCGCGTGGGTGATGCGCGCGGTGCTGACCACGCCGGTGCCCAGGCCGGCGGTCTTGGCCAGTTCCAGCAAGGTGGTGGCGGCGGTGCCGTTGTTGCTGCCGCAGTTGTTGCCCAGCTTGTTGCCGGCGGCATCGTTGACCGGGTCGATGGCATTGGTGTTCTGCGACATCGAAATCACTTCATTGTTCATCTTCACGCCCGTCATGTAGGCGGCCATCGAAGGTGCGCTGTCGGTGACCTGGGCGTCGTTGGAGAAGGTCTTGACGAATGCGGTTTCCGGCAGCGTGTCCATGGTCAGCTCGCCGTCCTCGCCCACCGAGTAGATGCGGGCGGCGGTCATGGTGGTCAGGCCCATGCCGTCGCCGAGGAAGAAGATGACGTTCTTCGGCGCGACGGTCACAGGCGGCGTGGTTGGCGTGGTGGTGGCAGGTGTGTCGTTATCGCTGCTGCTGCAACCGGCCAGGAAAGCGGCGCTCAGTGCAGCGATCAGAAGAGACTTACGGTTCATGTCGGCTATCCAGCTTGTTATAAAGATTTACAAGATAACAAGCCTTTGTGACAAGCCTATGACCGCAGCATTTTCCAGCCCAACTGTGTGCGGATTTGCTCCGGCACCTCAGGCTGCGTAGCGAAACTCGCCGCCCTCCGGTGGCGGCAACACTGCGCGGGACGGCAGCGGCTGGATGCGGCCTGAATCCAGCTTGAACGAGCCGACCAGTTGCGCCAGTTCGCGCGCCTGCGCCTGCATCGCGGCGGCAGCGGCTGCCGCTTCCTCCACCAGCGCAGCGTTCTGCTGCGTGACGTCGTCCATATCGCCGATGGCGGTGTTGACTTGCTGGATGCCGTGTTCCTGCTCGCTGCTGGCGGCGCTGATCGCGCCGATGATGGCGGTGACTTTCTGCACGCTGTCGACAATCTCGGTCATCGTCGCGCCGGCGGTTTCGGCCAGCTCGGCGCCGCTGGCCACGCGCTCGGCCGAATCGTTGATCAGTTTCTTGATTTCCTTGGCGGCCTCGGCCGAGCGCTGCGCCAGGCTGCGTACCTCGCTGGCGACCACCGCAAAGCCGCGCCCCTGCTCGCCGGCGCGGGCCGCCTCCACCGCCGCATTCAAGGCCAGAATATTGGTCTGGAAGGCGATACCGTCGATCACGCTGGTGATGTCGACGATCTTGTGCGCATACTCGTTGATGCTGGCCATGGTGCGCACCACGTCCGCCACCACCGCTCCGCCCTTGCCCGCCACGGCGGAAGCCGACATCGCCAGCTGGTTGGCTTGCCGCGCATTGCCGCTGTTCTGCTTGACCGCCGAGGTCAGCTCCTCCATCGCCGAAGCCGTCTCTTCCAGCGCGCCGGCCTGATGCTCGGTGCGGCGCGACAGATCCATATTGCCATTCGCGATCTCGCGCGAGGCCGAATCGATCGCCACCGCACCGTCGCGCACCCGGCCGACGGTATCGGCCAGCCGCGCCGTCATGTGGCTGAGCGCATCGAACAGCTTGCCGATCTCGTCGCTGCGGCCATGCGAGATCACCGCGCGCAGCTCGCCGCCAGCCACCTGCTCGGCCAGCGCCACCGCCTGCGTCAGCGGACGCACGATGCTGCGGGTCAGCATCCACGCCAGCAGCGCGCCCAAGGCCAGCGTCGCCAGGCCAAGGCCAAGCAACAAGGCGCGGCTGCCGATGAACTGGCTTTCCGATTCGTCCGCCAGCGCCTTCGCTTCGCGGGTCTGATAGGCCAGCAGCTTTTCCAGCGCGCCGGAATATGCCTTGAACAAGCCCGGCCACTTGTTGTCCAGCAGGTCGCCGACCTCCTGGATGCGCCCGCTATCCTTGAACTTGAACAGCTCGCCGCGCATCGCCATGAACGCGGCTTTCCTGCTGGCCACGGCGCGCCGCAACTCGGCTTCCTCGCCGGCCGCCGGCATGGCTGCCAGCTTGCGCTCCATCTCGGCTGCCAGCTTGTCACCGGCGGTCAGCTGGGCCTGGAAGATGTCCGACACTTCGAGGCTGTCGCTGCGGCCGACGGAGATCGCCCGCAGCGCATTCAGCTCGGTCATGCCCAGCAGTTCCGAGGTCAGCTGCTGGCGCGCCAGCTTCTCGTGGACCAGGTTGGATGCAGTGTCGTTGGCCGACTGCAGCCGCCAGAGCGACACGCCGGACATGCAAGCCATCACAAATAACAACACCGCGAACGATGCCACCACACGCATGCCGGTATTCAATTGAGGGAATTTCATAGCGATATAAAGTGAGTAAAAATGCGCCTCCCAGGCGAATTCTCACCAATTTACACACCCAATATGACCTCCATATTACCGTACGGCAATCACATTGAAATATTTTCCATTAAACAACATGTAATGATGTGGTAACAATTGCCCATTAGTATGCAATGCTCAGTGTTGATAAAGGGTTTCCGGCCGTGGAGTTCAATGCCTCTCGTTTGCACCTGCCCCGTTTTCGTTCATCCATCGCCGCCGACTTGTGCGTGGAGACGATCTCGGTGCTGTCCGACACCACCAACTTCACCGTTCTGGAGCTGTTCACAGAGCGCCGGGACCTGATGAGCCTGCCCGTCATCGAGATGGACCGCCCGATCGGCCTGATCAGCCGTAACATCTTCATGTCGCAGATGTCCAAGCCTTTCTATCACGAGCTGTACGGCAAGAAGAGCTGCATCGCCTTCATGGACAAGGAACCGCTGATCGTCGACGCCAACATGAGCATCGAGGCGCTGACCTTCCGCGCCGTGGAATCGGGCGAGAAGGCACTGGCCGACGGATTTATCGTAACGCGTGACGGCGCGCTGGCCGGCGTCGGCTTCGGCCTGCAGCTGATGAATGTGGTGGCCAATATGCAGGCGGAGAAAAACCGCCAGATCATGCACAGCATCGATTACGCCAGCGTGATCCAGCGCTCGCTGCTGCGTCCCTCGGACCTGGCGCTGTCCGACACGCTGGACGACGCCCACCTCGAATGGCAGCCGCGCGACGTGGTCGGCGGCGATTTCTATCACTTCGCCCGATACGAGGACGGCTGGTTCGCCGCCATCGCCGACTGTACCGGCCATGGCGTGCCGGGCGCCTTCATGACGCTGATTTCCTCATCGACGCTGGCGCAGGCCCTGCAGCAACTGGGTCCGCGCGATCCTGCCAGGCTGATCGCCGAAGTCAATCGCGGCGTCAAAAACCTGCTGGGCCAGGTCGAAGGCCAGGGCCAGGCCGAGTCCAACGACGGCCTGGATGCCGCCTTCCTGTGGTTCGACCACGCCACGCGCCAGCTGCATTTCGCCGGCGCCAAACAGTCGCTGTTCCAGCTCGACCCGGACCAGCAGGCGGTACAGACGGTGGACGGCGAACGCATGGGCGTCGGCTACATCGACACGCCGCTGGACTACCAGTGGACCAACAAGATCCTCCACATCCCCGAAGGCAGCCTGCTGTTCCTGACCACCGACGGCCTGATCGACCAGATCGGCGGCGCCAAGGATATCGCCTACGGCAAGCGCCGCATGCGCGACGTGCTGCTGGCGCAGCGCACCGAATGCGCGCGCCACGTGGCGCAGGCAATGCTGGACGATTACCAGGCCTGGCAAGGCGCGCAACCGCGCCGCGACGACCTGACCTTTTTCTGCTTACGCCCCTAAGAGGAGCCTCACTTGTTGTACAAAGAATTCAGCGATTTCTATGAAGTGGCCCGCAAGCGCCACATCATCTTTTTCTACGTCGGCTATTTCTCGCAGCCGGTGGTGGCCGCCATCTCGGAAACCATCAAGGCGCGTCTCGACACGGCCGGCGCGGCCGGGCCGACGCGTCGCAGAATCTTCTCCTCGTTTGTTGAAATGTCGCAGAACATCATGCATTATTCGTCGGATACGCTGACGCCGGAGGACGCCACCGATAATCAGATGCGCCGCGGTTCGTTTTGCATCGGCATGAAGGGCGAAAGCTTCTTCCTGCTGTGCGCCAATCCGGTCGACAGCGTGAATGTGGAACGCATCCGCAGCCGCCTGGAGCCGCTGCACACCATGACGATGGACGAAATCAAGCTGGCGTACAAGAAGGCGCTGCGCGAGGACACGCCGGCCGACAGCAAGGGCGCCGGCCTGGGCTTCCTGACCATGGCGCGCGACGCCAGCGAGCCGCTGGAGTTCGAGTTCGTGCCGGATGAGCACAACCCGGAGTCCACGGTGTTCTGCATCAAAGCGATTATCTGAACAAAACTGAGAACGACAATGGAACCACTGTTTATCGCCGCTTCCCCCACCTCGCCGGAAATCGACTTCCGCTTCGAGCAGCACACGCTGTCGATCAAGGGCGAATCCTATCCGGAGAACGCCGCCGCTTTCTACGGCCCGATCATCACCCGCGTGCAGGCCTACCTGGACAGCTGCAACGACGCTGAGATCACCGTGCACGTATCGCTGGCCTACTTCAACAGCTCCAGCACCAAGATGCTGTTCACCTTCTTCGAGGCGCTCAACAACGCCGCCGTGGCCGGCAACCAGGTGCGCCTGAACTGGTATCACGATGAAGACGACGACACCATCCTCGAATTCGGCCAGGAACTGCAGGACGATTTCGGCGCCCTCGATTTTCACGACCACGCAGTGAGCAACTGATGACACCCAAGGCCGACGCCGACCTGTTTGCGCTGGAAAGCGCCGCGCTGGCGAATGCCAGGGCGGCCCACGCCGATCCCCACGCGGACGCCCGCGCCGCGTTGGCCGAAATGATAGTCCACTACGAGCGCCTGATGCGCGAGAGCCGCCGGCTGATCCGCCGCAGCGACCGCGCGGAGCTGGACATGAATCAGATGAACCGCCAGTTGCACGAACTGGCGCAGCAGCTGGAATACCGCGCCACCCACGATCCGCTGAGCGGCGCCCTGAACCGCGCGGCAGTCATCGACAAGGCCGGCGCCTGCCTGCAAAAGGACGACATGGCGCTGATCGTGCTGGACATCGATCACTTCAAATGGATCAACGACGATTTCGGCCACCCGGCCGGCGACACGGTCATCAAGACCGTGGTCAACTGCCTGGGCGCGCTGCTGGGCCCTGAGGTGGCCGTGGGCCGCGTCGGCGGCGAGGAGTTTTCGGTGATCTGGCCGACCTCCGACCTGGACGAGGCGCGCGCGGTGGCGGTGCGTATCTGCGACGCCATCGCCGACCAGGTGTTCGGCGCGCCGATCGACCGCCAGGTCACCGCCAGCGTGGGCGTCAGCTGGAGTCCGCAGGGCACCAGCTTCGAACTGGCCTACAGCCGCGCCGACGAAGCCTTGTACGCCGCCAAGCGCGCCGGCCGCAATTGCGTCAAGGTGTATTCGCAACTGCCGCCGCCGGTCACCCCGCCCGCTCCCTCGGACGCAGCAGCTCCCTGCCATTAGCCTTGCAGGTGGCGCCAACCCGGCGCCGATGCGCCGGGGTCGCGGCCGACCAGATTACTTCACCGGCGTAAGCAGCGGTTCGCCGGCGAAGTGGGCGCGCAGATTGCCTACCACCAGCTGGCCCATGGCGTGACGCGTCTCCACCGTCAGGCTGCCGACGTGCGGCGTCAGCACCACATTGCCCAGCTCGCGCAGCGCGGCCGGCACGCGCGGCTCGTCGGTAAAGACGTCCAGCGCGGCGAAGCCCAGCGTGCGCTCGCGCAGCGCGGCGATCAGCGCTTCCTCATCCACCAGCGAGCCGCGCGCGATATTCACCAGCGTGCCTTGCGCACCGAGCGCCGCCAGCACTTCCGCATTCACCGTGTGGTGGGTGGCCGGGCCGCCCGGCGCCGCCACCACCAGATAATCGCTGGCCTGCGCCAGCGCCAGCAGCGACTCGGCGCGCGGCGCCGTCACGCCGTCGATGGCGCGCGGCTGGAAGTACTCGATGCGCATGCCGAACGCCTCGGCGCGCGCCGCGATCGCCTGGCCGATACGGCCGTAGCCATATACGCCGCACACCTTGCCGCGCAGCGCACGGGTAGTGGCAATCGGCTTGCCAGCCTCCCACGACCCATCACGCACATAGGCATCCAGGGCCGGCAGGCGACGCGCGGCGGACAGCAACAGCGTCAGCGCCAGGTCGGCCACGTCGTCGGTCAGCACGCCGGGCGTATTGGTGACCGCCACCCCGCGCGCGCGGGTCGCATCCAGCTCCACCGCGTCGGTGCCGATGCCGTTGACGGCGACAATTTCGACCTTGGGCAGGCGGGCCAGCAGCTCCGCCTTCATGCCGATGATGCCGGTGGTGAGCACGCCGCGCACAAGCGGCGCCACGCCGTCCAGCCAGGCCGCCTGCTGCTCGCGCGGCTGGCGCCACAGATGGTGACAATGAAAATGCTGCTCCAGTTGGGCCATCACCTCGGCCGAGGGACTGGCCGCCATCACTAATACATCTGGTTTCATATCAATACCTACGTTGGTTCGCATGTGGCGATTGTACAAGCGATGTCGATTTCCTGTTGCGAGTCGTAGACTTTCGGTCAGCATTTCCGTATGCTTGAACGATCAAGCTGAGGAGCGCGCCCTGATTTGAAAGCTCTCGCCCCCGTTCATCCCCTCACGACAGCCGCGCTGCACTGGCTGCGCGCGGCCATCGTCACGCTGCTTGCCTGCCTGGCAGTCAGTGGCGCCGCCATCGCCAGCCCCGAGCGCTGGGACAGTCTCGCCACGCCGCTGTTTGAACACCTCGGGCTGGAACAGGGCATGCCGCACGCGGTGGGCATGACGCTGGCGCAGGACGGCGACGGCTTTATCTGGGTCGGCACGCAGAGCGGCCTGGCGCGCTGGGACGGCTACCGGGTGCGCAGCTTCCACTACGACGCCGCCGATCCGGACAGCCTGCCCGGCGACTTTGTCCAGGTGCTGCACGTCGACGTCGCCGGCCGCCTGTGGATCGGCACCGCCGCCGCCGGTCTGGTCATGTACGACAAGCACAGCGACAAGTTTGTCCGTCCCACCGACGAGCTGACGCGCGGCCAGATCAGCGCCATCGCCAGCGACAGCAAGGGCAATCTGTGGATCGGCACCGCCGACGGCCTCAAATACTACGACACCGTCAACCGCACCATCCGCCGCTACAGCCACGAAGACACGCCGGGCCTGCCGGACAACCAGATCCGCGCGCTGCTGATGGACCGCGCCGGCACGCTATGGATTGGCAGCGCCAATGGCCTGTCGCGCATGCGCTCCGGCGGCACCATCATCGCCATTCCGGTCCATGTCGACGGCCACGGTGGCTGGAGCGACAGCGTGCTGGCGCTGGGCGAAAACAGCCGCGGGCAGATCGCCTTCGGCACGCTGAAGAGCGGCTTCGGCATCGTCGATGTCGGCGCCGCCAGCGGCCGCATCATGGCGCTGCGCGGCGTCAGGGATGTCGAAGCCAATATGGTGCTGGCGGTGGTGGAGACCGTGCCGGGCATCTGGTGGGCCAGCACCTACGGCGGCGGCATCATCGAATACCGCACCGACGCCAACCGCAGCAGCCGCATCCAGCACCAGCCGGCGGTGTCGTTCAGTCTCAGTCATGACCGCACCGCCGCGCTGCTGCGCGACCGCAGCGGCTTGATCTGGGTCACCACCGAACGCAGCGTCGACATCTACGACCCGCACACCGAAGCCATCGATTCCGTGTTCGGCGCCGTCGGCGCGCTGGAAGCCGGCGTCTCGGCGCTGATGACCGACAGCCGCGGCGACGTCTGGATCGGGCTGGCCGACCAGGGCATCGACATCGTTCCGCAAACCGGCGCGCGGCGCGCCGCGTTGCGCCCCGATCCGCACACGCCGGACAGCGCCCTGCCCAACCGCGTGCTGCTGGCGCTGGCCGAGGCCGAGCCGGGCGAAGCCTGGATCGGCACCCAGCTGGGACTATACCGCACCAGCGGCAACGGCCACGCCGTCAGGCGCGTGCCGCTGCCCCAAGGGAATCCGCATCCGCGCGTTGGCACCATCCTGGTCCGCAAGGGCGAACTGTGGCTCGGCACCTTCGATGGCCTGCTGCGCTACAACCCGGGCACCGCTTCGGTCACGCGCTACGCCCAGGGAGCGCAGGAAGGCGGCGGCCTGACCGACAACCGCATCCACGCGGTGGCGGCGGACGCCGACGGCGCGCTGTGGATCGCCACCCGCAACGGTTTGAACCGCCTCGATCCGGACAGCGGCAAGATCGAACAGATCAAGGCCAATCCGGCCAAGCCGGATGCGCTGTCGGAGGCGGTGGTCAGCTCCCTGGTGATCGACCGGCGCGGCCGGCTGTGGGTCGGCACCAACGGCGGCGGCATCTGCGTGATGACCGGGCGCGATGCGCTGGGCGAGCCGGTATTCGAACGGATCGGCATCGCCTCGGGCCTCGCCGCCGGCAACATCATGGCGCTGCAGGCGGACCCGGTGGGCCGCATCTGGGCCGCCACCTCGGACAGCATCGCCGTGGTGGACTCGGGCACGTTACGGGCGCGGGCGCTGAGCCGCGCCGACGGCCTGGCGTTCCGCACCTTCTTCATCGGCGCCAGCACGGTGACGGCGGAGCGCGATCTGGTCTTCGGCTCGCCGTCCGGCATGGCGGTGGTGTATCCGGGCCGCCTGAACGACTGGGGCTACCGTCCGCCGCTGGTCATCAGCGAGGTGCGGCTGGACCAGCAGCGGCTGGCGCCGGCCGAACTGGCCGGCAAGGACGGGCCGACGCTGGTGCTGCAACCGGGCAAGCAGAACTTTGAGGTGGAACTGGCGGCGCTGGACTATTCGGCGCCACAGCGCAACCGCTATTCCTACCTGCTGGAGGGTTTCGACCAGCGCTGGATCGAAGCCGACGCCACGCGCCGCATCGCCACCTACACCCACCTGCCGCCCGGTCACTATGTGCTGCGCATGCGCGGCAGTAACCGCGAAGGCCTGTGGAACGCCGACGAACTGGCGCTGCGGGTCGAGGTGCTGCCCGCCTGGCACCAGACCTGGTGGGCGTGGCTCAGCTACTTCCTGATGTTCTGCGTGCTGTCCTGGGCGCTGATACGCTGGCGCGTGATGCACTTGCACCGCAAGCAGGAGGCCTTGCAGGCGGTGGTCTACTCGCGCACGCAGCATCTGGAAAAGCTGAACGCCATCGTCAAGTCGATCAACGAGCAGATGGACTTCGACGCGCTGCTGCACACCATTCTGCATGAAGCGACCATCATCAAGGGCATCGACTCGGCGCTGGCGCTGGTGCGCGAGTACGGCGCCGACAGCTTCAGCCTGCGCGCCGCGTGGGGCCGCATCGACGCCACCGCCGACGCCTACCGCATCGACCTGCGCCAGGCGGAACTGCGCTTCGCGCCGCCGGACTGCATGATCGCGCCGGACATCTTCGAAGTGCACCATCCGAATTCGCTGCCGGGCGACGTCTGCGCGCTGCTGTCGGTACGGGTGGTGATCGACGGCCAGGTGGAAGGCTATCTGATTTTCGAAAACTACCAATATCAGGCCACCTTCGACCCGAGCGACCTGGATCTGCTGAAGGCGCTGAAGGCGCCGTTCACCTCCGCCTACCTGAAGGCGCGCGCCATGCGCGTGATCGAGAAAGCGCGCGCCAATGCGGAAGCGGCGACACGCGCCAAGAGCGAATTCCTGGCCAACATCAGCCACGAGATCCGCACGCCGATGAACGCCATTCTCGGCTTTGCCGGCCTGGGTACCCATCTCGACCTGCCGGCGCAGCCGCTCGACTACTTCCGCAAGATCAGCCGCGCCGGCCAAAGCCTGCTGCAGATCATCAACGACGTGCTGGATTTCTCCAAGATCGAATCCGGCAAGCTGGAACTGGAGGCGCTGCCGTTCGAACTGCCCGACACGCTGAACCAGATCGCCGACCTGTTTGCCTGGCGCGCCGCCGAGCGCGGGCTGGAACTGGTGATCGGCGCCACGCCCGAGGTGCCGTGCAACTTGCTGGGCGATCCGCTGCGGCTGGGGCAAATCCTGGTCAACCTGGTCGGCAACGCGCTCAAGTTCACCGCGCGCGGCCACATCGAGCTGCGCGTGGAGGTGGACCAAGCCAGTCCCGCCGTCGCGCCGGGCGGCACGCTGGTGCTGCGCTTCACGGTGGAGGACACGGGCCTCGGCATCAGCGAAGAACAGCAGGCGCGCTTGTTCCAGGCGTTCGCGCAGGCCGACGCCAGCACCACCCGGCTGTACGGCGGCACCGGCCTCGGCCTGGCCATCTCGCAGCAGCTGGTGCGCAAGATGGGCGGCGAAATCAAGGTGGACAGCGAACCGGGCGTCGGCAGCAGCTTCAGTTTCACCGTGCAGTTGCAGGCGGCGGCCGACCAGTCGCCCTGCGTGCAGCCGGTGCCGGCGGCCGCACAAGGCAAGCGCATCCTGGTGGTGGACGACAGCGGCGCCGCCCGTCACATGCTGAAAATCCAGCTTGGCATGCTGGGATTAAAAGCGCGCGCGGTGCCGTCGGGCGCGGCGGCGGTGGCGGCGATGCAGCTCGACGCCTACGACGTGCTGCTGATCGACGCCGACATGCCGGACGTCGACGGCATCGACACCCTGCACCGCATCGCCACCGACCCCGAACTGGCCGCCGTGCCGGCGGTGCTGATGGTCTCCGCCTATGCGCGGGAGCATCACAAGGACGTGATCGAGCAGACCCGCGTCACGCCCTTCCTCGACAAGCCGGCCAATCCGCAACAGCTGCGCAACGCCATCCTGTCGGCGCTGGGGCTGGAAGCGGCGCAGCAGACCACCGCGCTCAATGCGCCGCCGTCGGTGGCAATCCAGCGCATCCGCGGCGCGCTGGTGCTGGTGGTGGACGACAACGCCATCAACCAGCAGGTCGCCACCGAAATCCTGCAGCGCGCCGGCGTGCGCGCCGAAGTTGCCAGCAGCGGCGAAGAGGCAGCGCGCATGATCGACGCCGGCAGCTACGACGCGGTGCTGATGGACATTCAGATGCCGGACATGGACGGCTACCAGGCGACGGCCCTGATCCGCAAGAACGAGCGGCACGCCGCGCTGCCGATCATCGCCATGACCGCGCATGCGGTGGCCGGCTACCGCGAACGCTGCCTCGACATGGACATGAACGACTACGTCACCAAACCGATCGACCCGGACACGCTGTACGCGGTGCTGGCAACCTGGGTGCAGCCGGACCCGGGCCGTGCGGCGGCGGCCGACGCGGTCGAGGCGGCGAATGCCGCCAACCTGGCCAACCCGGCCAACGCCCGCGCCACCGTCAAGCCCGGCACGCCGCCCAAGCCACGCTCGGGCATCGACATGCAGGCGGCCATGGAACGCCTGGGCGGCCACGATGCGCTGCTATCGCAGCTGCTTGCCCTGTTCGCCCACGATTTCGACGCCACCCGGCAGCAGATTCATGATGCCATCCACGCCGGCGATCTGCTGCGCGCTGCCGAGCTGGTACATAAGATTCGCGGCGCCGCCGGCAATATCTCCGCCAACGAATTGTTCAAGACCGCCGGCGCGCTGGAGGATCGGTTGCGCGCCGAGCCGCAGGCGCTGGCCGATCTGCTGCGCGCTTTCGTGCACGAATTCGACATCGTCATGGACGGCGCACGCAACGAGAGCGACGCCGCCAAGGTCTAGAACGACCAGCGCGCCAGCACGCTGTACGGGCGCGCCTGGCCGATGTGGCTGTGCAGGAGCAGCAGCTCGCGTACCGGCCACTCGATCGGCGCGACCGCCGCCGGCGCGGCCGTGACGTCATCGTACAGCAACGTAATATGCGGGGTAAAACTGGCCGGGTTGGCGCCGGCGCCGGCTTTGAACAAGGCTCCGTTCAGGTCGCGGTACAGCGCGCAGACGCCGGCCACGCCGTCGCCGCCGGTCAGCACGAACGGCCGGTTGCGGGCGCGATTGATGAAGGTTTGCGCGGTGTCGAAACTGGCGCTGAACGGTTGTGTGCCGGCCGCCACCAGCGTGGCAGCCTGCCTGGCGCGCGCCAGCAAGGCCTTCGGCATGCAAGCAAAATCGCCGAGATTGCACAGCGTGCAGTGCAGCTTGGCGTCGGTGATCGGCCGGCCCTGCATGCCGTGGCGGGATTTCAGCGCGGCGGTCAGCGCCCTGATCTCGGCAACCGCTTCGGCATCCGGTGCGACGGCGAAGAAAATGCGGTCGGTGAGCTTCGGCGGCGGCTCAAAATCGAACAGGGAAGCCTGGCTCATTTGACGCGCTGCTTCTCTAATTTGCGTGCCAGCGTGCGACGGTGCATGCCGAGCCGGCGCGCGGCTTCTGAGATGTTGAAGTCGGTCTCCGCCAGCACCGTGTGAATGTGCTCCCATTCCAGCGTTTTCACCGAGGTTGCGCGCGACGTCAGCTCCAGCTCCGCCGCGCCGGCCACATGCTCGAACGCGGCCTCGATGTCGTCGGTGTTGGAGGGCTTGGCCAGGTACTGGCAGGCGCCCAGCTTGATCGCTTCCACTGCCGTGTTGATGCTGGCGAAACCGGTCAGCACCACGATCAGCATCTCCGGATCGTGCTCGTGCAGCATCTGCACGCAGGCCAGCCCGGATGAGTTCCCCTTCAGCTTCAAGTCCACTACCGCGTAGCCCGGCGAATTATCCACCAGCACGGCGCTGGCGTCGTCGACATTTTCCGCCAGCAGCACGCGGTAGCCGCGCCGCTCGAAGGAACGCCCCAGGGTCCGGGCAAAGGCCGCGTCGTCTTCCACCAGCAGCAATACTCGCTCTTCTGTCGTCATTGTTGTTCCGATTTGATTTCGATGGCGGACAACGGCAGCGTCAGACGCACCATCGCCCCGCCCTTTTCCATATTGGTCGCCGTGACTTCGCCGCCCAGCGTGCGCGCCACATTCACCACCAGGAACAGCCCCAGCCCGCCGCCCGCGCGGCCTTTGCTGGAGTTGTAGGGCTTGCCGAATTCCGCCAGTATACCGGGTGCGAAGCCAGCGCCGTTGTCGCTGACCTGAAGCACCAGCGTGCCGCCGTCAATGCTGGCCTCCATGCGCAGCCATTGCGGCGACGCTTCCAGCGCATTATCCAGCACATTGCAGATCATTTGCTTGAGCGTGGAATCGGAGACCACGGGCAAGTCCAGGGAAATGCGGTTTTCAAATTCGAACATCACCACCGGCCGGCCGATGCGCCACTCGGCCACCACTTCAGCGAGGAAGGTGTTGATGGTGGTGGCGGCCGACGATTCGCCGCGCGCTTCGCCGGCCGACATCAGGATGCCGCTGACAATGCTCTTGCAGCGCTGAAGCTGGGTCTGCATCTCGGCGATTTCTTCCAGCAGCACCGGGCTGCCCTTGAATTCGGGCATGCGCTTCCAGTCGCCGAGGATCACCGCCAGCGTCGCCAGCGGCGTGCCCAGTTCGTGCGCCGCGCCCGAAGCCAGCAGCCCCATGCGCACGATATGCTCTTCCTCCGCCGCGCGCTGGCGCAGGTCCGACAGCGCCGCCGCGCTGCTGCGCATGTTCTGCATAATCCGCGTGATAAAGATCACCAGCAGCGCGGCATCCAGAATGAAACAGATCAGCATGCCCTGCACGTACAGGCTGAAGATGCCCAGCGCATGGTCCTGCGGCAGCGGCAGCGGTTCGGAGAACAGCGCCAGCCCGGCGATGCAGGCGCCGGTGACGATCACGATGGTCCAGGTCGACCAGCGCTCCAGCAGCACCGCGCCCAGGATCACATGCAGCAGATATAAAAACACAAAGGGATTGGTGGCGCCGCCGGTCAGGTACAGCTGCGCCGTCAGGATGGCGATGTCCACCGTCAGCGCCAGCAGCAGTTCGCTGTTGGAGACTTCCTGATTTTCCTGCCAGCGCAAGATGCTGGCGACGTTGAAGGCGATCAGGCAGGCCAGCATATTCAGCATGGCCGGCATCGGCAGCTGCACGCCCAGCAGGATGGACGCGGTGGCGATGGTGGTGATCTGCCCGATCACGGCGATCCAGCGCAGCTGGATCAGCTGCTGCATGTTTTTGTGACCGGCCGCGTGGGTGATAGTGCTGGCGGAAGCATTCGCCGACGCCAGCGGTTCGACTACCGGCAGCCGCATGCGGCCGCCGTCGTAAGGATTATGATTTTTGTTTGCGCGCATCTCGGATGACCCATACCGTCGCAGCAGCCACCATCAGGGCCAGTGCGAACCAGGTGACAGCATAAACCAAATGGTTGTTGACGAAGGAAATAACCGTCAAACCGCCTGTCGGCTGCTGACCTGCCACCGGTCCTGCGGCTTGCGCCGTGGGCGCGTCCGCGTCGATAAAGTATGGCGCCACCTTCGCCTGGCCGAGACCGCGCGCCTGCGCGATCGCCTGCACATCCCGGGTGTACCAGTAGTTACGCGCCGGTTCGTTCTTGCGCAAGCTGCCGGCAATCTCGGTCATGCGCAGCAGACCGCTGACGCTGACTACCGTTCCCTGCGCATGGTCGCACGCGTCGGCGCTGGCGGCCGCCGGCGCCGGCTGCGGTTTCCAGCCGCTGCCGCCGGCCGGAATGAAGCCGCGGTTAACCATGACGATGCCGCCGTCCGGCGTGCACAGCGGCGTCACCACCCAGTAGCCGATGCCGCGTTCGAGCGACGCCAGCACCTGCGTGGTGGCGCCGTCCAGCAGCACGCCGCTCAGCTGCACGCGGCGGTAATCGTCGTTCTCCGCGTTCAGCTGCGGCCATTGCGCCATCGCCGGCGCCGGCACCGGCGCGCCGTGCACGCGCTGGTCGACGCGCTCGATCAGCGCCAGTTTCCATTGCAGCCGTATGACTTGCCACGTCCCTAAAGCAAAAAACCCCGCGAACATCACCCCGGCCGCGAGGGCCAGGATGACGCGCAGGGCGCGGGAACGTTGGCGCTTAATTGCGCCGTCCGTCATTGCATGTCTTGCATGTTATGAACATCGTTGCCCATCGAAGGCATCATGTTCTTGTTCATGTGGTACATGACCCAGATCGAACCGGCCAGCACGATGACCAGCAGCACGACGGTGAACACGGTCGACAGCATCGACCAGCCGGCTTCAACCTTGCTGCTCATGTGCAGGAAGTACTTCATGTGCACTACTACCTGCACCGCCGCGAAGGCCAGGATGACGATGGCGGTGGTGCTCGAATGGTCGAACACCTTGGCCATCACCAGCCAGAACGGAATCGCGGTCAGGATTACCGACAGCACGAAGCCGATGGCGTAGTCCTTCAGGCTGCCGTGGTTGCCATCATCGTCATGGCCGTGATGGTCGTGGTGATCGTGCTCAGAGTGGTTGTGTGGTGCGCTCATGGCAGAACTCCCATCAGGTAGACAAAGGTAAATACGCCAATCCAGATCACGTCCAGGAAGTGCCAGAACATCGACAGGCACGCCATGCGACGCTTGTTCTCAGGCGTCAGGCCGTGCTGCTTCAGCTGGAATACCAGCGTGATCAGCCAGATGGTACCGAAGGTCACGTGCAGACCGTGGGTGCCGACCAGGGCAAAGAACGCGCTCAGGAACGCGCTGCGCTGCGGACCGGCGCCTTCGTGGATCAGGTGCAGGAACTCATACATCTCCAGGTACAGGAACGCCAGGCCGAATACGCCGGTGATCAGCAGCCAGGTGATGGTGGCCTTCAGGTTCTTGCGCTGCGAGGCGATCATGGCGAAGCCATAGGTGATCGACGACAGCAGCAGGAAGCCGGTGTTGATGGCGACCAGCGACAGGTCGAACAGTTCCGCGCCCGACGGGCCGCCCGCATAGCTGCGGCCCAGGACTGCGTAGGTTGCGAACAGGCCGGCGAACAGCAGGCAGTCGCTCATCAGGTAAATCCAGAAGCCCAGCAGGGTGCCGTTTTCCGGATGGTGTTCACGCACGTAGTAACGCGCGCTTGGGTCTGCGCTCAGGGCGCCGTTTGCGTTAATTTCAGACATGGCTTTCCAGGAAACGAGTATGCGCGTCTTCGGTACGAGTCACTTCATCGGCTTTGATGTAGTAGTCGCGCTTGTAGTTAAAGGTGTGAACAACGATCGCACCAACCATGACCGCGAAGGCCAGGGCTGCCGGGATCCACATCTGCCAGACCATGGCGAAGCCAAACGCGAACGACAGGGCCGAGATGATGAAGCCGGCGCCGGTGTTTTTCGGCATGTGGATGTCGACGAAGCCTTTCAGCGGACGCTTGTACTGGTTGGCTTTCATGTCCGCCCAGCTGTCGCTGTCGTGCACCACCGGGGTGAACGCGAAGTTGTAGTCTGGCGGTGGCGACGAGGTAGCCCACTCCAGCGTACGGCCTTCCCATGGGTCGCCGGTGACGTCGCGCAGTTTCTCGCGGTCTTTCCAGCTCAGGAAGATCTGCAGGATGAAGGCGCCGATACCGCCAGCGATAATCACAGCACCGATTGCGGCGATGACGAAGTAGATCTGCAGCGATGGATCATCGAAGTGGTTCATACGACGGGTTACGCCCATGAAGCCCATGATGTACAGCGGGGTGAAGGCAACCCAGAAGCCCACCAGCCAGCACCAGAACGATACCTTGCCCCAGAACTCGTTCAGCTTGAAGCCGAAGGCTTTCGGGAACCAGTAGTTGATACCTGCGAACAGACCGAACACCACGCCACCGATAATCACGTTGTGGAAGTGAGCGATCAGGAACAGCGAGTTGTGCAGCACGAAGTCGGCTGGAGGAACGGCCAGCATCACGCCGGTCATACCGCCGATCACGAAGGTCAGCATGAAGCCCACGGTCCACATCATCGGCACGGTGAAGCGAATGCGGCCTTTGTACATGGTGAACAGCCAGTTGAAGATCTTCGCGCCGGTCGGGATCGAGATAATCATGGTGGTGATGCCGAAGAACGAGTTGACGCTCGCGCCGGAACCCATGGTGAAGAAGTGGTGCAGCCATACCAGGTAGGACAGCACGGTAATCACGACGGTTGCATACACCATCGAGGTGTAGCCGAACAGACGCTTGCCGGAGAAGGTCGAGACGATTTCCGAGAACACGCCGAACACCGGCAGGATCAGGATGTACACCTCTGGGTGGCCCCAGATCCAGATCAGGTTGACGTACAGCATCGGGTTACCACCCAGTTCGGTGGTGAAGAAGTTGAAGCCGGCGATACGGTCCAGCGACAGCAGTGCCAGGGTGATGGTCAGGATCGGGAAGGTCGCGACGATCAGGGCATTGGTGCACAGTGCGGTCCAGGTGAAGACCGGCATCTTCATCATCGACATGCCAGGTGCGCGCATCTTGACGATGGTGGCGATCAGGTTGACCCCGGATAGCGTGGTACCTACCCCGGCCACCTGCAGCGACCAGATATAGTAATCGACCCCGACATCTGGCGACGCCTCGATACCCGACAGCGGCGGGAATGCCAGCCAGCCGGTTTTACCGAATTCACCGACGAACAGCGAGACCATGGTCAGCATGGCGCCGAAGGTGGTCATCCAGAACGAGAAGTTGTTCAGGAACGGGAACGAAACGTCGCGCGCGCCGATTTGCAGCGGCACCACGTAGTTCATCAGACCGGTCACCAGCGGCATGGCCACGAAGAAAATCATGATCGTGCCGTGGGCGGTGAACACCTGGTCGTAGTGGTGCGGCGGCAGGAAGCCGGGATTGTCGCCGAAGGCGATTGCTTGCTGTGCGCGCATCATCAGTGCATCGGCGAAGCCGCGCAGCAGCATGATGATGCCCAGTATCATGTACATGATACCGATTTTCTTGTGGTCGATGGAGGTGATCCAGTCGCGCCACAACGGGCCCCACAGGCGGAATTTAAACATGACGGCCAGCAGCGCGAGGCCGCCGATTGCCACCATGGCGAAAGTGCCGATCAGGATAGGCTCGTGATATGGAATTGCTTCCAGCGACAGCCGTCCGAAGATCAGATTGGTCAGGTTCAGATCAGACATGGTCATTCTTTACGGGTAGGTTGAGCAGTTGCGGCGACCTCGGTCGGCTCGCACACCTCGTCTTTAGGCAGTTTCTGCGTGGCCACAGCAGCCTTGATGCGGTTGGCATCCTGGTGCATCTGGACATTCATGCAGACTTTGCCGTCAGCGACGCAACGGTTCAGGATGCGGCTGTACAGGTCAGCATCGACGGTACCGAAGTGCATGATCGGGTGTTTGATGGTCGGCTTGTCCAGCGCCAGGAATTCAGCGCGGTCCAGCTTGGCGGTGGAAGCCTTGGTCTTGGCAACCCAGGCGTCGAAGTCGCCCTGCGACACGCCGTGGTACTTGAAGCGCATCTGCGAGAAACCGGCGCCGCTGTAGTTGGCCGAGAAGCCGTCGTACACGCCTACCTTGTTCATTACCGCATTCAGCTGCGTTTCCATGCTAGGCATGGTGTACACCATACCGGCCAGCGCAGGAATGTAGAACGCATTCATCACGGTGGTCGAGGTCATGTGGAAGCGTACCGGCACGTCGATCGGCGTGACCAGTTCGTTGACCGTGGCGATACCTTGCTCTGGGTAAATGAACATCCATTTCCAGTCCATCGACACCACCTGGACTTCCAGCGGCTTGACGTGCGGCGCCAGCGGACGATTTTCATCGATGCGGCTCAGCGGACGGTAAGGATCGAGCAAGTGGGTATAAATCCACGTAATCAGGCCCAGCACGATGATGATCAGCAGCGGAGCGCCCCAGATCAGCAGTTCGAGCTTGGTCGAGTGGTCCCAGTCCGGCTTGTATTCGGCGGCAGTATTTGACTTCCTATAGCGCCAAGCGAACAGACAGATAAGGAACATGACAGGTACGATGATCAACAGCATCAGCAAGGTTGACACAACTACAAGGTGTGCCTGCTGCGCTGCGATATCCCCGGACGGATTCAGCACGACCGTATCGCAGCCAGCGAGCCACAGTAACGGTGCGAGGAGCAATCCACGACGAACGATAGGAGGAATCATGCGGTAATTTAGATTACAGATTGTTGGGATCATGCTACTGTACTCACGACGGACTGTTCTTGCCATTGGACACTTTGTCCTACCCGCCTGGACATCCCCGTGATAACAATTACTTAACACGAGACAGAGACTATGGCTAATACGACTTCTATTAATGACGTCCAGGCCGTTCAGGCCGGAGTCCACGAACATCACCATCAAACGAGCCCAGGCGCACGCAGCATCAATGCCAGGGATGGGCACATCTCTCCCGGAGAAATCGCAATCGGTGTGGTTATCGGTCGCGCCTCCGAGTACTTCGACTTCTTTGTCTACGCGATCGCCTCAGCACTGGTGTTCCCGTCGGTATTCTTTCCTTACGACAGCAGGCTTGACGGCACACTATACGCCTTTGCGATTTTTGCGCTTGCGTTTATTGCGCGACCGATTGGAACTGTCGCTTTTATGGCAATTCAACATCGCTTTACTCGCGAAACCAAACTCACCCTGGCACTGATGATTATGGGTGTTTCCACCGCCGGGATCGCCTTCCTTCCGGACTATGCCAGTTTGGGTACCACCTCGATTGTGCTGCTGGCACTATTGCGGATTGGACAAGGGATCGCCCAGGGCGGCTCGTGGGACGGCCTGCCGTCGCTGCTGGCGCTGAACGCGCCCGAGCACAAGCGCGGCTGGTACGCCATGCTGGGCCAGTTGGGCGCGCCGGTCGGCTTCGTGATTGCCGCCGGCCTGTTCTCCTACCTGATGGCCAACCTGAACTCGCTGGACTTCCTTGAGTGGGGCTGGCGCTTCCCGTTCTACGTGGCGTTTGCCATCAATGTGGTGGCGCTGTTCGCCCGCTTGCGGCTGGTGACCACGCATGAATACTCGCACCTGCTGGACGAGCACCAGCTCGATCCGGTGCCGGTCGGTGAACTGCTGGGTTCGCAGACGCGCAACATCATCATCGGCGCGCTGGCAGCGCTAGCCAGCTATGCGCTGTTCCACCTGGTGACGGTGTTCCCGCTGTCGTGGATCACATTGACGTCGGGCCGTTCGATCGCCGGTTTCCTGCAAGTGCAGATGGTGGGCGTGACGCTGATGGCGATCGCCTGCATCATCTCCGGCTACGTGGCGGACCGCGTCGGCCGCCGCCGCACGCTGGGCACGCTGGCGACCCTGATCGGTATCTTCAGCCTGTTCGTGCCGTTCCTGATCGGCAGCGGCGAAGGCGGCCAGGATGCCTTCATCCTGATCGGCTTCTCGCTGCTGGGCCTGTCGTACGGCCAGGCTTCCGGTGCGGTGACCGCGCAGTTCCCGCAGCGCTTCCGCTACACCGGCGCGGCGCTGACCAGCGATCTGGCATGGCTGGTAGGCGCCGGCTTCGCGCCGCTGGTGGCGCTGGGCCTGTCGTCGCACTTCGGCCTGGCTTATGCCGGCGTGTACCTGCTATCCGGCGCCGTCGCCTCGCTGGCCGCGCTGAGCATCAACCGCGCCTGGAACATCCGCGATAACTAAGTAGCACCTCAGTAACACCTCTCCTGCCCCGGCCGCGCGCCGGCCGGGGCATCTTCCTGTTGCGAACCCACCACAAGTTTATTTTCTCCGCCGCAGACGGTTTGCGCTTTATTTAAGCTTGACCGCACTGCAACATGGCGCGCACGTTATCGCTGCGCAATAGTCAACATCGCCGCTAGAATCGGCCATCAATCTGATGACGACGAGGTGACGGCATGGCGACAGTGGGCGACTTTGTGTTGAAGCGGTTGGCGGCTTGGGGCGTGAAGCGCATCTATGGCTATCCTGGCGATGGCATCAACGGCGTGGTCGGCGCGTTCGGGCATGGCGACACCGGCATCGAGTTTTTCCAGGTGCGCCATGAGGAACTGGCCGCCTTCATGGCTTGCGCCCATGCAAAGTTCAGCGGCGAGCCTGGGGTTTGCCTCGCCACGTCCGGCCCCGGTGCGATTCATTTGCTGAACGGCTTGTATGACGCCAAGGCGGACCATCAGCCGGTGGTCGCCATCGTCGGCCAGCAGAGCCGCATGGCGCTTGGCGGCGACTACCAGCAGGAAGTCGATCTGCTGTCGCTGTTCAAGGACGTCGCCCATGAATTCGTGCAAATGGCAACCACGCCCGAGCAGGTGCGGCACCTGATCGACCGCGCCATGCGCATCGCCATCGAGCGCCGCACCGTCACCTGCGTGATCCTGCCCAACGACTTGCAGGACATGAAAGCCGTGGAAACGCCGCCACGCGAACACGGCACCATTCACAGCGGCATCGGCTACACCGGCCACGCGGTCGCGCCGCGCCAGGAAGATCTGCAACGCGCGGCGGCCGTGCTCAACGCCGGCAAGAAAGTCGCCATCCTGGCCGGCGCCGGCGCGCTGCACGCCACCGATCAATTGATCGCGGTGGCCGACAAGCTCGGCGCCGGCATTGCCAAGGCACTGCTCGGCAAAGCCGCCGTGCCCGATACGCTGCCCTACGTCACCGGCTCGATCGGCCTGCTCGGCACCAAGCCCAGCTGGGACTTGATGAACGAATGCGACACGCTGCTGATGGTCGGCTCGGCCTTCCCTTATTCCGAGTTCCTGCCCAAGGAAGGCAAGGCGCGCGGCGTGCAGATCGACATCGATGCGCGCAGGCTGAATCTCCGCTATCCGATGGAGATTTGCCTCGCCGGCGACAGCGCCGCCACGCTGGAGGCCCTGCTGCCGTTGCTGCAGCAGCAGACCGACACCAGTTGGCGCCAGCGGATCGAAGGCAATGTGAAGGATTGGTGGCAGGTGCTGGAAGCGCGGGCGATGAACCAGGCCAGGCCGATCAATCCGCAGCGCGTGTTCTGGGAACTGTCGCCGCGCCTGCCGGACGATGTGATCCTGACGTGCGACTCCGGCTCCTGCGCCGGCTGGTATGCGCGCGACCTGAAACTGCGGCGCGGCATGAGCGCCTCGCTGTCCGGCGGCCTGGCGTCGATGGGCTGCGCCCTGCCCTACGCGCTGGCCGCCAAATGCGTGCATCCGGAGCGGCCGGTGATCGCCGTGCTGGGCGATGGCGCCATGCAGATGATCGGCATTAACTCGCTGATCACCATCGCCGCGCGCTGGCGCGAATGGAGCGATCCGCGCATGGTCATCATGGTGCTCAACAACGGCGATCTGAACATGGTCACCTGGGAACAGCGCATCACCGAGGGTGACGCCAGGCTGCCAGCCTCGCAGAACCTGCCCAACTTCCCCTACGCCGCCTACGCCGAGCTACTCGGCCTGCGCGGCATCCGCGTCGACGATCCAGCCAAGGTGGCCGCCGCGTGGGACGACGCGCTGTCATCGCCGGTGCCGACGGTGCTGGAGATGATCACCGATCCCGATGTGCCGCCGCTGCCGCCGCATGTCTCGGTTAAACAGGCCGCCAACTATGTGCGCGCCATGTTGCGCGGCGACCAGGAAGCGGCCGGCGTGGTCACTGCCACCATCAAGGAGGTCTGGGATGGCCTGTTCCCCGGCGGGAAGAAGTCATAATACCGTCATAAATGCTGCGTATGCTGCTCCTCACCTGAAAATGAGGAGTATTGCGTGAACCTGAACGAGCACGAACTGCTGGACCGCGTCCAGCGCGAGCTGACCGACAGCTACGACGAAGAACTGGAAATGGAGCTGGAAGACCGCGAAATCGATCCGCTCACCCAGCAGGTCGTCGAACGCGAACGCAGCGCCGAGGCCAAGGAAGAGCGCCGCCTGTACTTCCGCGAGCTGTTCCGCCTACAGGCCGAACTGGTCAAGCTGCAGGACTGGGTGGTCCACACCGGCCACAAAGTCGTCATCATCTTTGAAGGCCGCGATGCCGCCGGCAAGGGCGGCGTCATCAAGCGCATCGTGCAGCGCCTGAATCCGCGCGTGTGCCGCGTGGCCGCGCTGCCGGCGCCGAACAACCGCGAGCGCACGCAGTGGTACTTCCAGCGCTACGTCTCGCACCTGCCGGCTGCCGGCGAGATCGTGCTGTTCGACCGCAGCTGGTACAACCGCGCGGGCGTCGAGCGCGTGATGGGCTTCTGCACCGATGATCAGTACGAAGAATTCTTCCAGACCGTGCCGGAATTCGAGCGCATGCTGGCCCGTTCCGGCATCCAGGTCATCAAGTACTGGTTCTCGATCTCCGACGAGGAGCAAAATGCCCGCTTCCTCGGCCGTATCCACGATCCGCTGAAACAGTGGAAACTGAGCCCGATGGATCTGGAATCGCGCCGCCGCTGGGAAGAATACACGCGCGCCAAGGAAGTCATGCTGGAACGCACCCATATTCCGGAAGCGCCGTGGTGGGTGGTGCAAGGCGTCGACAAGAAGAAGGCGCGGCTGAACTGCATCCACCACCTGCTGGGCCAGATGCCGTATGAGGAAATCACCCATCCGGCCATCGAACTGCCGGAGCGCGAGTACCATGACGACTACGTGCGCCGCCCGGTGCCGCAGGAAATCATCGTGCCGGAAGTGTATTAATCCACCGATTGCTGCTAAAGTGCCAATCTTGTCGACATAAAAACAGGATTGGCCTAGATGAGTAGCGATGAAAGCCTGAGCGGCAATGCCGCTCCCTCAACTCTTTCAGTCTTCAATCCCCGCAGCCTGACCACATTGCTATGGCGGCCGCGCGAGTATTTCTCCAATCGCGGCATCCTGCGCGACCGCCGCGGCATTCTGATCACTGCGGCGCTGATCGGCATCAGCAACGCCATGGACCGCATCGACCAGAACCTGATCAAGGCCGAGTTGCGCGAAAAATCTGGCGCCGCCGCCGACACCTTCACCACCTGGGTAGCGTCGTCATGGAGCAACTACTGGATGGTGGTGCTGGCGGCGGGCGCATTCAGCGCCGTCATTAACTGGTATCTGCTCGGCTGGTGGTATCGCAAGCGGCTGGAATGGTCCGGCGCCGGCGAGGTGGCGCGCGACGAAGCGCGCAGCATCAACGTCTTGCAGAACCTGGTGTACGTGCTGCCCGTCATGGCCTGGGCTGTGGTGGAGACTTCCATCTACACCAACTACGCCGAAGCCTGGGCAGCCAGCGACCTCCTCGGCGTACTGCTGCTGGTATTCCTGTTATGGTCTTGCTGGACCAGCTATTGCGCCGCCACCACCTTCTTCACGCTGAACAAGATCAAGGCGCGGTTCTGGTTCCTGATATTGCCGGTGACGTTCTACCTGATCGTCCTCGGCGTGTTCACAACGCTGTTAGCAAGGCTGACCTGAAGGAGATATCATGAGCCTGGGCACCATCACTCCCATCCTGCGCTGCTTCGATGAAGCCAAGACGCGCGAATTCTTTTTGGACTTCCTCGGCTTCAAGGTCGACTGGGAGCACCGCTTCGAGGACGGCATGCCGCTGTACATGCAGGTATCCAAGGACGGCTGCGTGCTGCACCTGTCCGAGCACCACGGCGACTGCTCGCCTGGCGCCGCCATCCGCATCGCCACCAGCGACGTCGACGCCTACCAGCAGGAGCTGATTGCCAAGCAGTACAAAAACGCCCGCCCCGGCGTTGAGGAGATGCCGTGGGGCGGGCGCGAAATGTCGATCAAAGACCCTTCCGGCAACCGGCTGGTGTTCTTCAACCGCGAGCCGGAAATCTCGGCCTGACGTTTATTCGCCTGTTGCGCGCGTCGACAGCGCCACGATGGCGGCGCCTGCCGCGACGATCAGCACGTCTTCAATCAGGCCGCTGCGGGTCTGGCCGATGCGCGACATTGCCTTTTTACGGGCCGACAGGGTCAGGTAGGCCAGCGGCACGGCGGTGGCGACAGCGGCCGCCGCGCCGGCTTTTTCGCGCCCCTGCGGCGCCAGTGCCGCCCCAGCAATGCCGGCGCTCGCCACGCGTGCCAGCAGGCCCAGGAACACGGTGCGGTCCGGCGCCGTTTTCATCTTGTCCCCGACCAATTCGCCGGCGCCCATCGCCAGCGCGCCGTATTTGAACAGCGGACGATCCAGCAAAAACACCTGGCCCGGCGTGCGCCGGTCGGCCAGGCGCGCGGTAGCGATGGTGGCCATCGGCGTCATCGAACGCGCGCTGGCGACGGCGCCGATCAGTATGGAAGAGAGCAGGCTGCGAACGGTCATAGAAGGGCTCCAGAGGTGGCATCGATAGAGACTCCACCTTAGGCCATTTACCGCAGCCGCTCTGTTAAGCAGGGCATATAGCGCGCGTTCAGGCCGGCGGAAGATACTCGAAGCCCTGGCCGATGATTTTCGCCACGTTGGCGACATTCTCCCGGCTGGCGCTGAACGCGGTCAGCATGTCCGCCGCCGTGGTGCCGTTCTTCAAAGAATCGATCCAGTAGGCCTCGCCCTGCTGGTCCGGCGCGCGGTGCAGCACATTCTGGTACATGGCGTTGACCAGCTCGACATCGGTCGGTTCTTCACCAAAAAGCTGCTTGAACTCGTCCGAATTGACAAAGCTGCTGGCAACGCTGGTCAGCGCCGCGCCTTTGTCCATGGCCGACATCCAATAGCCGAGGCCGTCCATGTCCGGCGTGCGGTCGAACGCCGCCTGGTACAGCCGATATACCGCGCCGCCGCTGCCATCGATATCCAGCGCAACGAATTTGTCGGAAAACTGCAGGCGCTCGACGCTGGTCAACAGGCTGACGGTGTTCGTCACCTTGTTGGTCAGGGCGAAACCGGTGGAGGTGGCAGCGATGCTGAAGTCGCCCGCATCACCCGTGACTTGCAGCAGATCCACGCCGCCGCCGCCATCCACCGCCACGCCGGCCACCAGTTGCAACACGTCCGCGTTGGCCGTGCCGACGATCTTCGACAACTCGCCGGTGCCGGCATTTTCACCGATGGAGGCGCCGGCCAGGATCTTCTTGATAATCTCGGCGGCGGTGGCGTCGGGATTCTGCTCCCAAAGCAAGGCAGCCAGTCCGGCCACGTAAGGGCCGGCAAACGAGGTGCCGCCATCCTGCCAATACTTGTACTCGCCGGACGCGGTCGGCACGTAGCCGGACGAACCGGCCATCACCCACGGAAACGGCGTGTCGCCCGGCGTGTTGGACGAATCGAACGGCGCACCGGCCGGCACGTTGTAGTTGCCGACGGCGATCAGTTCGCCGGGCAGTTGCTTGGCGATCAAGGCCGGGCCGGTGGCGCCATAGGTGCCGAAGTTGCCGCCGATGATCACCGTCACCACGTTGTGCGTGTAGGCGTAGTGCACCGCCTCGATCAGCGCCGGATCGTTATCCGCGCCGTCCGACTGCAGCGGCATGCAGATCACCTTGGCACCCTGATCCACCGCATAACGGATGCCGGCCGCCATGTCGGCCGTATTGCTGCCCTGGCTGCCGCCAACGCGCACGTTGAGCAGCAAGGCGTCCGGTGCGACGCCCATGGTGTCGCGGCCGCTGTGCTGGCTGTGGCTGCCGGCGATGATGGCCGCCACGCCCAGCGAGTGGTCGCGGTAATTGCCGTTGTCCGGCGACGGGTCGTCATCCTTTTGATAGAAATCGTAGCCGCCCACAATGCGGTCGTCGATCTCGGGATTGGCGGCGATGCCGCTGTCGACCACCGCCACCTTGACGCCCTTGCCGGTGATGCCGGCCGCCCAGGCCGAGCTGGCATTGATGGCGTTCAGCGCCATATTGTTGTTCTGGCCGTTCACAGGCAGATCGGCCACATCGTCCACCCCCAGCGATTTGGCGATATCGATCAGGCCATATCCCTGCGCGGTCGACCACAAGCCGTTGGGCGTTTGAATAACGTGTTCCGAGAAATCGATCACCGACGGGCTCAAGTCGGCGCCGACGGTCAGCTGGCCGGCAACCGACGGTTCAAATTTCAGATTCACCAGGCCGTCCGCACTTTTCAACCACCAGACATGCGTCGATAGAGACTCCTGCCTGTATCCCTCGCCTTGACCGACGCTACCGTAAGCCTGCTGCTTGCCGTCGCGGTCGACCCAGTACAGGGTCAACGGCTTGTTGGAACTGTTCTTGATCGTGAAAACAACCGAAGAACCGGTATCGGTAGAAACGGTATTACCGTTTACATCCAGAAAAGTGAAGGTATTCGCCAAGCTCAAACTCCGGTAATTTCCATGTGGAAAATTATCTTACCAACTCATTGGTATTTGAGCAAGCCGTTAACCCATAAGGGGATGTATCTCGCGCCGCAATCGGACTAGGATGGGGTGACCGATCATCCCCTCCGAAAAGGACTGTCATGCTCATCGATTTAACAGGTAAAACCGCCATCGTCACCGGTTCCACGCGCGGCATAGGCTACGCCATCGCTGCCGGATTGGCCGGCGCCGGCGCCACCGTGGTCATCACCGGCCGCAAACAGGCGGACGTCGACCAAGCGCTCAACCAGCTGCGCGACAGCGTGCCCGGCGCGCAGGTGCGCGGCGTGGCAGCCGACCTCGGCAACGCCGAAGGCTACGCCATCCTGACCAGGGCCGAACCGTTCGCGGACATCCTGGTCAACAACGTCGGCATCTTCCAGCTGCAACCGTTCGCCGAGATTCCGGATGAGGAATGGACCCGCTTCTTCGAGGTCAACATCATGTCCGGTGTGCGCGCCAGCCGCGCTTACCTGCCCGGCATGCAGCAAAAGAACTGGGGCCGCATCGTCTTCATTTCGTCGGAGTCCGGACTGAATATTCCGGCGGACATGATCCACTACGGCTTCACCAAAACCGGCTACCTGGCGATTTCGCGCGGGCTGGCCAAGAGCCTGGCCGGCACCGGCATCACGGTCAATGCCGTGCTGCCGGGACCGACGCTGTCGGAAGGCGTGCAGCACCTGGTGGCGCCGGATGGCGATTACGCGGCGGCCGAGCGCGAGGCCAATGCCTTCGTCAGGCAACACCGCAGCACCTCGATTATCCAGCGCGTGGCGACGCCGGAAGAAGTCGCCAACATGGTGGTCTACGTCTGTTCGCAGCAGGCTTCGGCCACCACCGGCGCCGCGCTGCGGGTGGACGGCGGCGTGGTCGACACCATCGCCTGATCAGGCTTCCCAGAAGCCGCGCTTGAGCGCAATCGTGACCGCATGCGTGCGGTCGCGGGCGCGCAGCTTGGCCAGGATGCTTTTCATATAGGCCTTGATGGTGTCCTCCTTCAGCCCCAGCTCGCCCGCCGCGCGCTGGTTCGAGTGCCCGCTGGCCACCAGTTTGAGCACGTCCACCTCGCGCCGCGTCAGCGGCTCCAGCGTCACGACATTCGGCAGCTTGCGCGAGACTTCCAGCGGCAGCCGCTGCTCGCCGTCGTGGACGCGCAGCAGATAATCGAGCAATTCGGTGCGCGCCATGTTTTTCAGCAGGTAGCCGGCGGCGCCGGCCTTCAGACCACGGTAAATCTGCGCATCGCCGCTGAAGGTGGTCAGGATAATGATGCGCGCCTCCGGGTCGATACTGCGGATGGCGCCAATCGCATCGATGCCGCCCAGACCCGGCATCTGCAGATCCATCAGCGTGATGTCCGGCCGATGCTGGCGGAACAATTGCACCGCCGTGTCGCCGTCGCCGGCTTCCGCCACCACGCTAATGCGCGGGCTGTGCGCCAGCACCGCCGCGATGCCGCTGCGCAGCAATGGATGATCGTCGGCGATCATCACCCGGATTTCCGCTGCACTTTTGTCGGACATCACCCTGCTCCTTAAGCCATGCGGTCAGTGTAGCACTGCCCGATCGGCGTGCAGCTACCCGATCGGGTGTAGTGGGCGAAACCGCCCGCCCCTACGATGGTCCAACTTACAATAAAGGAGGATGTCATGAAAATTTCGTTTATCAGGTCGCTATTCAGCAGCGCCCTGGTGGTGCTGGCCCTGCTCACCCAGGCGCACGCGCAGGCGCCCAAGAGCAACTTCGCCGAGGTCAACGGCGTGCGCCTGCATTACCTGTCCGCCGGCAAAGGCGATCCGGTGATCCTGCTGCATGGCTACACCCAGTCCAGCCACATGTGGCTGCCGCTGATCGCCGCGCTGTCCAAGGATCACCTGGTGATCGCGCCAGACCTGCGCGGCTTCGGCCAGTCCGCCACGCCGGCCGGCCCCTACACCAAGTCGGTGATGGCGCAGGATGTGCACGCCCTGGCGGCCAGCCTCGGCATCAAATCGGCCAAGGTGGTCGGCCACGACATCGGCCTGATGGTGGCCTACGCCTACGCCGCGCAGTATCCGCAGGAAGTCAACAAGATCGCCCTGCTGGATGCCTTCCTGCCCGGCGTCGGCAACTGGCGCGACGTGTGGCTGCTGCGCGACCTGTGGCACTTCCACTTCTACGGCGAAACCCCGCTGGCCCTGGTGGCCGGGCGCGAACGCATCTACTTCGAACACTTCTGGAACGACTTCGCCGCCGACAAAACCAGGTCGCTGAGCGAAGCGGACCGCAAGTTCTACACCGCCGAGTATGCCCAGCCCAACCACATGCGCGCCGGCTTCGAAGTATTCCGCGCCTTCGAGAAAGACGCCGCCGAATTCGCCGGCTACGCCAAGACCCCGCTGGAGATTCCGATGCTGGTGCTGACCGGCGAAAAGGCCTCCGGCACCGTGCTGATCGATCAGGCCAAACTGGTCGACACCAAGGTCGAAGGCGTGGTCATCAAGGGCAAGGGCCACTGGCTGATGGAAGAAGCCACCAGCGAAGTGGTGCCAAGGCTGGTGCAGTTCCTCAAGTAACGATCATGCTGATATAGAATGTGTCGATTGCCACGACACATTCTGGATCATGCTGGTGCGCCGCTTCTTCATCTCCCTGTTGCTGAGCTGCGCGACGCCGGCCTTCGGCGCAGCGATCGATATGCACCACATGAACTGGACCGCCCGCGAGGGCGCGCCGCAGATGGTGCTGACCATGACCCAGACACGCGACGGCTGGCTGTGGTTGGGCAGCAACAATGGCCTGTTCCGTTTCGATGGCGTACGCTTCGAGCGCTACGCCGCGCCGGGCGGAAAACTCGCCGCCACCGCCATCGCCACCCTCAATGCCTTCGACGACGCGCTGTGGATCGGCTACCGCTATGGCGGCGTCAGCGTCCTGTCCGGCGGCGCGCTGCGCCATTACAACCAGCACGACGGCCTGCCGGCCAGCGCCGGCGTATGGGGCCTGGAGCGCGACGGCGCCGGGCGCATGTGGGCGGCCACTACGCAAGGCCTGTTTCGTCTCGACGGCGCCCGCTGGATCGCGGCCGGCGACGCGCCTGCCACCTTTTTCAAGACACTGATACGCGACCGCGCCGGCAATCTGTGGGCGCAGGGCAACGACGGCGTCTATCGCTTGCCGGCCGGTGTGGATGCGTTTGCGAAAGCGGCGCCGGACAGCGGCACCGGGGTGGTGTTCCAGGCTCCCGACGGCAATGTGTGGAGCTGGAACGCGCCGCGCGCGGTGCTGCGCCGCCTCACCACTACGGCCGCCGCGCCGCGCAGCTGGGACATCGGCGGCAATGTGGCCAGCCTGCTGGTCGACAGCCGGGGCGATGCCTGGGTCGGCCGCATGAACGGCCTCGATTACCATACCCGGCGCGCGGTCCAGCATAGCGGCACCGAGCAAGGCCTGAGCGGAGCATGGGTCACCGCCATGTTCGAAGACCGCGAAGGCAATGTCTGGGTTTCCACCGCCACCGGCATCGACCGTTTCCGCAGCAAGCGGATTACCACCGTGCCGCTTGCCGTCGTCGCCAATGTCAATCCGCTGGCCACCGATGCCGATGACGGCGTATGGGTTGGCCGCTTCCACTACACGCCGTCAGCCGGCGGCGGCCATACCATCCAGCCGGCATGGCAAGGCGACCCGGCAGGATGGCACACCGACCCCTACACCATCTACCGCGATCCCGCCGGTGTAATGTGGATGACCACCTTCCGCACCCTGTGGCGCAAGCAAGGCGCCCGGCTGCAACGCCTGGCGCTGCCGGACGGCGACGGCGTCATCGCTTCCATGTCCAGCGACGACAGCGGCAGGCTGTGGGTGGCGATGCTGTCGAAAGGCTTGTACCGGCTGGAGCCGGACGGCGCCTGGACCTCGATGAGCGCCGCCACCGGCCTGCCCGACGACACGCCGTCCATCATGGCCGGCGCGCCGCAACGCGGCCTGTGGCTAGGTTATGCGCGCAGCCGGTTGCTGCACTTGCAGCAGGGACGCTGGCGCAGCTTCGGCCCGGACCAGGGTCTGAATCTCGGCATGCTGCAGGCCGTCCACCTGAAAGCCGAGCATGTGTGGGCCGGCGGCGAAAGCGGCGTCGCGCTGCTGCAAGGCGGACGTTTCCTGCCCTTCTGCGGCGCCGGCGGCATCAGCTTTGAAGGCGTGACCGGCATTGTGGAACTCGACAACGGCGATGTCTGGCTGAATGCCGTCAACGGTTTGTTCCGCGTCGATGCCGCCGAGATAGCGCGCTTCCAGCGCGACAGCGGCTATCGCGTGCATTACGAGCGCTTCGACAGCCTCGATGGGCTGGCCGGCAACGCGCCGTCGCGCATGCCGCTGCCGTCGATGGTCCAGGCGGCGGACGGCCAGCTGTGGCTGAGCACCACGGTCGGGGTGTTCCGGCTGGATCCGTCGTTGCGCCCCAGGACCGCGCCGGCCGCGCCGGTGCGTATCCTCGCCATCGGCCAACCGGGACAACTGCAGACTGCCCGGGACGGCCTGCGCCTGGCGCAAGGCAGCACGGCGGTGCAGATCGACTACACGGCGCTGGCGCTCGCCATGCCGGAACGGGTGGCGTTCCGTTACCGGCTCGAAGGCGTGGACCGGGACTGGCAGCTGGCCGGCACGCGCAGGACGGCCAATTACAACAATCTGGGGCCCGGCGACTTCCGCTTCAGCGTGCAGGCCACCGACTACCTGGGCGGATGGTCCGGCCAGCAGACCACGCTGGCCTTCGGCATTGAGCCGAGCCTCACTCAGAGCCGCTGGTTCAAGGCGCTGTGCGTGGCGCTGCTGCTGGGCGCATGCTGGCTGCTATACCGCTGGCGCTTGCGCACGTTCGCGGCCGGTGTGGCGGCGCGGCTGCAGGAGCGCACCAGCGAGCGCGAACGCATCGCGCGCGAGCTGCACGACACCGTGCTGCAATCGGTGCAGGGCATGATTCTGCATGTGCACGCGGCGGCGCTGGAACTGCCGGCGCGCGAGCCGGCGCGGATAAAAATCGAGCAGGCATTGCAGCAGGCCGATGACGCCCTGCTGGAGGGGCGCGACCGCGTGCGCGACCTGCGCAGCGAAGAGCCGGACGAACAGGATCTGGCGGCGGCCATCGCCAATGCCGGCAACCGGTTGCGCATGCCGGACGCGCCGCCGCTGCAGTTGCAGGTCAGCGGCCCGCCGCGCGCGCTGCATCCGCTGGTGTATGAAGAACTGCTGGCGATCGCCACCGAAGCCATCGCCAATGCCTACCGCCACACCAGCGCCGGCAGCATCCATGTGCAGCTGCACTATGACGCGCGCGAACTGCGGCTCAACATCCGCGACGACGGCGCCGGCATTCCGGCCGAGGTGCTGGCGGCCGGCGGCCGCAGCAACCATTGGGGCATACGCGGCATGCTGGAGCGCGCCGAGAAGATCAAGGCGCGACTCAAGCTGCACAGCGCAGCCGGCGCCGGCACCGAATGGCGCCTGACGCTGGCGTATCAATACGCGGTCTGCGTGTAAGGGCGGGCATCGAGGCCTTTGCCCCACTCCTTGTTCGGCTCTTTCGACATGGTGAATACCAGCTCGCCGCCGGCGGTGATCTGCTCGTGGCGCAGGAAGGTCTGCGCCAGCGGCTTGCCGTTCAGCGTGACGCCGGCCACGTAGGTATTCTCCTTGCTCAGGCCCGGCGCGCGGATGGTGAAGCGCTTGCCGTTCGGCAGATTCAGCACCGCCTTGTCGAGGAACGGCCGGCCCAGCACGTACTCGTTGCTGCCCGGCGCCACCGGGTAGAAGCCCAGCGCGGTGAAGGCCAGCCAGGCCGACATCTGACCCAGGTCGTCATTGCCGGACAGGCCGGCCGGCGTGGTGTTGTACTGCGAACCGACCACCTGCGTCAGGCGCTGCTGCGTCTTCCACGGCGCGCCGGCGTAGTTGTACAGATAGGCGACGTGGTGCGACGGCTCGTTGCCGTGCGCGTAGTGGCCGATCAGGCCGGAGATATCTTCCATGTGCGCGTACACATTGTCGTCCACCTTGGCGTCGAACACCTGGTCGATCTTGTCCTGCAGCCCCTTGTCGCCGCCCAGCATCTTGATCAGGCCGGCGTTATCGTGCGGCATATACCACGAATACTGCCACGCGCTGCCTTCGGTGTAGTCGCTGCCGAAGTTGGAGCGCACCGGGTCGAACGGCTCGCGGAAAGTGCCATCCGATTTTTTCGCCCGCAGGAAGCCGGTCTTGACGTCGAACGAGTTGCGGTAATTCTGCGCGCGCTGGTAGTAGCGGGCGGCGACGCCCTTCTTGCCCATTTTCTCCGCCATGCGGGCGATGGTCCAGTCGTCGAACGCGTATTCCACCGTCTTCGACGCCGCTTCCGGCTCCAGGTCGATCGGCACGTAGCCGAGCTTCATATAATGCTGCAGGCCGCCGTAGGGGCCGTATTCCGCGCTGCTGGTCATGGCTTTCAACGCCTCTTCCGCGTCGAAACCTTTCAGGCCTTTCATATAGGCGTCGGCGATCACCGGCACCGCGTGGTAGCCGATCATGCACCAGGTCTCCTGCCCGTGGAACTGCCACACCGGCAGGATGCCGTAGGGACTGGCCTTTTGCGACTCCACCAGCGAGCGCACGAAGTCCACATTGCGCTGCTCCGGCTGCAACAGCGTCAGCAAGGGATGCAGCGCGCGGTAGGTGTCCCACAGCGAGAAGGTCGAGTGGTAGCGGAAGCCCTTGGCCTGGTGCACCTCGTTGTCCGGTCCCCGATAGCGGCCGTCGCGGTCCATGAACAGGCTGGGGGCCAGCATGCTGTGGTACAGCGCGGTGTACACCATCTTGCGCATTTCCGGCTCGGCCTCGATGGCCACCGCACCCAATGCCTCATTCCATGCGGCCGATGCCTTGGCGCGTTCGGCGTCGAAGTCCCAGCCCGGCATCTCGGCCAGGTTGGCGATCGCACCCTCTTCGCTGACGCCGGAAACCGCCACCTTGATCTGCAACTGGCCGTCCGCCGGCACGCCGAAGTCCAGCGCGCCGACCAGCGCCTTGCCTTCCACCACTGCCTTGTCGTGCGGGCCACTGCCCGGACCGGCGAAGCCTCGGTATTCAACGTCGCGCTCCATATTGCGCAAGGAGCGCGCGCTCAACGGATGCGAGAACTGGATGGCGAAATACAGCTGGCGGCCGGGCGCCCAGCCGCGCGTCTCGCGCATGCCGGTGATCAGCGTGTTGTCGCGCACCCGCAGGCGCGACCACAGGTTCTTGCCGGCGTAATCGTAGATGCTGCTGCGCAGGTCGAGCATCACCTTGGCCTCGGCGCCCTTGGCGTAGCGGTAGCGGTGCAGGCCGACGCGGTCGCTGGCGGTCAGCTCGACGTTTACTTCGTTGTCGGACAGCTTGACCGAATAATAGCCGGGCTCCGCGCGCTCGTCCTTGTGGCTGAAGCGCGAGCGGTAGCCGCTGAATGGCCGCTCCGGATAGCCCGGCTCCCATTTGGTTTCGCCGCTGTAGGGCATCAGCAGCAGGTCGCCGAGGTCGGAGTGGCCGCTGCCGGAAAAGTGGGTGTGCGAGAAACCGAGGATGCTGTCGTCGTCATAGCGGTAGCCGGACGCCCACGGATAGCTCTGGCGGAATGGCCGCACCTGGGTATCGGGACTGAGCTGCACCATGCCGAACGGGCGCGCCGCGCCGGGGAAGGTGTGGCCATCGCCGCCGGTGCCGATGAAGACATCGACCGCCGCCGCAGGCGTGGTTGGGGCGATGGCGCTCGCCGGAAATGGCAGCACTGCCGCCAGTGACAGCGCCAATGCGCCGGCCGGGATAAATTTGGTCATTGAACACCCGCTACGAAGACGATTCGACTTTATAGCGTGGGCGCGGGCCGAGGTCAATTCAAAGAAACAATATGGGCAAATGTTTAGTAGCAGCGCTAAACACCGTCATTGACCATGTAGCCGGAAATCACTTCGGTGAGGCGCGCGGCCTTTTTCACATTCGCCTTGTTGGACACCATCAGCGACACCACCAGCGCTTCGATCACCGCCACGGTCGCCACGCCGCTGCTCGGCAACACCATGTGCGCGCTGCTGGCGTACAGCACGTGGTCGGCCAGTTCGGCCATCGGCGCCGATGGCGTATCGGTGATCGCCACCACGCTGGCACGGTGACTGCGCGCGAACCGCGCCAGGCGCATGACGTCCGTCGCGTAGCGCGGGAAGGAGAATGCCACCAGCACGTCGCCACGGCCGATGTGCACCAGGTGGCCGGCGGCGATCTCGGTGCCGCCCGCTCCCGCCATCTCCACCACCTGCTGGCAGAATGGCTGCAGGTGCAGCGCCAGCATCGAGGCGTAGGTCGACGACATGCCCAGCCCCAGCACATAGACCCTGCGCGCGCGGGCGATCTTGCGCGCCACCGTGTCCAGGTCGAGCTGCGACAGCGCGCCGCGCGTGGCCATCAGGTTGACGCGGGCCGATTCCATGCAGGCGTCGCCGGGCGTTACCGCGCCTTTGCGGCGGGCGATGGAACTGCGCAGTTTTTCCACCGGCTGCATGGCGGTGTGCATGGTCTCGGCCAGCGCGCTGCGCATGCCGGCGTAGCTGGCGAAGCCGATGTCGCGCGCGAAGCGGCTGATGGTGGCGGTGGAGACCTTGCAGCCTTCCGCCATGTCCTCGATCTTCAGCGCGGTGCCGCGCATCGGATTGCGCATCAGGTAATCGGCAATACTGCGATGGGACGCCGAGCCGCTGGAGCGTACCGCAGCGAGCACCTGTCCCAAGGCGGATTCCACAAATGCGACGTCCGCCGCCAGCGCTTTTCCTGATGTCATGCAGCACTCATTTTTTAAAAAAGTGCCAGCATAGTACATTTCAGGCAACTGTGTAGTAGGTATTACTACTGATACCAGGGCTGCGTGATCTTCAGCGGCCGCACGTCCATGCGCAGATTGAGGATGGTGTAGGCGTCGGCAGTGGCCGACTCGTAGCCGACGCTTTCCGCATCGCGGGTCAGCTTGAACTCGAAACCCAGATCCTGGCGCGGATCGCCCGGCGCAGCGGCGGCGATGCCGATGGCCGTGTCGCGCGCGTTGTTGATCAGCTTCTCCATCATCACCAGCACCGTGTTGTGGCCGAGGATGTCGGCCGAATACACCTGCTCATTGAGGAACGGGCTGGCCGGATCGAGCTTGCCGCCGGCCTTGTCGGCAGATGGCGTGTACTGGCGCGTCGCCAGGTTGTAGCGGTCGCCACGATCAAGGTAGCTAATGCGGGCATTCGACAGGTTGAAGTCCTTCTGCTTGCCGTTGGTAGTGGCCAGCGCCAGATCGAGCAGCAGCGCGCCCTGGTAACCGATGACTTCGACGTCGCGCTTGCCGTTGAGGATGACGGCGGTGTTCTCGTCGATGCCCAGGCCCTGCTTGTAGCCCTTCTTCAGCATGGCCGGCAGCATGCGGGCGAAGCGGCCGCGCGCCAGCAAATGCTGGTCGACGAACAAGTCCTTGCCGACAAAGCCCAGCCCTGGCGCCAGTTCCTGGCCGTCGTTGACGCCGACGCTCAGGGTGCCCAGCACGGTCCTGGCTTCATAGTACATGGTGCTGCTCATGATGGCCGCGCCGGCGCTGCTGCCGCCGATCACGCCGCCCTTTTGATAAACATCCCAGATCGCTTGCAGCACGGCGGTGCGGCTGCCGTCCGGACGCACCAGCGCCTTGGTGATCAAGCCCTGGTCGCCGCCGGCGAAGTAGACGCCGCCCGCTTCGCGGATCGATTTGGCCAGCGTTTCGTCTTCGGCATCCTTCAGGTAGTCGCGGTCCTTGAAGCGCACCGCCACCGGCACCGCAAAAGCCTGGGCGCCATATTTGTTCAGCGTGGCGACCAGGTTGGTGCCGGAACGCAGCGGGTTGCCGGCAGCGCTGGGCATGACGGCAATGCGGGCGCCTTTGCCGCCGGCCAGTTCGATCAGCCGTCCCCACACTTCGGCGTTATCGGCGCGCACCGCGCCGCCGGCGATCAGCAGGTGGCCCCTGGGCGGCTCGTCGGCCGCATGCGCAACCAGCACCACCAACGACACCAACGATGCGCACACCATGCGCAAGGCTTTTGCAAAACTCGTCATACGGATATCCCTGTCTTTGCCATCTTTGATAATCGCCGCCCTCATTCGCGGCGGCGCAGCTGTTCCATATAATTATAAATGGTGAAGCGGGATACCCGCAGCGCCGTGGCTGCGCGCTCCACGCCGCCCTTGACGATGAACAGGCCGCGCCGCTGCATCGCGCCCACCGCCTGGATCTTGTCCTCGCGGCTCAGGGACTCGGCGCTGCCGCCCGGCCCCACCGCCTCGCTGATGATCTCCTGCATCAGCGTATCCATCTGCGGCTCGGCCGGCGGCGCTTGTGGCGGCACGGCCGCAGCCACCATCGGTTTCAGCATCTGCGACAGCCAGCCGTGCGCCACCTGGAAGCCCGACAGGTCGGCGTTCAGGCATAGCGTGGCGAACGGCTCGCCGCTGGCGTCGCGAAAAATCGCGGACGCCGAGCGCAGTTCGCGCCCATCGGCGGTCGTGGTCAGGTAGTCCTCCACCAGGCTGTGAACCGCGCCGTCTTTCGACCTGATGCGCGTGGCGGCGGCAAAACCCTTGTCGTTCTGCGGCCCCTCCAGCACCGAACTGCCGACGCAGCGTCCCGAAATATGGCCGTTGGCGATGGCGATCACCGAGTTCTCCGGCTTGCTCACGTCATGCAGCACCACCTCCAGATGCGGCCCGGCCATCGACGCCAGCATTGGCACCACGGGCCGCAAGGCATTGATAACGGCCGCGCGCTCGGCGGCCAATGAAACAGCTTTCATCTCGAATTCCAACAGTTTGTTGATTGCAATTCCCTCATTTTAAACAATCTGTTTATACTTTGTTGCATTCAAGGAGATAGCCATGAAATTCACCCACTTGGCCGTAGCGGCGCTGATCGCCAGCGCCGGCATGGCGCACGCCGCCGATGCGGAGTTCTACAACAAGGGCAACCCGCCCGGCCGGCCTTTCTCGCTGGCGGTGCGCAGCGGCGACTTCGTGTTCGTCTCCGGCCAACTGGGCACCGACGACAAGGGCCTGGTGGCCGGCGGCTTCGAGGCGCAGTCGCGCAAGGCCATGGACAACGTGGCCGACATCCTCAAGGGCATGGGACTGGGCATGGAGCATGTCGTCAAATGCACCATCATGATCGCCGACATGGGCAAATGGGCGGACTTCAACAAGATCTACGTGACCTACTTCAAGCCCGGTCGGCTACCGGCCCGCAGCGCGCTGGGCGCCAACGGCCTGGCGCTGGGCGGCGAGATCGAAGTGGAATGCATGGCTTACGCGCCGCTTAAATAAGGAGTACGCATGAAGGAGAACACATGACTAAGCGCCGCATCTTCCTGCATGGCGCAGCCGCCGCCGGCCTGGCATCGCTTGGCGTGCCGGCGCTGGCCGCCGCCAGCCAGCGCCCTTTGATTATCGACGCCCTCGGCGGCATCGACAATATGAACCTGCCGGCGACGCGTCGCGAAGACCTGGCCAACGATTTCGGCATCGACCAGCGTTCGATGGCGGACGCCAAAGCTTCCGGCCTGAGCGCCTTCAACATGACCATCGGCTATGTGTTCGGCGACGGCGATCCGTATCAAAAAAGCTTGGCCGACGTGCGCGCATGGAACGCCTTCATTCAACGCAAATCCGCCGACCTGCTGCTGGTGCGCAGCGCCGCCGACATCCGGCGCGCGCAGGCCGAAAGCCGTATCGGCGTGATCCTCGGCTTCCAGAACGCCGCCATGATGGGCAAGGATGCGCGCCGCGTGGAAGACTTTGCCAAAAGCGGCGTGCGCGTCATCCAGCTGACCTACAACGCGCCCAATCAGCTGGGCGACGGTTCCATGGCCCAGACCAACCGGGGGCTGACGCCGTTCGGCCATGAAGTCGTGGCCGAATTGAACCGCAACCGCGTGGTGGTGGATCTGAGCCACAGTGGCGAACAAATCTGCCTGGATGCCGCCACCGCATCCAGGGCGCCGATCATGATCACCCATACCGGTTGCCGTGCCGTCACCGACCTGCCGCGCAACAAGACCGACAAGGAGCTGCGGCTGGTGGCGGAGAAAGGCGGCTTTGTGGGCATCTACTTCATGCCTTTCCTGGCGGTGGGCCGCCAGCCGACGGCAGAAGACCTGATACGCCACATCGAACACGCAGTCAATGTATGCGGCGAAGACCACGTCGGCATCGGCACCGACGGCACCGTCACGCAGGTGGACGACATGGCCGACTACCTGAAAGGCCTGGAAGACGAAGTGCGCCAGCGCCGTGCCGCCGGCATCAGCGCGCCGGGCGAACGACCCGACATCGTGCCCTTCCTGCCGGATCTGATGGGCAAGAACAAGTTCTTCAAACTGACCGACCTGCTGGCCAAGCGCGGCCACACCAGCGGCCGCATTGAAAAAATCCTCGGCACGAACTTCCTGCACGTCGCCGATTCCATATGGGGTTGAAATGAAGTTGAAGTCCACCATCCTGGCCGCAGCCGTCGCGGTCTCGTTCAATGCCGCCGCCGTCGACACGCAGCAGGCGCGCCTCGACAAATTGAGCGGCAAGGCGCTGGGCCGCGTGATCTATCGTGGCGCCACGCTGATCGACGGCACCAGCGCCGCTCCGCGCGCCAACATGGCCATCATCGTCAAGGACGACCGCATTGAAGCGGTGCTGCCGGCGGCGCAGCTCACCGGCCAACACACCGAAGGCGCGCGCATGGTGGAGGTCGGCGGCCAGTACGTGCTGCCCGGCCTGATCGATTCGCACGTCCACTACGCCACCAATCCGGACCGCCCGTATGCCGAGGCGGAATTGAAGCGCAATATCTACGGCGGCGTCACCGGCGTGCGCGACATGGCCGGCGACGCGCGCGAGCTGGCCGGTCTGTCGCGCGACGCGCTGCTCAACAAGATCGCCTCGCCGGACATCTACTACGCCTCGCTGGTGGCCGGCCCGAGCTTCTTCAAGGATCCGCGCACCGTGGTGGCCGCGCTGGGAACGCAGCCTGGCACGGTGCCGTGGCTGTACGCGGTCGACGACAAGACCCAGTTGCCGCTGGCCGTGGCCCAGGCGCGCGGCACCGGCGCCACCGGCATGAAGATCTACGCCAACCTGCCCGGCACGCTGGTGCGCAAGCTGATCGCGGAGGCAAAGGCGCAGCACTTCCCGGTGTGGACGCACATGCAGGTCTACCCCGCCTCGCCCTACGATTCGCTCGGTGCGACCGCCGTATCGCACGTCTGCATGATCGCCCGCCATGTGCGCGAAGCCGGCAAGGCCGCCTACGGCCATGCCAACGAACCCTCGTATGAAGGCTTGAGCGCCGACGATCCGGAAATCAAAAAATACATCGCCGCGCTGGCGAAATCCGGCACCATCATGGACGCCACGCTCAGCGTCTACAAAGACCAGGGCCCGCGCTGCCGCATCGAACTGGCCGGCGACATCACCCGCGCCATGCACAAGGCGGGCATCAAGATCATCGCCGGCACCGACACCGACAACACCGGTGAAGATCCCTACCCGGTGGTCGATCACGAACTGGAAAAACTGGTGAAGTACGCCGGCTTCACGCCGCAGCAGGCCATCATCGCCGCCACCGCCAACGCCGCCGAGGCGCTGGGCAAGCAGCGCGAATTCGGCACGCTGGAAGCGGGCAAGCAGGCCAATATGGTGTTCCTGCAGCGCGATCCCTTGCAGGACATCGGCAACATGCGCTCTGTCGTATTGACTGTCAAGCGCGGCCACGAATTCGCCCGCAGCGACTACAAGTTCACGCCGCTGCCTGTGCACGAAGACTGAGTTGTGCGAGAATTAATTTTTCCAATCTCGCACAGGAAAGCAGATGAGTGAACTTAAGCGCGGCCTGAAGAGCCGGCACATTCAGTTGATCGCGCTGGGCGGCGCCATCGGCACCGGCCTGTTCCTCGGCATCGCACAAACGATTCAGATGGCCGGTCCGTCCGTGCTGCTGGGCTATGGAGTGGCCGGGGTGATCGCCTTCTTCATCATGCGCCAACTGGGCGAGATGGTGGTCGACGAGCCGGTGGCCGGCTCCTTCAGCTACTTCGCCGACAAATACTGCGGCCACTGGGCCGGCTTCATGGCGGGCTGGAACTACTGGGTGTTGTATGTGCTGGTCAGCATGGCCGAGCTGTCGGCGGTCGGCATCTATATCCAGTACTGGTGGCCGGCGGTGCCGACCTGGGTGTCGGCGCTGGCCTTTTTCGTCATCATCAACGCCATCAGCCTGTTCAACGTCAAGGCCTTCGGCGAGATGGAATTCTGGTTCGCCATCATTAAAGTGCTGGCCATCGTCGGCATGATCCTGTTCGGCGCCTACCTGCTGATTTCCGGCGAGGCCGGTCCGCAAGCCTCCGTCGCCAATCTGTGGCAGCACGGCGGCTTCTTCCCCAACGGCGTAAGCGGCCTGGTGATGGCCATGGCGGTCATCATGTTCTCCTTCGGCGGACTGGAACTGATCGGCATCACCGCCGCCGAAGCGGACAATCCCTCGCAGTCGATTCCGAAAGCCACCAACCAGGCCATCTACCGCATCCTGATCTTCTACATCGGCGCGCTGGGCATCCTGCTGTCGCTGTATCCCTGGCAGAAAGTGGTCACCAGCGGCAGCCCGTTCGTGCTGATCTTCCATGCGCTGAACAGCAATATGGTGGCGCACATGCTGAACGTGGTGGTGCTGACGGCCGCGCTGTCGGTCTACAACAGCGGCGTTTATGCCAACACCCGCATGCTGTACGGCCTGGCGAAACAGGGCAACGCGCCGAAATCGCTGCTGACGGTGAACGCGCGCGGCGTGCCGTTGACGGCGCTGGGCGTGTCGGCACTGGCAACCGGCATCTGCGTCGCCGTCAATTACTTCATGCCGGCCAGGGCGTTCGGCTTCCTGATGGGACTCGTGGTGTCGGCGCTGATCATCAACTGGGGTTTGATCAGCTGGATACACCTGCGCTTCCGCGCGCACAAGAAAGCCGCCGGCCAGCCGACGCAGTTCCACAGCCTGGGCTACCCGCTGACCAACTACCTGTGCCTGGCCTTCCTGGCCGCCATCCTGGTGGTGATGTACATGACGCCGGACCTGCAATTGTCGGTGTACCTGATTCCGGTCTGGCTGGCGGCGCTTGCCATCGGCTACAAGCTGGGAGTGGGACGCTGACGGTTGAATGCCGCACAGACCCCACCGGCGCGCGCGGCCACCATGACGGCAATGAACGCTCACGGGAGATCGCCGATGTCGACCCACGCTACCGCTCCGCACCGACCGTTGCAGCTACCTGCCCTGGCAGGCTGGCTGCTGCTGACCTTTATCTTCGCCGCCATCGGCGCCTTCGCCTCGTCGCAGGCCGCCGGGTTTTATCAGCAACTGAACCGTCCCGACTGGGCGCCGCCGCCATGGCTGTTCGGCCCCGCGTGGACGGTGCTGTACCTGCTGATGGCGGTGGCCGCGTGGCGCGTGCAGCGTGCCGCATCGCCGGGCCACGCGCGCCCCGAGCTGACATTGTATGTGGTGCAGCTGGTGGCCAACGCGCTGTGGACCTGGCTGTTCTTCGGCTGGCACCTCGGCGCGCTGGCATTTGTAGAAATTTTGCTACTGTGGTTGCTGATCGCCGCGACCCTCCGCGCCTTCTGGCGACGCGACCGCTGGGCCGGACTGTTGTTAGTTCCCTACATCGCCTGGGTCAGTTTTGCCACCTGTCTCTGCTACAGCATCTGGCAACGCAATCCCGGCGTGCTGTAACGTGAGTTTTTTATCCAGATAGTTGCTTCATTAACTACGAAATTGCAAGCCAACCTGATAGACTCTCAGGTTTTGCATCTCAGACGCAACTATCGTTTAAAAAATAGCAATGATGAAAGCACCGGCGCCCGCCACTCCCAAACTGCTGATGTTGTCCCTGTCGCTGATGCTGGCGGGGACGGCGCGCGCACAGATCCCGGAAGTCATGGTCACCGCGCAGCGTTCGCCATCGCTGGAATCCAGGACGCCGGTGGCGATGACCACGCTGAGCGCCGAACAACTGAACCAGGCAGGCATCGACAGCCCCGCCGCCATCGGCGCGCGCTTGCCGAACGTGGAGCTGGACAACGCCGCCGACGGCCTGCGCATCACCATGCGCGGCGTCTCCAATGCGGACACCACGGAAAAAGGCGATCCCTCGGCGGCCTTTCTGCTGGACGGCATCTACATCGCCCGGCCGCAGATTCAGAATCTTGGCTTCTATGACCTGGAGCGCGTCGAAGTGCTGCGCGGTCCGCAAGGCACGCTGTACGGCCGCAACACCACCGCCGGGGTGATCAACGTGATCTCCAAAGCGCCGGTCAACAAGTTTGAAGCGTGGGCCGCCACTGAAATCGGCGACTACAACAGCCGCAAGGCCAGCGCCATGGTCAACGTCCCGCTCAGCGACGCGCTGGCGCTGCGCGCCGCGCTGTCCTACAACCGCCATGACAGTTATCTGAACAATGCCCAGGGCACGTCGCACGAATTGGGCAAGGACCGCGACGACCTCTCCGCCCGCCTGTCGGCCAAATGGAAGATCGCCCGCGACACCACGCTGCTGCTGCGCTATGACCACAGCAAGGTGGACGACAACAACGACAGCTTCGTCCCCGACACCAATTTCTACAGCGGCGTTGCCGACGGCAATCCAGTCTGGCGTGGCGGCAGCAAGAATGCCTTGCTGAGCAACGGCTTCGTGCCGCCCAACGGCGTGCCGGAACAGGGCTACAGCCACAAGACCACCTACGGCGTCAGCGCCGACCTGACCTGGGATCTCGGTCCGGCCACGTTGTACTACCTGGGCGCCCACCGCAGCTACGATCACGAGGCACTGGCCAACTTCTACTACCGCGTGGCGCCAACGCTGGCACTTGGCGTACGACAGAACTTCAGCGGCGACTACACGCAGAATTCGCACGAGCTGCGTCTCGCCACCAATGGCGACGGACCTGTCAGCGCGCAGGCGGGCCTGTACTACTTCCGCGAGGCGTCGTCACAGACCTATACGTTCCGCGACCTGCAAGCGCTTGGTCTGCCGCCCTATTATGTATTTCCGCACGGGCCTACCGTCGCCGCCAGCAAAGCCGTCTTCGGCCAGGCCACGTATCGGCTCAGCGACAGGCTGCGCGCCTCCGCCGGCGCGCGCTATACCGAGGATCGTAAGTCGCGGATCGGCTCGACCAACTTCCAGCAAGGCGCGGTCTTCAACCCGGCTACCGACTTTGCGCTGCTGAATGCCGCCGGCATGCGCACGCACCAGACCACCTGGCGCCTCGGCGCGGAATACGATCTGGCGCCATCGACGCTGCTGTACGCATCGCTGGCCACCGGCTACAAGGCAGGCGGCTTCAATGACGGCTGCCTGGCCGGCAGCGTGCAACTTGGACTGAGCTGCCCGGCCGCGCTGGCCGTGCCGGCGGCGACGCTGCTGTATCAGCCGGAGACCGTGCGTGCGTTCGAGGCCGGCCTCAAAACCCGCTTCTGGCAAAATAGGGCGAGCCTGAACCTGTCGGCTTTCCACTACGACTACCGCAACCTGCAATTGTCCGGCGTCGCCATCGTCTCCGGCGCGCCGCGCTTCGTCACCGCCAACGCCGGTGAGGCCAGCGTCAAGGGACTGGAAGCCGAAGGCCAGATCGCCGTCACGCCGCAGGACCGCATCAGCTACGCACTGGCGCTGCTGGACGCGCACTACGTCCGCTATAGCCCCGATGGCGTGCATGACTGGGCCGGCAATAAACTGGACCGCTCGCCTTCGCATGCCTTGACGCTCGGTTATGAGCACAGCTTCCGTTTTGCCACAGGCGAACTGGCGGCCGGCGTACGTTCGCGCCGCAGCGCCGCCTCGATCATCGCCGTGCCGACGCAGCTGCTGCAATACCGCGTGCCGGCCTACACCGAGAGCGAGGCCACGCTGCACTACAGGCCACGCAATGCCCAATGGAGCTTGCTGGCGCGCGTAAAGAATATCGAAAACAAAGTCCGCCCGATCGCCATCGACAGTTTCGGCATGGCCGTGCCGAGCGATCCGCGCACAATGGACATCCGACTGGACTACCGCTTCTGACCCATGCTGAACCAACTGGCCCGTTCCCTGCTGATTTTCGCGCTGCTCCTTTGGTCCGGCGCAGTCCTTGCCAGCGCCGGACCACTGGTGCTGAATGCCGCCACCATCCACGTTGACGCCTGGCCTGCGGTCAAGGTGCTGACGGACAGCGAAGGTAAGCTGACGCCGGAACAGGCGCTGGCCGCCACGGAACAATTCTCGACGCCGAGTTCCGCCTACGCCACGCTGGGCGTGCAGAAGGATGTGATGTGGCTGCGCATACCGGTCACCTTGTCGGCCGACAGTCAGAAAGACTGGATACTCGGCATCGATTATGCGGTGCTCAACCGCGTCGATATTTATGTGACGCGGGATGGCCGCGTTAGCAGCCACTACCTGGCCGGCAATCTGCAAGCGCAACCGCCCGGCGGCTCGCGCAGCCGCGTGCCCGCGAGCCTGCTGTACCTGACGCCTGGCGCCACGCATGTGCTGCTGGTGCGCGTGCAGAATAACGGCGCCATGATCCTGCCCGTCAGCCTGTCGCGTCCTGCCGCATTCCACAGCGGCGCGCTGAATGAGCAGATGTTGCAAGGCATATTGACCGGCCTGAGTCTGTGCCTGCTGTTGTACAGCCTTGCCCAATGGTTCACGCTGCGCGAGCCGCTGTACGGCAAGTTCGCGCTGCTGGTGGCCGGCACCGCGCTGTTTTCGGTGGAGTTCTTCGGCCTTGGCAACCAATATCTGTGGAAAAGCAACGCCTGGATGAGCATCCACGCCGGCGGCGTGTTCGCGCTGATGGCGTCCTGCGGCGCCTACCTGTTCGTGGAGCAGGCGCTGGCGCGGCCCGGCACGGACCGGGTGTTCAGCCATCTGATGAAAGGCGGCGCCGCGCTTTGCGTGGTCAGCGCGCTGGCTTATGTCACCGACATCATGAGCGTGGAGACGCTGGTCATCGTGGTCAGCACGCTGGGCGTGATGCCGATGCTGCTTGGCCTGCCGGGAGCCTACTTCCGCGCCCGGCGCGGCGATGCGGTCGGCGTTTACTTCCTGATCGGCTGGGGCGTGAGCTTTGCCTCGTCGGCGGTACTGAGCCAGGTTATCAGCGGCAAAGTCGATGCGACGTTCTGGACCATGCACGCGCTGCAGTTCGGGAATATGTTCGACATGCTGGTGTTCACCCGCATTCTCGGCCTGCGCACCAAGGCGATGCAGAGCGCCATGCTGCGCGCCGAGGAAGCCACGCGCACCAAGTCCGAGTTCCTGGCCCACATGAGCCACGAGATCCGCACGCCGATGAACGCCATCATCGGCATGAGCCGCCTGGCGCTGATGACCGAGCCGAATCCCAAGCTGCAAAACTATCTGAGCAAAATCCTCGGCGCCGGCGAACACCTGCTGGCGGTCATCAACGACATTCTCGACTTCTCCAAGATCGAAGCGGGCAAGCTGGGACTGGAATCGGCGCCGTTCGAGCTGCGCGAGATGCTGGATCACCTGGCGTCGCTGACCGTCATCAAGTCCGACGCCGCGCGCGTGGAACTGAAGATACAGGTCGGCGACGGCGTGCCACCACGTCTGGTGGGCGATCCGCTGCGGCTCAGTCAGGTATTGATCAACCTGACCAGCAACGCCGTCAAGTTCACCGAACGCGGCGAGATTGTGGTGGCGGTCGAGTTGATGGACAAGACCGCGAATACCGCAGCGCTGCGCTTCTCGGTCAGCGACACCGGCATCGGCATGCGTCCTTCGCAGGTGGAGGGCCTGTTCCAGTCCTTCAACCAGGCCGGCGCCACCATCACCCGCAAGTACGGCGGCACGGGCCTGGGCCTGAGCATCTCGCGCCAGCTGGTGGAGCTGATGGGCGGCGATATCCAGGTCAGCAGCACCTCCGGCATCGGCAGTCGTTTCAGCTTCATCGTCCGCCTCGGCATCGCCGACGACAGCAGCGCAGCTGTCGGCTGGCCATTGGCGCCGCTTCAAACGCCGCGTGAAACGCGCCGCTCCGACAGCGCCGGCCTGGCGATCCGCGACTTGTCAGCGCTGGACGGCGCGCGCATCCTGCTGGTGGAAGACAACGCCAACAACCGCGAGGTGACGCTGGACTTCCTGTCGGCCGCGCGCATGCAGATCGACGTCGCCGAGCATGGCGGCGAGGCGCTGCGCATGCTCGAACAAACCGATTACGACCTGGTGCTGATGGACGTGCAGATGCGCGAAGTGGATGGCCTCACCGCCACCCGCCGCATCCGCGCGATAGAGCGCCACAAGCATCTGCCGATCATCGCCATGACCGCCTACGCCATGGCCGGAGACCGCGACAAGAGCCTGGCCGCCGGCATGAATGACCACATCACCAAGCCTATCGTGCCGGAGCGGTTGTTCCGCGCCCTGATCCAGTGGATACCGCAGGCGCGCCTGAACGAACGCCGCGCGCAGGCCCAGGTCACCATCCAGACGGCGCCACCGCCGGCCGACTACGCCGCCGCCGGCGCCACGCCACTGCCGTCGATACCGGGGGTTGACTGGCAACTGGCGCTGGAAAGCGTGGACCGCCAGCGCGCGCGCCTGGAGCGGCGCATTCGCGGCTTCCTGCACGAATACCGGCCGTCGGCGCAGATGGTGCGCGAGGCCATCGCCAGCGGCCAGCACGAACAGCTGTATGGACTGACGCACAATCTGCGCTCGACCGCCGCCTATATCGGCGCCTTCCATCTGGCGTCGCAGGCGCAGGCGCTGGAGGCCGCGCTGCGCGGCGAGCGCACTGACCGCATCACCATGCTAGCCGCCGAGCTGGCGGACGGGCTGGAACTGGTGCTCGACGGCCTGGCGCAACTGGCCGAGCCGGCGCCGCCGCAGCGTTACCGCGACGGCGACGCCGGACTGCTGATCGCGCGTCTGGAAGCCTATCTGCGCGCCGACGATGCCCGCGCCGAAGACGTGCTGGCGGAGCTGCGCGCGTTGCCGACGGTGCTACGCCATGCGGAACTGCTGGCGGCGATTCGGCAAGCCGTCGACGACATCGAGTATCAGGCCGCGCTGGCGCCGTTGGGCATGCTGGCGCGCACGTTGCAAAACGAACTGGAAGAACAACAATGAACTTCGCGGGAACCCAAAAGGTACTGGTGGCCGACGACGACATCGTGAATCGCCAGGTATTGGCTGAGCTGCTCAAGCCGGAGCACACCGTGCTGCTGGCGAAGAACGGCGAACAGGCGCTGGAACGCGCCGCGCGCCACCTGCCGGACCTGATCCTGCTGGATGTGGTGATGCCGGACATGGACGGCTACGAAGTGCTGCGCCGTCTGCGCGCCGATGCGCAGACGGCGCACATCACCGTCATCTTCATTTCCGGCCTGGCGCGGCCGGAAGACGAGGCCAACGGCCTGAAAATGGGCGCCGCCGACTACATCTCCAAACCGTTCAACGAAACGGTGGTGATGGCGCGCGTGGCCATGCATTTGCAGATGGTGCGCCAGCGCCGCATGCTGGAGCACCTGGCGCATGTCGACGGCCTGACCGAACTGGCCAATCGTCGCCGCTTTGATGAAGTCTTTGAAGCGGAGTGGCAACGCAGCCGGCGCAGCGGGCGGCCGTTGTCGCTGGCCTTGCTGGATATCGACGCGTTCAAACAATATAACGACCACTACGGCCACCCTGCCGGCGACCGCGCCTTGCGCGCCGTTGCACGCACTGCGGCCTCGGGTCTGCGCCGCCCGGCCGACCTGGCGGCACGTTATGGCGGCGAAGAGATGGTGCTGCTGCTGCCGGACACGGAGTCCGCGCAGGCGCAACAGGTGGTCAGCTGCATCTGCGACGCCATCGCCGATCTACTGATTCCGCACGAGGCATCATCCGTGGCGCCGATGCTGACAGTGAGCGCCGGCGGCGCCACGCTGAACGGCGCCGCCTGCGAGACCGGCAGCGAGCTGTTTGCCGCTGCCGACGCGCTGCTTTACCAGGCCAAGAAAGCCGGCCGCAACCGGGTGGAATGGCGCAGCGCCACCTGATGCATCAGGCGATGCGCCGCACCGAGAAATGTTCCACCTTCTGACGCGACTGCGTGGTGCGGAATCCGAAGTAGCCCCCGCCCGGCAGCGGGCCGGGCGCGTTGAAATACTCTTTGTCGTCCACATACAGCCGGGTGCCGCGCGCATCGACCACGATACGAACCCGGTACGGATGGCCAGCCTTCAGCAGGTATTCCGGCGCTGTGTACTCCTGTAGCAGATTGCGCGCGCCGGTGCCATCGTAATAGCGGAAACGCGAGGTGCTGTTGGTATTGCCACCTATGCCTGCATAAAACAGTTTGAGTTTGTCATATTCTTCCAGCTTGCCGGACTGCGTGAAGCCTTGCGGCAGTTGCGCTTCCCAGAAAAAGTTGAAATCAGACAGGCGGCCTTCCGCCAGCACCGTGCGGGTGAAGCTGATTTCATAATGGCCGATCAATTGCCGGCGCAGCCACACCGTCAAACCGCGATCCGCGTGCAGCACCAGCGCGCCGCGTTCCACATAGGCCGCCGCTGCTATATTGCCTGCTTCCGCTTCCACAGCCCACGCTTGCGGATCGAAGCGTTTGAAATCGTCCTGCGCCAGCGTGCGGTCCGCCGCCTGGGCTTCCAGTGCCAGCATGCCCATCGCCCCCAGTCCCCATTGGGCTACGGCGTTGGTCGACAGCGTCGGCGCCTCCTCGACATCGTTCAGTACCAGTGGCGGTTTGACGCGGCGCGACACCAGGTCTTTGTCTTTCAGGCCGGCGCGGCCCTCGTAGAACTGCGCCCAGGCCCGCTTCAGCATGGCGCTGTCCTGCTGCTGCACGGCGGTGTAAGCCAGCAGGCGCGCGTGGCCCTGGCCGAGATTCAGTTTGCCCAGGTCCTTGCCCAGTTCCGCTTTCTGCTCCTCCGCGCTCGCGCTATACAGGCGGCAGTAACGCAGCCAGGCGTCGCGGAATGCCGGCTGCGGCACGGTGCGTATCAATTCACTGGCGATTTCCGGCAGGCCGAAGACGGCACTCAGGTGCGATACGCTGACTTTTGCCTCCGGGTCTGGCAGGAATACGCCGGTGCGCAGGTCCATGATGGCGCCGCCGGCCAGGAAGCCCAGCGGCCGCGCGGCGATGCTGGCCATGCTGTTCAGCAGTTTGTCGCGGTACTTCGGCTGGCCGGTGCGCTCCCATTCGGTGAACCAGGCCGCCGCCACCGCACCCCAGTCGGTGCCGAAGCCCACGCTGGCATGGTGCCCGGCGTCCTGCTGCTGCGCCTTCTGGCCAATTTTGCGGCCGGGGATGACGGTGCGCAGCCGCTCGACGGCGTCGGCTTGCTCGCGCAGCAGATCGCCGGTGCGTTCGTCGGCGCTCAGGTAATAGAAGAAGCGGCGGTTGATGGCGGTCGACACCCGCAGCTGCTTGGCGCTGTCGCCCCAGTGCTGCACGCCGTGGCGCGTACCCAGCGGACTGTATGGCCCGATGTGATGCACGTCCACCTCGCCGGTGTGGCGGGTCATTGCTTCGGCGACGCGGAAGGCATCGGCGCGCCCGCTGTGCAGGTAATAGTGCCACAGCCAGATTTCTGTACTCAGCTCCGAGTTGTCCCAGGCGAAGCCGCCAACGTCGTAGCGCCACACATGGCGTTGACTGTCGTAGGTGTGCATCACATCGCCGTAGTCCCAGAAGCCGTACCAGCGGCGATCCTCGATCTGCTTGCGGTAAAAGTCGAAGGCCCAGGCCAGTTGCTGATCGAGCTTGGTCGGCCTGGAAGCGGCCGGATGCCAGTATTCGCTGAAGACACCGGCGCTGTGCAGATGCTGTGGCGATGCGGTCAGCAGCGGCGGCGACTGGATGCGCTGGCTGATGGCGACCAGTTGTTCGTGCGTCGGCGTCGCCGGCAGCAATTGCAGTTCCAGTTCGCTGGTGCGGGCCACGCCATATGGTGTGCCGAAGCCTGGTTCGTAATCTTCATACGTGATGTCGAGCGCGTCGCGCTGTCTGGCGTGGTCGGTTTCGCCCATGCCGTCGTGGTAGAAGCGCAGGTCCATTGCCTGGGCTTTTGGCGCCCATAGCCACAGCGTGACGGTGGCCAGGCTGGTTTCGGCGCCGTGGATGTCGATTTGTCCGGGATAGCTTTGCCAGAAGTTGCGCACGCCGAAGGCGATGCCGCCATCCGGCGTGCCTAGGTAGCCGGTGCCGGCGGCGCGATTGCCGCTGGCTGCGTGGATCCAGCCGTGGCCTGGGCTGGTGCGCTTGTCGATGCTGTAGCCGTCCGGGTGCGATTGCAACAGCGTATAGCTGCCGAAGGCCGGAATGTAGCGCAGGTTCTTGCTCACATTGGCCGGCATGGCGCCCGCCGCCACGGCGCGGCCCTGCAGCTGCGCTTCCGCTGCGGCGCCGCCGTCGCGCCGCAGGCCGGTCAGTCCCTGCACCGCTTCGGCGAACACACCGCCGTTGGCGCCGACGAAGCGGATGTAGCGGTCGTGCAGCGGCGCCGCCAGCGGAACGCTGAAGCGCAGGCCAACGCCGCGGATAAAGGCTTGCTGCGGATCGGCGTCGTACACCAGCGTGTGCACCACGCGGATCGCGTCCGAGTTCCTGTAGAAGTATAGGCGCACAGTGAACGGCAGCAGCGTGCTGCCATCCGTGTGCTTGTGTGTGCCGGTGATGCGGATGACGCCACGCTGCGGACCATTCTGCTCCAGCGCGGTCGACTCGATGGCGCTATCAAACGCCCGCCGCGCGCTGTCGCCCTGATCCTCCGCCGCGCCGTCAACCAGCAGCACCAGCCGGCCATCCTGCAATAACTGCTTGCCGGCCCGCTTGACTGAAGTCAGCAGAACAGCGCCCTGTCGCGCCACCGTGCATTGCAGCGGCCCCGTATCGACCGCTATTCCGCCATCGCTTTCCGTCGCCAGCAGCCCGTCCGTGCCAGCGTTCGCAGGCGCGGCAGCGGGCGTAAGGCCGGATGCGTCGAGCAGCGGATGGAGCGTGTAGCCGCTCGCCGGCGTCGCGCCGTCCGGGCCGGGAGGCAATGCATGCGCCGACCATTTCAGCGAGCCATCCGGCCAATATGCCAGCGGCCACGTTTGCACCGCCGCGCCGGAACTTCGTGCGCCGTTACCGGCTGGCCGCAGTTCGAAGCTGGCGTCGCCGGGCATCCGCCCTTGCGGCCACGGCACGCCCCAGGTCACGCCCTGGAAGCTTGCCGGCGCGCCGTCCAACCACTGCACCGCCGTCTCGCCGGGCTGCGAGCCGCCCGCCTGCGATGGCGTGGACGGCGCGCGCGCGGCAGCCGCCGCAGTCTGGCCGAGTCCCGCCACGCCTCCCGTCAACAATGCCGCAAATTTAAAAAACTGCCGACGCTCAAGCGATGCGCTCATCCTGCCAAACTCCTTAGTATTTATACGACAGCGTAGCTCCGACAGTGCGCGCCTCGCCCAGCCACGCCCACACCGAACCATAGTCACCATTGCCCACACGGCGGTAATACTGCTTGTCGAACGCATTGTTCACCCATACCGATGCATTCCACTCGCCGCGATCCAGCTTGCCGCCAGTCCCCGCCGAAAACGCCGCCAGGCCATAACCGTCGACCCGCGTCAAACGGGAGTTATCGACGGTACCATACATCCAGCCGCGATAGGCGTAACGCGCGCTCACGAAATTGAGCAATCCATTCTCCGAGCGCCACGAGTAGCGCGTGCTCGCATTCCAGGTCACCTTTGGCGCATTGAATACACGCGCGCCGGTCAGATTGCACGACGCCGGCGGCTTCGGCGACAACGTCACCTCGGCGGGGCAACGCGCGTTTTCATAATCGGAATAACGCGCGTCGTTGTACACGCCGGCCAGATTCACCTGCCAGCCCTTGGCCACCGTGGCCGCAATGCTGGCTTCCGCGCCGCGCGAACGGAAGCTGCCCGCGTTCAGCAGGTAGGTCTGCTGGTCGTCCGGGTTGTAACCCTGCGTCTGGAAATCGGTGATCTCGGTCTGGAACACGTCCGCCTTCAGGCTGACCTTGTTATCCAGCAGCGAACCCTTGATGCCCAGTTCCACACTCCTGGTTTTCTCCGGCTTGATGAACAGCGTGTCATAGCCGGCGGCTTTAGCCGCGCCGGCCGAGATATTCAGGCCGCCCGATTTCTCGCCATACGAACCGGCCAGATAGGCGTTCCACGCCTCGTTGATCCGGTGCTTCAACACCAGCGTCCCCGAAGGCAGCAAGTGGTACTCCTGCAATTGGCCGGAGTTGAAGGAGGCGCGGTTATAGCGGATGAAATAACCGCCCTTCTCCTGATAGTTCGCGCGCACACCGGCCACCAGATCCCAGTCCGGCGAGATATGCCAGGTGCCCTGCGCATACGGAGACAGCATGTAATCATGCACCTGGCCGACGCGGATCACATCCAGGCCGTTATAGCTGGTGGAGTCGAGATAGATGCCAGCCAGCTTGTTATTGGTATAGCGCGTATGTGCCAGCGTATCCAGATGCTCGCCCAGATAGGTCAGCCCCAGCGCATAGTCGAAGGTCTCGCCGGCCGGCGAATCCAGGCGCAGTTCCTGCGACCAGCTGCGGTCGATCACGCGCGTGCCGGTATTGTTATACACGCCCACGCTCAGGCCATCGGCCACATTGGGATCGGAACGGAAGTAGCGATATGAGGTGACAGAGCGCAGCTTGTAGCCATTATCGAAGCGCCAGTTGGCCTCCGCCGATGCGCCGCCCTGCTTCACATGCACGCTGTTCTCGTCATCCAGATCCACATTCGGGCCGAACACCACATGGTTGCCAACCGCAACCGAGTGCTTGAGGAAGCTGTCAACCCCGCTGAACACATTGGTCGACAACAGCACCGGCGTCGGCTCGCTATTGGTGACGTTGATGTCGGCGCTGAGACGCAAGCTGAAATTGTCGCCGCCCTTGTACAGCAGCTGGCCGCGCGCGCCGGTGCTGGTCACGCCGGCCAGCGTATTGCCGTTGCGGATATTGGTCACCGGACCATCGTTATTGGTGTACACCAGATTCACGCGGCCGGCCCAGCTCCCGGACAGCGCGCCGGACAACATCGCGCGGCCACGCGCATAACCGTTCTGGCCATAAGATACGCTGGCCGAAGCCTCCGGCGTAAAGCTCGGTTCGCGGGTATGGATATTCAACACACCGCCGGTGGCGTTGGCGCCGAAGGTCGTGCCCTGGGCGCCGCTCAACACTTCGGCGTAGGCGATATCACCCAGGCCGCTGCTCAACATGCCGGCGCGCGGGAGGTACACATTGTCGACATAAATCGCCACGCTGCTAGGCATGCCGATATTCTGGTCGCCGCTGGCCTGGCCGCCGCCATCGCCGACACCACGAATGGAAATCTGCGTGTCCGACGGATCGGTGCTCTGGATAACAAGGCCCGGCACCAGCTGCTGCAAGTCTTCCAGCGTGGTCAGGTTCTGCTCCTCCAGTTCCTCGCCGCTGACGCGATACGACGACGTCGGGGCGCGCTGCACATCGTCCGAATCGGGATTGACGCCCGGATGCCTGGCGCCCTGCACCGTCACGCGCGCCAGCAGCTCGGTGTTCGGCGCCGCTGCTGCAGCGGCGGCCACCGGCGCGGCGCGCAAGGCCACCGGCGTCATCAAGGGCTGTACGGCCGGACGCGCGGCGGCGGGGACAATCAGCGCGCGGCGGATGGTCAGCGTGCGACCGCCACTGGTGCTCACCAGTTCAAAGCCGGTGCCGTCCAGTGCGCGGTTGATTGCTTCGGTGGCGCTGTAAGTGCCGTTGACCGGCGCCGAACGCGCCGACTCCACCAGTTTGGGATCGTAAGCCAGCGCCACGCCGCTTTCGGCGGCGATGCGCAGCAGGGTCTTGTCCAGCGGCGCGCCAGCCAGCTGATACTGATGGCGGGTCGCATCCTGCGCCATGGCGGCTGGCAGGGCGAGTAACTGGGTCACGGCCAGGATGGCCAGGATGTGCTGTGGTCTCTGCAAAACGTGCCTCACAAGTTATGGCGCCTCGATCGAGGCGCTTCAACAACCATGTGCAGCGAAAATCGAAAAGTGACACCAGATTTGAATATATTTTTCAGACCGCGCTGAAAACGGTCAGATAAGCGCCGTAGCGCTGCATGCGGACCGGAAGAATGTCCACCACCTGCCACAGCGCGCGCTCGATATCTTCCAACCGGAACACGCCGCTGATCTGCAGCGCAGCCGCGCTGCCGCTGACGCGCAGCAGCCCTTTGCGGTAACGGCCGAAGATGTCCAGCAGCTCGGCCAGTGGCATGCGGTCCGCCACGCAAACGCCGCGCACCCATGCGCTGGCCGCGCCGAAAGGCATCTCGGTCTGCCGCGCTCCCTGGTGATCGAAGTAAAAGGTATCGCCGGCAAACACCAGCACCGGCCTGCCGCCCTGTGGCCGCAACAATGCGCTGCCGCTGCTGACCGACACCATGCTGCGCTCGTGCAGCTTGCCGACGTTGAAAACGGCGCCCTCGGTGGAGACACTGCCATGGCTGGTGGCAACGGTCAGTAAATCGTCGCGCTGCGGCCACGATTTGACCAGAACCTGCCCCTGGTGAAGATTCAGCAGCGGGCTTTGCGCGCTGCCTGCCAGGTAAATGCGGCTGTTGGCGTCGAAAGTCAGCGGCGTGCCATCCGCCAGCCTGCCCTCGCCGCGTTCGCCGACGGCGCTCTGCCAGTCGGCATCCAGCCCCAGGCCGTGCATGCCCTCGCGAATGCTCCAGGCGCCGCAGCCCAGCACCAGCATGCCGAACGCTGCGCGCAAAGCCCGGCGCCGCTCGATGGCGGGCGTGCGCAAGGCCCGCGCCATGGCCAGGCAGTCGTGGGCGCGCGCGCCGCCTATGCGCGACAGCCGCTGCTGCAAGGCATTCCAGGCTTGTTCGTTGGCCGCTTCGGCGCTGCGCCAGTGGTCGAATTCATTCAGCACCGAGGCGCCGACATCGCCTTCGCGCAAGCGGACTTCCCACATTACCGCCTGATGCTCGGCCGGCGCCAGCTTCATGTCAGCGCACAGCAGGCGCTCAAGGCCTGCGCCATGTACTTGCGCACCATGCTGACCGAGACCTGCAGACGTTCGGCGATTTCAGCGTAGCCCAGTTCCTCGAACTGGCTCAGGATAAAGGCTTCGCGTGCCTTGGCGCCGATGCCTTGCAGTGCGGCGTCGATGCGCAGCAGTTCGTCGATCGCTTCGCAGATATCTTGCGGCGACGCGTCCGAGAACTCGGGCGCCAGCGCCAGTTGTTCCAGATACTCGCGCTCCAGATCGCGCCGCCGCCAGAACTCATAAGTCAGCCGCCGGGCGATGGTGGTCAGCAGCGCGCGCGGCTGGCGGATATGGCTGACATCCTGCATCGCGGCCAGCTCCGTGAAGGCCGATGCGGCAAGATCCTCGGCGTCGTTGCGCGAGCCAACCAGGCGATGCATGCTGGCAGTTAGCCAGCCATAGCTGCGGCGGAATTCGCCGCCAAGGAATTGGTCACGCGCGGCGGAGGCAAAGGAAACGGTACTCATGACCGTCAATATAAGCCGCCGGCCAGCGTAATAAAACGAACAAATCCAAATAAGCTTGTTAGAAAAAACTGGGATCACCAAACGGTGATGGCAGCCTTCATTTTAGTTATCGCTTCTAGAGATACATACCCAGCCGTATCGCGGCAGCGATGTTGCGCGCGGCGTTGCGCACATTGACGGCGGCCGCCGCCAGCGCCTCGTCCACGGTGCAGGGACGGCTGACCGAGCCGAATACCGCATCGATGCCATGTTGGTGCACTGCCGCCGCATTGGCGCCGAGCGAGCCGCCGATGGCGATCACCGGCTTGCCGTGGCGCTTGGCCACGCGGGCCACACCCACCGGTGTCTTGCCGTTGACGGTCTGGCCGTCGACCCGGCCCTCACCCGTGATGACCAGGTCGGCGTCGGCCACCGCCGCGTCCAGGCCGACCGCATCGGCCACGATCTCACTGCCCGGGCGCAGGCTGCCGTCCAGGAACACCAGCATGGCGGCGCCAATGCCGCCGCCCGCGCCGGCGCCCGGCACGGCCGCCACATCGCGACCGAGGTCGCGTGCGATGACGCTGGCGTAGTGGCGCAGGTTGTCGTCCAGCCGCGCCACCATTTCCGGCGTCGCGCCTTTCTGCGGGCCGAAGATGGCCGACGCGCCCTGCGGTCCGACCAGCGGGTTGCTGACGTCGCAGGCCACCTCGAACACGCAATCCTTGATGCGCGCATCGAGGCCGGACAAGTCGATGCGGTCCAGCATATTCAGCGCGCCGCCGCCAGGTGCAAGGTCGGCGCCGGTGGCGTCCAGCAAACGGCCGCCCAGTGCTTGCAGCATACCGGCGCCGCCGTCATTGGTGGCGCTGCCGCCGACGCCCAGCACGAAGCGGCGCGCGCCGGCATTCAGCGCGTTCATGATCAACTGACCGGTGCCGAAGCTGGTGGTGCGCAGCGGATTGCGCTGTGACGGCAGCACCAGTTCCAGGCCGCTGGCGGCGGCCATTTCGATCACTGCGGTCTGGCCATCGCCCATCAGGCCATAAAAGGCCGAGACCTGCTCGCCCAGCGGGCCGGTGACGCGCAAGGCGATGCGCTTGCCGCCGCTGGCGTCGATCATCGCCTGCACCGTGCCTTCGCCGCCATCCGCCACCGGCAGCTTGCGGTATTCGGCGTCCGGGAAGATGTCGCGGAAGCCCGCCTCGATCTCGTTGGCCACGGCCATTGCCGTCAGGCTCTCCTTGAACGAATCGGGTGCTATGACTATTTTCATGTGATGCTCTTAGCGGTTGACCAGTTTGGCGGGAATGCGCAGCACCAGTATCGCACCAAGCAGCAGCACGCTGGACAAAATATACAGTGCGGTGTCGGTGCTGTTGGTGGCGTCCTTGATCCAGCCGACCAGGAACGGGCTGACGAAACCGGCGATCTGGCCCAGCGAATTAATCAGCGCCAGGCCGCCCGCAGCCGCCGCGCTGCCAAGGAAAGCCGCCGGCAGGGACCAGAACTGCGACAGCGCGGCCAGCGCGCCCATGGTCGCCATGCTCAGGCCCACCATCACGATCAGCGCATTGCTGGAGAAGTTCGCCGCCAGCATCAGGCCGAGCAGGCCCATGACCATCGGCAGCGATACATGGAGGCGGCGCTCATGATGCTTGTCGGCCGAACGGCCGGCCCACACCATGAAGATGGCGGCCAACAGGTAGGGCACGGCGCTCAGCCAGCCCACCGTGACGGCACTATCGAAGCCCAGCGATTTGATAATCGACGGCAGCCAGAAGTTGATCGCGTAGACGCCCATCTGGATGCAGAAGTAGATCGCGCCCAGCATCCATACGCTGCCGTTGCGCAGCACAGCGCCGAAGGAATCGCCGGCGGTGCTGGTGGCGGCGCGCTGCCGCTCGTCGGCGTCCAACGCGGCCTGCATGGCGGATTTCTCTTCAGCGCTGAGCCAGCTGGCTTGCGCAATGCCGTCATTCAGATAGAAGTAGACCCCCACGCCCAGCAGCACGGTCGGCAAACCCTGCAGCAGGAACAGCCACTGCCAGGCCATCATGCCGCCCTGCCCGGCCGAGAAGTGCGATAGCATCCAGCCGGACAGCGGGCCGCCGATCAGGCCCGAGATCGGAATCGCCGACATGAACAGCGCCATCACGTTGCCGCGCTTTTGCGTCGGGAACCAGTGGGTGAAGTACAGCACCATGCCGGGGAAAAAGCCGGCTTCCGCCACGCCGGTGAAGAAGCGCAGCACATAGAAAGAAGTAGGCGTGGTGACGAACAGCATGCAGGCGGACAAGCCGCCCCACGCGATCATCATCACCGAAATCCAGCGGCGCGCGCCGATCTTGTGCAGGATCAGGTTACTCGGCACGCCGCTCAGCACATAGCCGATAAAGAAAATACCCGCGCCTAATCCGTAAACAGTATTGCTTAATTTGAGCGCATCCAGCATCTCCAGCTTGGCGAAGCCGACGTTGACCCGGTCAAGATAATTAAACAGGTAGCAAACGAAGATGAACGGAATCAGGTGCCAGCTGGCCTTTTTATAGGCGCCGTCGAGTATGGACATGCGAGTCTCCAGTGTCTTTTAATGAATATCCGCGATTATCTGGAATCGATCACAAAAAAGCATTGGCCAGACGCCCCAATTTTCAGGAGCCACCGCATCACTTCTTGTGCAAATGCCCTAAAATGGCGGACATGGATATTTTAAGCACGGCACTGGCGCAGGATATTGTTACCCGCACCATGCGCATCATTCCCTACAACGTCAACGTCATGGACGCCACTGGCAGCATCATCGCCAGCGGCAATCCGGCCCGCCTGGGCGAGCTGCATGCCGGCGCGATGCTGGCCCTGGCCAAGAAGCTGACGGTGGAAATCGACCAGGCCAGCGCGCGCAACCTGCACGGCGCGCAGCCGGGCATCAATCTGCCGCTGACGGTGCATGGTCAATTGTGCGGTGCGGTAGGCCTGAGCGGCGCGCCGGACGAAGTACGCCAGTTCGGCGAGCTGGTACGCCTTACGGCAGAGATGATACTCGAACAGGCACAATTGGCCGGGGAACTGCAACGCGACTCGCGCTACCGCGAAGCCTTTGTGCTGAACCTCATCAACGCGGAGCGCGCCGGCGCCGATCAGGCGGACCTGCACGCATGGGCGCACCGGCTCGGCGTCAGCTTCGAGCAGCCGCACGCCGTGTACCTGCTTGAACTGGATGACGGCCCCAACGCACCGGCACCAGCAGATCTGCAAGGCCTGCAACTGCGGCTGCAAGCACGCCTGCCATCCGCGCTGACGGCCGCCGCCGGCCCGCAGGAACTGGCGATTCTCGACTTTCAGGATAAGCAGCATGCCGCCCTCGCGGCCCTGCTGCGCGAGCTGTGCCCGCAAGCACATACCCTCACCATGGGCATCGCGCTGCAAGGCATCACCGGCGTGGCCACTTCCTACCACAGCGCCAAGACTGCCGCCCGCATCGGCCGCTCGCGCGACAGCAACCGTAGTGGCCAGCGCCTGTACAGCTACTACGAGCATGCGCTGCCTGTACTGCTCTCGGGCCTGAACACTGGCTGGCAAGGCGAGCAGTTGCGCGCACCGATCGAAAAGCTCGGCAAGAACAAGGACATGCTGCAGCGCACATTGGCGGCCTGGTTCGCGCACGACGGCCATCCCGCCGCCACCGCCGAAGCGCTGCATATCCATCGCAACACGCTGGACTATCGTCTGCGCCGCATCGGCGAGATCACCGGCCTGGATCTGGCGCGCCTCGAAGACCGCTTTATGCTCTACATTTCAGTGCTCTTGTCCAGCCCCTGAAACTATCTGATACAGATAAAACAACAAGCTCGGAAATGCGGAAAACATGCTGTATTATTCCCGCTTGCCCAAACAGCAGCCCACAAGGCCCGCCTTGGCACACACCATAAAACACAAAAAAGCACTGGAGCTATTTTGAGCCTTTTTAGAACGAAGAATCTGGATGACATGATCGCCAACGCAAAGAAGCCCGGCGGACTGGCAAAGGTACTTGGTCCTTTCGACCTGATCTTGATGGGCATCGGCGCCATCGTCGGCACTGGCATCTTCGTGCTGACCGGTACCGGTGCTGTCACCGCCGGCCCGGCGCTGACGTTGTCGTTTGTCGTAGCGGCGCTGGCCTGCTGCTTCGCCGCGCTGTGCTACGCTGAATTTGCCTCCACCGTGCCGGTGGCCGGCTCCATCTACACCTACTCCTACGCCACGCTGGGCGAACTGGCCGCGTGGATGATCGGCTGGGACCTGCTGCTCGAATATGGCCTGGCCACATCGGCCGTATCGGTCGGCTGGTCCGGCTACTTCCAGTCGCTGATGTCCGGTTTCGGCTGGCACCTGCCGGCCGCGTTGACCGCAGCGCCAGGCGCCGTACCCGGCGTGGAGACCATCATCAACCTGCCGGCGCTGTGCATCATGCTGCTGTTGACCGCGATGCTGAGTATCGGTGTGCGCGAATCGGCGCGCCTGAACAACGTCATGGTGATCATCAAGATCGGCGTGGTGTTGCTGTTCATCGCCGTCGGCGCGCGCCATGTGACGCCCGCCAACTGGACCCCATTCATGCCGTACGGGATCAACGGCATGCTGAGCGCCTCGGCGCTGGTGTTCTTCGCCTTCATCGGCTTCGACGCCGTCACCTCTGCGGCGGAAGAAGTCAAGCGCCCGGAGCGCGATCTGCCGATCGGCATCATCGGTTCGCTGGCCGGCTGCACCGTGCTGTATGTGATCGTTTCGGCGATCATGACCGGCATCGTGCCGTACAAGGAATTCCTCGGCATCGACCACCCGGTCACGCTGGCGCTGCAACGTGCCGGTGAAAACTGGTTCGCCGGCTTCGTCGACCTCGGCGCGATCCTCGGCATGACCACCGTGATCCTGGTGATGGCCTATGGCCAGACCCGCATCATCTACGCCATGTCGCGCGACGGCCTGCTGCCGGCGCGCCTGTCGAAGGTCCATCCACGCTACCAGACGCCGTTCCTCGCCACCTGGCTGGTGGGTATCGTGTTTGGCCTGATGGCCGCCTTCGTGCCGCTGAACGTCCTGAGTGAGCTGGTCAACATCGGCACGCTGGCCGCGTTCACGCTGGTGTCGATCGCCGTGGTCATCCTGCGCAAAAAACGCCCGGACCTGCCGCGTGCCTTCCGTTGCCCAGGCGTGCCGGTGATTCCTGCGCTGGCGGTCATCTTCTGCGTTACGCTGATGGCCTACCTGAGCTGGCACACCTGGGTTGCCTTCGGCATCTGGATGGCGATCGGCCTGGTGATCTATTTCACCTACGCCCGCCAACGCTCGCTGCTGAACTAAGCCTGTCCCTCATGCTGCCTGCGGCTGGAACTTCTTCCGGTACGACGCAGGCAGCAGCCCCACCCGCTGCTGAAACAGCCGGCGAAACGAGTTACTGTCTTCGTATCCCACTTTGAAGGTAATGCTGTCGAGGCTCATGCGGGTCGACTCCAGCAGATGCTTGGCCTTCTCCAGGCGCAGCGTTTGCAGGTAAGTCAGCGGCGTGTAGCCGGTGGCTTCCTTGAAACGGCGGATGAAGTTGCGCACGCCGAAGCCGAAGCGTGGCGCCAGTTCGTCCATGCACAGCGGCTTATCGTAGTGCTCTTCCAGCCAGTTCTGCACGCGCAGGATATCGGCGTCGCCATGGCTCTTCGGCATCGACCACAGCACGTACACCGACTGCTCGCTGCGGGCGTTGTCGATCAGCAGATAGCGGCTGCACTTCTGTGCCAGCTCCAGCGAGCCGTAACGGCGAATCAGATGTAACAGCAGGTCCATGGCCGCGCTGGCGCCGCCGCTGGTCATCAGGCGATTGTCTTCGCACAAGTTCTGCCGCTCGTCCAGCAGCACATCCGGATAGCGCTTGCGGAACAGTTCCGCGAACGCCCAGTGCGTGGTGGCGCGCGCGCCCGACAGCAGGCCATTCTCCGCCAGTAGAAAAGTGGCGGTGCACATGGTCGCCAGCACCGCGCCCTGTGCGTGCTGCCTGCGCAGCCAGTCGCCATAGCGGCCGAAGCCGGGCAAGGCCTCGCGCAGCGTGAACAGGAAGCCGGGGATCAGCACCAGGTCCGTGTGGGCGACATCGTCCAGCGCCGCCTCCGGCTGCAAGGTCTGGCCGCGCAGCGTGGTCACCGGTTTGCCGTCCAGCGACGCGGTCACGATCTCGAACACCTGCCGTTCGGCGAACAGGTTGGCAGCGGTGAGAATTTCCAGCGCGGTAGCGGCGCTGGCGGCCGAGCATTGGTCGGCAAACAGTAAAGTGATGTGCATGGCGGATTTCGCATGAAAAAAGTCATTTCCGCACCTACCTTAACAGAAACGCATCGCCTATAGTGGTGGCGATCCTCTACTCACCTGTACACTATGAATCTCTGGTTCCGACTGATCTGGATGCTGCTCAAGCGTCCATGGCGCAAGCCCGCCGACCCGTTTTCCACCACCGTCGTGCGCATGCGCGTGTGGCCGCTCGACCTTGATCTGAACCGCCACGTCACCAACGGCCGTTACTTCACGCTGGCCGACATCGGCCGCATGGACTATGTGCTGAAGACCGGCGCCTTCCGCACCGCCATGCGCCACAAGGCCGTGCCCATCGTCGGCGATGCCTGGGGCAAGTTCCGGCGCGAGCTGAAACTGTTCGAGACATTTGAAATCCACACCCGCATGCTGGGCTGGGATGAAAAATGGAGCTTCCTCGAACACCGCTTCGTCAAGGACGGCCGCGTGGCCGGGGTGGTGGTGATGCGCGGCGTGTTCCGCTCGTCCAAAGGCACGGTGCCGCCGGCCGACATCGTGCGCGACCTGGGCCTGCCGGAACAGTCGCCGGCCATGCCGCAGTGGCTGACCGCATGGTCGGACAGCTGCGATGGCATGAGCACACAGTTGCGCGAGGAAGAGGCTAGATAACGATCAGATCGAGCTCGCGCAGGAAGGCTGCCGCCTGACTGTGCGAGATGGTCGCGCCTTTGAACAAGCCTGCTTCTGTCAGCTTAACACCCTCAATACTCGCCGAGCGCAGGTCCGCGCCCTGGAACCTGGCCAGCTTGAGCACCGCGTTGCGCAGGCTGCCGCCTTCAAACACCGCATCGCGGAAATCGCAGCCGGACAGATAGGCATCCGAAAAATCCAGCTGTTTCAGCACCGCCTTGCGGAACGAGAAGCCGCGCATGTCCGCACCGATCAGCAGGCACTCCTCGAAGTGTATGCCCAGATGCGACACTTCTTCAAACGAAGCGCCGGTTAGCTTACTGCCGTGGAACGCGGCGGACGCCAGTTTCGCGCGACGCCATTTGGTGTTATTCAGGTCGCAGCCGTCGAAGCGCGCATCCACCGCATCGACCGATTCCAGGTCGGCGCCGCCGGCGCGGCAGCGCAGCCAGTGGGAACGGGCCAGCTTGCAGGCAAACAGCACGGCGCCGGCAAAAGTGCAGCGTTCAAACGTCACGCCTTGCAGGTCAAGGCGCGACAGATCCTCGTCATCGAAGGCGCAGCCTTCGAAACGGCGCACGCCTTGCGCGAGATGGCTTTCCAGTTCGGCACGCGACAGCGCCACGCCGGAAACGGCGTTGATACTCAGATCATTCATCACTTCAGATTCATAGTTTGTACAGACAGCAGCTTGCATTGGCCCGCCACGTTCACATAGGTACGCATGAACTGATAGCGGTTGCTGCGGAAGGTGGCGCCGTCGGGATTCCACTGCTCGGTGGTACTGACACCGCGCACCACCGAGGTATCGCCCTGCTCGTGCACATGCACATCGCTGGTACTGCGGGCCTTGTACACAACAGGCTTCGCCAGCCGCGCCAGCAGGATGTCGCGGGTCTCGATCTGCGTGCCGAGCGTATGCACCCACACATACTCATCGGCCAGCAGCGCGCGCAGCATCGGCACATCGCCGACGCGCAGCGCCTCTTCGTATTGCGAATCGAGCCTGAGCAACGCAGCGGCGGGCAGGCAAGGCGCGGCCGAGACCAGCAAGGGCAGCGCGCCGAACAGGGACAGCAGGAGTTTTTTCATGGTGACGCCCAGTATAACCGCTTCACGGTGCCCTACCCCACAGACTTCCTCAAGAAATACGCCTAATCTTCGACCATGATGAAAAAATACCGCAAGCAGCCTTTTGATGTGGCCAATGCGCGCCGCCTGCTGGAGCCTGGCCCGGTGGTGCTGGTCAGTTCCGCGTGGCAGGGCAAAACCAATATCATGACGATGGGCTGGCACATGATGATCGGCTTTACGCCGGCGCTGTTCGGCTGCTACATCGACCAGGGCAACCACAGTTACGATATGGTCAAGCGCAGCGGCGAATGTGTCATCAACCTGCCCACCGCCGACCTGCTGGAACAGATTATCGGCATCGGCAATTGCAGCGGCGCCGACACCGACAAATTCCATCGGTTCGGGCTGAGCGCCGTGGCGGGCCAGTTGGTGGCCGCGCCGTTGATCGCCGAATGCTACGCCAGCTTCGAATGCCGGCTGGCCGATGCGCATCCGAATCCCAGTCACCCGCTGTTTGTGTGGGAGATTGTGCGCGCACACGTTGCCACCACGCCCAGGCTGCCGAAAACACTGCACTACCGGGGCGACGGCGAATTCATGGTCTCCGGCCGCGAGATCGCCACGCTGGAGCGCTATCCTGATCAGCGCCGCTGACGCCGCACCGGCGCCAAAGGAGACGCCATGAACCCCAACCAATGGATACTGCTGATTGGCCTGTTGATGCTGGCGCGCGGCCTGGCGGCAACGACGATTTCGCGCTCGCCGTTCACCTCCGCCATCGTCTACCTTGGCGTCGGCCTGCTGCTTGGCCCCAGTTGCCTCAACCTGTTCAACTTCAATCCGGCCAAGGAATCCGGCTTGCTGGAGATGCTGGCCGAAGTCGCGCTGCTGATTTCCCTGTTCTCCGCCGGCATCAAGATGCCCGTGCCGTTCACACTGGCGCGCTGGAACGCGCCGCTGCGCCTGGCCTGGCTGTCGATGGCGCTGACCGTCGGCCTGGTGGCGCTGTTTGCCTACTACGTCCTGCATCTGTCGGCCGGCGCTGCCGTGCTGCTGGGCGGCATACTGGCGCCCACCGATCCGGTGCTGGCCACCGACGTGCAGGTGCGCCATGCCGGCGACAAGGACGAACTGCGCTTCAACCTCACCTGCGAAGCCGGCATGAACGACGGCAGCGCCTTCCCCTTCGTGCTGCTGGGCCTCGGCATGCTGCACATGGGCGAGGCCGGCGACCATCTGTGGCGCTGGCTGTTGGTGGACGTGCTCTGGTCCACCGGCGCTGCGGTGGTGGTGGGCGTGATCGCCGGCGCCGGCCTGGCGCGGCTGGGCTGGCGGTTGCGCGTGCTGGAACCGCGCCACGAAATCATGGACGATCTGGTGGGCCTGGGGTTGATCGCCATCGTGTTTGGCATCACGAGCCTGATCAAGGCTTCCGGTTTCCTCGCGGTGTTCTTCGCCGCCGTGGCGCTGCGCCAGACCGAGTTGAAACTGGCCGGCGCCCCCAAGGACCGCCAGGGACTGCGCGAACCCGAGCTGGCCAAGTCCGACGTCGCACAGGCCAGCCCGAACAAGGATGTGCCTATGGTGGTCAGCGCGGAAACGCTGGTCTTCAAGGAACACCTGGAACGCTTGTCGGAACTGACGCTGGTGCTACTGTTGGGCGGCATGATCTCGCTGCGCGATCTGCCCTATGAGACCATCGGCGTCGCCGCCTTCCTGTTCGTGGTGGCTCGGCCGCTGTCCGTCTATGTGGGCCTGATGGGCAGCGGCACCGGCAAGCGCATGCGCGCCTTGATAGGCTGGTTCGGCGTGCGCGGCATCGGTTCGATCTTCTATCTGGTATACGCTATCGAAGCCGGCCTGCCGCCCAATATGGCGCAGCAGCTGACCGGCATCGCGCTGGGCGTGATCATGCTGTCGATACTGGTGCACGGCTTCAGCGTAAAGCCGTTGATCGATACTAAATGAGCGAGGCGATCGCCATGCCCACCTCGGTGGTGCTGGCGGCGCCGCCCATGTCCGGCGTGCGCGGGCCGTCCACCAGGCAGCGCTCCACCGCCGCCACAATCGCGTCGTGCGCATCGGTGTGACCGAGGAAATCCAGCATCATCGCGCCGCACCAGACCATGGCGATCGGGTTGGCGATATTCTGGCCGTAGATGTCCGGCGCCGAACCGTGCACCGGTTCGAACAGCGACGGGAAGCTGCGCTCCGGATTCAGGTTGGCCGACGGCGCGATGCCGATGGTGCCGGCGCATGCCGGCCCAAGGTCGGACAGGATGTCGCCGAACAGATTGGACGCCACCACCACGTCGAAACGCTCCGGCGACAGCACGAAACGCGCGGCCAGGATATCGATATGGTATTTGTCGTGCCGGACCTCCGGATAGTCCACGCCCAGCGCATCCACCCGTTCATCCCAGTACGGCATGCTGATCGAGATGCCGTTCGACTTGGTGGCCGAGGTCAGATGCTTCTTTGGCCGCTTCTGTGCCAGCTCGAAGGCGAACTTCAGCGCACGGTCGACACCGGTGCGGGTGAAGACGGCTTCCTGCAGCACGAACTCGCGGTCGGTGCCCTCGAACATGCGGCCGCCGACGCTTGAATACTCGCCTTCCGTATTTTCGCGCACGATGACCATGTCGATATCGCCAGGCTGCTTGTTCGCCAGCGGACAAGGCACGCCGGGCAGCAAGCGCACCGGGCGCAGATTGATGTACTGGTCGAACTGCCGGCGGAACTTCAGCAGCGATCCCCACAGCGACACATGGTCCGGCACTGTATCGGGCCAGCCCACTGCGCCGAAGAACAGCGCATCGAAGTCTTTTAGCTGGTCCTTCCAGTCGTCTGGCATCATCATGCCGTGCTTCAGGTAATACTCGCAGCTTGGCCACTCGAACGTCGTCCACTCGACGCCGAAATTGAAGCGGCGCGCGGCCGCTTGCACCGCGCGCATCCCCTCCGGCATCACTTCCTTGCCGATGCCGTCGCCCGCCAGCACCGCGATCTTATGTACTTTCATCACTGCTCTCCTCATGGAAAGCCACAGCATAAACCGATTCGCCTCGTTTATAATCAACCGAATTGTGAATACATAAAACACGAATCGTGGATAAACGTATCGATAACGAAGACCTGCGCGTATTTACCACCGCCGCGCGCAAGGCCAGCTTCGCGGCGGCGGCCGAAGAGCTGGGCATGTCGCCCGCCTACGTCAGCAAGCGTATCGGCATCCTTGAGCAGATGCTGGGCGTGCGCCTGTTCCACCGCAGCACGCGGCGGGTGGTGGTCAGCGAGGACGGCGAGAAAGTCTACGCCCACGCCACCACTATCCTGGAGAATCTCGACAGCCTGCTGCATGAGGTTTCAGAACGCCGCCAGGTGCCGCGCGGCCTGCTGCGCATCAGCAGCAGCTTCGGCTTCGGGCGCAATGTGGTGGCGCCAGTGGTGGCGCGCCTGGTGGCTGCGCATCCGACCTTGCAAGTGCGTTTTGAAGTGTTTGATCGCCTGGTCGACATCGTGGCCGAAGGATTCGACCTCGACATCCGCATTGGCGACGACATCGCGTCGCATCTCATCGCCCGCAAGCTGATGGCGAACCATCGCATCCTGTGCGCCTCGCCGGCCTACCTGAAGCGGCACGGCACGCCGCGCAACCTGCAGGAGCTGTCCGGCCACAACTGCCTGGCGATCAAGGAGCGCGACCTGCCGTTCGGCGTATGGTCGCTGCGCGCCGGCGGCGGCGCGCAAGAAACGGTAAAAGTGACCGGATCGCTATCCAGCAATCACGGCGAGATCGCCCTGCAATGGGCGGTGGCCGGTGCGGGCATCGTACTGCGCTCGCAGTGGGATGCCCAACCGCACCTGGACAGTGGCGAACTTGTACCAATACTGCCCCAGTACACCCAGAGCGCCAACGTCTGGGCGGTCTACCCGCAACGGCTTGCGGGTTCCGCCAAGGTGCGCGTGTGCGTCGAATTCATGCAGCAGCAGCTGGCTCAGAAATAGCGCACCCAGGCCATCGTGGTGCGGCGCTTGAAGTTTCCGAAGGCGCGGCACGGCCAGTACAGCAGCGGAACCAGCAGCGCGCTCATGACCCAAACCGGCCAATAGCTGTCGAACTCATGGCGCGCGCCATGGTTTGCGCCCAGCACGGCTAGCGCCGTCAACTGCAAGGCCAACAGCAGATACAGGTGCAGCAGATAATAGAACATCGGCGCAGCGCCGAATACGGCGCTAACTCGCAGGAACCAGTTATCACGCTGTTCCAGCCAGGCCAGCACCAGCAGCCCGACGCCCAGCGTCAGCAGCAGGAAAGCCAGCGAAGGCGGGTATTTGGTCAGATTCAGGAACGACATCACGCTGTGCAGCGCGTCCTCCCCCGGCTCCCATGGCAAAGTCTCGCCGTAGATGTTGAAGCCGCGCAGTACCGCCAGCAATGCAAGGGCGATGACACCGGCACGCAGCAGCAAGCTGCGACGCCGCTCCGGCGCGGTGGCCGACGCGTACCACGGGCCGACTGCATAGCCCAGCACAATCACGCCTATCCACGGCAGCAGCGGATAGCTGATCTTGATCCTTACCAGCCCCTCGCTGACCAGGAAGCCGCGGTCATGCAGGATGGTCTAGGGCAGATAGCCCGCATCCCCCGGCTGGAACGAGATCGGCGTCAGCAGGTTGTGGCCGAACACGATGATCAATCCAAGCGCAATCAGTACGCCGCGCGGCAGCCGGTGCAGGGCCGCCAGCGCGATCATTGACAAGCCGATGGCCCAGATGACCTGCAAATAAACAGTCGTCGGCGACAGCTGGACTGCCCACACCCCGGTGATCAGGGTGATCTCCAGCAGAATCAGGAACAGGCCGCGCTTGAACAGGAAGCCGGCCGGCGAGCGCGGACCGGATGACGGATGCGCATACAGCCACGCGGACAGGCCGGTAAGGAACACAAACACCGGCGCACACAAATGGGCCGCGATCCGGCCGAAGAAGAACGCCGGATCGGTCTCTGCCAGCTTCATCGGATCGCTGACCGGGTGGTGCAGGAAGAATGCCTCCCGCACATGATCCACCATCATGATCATCATCACCAGGCCACGCATGACGTCGATCGACGCCACGCGCGCAGCGCGCGTGCTGGCGCCGCTCATAACTTGTATTCCACTTTCAAGGTGACACGCCGATCCTCGCCGGGCGCCACCCAGGTCTGTTGATAGGAACTCGGATAATAGACTTTGTCGAACAGGTTATCGATATCCAGCGAAATGCGCAGCTTCTTCGACGGCGCGTACGACGACACCAGCTTGGCCGTGGTGTATGCCGGCAGCTTGAAGGTGCTGCTGACCGCCACATCGCCATTGCGCTCGCCGACGTAGTTGGCGCCGCCGCCGAACGAGGCGCGCGCGCCGCCGTCCAAGCCGAACTCCTGCACCAGCATCAGGTTGGCCGCCTGTTTAGGCACATTCGCCAGCTTGCCGCCGACCGCCAGCACGTTGTCGCGCAGGACCTTGGCGTCGGTGTACGCATACGAGAACGACAGCTGCAGCTTGCGCGCGATCTCGCCCGCCACATCCAGCTCCACGCCCTTGCTGCCCACCTCACCGGCCGCCAGCGAGAAGTTGGTGTCGACTGGATTCAGCGTCAGCACGTTCTCCTTCTTGATCGAATACACGGCCAGCGTGCTGCTGATCTTCGCGTCGGCGCTATCGAACTTCACTCCCGCCTCGTAGGCGCGGCTGCTCTCGGCCGGGAACGATTCGTTATTGATGCCGATGCCGCTGTTGGGGCGGAACGACTTGCCTGCCGAGGCGTATAAGGAAACCTGCTTGTCCGGCTGGTAGACAATACCGGCGCGCGGGCTGGTGGTGTCCAGCGTCTGATGGTTCTGCAAGCTGGCGCGATTGTAATTGGTGATGGTCTGGCGATACGAATCGCGGCGCACGCCCAGCAGCGCCTTCCACTGCGCGCTCAGGTCGATCTGGTCCTGCGCGTAGACGGCAGTCTGCCATTGCTGTTCGCGGGTATTGATCGAAGCACCGAGCGCGGTCGGCTGCGTGCCGCCGTACACCGGCGCGTAGATATCGATCGCATATGGCGCCGCCGCATTCGGGTTCTTGCGCAATTGCAGGCGGTCGTCGACAAAACGGTAGCCGTCCACTCCCACCAGCAGATGATGCGCGCCCAGCTTGCCCAGCAACTCCACGCGGCCAGACCAGTCCTGCGCTGAAAAGTCGCGATAACGGCGCTGGCGCCACAGCGTACGGCCGTCGGCCTGCAAGGCCGAAGCCTCGGTCGAGAAGCCGACCATCTCGCTGCTGCGATACGACAGGCCGCTTTGCAGCGACCAGCCATTGCTGAAGTCATGCTGCACAAACAGCTGGTGACCGGTGGATTTCACCGTCATCGGACCATCGGCTTTCTCGCCAAGGAAACGCGAATTCGGTATCAATCCCAACGCGCCTTTGACCGCCAGCACGCCGCGGTCGAAGTAAGCCTGCTGCTCGAAGGCCTCCAGCTCATACGACAGCGTCGTGTCCTGCGACAAACGCCAGATCACCGATGGCGACACCATGTGACGCTTGGACGACAAAGTATCGCGATAGCTGTCGCCCTTCTCATAGGCGGCAGTCAGGCGATACGCCACGGTCTCGCTCAAAGGCCCGGTCAAATCGGCTGCCGTGCGCCAGGTGTCGTGCGACGACAGCGACTGGCTCACGGTGTACGAAGGCTGGAACAGCGGCTTTCTGGTGGCGATATTAATGATGCCGCCCGGTTCGCCGCGACCGTACAGCGCGGCCGCCGGGCCTTTCAGGATCTCGATGCTGCTGACATTGACGCTGTCGCGCATGCCGTTATAGCCCCGGCTGGAGCTGAAGCCGTTAATCAGGAAGTCGGAGCCGTAATTCGGATCGCCGGTAAAGCCGCGCACCGCATAGCTGTCCCACACGCCGCCAAAGTTACTCTGACGCGAAATGCCGCTGCCCATGTCCAGCGCATCGGCGAAACGGCTCACGCCCGCATCCTGCAACATGTCGGCCGTCAGCACGCGCGCGCTTTGCGGCAGGTCTTTCAGGTCGGTCTCGGTCTTGGTCGCGCCGGTGGCCGACAGGCTGCGGTAAGGCTGGCGCGCGCCGACGATTTCCACAACATCGTCGGCAACGGCGAAAACAGGATAGGCGGCAGCGATGCACACCGCCAGGCGCGAAAAACGAACAACCGACATGAATACTCCGTTAATAAATGCAAGTCGGCTGCATTATACACAAATGCAAGTCTATTGCATTATTTTATCGGGAGTCATCGGCGTGCTGCGGACGCGCCGTCCGGTCGCATGGTAGATCGCGTTGCTGATCGCCGCCGATACGCCCACCAGACCGATCTCGCCCACGCCCTTGGCGCCGATGCGGCTGACGATACGGTCATCCTCCTGCACGAAGATGACGTCGATGTCGTGGATATCCGCGTTGACCGACACATGATATTCCGACAGATTATGATTCATGAAGCGCCCCAGCCGGTGGTCGCACTGGGTTTCCTCGTGCAGCGCCTGGCCGATGCCCCACACCACCCCGCCGATAATCTGGCTGCGCGCCGTCTTGGCATTGATGATGCGGCCGGCCGCAATCGCGCTGACCACCCGCGTCACGCGCACCGTGCCGAACTCCGGGTCCACCCGCACCTCGACAAACACCGCCGAATGGGTCGAGCGCTGATACTTCATCTGCTTCAGCATATTCGGCAGCATCAGGTATTTCTCCTCCAGCCGGGAGGTTTCGCTACCGGCCATGATGCCCACCAGTGAAATCGCGGTATCCGGCCGGGCGGCGATGCGTATCTGGCCGCCGGCAAATTCGATGTCCGCAAAGCGCGCCTTGGCCAGCGGCGAATCGGGCAGCTGCTTCGCCAGTTTGAACAGCGTCTTTTGCAGCTTTTCGCAGACGCCCTGCACCGCCGAGCCAACCGTCGCCACATGCGACGAACCGCCTTCGATCGGCGCCACCGGCAAAGTCGAGTCGCCCAGCTGGAAGCGCACCTTCTCCAGCGGCAGGCCCATGGCGTCCGCCGCGATGATGCTCATGGCGGTGTAGGTGCCGGTGCCGATATCGCTGGCGGCGCTGCTGACCACCAGCGAGCCGTCCGCGTGCAGCACGGCGCTGGCGCGGGCGAACATCTGCATCGCGTCCCACACACCGGTCGCCATGCCCCAGCCGATTAACTCCCGGCCTTGGCGCATGCTGCCGGGTTGCAGCGGACGCTGGTCCCAGCCGAAACGCCTGGCGCCCTGCTCGTAGCAGGCGCGCAGCTCCTTGGTGGAGTATGGCAGGCCGCGCGCCGGGTCGATGTCGGCGTAGTTCTTCAGGCGCAGCGCCAGCGGGTCCATCTGCAACGCGTACGACAGTTCGTCCATCGCCACTTCCAGCGCATGCACGCCGTGCGCGGCGCCGGGCGCACGCATGTCCATCGGGCTGGCGTGATCCAGGTCCACCAGATGATAGCCAAGCCGGACGTGTTCGCACGCATACAGTTCGCCGGACCAGTTGACCACCACTTCAACGTAATCCTCCATGCGCGACGTCTCGGCCACCGCCTCATGGATGATCGACGTCAGCGTGCCATCCGCCTGCGCCGCCAGCTTTACGCGTTGCAGCGTTTCCGGGCGGTGACCGAAGGTGAACATCTGCTGGCGCGTGAGCACCACGCGCACCGAGCGTTCCAGCTTGAGCGCAGCCATCACGGCCAGCGGCAATTGGTATTGCGGCCGCAGACCGGAGCCGAAAGCACCGCCCACATAGGGATTGCGCACGGTGACTTTATCCTTCGACAGCCCGAACACATGGGACACATACCAGCGGCTGTTCTGCGAGCTTTGTGTCTTGTCGTAGATGGTCAGGTGGCCGTCGGCGCCGCGTATCACGGTGCTGGCGAACATTTCCAGCGGATTGTGGTGCTCGACGCCGCTGTAATATTCACCTTCGATCCTGATGGCCGCCTTTTCCCAAACCTCGTCCGCATGGCCCTTGGGATCGGGCGGCGGCGTGAAGCCGGCTTTCATGCGGCTTGGCCGGTACGAGCGCTGACGGTTTTCCAGCAGCGCGGTGGCGTGCGCCTCGACCTCGTAATCCGCTTCGACAAGTTTGGCGGCGTAACGCGCCGCCTCGAAGGACGCGGCGACCACCAGCGCGATCGGCTGGCCGCTGTAATGAATCTCGTCATCGTACAATGGGCGGAACGGCGAACCGCCGGGCGCCGTCATGTCCTTGTAGAAGATGTCGAAGGAGCGGATTTTCGGCCGGTTCAGATGCGTGATCACGTCCACCACGCCCGGCACGGCCAATGCGGTATCGGTGCGGATAAAACGGATGCGGCCGCGCGGGATGGCGCTGTTCACCACCACGCCGTACAGCAGATCCGCCGCCGGATGTTCCGCCGCATAGCGCGCCTGGCCGGTCACCTTGTCGCGGCCATCGACGCGCGATACTTCCATGCCGATCCGGACCGCGCCGGTTCCTTCGTCCGCCGATGGCGTGCGCAATGCTTCAATCAGATCCGTCACGTTTGCTCCCTGTGTTGTCGTAGCTGCCTGCTGCCGCAAGCTCCAGCGCGCGCATCACGGCGCGCCGCGCCAGCCCGATCTTGAAATCGTTCTGCCCTCTGCCCTGCGCGCCCGCCAGCAGCGCATCTGCCGCCTGGGCAAAACTGCCGGCGCCGGCAGGCCGGCCAAGCAGCAGCGCCTCGGCCGCCGGCAGGCGCCAGGGCTTGTGCGCCACACCGCCAAGGGCCAGGCGCGCCGCGCGCACCACACCGTCGGCGCCGATGTCCAGCATGGCCGCCACCGACACCAGTGCGAACGCATACGAAGCGCGCTCGCGCAGCTTGAGGTAGCAGGAGTGGGCGGCAAACTGCGTGGCTGGCGGCAGCGCGATATGGGTGATCAATTCGCCGTCCGCCAGCGTGGTATCGAGCTGCGGACGGTCGTCCGGCAAGCGGTGGAAGTCGGCAAAGGCAATCTGCCGCTCGCCGCCGGCCGAGCGTACATGCACCACTGCCTCCAGTGCGGCCAGCGCAACGCACATGTCCGACGGATGGACGGCGATGCATTGCTCACTGGCGCCGAGTATCGCGTGCTGTTTGGTCAGGCCGCCGATGGCCGAGCAACCGCTGCCCGGATCGCGCTTGTTGCAGGGCGTGGTCACATCGTAGAAGTAATGGCAGCGCGTGCGCTGCAGCAGGTTGCCGCCGTTGCTGGCCATGTTGCGGATCTGCGACGAAGCGCCGGCGAGGATGGCGGCCGTCAGCAGCGGATATTGTTCGCGCACCAGCGGGTGGTAGGCGGTATCCGCATTGCGCGCGGTGGCGCCGAGCAGCAAACCGCCTTCCGGTGCCGGCGTGATCGCGTCCAGCGGCAGGCCATTGATATCGACCAGCGCCGCCGGCCGCATCACATACTCCTTCATCAGGTCGAGCAGATTGGTGCCGCCAGCGATGAAGCGCGCCCCTGCACCGAGGCCATTCAGCGCCTGGCCTATGTCGGCGGCGCGCAGGTAGCTGATCGGCGTCATGCGGGCACCGTGCCTGGCTCGTAGGGCCGGTTCGAATCGTCTTCGCGCGCAGTAAGTCCCATGACTTCGGAGACCGCCGCCACAATGCCGGGATAGGCGCCGCAGCGGCAGATATTCCCGCTCATCAGCTCGCGCACCTGCGCCACGCAGTGCGCCTGGCCCTCTTTGATCAGGCCGACGGCGGAACACAGCTGGCCGGGCGTGCAGTAGCCGCACTGGAAGGCGTCGTGCTCGATGAACGCTTGTTGCAGTGGATGCAGCGCGGCGCCATCGGACAGACCTTCCACCGTGGTCACCTGCTGGCCATCCTGCATCACCGCCAGCGTGAGGCAGGAGTTGATGCGCCGGTCGCCAACCAGCACTGTGCACGCGCCGCATTGGCCGTGGTCGCAGCCTTTCTTGGTGCCGGTCAGGCCGGCATGCTCGCGCAGCAGATCCAGCAGCGTGACCCAGGCCTCCGCCTCAAACTGGCGCGGCTCGCCGTTCAGTTGCAGGCGTATCGGATAGCGTGATTCCATTTCACTCCTCATTTTTCAGGATGCCCCGCAGATTGGTCACGATCAGGCATAGCTGCAAGGCGATCAGCGCCCAGGCGTCGTCATGCCATCCCCAGCCGATCCACAGCGCATTACTCAGCAGGAAGGCAAAAAAGCCGGTCTTCCGGCGCCCCGCCGACGTCGAACCGACCAGCAGTCCAGCCAGCACTGTCACCACCATTGCCGGCCATTGCAGCAGATCGATCCAGTCGTTCATGGGCATAGCTATGTTTTATTGCGACATTTGCAGCATGGCGTATCGGTCTGCGTGGGTATGTGCGCAAACACACGCCGACCGTCGATGACAGGGCGGGCTGTTGGGTGCGTCTGCTAACAGACAGCCCCTTTGAGCGCGACACATCATGGGGCCATGAAAATCGACCGTCCACCCTATGCATCCGAGCACACCCTGCGCCAGGCGCTGGCGCAACTTGCGCCGCAGCAGACGCCAGGAGAACAGCTGGCGAGCTTGATCGCTGCCGGGCAGGATCAACTGCCGCCGCCGGCGCACGGCGCGACCTTGCAGCGCTGGCAGTGCCTGGCGCTGGCGGCGCATTACGACCTGGGCCTGGCCAAGCTGTATGAAGGACATACCGATGCGTTGGCCATCCTGGCGGAGCTGCACGGCCCGTCGCGGCCCGGCGCATCGTGGGGCGTGTGGTGCGCCGAGTCGCGTGAGGTGAGTCTGACGATACGCCAGGCCGCCGATGGTCAGACTGTACTGGCCGGCCGCAAACAGTGGTGTTCGGGCGCCGCAGTGCTCAGTCATGCGCTGGTGAGCTGTGAAGACGCCAAAGGCCAGCGGCAGCTGGCGGCGGTAGCCTTGCGCGGGCCGGGCGTCACCATCACGAATGAGGGCTGGCAGGCGGTCGGCATGGCGGCCACCGCCAGCGTCGATGTGATGTTCGACGATGCGCCGGCAATTCCGGTTGGTGCGCCGGGCGAATATCTGAGCCGGCCGGGCTTCTGGTACGGCGGGGCCGGCATCGCCGCTTGCTGGTACGGCGCGGCGCAGGCGCTGGCCGAATATCTGCACGCCGCCGCTGGCGGCCGGGCACATCCCCAGCCGGGACGGCAAGGCGCCGGCGCGCAACCGCCAGCCGGCGCCGGCCACGCGCCGGCGCCGCTATTGCAGCCGGACCCGCACCGTCTCGCGCACCTGGGCGCGCTGGATGTGGCCCTGGGCGCCGCCGCCGCCCTGCTGCATGCGACCGCCCGTGCGATCGACCAGGCGCCGGGAGCCTACGCCGGCCGCATGGCGATGCGACTGCGGCTGGCGGTCGAAGCGGCGGCCACCGAAGTGCTGAGCCATGTCACCCGTGCGCTGGGCGCCGGGCCGCTGTGCCGCAACGAGCGCTTCGCGCGGCTGGCGGCGGATTTGCCGGTGTTCCTGCGCCAGAGCCATGCCGAACGCGATCTCGCCGCCTTGGGCGCGCTGCTCACACAAAGGGAGGACGCGCCATGGGCGCTATGAACCAAGCACACGCAGCACACATGCCGGACGTACCGCGCCTGCCAGTCGTACCCGCCACGCCGGCCGCCCCGACCGCAAGCTGCGCCGCGCATGCACCAGAGCGCCACATCGCCGGCCACGGCACGCCGGACGCCGACTGGCAGGCCTGGCGCGGCCTGGCCGAACTGCCGCCCATCACCGCAGCGGAACTGGTCCCGGCCCAACGCCGCGCCGTCATCGTCGCACCGCATCCGGACGATGAAGTGCTGGCCTGCGGCGGCCTGCTGCAACTGCTGCGCGCCCAGGGCACCCAGGTGGTCCTGCTGGCCGTCACCGACGGCGACGCCAGCCATCCCGGCTCCACCCTGTTGACGGCCGAAGACCTGAGCCGCCTGCGCCCGAAGGAAACCGCCGCCGCCATGCAGGCACTGGACCTTCAGCCGCATATCCTGCGCGCACGCATCGGCGACGGCCAGGTCGGCGCCAATCTGGACCAGTTGCACAACCTGCTGCTGCAACTGCTGCGACCCGGCGACATTGTCTTCACCACCTGGCGCCAGGATGGCCACCCCGACCACGAAGCCTGCGGCCTGGCTGGCGCGCTGGCCGCCCGCGCCAACCGCGCGACGCTGATCGAGATGCCGGTGTGGAGCTGGCACTGGGCCGCGCCAGGCGACCGCCGCGTGCCGTGGCAGCGCGCGCGCCGCCTGGCGCTCGACGCCGACATCCTCCAGCGCAAGCAGCAGGCCATCGCCTGCTTCCACACTCAGTTGCAGGACGACCGCAGCACCGGCCGGCAAGCCATCCTGCCGCCGCATGTGCTGCAACGTCTGCTGCATCCCTACGAAATCTATTTCATATGAACGCCCATTTCCAACAGCTGTATGAGCGCAGCGACGACCCATGGGAAGTGCGCCAGCGCTGGTATGAGCAGCGCAAACGCGCCTTGCTGCTGGCCAGCCTGCCGGAGCCGCACTACCGCCACGCCTTCGAACCGGCCTGCGGCAACGGTGAACTGACGGCCATGCTGACACGCCGCGCCGACCGCATCACCGCCAGCGATTTCTCGCCGGCCGCAGTGCAGCTGACCCGCAAGCGGCTCGGCGCCGCTGCGCTCAATCAGGTGGCCGTGCGCTGCCAGCGCATGCCACAGGAATGGCCGGCCGGCGCCAGCTTCGACCTGATCGTCATCAGCGAGATGGCCTACTACCTGTCGGAAGCGGAACTGCATGAGTTGCGCGGCCACGCCGTGCGCACGCTGTCCAGCGACGGCGCGCTGGTGTTGTGCCATTGGCGCCGGCCGTTTGCCGACCGCCGCCTGGACACCGACACCATCCACGCCGCCTTCGACGCCTGCCCGGAACTGCACAATATCGCCCGCCACGACGAGGCCGATTTCCTGCTCGACGTCTGGTCGTGCAGCCCGCGTTCGGTGGCGCAACGTGAAGGAGTAAGCAATTGATCGGCATCGTCATTCCGGCCCATAACGAAGAGCTGTATCTGGATGCCTGCCTGCGCGCCGCCCGGACGGCCGCTGCCGATCCCGCGCTGAACCAGGAGGAAGTCCAGATTGTCGTCGCGCTGGACAGCTGCAACGACAGCTCGCGCGCCATCGTCGAGCGCCATGCGGCGCAGTCTAACGCAGTTTGCTCCGTCGCATACCTGTGCGTGGACGCCCGCAACGTCGGCGTGGCCCGCGCCGCCGGCGTGCGCCACATGCTGCAACGCGGCGCCCGCTGGCTGGCGTTCACCGATGCGGACACCGAGGTGTCGCCAACATGGCTATCCGCACAGTTGCGCCTCAATGTCGACGTGGTATGCGGCACCGTGGCGGTCAACGACTGGACGCCGCACCGGCACAACGCCGATATACTATGCCAACACTTCCATAACAGTTATACCGACGCTGACGGCCACCGCCACATACACGGCGCCAACCTGGGCGTCTCGGCGGCCGCCTACCTGCGTGCCGGCGGCTTCGAACCGCTGACCTGCAGCGAGGACGTGGCCCTGGTCGATGCCCTGCAACGCAGCGGCGCGCGTTTCGCCTGGAGCGCCGCGCCGCGCGTGACCACCAGCGCGCGCTGCGACGCCAAGGCGCGCGGCGGCTTCGGCGACACCCTGCTACGCTATGCCGAAAGCGCCCGCGCCGCGCTGGCGGCGTCAAACGCCTAGTTCAACCACCGCACATGTTTGACGCCACCGGCGCGAAATATCGTACTATTACAGCTCAGGACGTAGCCAGCCATCCGCCGCCACGCATTGCCCAACAATGAAACCGGCCGATGGCGGCCGCAAAGGAGTCCTTTTCCATGGCGCCACCCGTAATCTCCGCTCCACTGGAGCAGTCCGGCGACGGCGTGAACGGCCAGCGCAGCGTCGCGGTGCGCCAGCACGGCCCCTGGTGGCGCCGCTTCCTCAGTTTTATCGGTCCCGGCTATCTGGTGGCGGTCGGCTATATGGACCCCGGCAACTGGGCCACCGACCTTGCCGGCGGCGCCGCCTATGGCTATTCGCTGCTGTGGATCATTGCGTTGTCCAGCTGCATGGCGATGCTGTTGCAGGTCTTGACCGCGCGCCTGGGCATTGTGGCGCAAGCCGACCTGGCCCAGCTGAGCCGCCGCCATTCCTCGCAGCGCTCCGCCTTTTGCCAATGGCTGCTGTGCGAAATCGCCATCTGCGCCTGCGATCTGGCCGAGGTGATCGGCACCGCCATCGCGCTCAAGCTGCTGTTCGGCATACCGCTGAGCTATGGCGTGATCCTGACCGCGCTCGATGTCTTCGCTATCCTGTGGCTGCAGCAGCGCGGCTTCCGCTACCTGGAAGCGTTCGTCATCGCGCTGCTGGGCGTGATTTTCGTCTGCTTCGGCATCAATCTGCTGCTGGCGCAGCCGGAATGGCGCGCGGTCGCGGCGGGCCTGGTGCCGAATACGCAGACAGTGACCGATCCCGGCATGCTGTACCTGGCCATCGGCATCATCGGCGCCACCGTCATGCCGCACAATCTGTACCTGCACTCGTCCACGGTGCAGACGCGCCGCTTCAACACCAATGAAGAAGGCAAGCGCAAGGCCATCTCCTTCGCCACGGCCGACATCATCGTCGCGCTGGGCCTGGCCTGCCTGGTCAACGGCGCCATCCTGATCACCTCGGCGGCGGTATTCCATTCCACCGGCAACGCCCATGTGGCCGATCTCGAAGAGGCTTACCAGTTGCTGGGTCCACTCACCGGCACCGCGCTGGCCAGCATCCTGTTCGGCGTGGCCTTGCTGGCGGCCGGCCTGAGTTCCTCGGTGACAGCCACGCTGGCCGGGCAGATCGTCATGGAAGGCTTTGTGCGGATCCGCATGCCGCCATGGGCGCGCCGGCTGATCACGCGCTCGATCGCCATCGTGCCGGCGCTGGTGGTCACACTGCTCTACGGCGAGCATGGCGTCACCAACCTGCTGCTGCTCAGCCAAGTGATCCTCAGCATGCAGCTGCCGTTCGCCATGTGGCCGCTGATACGCTATTCCAGCGACCGCAACATCATGGGCAGCTTCGCCACGCCGCGCGCCGTCACCTGGCTGGCCTGGAGCATGATGGCCGTCATCGTGACGCTCAACGTCATCATGGTTACCAGGGCCTTGTCCGGCTGAGGCCATCATGATCCGAACAGGCCGCGCAATCCGGGTGGCGCTTCCAGCATGGCCTGCGGCTGGTCGCCTGCAAGCTCGACGCCGCGCTCGCGCGCCCGAAACAGTTTCATCCTGATCCGGTAACGTTTCGGCTTGACGATCTTGCCGATGCGGTTGGGCCATTTCTGCTGACGCTCGTCGCGCGTCTCGCTCACTTGCTGGCGGATAAATTGATTGAGCGTGTCCGCGAACGACGCCGATGGCGCGGCGGCAAAGGTAAAATTAAGCTCGCCGCTGATTTCCATGACAATGGTCAGGTCGTTTTGCAGCAGGAATGCGCCGACCTGCTCGACCAGGCGCGGCCGGACGAACGGCGCCAGCGTGTCGAAGCTGCCCTCGAAGGACAGCACGCCCGGCCCGCTGACGTCGAGGGCCATCTGCTCCGCCTCCTGCGCGCCGCCCGCTTCCTCGGTGTCGTCGAAAGCGTTTTCCGGAATATCGTCCAGGCTGGCGATCGCTTCCTCGCTCCAGCCCACCATGTGCGGAATGCCATCCTCGGGAATCTCCAGCACCGGCAGGTGCGGATCGTACTGCATCAGGAAGCTCTCTCCGCGTGCCCGGCTGCAGCTGTTGGAAAAGCCATAGGACTTGGGATTGCGGCCCATCGCATACAAGGCGCTGGCGGCCGTGTCCTCGTCCAGCTGGACGTTGAAATACCGGCTGATCTTGGCGATCGCCTCGCTGCGCCGGCTCTGCTCCAGCGTGGGACTCCATGCCTGGCGGCGCGGCGCCGGGAATTCGGTGCTGCCCAAGGCACGCCAGACCACCCGCCGCACCTTCTGCTGCTGCGACATCCAGTAATTACGCTTGCGGAACGCGGTTTCATCCACGTTGTCGTCGTAATTGGCGGTCGGCGCAAAGTGTGCCAGCTCCATCGACGGGTAACCGATTTCAACCAGGTACAAGCGGCTGGCGTCCCAGCCGGCCTTATCCCAGATATGGCCGCCCATCGCCTTGGTGGTGATATCCAGCCAGCCGATGTCGGTAGTGCCGCGCTTCAGCACCACATCGGGCCGAGTGTTGCCCCGCCCTCCCTGCAGCTCCAGGTGACATCCGTCCGGCGCGGGCGGCATATAGACCAAGGTGGCCAGCGTTTCGACCGCGTAGCCGAACGTCGCCGCCATCATCGGATCCGGCACGCGGGTGCGCTCATAGGTCTGCCACAACTCCAGCCAGCGGGCGATGTGGCCGCTGTCCATATCCTTGTACTTGCCCATGCCGGGCACATGCAAGACATATTGATAGGCCTTGTACACCGCCTCATCGAAGCTTTTAACGAACTGGCTCATGCCGCCGGGCGCCGCTGCCGTTCCTTTGCGGTCCACCAGCACCTCACGCTGCACCGGTGCCGCCGCGCGAGACGGGGCGGCCGCCATCATGCCGGCGCGCGCCTTCAGCTGCGCCACGGCGGCGCTGTTGTCCGCCATCTCGCGCCGCCGCCGTTGCGCCGCGCTGTAGTCACGCGTGGCATCCGGCATGGCGGCCGCCTCTTGCTGCGGCATCATTGCCTGCGGACTGCGTTGCCCGGCCTGCGTGTCGGTGGCCGGCGCCTGAGCCGCTTCAGCCATCCTTCAGCTGCGCCTGGCCGATCGACAGCGCCCTGGCGCCCATGACGTCGGCCTCGGATTCCAGTCCCGGATCGTCGTTGACCGGCGTGGCTTCCTTCATCTGCATGGTCGGCTGCACCCGGCCTTGCGCCTGCTGCACCACATGCCACGCTTCGTGCGGCAAGTGCTGTTCCTGGCCCGCCGCCAGATGGATATCGCTGCCCTGCGCGTAGGCATGCGCGTTCAGCTGCGCCGGCTGCGCCGAATTGTAGTGCACCTTCACATGGTCCATGCTGATGCCGGACATGCTTTCGATGCCGGCCTTCAGCTGCGACGGCAGGCCGCCCTCCTCCGCCTTGCGCTGCACCGGGAATTTACCTTGCAACAGCTCCTCATCCTCGGCGCGTTGCGCAGTATCGAACTTACCTTGCAATAATTCCTCGTCCGGCGCCAGTTGCGCCGGCGCGCCGGCCATCAGGCTGGCGCGTTCCATCAGCTGTGCCGCCTGCGGCGAATTGCTGGCCATGTCCTGATAGTGCGACGAAGCCGTGCGTTTTTGCGCCGTTGCCGACGGCGCGCTGGCCGATTGGCGTTCTTCCGCCGGCCGTGTCGAGCGTATTTTCATCCCTGTACCCTCCATAAAAGTGCATTACGTTGAGAAAATCGAACGGACTTCCTTGCCATCACTAACCCAATGCTCGCTGCCGGCGCCCCGGTAAAAGATATGCACGGTCAGCGGATGCAGGCGCAGCCTGGCTTCGACTTCCCTGGCCGCCGTCATGTCCGGCACCGTCAACGCCGTCAGCTCCTGCCCCGCCTCCAGGCGCCTCCCCTGTAGCGCCTGACTCTTCCACTGGACCACGCTGTCCGCCGCCAGGATCGCTTCCAGCGCGGCATTGGCGTCGGCAAACGGCAGGTTGTCGTACATGATCTCCACGCGTGTAATGATGGCGTAGCCGCTGCCGTTGTTCCGCACGATCCAGTTGAAGCCGTTATCCGTCACTGCCGCCGTCCAGGCCAGGATCGGGAAGCCGGTTTCCTTGCGGATCTGCGTGCCACGCTGGCGGATCGGCGTGCGGCGCCGCTTGCGCAGGTAAATATAGCCCGCCGCCAGCGCCGCCATCATCAGCACCGCCATGATGATGAACGGCAGGTTGCCTGACGACAGCCGCGCCAGCAACGGGTCATACAGCAGCAGCATGGTGAACACCAGCATCGCCGGTATATTCACCAGCAGCAGCATCCACAGGAAATACTTCTTGACGAAATTCTGTGCGCCGCAGAAGCGGAAGAACAGCAACACCACGCTGCCTATCACCATCAGCAACAAGGCCAGGATCACCCTCAGCGTCCAGCGCTGCACGCAGGCGAACGCCTCCACCGTGCCGGGCAGTTCGATTTCGGAACCGGGTTCCTGATAGTTGCGTTGCAGGCAGGCCGTCAGCTCCATCGACTTCAGGCACGACAGGCTGGGGTCGCTCACCGGCTTGGCCAGGTTGTCGAAGTCCGGCGCCCACAGGCCGACGCCGCCGAAGCTTTCGCGCGCATACACGATGTCATCTTCCAGTTGCTGCCAGTTGCGGTTGTCGAATTGCAGCACCGGCACCATGCTGCGCAGGAAGTCCGCGCGCTCGGTGCCGTGCAGCGTGGAGTCGCTCTCGATCAGCGCGCGCAGCGCTTTCTTGTTGTCGGCGCTAGATTCGTTGAGCAAAATCAGCAGGAATTCGTCATTTTCCGCGCCGCCGGGACGGGCCGGCTCTCTGGCGGCGCGCTTGACGCGCAAATTGACCAGGTTGGCCAGGCCGAACGCGCCCGGTCCGCCATTGCGGCCGGCCGCCAGCACTTCCTGCGAGACCAGCAGATTCAGCGCCAGATGATGCCGGTCCAGCTGCTTGCGCAGCTCCAGAAAGAAGATATTGAACTCGGCGGTGGCGGCCGGATCGGTCGGATAATTGGGGAAATACAGCGTCACCCCATCGCCGCGGCGCGGCGGTGGTTCCAGTCCCATCGTGCTGATTCTGCGCAAGGTTGAAATGATGTCGCTTGCAGGCGTGTTCAGCAACGCCACGATGTTGTCGCGCAGCTTGGCAAACATCACCTGGCGGCTCTGCGGCGTGTAGTTGCGCCAGTCGCCGTCCCAGTCGTTTTTCTGGATCACCCAGTCGACCTTGGAGTTGTACTGGTGCGCGACACGCACGAAGGCGGCGTTGTCGATGCCATTGTTGACCGCTACATCGACACTCTCGGCGCCGCGCAGCAGGCTGCCGAAATTGTCCACCGTCAGCCCCTGGAAGGCGATCCTGTTCAGCGCGCGGAAATTGATCGCCTGTGCCTCCTTGCGGCTTTTCCAATACGGATAGAACGCATAGTTTATGCGGCTCACGTCATCCAGCGCGCAGCCGCAGTCGCCACCCTTGATCTGAATTTCCGGCGCGTCATCCGGAATTTTCTTTGGCGCCAGGCTTTCCACCGCAGTAGCCAGATAGTCCATGTACAGCAGGCGCACCAGCTCCTTGCTGTCCCTGTCGGTGGCGTCGTCGCAGACGTCGACCTTGGCGCGCAATTCGCGGATGCGCTCGAAGGTGTGCTGCAGATCCTGTTTCAGGTAGGTGGCGCCATCCGGCGATTGCGGCCTAAGCGCGCCCAGTTGCTTCTCGAACGCATCGACGTCGGCGTCTTCCAGCCGCAGGCGCGACACATACGGGTTGTTGGTCGGCGAATTCTTCTTGCACATGGCCAGGCCGAAGTCGACCTTGGACACCGCCGCGCTGCGGAACACACTCAGCTCCGGATAGCTGACATCCTCCAGCTGCTTCAGCATCTGCGTCACCGCCAGCGGCACACCGGACACCAGCACATTGTCTTTCAGCTGGTTCTGGATGGTAGCCAGCGCCTGTGCGTCCAGGTGAACGTTGTCGAACACGCTGGTGGCGTCGGCCAATCTGGTGGCGTCCTCGGACGACAGCTTGAGCGCACCGTCGGTGACTTTACCGTTGAGAAATTTGTCCAGCGCCTCCGGCGATTTCAGATAGACGTTGCCCATGTCGCGCAACTGGCCCAGCGTTTCCGCATCGAAGTCGGCATCTTTTGCCAGCGTGTCCAGCGTCGTCTTGTTGATCAGGTGGCCGTAGTATTCGCGCGCGACATCCTTGACCACTGGCCACAACAGCCGCTGTAACTCATCCATGCCGCCCAGTTTTTGCAGCATGCCGACGCGCATTTCGTCCAGCGAGTGAAATTCCTGGTCCTTCATGGTCGCCAGCAGCTTCATCAGCTGATCCTTGCCCGCCAGCAGCACCAGGTCATCCTTGTTCAGCTCATAGGTGTAATAGCCCGTTGGCGTCGCCGTCGTCGGCGGCCGCTGCGCCAGCGCGCGGCCGCCGGTGTAGCGCTTGAACAATGCCAGCAGCTCCGGCGTTACGGCGCGTTGCAGGATCTGCGTGTCCTTCTGCCTGGCCTCAAGCGGCTGGTGCTTTTCCCAGTCGGCAAACGCCGGACTCAGCAGCGCGCCCAGCGCTTGCGGATAGGCGGCGCCGAACGACGCCACGCGCTCTGTGTGCGCCGGCAGCTCCAGCGCATAACCGGGCGCGGTGGCGATCTGGAAGGTGTAGCCGTAGCGTTGCAGCCAGCGCAGCGTGACCGGGCCGACGATGCCGTCGCTGAGCGGCTGCTCCTTCAAGGTATAGTCGGCCTGCCAGTCGGCCAGCTTGCTGTAGATGGCCTTCATCTGGTTCTGCATCTGCAGCACGGCCGCCTTGCTCAGGTCCTTGAAGTCGGCCTGCTTGATGTCGCGCTGGTAGGGGCTCGCGGCGGCCCCGCGCAGCGCCGGCTTGAGCGGCGGCGCCGTCTCGCCGGCCAGCGCGCCGGCCAGCGCCAGTTGGCAGAGCGCCAGCATGCCGAACTGTTTCAGGCGCTGAATCTTGATGAAGTGTTTCACAATGTCTTCCCATCCTTCATTAATTCCTTGCCGATGCCGGCAATCAGGTCGTCCTGCACGATGTGCTCGCGGCTATTCATGACGGCGCGGATGGCCGCATAGCGGGCGACGTTGAGCAAGGCGCCGCCGGCCAGTTCGTACTTCTCCGCGATGGCCTGGAAATCGACGTCGTCGCCCAGCCGCGACGGTTCGGTGAACAGCCCCTGCCACAGGCGACGCCGCTGGTCGGCATCCGGCATGGCGAAGTAGACTTCGCTCTGGAAGCGCCGCGCGAACGCCTGGTCGATATTCGCCTTGAGGTTGGTGGCCAGGATCACCACGCCGGGAAAATCCTCGACCCGCTGCAGCAGGTAAGACACTTCCTGGTTGGCGTGGCGGTCGTTCGAGTTGCTGGTCTGGGTGCGTTTGCCGAACAACGAGTCGGCCTCGTCGAAGAACAGGATCCAGTTCTTGTTCTGCGCCTGGTCGAACACATTGGCAAGATTCTTCTCGGTCTCGCCGATGTACTTGGAGACCACCATCGACAGGTCGATGCGGTAGACATCCGCGCCCACCGCTTTGCCGATCAGGCTGGCGGTGAGCGTCTTGCCGGTGCCGGGCGGACCGTAGAACAGGCTGCGATAGCCGGGCTTGACCGACTTCTCCAGCCCCCAGCTGCGCAGGATGTGCTGCGGCTGGCGCAACCAGGTGACGATATGGTCGACTTCATCCATCACCTCGGGATTCAGCACCAGGTCTTTCCAGTCCAGCCTGGTCTGCATCAGCTTGGCGGGGAAGCTGGCGCTGAAATCCGGCTTGTGCACCTCGCCGTCCGACAGCCGCTGCAGGTACTCATTGCTGAGAATGAGGGCGGAGCCGAACTTCGGCTCGCCGCTGGCTTCATGCTCGAAGCGCAACATGCCGCTGCGGCTGAACACATGCTCCTCCTTGAACAGCGCGGCGGTCCGGAAACGCTGGCCGATATCGGCGCCGGCCAGCAGAAAGGCGGCGGTCTCGCAGGTCGGCAGGAAGCCGGCGTGCAGCTTGCCGCGCCAGCCGCCGATCTCGCTGTAGCCGCGTCCCAGCGCGGCATTTTGCAGCAGGAACATATCCAGCACCTGTGGACGCAGATGCGGCATAAAAGCCAGCATCAGCACCACCCGCTCGGCAAACCCCAGCTGATACTCGCGCACCAGCTGCGCGTACGGGCATTGTTCCCGCGATAAGTCCGGCGGCGGGCACAAGGTCGCGATATCGGCGCCGTGCTGGTCAGCCTTGAAATAGGCTTCGAAGCGGGCGTCGCAAACCTGGGTGAACCAGGCGACTTCGCGTTCGAGGCAATCGGCGATATCGTTCAGTTTCATGTGCTTAGCGCCAAGTGACGTGCAAGGGATGTTCCATCCACGGGAATTTGATCATGGCAAAGCTCCACGGCAGCCGGTCCAGCAGCATGTCGAAAGTGGCTTGCGGGATCCTCAGGCGCCAGCTCTCTTCCTCGAAATACAAATGGCCCTCGCGTAGCAGGAAGGTCTGGCGCAGGCCGCCGATCGAGGTCTTGCCCAGCGCGCTCCAGTGGGCGATGACGCCGTTGAGCATCTGTTCGATGACGTCTTTCTCCTTCTGCGTGATATCGATGCCGCGCGCGATCGGCGTGCCGCCGTGGACGCCGCAGAACAGCTTGTTGAGCACCAGCTGGTACTCGGGCGTGCTGCTCTCGCCGCTGACGGCATATTGCAGCAGGTGCACGGCGCGCTGCCGGGCTTGGTCGTCGACGAATTGGCCGTCCTTGGTCAATTCCAGAATGCTGAATAACCGCTGCATATAGGTGGCGAAAATGACCATGCCGGCGTTGCGGATATCGGACTCGCCGCTCCAGGCCTGGTCGTCCTGTGCTTGCTGCGCTTGCTGTGCTTGTGGTTTCTGCTGGTTCATAGGCTGTAATAAGGATTGAAGGGTTGAGGCAAGGGTTGCACCGGTGGTCGGCGGCGGCAACGGCAGATCGGTGCGACCACTGCCGCGCTGCACCAGCGTGCGGATGAATTCGGCTGGCGATACAGGATCGGCCGTGACAAACGCGCACTGATAAATCGTGCTCCACAGGCTGCTCGATTGCATGGCCGGGACATTCACCACCGCCACCGCGCTGGCCATCGCGTTCAGCGCCGCAGGCAGTTGCGCCGCCAGCGCAGGTTGCAGCCGCAGCAGCAGTTGCGCTAGCATCGGGCCTGATGTCAGGCTGGTGAGACGGGCGATCGCGGCGGGCTGGCACAGGGCGCTTTCCAAAGCGCCGCCGGGCGCGCCGCCGGGCTCGGCCAGCAGGCGTTCCAGCAGCAGATCGGCGACTTGCCGTTCCGCCTTGTCGAGCGGGCTGGAACGCATCAGCAGCACCGCCAGCATCGATTCGCCGGATACGGCCAAGCATGTATCGCCGAACAGCGCGCTGTCCAGCGCCGGCGATGGCGGCAAGATGGCGCGCCACGCATGCGCCACATCCCGGTGCCAGGCCTTGTCGACACCGAGGTCCAGCATCACACCAGCCAGCCAGTCGTCCTCGCCGCCTTCCATGGCCTGCTCAAAGGCGAAGTTCAGCACCCGCTGAGCAAACGCTGGCGCCGGCAACGGCGCCGGCAACACCGCATTGCAAGGACCGGCGTGCAGCACCAATGGCGCCAGCCGGCCGCCGACCGTGGGGGAAATAACCTTCAGCATCGCCAACAGCATGGCCGGATCGGCGCGCGCCGTCAGCTGTGCGCGCTCTTGCGGACGACGCAGATAGCGCCCGGCGGCGGCGATCACGGTATCGGCGTGGAAGCGCATGATTTCCAGCCAAATCACTTTCAGCGGCGACAGATCGGCGCCCAGCAAGGCATCGGCCAGCCGTTGCGGCAGGTTTTGCTGCATCGTCGGCGGCAACGGCGATGATCCCGCCGGCACCGCTTCGCTGCCTGGCGTGTCAGCACGCGCAGAGAAAACCAGCGGTGGCGCCGTCGATGCCAGGCTGTCCAGATCGACCGCCTGGCCGTCCAGCAGGCTTTGCAGGACGCCGCAGAAGTAATGATGCAGGTCATGGCTTGCCGGGGCCTGGTCTTCCACTGCGGTCAACAGCAACGATGGCGTGTCGCCTATCCATGCCCGCACGAGCTGGTGCAGTTGTGCGGAATTCAGGCCGGCAAGTGTGCGGTCTTCGCGCCGCTGTTGTTCGATGAAGTTGCGGATCGCCTGGTGCGACTTTAGTGTGGCCAGCGCATCCATGGCGGCCGGCTTGTCATCGGCTGGGGCCGAGGTGGCTTCTGCCGCCAGGGTTTCCAGGTCCAGAGCGTCGCCTTTGCGCAGGGCGTTCAGGACCAGTTTCATGAAGTGCGATGGATCTTGCATCTGCGTGCATTGGCTGTCGATGGCGTCCAGCATCAGGCTGCAATCCCGGTTGACCAGTCTGGCGTCATGCATCAGCCACCAGTTGAGCCACTGTTTCAGGTCCGCCAGCGTCAGCGTGAGGTTGGCCAGCTCCAGCTTGTGGCGCTGCCAGTCGCGGAACAAGGCCAGCGCGGGGTCGATTTTCGGCTGCGAAATACTGCTCGGTTCTGACGGCATCGGCTCGACCTCCTGCTGTGGCGCGCGTGGAGAATATATGTGCGCCGCTTGCTCGTTATCATCTTTCTGCAAGTTCTGCTGCAATGGTTCGATGGCTTCGATAGAAGACAGCACTTGAGCTGGCGTGCCGCCGTCCACCATTGCGCTCGCTGAACCGTTAATTTCCCTATGTTGCGCCGCCGATGCACTCTCAACCGACGCGTGCGACTTATCGAATAGCGCTTGGTCCAGCAGATGCGAGTTCGTGATACTGACGGTATCCGCCGCAGGAGCCTGGGATGTATCGCTCGTTTTGCTGCTGTGGTCCGGCGAACGCCGCTCAATTTGAGCAGCCACGACAGGGGCCGAGGAATCGCCGGTAGCCTTTATCTCTTTCAGGCCAGCTTTAGCGATAAACTCATCGAATTCCGTTTGGCTTAGATGCTGGCGCAATACCTGGCTGCATTTTTGTTGCGCTTGCCGTGAAAACCGTTGCCATTGCGCCCTAAACGCTTCCAGCCCGGCGTCGATGGCGGCGGATAATATACGCATCAGCTGCGCGTCATCGCCTTTCTGCAAGGCCTGCTCAATGGCGGCAATACCAGAAGACAGCGCGGGAGATTGCGAACTACCGTCATCGGTCGTGATCGCTGAGCCTGTCGTCACCTGCGGATGCTGCGCAGTTGATTCGCTCTGCACCGAAGCTATCAACCGATCCAATTGCGCTCGCTCCAAGTGAAGCGCGCTCGCGATGCGGAGTGAATCGACGGCAGCAGCCAAAACAGAGGCCGACGAATCACTAATCGGCGACAGCTCCTCCGAGCCAGCTTTAGCGATACGCTGGTCGAATACCGATTGGCTCAGATGCTGCCGCAATAGCTCGATGCGTTTTTGTTTTGCGCGCCCTGGAAGCCGTCGCCATTGCGTCCGCAATTCGTTTTGCGTCAAATCGATGGCGGCAATATCTGAAGCCGGTATTAAAACTTGCGACCGTTCGTCAACGACGGTACTCGCTGCATCGGTTACGTTCTCCGGATGCTGCGTGGTTGATTCGCTCTGCCCCGAAGCGCTCGACTCATCGAATCGCGCGTGCTCCAGGAGATGCGGCATCACTATGCTGAGGACATCAGCCGGAGGGACCTCGACAACGCCGGCAATATCGGCAGCAGGCGCCTGGCTCGTCTCACTAATCTGCTGCCGGCCTTGCCTCAACAGCGCCAGCCACTGTTCTTCCGTTGGGTTATCGGGTAAGTCGACCTCACCACCGTGCAACAGCTGCACGATTTCCGACAGCGTGGCGGCAGTGAATTGCCGGACCAGGCGAGTCAGCATATGCGGATTTTTTATCGCGCTGTGAAGCACCGCCCCGGCCTGAGGCGCGTTCAGTACCTGGCGCATCAACTGCTCATGGGCCGCTTGCTGGCCGGCCCCAACTGACCAGGGCAACAGCCCGCTGCGCAAAAAGCCGAGCAACTGCCTGCCTGCGTCGTCCACCCGCATGCCGTCCAACGCCGGCACGCCCTCCGGATGCTGCGTGGTTGATTCTTCGAGTCGCGCGTGCTCCAGGCTAGGCGGGATCACATTGCTGAGGACATCAGCCGGCGGGGCCTCGAATGCATCGCTCGTTTCACGCCGAAGTTTGCGCGAATCCTGATCTTGCAAGCCGGCTTTAGCGATAAAGCCGTCGAATTGCGACTGGCTTAAACGCTGCCGCAATGCCTCTATGCATTTTTGTTTGGCGTGCGCCGACAGCTGCTGCCATTGCCCCCAAAACTCATCCCAATCCGAGTCGGTGGCGGCGGACCATATGTCAGCCGGCTGCGCGTTATCGTCTTGCTGCAACGCCCTCTCAACGCCGGCAATATCGGCAGCAGATGCTTGGCTCGTCTCGCTAATCTGCTGCCGGCCTTGCGTCAACAGCGCAAGCCACTGTTCTTCGGTACGGATATCGGGTAAGCCGACCTCATCACCGTGCAACAGCTGCGCGATTTCCGACAGCGTGGCGGCAGAGAATTGCCGGACCAGGCGAGTCAGCATTTGCGGATTTTGCGTCGCGCTGTGAAGCACCGTCCCGGCCTGAGGCGCGTTCAGTACCTGGCGCATCAACTGCTCATGATCCGCCTGCTGCCCGGCCGCAACTGACCAGGGCAACCGCCCGCTGCGCAGAAAGCCGAGCAACTGGCCGCCTGCGTCGTCCAGCGCCGGCACGCCCTTCGGATGCTGCACGGCCAATTCGCTCTGAACCAAAGCGCTCGATTCATCGAATAGCCCGAGCTCCACGCGATGCGGGATCACATTGCTGAGGACATCAGCCGGAGAATCCTCAAATGCAGCGCTCGTTTCACGCTGGCGGTGGCGCGAATCCCGGTCTTGCAAGCCGGCTTTAGCAATGAAGCCGTCGAATTGCGCCTGGCTTAAACGTTGCCGCAATGCCTCTATGCATTTTTGTTTGGTGTGCGCCGACAGCCGCTGCCATGCTCCCCAAAACTCATCCCACTCCGAATCGGTGACGGCTGAGCATATGTCAGCCAGCTGCACGTTATCGTCTTGCTGCAAGGCCCGCTCAACCCCGGCAATATCGGCAGCAGATGCCTGGCTCGTCTCGCTAATCTGCTGCCGGCGTTGCGTCAACAGCGTTAGCCACTGTTCTTCTGTAGGGTTATCGGGTAACCCGACCTGATCACCGTGCAACAGCTGCGCGATTTCCGACAGCATGGCGGCAGAGAATTGCCTGACCAGGCGAGTCAACATTTGCGGATTTTTCGTCGCGCTGTGAAGTACCGATTCGGCCTGAGGCGCGCTCAGTACCTGGCGCATCAACTGCTCATGGGCCGCCTGCTGGCCGGCCGCAACTGACCAGGGCAACAGCCCGCTGCGCAAAAAGCCGAGCAACTCGCCGCCGGCATCGTCCACGCGCATCTCGTCCAGCGCTGCCGCGCCCTCCGGATGCTGCGCGGCCGACTCATCGAATCGCGTGTGCTCCAGGCGAGGCGGGATCACGATGCTGAGGACATCAGCCTGATGAGCCTCAAATGCAGCGCTCGTTTTACGCCGGCGGTGGAGCGAATCCCGGTCTTGCAAGCCGGTTTTAGCGATAAAGCGGTCGAATTGCGCCTGACTTAAACGCTGCCGCAATGCCTCTATGCATTTTTGTTTGGTGTGCGCCGACAGCCGCTGCCATGTTCCCCAAAACTCATCCCACTCCGAATCCGTGGCGGCGGACCATATGTCAGCCAGCTGCGCGTTATCGTCTTGCTGCAAGGCCCGCTCAACGCCGGCAATATCGGCAACAGGCGCTTGGCTCGTCTCGCTAATCTGCTGCCGGCTTTGCGTTAACAACGCAAGCCATTGTTCTTCCGTTGGGTTATCGGGTAACCCCATCTCACCACCGTGCAACAGCTGCACGATTTCCGACAGCGTGGCGGCAGCAAATTGCCTGACCAGACGAGTCAGCATTTGCGGATTTTGCGTCGCGCTGTGAAGTACCGATTCGGCCTGAGGCGCGTTCAGTACCTGGCGCATCAACTGCTCATGGGCCGCTTGCTGGTCGGCCGCAACTGACCAAGGCAACCGCCCGCTGCGCAAAAATCCGAGCAACTGGCTGCCGGCGTCGTCCAGCGCCGGCGCGCCCTCTGGATGCTGCGTGGCCGATTCATCGAATAGCGCGTGCTCCAGGCGAGGCGGGATCACGATGCTGAGGACATCAGCCGGAGAAGCCTCGAATGCATCGCTCGTTTCACGCTGGCGGTTGCGCGAATCCCGGTCTTGCAAGCCGGCTTTAGCGATAAAGCCGTCGAATTGCGCCTGGCTTAAACGCTGCCGTAATGCCTCTATGCATTTTTGTTTGGTGTGCGCCGACAGCCGCTGCCATGTCTCATTCCACTCCGAATCGGTGGCGGCGGACCATATGTCAGCCAACTGCGCGTTATCGTCTTGCTGCAAAGCCCGCTCAACGCCGGCAATATCGACAGCAGATGTCTGGCTCGTCTCTCTAATCTGCTGCCGGCCTTGCGTCAACAGCGCAAGCCACTGTTCTTCCGTTGGGTTATCGGGTAACCCGACCTCATCACCGTGCAACAGCTGCACGATTTCCGACAGCGTGGCGGCAGCAAATTGCCTGACCAGACGAGTCAGCATGTGCGGATTTTGCGTCGCGCTGTGAAGCACCGACCCGGCCTGAGGCGCGCTCAGTACCTGGCGCATCAACTGCTCATGGGCCGCTTGCTGGTCACCCGCAACGGACCAGGGCAACCGCCCGCTGCGCAAAAAGCCGAGCAACTGGCTGCCCGCGTCGTCCAACGCTGGCGCGTCCTCCGGATGCTGCGCGGCTGATTCATCGAATAGCGCGTGCTCCAGGCGAGACGGGATCACGATGCTGAGGACATCAGCCTGAGGAGCCTCAAATGCATCGCTCGTTTCACGCCGGCGATGGGGCGAATCCTGGTCTTGCAAGCCGGCTTTAGCGATAAAGCCTTCGAATTGCGCTTGGCTTAAACGCTGCCGCAATGCCTCTATGCATTTTTGTTTGGTGTGCGCCGACAGCCGCTGCCATGTCTCATTCCACTCCGAATCGGTGGCGGCGGACCATATGTCAGCCAACTGCGCGTTATCGTCTTGCTGCAAAGCCCGCTCAACGCCGGCAATATCGACAGCAGATGTCTGGCTCGTCTCTCTAATCTGCTGCCGGCCTTGCGTCAACAGCGCAAACCACTGTTCTTCCGTTGGGTTATCGGGGAGCCTGACCTGATCACCGTGCAACAGCCGCACGATTTCCGACAGCGTGGCGGCAGCGAATTGCCTGACCAGACGAGTCAGCATGTGCGGGCTTTGTGTCGCGCTGTGAAGCACCGACACGGCCTGAGGCGAGTTCAGTACCTGGCGCATCAACTGCTCATGGGCCGCTTGCTGGTCGCCCGCAACTGACCAGGGCAACCGCCCGCTGCGCAAGAAGCCGAGCAACTGGCCGCCGGAATCGTCCACCGGCATGCCGTTCAGCACCGGCGCGCCCGACGGCTCGGCCGGCCAGCGTACCGTAGCGGCCAGCTGTTCGTGCAACTGCCGCGTCAGCTCGCCCTCCGCCTGTTCGGCCAGCACCTCGCCCAGATCGATTTCCAGCCGCTCTATACGGCACAGCTTGTGTGGTTGATCATGTTCGGCCAGCGCCGCGTCTATCACCGCCAGCAACGCCTCGCGCAACCACTCCGCCAGCGGCTCGCCGCCCTGCCCGCTGCCCTGCCAAGCGATATCAAAAGTCAGGCCGTGAATAAGATTGGAAGCACGCATGGTCACATCCAATGCCGGTTGGTGCGGTACGGGTCGACCGTGCCGAGGAATTCAATCAGTCTGGCTGCGGCGGCATCGATGCCGGCCGGATCGGCACCGTCGCCGAGCAGCGTCAGCCAATTGCGGTAACGCAGCTCAAACTGCGCCATGAAGGCGAAATCCAGCCAGTAAAACGCCGGCAGCACATGCGCCGGGAGATTCTGCGACACCAGTTCTTCGATCCAGCTCTGGCAATGGCGGTCGCTGAACCGCGCGGTGAACGACGGCAGCACCACGCTGACCCGGTGCGCATAGAAATCCGCCGCCACCGCATGCCCGCCCTGTTCCACGCGCGGCCGCAGCAACACATGCTCCAGCAGGTGAAAGCCCTCGCTATCCCGGCTGATGGCGATCAGGCTGTCGCGCAACTGGCGCGCGGCGGCGGCCAGATCCTTATTCGGCAGGCGCGCCAGCGGCCAGCTGTGTTCTTCGGTCACATTCAGGCACAGCCAGCCATGCTCGCCGTCCGGTAATACGGCATAGTTATCCCTGCGTACGCCAGCCAGCAACAAGGCCGGACTGACCGCCCCGTGCGGCAATCCGTCCAGCACCAAGTCCGCTGTAGGATGCTGCGGCCACGCCAGCGGCGTCGTGTCGCTGTAGCTGACCTGGCGTCCCAACTTTTCAAGGTAGCGATTGTCGCTGAGGAATCGCACTTGCTCGTTATGCACCGCTGCAACCAGCGAGCGTCCCGTCAGTTCCGCGCTGCCGCCGCTCAGCAGTTGCAAGCGCAGCTGAATCGGCGCAAAGTTCGCGCCGTCCCAATAGGCTTGATGCACATTCATGCCCTGCCCGCGCTGCGCGCTCAGGCGGTCCAGATGACGCAGCAGCCCTATCTTGCAAGCGATCAGGTGGGCCGAAAACTGCTCCGGATGATAAACGTCATAGCGGCGCAAGGCGTCGTCGGGAAACACCTCGCCATACATCGCCAGCATGCTGTCGAGCACCCGGTTGCGGCGGTCGTCGAAAGTGTCCTGCTGCGCCAGCACGCTGTCGACCAGCGCCGCATCCACCTGGTCGCCGTACAGCACCTGCAGATTGGGCACGTTCGCATCGCTAAGAAATTGCGCGAAGTATGTGCGGTTCAGGCTGGCATCGGTCGAGTACAGCCGTTTCACGCCCTGCAACGAAGCCAGGTAATTCGCCATCAGCTGCTCGAACGGGTACAGAAACGCCTTCAGCTGCCGCGCGCGCGCATGCACCTCGGGCGGATCGGAGCCCGGCACGCCGTAATGATTGATGCCATAGATGGCCGGCGTATGCTCGCCGATCGAGCTGTACTCCGCCAGGTTGCGATAATTCCCCTGCGGCAGATGCACCAGCCGCTCCAGCTTGCCGTCGTTGTTGCGGAACGCGTCATATTCAAACTCCAGCTTGCGCAGGTAGAGGGCAATCTCCTCGCGCCACTGCGACGCGTGGCGGCCCGGCGTGCGCGGATCGTCGTCGATGGCGGTGGCCGCCGGCTGGCTGTTGGCGCCATGCCTCAGCCGCAGCGCCAGCACCTCGGCCGGCTCCTGCGGAAACACCAGCACCGGACAGCGGTGCTCCGCCTCCGGCAGCCGCGCCTCGCTATGCATCTCGCCGTGCTGGTCGATCAGGCACAGCCGCTTGACGCCGCGCACGCCGGGAATGTGCCGCACCAGCGTGATCAGCGTGGTGACGTCGATGTCGTGATTCGGCCGCGCAAAATGCTCGTCGGCGATATAGCCGTGGGTCGCCAGCGGTCCCTCCAGCATCTGTTCCCAGCGCATGCCCGCCGCCAGCGCTTCCTCGAACCGGACCACCTGGCCGCCGGACGACATGCGCTTGGCGCAACGGAAGTAAATGTCGGCATAGATCTCGGCCGAGGGGCGGCTGTCGTCGATCTCGATTTCCCCGCCCAGCCGGTATGGCTGGCCGCGCACCATCTGCACCCTGGCCACATCGCGGCACAGATTCCGGTGCCGGCTCAGCAGCGCTGCGATCTTGGCTTGCAACTCCGTGCACTCGCCGCCATCCTCGCCGGACAATAGCGATTCATGCGGCTTGATAAACACCGTGCTCATGCCGTCGGCAGCCGCACGTATCCACACATCGTCGACCTGCGGCTCATGGTCGTAAATCAGCTTGCAATAATCGAGCTCGGTCACCGGTGCGTTGGGGAAGATGTGCTGCGGCGCATACAGCGCCTGCCCCTGGAAATCGATCTCGCCGGATTCGCCGGTGAGAAAATCGGCCACCTCGAAATCGGTGCGGTAAACCAGGTCGGTCAAGCCATAGGACAACAACTCCAGCAGCATCACGCCGGGATCATGCAGGTTGTAGTCGGTCCATTGCTGGCGCGACAAATCCTGCAGCAAAGCGATGCCCTTGCTCCTCAGGCCATCGAAATCGAAGCCGTCGGGATCGCTCAGGTAGCGCTGGATGTGATCCTCAGTCTTCACTCAGGCTGGTTCCTTGCTTGGCGTCACACACGGTTTAACCCTTGACCTTGCCTTTTTCGTCGTATTCCGGGCTGGGCGCGCGCTCCGGCTTGATGTCGCTTTCCAGCATCAGCGTGTCCTTCCACAGCTGCGTGATGTGATACTTGATCCACACCTCCTCGCCATAGCTGCAGCCGACCCGCATCTGCAGCCGGAACTCGAACGGCTTGCCGGCGTCCGCCTTCAGCCAGCGCAGTTCGATGCGGCTGCACTTGTTGCCGAAATGGCTTTGGTGATAGCTGATGTCGCCGTTGGCGCCGAAGGCGTTGGTGGCAAACGCATGCATCACGGCATAGCGCCCCTCGCTGTCCTTGGCGCCCACCCCGGCCACCACTTCCAGCGCCTGGCAGCCGGTCAGGTCTTCGGTCACGTCATACCAGTAGCCGTCGGCCGGCACCGCCAGCTCGCCGCTGCGGCCGACGCGGCCGTGCGAGGCCACCGTGCCGGCCACGTCCAGCTCGTGGCGCGGATTGTCCTGGCGGATGCCAACGCCGCTCGGCCGCGCCTCGCCGTTATCGCCAGTGCCATGCTCATTGCCGGCGCCATTCCCGGCCAGCGTCAGCAGCGGCTTGCCGCGCGCATCCTGGAAGCTCAGATTGCTGCTGGCCTTGTCCAGGCTCAAGGCCCACATGGCGTCGCCAGTGCCGATATCCTGGTACAAGCTGATGAGCTTGCCATCGCGCAGCTGGGCGATCTTGAAGCCGGCCTCCGGCGTCTTGTCGAAGCCCTCGTCCAGCATGCACAACATGGAGTCGATCAGATCGGCAAAGTCATGTTCGCTGGGCATCTTGCCGTACTCAAACTGCTCCTTGAGCATGATGCGGCGGCGTCGGGTCATGGTTCTCTCCTGTTCTGAATGATGAAGGTGGAGCCGATCCGCAGGTGCCGGATGCCGACCGGTTTCACCGGCTGCGTTTGGTCGGGAGCGATATCGTGCAGGTTCATCGGCACGGCGATACTCCACGGATAGCTGGGCTGCAGGACGCGCTGGCCGATATCATGCCGCGCGTTGTCGTACAGCGAATAACGACGCTCGATCGGCTTGCCCTCGGGCGAAATGCGCAGCAGCGACACGCTGGTGACCGCCTTCACATAGCCCAGGTCCAGCAGGAACGACACCACGTCATGCTGGCGCAAGGTCCAGCCGAAATGCTGGTGGATGCCCTTGCCGTTCCAGGGCGACAGGTATTCGCACAGCGCCCGGTTGATCAGCTCGATGAGGCGGCCGGCGTGCTGCTGCTGGTTCAGTTCGACGGTGCACCGCACCTGGACTTCCTCGTACACCGGGTTCTGCACGCTGATGACGGCGTCCGGCGACGCAAACTGCCGCACATACTGCTGAATTTCGTTGACCACATGGCCGCTCAGCGTCGGCCGCTGGTTGACGTGGCGGCCATGTCCCAGATGCGGCACCGCCACGATCAGCACATGGCCGGGGCAAACGCGCTCTGCCGGCTTCTCCTCCATCTTCAGATTGGGGAAGCACTTGACCTTGAACACCTGCGGAAAGCGCTCCAGGATCAGCTGCTCGTAGTCGCTGGCGGTCAGCGCGCGCTGCTTGTGGCGCAGGCGTTCGCTGGCGCGCACGCGAAACTGCAGCGGTGTTTCGGCCGCTTTGCCGTCGAACGAACGGCGCACCTGAAAAATGCTGTCGATGCCGGCGATGTGCTCGCGGCTGCGGACGATGCGCATGGCCGGCATCACCGCCTGCGGCTTGGCGCCACGGTCGGCGCGCCACGTCACCTTGACCGCCTGCGCGTACACCGCGTACATGCTGCAAAACCGTTCGACGCAATCGTCTGCGGAGACACACAGCCAGAACTGTCCGGCCGGCATGATGGTGTTGTTCAGGTCGATGTCTTCCGGCAGCCTCAGCAGCACGATGCCGCTGGTCATGAAACCCTTGGTCGAATCGTCCAGGATATGGTCCGGCCGGATGGGCTGCCAGCTGTTGCCGCACAAATAGCGCCATCTGAGTCCGGCATGGGCGGTGTCGCTGAGCGGCAGCGAATCCTCGCGCAGGTAGAAGTACAGCGACAGCGTGCCGCGCAAATGCTTGCCCTCGATGCCGATGAACAGCTGGCCGTTGGCCGTGTAACGCGGAATCTGGCGGATCGTCCGCGTATCGCCAAGAAACATGCTTTGCCAGCCCAGCGGATGCAGGTGTATGAAGCTGTCGGTCTCGGCCTGGCTGTCGCTGCGGCGGTTGCGTTCGAAAGCAATGGTCGCGCTGGCCTTGTAGTTGAGCGCGATGCGGCTGATCTGCGGCGTGTACGGCGGATTCGGCAGCGGCTGCATCAGCAACGGTTTCTTTTGCTGCGCGTTCACGGTCAGCACCCGCGACAGCAGCGCCGGATACTCCTGGTGGCCCAGCGCGCCGGCCGGGCCGGCCAGCGTCAGCTTGAACAAGCCGGTCATGCTGGCCGAGGTGTACTGAAAGCCGGACGCATCGGCCTGCGGCACCGCGTCCACCGGCTTGTAGAACAGCACCGGCGCGCTCAGGCTGATGGTGTTGTCGCTGCTGGTCAGATTGCTGGCGCCGCCGTCGGCCCGCTGCACATAACGGAACAGCTTGACCGCGCCGCCGGCCTGCTGCCAGCGGCCATCGGCCAGCACGGCCACCGTGGCCGTGACGGCGTCGCTCTTCAGCGGCTGCGCGTAGCCGCGGTAGTAGCCGGGAAAGCCGGCCAGCCCGGTCGGCAGGCCGGCCCATTCCACATCCAGCGAGACGTCGCGCAAATGCTTGTAGAGGATTTCCTCGCAGCCCACCACCATATATGCGCCCACCGCCGGCAGCGGACCGAACGGCATGAACGGCGCCAGCGCGCTCAGCTGGCCGATCTGGTTATGCAGCAACAACTGGCGCAAGCCCCGCACCGCCACGTCGATCCGGATGTCGCGCAGGATCAGGCCGGTCAGCAGGTCGTAGGGGTAGCGGTACTCGTTCTGCGTCATGTCGAAGCGCAGCAACGGCAGCTTGCTGTCGTAGGCGCCGCCGTGCACCGCCGGATCGTAGGGCGTGACGGCCGGCGCGCTGGCCGGCAGCACGAATTCGATCGCCAGGCAATCGTCCGGCATGGCGTGATTCAGCTCGTGGTACTCGGGGCGGTACTCGGCCACCGGGTGCCAGCCGTCGGCGCTGGTCACGCTGATGCGGAACATGCTGCGGAACAGCCGCACGAACACGTCGATCGTCCGGATCGAGCCGCTCTCGGCCTGGCGCTTCGGGTCCTGGCGAATCTGGCCCAGCACCTGTCGCAGGCTGGCTTCCAGCGACAGCCGCCCGTCCGGCTTCGGCTCGTGATACTGGAACTGCACCCGCACGCTGCGCTCGCCCTCGCGCATCAGCAGCACCTTGCTCGACAGCATGAAACCAAACGCGGCGGCGTCGCTGGCGACCGGCGCGTCGCCCGGCTTGGGCGCGCCCATCAGCGGCATCGGCGGCAATTTTTCATGCTCGCGCTCATCGGTCTCCAGGCGTAGCATCTGGAAGCGGTGGTGGTAGCCGCCGCAGGTGCCGGTGCGCGCCAGCCGCTCGAAGTACAGCGAATGCAGCTGCGTCACATGCGCATCGTTGAGCGTGGCGGCGCTGTCGGTCGCGAAGATGATGTCCTGCAGGTCGGCGTCGACCCCGCCGATGAATTCGGTGCCGGCGTCGAGGTGGATGAGGCGCGCATTGGCGGTCGGCCGTATCACCAGGAAGGCGCTGTCCGGCTTCTGCGGCTGCGCCTGCATGCCCAGCACGCGCTGGTAATAGAAGTCGATGCGCTGGTCGCCGAAGCGGTTGAGCCGCGCCAGCAATTGCTGGAACATGCGGACAAAGCCGATCAGCAGGCTGATGCCGGGATCATGGTCGCCGCTAAGCAGCGATGGCGGCAACAGGCTGCGGATGCCGTTCTGCAGGATCCGCACCGCCTGGATCAGCGTGTGGAAGTTGTAGCGGATCTCGGCCGGCGTGGCCTGCCCCGGCGCGGCAGCGGCCGCGATGCCGGTCTGCCTGATGAACTGGGCGGAGAACACCGTGTCCAGCGCATCGCCGAAGGCTGACGGCGCCGCCGCCACCAGCAGGCCCAGCTCCGCGCGCAAGCCGGACAGGATGCCCTCCAGCAACGTGCGCACCTCGTGGCCGGCGTGGCCGCCCGGCTGGCGCACCGCCGTCAGCCAGATATCCAGCAGGCGCGCCACCAGCAGCGGCGAATCGAGGGTGTCGAGGTAGCCGCCTGTCAGCGGCATGCGCAGATCCGTTTCAAACCAGCTGTGGTAGACCGGCTGCCGCTGCAGGCGCTGCTCGAAACGCGCCAGCATCTTGTTGCTGTCCAGCGCCAGGATGGACGCCATCAGCACGGTATCGTCGGCGCTGAAATACGCCTGCCAGTCGCCCTCGGCGCGCAGCTCGAGATTGAAAAAGCGCACCAGCCGCGCATATTCCACCGCCAGCGCGAGCAGCTGCTCGAACGACATCTCGTTGAGGCGGAAATAGTCGCCGCACAAGGCCGGCGGCCGCCGGTGCTGCTGGTCGCGGCCGTCGGTAACGATCAACCTAGAGCTGCACATCGGTGCCTTCCCGCAGGTAGAACGGATAGACGATGTTATGCCGCGTGTTGGTGCTGACCACCGTATACACGATCTGGAAGTCCAGCCGCCCCTCAAGCGCCGCACCGCTGTCGGCCAGGATATGTTCCAGCACCACGCGCGGCTCGAAGAACAGGATGGCGCGCGCGATCACGTCCTTGATGACGGTGATGGTGCTGGCGTCGATGATGTCGTAGGCATACTGCTTCAGGCCGCAGCCAAAGCCGGGCTGCATCACCCGCTCGCCGGGCGTCGTGCCCAGCAGGATGTACAGGCTCTCGCGGATATCCTCTTCCGCATACGCCATCTGCACTTTGCCGCGGCGCGAGAATTCCGGCGGGAAGCGCCAGCCGGTGCCGAGAAACGACAGGTCGACCGCCATGTTCAGCCTCCGATTATCACGGTGGGCATGCCCAGCACAATGCTGCCGCCATGCGCCGTGCTGTCGCCCATGCGCGCCGCCGGCCGGCCACCGATCAGCACCGTGGCGCTGCCCTTCACAATGCTGTCCGGCGGGCCGACGCACACGCACAGGTCGCCCACCACGGCGGCCGGCAGGCTGCCGATCAGCACATTCGGCACGCAGGGGCCGGAAATCGGCCCGCCCACATGCGGGATCGGCGGCAGGCCGGGCGTCACCATCGGGCAGACGTGCATATCGGTAATGCGGGCGGCGGGCGGCATGCTGGAATCCTCAGTTGATCATGACCAGCGCACCCTTGACGGTGGTCTGGCCGGCCGCCGACAGTTCGGCGGTGGCAGCGCCCTTGGCGACGAAGCCGACATTGGCGTTGTGGTTGATATTCAGGCCGGCGACCTTGACATCCATTTGCGCGGCCACCTCGACGTTCTGCACCGCGCTGATCGCCACCTTGCCCTTGGCGCTGATGGTGATGTCCTTCGGGCTGTCGAGCAGGATGCCGCTCGGGCTCAGTTCGACCTTGTTGCTGTTCTGGTCCTGTAGCAGGATCGACTTGGCGTCGTCGCTGATGACCACCTTGTTGTTGCCGGGCGTGATCAGGGTGATGACTTTCTTGTCGTCGTCAAACTCGATTTTCAGCTTGCTGCGGGTCACCAGCGCCTTGAAATTGTTCTCGGCCGTCAGCTCGTACGGCGGCGTGCGCTTGCTGCTGTACAGGCTGCCCAGGATCACCGGGCAGGACGGGTCGTTGTTGAAAAAGCCCAGCACCACCTCGTCGCCGATCTCGGGAATGATGAAGGCGCCGAAGCCCTGCGAACCGTAGAAGCTGGCGAAGCGCGCCCAGACGCCGTCGGTCGCCGCGCTCATCAGCGGCACCGACACCTGGATCTTGTACTGGCCCTCCGGGTCGGCGTCCAGCTTCTTGACCACGCCCACATGCAAGCCGCTGATGCCGCCGGCCAGCCCGGCCGCCTCCGGCGCGTGCAACTGGTATTCCTCGCTGAACCAGTCGGCCGGCATGCCGAACTCCGCCTCGGTTTGCCAGTCGCCGTCCTTCAGCGTGTGCTTGACCGCGCTGAGCAGCAGATTGCCGTTGAAATGCTTGCCGGCCGACAGCAATTCCAGCACCACGCCCGGCTTGGCGGCGGCGTTGCCCTGGAAGCTGACCCGGCCGCGAATGCGCGCCAGCGCCGCCTTGGTCTGCTGCGCCTTGGTCCAGGCGGTCAGCGCCGCGCTTTCCAGCGTCGCCGCCGTCTGCAGGCCGTAGTCGGCCACGCCCAGCACCTTGGCCAGCGCGTCGGCGCCGATGTCGCCCTGCGCGGCCAGCGCCACCGGCTTGGCGGTCTGCTGCACGATCGCCTGCGCGGCCGGATCCCAGCTGCTGCCGGTCACCTGCGCCAGCTGCATGCGCGCGTCCAGCTCCGCTTCGAAGGCGAGGATGTCGGTGCCGTAGGTCAGCGTCAGCACCGCCGCCGTGCTGGCATCCGGCGCCTTGACGCTGACCGCGCCGGCGTCGACCGTCACCAGCAGGCCGTTGGCCTCGGCGCGCGCCAGCATGTAATCCCAGTCGCTGACGTAGTATTGCACCAGCTCCTTCCAGCTGACGTCGGTGCTGTCGACGGTTGGCGTCAGGCCGTGCGCGGAGATCAGTGCGGTGATGATGTCGCTGTCTTTTTTTTCGACATAGTTGGCGTTGCGGCGGCCGACCGTCATCGCCAGCGCCTTGTCGCGGCACTCGACCACCAGCACCGCCTCGTTGTCGCCGTCGATGCGCAGCGCGTGCTTGACGACCACGCCGGTGAAGATCGGCTTGACCACACTGTCGTAGCCGGCGCTGATGACGATCAGCGCGCCCGGCTTGAAGGCGTCGCCGTCGCTGACCGGAAACACGCCGTTCGGCATGTCGCCGTCGATGATGGTGATGACGGCGGACGGAATGCGGTTGGCGCCGTGCCGCACTTCGATCGACGCCACCTGCACATTGTCGTCCTTGGCCGCGCCGTCGCAGGTGATGGTCAGGCTGAGCGGCCCCGAGGCGCCGACGGTTGGAGAATCTGCCATGTTGTTTATCCTAGTGGTGGAAAGCGCAGCCGCGTGCCCGGCTGCAACGTGCGGAACGCCGTCAGGCCGTTGATGCGCGCCACTTCCAGGTAATACGACGGGTCTTTGTAAATGCGTTCGCACAGCAGCGGCAAGGTGTCGCCGGCGCGTACCTCGATCATGTGCGTCAGGTCGGGCGAACTGGCGCGCGCCTGCTTGACGATCTCGGCAATGGTGCTGAACTCTTTCAGCACCAGCGAGACCTTGGCGCGCAGCGGCTCGCCGTTCGGTTTGAACAGCGTGTATTTCATCACCATCGACTGCACCCGGCCGTAAAAGATCAGGCTGCCCCAGACCAGCTGCACGATCGGTGCCTCATGGTTGGTGCCGACATAGGTGTAGACGGTGTTGCGCAGCTGTTCCACCTGGGTCTTGACCGCGATCACCTGGCCCGGCACGGCGCCGGTGCCATCCAGCACCAGCTCCTTCAGATCCAGCTGTTCCGGCTTGGTGAAGCTGTACTTGGCCTCGTTGCCGGGCTGTCCCAGCGACTTGGTCTTGGCATAGCCGATGGCAAACGTATGGTCGTAGCCGGCCGGATTGATCAGCGCCTGGAACGACGGCCGCGAGCTGTCGACGCTGACGCCGCCCGACTTCGACACCGAACAGCCGGCAATCTTCAGCAGGGTTTTCTGTCCCGGCATGCCTAGCGCTCCCGCCGCTCGCGCAGCATGTTGAGCACCAGTTGGCGGCAGGCCGCCAGGATCTCGTCCTTCAGTTCGGGCGCGGACGCCGCCTCGGCGCGCACGCCTTTGTGCTCGATGATGGTGGTCTTGATCACCAGTTCCCGGATTTCTATCGCCATGTTGTGCTCCCGTGCTCAGACCGTGCGCTGCGAATAGCTGTACGCCAGCGCGATTTGTTCAATTGCCACGTCGTTCTTGGTGGAGCTGAAACCGTCCACGCTCCACTTGACCGGATAGGCGTCGTTGAATTGCCAGGCCCGCAGCACCTCGCCCGAGGCGCCCAGCAGCTGCACAATCACCACCTGCAGGCGCAACGGCGTGGCCAGCTCGCCCTCCAGCGTGCTCTTGCACCACTTCATCAGCGGCGAGGTCTGGTTGGCGACGCCGCGCTTGAGCTGCAGATTGCCGTGTTTGGTGCCGGTCGGCAGTTGCCAGACGAAGCGGTTTTCACCGCCCTCGGTCAGCGACTCCATCTGCATCTCGGTGCCGATGCCCGACACTTCGGTGAACGAAGCATCGGCCACCGCACCGTTGCCGATGCTGACCGCGAAGTGGAAGGCCACCGGCGGATAGCCGCCGGTGAAGTACTCGCCGGCCATCGTCGTCAGGCGTTGGCGATGGTCAGGCCTTCGTGGACGATCTCGATCGACTCGATCGCCACCTCATTGCCTTCCGACTTCAGATCGGTGCTGGAGATCTTGGTCGGCCAGGCGTTGGTCAGCGTCCACACCATCGTGTCGTTGCCGGCCTCGTCCAGCAGGCTGATGGTCACCGGCACCCGCTTGATGGTGTTCAGCTTGATCTGGTTGAGCCAGTCCCAGAACTTGTTGTCGCCCTTGAACACGCCCTTCTTCATGGTGATGTTGCCGAACTTTTTCATGCCGGGCATCTTGATCACCGAGAACACCGGGCTGTTGCCGTGGCGGTACTTGATTTCTTCCGACTGCACGTCCAGGCCGGACACTTCCTGGAACGCCATCTCGTTGGAGTCCCACTTCACGCGGAAGTAGAACTTCGGCATCGGCCATACGGTTGCGGATTGACTTGCGCCGTCATCTGGCATGACACACCTCCTGTTGAATAATTAGTTAAGAATCAGGACTTCTGCATTTGCTGCTGGAACGTGATTTCGATGAACTCGGCCGGACGGCTGACCGCGACCAGGATGGTCACGCGCAGGATGCCTTCGAGGATGTCTTCCGGCGTCATGGTCTCGCCCAGGCCGACCGAGACGCTGAACGCGTCCTCCGGGCTGGCGCCGGCCAGGCCGCCGCGCTTCCACACGCTGGTCAGGAAGTTGTTGGCCATGCCCTTGATGGTGACCCAGGTGCCGCTGACGTTCGGCTCGAACACATAGGCCTTGGTGGCCAGCCGCAGCGATTCCTCGATCATGATCATGGTGCGGCGCACATTGATGTAGCGCCAGTCCAGGCTGTTGCCGTCCAGCGTGCGCGCCCCCCATACCAGCACGCCCTCGCCGATGAACGAGCGGATCGCGTTGATCGACTTGCCGGCGGTGGTGACGTTCAGGTCTTCCTGCTCGTCGTGGCTGATGTTGACCGCCGGCGAGATCACGCCCGCCAGGCTGACGTTGGCCGGCGCCTTCCACACGCCGCGCGCGTTGTCGACCATGGTGTAGATGCCGGCCATGGCGCCCGACGGCGGCAGCAGGTTCAGCTTGCGCTGGATGGTGGCGAGAATATTGGCGTACGCCGGGCTGACCGCGAACAGAATCTTGTGCAGTTCGTCCGCCGACAGTTTTGCCGTCTGCGCCGCTGGCGTATCGCCGCCTTCGGCGGCAGCCGGTTCCGCAGCGGCCGGCGCCGCCGCATCCAGCGCGCTCAGTTGCTTGAGGAAATCCTGCAGATCGTCCGGCACCTTGCCCTTGGCGGTGAAGGCGGCCAGCAACACCTCCGACAGCTTGGAGAGGTTGCTGAGGTTCTTGAAGCCCAGGTCGACCGTGTCGACAATCGACGTGTTCAGCCACGGATAATACGCCGCCGCATAATCCAGGTGATTGATGCCGAGGCTGCCGCGGAACGCGCCCACCGGGTCGCCGCCGGCGAAATCCTTGTAGCCATCGTGGATGTCGAGGATGGCGAAGCGGTTCTTCATCTTGTCGCCGCAGTGCGCCAGCACGCTCTGCTGCACCTTGATGCTGTTGGCCTGGTCCAGCGCCATGGCGTCCGGCACCAGCACCATGGTCGGCTCCTGCTCCTTCAGCAGCAGCAATACGCCGCGCTGGAAGTCGTCCGGCTTGAATTCCGGCGTGGCCTGGTACTTGCCGACCGAAACGATGTAGCAGGCGCCGCCGCCGTTCTGGAAGAACAGCTGGATGCTGCGATACAGGTAGTAGCGGAAGGTATCGTCCTTGTCGTTCGGACGCTTCAGGGTGTAGCCCTTGCCGGCCACGGTGAAGTCGGCCGCCGGCGCCGGCTTGCCCTGCTCGCCCTCGCCCAGGTCGGCGATGGTGAAGACATCGGCCGGCCCCTTGCCGAAATACGCGTCGTATTCCGCCAGCGAGGTGATGCGCCACGGCTTGTCGAACAGCGAACTCCCCTTGTTGTCCGCCTTTTCGGTGTAGCCGATGAATGCCGGCACCGCCGTGGCGACTTCCACCACGGAATTCGGGAAGGCACTTTTCTCGACGATATATACACCAGGAGTTTTATACACGCCTGCCATATGTTTTCCTTTGAAGATTATTGATGAACATAAATTTCCGCAACGATCATCGACTGGCCGTTGGGACCACGCTCTTTGCCGAGTTTGTCAACACTGGCATTGGGCAACCGCCTGATTAACACCTTCCCTGCTGCTCCTGCTTCGCGCAGCTGCAAGCGCTGCTGCGGAATGTTCTGCAGCGGGACCGGCGCCGCCGACAGATAGGCCGTGCCGTCCGCCGTCGCCGCCACCGGCGACGGCGCGAACGCCAGTCCGGGCACGCCATCGCCTGCATCCAGATCGACGATGCTGAGCTTTTTGGCCGCCAGCCCGCCGGAAAAAAAATACTTCCAGTGCACCTGCCGCGAGCGCAGCGCAAAGCGCCACGGCTGCGGCTGCTCCTGCGCCGCGTCGCTGTCGTCCGGCTGCAGCGCCAGATCGATCCACAGCGCGGCGCGCTCGCCATCGCCGGCGCGCCGCGCCACCGCCCGCCACACCCGCACCCCGTGCTGCGCGCCGGGCGTCAGCGGCAGATAGCCGGCCGACGGCCAGGCCGTATAAAACAGCAGCGCGCCGTCGCTGACGTGCACATCCAGGCTGAGCTGCCACAGCGGTTCGCTGGCGACGTCGTCGCGCTGCTCCTGCCACAGTTCGACGCCGTCCCGCAGCGGCCGCAGCATCAGCCCCTCGCGCTGCATCAGCGCGGCGCTCTGCGGGGTCGGCACAAAGCGCAAGCCCGGCATCGCCACCTGGCCGATGAACTCGTGCGTGACGTCCAACGCCAGCAGTCTGCGAAAGCGCGCCATGGCTTATTCCTTGTTCACCACCGGCCGCAGGTCGCTGATGAACGGCAACTGGCCGCTGACCGCGCCGGCGTCCACCGTCAGCATGCGCACCTTGTAGAACATCGACGGCAGATAGCGCCCGCCCAGCAGGCTCCACAGATTGTTCAGGTCCGGCACCGGCAGGTTCTCGATGTCCAGCATCAGCCGTTCGATGCGCCGGTCCAGGCCAGGGCTGTTGCGCTGGTCCAGCACTGGCTTGAGCTGGAAGAACGCCACCGCCTGCGAGATATATTTCAGCGCCTCGCTATAGTTGCCGGCGCCGAAGTTGGCACTGACCATCACGTACAGATTCAGAAACAGCGGCGCGTTGTGCTGCAGCAGGCGGTCGTCCAGGCTGCGCCCGGCGCTGCCGGGGCGATAGGGTACGGTGTCCTTTTCGATGTTCACCAGCGTAATCACCAGCTTGTTGTTGGCATTCGGCGCCATGCTGCCGTCCAGCTCCACCAGGTTCGACACCACAGCCACATCCTCGGCCAGCTGGAAATTAGTCCTGAACTGCTGATTCAGCTGGTTGGCCAGGTGGGTGAGTGCCGCACTAATCATTTGCCGCTCCGATAACGTTGGCGCCCACCTTAACGCCCATGGCGCGGCAGATGAAGTGTCTTTACCGTTACATCGCCCGTGTTACATCGGAAGATACTGGCGCAGCGCCTGCAGGCAGCGCTCCGCCATCTGCTCCTGCGCGGCGATGGAGGCGCCGCCGGTGTCGTCGAACCGTTCGTACCACAACACCGCGCCATCGGCCGGCTGGCGTAACAACAGCGACACGCGCAGCCGCGCCGCGTCGCGCCGCACCGTGCCCTCCAGCAGCACTGTATTGGACAAACCGCCCGGCTCTGCCGGCGCCTGGCCCGCATCGATGCGCCGCACCGAAGGCAGCCAACGATATAGGCGGTAGCCGAGTTCTTCGTTGAGTCCCATCGCATACGCGCTCAGCTGGCGGTCGTGGCCGAGGCAGGCCAGCGGACGGAACATCAGCAGCGGCGCGGCCCTGGCTTGCGGCGCCGGCGCCCGCACCTCGGCGCGCTCCGCCTTCGGTTGGTAGCTGCCGCTCGGAATGCGGATGCGCAGCGGATCGGCGCAGCCCTCCTCCGCATAGTAAGCTGCAAGCCGCAGGCGCAAGCGGCCGGCCTGCACCCGCACGATCGGATCGTCGCCGGTGAAATAGGTAACCCGGTCGCGGCCGAAAACGGCGATGCCGATTTCATGTTCCGGCGGCGGCGCGGCGTCGTCGCGGTTGAGCGAGCGCTGCACCAGATAGGCCAGCAGCGCGGTGCAGCGGTGCGCCTTGGAGAATTGCCTGCTCGCCAAAACCTTTTTCAATGCAGCAAGAACTTCCTGGTCGGTGACGGACGCCGGCGCGGCCACTTGCCCGGCCGCCGCAGCGACCGGTGAGACAGCTGGATGGTCGATGATGTTCCCCTGGTTCTGGTTTTATTTAACCTGGGAACACTGTATACGCAGCGCGCGGATTCTTCCTGCCGGAAACCTTCCGATAGTTTAAGTGCTTGTTTTAGCGCAGATCTGAAGTTTATTAATGCAATTATCTTGCGTTAACGATGACTGCGAATTATTATGCAAGTCAGTTGCAATAATAATTTTAATCCTCTCCACTTCCGACTATGAACAGTACATTACGGCCCATGACCGTGGCGATTTCGCTCGCCCTGACGATGCATCACGCCCACGCGGAGGACGATGACACGGCGCTGCCGACCGTCACCGTCAACAGCGCCCGCAGCACGCTCGATCGCGACCTTCCCACCACCAGCGTCAGCAAAACCCAGGAAGCGTTGCGGCAGCAGCAAAATATCTTCAACCCGGAAGATGCGCTGCGCAACCTGCCCAGCATGAGTATCCGCAAGCGCTACAGCGGCGACCGCAACGCCCTGGTCGGCGGCCGCAGCTTCTCGACCACGCAGGCGCCGCGCGCGCTGGTCTACATGGACGGTTACCTGCTATCCAACTTCCTCGGCCGCTTCGACGCGCCGCGCTGGAACATGATCGCGCCGGAGGAAATGACGCGCATCGATGTCTTGTACGGCCCGTTCTCCGCGCTCTACCCCGGCAACGCCATCGGCACCACCATCGCCGTCACCACCAGCCGCCCGAGCGCATTCTCCGGTTCGGTGCGGATCGCCGGCCAGGACCAGTCTTTCGCCCAGTACGGCAACAGCGATCACTATCGCAATTACCAGGCCTCGGTACTGCTGGCCGACCGCCTGGCGTCGGGCCTGTGGTACAAGCTGATGCTCAATCACCAGGATGCGACCAGCCAGCCGATGGGCTACTACGCGGTCAGCGCCAATGCATCCGGCGCGTTTGCACCGGCAAGCGGCAGCGGCGCGGCCACCCCGGTCAGCGGCATTGTCTATGACACCAACGCCTTCGGCCAGCGGCGCGCGCTGTTCGGCGCCAACGCCGGCGCCATCGACCACACGCTGCAAAACACCGCCAAGCTGACGCTCGGTTACGACCCCACCCCGGCGCTCAGCACCGAGGCGCTGCTCGCCTGGTGGAACAACGACAGCAAAACCAGTAACCTATCTTTCCTGCGCGACGCCGCCGGCAATACCGTATGGTCAGGCAAGGTAACTGACGGCAACAATACTTTCACGCTGCCAGCATCCACCTTCGCGCCGTACACGCGCGCCGAGCGCCACGCCCTGCTCGGCCTCAGCGCAAAAACCCGCAACCGCAGCGGCTGGAACGGCAGCATCAGCGTCAGCGCCTACCGTATACTTGACGACACGCAGCGCAACGCCACTGTGGCCGATCCGCTGGCGGCCAGCGGCGGCGCCGGCACCGCCGTGATTCGCGACGGCAGCGGCTTCGACGCGCTGGACGCCAGCATCAACCGCGCCGGCGACAGCCACGCCCTCACTTTCGGCATGCACGCCGACAGATACAAGCTGAAACAGCGCACCCGCGCCAGCGCCGACTGGCGCGACGCCGGCGGCGCCGAAACCCAGTACGTCGGCGGCGCAACGCGCATTCTGGCGCTATACGGCCAGGATGCCTGGCACTTCGCGCCGCAATGGCACGCGGTGCTCGGCCTGCGGGCGGAATCCTGGCAGGCCAGCGACGGCGTGCAGCGCGTGACGCCCGGTGCCACCGTCAACTATGCGCGCCGCAGCGAACAGGCGTGGTCGCCCAAGCTATCGGTGGCGTGGGATGCGGAGGCCGACACCACGCTGCGCGCCTCGTACGGCCGCGGCACGCGCTTCGGCACCGTGGCGGAACTGTTCCAGGGCACGGCGGCGGGCAGCAGCATCACCATCAATGACCCCAACCTGAAGCCGGAGCGTTCCACCGCGCTGGAGCTAAGCGCCGAACAGCGCTACGCGCTGGGCAGCCTGCGCGCCTCGTTGTTTCAGGATGACGTGCGCAACACCATCTGGAGCCAGCTGAATCTGAACGCGTTCCCGGTCGTGACCAATGTGCAAAACGTCGGCCGCGTGCGCACACGCGGGCTGGAGCTGGTCGGCCAAGTCGACCGCCTCGGCATCCATGGCCTGAGCGCGGAAGCCAATATCGCCTTCAGCAAATCCACCATTGTGGAAAACGACAACTACCTGCCATCGGTCGGCAAGAACTGGTCGCGCGTGCCGCGCGTGCGTTCGGCCACCACGCTGGTCTACGCGCCGGCGGTGGCGTGGAGCCTGGCCGCCACCTACCGCTATTCCGGCCCGCAGTTCAATGAAATCAACAACAGCGACTACAACACCGAGGTGTACGGCGGCGTGTCGCGCGTGCGCCAGCTGGACGTGCGGCTGTTGCTCAAGCCGGCGAAAGGCACGGAACTGGCGCTTGGCGTCGACAACCTGAATAACAACCAGGCTTACCAGTTGCACCCGTATCCGGGCCGCACGCTGTTTGCCGAAGCGCGCTACGCATTCTGAGGAATCCGCATGATACAGATAGAGAAACTGGTCAAACGCTACGAAGGCCGCACCGTGCTGCATGGCCTCGACCTGCATGTGAATGGCGGCGAAGTCTACGCCCTGCTCGGCCCCAACGGCGCCGGCAAATCCACCACCATCGGCTGCCTGCTCGGCTTCGTGCAGGCCGACGGCGGCGGCATCCGGCTGGCGGATTCGGACCTGCCGCCGGCCGAAGCGGCGGTGCGGCATGCCGCCTACATCGCCGAAAACGTCGCGCTGTACGAACGCCTGAGCGGCGTCGAAAACGTCGAATTCTTCATGCGCCTGCTGGGCCGCACGCCGCAGCGCAAGGAAATCGAAGCGCTGCTCGAACGCGCCGATCTGCCGCAGCACGCGTGGCACCGCCAGGCGCAGGGCTATTCCAAAGGCATGCGACAGAAGGTCGGCATCGTCATGGCCCTGGCCAAAGGCGCGAAAGTGCTGGTGCTGGACGAGCCGACCTCGGGTCTCGACCCCGAGGCCAGCGTGGCTTTTGGTGAGCTGGTGCGCAAGCTGGCCGACGACGGCGCGGCAGTGCTGATGGCGACGCACGATCTGTTTCGCGCACAGGAACTGGCCGATCGCTGCGGCATGCTGGTGGGCGGCCAACTGGCCGGCGAATGGAAACTGGGAGAATTGAATGCAGGCGAACTTGAACGTAACTACCTCGACATCCTGGCCCGCCGCGTCTGAGCCTGCTGCCGGCATGCGGCGCTGGCTGCGCGCCTTCGCCGGCGCCTGGCAGGCCGACTGGCGCGAACGGCGGCGCGACTGGCGCGTCTGGCTGGTGCTGCTCGTCGGTCTGGCGCTGGCCGGCTGCGCGGCGCTGCTGTCGTCGTTGCAGCTGCAAGCCACGCTGGAAGCCCGCAACCAGGCGCAGGCGGCCGAGCAGTTGCGCTGGTCGCAGCAGGGCAAGAAGTACCCGCACGCGGCGGCGCACTACGGCGTGTATGTCTTCAAGCCGCTGTCGGCGCTGGCCGCGCTGGATCCCGGCATCGAACACTACGTCGGCGCCAGCGTGTGGCTGGAGGCGCACAAGCAGAATGAACTGGTGTACCGCCCGGCCAACGACGAGCCGGGCGTCAGCCGCCAGTTCCGTCTCAACCCGGCGTTCGTGATGCAGGTGCTGGCGCCGATGGCGATGATTTTCCTTGGCTTCGGCATGTTTGCCGGCGAGCGCGAACGCGGCACCCTGGCCGCCCTGCGCATCAACGCCGCGCCGCTCAGCGCCCTGGCGATGGCGCGCGGCGCGGTGCTGCTTTGCCTGGCGCTGGCGCTGCTGGCGCCGGCCTGCGTGGCGGTCGGCGTGGTCGAATGGACGATGCACAAGCGCAGCCCGTTTAGCGACGGCCCGCTGCGCGCCGCCGTGTTTGCGCTCGGCTATCTGCTCTACCTGTGCACCTGGGCGGCGCTGATCACCGGCATATCGGCATGCTCGCGCACCTTGCGCGGCGCGCTCGCGCTGCTGATCGGCCTGTGGGCGCTGAGCGCGCTGGTGGCGCCGCGCGCTGCCGCCGAACTGGCGCAACTGGCCGCGCCGCTGCCGTCGATGCAAGCCTTCCGCGCCGCCCTCGATGGCGCGCTCGGCATGCCGGACGATCCGGACCAAGCACGGCGCAACAAGGAACAGCTGCTGCGCGAGCATGGAGTCAACGACGTCAGGGACTTGCCATTCAACTGGGCCGGCGTCAGCATCCAGCGCGGCGAGGAGCACGGCGACCGCATTTTCGATCAGCACTACGGCCGCCTGTTCGACGCCATGCGCCGCCAGAGCGAAGCGGCGGCGCTGGCCGGCTGGCTGTCGCCGTCGGTGGCGGTGGCTGGGCTGTCCAGCGCGGCGGCGGGCAGCGACACCGTCCACCACCTCCACTTCGTCAACGGCGCCGAACAGCAGCGCCGCGTGATCCAGAAGGTGCTGAACCAGGCGATCGCCGAGCATAAGGAACACGCTGGCCAGCGCTACGACGGCGACCAGGCCCTGTGGGACAAGGTGCCGCCGTTCCGCCTGGTCTACCCGCCGCTGGATGATGGCGTGCTGCTGCGCCACCTGCTGCCTTTGTTTGTGCTGTTTGCGGCCAGCCTGCTGCTGTGCGCGGCCGGCCTGCGTCAACTACGTCATGGAAACCTGCGATGAAACATATCTGGACCCTGATCGCCTACGACTTGCGCAGCCAGCTGCGCGAGCGCGGCACGATCTTACTGCTGGCGGTGGCGCTGCTGCTGGCGCTTTTCGGCCTGTATGAAGGCCAGCGCTTCGAGCGCCACAGCCGCGCCGCCGTGCAGGCCGCCGACACGCAGCAGGTACAGGCGCGCCTGGCCGCCGCCGCGCTGGCGCGGCGCTACTTCGCCCGACCGGACGCACCGGAATTCGCCGTCCTGCAATGGTGGCGCACGCCGCTCGATATCCGCGGCTATGCCTTCCGCGAGCATGTCGGCTTTGCCGCCAAGCCGCAGGTGGCCGGCGCCGCGCTGGCGGTCGGCCAGGCCGACCTGCTGCCGTCCTACGTCCGGGTGCGGGCAGAATCGATGGAGTCGGCCCGCACCGCGCTGGAAATCGAACATCCGGCGCTGCTGGCCGTGGGGCGCTTCGACCTGATGTTCTTCGTGGTCTACCTGTGGCCGCTGATCCTGCTGGCGCTGAGCACTTCGGTGCTGACGCAGGACCGCGAAAGCCTGCGCCTGCGCGCGCTGCAACTGCAAGGGGTGAAACCGGGCCGCATGCTGGACGCGCAAGTCAGCGCTCGCGTGCTGGCCGCCAGCGGGCTGCTGATCGCAACCTGCGCGGTAGCCGCGCTGCTGGCCGGCGCCATCCCCACTACTGCGGACGGGCTGGCGGCGCTGGCCAGATGGTCCGGCCTGGTGTTGCTGTACTCCCTGTTCTGGGCGGCGGTGGCGATTACCGTCTGCGCCGCCTGCGGCAACCGTATGAGCGCTGCGTTCGCGGGCTTCGGCGCCTGGCTGGTGCTGGCCATCCTGATTCCCGGCGCGCTGACCGCCGCCGTGCAGGCCGGCGCCCCGGTGCCGCAACGCGAACGCTATGTGCAGGCGATGCGCGACGCCGGCGACCAGGTGGCCGCCAATAAACTGGCCAGCCTGGCCCGTTTCTACGACGCGCATCCCGGCTGGAAGCCCGCCGGCGCCCTGGATCAGGTGCCGGCTGCCGTCTCGCGCCTGCAGCGGGCGCAGGAACTGGAACGGCTCATGGCCGGGGTCGACCGCCAGTTTGAGCAGGCCGCCGAGCGCCGCCAGCGCTTGTTCGACCGTCTGCAAGGTCTGAGTCCTGTCACGCTGGCCTACCAGTCGCTGACCGCGCTGGCCGGCAACGACGGCGCGCGCCACCAGCGCTTCATGGCCGAGGTGCAGCACCACCAGCAAGCGCTGCGCGACTACTTCCAGCAGGCCATCCAGCTGGCGGCGCTGGGCGATCAACGCGCGCCCTGCCCCCAAACCTGCCTGGGCGGCTACGGCTTCCGTGATTTCGACCTGGTGCCGGCCTTCGCGCCGTCGCCGCAACTGGCGGACGTGTCGCCGTGGCGCGCGCCGCTGGCGCTGCTGCCGGTGTGGATCGCCGCGCTGCTGGCTGTGGCGGCGATAATCCTGTCGCGGCGGCATGTCAACTAGCTAACGCAATAATTTATGCGGGGAAATTTGATCCAGATCATAAAAATTGTCGATGAGCTTTGATAGCCTGATAACAGACATCACAAGGAGCCCATCATGACATACAAAACCGTTCTGGTTCATGCCGACCTCTCCCCGCACGCCGCGTCGCGCTACGCGCTGGCCTGCCAGGTCGCCCTTGCCCACGAGGCCCACCTGGTCGGCGCCGCCTTCACCGGCCTGGCGCAGGACGCCGCGCGCAACGCCGCCTTCGCCTACGGCGCGGTGCTGGCCGCCGCCGACATCGAGTCGGTGACCGCCGCCAGCCGCCAGGCGCTGGAGAGCTTCGTCGCCAGGGCCGATATCGCCGGCGTATCCTACGAACGCCGCATCAGCGACGACGATTCCGAAACCGGCCTGGTACTGCAGGCGCGCTACGCCGACCTGCTGGTGCTGAGCCAGAGCGATCCCGAGCTGACCGGCCCGGACATCCTGTACAAATTGCCGGAACACCTGGCGCTGCACGGCGGCCGTCCGGTGCTGCTGGTGCCGTACGCCGGCCGCTACGACCGCATCGACCAGCACGCGCTGGTGGCCTGGGACGGCAGCCGCGCCGCCACCCGCGCCGTCACCGACGCGCTGCCGCTGCTGCGTCGCAGCCAGCGCGTGACGCTGGCGGTGTTCAATGCCCAGACCCCATACGGCACCCACGGCGAGAATCCGGGCGCCGATATCGCGCTGTACCTGGCGCGCCACGGCGTCAAGCTCGAAGTCACCCAGCAGCACACGCCGGCCGGCCTGGATATCGGCAACGCCCTGCTGTCGCTGGCGGCCGATATCGGCGCCGACCTGCTGGTGATGGGCGCCTACGGCCATCAACGCTGGCGCGAGATCGTGCTGGGCGGCGTAACCCGGACCGTGCTGCAGTCGATGACGCTGCCGGTACTGATGGCGCATTGAGCGGGGTGGCATGGGTATCGATTCTTACCGCAGCAATTGCGAGCGCTGCATCCACACGCAGTTGTGCGAAGGCACCGCCGCCAACGAACAGATCGCCGGCCACCGGCTGCGCGTGCGCCGTCACGACAGCCTGTACCGGGTTGGCGAGTCGCCCGGCAACCGGATTTACTGCATCCGTTCCGGCAGTTTCAAGCTGGTGATGCAGCGTCCCGGCGACGAGGAGCAGGTCATCGCCTTCGCCATGGCGCCGGAATTTTTGGGACTCAACACGCTGGGCGCGGCCGGTCATACGGCCAGCGCGGTGGCGCTGGAGGATAGCGAAGTGTGCGTCATCGATTGGGATCGCCAGGCCTTCCGCGGCCGCCGCCAGCCGATGCAGCGCAACGGCCTGCACGCGCTGCTGGCCGGCGAGATCCGCCGCGCCCAGCAAGCCACGCTGCTGCTGCACCACACGCATTCGCGCCAGCGCATGGCCGACCTGATGCTGAACCTGTCGCAGGCGTATCACAGCAACGGCTATTCGGCGCGCCGCTTCCGGCTGCCGATGTCGCGCTGCGATATCGCCAGCTACATCGGCGTCAGCGCCGAATGCGTCAGCCGGCTGATCGACCAGTTCCGCCGCAAAGGCCTGCTGCAGCTGCACCGGCGCGACCTCACCCTGCTGGATCCGGAGGCGCTGCAACGCACCGCCGCCGGCGTGGAGAACTGAGATGGCACATCGACTTCGCCTGGTCACCGACAGTGTGGCCGACAGCATCCGCCGCTGCCAGGCCTGTCCGCTCAATACCCTGTGCCTGGACGAGGCGCCGGCCGGCTCGGTGCCGCCGCAGCAGCCATGCCTGGAGCAGCGTTGCGTGCAGCTGCACGGCGGCGAGCACCTGTTCCGCGTATCGGATGAGGTGGACCAGCACCTGCACATCATCCGCAAGGGCGACATCAAGCTGTATCAGCACGGCCGCGATGGCGGCCAGCACATCATCGAGTTCCTCGGGCCCGGCGCGTGGATCGGCCTGGAGTCGCTCAACGAAGACCAGCGCCACGCCGGCGCCGTGGCGCTGACCGATTGCGAAATTGCCACCGTGCCGTATGCGATGCTGAGCTCTTTACTGGACCGCCAGCCGCGCAGCGCCGAGGCCTTCGGTCAGCTCCTGAGCTGCACCATCGCCCGCCACCAGCAGCATGCCGCCATGCTGCGCAGCACCTCGGCGGCGCAGCGGGTGGCGCAGTTCCTGCTGCACCGGCTGGAACAGGCGCAGGGCTTCGCCAAGGCGACCCTGCCGATGTCGCGCCAGGACATCGCCGATTACCTGGGATTGACCTCGTCCACCGTCAGCCGCTGCCTCAGCGCCTTGCGCCGGCGCGGCTGGCTGAGCATGGGACAGCGCGCCTTCACGCTGCCCGGCCTGGCCGATGTGGAGCTGGTGGCGGCCGGCGCCCCGCTGGCCCTGGACGACTGACTAGCTCAGGTGGGGAAGCGGACGGCGGCGCGGATTCAGGCGCGCCGCCGGCACGTCGCCCTGCCCGGCCGGCGCCCCTTGCGCACGGCCGGCCATCTGCAAAGCAATCGCCAGCGCCGTATCGGCGGTGGCCAGGTGCACCTGAAACCACGGCAAAATCAGCGCTGCCACCTTGCGGCCGGCGCCGATATCGCCCGGCGCCAGGCCGTGCAGCGTGGCCAGCACGCGCGCGTGCTGCTCGCGGTGGCTGCGGGTGGCCGGATAATCGATGGCCTCCATCAGCTGTTCCTCGACCCGGAAATCGTCCTCCAGGCACTCGACCAGCCCGGCCAGGTTGAGCGCGAATTCCTCGTCCGGGCCGTCCAGCAGCACGTTGATCTGCTCGGCCAGCGCCTGGTGCGCTTCGTCGAACAAGGGGATGCCGAGCACCATGTCGGCGTTCAAAGCGTGGGGGTCCATCTGTCTCTCCTGGTGGCATTAGCTACTGCTACTATGCCCAAGCCGTTCTGGCAAATCCATGATCCAGGTCAAGCCGCGACGATTTGCCGCTACGCGTCAAAAATCGGCCCGCATGGCGTATAGTGTGGGCTGCCAGTCATTGTCGAGAACGTATCATGGATCTGCACTATCTCAGCCCGCTGTTCGCGCCCAAATCCATCGTGGTGTTTGCCGGCCCGCCGGACCAGCCGGAACGCCAGACCGCCTATGGCCGCAGCGTCTGCGCCCAGCTGCGCCACGGCGGCTACGACGGCGTGCTGACCTTCCTCGACGTCAGCATGACCGGCACGCTGGCCGACCTGGTGCAGTCGCGCGCCGACCTGGCCCTGATCGCGCTGCCGCACGAGGAACTGGCGTTCGCGCTGGAAGTGGCCGGCCGCATCCAGTGCAAATCGGCGCTGATCGTCTCGTCCGGCGTGTCGCCGGCCTTGGCGGCGGAGTTGCAGGCGATCGCCCGCAAGCATGATCTCTACCTGCTCGGCCCCAACAGCCTGGGTTTCCAGCGGCCGCGCTTGAAACTCAACGCCGGCGTGGCCGGCAAGCTGGCGCAAAGCGGCAGCCTGGCGCTGATTTCGCAATCCGGCGCGCTGACCTCGGCCATCCTCGACTGGGCCGGCAGCAACTCGGTCGGCCTGTCGGCGGTGGTCTCGCTCGGCCCCAACACGGCGGTCGACCTGGCGGACACGCTGGACTTCCTGGCCACCGATCCGGCCACCGAGAGCATCGTCATCTACATGGAAGGCATCACCGACGCGCGCCGTTTCCTGTCGGCGCTGCGCGGCACGGCCAATACCAAGCCGGTGGTCATCATCAAATCCGGCAACGCGGCGGCTTCCTCGCGCGCCGCCGCCACCCACTCGGGCATGCTGATCGGCAGCGACGAAGTGTTCGACGCGGCGCTGCGGCGCACCGGCGCGGTGCGCGTCTCCACCTTCGTGCAACTGTTCTCGGCCGCCAAATGCCTGGCCTCGCGCTACCGTCCGGTGGGGCCGCGGCTGGCCATCGTCAGCAACGGCGGCGGCCCCGGCGTGCTGGCGGCCGACTGGCTGGGCAAGCTCGGGCTGCAACTGGCCCGCCCCGGCGACGATACCGCCAGAACGCTGAGCGCCGAACTGCCGCCGCACGCCACGCTGACCGACCTGGTCGATCTGTCGGAGGAAGCCGGCGCCGAGCACTACGCCGCCGCCATCCGCGCCTGCGCCGCCGACCCGCAGGTGGACGGCCTGCTGGCGATCTACTCGCCGAAACTGGATGGCGATCCGCTGGCGATCGCACAAGGCGTGACCGACGCCGCCAAGGGTCTCGGCAAGCCGCTGCTGGCCTGCTGGATGGGCGACGAGCGCGTGGCGCCGGCGCGCCACCTGATCGCACAGGCGGGCCTGGCCAACTTCCGCACGCCGGAAGCGGCGGTCGACGGCTTCGGCAACATCGCCGCGTTTTACCAGAACCAGCAACTGATGCAGCAAACGCCGCCGCCGCTGTCGCAGCTGGCCAAGCCGGACCTGGACGGCGCGCGCCGACTGGTCGAAAGCGTGCTGGCCGAGCGCCGCAGCGTGCTGACCGAGATGGAATCGAAAGCGCTGCTGGCGGCCTTCCACATCCCGATCACGCCGACCATGCCGGCCCGCAGCGCCGCCGAGGCGCAACTGATCGCCGCGCAGCTGGGCTACCCGGTGGCACTGAAAATCGACTCGCCGGACATCGCCCACAAATCCGACGTGCAGGGCGTGGTGCTGAACATCGCCGACGCCGCCGCGCTGAGCGCCGCCTACGGCGACATGCTGGCCAACGTGCGCCGCCTGCAACCGGCGGCCGCCATCAACGGCGTCACCGTGCAGCGCATGGCCGGCAAGCGCAACGGCCGCGAGCTGTACATCGGCGTCGCCAGCGACCCGCTGTTTGGGCCGGTGATCGGCTTCGGCGCCGGCGGCACCATGGTCGAACTGCTGAATGATCGCGCGGTGGAACTGCCGCCGCTGAACCCCTTCCTGGCGCAGCGCCTGATCGACCGCGCGCGTGTCGCCGCCACCCTCGGCGAATGGCGCGGCGCGCCGGGCGTCGACCACCAGGCGATCGAACACATCCTGCTGCGCGTATCAGAGATGGTGTGCGAACTGCCGCAGCTGCGTGAACTGGACATCAACCCGCTGATCGTCGACCAGTTCGGCGTGCTGGCGGTGGATGCACGGGTGGTGGTCGGCGTAGCGCCGCCATCGGCGCAGCGCTACGACCAGCTGGCCATCATGCCGTACCCGGCCAACTACGCCAGCGCGTGGCCGATGCGCGGCGGCGGCGAATACACGCTGCGCCCGGTGCAGCCGACCGACGCCGAGATGCTGCAAGCGCTGGTGCGCGGCCTGTCCGACCAGTCGCGTTACAACCGCTTCGCCTCATCGCTGCGCGAACTGTCGGCGCAGATGCTGGCGCGCTACTCGCTGATCGACTACGACCGCGAAATGGCGTTGGTAGCGGTGCTGACCACCCGCACCGCCGACGATGACGGCAGCTTCACCGAGACCGAACAAATCATCGGTGTCTCGCGCTACATCGCCAACCCGGACCGCAGCAGTTGCGAATTCTCGCTGCTGGTGGACGACAAATTCAGCGGTCAGGGGCTGGGCACGCGCCTGATGCTGGAAATCATGGACGTCGCCCGCGACCGCGGCCTGAAAGAAACCGTCGGCCTGGTCCTTCGCAAAAACCGTCCCATGCTCAAGCTGATGGCCAGCCTCGGCTTCCAGATCCTGCCCTACGACGAAGACCCCGACTTCCAGCTCTGCAGCAAGTCCCTCTAAACTTCGGGGTCAGTGCCGACATTCGGACAT
>CAUPXZ010000001.1:0-497873 GCA_963515135.1 uncultured Duganella sp. | reverse complement strand
TAGATCATGGATGCACGCCAGTGGTGAGTCTAGACGGCGCTGGCTTTACGCTTACGATTGAAGTTCAAGGCTCTTCGGCCTTATGTATCAATCGTGATCCTCGCCAGACAGCAAAAAGTGGCGACGTGATTTCGAACCTGCTCACCAAGCGCCATAACGGACGGACAATCTACACCTCACCTGCGGAAGCAATTGACCAGCACGACGAGAGTAGCATTATCGTGTTTGAAGACGGACTCTGGTCTGGGACTGAGGCCTTGGGAATCATCGAAAGTATGTTAGGTGAGCGGCCACCTGAGAAGTTGAAAACGCGCGCTCTCAATAATCCTGGCCGGTTGAAAGAGGTCGAATTAGTGTTTGCATATGGGCTCGCAACTGACTACGGCATAGCCCTTGTACATCGCTTTCTGAAAGAAAAGGGTTTGAGTGCTGTGCGAATTGAAGCTGCCCGCACTATACAGATCGCACCGTCACAAGTGTTGGAACAGCTTCGAACTGGAGAGGTGGATATCGGTCTTTGGCGTGAGCTGGGGCCAAGCCCCCATTTAATGCCTCATGTCTTTACCTCTTTCTCTGGCCGAGGAATTACCGATTCACAGATACAGGAGGCTCAACAGTTCTGCGCAAATGTTGGCGGGCAACTCTTTGAGCAATACATCCGGGAACAAACTACGCTGCGTAATTGGACGTCATGGTCAACCGAAAAACTTACCCGTGCTAGCCTAGGTATGCACGGGTTGGGCATGACGCATGCATTCGGACATTCGGTACCCAAAGCATCGTTGCCGTTATTGTGGCGTGGAGGAAGTGTTGCTCTTAATAACCATGTTATTAACTGGGTGCCCCTATTTAAAAATTCTTGAGTGCAGTAGATGCATCACTGCACTCACCGCTGCTGTGACGTGGTAATTGACATTGACCTGGCTCAATTCGTCCGACTGCTGCTCTTCTTCGCTTAGACTAATCTGTTAACCGATTCAATGTGCGATCTCGTACAGAGATATGATTGATGTTGTTTGCGAACGGCTTGTAAATTAAATAGGACGCTTCATGCCGAGGTGCGTCGGTTTGAAACCAAGCCCCTCATAGAAGCGTGCAGCGTCCTCTCGCCGTATGTCGGTAGTGAGTTGAACCAATGCACATTGTGCCTGCTTACTCAGCTCAAAAGCCTCGTGAAACAGGTGTTTGCCGATTCCTTTTCCGCGTGCACTGGCTTTTACTCGTACTGATTCGATCTGGGCTCGCTTCGCGCCTTGGTGAGACAGCCCAGGTATAAATGTAAGTTGAAGCATTCCAACTATTTCATCTGCCAGCATTGCGAGCAATATCTGGTTTCCATCTTGGGCGCGAATGTCGTGAAACGCGGACTCGTACTTGGCATATGCGGCGGCGTCCAGGGTTTCTCGTTGAGACCCAAGAATGTCCTCATTCAACAGAGAGAGCATGGCCGGTAAGTCTTCAACGACGGCGGAGCGAAAAGTTAATTTAGAGTGGATGAGGTCCATTCGATCCCCTTTTTAAGTTAGATTTGGCAATAGATGGGCGCTCTTGGCATGTACTACGTCTTGTACCTTGACGGGGAGATCATCAACGGGAAGTTCGGTCACGTAAGAGACGCAATCCATTGGCGACGACTAACAAGCTTGCCCCCATGTCAGCGAAGACGGCCATCCAGAGAGTTGCTTCACCGCGTAGAGCCATGATGAGAAAGACGAGTTTGATACCGAGGGCGAAAGTAATGTTTTGAATCAGTACCGCGCGTGTTCGTGCGCTGAGACGGATGAACTCAGGTATCTTGCGCAAATCGTCGTCCATCAACGCGACGTCGGCGGTCTCCAGTGCTGTGTCGGTGCCTATGACGCCCATGGCAAAGCCAATATCGGCGCGAGCGAGTGCCGGCGCGTCATTGACGCCATCACCGACCATGCCGACGTAGCCGTGCTGTGTGACGAGATCGCTAACGGCTGCCAGCTTGTCCTCAGGCAGCAGGTCGCCCCGCGCATCGGTCATGTGGAGTTGGCGCCCGATTGCTTGTGCGGTTTGGGTATTATCGCCGCTGAGCATGGTCACGCCGATTCCCATTGATTTGAGCTGGTCTATAGCTTCTACGCTGTTTGGCCGAAGTGTGTCCGCTACTGCGGCGATCAACATTGGGCCTTGTGCACTCGCCAGTACCACGGTGCTTTTCCCATCATTAGCCAGGTCGGCTAAGGTATCACTCAATCCCCTATCTGCCAGACCGAGTTCCGCTATCCAGCGTCCGCTGCCAAGATAGAACTGCATTCCATTTACCATGCCTTGCACGCCGCGCCCTGGTGTGGCCTTGAAGGCTTCGACCTCCAGCAGCGACTGCGTTGGCCATTGCGAGCACCAACGATCCGCTACTGCCATTGATACCGGATGGTCTGAACGAGCCGCGAGGCTCGCGGCTATCGATGCTGCAGAATTGGCGTCGCCGTCTAGCGTGATCAAGTCTGTTACGCTTGGTTCGCCCACAGTAACGGTGCCTGTTTTGTCTACCGCGATCGCGCGCAGGTTGCGACCGTTCTCTAAATACACACCGCCTTTAATCAATATGCCACGTCGCGCGGCCGCAGTCAGGCCACTAACGACCGTCACCGGTGTCGAGATCACCAGAGCGCACGGACAGGCGATAACTAGCAGGACGAGCGCCTTGTAGACCCAAGGTGCAACTTCGGCGCCCAAGAGCAACGGTGGAACAATTGCCACCAGGATCGCAAGGGCAACGACCACAGGAATATAGTAACGTGCGAACTGGTCGACGAAACGCTGGGTCGGCGCCCGTTCGCTTTGTGCTTGTTGTACGCGCTGAACGATGCGTGAGAGCGTGGAGTTGGCCTGCTGTGCAGTGACCTCGAAATCGAACTCTCCGTTGGTATTGACCGTGCCGGCATACACCGGGTCACCAGGCTGCTTAGCCACAGGAAGGCTTTCGCCGGTAATTGGCGCCTGATCTATGTTGGTTTCACCAACCAGAATCACACCGTCTAGTGGAATGCGCTCACCCGGGCGGACACGTACAACTGCGCCAACTTTGACATCCGCAGCTGGCAATCCTTTCCAACTTCCGTTTCCAAGACGTGTGGTCGCGATTTCCGGTGTCATCGCCATCAGGCTGCCAATCGCGTCGCGTGCCCGGTCCAGCGATTTTCCTTCGACCAGTTCTGCAACAGCAAATAGGAAAATGACGACTGCTGCTTCAGGCCATTGGCCGATCGCAGCGGCACCGATCACTGCAAGCGACATCAGGAAATTCATATTGAGCGAAAAGTGACGTAGCGCAGTCCAGCCCTTTTTCAGGGTCTCTCGCCCACCGACCAAAATTGCTAGTAAAGCGAGCGTGATCACCGGCCAGGATGAGTCGTCGCCCGAGTACCAGGAAATCGCCTCAGCACTGACTGCGGCAGTCCCTGATATCGCCATAGTAGCCCACGTCCCCGAGCCACTGTTTTTCTTGACCTCAGACTTGTTGATCTCATGGTTTTGCGCCAGGGAGTCTGCTTTCACCCGCGGACCCATTTTGAGGTCGTTCAGCAATGCAAGCACAGGCGCTACAGATGGAAGGCTATGTCTGACCAGAAGCTCGCGCTGGAGGAGGTTGAACCGTAGTGAAGCAATGCCACGCATGCCGCTTAGTCGGTCCCGGATAATCCGCTCTTCAGTCGGACAGCACATATTCTCGATCAAAAATACGGCTTGGTGCGGTGCCGCGTTTTCGTTAGGGGATGTGGTGGTGACGCTTGGCTTTTCGCCCGCGCAGCTTTTATCGTTGCAGCAGCTCATGCTTGTCCTTGATGGGTAATTAGCTCCATTTAAAACCTTGAAGCCACTATAAGGTCAAGCAAAACCCCGTCAGTAATTGGAGGTTAGCGCTGGGGTTGGACCGCATTGATGATGATGCACTCGGCTATGCAAGTGATGCATCCAAAGTTCGTTCAAAATCCGATGCTTGATCCCTAATCCTGTGATCGATTCTTCTGAACACAGTTCTGAGCTCTATGCGATAAGATAACGTTGTCTCGGCAGTTGTACCCAAGATCACGGCAGTCATGAATGAGGATGCTACATCAGTCAGAGCGGGGTCCCGCTGAAGGGTAATGTGACTGCGGATAACTACTTCCAATAAATATATCTTAAAGGTGGTGGAAAGCTTCTCAGTTGGAATGACATCTTCCAGCATCAAGCCAAGTACGGTGGCGGCTTCTTTAGAAATATAGTGTCGATCAAACCCATCGGCAGTGCGCACTTCCTCTGAAATCTCCGAGGACTTCAACCGCGCGCATTGTTCGGCCCAATCTGTGGCGATGCTGATCAGGCGGTAGAGAAGGTAGTGAAAAGGTGTCTGCCACTCCTCATGCGATTCTTGATCAACTGCGACTGGCATCTGCTTCAGAATTTTCTTCGCGAAGTATCCAAAGTAATGCAACCACATATGGTCTTGTAAGCCCTGATGGATGCCCTCGTGGACCATGATCTCAAAAAGCGTGATACCCGAATTTATAGGGCAGCGAAATCTTCTTGTCTCGTAGTACGAGCCCAAGGGTTCGTTCAAGCTCCCGGCCAGTTGTGCGTCTTCATCCAAGCGCCTGCATACCGCTTCACCAATGGCATTATCCATACCGTACTTCAACGCCGCATCTGCGTCGGCGAAGAAGAATCGAAGCAATCGATTGTTCTCCGGAAGGTGCAGACGATTGCCGCCGTTCAGATTTTGGTTGTTTTTTAATTCTACGTAGAGGCGGCTTCCAGGTGTATCCAGTAGAGCGTCGATGTAGTGTTCAATGAAGTCAGACTGTATCGCTTCGTCTGTTCCAAGGAGCTTGAGGCAGAAATGCGGGTGGGCTCCTGCAAGGTGGGTGGTCAGCTTAGGGGAGGTGACGAGATTTAATAAAATTTCGTGGGCTTGAATGCTAGCCCTTGAGTGAGCCGAGTTCCAGTGCTTCAAAAATCGAAGTAGCGAACTCAGGTACTTGCTCCAACTCGACTGTGCTTTTGGCGAATCGCCACGCAACAGCGACGCTACATCAATATGTGGATGGTAGAGACGATCAATCAAGCTACTAAGCCAGGACTGCTGCCTGGTCAAGGAAATAAGTTTCGGTAATTGGGGTTCGACCAGCAGCACCAAATCGTCGTACCGATTGGTGAGGTGTAAGTTCTCAATTAACTCAAGAAAAATGGCGACCCGGCCTCTGGCTAAAGTAGGAAATCTTGTGCGCCAGAAGAAGTAGAGGGCAACGAAGAGGAGGAGTAAATAGACAGCACTCCCGCTGTCGAGTCCCCACTTCCATGGCCCAAAACTATAGTACAGCCCAAGACTTTGAAAAGTTGGAGCAAACACTAAGTAATGGATAATCAGAAAGACCAAACTCCCGATACCCCAGTCCCACCATGTCATGCAGAAGCGAAGTCGAAGTCTGTTTGTTGGAGAGATCAGTGCCCACACTGCGGCGATGACCCCCAGTATGGTTAGCAAGCTGGTGGTGTCAATTGGCGCAGTAGCTGTCATAGCGTGTCTTGGTAGAGGGGCGCTAGAGCGCAGGGGGAGCCTGCGAAACATATTACCGGTCGGCTTGCGTGGTTCGGCTCAAGGTCCAGTGCGAGTTAGCACAACTCACACTGGCCTGATTGTCTTCGCTAAGCGAGGACTATGCGCATGCACCCACTTGATTTTGGATTGGCTGCGTTCTTATCCGTACCACTTCTTGCCACTCCATGGGGTCAGGTTCGCGCGCCACACTGCTATTGGGGTCCGGTACAAAAATCTCTTGTTCAGCCGGCCGGAATTCGGCTTCCCCAGCTAGTGCGGATTTGAGGCGCTGTCGTCCGATTTCGATGTACTCTGCCATTACTTCAGCGCCCAGAAAACGGCGATCAAGGGCTAGGGCGGCAACTCCAGTAGAAGACACGCCGCAGAATGGGTCGAAGACTAGGTCTCCTGGCTTGCTTAAAGCGCGAACAAGTCGGTGCACTAAGCCGACGGGGAACTGACACGGGTGAGTAGTTTTCTCAACATGGCGTGCTTTGACATTAGGGATGTCCCAAACATCGCCCGGGTTTTTCCCTAACGGGTTTCCGCTTAACTTGCCTTTCTTTGGGCCGCTGGCATATCGCTTTCCAGGATATTTTTGCTTAACTCGAACCGCATCTAGATCGAAATTGTACGTATCACCTTTGGTGAACCAGAGCAAAGTTTCGTGTCTACCGCTGAAGCGATTACTGCAATGCAAACCATGACCGAAGGTCCAGACGATGCGGTTTCTCAGTTTCATCTCTGGCATGGCGCGCATGCAGTCCATGATCAGATAATCGAGCGGGGTTACAACACCATTCTTAACGTGTGAGCCTACCTGCCAGCACAGGCTACCGCCAGGTTGCAACTTTGAGACTAATTGGGGAAGAAGCTCTTTATGCAGGTCCAAGAAGCTATCGATGTCCTCAGTGTTCTCGTAGTCTTTACCGATGCTGTACGGCGGTGAACTTATGGCTAACGGAATAGACTCATTAGGAATCTCGTTGATCAACCTCATACAGTCACCATGGAACACTACAGCGTCAGCGGCCTGGTGTAGAGCATAGTTGGCAGCGGTACTAGCTGTTTTTAAAATTTTAGGAGAGGTCATATGAGACGGACATGGTGTAATTGTTGACTATGATAGATCTTATCTTGTTTTAGATCTACTCATTTAAGAAATTTTTGTGCGTTGCTCTTTCTTCTGGCGCTCAGCGCTCTCAATTTCCTTAATAAGATCGTCGATGTCGAGAGGGTCAATATCCTTATCGACAGCGGATGGGGCCGACTGTTCATCTAAAGAAAGCTGATGCAAATCTTCGTCATCCAGTAGCCGCTGTAAGTTCGATATCTTGGTCTCCAGACGGCGTGCAACTGCAGTGTCGATGGATGGCTCAAATGCAGGAAGGAGATTACGCAAGATGTAGATGTGGGTCTCAGTTCCCGGCAACAAACCGAGGCGGTGGATTCGATCAATCGATTGAAGATAGTGGGTGGCATTGTAGCTGCGATCAACATATATCGCGTGATGACAATGCATATGCAGACTGATACCCTCAGCTGCAGCAGCAGGATTTGCAACCATCACCCAACAAGAAGGGTCGTTCTTGAATTTATTTAGATTCCCTTCTTTGGATTGCGGATCGGTATCAGGACGTTGCCCATTTTTTCCATAAAGGACGGCAGGATTGAGGTCTCTGAGGAGCACCAGAAGGGTTTCGACGGCGGCAGTGAAGATTGTCCAGATCAAGACCTTCTCCCCTTTTTTTGCTAGCTCCCTGGCCATCTCCACGGCATGCAATATGCGCAGCGAAGGACCTGCATCGATAGCAGCTTGAAGCAGCGAGATATTTTGTGGCTCTCCTGATCCGAAGGCGTTAATCAAAACTTCGGGCACGGTTGCCGCTTGGAGTACACGCATTACGGATTTCCGCGCACTGGCTAAATGTAACCCCGCATTGCCCCGCCGTAAATTGCTAGCCCTCGACCGCACCTCGTTACAGAGCACTAGATAAAGCGCTAAATGTTCGCGGTGCATAGGGACATTTACGAAATTGAGAATGCGATCAGGGAGACCCAAATCACTTTTTGTAGTGCGGACATAAAGGTTTCCGAGTACAAAACGCGGCGCCTCGCCGCGATCAATGCGCGCGCCCAGACCCACTCCGGGCCACAGAAAATCGAGCTGGGACTGCATATCACTAGCACTCTGCGGCATCGGGGTGCCTGACAGAATGTCTCTACGCTTGGCAAGGTGGGCCATATCCATCAACATGCGTCCTCGTTTTACGAGGTATCCTTCCTTCATCCGATGCGATTCATCAAGAATCAAGTGCGTAGCGTTTGTACTCAAGAACTGGGCAATGATCTGATCGACTTTAACAAGCTGTTCATAGGTAATGAAGAATCGCCTATGGTTGGTCTGAAGCAGCTTCTCAATTTTGTTTTTTCCACCTGTTAGATGGCAAAATGGTGCCCGGATATGGGTTGGTGCATTTTCTCGCAGGCACTCGCTCATTACGCTTTTCCAAGCGGGATAGGCACTAGCGGGGCCTACGACAATGAGGAAATCCACTTTGTCCTGTAAGAGCAAATGCAAAGCGAAGGAAACGGTTGTTTTACCTGCGCCTGGAACCGAAAAGTTAGCTCCGTTGGCAAGTCGGATCAGTTGGTTAAGATTAGCGCTCTGGTAAGATCGCAGTTGCCGCTTCTCGTGATCCCAGCCCACATTACTAAGTGCCTGATCTATCCCGGCTGTTGAACTAAACTCTTGTGTAGCAGAGTCCTGCCGCGCGACGGAGCGGAAGTTATCCAGGAATTGTTTTACCCGCTCTTCTGATGAGCTATCGGTAACGAATCTGAAGCCAAGCTTTACCTGTAAAGACGACATTGTCCTTAACAGATTCAAGCAAGATGGCCAGGGCATGCTCAAGCTGCGCTCACCGTACTGGACGCCGCTGCCCAACATGCGCTGTGCTTGCTGTCGAATTCGTATCCAGACTGTCATCGGGATATCGGATGCATGAGAGTAAAGCCCGCGGCCGGAGACGGGATCGTAAGATAACGTGACGACAGGATGTTCCATTATTTCCCCGCCTGAGCATGACGTTCGATGTCTCGATGTATCTGATCAATGCGGCTGATCATCGCGCCAAGCGTATCAATGATGTCGGGTATCGTAGCGGCCGCTGCTGTAGTGATGTCAATGGCATTGAGTTTGTTGAGGGCGTCGATAGCGAACTTCTTCGCTGCCCCCCCTTTGTTTTTGCCTTGCTCAGAAACGTTCATGCACACGTTCTGAATCGTCGCAGTCACTCCGACGACCAAATCTTTATCGAGCCTAATTTGACGAAGCCTATCTATCAGCGGTTGATAGTCTGGGGTCACTAAGTCATGCTCATCGAGCTGAATATACAGCTGCCCCATTGGCAAAGCAGCTGACTTGTTTTCTATAGGAACACCGAGCTCCTTAGCAATTTGCTCTAAGAAAATCTCCGGATTCTCCTCAATATCATTGATGAATTTGTAGGCGCGGTCGGCTAGCAATGCTCTTTGCTCGATCAGGAAGAAATCAAACGCTAACGTTGCCTCGCGCTGATCGGTCTCCCTACCTCCCGCGATGTTTCGTGTAGCAACTTGGTGGAAGGCCTGTTCTGTCGCGTCCAGGAGGCTATAGTCCTCAGGGAAGCATATCCACTCGGTCAGATATATGTCAGCCGCATCGAGCTTGGAAATAAAGCGTTCAACCTCCTTCTTCTCTCGATTCATTTGAGCAGCAATTTGCTCATCAGTATGACCACTGATGCGAAGATCTCTTGCAGCACGCCCCACCGCAGTCCAATCGTATGGGAGCTTCGTATCTGGCTGCATCTGAAGCGTGATCTCGATGGCGCGCATTTCAGGAGGTGTGATGTCATCAGGCAGAACAGCGCAAACAACTTCCTCAAACGATTGATACATCGACGGGTCTTGAGCGTAGAGCTCTCGCATTGCGCTTAAGCGACGATTTCCATTAAGGACAATGCCGTCATGGGTGATCAAGAGGTCTTCCGTTTGTCTTCTGACGCGTTCGAACTCGTTGAAAATTGGTTTGATGGTTTCGCCTGAGCCGCGCTTGGCCTCCCCAACAAGAATTTCGTGTTGTGCCTGCTGCGCAGGTTGTTCTTCCGTACGCTCCACATTGAAGAAGCCGGCGCCGTGCTTGTGTTGCGCCTGCAGGCTCAGCTGAATACTCCTTGTCCGGTAGTTCTCTAACCGATATACCAAGGCGTCGATTGGTATGCTAATGATCTTTAATCGAGCCCGTCCCTTCCTGACTGCGTGGTCGATCCGGGCATCTCTACTCTGTGATACTAATTCCCCAATGAGCAAGTTTCGCTGAACTTTATCTATGACAGTAATTTCATATGCACTCATGCCACAAAACTCCTAAAACGTTAATTTTTCTTCGGAATAATTCACAAAATAGAGAAATATTTTTTAGGATATATTTTGCCATCAAAGTTGCAATGTGATAATTTATTATTTCTTTATCTCTTACTTTCTTGATTCCTATGCGTACCTTGTCTTTGTCAGCTCTTAACATTGTTCTGCCCCCACCTCATGCGGCGTCACGCTACGAGGAGCTTTGGGTCGAGGCTTTTCGCCATCAGCAGCCAGTGCGCCTGCGTGGTGATGTGGGTGGATTAGTGCGCAATGTGATCAGAAGTCGAGCAAAAGAAGCTATATTTGGAGACCTGCTGAAATTCGTTAATATTGCGGAAAGTCGCTGGCTTGATTTGACTACGAAAGAGCGCGTGAAACAGGATGAGGTTGATGAAAGGGTTTCTATTCCTGATTCATTCCGTCCAAATCTTCATAGCGTTTTTTATATTTTCTTTCCCAAAGTTCACAGACTGGTTTTTGCTACTAGGGTGGATCAAAATAACACGCTATCACCTTTAATGGCACAGGCCTTGGTATCTAAATATCTGAATTGCCCTCAAAATATCGCTAAATACGGCGAGGTAAAGGTAACGATTGAGCCCGACCGAGAAACTCTTGAGCGTATATTTAAGCTTAAAAAGTTAAAGCAGATCGAGTTGGAAATTCGTCCTCCGAATGCATTGGGAGACGTCGAGCGCGAACTTATGGAATTTCTGGAGCAACAAAATGCTAGCGTTTACCGCCAAGAATTAGTCAGTGATGACCCAGCCGGATTGCAGCTTTCGGAACATACTCAACTAGCAGCGAAAGTTGCTCAATCAAATGGATATGTTGCCGCAAAAGGGGAAAACGAAAGGGGCCGAGTTGAGGAGCTATCAACGCGTAGTCATCCCTACCAGAACAAGGTTACTTACGAATCTAATGTACACTTGGCGCAAGACGTTTTTGAAGAAGCGGCCAATACTGTTATTCACGACGTCACTAGGCCTATAAGTAAGCGTAAATGAAATGACATCTACTGAACCCAAATTTTCGTGGCAACAATATCGCGATCTGGCTAGCGGGGTGGCCGGCTATTGGCGTTCGTACGGTGCTTGGCGTGAGGTCATCTGCTCGCCCTTTGTTCATTTAGCAATTTTCGTCACGGTACTGTCTTCAGGCTATTGGATGAGCAGCCCTTGGCATGCGACCGCTGTGAGTCTGCTACCTAATCTGCTGGGCTTTGGGGTCACCGGATATGCGATATGGATTGGTTGGGGGGACGAGAAGCTGCGGGAAGCTCTGATGGACATCGGAAAGGGGGAAAAAGGCTCTGGATACGTTCAGATAAGTGCAATTTTTGCCCACTTTGGAATGGTGCAATGTATAGCTCTAGTCCTTGCATTAGTTGCCAGTGCACTGGATTATCAGCTAAGTCCTAAGAGTGGACTCGCATTTATATTCCATTCTTTGAGTTTGCCGACAGATACCATGTCCTATTTACGGCCTTTTGGTGCCGCAGTAGGTTACTTCTTTTTTGTATATGCCATTTTGACTGCGTTAGAAACTACCTTAGCGTTATTCCGCCTGGCCGGCTGGGTGCAAAAAATGCGTAAGATGCAAAAAACAAAGCCTACACCTCAAAACCAGCAGTAGATGTATTTAAAAATATATTTAAGTATTCAAATCATAAAGCTGTAGGAGTAAGTTTCAGGAGCGCCGAGTGTCCCATCTTGAAAGTCTTATTGTTGAGTTTTACGATTGGCGCGGGTATTTAGTTAAACGCAATGTCAAAGTCGGTAAGCGCTCTGCAGGAGGATGGGAAATGGAGCTTGACGTTGTGGCTTATCATCCGCATACACGTCACTTAATCCACATAGAAGCGTCTCTCGATGCACATTCCTGGGATCGCCGTGAACAACGATACGTGAAAAAATTTCATAGTGGGGAAAAATTTATTCTTACGGACGTCTTCACGTGGCTAGAAAAAGATACGCCGATTGAGAGGCTGGCTATTTTTCCTTCGGTTCCCCCATTTCGTAAAAATTTCGCCGGTGCGAACGCCGTTAGCATTGACGCGTTTATGGCTGATCTCCAAGCTGCCATTATTCGGCAAGGATTGGTATCGAGGTGTGCAATTCCCGAACAGTATCCACTTTTAAGAACACTTCAATTGGCGCTGAATGGTTACTTGAGGATTGGCACGCCCTCATCGTGACATGATTTACATTGCATGTTCTTTCTTTCGAAACCCTACGATTAGGTTGCGGTGTGAGAATTGGTGAGTTTTGAAGATTGCACTAGTGATATTCTATTGACGATTAATCAAATACTTCCCTGATCTACTAATGTGTAATGGATGATATGAAACCAGGCCCTTTTGATGTCGCAAATGCACTTGCAAGCACATGGATTTGCTTCCGGTTACCGCCCTCAATTTTTGAGAGATTGGATCAAGTGCTTTTTGCTGGCGCAGATGTTTAAGAGCAAACCGCCTGTCGGACAGCTTAGTCGGGCAGATGTACTCAAGTTAGCGGCTTCAGCTATGCGAGCACACAGCCCTTGAGTATCATAGGCGCGGCTAGAGCGCAGAAACCTGCGTCAATTCGGCGATAACTCCTACCAAATCTTCAATCCCCGATGGCTTTTGAAGCACGTAGTCAAATCCGTGTTTCATAGCTGCCCCCAGAATTGCGTGACGACTGTATCCGGTATATGCGATAAGAATAGTGCTTTGAGAGGCTATTGTTGCCCGAAGAGTCTTCGCTACCGCGTATCCGTCGATATCAGGCATGCGGATATCGATCAGCGCAACGTCTGGAAGAAATCGTGCCGCCTCCAAGATACCTCCGGCACCACTTTGCGCGATGCAAACGCGAAATCCATACAGAGAAAGAATTTCGCAAGTAACTGTCGCAGTATCCTGATCGTCATCAATAATTAACACGCGAACGGGCGCCGTCTCCATCTCTGCCTCCAGGAAATATCCGTGGGGCTCACAGGGTGTGAGCAGCAGAGGGAACCTTTAGTGTAGAGATAGTGAAAAAAATTGCAATGTATTTTTTCAAGCAACTATAGGTCCGTATTTGCGCATGCGCTTGTACCAAGCCAAACAGTGGTGGCGTTGATGCTAACACTCACGGTTGCGCGTAGTGGCACAGCCTTGCCGTTTTTAGTGGGACGAGAAAGGCAGCTACAATGTGTTCATGAGCCAGCGTGAATCCGACTTCTTAGAACCAACTAAACGAGCATTGGCTTCGCGTGCTGGTTGGTGCTGCTCATTCACTGGTTGTGGGAAGCTGACTATCGGGCCGAGTGACGAGTCTCCTGAGTCCTCTGCCAGCATCGGAGTCGCCGCGCATATTTGCGCGGCCTCGAAAGGGGGGCGGCGCTATGACGTTGGCATGAGCCCTGAACAACGCCGGGACATCGGAAACGGCATCTGGTTGTGCGCGGATCACGCTACTTTAATCGACAGGGATGACGTAACTTATGCCCCCTCGGTTCTGCATACGATGAAAAGAGACCATGAAGCGGCCTGTGCGAAAGCTGTCCGTAGTGGCACAGGCGTTGACTTCGCTGTGCAACTATTCGCTGTGGGTCCAGAGCTGGTTTTTACAGGTGGGTTCGAACGGGTCGATGCAGGTTCTTGGACATTGAAGATTAAGCATTTTCTAATCGGGAACTTCCAAGAACTAGTTCTCTTTGTAAGTGACTTTGAAAACAGCTCAACTGACAGACACTACATTCTTAGCAACGAGCTTGGAGAGGGCCGGCAACTGGCCTCTGCTCCAAGCCTGAACAGGCAGCAAAATGGATGTTCCCTGGTCTGCTATGTTGCACCAAGTGCGTCACGCGTGGACGCGCAGAAGATAGGAAGTGGCATCGCAAGCCATCCGGAAACCAATGACATCTATCCTGATGAGACCCGGAACATCGCAAGGGTTTCAGGACTAGATTACTTCCCTCAACGGGTGCAAGAGCTATTGTCAATGCAGCGCGGGGAAAGTATATACGAGCCTCATTGGGGTGTATTATTTTTCGAGTATTTCTCGGAGTTTAATGACTCCCCCTGGCTTGACCCGCTGATGAAGCTCGAAGTCATTCGGCAAGCATCTATACCATTGAAGACAGGCAGCTCCAATGGGGCGCGTACACCACTTCAATGCGTTACTCGCGTTCATGATGTGGTACTTCTTTCGAAACTTGCTACCCAAAATAGGTTGCCCATTCGATTGGACTTTGAAGTCCAAGGGTATGGGCGTTGGCAGCGAGAGGTCTCGATTTACATGCCGACTGAGGAGCAGATGATCGAGGTCAAACAGCGGTTGGAGGCATATCCCTATAGTGCATTGCGATCTGATTGAGAATACTTCTTACTGGGTGGTGGTAGCATCAGTTAGGAAGTTTTTCACGGACTCTTCCGTCAGGTGCTTCCTGGTCTTATCGTAGCTATGTATGTAGGTCGCCACTTTGACTGATTCGTGCGAGAACGCACGGGCGATTTTTTCTTTAAGAGCACGGCCCTTTGCCTCCGCGATAATATCCAGCGTAGCCTCTAAGATTGCGAAGGTGCCGGCTCCGCTTCCAGACAACAGCACTGAGCGGAAGCCTGGATCTTTAGGTCTGCACTCGATCTCGATCCAGTAATGGTCGGCGCCGTTGATGGTGAGGCGAAGAATCAGCGCACTCCGATAAACGGCACCGAGACTACTCCTGCCGTTCTGGTATATCGCACGCCAGCCTATGCTTGGCGGGCGTTTATTTATTAATGACTCCCGGTCGATAAATTTCCAGCAGCAGCGACCATTTCGATCCGACATTTGACCCGGTTCCAGCGGGGCGACTTCCGCGATCTCGGAGATATCTCCATTCTTTTTAAGTTTTTCCAGAACTTCAATGGCGCGTTCAAATCGCTCGTTTGATACCCTCACCAGGGTCACTGCTTCAGCTTTCGAAACGGCGTCTTTCTCGTGCGTGTGCGCTCCGGTTGATACGCGTGTCTCATCGTCAGTTTTAGGCGTCCCGGCCGATCCTAAGTACCGGTTGCTAAATAGTTTTTCGAGTTTTATGGTGACGGGTGGGGTATGAAGCCAATTCCATTCGCCACCTCTCATGGTGGTCGTACTTGATTGTGCTTTGGCGTCTTCTCCCTGCGTTAGTGTAGTCGTTGGATCTCCATCTCTAGGTTTGCGTGGCTGTGAATAAGGCTTATCGAGTTCTACCGGCTTTGGATTTTGTGAATCATTTGCGTCATTAGTGCGGGAATGCCCAATGATGGGGTAATGCTTTGGCCAACTGCCACCCGAAATTTCCGTGACAAGAAATTTGCGGTGTTCCCGCCGCACCCCGGCGGCGTCAAAAAAGAAGCGTGGTTTGAGCGCAATACATCTTGTCTCAAGAAGAAGCCGCTCGTTCACCGCCTGTAAAGGAATTTCCGCGCTGGCATACCAAGGCTCGCGAGGATTGCCGCCCATATCTTGTAAGCTTTTCGTGTACAGGGACTCTGCGCGGGCTCTACCGTACTCATCAAATAAAAGTACTGCTAAGATGGGGGCATAATTGTCCGGCACGAGAGTGCGTAGGATAATGTTCCATTGTCGGCCGCCATCGATAATTTCTGTCCGCAGGCCAGACTCTATGTCGTTCAGGCAAATAACTTCTTCTAGATATTTCCCCCACGAACGACCGCACGTTACCTTCGCGATTTCAGTGTGCTGCGCGTAGAACGCTTTTAAGATCGTGGTACGCGGTACAACGTAAGTTTCTTTATCCTCGCCATGATCTCGGGTGTGCACCCAAAGGCGTGATTTGCTAAAGAAAACGTTGCGTAGCGTATGGTCAGTCACACCCGCATACTCCCCAATGTTCAGCGTGCGGTGGCGTGAGTTTTCGGGCCAGCCTTGTGGAGGCGGAGTATCTTCGCCAGCCTTAAATTCCATCGAATCGAACTCGCCTGGTGCGAGCACTATGACCTTTCGACTGCGTGGCAGTTGCCCTACCTTAACGCCGTTCTTGAAAACAAAGCCAACGGTAACCAACGGGAGGCTGCCCACTAATATCTCGACGAATTCGAACCGCGGCCATGGATCGTCGCGGCGTTTGCCGATGACGTCCTGGCAGGACTTCTCAGTCATCCGAGCTAGCTGGGCGACGCTCATGGGAGGCAAGCGCTGCAGCATGACTTTCACCGCCGCCGATCTCGTGCCTTCGTGCGCCTGGTGGAACTGGTCGATGTGCTTAACTGCCCAAAGACCGTCATCTTGAGGGAAATTTTCGAATGGTTCTTGGTTACTGGACATGATTTACCGTAGGGCAACTGATGCCCTAATGTAACTCAGTCGTCGATTTAAATGGCCTTCATTTGAAAGTAAACAGCCACAATGCGCCTATTTTTTTACATAAAGCTAACGCATTCCTTTCGAAGGAGCAACGAATTTTGTATTTTTGTTTTCTTTTTGTTGTTTTTCTGAAACAGCGTCTCTTGCCAGTTGAGGTGCCGCCCGCCTTTTCCGTCTGCGAAATAGGTGTTGTGAAGTTATTTTGGACTTGTCGTTTAGAAAGTTATGCCAAGATAATCAGGGGATTGGGCAGTTGGCAAGCTGAACATCACATCAATAGGTATACATCCCTTGCTGATCGAAACTTCTTTGGTTGCAAACGATGGCTCCCGCAAGGAGTCCGTGTCTTTCGTCATTCCCGAAAATGAGTGGGAACAATTTCTTCAGTTTCGCCGGCATGCCGATAATCTTCGCGCAACGCGATTCGTTCAGGAGCGACATGGCGGCAGTATTAGTCTCAGGTGGGTCGCCGGTGGGAGTGCTCATGTGACCACCAAGCACGTTGATGAAGAAGCTGTATGGGCAATGCTACTCAAGTTGCGCCCGTTTGTGCTGCAAAACGAACTCAGCTTTGTACCGTCGACAATCGGTACGTTAAAGAGGCGGTTGACTCATTTGGCATTCCACCGGCACCTCGATTTGCTGCGTGATGCGTATACGCTCAAACAGTTGGAGCGGCGCCTAAATCTGCAAGGAGTGGGGCGGCCTCCGCTTTCATATCAAGTGGTGATGGACTGGCTAAATTCGTATCAGTATCACTTTGACTCAACTAAACGTGCGGCCGTTGAACGGGACATGGGGTCACTCGGTAATGTCCAGAATGGCGTTGGCGCGGTTCTTATCGCTCTTGTGGAAATGATACAGTCGTCGTTATCAACCGGAGACTTTATCGAAACCCTGGAGCGATGTGTGGAAGGAACTATGCCGGAAATTTCCTGCCCGATTGAGTATTTTGAGGTCAGTCGAGAATAGCGTGCAAACGGCTATTGAATGCGGAGCAAGACCGCTCGGCGAAGTGAGCGGTTTAAGTGAGCTTACTGCCAAGCGCCGAGAACATCTCCGGATCAACCAGGTCTTTCAGTGGGACGCCAAGAGCATCCGATAACTGCCCCATATTGTCGATCGAGACATTACGAATTCCTCGCTCCACTTCACTGACGTACGTTCTGCTGAGGTTCGAGCGAAATGCCAACTCCTCCTGAGATACGTCCTTCAATCTACGAGCCCGTCGTAAATTGGTGCCGAATATCTGCCTCGGAGTTGGGGTGAGTGGGGGCTTTTCCATACCCCACAGCATCAGTGGCCTAGCTACGAACGTCCACCAACTTAATAATTCATTCCGTTAACTTTAAGTGACATTTAGGTTATTCTTGGATTTGTTCTGCCTTCTATAGTTGGAAGTTATCTATGAGATCTACCGTAAATTGCCAAAGTTGCTCCAGTTCTGTCGTTCCACGTCTATGGCACTTCCAGTCCAGAATTCCCGGGCGATATATGAAGACTCAGCATATCTGTCCGATTTGCGGATCTTGCATGTACGAGAGCGGGGGAGAGATACACTGGACTGGGCACGTTTTAATCGTTTTCGGACTCATGTGCGTGAGTGTGGTTGCTACGGTCATGCGGTGGCACCAGGATTTGATGGCCTTGCCGTGTTTTCTGTACTTGGGATATTTGCTTTTTAAACTAATCCTTCGAGCAGCTCGATTCATTGGGCGTATCTTCCGCCGGTGACGTCAGTTCACTGTCGCCAGCGATTTTCATAAGTCGCCTCCGCTCGTTCTGGCGCCCTCCCTAACTGGCGACTGAACATGCGAACCCTGCCATCAGCGGTATCCCTACTTTGACATTTGCCTGAGTGCGTATTGAACCGCGCAGCGCGGTTAGATGGCGCTTGTTGCCGAATGCTGGGGCGTCCGATGTTACGCCGAGGCTCACACTATATGCAATTGCTAACAGTTAGGCCTCGCCAGATGCGTTAAGGTAGGTTCATTTCCTGCGAAAGGGCCTACAATGACCTTCTTCGAACGACGAGAACGTATTAATGACGCGCTGATTGTGGAGAACGCCATCTGGCTGTTAAGACAGTCTGGACAAGGTGCAGCGCTCTACTACATGCATAGAAGAGGGATATCGCGGACGGTGTCCGAGCGCGTCTTGATTGGACCGGAACACCGACGAAGCTACTTTCGCCCCCGCTCGACAAGCGTTTGAAGGCTTTGCTATTGGGGCGCACGTGAAAGTTCGAAAGGGGATTAGTATGGCCGCTTGGCAGTTTGACCTCTACATCGTTTCTGAATCACAGGTGATAGCTGCTTGCGACAAAGAACCTGGACCACCTCAGTTGCCGCTCCCTTTGGTCTATGACTTTCAGGCCGAGCTTGCACACTACTTAGGACCACCCTGGCGGATGTTGAACGACTGGCTGGTCTTTGGTCCCGAGAACGGGAACCGGGTGGATATCGTGTTCGAAAGCGACACTAATGCAAGCGTCTCTGTTCGATGCGATGTCAGGGAGGAAGCACCGCAATTCCTAGTGCTGGTATCGGACCTTGCGCGATTTCATGGGTGCCTGTTTTTTGACCCCGCTAGCGGCGAGTTCATCGAGCCGGACCTAGAGCTCTTGCTTGAGATAATTAGGCGTAGCCAAAGTTAAGGTTCCATGGAGCGCTCCGGGACCAATCGGAATCTCAAATGAACTGTACTAACTCATGCTTGACTTGGCACTCCACGTCCGAGTGGCGACTGGCGGCGCACGGCCAGGAGCGGCCTTGGGAATCGTCCAGATGCTTTTTTGTACTCCGTGAATATATGTTAAAAGCCAGTGATTCTCATAATTCGTCGCCAAGCATCCGCAGTTCCCCCTCGAACTGAAATACATCGTTAATAGTCAGCCCCCTGAAGGGTGCTTCCCAAAGAGAGCGATTGTCGGCATGTTTGACTACACTTCTACATTGTGTGATCGCGTGGGAGTTGAAATGAATGAAAAAAAGTACCCGACGAAGTCAGGATCGCAAAATATAAGGTCGACGCGGCTGAACGCAGAAAGCTCAGTAAGACCAAGACTAAGTCACCGCTAGCTGTTCAGCCCAAGGAGGGCGTGATCACCGTACGATTTGGGGCGGACGCAAAGCCATTGTCCGCGTTAGGGGGAGTAGTCGAGGTCCTTGGCCATTCGCGTTTCAGCATACCGGAATTTAAGCGGCGTCAAAGTTAGAGCGAAAACGCAAAAATATTGTTTCATCACCGACCATCACCTAGTTGGACTCGCTGAGTACGTAATGATCCGGCGCATACAGCAGTGGTTTTGTTCAGTTCCATCGCATGCTTAACCCTGTTGTAGACGCCGCGTGACTGCCTCATTAGCTAGCCAGCCATCGCGTACTTTGGTAGTCGCCGATTTAGTTGCAAGTCGCCGATTTAGCTGGATAGTCGCTGATTTAACTGCAATTGACAGCCGCCACCGACCAGCGCCGCGCCGGACGAGGTGTGGTGCGGCGAGCGAAACGGCCGATGCTTCCATTGTTCGAGGCGAAAAGCGCCGGTCAGCGATTGTACTGCAGCCGCTTCCAGCGCTTCTTCATCACTCATCTCCGGCAGCAAGCCGGCAAAGCGCGATGCCAGCATGGTCTTGCCGGAGCCCGGCGGGCCGACCAGCAGCACGGAATGGTTGCCCGCTGCGGCGATTTCCAGCGCGCGCTTGACGAAGATTTGTCCCTTGACGTCGGCAAAGTCCGGATATTCCGCCGCCACCACGACAGGAGCGGCCTCATGCCGCGACAGCATGGATTCCACCGACTTGGCGGCGAAATGCGCGCACACCTCCAGCAGTGAATTGGCCGGATAGATGGCGGCGTTGGAAACCAGTGCAGCCTCGTCAGCATTGGCCATGGGCAGGATGAAGGCCAGGCAGCCGCCGTCGCGGCGGGTGGCCAGCGACATCGCCAGCGCGCCGCGAATCGGCCGCAGTTCGCCGGACAAGGACAGTTCGCCGGCAAACTCATATTGGTGCAGGCGGCGGGCGGGGATTTGTCTGGAAGCGGCCAGGATGCCGAGCGCAATCGGCAAATCGAAGCGCCCGGATTCCTTCGGCAGGTCGGCCGGCGCCAGGTTGACCGTGATGCGCTGCGCCGGGAATTCGAAGCCGCCGTTCTGGATGGCGGCGCGCACCCGGTCCTTGGCCTCCTTCACCTCGGTGTCGGCCAGCCCGACGATGGTGAACGATGGCAGTCCGTTGGCCAGATGCACCTCGACGCTGACTTCCTGCGCCTCCATGCCCGCCAGGGCGCGGCTTTTGAGTACGGCGAGTGACATGGCTGACGGAACCGGCAAAAGGGGGACCAACTGCCAGCGTAGCGCAAGCCCGCCGCATTGCTTTGCGTTAGCCCAAGTCGCGATGACTTGGGTGTTGCAAGATTTACAGCACTTCGCCCTTGGCGATCTCCACCTTGGCCGCTTCGGGCTTGACCTCGCCGCCGGCCTTGGCTTCCAGCGCGGCCAGGCGGGTTTCCAGCGCTTCCAGCTTGGCGCGGGTCTTGGCCAGCACTTGCGTCTGAATATCGAATTCCTCGCGCGTCACCAGGTCCAATTTGGCGAATCCCTGCGTCATCATGGACTTGACGTTCTTCTCAATGTCCTTTGCTGGTGAGTTTTCGATGGCTTGGCTGATCTTGCTTTGCAAGTCATTAAAGAAAGTGTTCATATCCATAATATTCCTTGATCTGGTTAGTTCCTCGTTGCACCATAAAGGTGCGCGTCGGCGTTAATGTGGTGCGAAACCGCCGATATCCCTGTTTGCGCTGCGGGCACTTGTCACTTTGGGTAGAGCGGGGCCGTTGTCAAGCATGATACGGCACCTGATTGCTGAACAACATTAGCTGGCACACATTCTGCTAAAGAAGCAATGAACGCTTTCATTGCTTCGTTTAACACGGATTTTAAACCGCATCTGCTAATCAAGTTCAACTCACTAGGAAAACAATTATGAAAATGGCCAAGAACTTTACCCTGATCGCTGCGTTGACCTTAGCATTCGCGTCCATGGCACAGGCCCAGGAAGCGGCACCCGCTCCTGAAGCCAAACCCGACAATGAAGTCAGCTTCAATGCTGCCGTTGTCAGCGACTACCGTTACCGCGGTATTTCGCAAACCCGCCTCAAGCCGGCCGTACAAGTTGGCGCCGACTACGTGAATAACCCTAGCGGCCTGTACATCGGTACCTGGGCCACCAATATCAAGTGGGTCAAGGACGGCGGCGGCGACGGCAGCGTCGAAATCGACGTCTACGCTGGCAAACGCGGCGCCATCAATGACACCTTCAGCTACGACGTCGGCGGCCTGTACTACGCCTATCCGTCGAACGAGCTGCACCCGAGCGCCAACACCTTCGAGGTCTACGGCCAGATCAGCGCAGGCCCGTTCTCGGTCAAATATTCGCAATCGACCACCAACCTGTTTGGCGCCGCCAATTCCAAGGACTCCGGCTACTTCGACGCCCAGTTCAACAGCGAGGTGTATGACGGCTTTGTGCTGAACCTGCACGCCGGCCACCAGAACGTGAAGAACAACGGCGCCCTGAGCTACTCGGACTACAAAGTCGGCGTCACCAAAGATTTCGGCGTTGTGTCGGTTGGCCTGGCGGCGGTCTACGCCAACACGGACGCGTATGTCGGAAACGGGAAGAACCTGGGTAAAAAAGGTGCTGTCCTGACTATTTCCAAAACCTTCTAAGCGAGGCCAGTATGAAAATGATTACCGCCATTATCAAGCCGTTCAAGCTTGACGAGGTGCGTGAAGCTCTGTCGGCAATAAATGTCCAGGGTATTACCGTGACCGAAGTGAAAGGCTTCGGCCGCCAGAAAGGCCACACCGAGCTGTATCGCGGTGCGGAGTATGTTGTGGACTTCCTGCCAAAAACCAAGATCGAAGCGGCAGTGGACGACGCCATCGTCGAGCAGGCGATCGAGGCGATCGAAGGCGCTGCCCGCACCGGCAAGATCGGTGACGGCAAGATCTTCGTGACCAACCTGGAACAAGTGATCCGTATTCGTACCGGCGAGACCGGCAACGAAGCTCTCTAAGAGGAAGAATCAGAATGAAGAAAACTATAACGAGCTTGCTAGCTGGGGTCTCCATCCTGTTTGCGCTGGCCGCACCGGTGCATGCGCAGGACGCCAAGCCGGCCGACGCACCAGTCGCTGCCGCCACGGCCCCTGCCGCCGCTGCTGCGCCTGAAGCGGCCGCACCGGTTGCCGCTGCGCCAGCCGCTGCCGCCCCTGCCGAAGCGGCTCCTGCCGCCGCACCGACCCCGCAGAAGGGCGACAACGCCTGGATGATGGTGGCCACGCTGCTGGTGATCCTGATGACGATTCCTGGCCTGGCGCTGTTCTACGGCGGTCTGGTCCGTTCCAAGAACATGCTGTCGATCCTGATGCAAGTATTCATGATCTTCGCGCTGATCGTGGTGCTGTGGTGCATCTACGGTTACTCGCTGGCGTTCACCGAAGGTAATGCGTTCTTCGGCAACCTGCATGACCGCACCTTCCTGAACAATATCTACGACCCGATCAAAGGCACCTTCGCTTATGCGGCCACCTTCAGCAAAGGTGTGGTGATTCCTGAGTTCATGTTCGTCGCCTTCCAGGCCACCTTCGCGGCGATTACCTGCTCGCTGATCGTCGGCGCCTTCGCCGAACGCGCCAAGTTCACCGCCGTGCTGGCCTTCATCGTGATCTGGTTCACCTTCGCTTACCTGCCAATCGCTCACATGGTCTGGTTCTGGACCGGTCCGGACGCGATCAAGGACGCCGCCACGCTGGCCACCGAAACCGCAAAAGCCGGCTTCCTGTTCCAGAAGGGCGCGCTCGACACCGCCGGCGGCACCGTGGTGCACATCAACGCCGCTGTTGCCGGCCTGATCGGTTCCTACATGATCGGCAAACGCGTCGGCTACGGCCGCGAATCGATGGCGCCGCACTCGGTGACCATGACCATGATCGGCGCTGCGCTGCTGTGGGTGGGCTGGTTCGGCTTCAACGCCGGTTCGCCGCTGGAAGCTGGTGACATCGCTGCGCTGGCTTACATCAACACCCTGCTGGCAACCGCCGCCGCTACCGTGGCCTGGGTATTCGCCGAGTGGATCTTCAAAGGCAAACCATCGATGCTGGGTGGCGCTTCGGGTGCGGTGTCGGGCCTGGTGGCCATTACCCCGGCCTGCGGCTTCGTCGGTCCAATGGGCGCACTGATCATCGGCCTGCTGGCTGGCGTGATCTGCCTGTGGGGCGTGAACGGCCTGAAAAAACTGCTGGGCGCAGACGACTCGCTGGACGTGTTCGGCGTGCACGGCGTCGGCGGCATCCTGGGCGCGATCCTGACCGGTGTGTTCGCTGCACCGTCGCTGGGCGGCCAGGGCATCTTCGACTACGTGGTCAACAAACCATCGCCAGACTACTCGATCGCTGCGCAAGTGATGGTGCAGGCAACTGCAGTAGGCACCACCATCATCTGGTCGGGCATCGTTGCGATCATCGCTTACAAGCTGGTGGACATCGTCATCGGTCTGCGTGTTCCTGAAGAGGAAGAGCGCGAAGGCCTGGACATCACCACCCACGGCGAGTCGGCATATCACCACTAATTGACAATGTTTCAAGGAAAAGCGCCCTGCGGGGCGCTTTTTTTATTTGCTGCCTTTAAAATAGCGTTTTTGCCCTCATTTGAGGCATCCGCACGGTAATAAGGAAGTAATAACATGGTTCCCCACCTCGTCACGGCCCTGAGCGGACCCCTGCTCGACCTCGAAGAAAAAATCCTGGCCGCTACTCCTGCAATTGAGCGCTGGTTCCGCCTGGAATGGCAGGAGCACACGCCGCCGTTTTATTGCTCGGTTGACATGCGCAACGCCGGCTACAAGCTGGCGCCGGTGGATACCAATCTGTTCCCCGGCGGCTTCAATATGCTGGCCACCGAGATGCTGCCGCTGTCGGTGCAGGCCGCCATGGCGGCGATCGACAAGTATTGTCCGGACGCCCGCAACCTGCTGCTGATCCCGGAGGTGACCCAGCGCCACCCGACTTACTGGCAAAATGTCGCCCGCCTGATGCAGATCTTCCGCCAGACCGGCCTGCATGTGCGGCTGGGTTCGCTGTCGCCTGACATCACCCAGCCGACGCCGATTGCTTTGCCAGATGGAAATATGCTGGTGGTCGAGCCGCTGGTGCGCTCGCCAAACGGGCGCCGCGTCGGCCTCAAGGATTTCGATCCGTGCACGATTTTGCTGAATAACGACCTGTCGGCCGGCATTCCGGATATCTTGCAAAATATTCACGAGCAGAGTCTGCTGCCGCCGCTGCACGCCGGCTGGGCGCTGCGCCGCAAGAGCAACCACCTGAACGCCTATGACGAGGTGTGCAAGAAGTTCGGCAAGCTGATCGGTGTCGATCCGTGGATGCTGAACCCGCTGCACGCCAAGTGCGACGCCGTCAATTTCCGCACCGGTGAGGGCTACGATTGCCTGGCCGCCAACATCGATGCGCTGCTGGCCAAGATCAAGAAGAAGTACAAGGAATACGGCATGAAGGAGCACAAGCCCTTCGTGATCGTCAAGCCGGACGCCGGCACCTATGGCACCAGCATCCTGACCATCAAGGATTCCAGCGAGATCAAGGATCTGACCCAGGCCCAGCGCGACAAGATGATCGTCATCAAGGATGGCAAGGAAGTCACCGATTTCATCATCCAGGAAGGCGTGCCGACCTTCGAGAGCATCGAGCACGCGGTGGCCGAGCCGGTGGTGTACATGATCGACCGTTATGTGGTGGGCGGCTTCTACCGCGTGCATGCCGAGAAGGGCGTCGACCAGAACCTCAACGCGCCCGGCTCGCAGTATGTGCCGCTGGCGTTCGCGCAGCAGCATGCGGTGCCGGATCTGAAGGCCAAGCCGGGCACGGCCGCGCCGAACCGCTTCTATGTGTACGGTGTGGTGGCGCGGCTGGCGCTGCTGGCCGCCTCGCTGGAAATGGAGCGTACTGATCCAAATCCCGAGGTCTACTGAGCGGTTTGCGGATCTCGGCTAAAATCAGTTATTACCTCAACTGGACGTATCCATGAAAATCGCTTTCCTCGCCGACCCGCTGTCGACCTTCAAGACCTACAAGGACTCCACCTACGCCATGATGGTGGAGGCCAACCAGCGCGGCCACGAGGTCTATGCCTTCGAGCAGAAGGACATGGCGGTCGAGCAGGGCGTGGTGACGGCCAAGGTGGCGCGCATCCACTTCACCGGCGACAGCAGCGACTGGTATCGCGCCGACCAGCAAGTCGAAACCAACCTGGGCCAGTTCGACGCCATCCTGCAGCGCAAGGACCCGCCGTTCGACATGGAATACGTCTACAGCACCTACCTGCTGGAGCTGGCCGAGAAACAGGGCGCCAAGGTGTTCAACAAGCCTTCGGCGATCCGCGACCACAATGAAAAGGTCGCCATCACCCAGTTCAGCGAATTCACCTCGCCGACGCTGGTGACCGGCGACGAAGCGCGCATTCGCGCCTTCCAGAAACAGCACGGCGACATCATCCTCAAGCCGCTGGACGGCATGGGCGGCACCGGCATCTTCCGCGTCAAGGCGGACGGCATGAATCTGGGCGCCATCATCGAAACGCTGACCGGCAACGGCAAGTACACCATCATGGCGCAGCGCTTCATTCCGGCGATTGAAAAAGGCGACAAGCGCATCCTGGTCATCGGCGGCAAGCCGGTGCCATTCTCGCTGGCGCGCATCCCGCAAAACGGCGAAGTGCGCGGCAACCTGGCGGCCGGCGGCATCGGCGTAGCGCAGCCGCTGACCGAGCGCGACTTTGAAATCGCCAACACGCTGGGCCCGATTCTGGCCGCCCGTGGCCTGTTGCTGGTAGGATTAGATGTTATCGGCGATTTCCTGACGGAAGTTAACGTCACCAGCCCGACTTGCTTCCAGGAGATTACCCAGCAAGCCGGCTTCCCGGTCGCTGCGATGTTCATCGACGCGATCGAAGCGGCGGTGGCGGCCAAATAGTCCCCGATGACAAGAAAACTTTATTCCTGACTGGCGATTTAACAATATGGTAGGCATACTACTTCTGACGCACGCACCACTGGGGCAAGCCTTTCTGGCCGCTTGCGCCCACGTGTTCCGTGGCCCGACCGAACACCTGGAAGCGATCGACGTGATCGCCGACCAGGACCTCGGCGAAGTGCAGGATCTGGCGGCGGCGGCAATCAAGCGGCTCGACGATGGCGACGGCGTGCTGGTCATCACCGACGTCAAGGGCGGCACGCCGGCCAACTGCTGCAACCGGCTGGCCGATGCGGGCCGGGTCGAGGTGATCGCCGGCGTCAGCCTGCCGATGCTGCTGCGCGCCATCACCTACCGCCGCGATACGCTGGACGTGGTGGTCGAGATGGCGCTGGCCGGCGCGCAAAGCGGCGCCGTGCGCGTCGACAACCGGACACGCGTCGGGTAAACCTGACGTTTTTTAGCAATGCGCACTGATTGAGACAAAAGAAAAATGATTCAGCAAGAACTTGAAATTATTAACAAGCTTGGTTTGCATGCGCGCGCTTCCGCCAAATTCACCCAACTGGCAGCAAAATACAAAAGCGATGTCTGGCTGACGCGCAACGCGCGCCGCATCAACGCCAAATCGATCATGGGCGTGATGATGCTGGCCGCCGGCAAGGGCGCCAAGGTGCTGCTGGAGGCCGACGGCCCGGACGAAGCCGATTGCGTCGCCGCCCTGAGCGCGCTGGTCAACGACAAGTTCGGCGAAGGCGAGTAATGGGGGCGGAGCGCAGCCGACCCCGTTTCCCCGCAGGCCAGCCGATGGCCTCGTTCACGCTGCACGGCATTCCGGTCTCGCGCGGCATCGCCATCGGCCGCGCCCATCTGCTGGCGCCGGCGGCGCTGGACGTCAAGCATTACCTGGTGGCCGAAGAGCAGGTCGAGGCGGAAGTCAGCCGCCTGCAGCAGGCGCTGGCCGCCGTCCACAAGGAGCTGCAGACGCTGTGGAATGAATTGCCGAAGGACGCCCCCACCGAACTGGGCGCGTTCATCGACGTGCATGCGCTGATCCTGTCCGACCCGATGATTTCCGAAGCGCCGCTGGACATCATCCGCGCGCGCCACTACAACGCCGAATGGGCGCTGCTGACGCAGATCGACGAGCTGTCGGCGCAGTTCGACGAAATCGAAGACCCCTACCTGCGCGAGCGCAAGGCCGACATCCAGCAGGTGGCCGAACGGGTGCTGAAGGTGCTGATGGGCACCGAGCAGATCCTGCCGCCGAAAGCCGCCGGCGAGGACGACGTCCAGCCGCAGATGATCATCGTCGCCCACGATATCTCGCCAGCCGACATGCTGCAGTTCCGCGACCGCTCCTTCATCGGCTTTGTTACCGATGTCGGCGGCCAGAACTCGCACACGGCGATCGTCGCCCGTTCGCTGGATATTCCCGCCACGGTGGGCGTCTCCGGCGCCTCCACGCTGATCGAGCAGGACGACTGGCTGATCATCGACGGCGACGCCGGCGTGGTGATCGCCAATCCGAGCGCGCTGATACTGAACCAGTATCGCGAACGGCAAAGCGCCGCTGCGCGCGCCAGGAAAAAGCTGCAGAAGCTGAAGAAAACCCCGGCCATCACCAAGGACGGCACCGAGATCACGCTGCTGGCCAATATCGAGCTGCCGGACGACTGCCCGGCGGCGATGGAAGCGGGCGCCAACGGCGTCGGCCTGTTCCGCTCCGAATTCCTGTTCATGGGCCGCAACAGCAAGATCCCGTCCGAGGACGAACAGTTCGAGCAGTACAAGAAAGCCGTGGTGGCGATGAAGGGCCGACCGGTCACCATCCGCACGCTGGACATCGGCGCCGACAAGCCGCTCGACCAGAGCGAACAGACCGCGCTGAATCCGGCGCTGGGGCTGCGGGCGATCCGCTACTGCCTGGCGGAGCCGCAGATTTTCCTGACCCAGCTGCGCGCGATTTTGCGCGCTTCGGCGTTCGGCAAGGTGCGCATCCTGATTCCGATGCTGGCGCATGCGTTTGAGATCGACCAGTCGCTGGCGATGGTGGCGCAGGCCAAGGCCGAGCTGCGCGAGCAGGGCGTCAAGTTCGATAACGATGTCGATGTCGGCGCCATGATCGAAATCCCGGCCGCCGCGCTGGCGCTGCCGATGTTCGTCAAGCGCATGGATTTTTTGTCGATCGGCACCAATGACCTGATTCAGTACACGCTGGCGATCGACCGGGTTGATTATGAAGTCGCACACCTTTACAATCCGCTGCATCCGGCTGTGCTGCAATTGATCGCGATGACGATTGCGGCCGGGCATAAAGCCGGGATCGACGTCGCGGTATGCGGCGAAATGGCGGGCGATGTGAAATTGACACGCCTGCTGCTGGGCATGGGACTGCGCGAGTTCTCGATGCATCCGGCCCAACTGCTGTCGGTCAAGCAGGAAATCCTGAACAGCGACCTTGCGCGCATCGTGCCGCAAACCCGCAAGATCATGCGCTCGATGGAACCCAACGTAATTGCAGACGCGGTCGAACAATTGCAGTTGATGTAAGTCGGCGGAGCCCATCATCGAGGCTCCGCCTTGATAGATGGCCCGTGGGGCCACCCCCAAAAAAACTAAAAGCCAATGTCATCCCTGGGATACGTTAAGCCGCAAACCATGCATTTTGCTGAGCCTTTGCTCCTGCAAAGCGGCGCGTCGCTACGCGACTACATGCTGATGTACGAAACCTACGGCACGCTGAATGCCGACAAGTCCAACGCGGTATTGGTGTGCCACGCGCTGAACGCCTCGCACCACGTGGCCGGCGAATACGAAGGCCAGCCGAAAAGCACCGGCTGGTGGGACAATATGGTCGGTCCCGGCAAGCCGCTGGACACCAGCAAGTTCTTCGTGATCGGGGTGAACAACCTCGGTTCCTGCTTCGGCTCCACCGGTCCGATGCATACCAATCCGGCCACCGGCAAGCCATACGGCGCCGCCTTCCCGGTGGTGACGGTGGAAGACTGGGTGGCCGCGCAGGCGCGTCTGGCCGACCAACTGGGCATCGCGCAGTTCGCCGCCGTCATGGGCGGCTCGCTGGGCGGCATGCAGGCGCTGGCCTGGTCCATCATGTTCCCCGAGCGGCTGCGTCATTGCGTGGTGATCGCCTCGACCGCCAAGCTGTCGGCGCAGAACATCGCCTTCAACGACGTGGCGCGTCAGGCCATCCTGTCCGATCCGGACTACCATGGCGGCGATTTCTATGAGCATGGCGTGGTGCCGAAGAATGGCCTGCGCGTGGCGCGCATGGTCGGTCATATCACCTATCTGTCGGACGACGACATGGCCGAGAAGTTTGGCCGCAAGCTGCGCGACATTGCCGAAAGTGGCGATTACAAATTCGGCTTCGGCGTCGACTTTGAAATCGAATCCTATCTGCGCTACCAGGGCGACAAGTTCTCCGAGTATTTTGACGCCAATACCTATCTGCTGATTACCAAGGCGCTGGATTACTTCGACCCGGCGCGCAAGCACGGCGGCGATCTGGCCAAGACCCTGTCCGGCACCAAGGCAAAGTTCTTCCTGGCTTCCTTCACCACTGACTGGCGCTTCTCGCCGGAGCGCAGCCGGGAGATCGTGCAGGCGCTGATCAGCAACCGCCGCAACGTCACTTACGCGGAAATCGACGCGCCGCACGGCCACGATGCCTTCCTGCTGGAAGACTCGCGCTATATGAACATGGTGCGCGCCTATTACGGCCAGGTGTGGAAAGAGATTGGGGGAGCGGCATGAATTTCAATGAATTGAGCACGGCGCGCCCGGACCTGGCTTTCATCGCGCACTGGGTCGACAACCAGGCGCATGTGCTGGACGTCGGCTGCGGCGACGGCGTAATGATGGACTATCTGCAAAGCGACAAGCAATGCAGCGGCTATGGCATCGAGATCGCCGACGACAAGGTGCTGGCTTCGACCCAGCGCGGCGTGCAGGTGGTGCAGCAGGATATGGAAAACGGCCTGGGACTGTTCGGCGACAATTCGTTCGACACGGTGCTGTGCTTGTCCTCCTTGCAGATGATGAAGCACGTCGAGGATCTGCTGCGCGATATCGTCCGCGTCGGCAAGGAAGCGATTGTCTCGTTCCCCAATTTCGCCTACTGGCCGCACCGGATGGCGCTGCTGAAGGGCCGCATGCCGGTGTCGGAATCGCTGCCGTACGAATGGTACGACACGCCCAACGTGCGTTGCGCCACCATCTATGATTTCCGCGATCTGGCGGAAGAATGCGGGCTGGAAGTGATCGAATGTGTGGCGCTGGCGGAGGGGAAGCGGGTATCATTCCTGCCTAATCTGCGCGGCGATCTTGCCGTCTTCCGACTACGTAAAAAATAATGACAAACACTCGGCCCTGGTACAGCTACATCAACGGACGCACCGTTTCCATTCTGTTCCTGGGCTTCAGCTCCGGCCTGCCGCTGTACACGCTGATCTACCTGATGCAGGCGTGGCTGGCCAAGGCCGGGCTGGATGTCAAGGCGCTGGGCCTGTTCGGCCTGGCCATGTTCCCCTACACCTTCAAGTTCCTGTGGGCGCCGCTGATGGACCGCTACACCGTGCTGCCGATCGGCCGCCGGCGCGGCTGGATGGCGCTCACGCAGCTGGCGCTGTTCGCCTTTATCGGCGGCCTCGGGATGCTCGATCCGAAACTGGAACTGTCGCTGATCGCCGGCATGGTGTTCCTGATCGCCTTCCTGTCGGCCAGCCAGGACGTCGTGATCGACGCTTACCGCCGCGAGATCCTGGCCGAGGAAGAGCAGGGCCTGGGCGCGGCGATCATCGTCAACGCCTACAAGGCGGCCAGCCTGATACCGAGCGCGCTGGGACTGGTGATGGCGGACAGCCAGCCGTGGCAGATCGTGTTCTGGACCGTGGCGGCCTTCATGCTGCCGGGCTTCGTCTGCACGCTGCTGGCGAAGGAACCGGTGGTGTATGGCGAACCGCCGAAGAATCTGCAGGAGGCGGTGGTGCTGCCGTTCCGCGAGTTCGTGCAGCGCGACGGCTTGAAGCAGGCGTTGTTCATCATCGCCTTTGTGCTGCTGTATAAAATCGGCGACACCATGACCACCGCGCTGTCGACCAAGTTCTTCCTCGATATCGGCTTCTCCACCAAGGACATCGGCCTGGCCGCCAACGCCACCGGCTGGTGGGCCAGTCTGGCCGGCGGCGCGGTGGGCGGCATCTGGATGATCAAGCTGGGCATCAACCGCGCGCTGTGGGTGTTCGGCGTGTTGCAGGCCATCGCCATCCTCGGCTTTGCCTGGCTGGCGCAGGTCGGCCCGGACAAGCTGCTGCTCAGCGCCGTGTTTGGTTTCGAAGCCTTCGCCAGCCTGGGACTGGGTTCGGCGGCGCTGGTGGCCTTCATGTCGCGCGCCACCGATCCGCGCTACACTGCCACCCAATACGCGCTGTTTTCCAGCCTGGCGGCGGTGCCGCGCACATTCATTAATTCATCGGTAGGGTATATTGTCGCGGAAACCGGCTGGTTCTGGTTCTTTATCGTATGCTTCATCCTGGCCTTCCCCGCGATGATGATGCTGCCTAAAATTGCTCCGTGGAATAGCAAACATGAACAAGCTTAAATTGAAGGGCGCCGTGCTGGCGCTGCTGCTCTGTGCCAGCGCCATGGCGCAGAACGATGGCATTCCGGTGTCGAAGCTGTCGCGCATGCGCGGCCTGGCCGGCGCCGATGCCGCGCAGTTCGACCAGCAGTCGAAACTGCAGTACAACCAGATGCTGGACGAGGCGCACAAGAAGGATGCCGTCGCCACCGACACCAATCCGCAGCTGATACGCCTGCGCGCCATCGCCAAGCGCATTATCCCGTTCACCTCGCGCTGGAATCCGGATGCCGCCAAATGGGACTGGCAGGTCAACCTGCTGCGCTCCGACACCGTCAACGCCTTCTGCATGCCGGGCGGCCGCATCGCCTTCTACAACGGCATCCTGACCAAGCTGAATCTGACCGACGATGAAGTGGCGATGGTGATGGGCCACGAAATCGCCCACGCGCTGCGTGAACACGCGCGCGAACAGGCTGGCAAGAACAATGTCACCTCGCTGCTGGGCCGCGTGGCTGGTGCCGCCGGCGCAGCCTACTTCGGCCTGGATCCGCGCCTTGGCGACGCGGTCGGCAGCGGCGCCGCCAAGGTGGCGTCGCTGAGCTTCTCGCGCACCGACGAAACCGAGGCCGATCTGGTGGGCATGGACCTGGCCGCACGCGCTGGCTTCGATCCGCGCGCCGGCATCGCGTTGTGGGAGAAAATGGGGGCGATCAACAAGAACCAGCCGATCAGCTTCCTGTCGACCCACCCGGCCGGCAAGGACCGCATCAGGGAAATGAACGCCAATATGCACCTGGTGCTGCCGGTGTTCGCGCGCGCCAAGGGTTTGGACCCGAACAAGCTGCCGGCCTACCGTTCGATCGCCCTGCCCAAGTCCTGATATGTCGCCTGCAACGCCCCGTGCGCCGCTGCCGATGCGCGACGGTGTCGCGCCCAGCTATCTGTATCTGCCGCAAGGCGACTGGCCGGACATGATCAGCTTCCTGGTGGCGCGCTTTGCGGACGTCCCGGAAGCGGCGTGGCGCGAGCGCATGGCGCGCGGCGACGTGGTCGATGGCGAGGGCCGGCCACTGCTGCCGGCCAGCCCTTTCAAGCGCGGCTTGCGCATCTTCTATTACCGCGAACTGGACGCGCCGGAAACGCCGATTCCGTTCCGCGAAGAGATCCTGCACATGGACCAGCATCTGGTGGTGGTCGACAAGCCGCACTTCCTGCCGGTGATTCCCAGCGGCCGCTTCCTGCACGAAACCTTGCTGGTGCGTCTGCGCAAAACGCTGGGCGAGGAGGCGCTGGTGCCGATCCACCGACTGGACCGCGAGACGGCCGGCGTGGTGATCTTTTCGCGCAACGCGGCCAGCCGTGGCGTGTACCAGTCGATGTTCCAGAAGCGGGTGATCGACAAGGAGTACGAGGCGCTGGCGCCGCGCCTTGAGGTGCAATTCCCGTTTACCTATCGCAGCCGCATGGTGGAGGGCGACAAGTTCTTTGTCATGAAGGAGGAGGAGGGCGAGCCGAATTCGGAAACGCTGATCGATGTCATCGAGCAGCGCGGCGCGCTGACCTTGTATCGCTTGTTTCCGCACACCGGCCGCCAGCACCAGTTGCGGGTGCACCTGTCGTCGCTCGGCATCCCGATCGTCAACGACGCCTTCTATCCGGTGGCGCTGCCGTGCAAGCAGGACGACGTGTCGCAGCCCTTGCAGCTGCTGGCGCGCGCGATCAGCTTCATCGATCCGCTCAGCGGCGAATGGCGCGAGTTCCGTTCGCGCCGCACGCTGTAGCCTTTAGATCGATCCGTTGGGGACCGTCGCGATATCAACCGTGATGTTCTGGCCGATCAGCAGGATCTGGCCATCAGCAGAGTGGTAAGAGTGGTAGCCATCCGGCAAGCCTGCGTCAGCGACCCACTCCGCGCCCAAGTGAATGAACGAGCCGCTGTATTCAGCAGTAATCGTCAACTTGCCTTCATCGCTGAAAGTAAGCACGCTGGCGCCGGTATTGATCGTCAGTACATTGGCGCCGCTGTAACCGAAGTGCAGCGTTTCGACGCTCTGGATATCCACGTATTGGCTACCCATAACCAGGTTGTCGACGATGGTGTTGACGGTCAGCTTGTCCTCGCCCAGACCGGCGCGGATTATCACGCCGTCGATGGTGCTGCAATAGATGGTGTCGTTGCCGGTGCCGGTGGTGATGTGGGCGCCGAAGCCGGTGCTGATGAAATTGCTGCCGTTGCCGGTAAGTACAGTGCTGTCATTGCCCACCACGACACTGGCGTCGTCGCCGGTGGTGATGTGATCGCCGTAGCCACCACCACCATTCACCTGCGCGCGCGCGCCGACGTGGATGTAGTCGATGCCGCCGCCGGCATACAAGAGAATATCGTCGTAGGTCGGATGGTAATAGCCACCGTCGCGCGAGGTCAGGTAATAGGCGGTGGTGCTGACATTGCCGGCGGTGTCGGCAATGCGCACGCCGTATTCAGTCAACTGGGACAGGTCGAGGCCCGACAGGCTCCAGCCGGCGTGCGTGGCGTCGGTCTGCGTCAGCGTCGCCTGCTGCCAACTGATGCCATGGTCGAGCGTGATCTCGATGATCTGATCGGTGATCGCGCTGTCGGTGGTCAGCGTGCCGGTCACACTGGTGCTGGTTTCGATGAAATGGTTGCCGCTCAGCGTATTGATGCTGAACGCCTGGGTGTCGACCGTGATGTCATGGGCGATGGTGGCAATCGCGCTATCCGTGCCATTCACCGTCTGCTTGACCTCGACCTGGTTGGCCAGATAGGTGCCGACCGGCAGGGTGAGGCTGTTACCGCTGCCAAGCTGCCAGTCTGCTCCCGAACTCAGTCGATAGTGCCAACTGCCGGACTCCAGCCCTTCCACGGTGACGGTGGCGGACTTGGTGATGCCGTCAGTGAACGGCGCGGAGCCGGCGCTGGCCGACGCCGGTGCGGTATCCTGGATGGACAACACCGGCGTCGCGGGTGGCGTGCCATTGTAGATGCCGGAAGTGGTGAAACTCAGCGGCGGCAGCTCGGGGGAATTGCCGGCCAGGTCGCGCACGTACAGGCCTTGTACCGAGTACACGGTGCCATTCGTCAGCAGCGGCAATTGGATGGTCATCGTCTTGCCGTCGAACTGAATACTATCGGACAAGATGGTATGAGAGTTGCTGCTGTTGGCATTGTCGACCACGGTGATCGTCACGTCGTCGCCGAGATAGATGTCCTCGTCAAACGTATAGGTCAGCACCGCATTGCCGCCGGGGACTTCTACGCCTTCCTGCGGCGTATAGCTGACCAGCACCGGCGACTCGCTGTCCAGCACCACTTGCACGCCATCGCTGTTGACCGCGCTGACATTGCCGGCCACATCGACCACCCGCGCCACCAGGCTGTGGGTGCCGTCGACCAGGCCGTCCACCAGATCGATGTCGAGACTGGTGCGCGCATTGCCGTTGTAGTAGCCCACGCTGAGGTAATCGCTGCTGCCGTAATACAGGTCGCCGGACTGGATCACATAGCTGCCCACCACCGTCGAGCCGGCGCTGGTGTCGATGATCTGGATGATGTCGCCGACGCGGAAGCCGTGCAGATCGGTAACATCCAGAGTTACCGCCTGCGCGTAGTTGGTCACGCCATCGTTGGAGTCCACGCCGCCGTCGCTGCCGGCGGCCAGGCGCAGGTCCTTGCCGTCCAGCGACACCGTGCTGGTGATCAGCTGGTAGTTGCTTTCGACGGATGAGCTGTGATTGCCGGCGCCGTCGACCGCGCGCACGATCACGCTATGGGTGCCGCTCTGCAGGGTAACGTCAGCCTGCCAGGCCTGATTGCTGGTGGTGGCGTTGATCCAGTTGTTGCCGCCGTCGATCGACACTTGCAAGGTCTGCCCGCCGAGCAGCGTGCCGTTATAGGTGCCGCTGATCGTTTGCGCCGCCGTGTTGGTGACGCGGTCACTGTTGCTGCTGCCGGTGTCGGCCGAAAGGGTGATGGCACTGTTGATGCCGATTTCAATCGGCTGGTTGCTGAAGGTATAAGCCTGGCTGGCGCTGGCGCTGCTGCCGCCTTCCAGGCTGCTGACGCGCGCCAGCAGCGTGCCGTTGAGCTGATTGGACGCGCCGTGCAGCAAATTGTCGGTGTCGATCTCACCGCTGTAAGACCAGCTGTTACCGCTGCCGATGGTGGCCTTGTGCCAGCTGGCGCCGTTGTCCAGCGATACCTGCACGAATTCGTTGCCGCCCAGCGTGCCGCTGTAGGTGCCGGTGACCGTCTGTTCCTGCGCGTTGGTGAAAAAATCGCTGGCGTCGCCGGTGTCGGTAAAGTAAATCTTCGCATTGACGGTGGCCGCCGGCGTGGCCGGCGGCGTGCTGGCCGAACCGTCGGCGGTGAACGCGAACAGCTTGGGCGAGCTGATGCTGCTGTTGAGGTTGTTCGCGTCGTCCTTGACCGCACCGGCCTGCATGGTGACGCTGTAGTTCAGACCCGCTTTCAACGGCGATGTGAGCGTGATGACCACGTCCTGGCCGTTGTTGTCGCCGTAGTGAATTTGCTGGTCGCTATCATCGATCTTGTGCACATCGGTGGCGCCGACGATACGGGTCGACAGCCCGCTGGCGCCGACATAGGACTGGGCATAGCCGTCGCTGATGATGAAATTGCCATTGTTGGCATAGACCGCCCGGTCGAAGTGCAGCGTGACCGTATTGCCGGAATAGGTAATGGACTGCAACGCGAACGGAGCGGAGGGGACGATGACGGCCATGGCAATTCGAAAGTTAGCGGAGTGAAGCCCCCATGATATCAAACAACCATTTCCAACTGACTATTTTTATGGCTGGACGGCTATGAAAAGGTGTGTGGCTACAACGTAAGCGATTGCAACTTGGCGCCAGGAGTATGCCTCCATGGAATACGATAAGCGCCATGTTTTACAGCGGCAGAATGCGCGATTATTTGTGGCCACCACCTTACCAAACGTTCCGATTGGGACCAAAAACGTTGGCATGCCCACTGGCTGTCTAGAATAAACATGATGTGTCCAGCAGAACGGATGGCCTCCCGTTCCAGTCCATGTTGCTTCTTGAATCGGTCAATGGAAATAATGCACCACGGGCCGTCTTCGCTCAGTTCGTTAATCCATGTGAGATCGGACGCATACCGCTCAAAGCGTTCGCGGAGATGAATGACTGATTCTACGGTCGGGTCAATTGCGGATAATTCCCGAATGCCACGGGCTAAATGAGGTGATAGGTTATTGTCGAAGAAAAACTTCAAGCAGCAAGTCTTTCTTCGAACTCCACCGCATCGTTCACCATGCGAGGAGGAATATTAAAAATGCGTGCCACCATGGCGACGTCCTGCTGTTCCGCCAGGTACGCAGCATGAATGATGTCGGTTGGTACGCCACTGTCTGCAACGATAGGGGCGCCGAACTGTCTATCAGGATCAAGTACGATCGTTTTCTTCTGATCGAGAGGGAACCATCGAGTTGCGCCATCTTCGCCGTACTCTATACCTGCGTAAAGCGAGGGTCTGATGATATTAGAAAAAACGAACTGTTTTTTAGCCAGGTCTATCATCTTTTCTTCACCGGTACTGGCTTCTATCGCATCGAGAAAGATGCGTTTCCCGTCAGTGAGAAAGGCGCGCTGGGTTAGCGGGTAGCCGGTTCCGAAACGTTGTGTGGCTGCTTCTATCGTGGCGCGAATCACTTTGACATCGACGCCATGCCGAACAAACGCAGTCACCATGCGTGCCTCCAACAGATCACGAAAGCCAATTACTTCCTCGGGTAAATCTTGATCTTTCAGTTGGGTCGTCCATAACGGTTCGGAATGGACGCGCTTCCCATGATATTGACGATCATATCCGCGAAGCCAGCGACGCAGGGCGCGTGGCTTCGCACCAACCAGTTTGGCTGCTTGGTGCAACGAGTAAATGCCGGTGCCGATCAGATCCATGTGTGCTCGCAGATAGCCGATGTCTTCCTGCCAACCAAATTAGCAGATGATGGAATCTTTTTCAATAACCAGGTTCGATCTCAGACGCCGTATTCGATGGTCAACGGCGCGTGATCGGAGAATTTTTCGTCCTTGTAGACGGCGACCGTGGTGGCCTTGGCGGCAATGCCTGGGGTTGCTACGTGGTAATCGATGCGCCAGCCGACGTTCTTGGCGTAGGCCTGGCCGCGGTTGCTCCACCAGGTGTATTGCTCTTCGCGCGGGTCGAGACCCCGGTGCACATCGACAAAGCCGACCTCGTCGAAGAGGCGCGTCATCCAGGCGCGTTCCTCGGGCAGGAAGCCGGAATTCTTCTTGTTGCCCTTCCAGTTCTTCAGGTCGATTTCCTTGTGGGCGATGTTCCAGTCGCCACAGATGACCACTTCCCGGCCCTCGGCGTGCAGCTGCTGCAGGTGCACCATGAACAAGTCCATGAAACGGAACTTGGCTTCCTGGCGCTCCGGGCCGGACGAGCCGGACGGGCAGTACACCGAAATTACCGTCAGCTTGCCGAAGTCGCAACGCACATAGCGGCCCTCGGCGTCGAACTCTGGCGAGCCGAAGCCGATCACCACGCGGTCCGGCTCGATCTTGCTGTAGACGCCGGTGCCGGAATAGCCTTTTTTCTCGGCATAGTGGAAGTGGCCGTGGTAGCCGCCCGGGTTGAGGAATTCCGGCGTCATGTCGGGCGCTTGCGCCTTCAGTTCCTGCACGCAGACGAAATCGGCGTCCTGCTTGGCCAGCCAGGTGAAGAAGCCTTTGGAGGAAGCGGAACGGATGCCGTTCAGGTTGGCGGAGATAATTTTAGGCATGGGAGATTCGCTGCAGAAATAACGGAATGCGCTAGTGTAGCGGTAAAATACCGGCACTTTAAAGAAATGAGGCATCATGGAAAACTTACGTCAGGAATTTATTGCGTTTTCGGTAAAAAGCGGTGTGTTGCGCTTCGGCGAGTTCACCACCAAGGCCGGACGCCAGTCGCCGTACTTCTTCAACGCCGGCCTGTTCCACGACGGCGCCACGCTGGCCCAGGTAGCGCAGTTCTACGCGCAGACGCTGCTTGATTCCGGCGTCCAGTTCGACATGCTGTTCGGCCCTGCCTATAAAGGCATCACGCTGGCTTCGGCCACCGCCGTGGCGCTGGCCGGCAAGGGCCGCAACACCTCGTTCGCCTTCAACCGCAAGGAAGCCAAGGACCACGGCGAGGGCGGCACCATCGTCGGCGCCAAGCTGCAGGGCAAGGTGGTCATCATCGACGACGTGATTTCGGCTGGCACCTCGGTGCGCGAATCGGTGGAAATGATACGCGCCGCCGGCGCCGAACCGTGCGCCGTGCTGATCGCGCTGGACCGCATGGAACGCGGCGGCAAGGACGGCCAGATTTCCGAACTGTCGGCAGTGCAGGAAGTCACGCAGAAGTATGGCATTCCGGTTATTTCGATCGGCAACCTGGACGATTTGTTCGGTTTCCTCAACGGCGCCGGCGCCGATCCGCAGCTGGCGCAGCACAAGGAGGCGGTGGCCGCCTACCGGACGCGCTACGGCATTGTTTAATTGGCTATCTTGCTAGACTTTGATATTTCTATGGTGTAACCTTCTTGAGGTAGGAGACCAATAAAGGTAGACCATGAATATCGCAACACTCAAGGTACACGGTGACACCGAAGGCTTGGCCGACGTCCGCGACGGCCTGCCGACCGAACCGCATGGCGACTGGCAAAAAGGCGATGTCAAGCCGGACGGCCGGGTGCGCATCGATGCCGGCTTTTACGTGGCCATCGGCAGCGAGCAGAATCCGGGCGAGCTGCTCAAGCAGATCCGCTTCTACCTGGGCGAGTGCCGCGCGCGCGGCATCCATTTCGAGCGCTCGGACGTCGATGCCGAGCTGCGCATTTCCTTCCCTTGCGAGCAGGGGGCCAGCACGCCGACGCTGGACCTGTCGCTGGCCGACATGGCCATGCTGGTCGAGATGGGCATCAACCTCAGCATTACGGCCTGATCCGCAGCATGCGGTTTGGCGAAGACCGGCTGACTGAATTCACTGCAGGGCAGGGCGTGGCGCGTCGCGTGCACGTATGGACGCCGGTCGCGCCGCGCGCGGTGATCCTGGCCATCCACGGCGGCATGGCGCATGCGGGCGACTACGTCACACCGGCGCAATACTTCCGCCAGCATGGCATCGCCACCGTCGCCTATGACCTGTGCGGCCACCAGGACGCGCGCCGGGTCGATATTCCCGGCTTCCAGGTGTTTCTCGATGATAGCCAGCTGTTCCTGCAGTGGGTCAAGCAGCAGTATCCCGGCTTGCCGGTTTACGTGATGGGACATTCGATGGGGGCGCTGATCGCCACCCACCTGGCGCTGGACGGTTTCGCCGGCGATGCTGCGGTCAAGGGCTTCATTCTGTCGTCGCCGTATTACGTCAACGCGATCAAGGTGTCGCCGCTGCTGCTGGCGCTGGCCGGCGTGCTGGGTGCGCTGGCGCCGCGCATGAAAGTGCCGCTGGCGCCGCTGACGCAGCAACTGACCCACGACCGCGCCATCACCGAGCGCCACTATCAGGACGAGCGTGATGGCATCCGCGCCACCGAAATCACGGTCCGCTTCGGCAACGCGCTGACGGCCGCCCAGCAAGGGCTGGCGGCGCGCATGCCGCAGTGGACGCAGCCGCTGTTCGCGGTGGTGGCCGGCGACGACAAGCTGGCCGATGCCGACGCGGCGGAAGCTATGCTGCAATCGGTGCCGGCGCATCTGCTGACCTATCAGCGCCACCCGCACAACTTCCACGAAAACTTCAACGAGCTCAATCGCGAGCAGATCTTTGCCGACATCCTGGCATGGATGCCACGCTAACACTTACTCCAGCGTCCACACGTACTGCATTTTTTGCCAGGTGGCGAACGGTTTGCCGGCCCGGGTGGCGGGGCTGAACTGGCATTTGCCGATGCCGATGCGGGCCGCTTCGTCCAGGTCGCTGTGGCCGCTGCTGCGGTCGACTTTGGAGTTGCTGACATGGCCGTCGGCATCGATCTGGAACGCCAGCTGGACCATGCCGGTGCGCTCGGCCGCGATGGCGCCGGCCGGCCAGACCGGCTTGGCGCAGCTGCGGAAGTCGACCAGTGCCGCCGTAATGGCGGGCGGGCGCTTTTCCACCACGGTGGCCTGCGCGTAGATCGACACGCAGGCGGCGGCCACGGCCAGCATGGCGCAAGCGGCCTTCCAGTTCACCGATTGCGGGACTGGCCGCAGCAAGTGCTGGATGCGTTGTACCAGATCGCCGCCGCTGGCGGCCAGCGCCAATTGCTGATCGGCGAAGCGCAGCTTTTCAAGTTCCGACAAGGCGAGCGCCAGCCGGCGCGGTTCGCCCAGCTGTTGGGCTGCCAGGTGATCGGCGATCAGCTCGCGCTCAACGCGGATGCGGCGCGAAATCCACCACACGGCGGGGTGGTAGAACAGCAGCGTTTCAATCACGTTTTGCAGCAGGTTCACCGCGTAATCGTGGCGCTTGATGTGCGCCATTTCGTGCGCCAGCAGGGCGTGCAGCAGGTCCTGCGGCATGCCGCTCAACAGCGATGCAGGCACCAGCACGACCGGACGCCACCAGTCCGCAGTGACCGGGCTGGCCAGCGTGGCGGTCACACGCAGGCGCACCGCACGGGTGATGCCGAAGCGTTGCGCCAGTTGCGCCAGTTCCGCCTCCCAGCGTTGCTGACCAGGATGCGTATTTTGCTGGCGGCTGACGCGTTCTATCCACAGCAGTCCAATCAGCATGCGCAGCGCCAGCACGGTGGCGCACAGCGCCCACAGGCTGACGATGTGGCGCAGCGCATCCCCCAGATCGAACCAGCTTAGCTCCCGCGCGGCGCCGTACGCGGCTTGCAGCCCCTGGAAGCTGGCGCTGGACGGCAGCGCGCCGCTGGCGAGGCGTTGCCACAGATCGAACGCCGGCCAGCCCAGGCAGGCCAGCAGCGCGCAGCAGGCGGCCAGGTAGCGGTACTCGGCGCGGCTGTTGCGCAGCAGCGTAAGGAGCACGGCGGTGGCGCAGCCGAGCAGCAGGCCTTGCCACAGGAAGTGCATCAGCGTCATGCCGAGCGCGTAGGTGAAGGCGCTCATGGCTGATCGTCTTTCAGCAGCTGTTCGATTTCGGCGCGTTCTTTTTTCGAGATGCCGCTGCGCAGCGCCGCCAGCACCAGTGCCTTGGCCGAACCGGCGAAGGCTTTCTGCATCAGGTCTTGCAGCAGATTGCCTTGCAGCGTGTCTTGCGGTTGCGCCGGCGCGTAGATGTGTGAGCGCTGGCTTTCGTCGCGGGTCAGGATGCCTTTGGTGTGCATGATCTGCATCAGCCGCAGCACGGTGCCGTAGGCGAGGTCCGGCTTAGCGGCTTGCATCGCCTCGTGCACCTGTTTGGCGGTGGCCGCGCCCAACGGCCACAGGGTTTGCAGCAGCTCCAGTTCCGCCGCCGTCGGTTTGGGAATGCTCATGGCGCCTCTTCATCGGATGAAGAGGCTTAGCTTATCCTTTCTAGACAAAGCTGTATAGTTAAAAGCACCTCATCCGACAAAGAAGTCCCAGTTCTGCGCGGCGATCTGGTGCGCGTTCATTTCCGGCGATTGCAGGAACGCTTCGGCGACCTGGGCCAGTGTCATGCCGTTGTCCATGGCATTTTTCCAGAACGTCAGGCCGTCGGCCTCGCTGTGGCGGCTGAAGACCCGTTGATACAGCAACTCGACATCATGCGCGTTGTTGCCGTTGAACAGGCCGGCCTGTCGCGCCTGCGCTTCCACCGATGTGATGATCGACAGCGCGATATTGCCCAAGCTGTTGCCAGCCAGCTCGCTGAGCGCGAAGAACTCCACCCCTTTGTAGTCTGCCTGACGACCCAGCACGTCCTGATACAGGCCGGCGATCTTGGTCAGCTGTTCGCTGTTGGCGACCGTCACGCTCTGGTCGCTGAAGGCCAGCGTTTCCGCGTTGATGACCAGCGCCTGCTGCAGCGGCTGCGCCTTGGCGCTGACGATGGCATGGCCCTGGTGCCATTCGATGTTGTAATCGGCGCGCGCGCCGCTGAAGCTGACGGTGTCGTTGCCCTGGCCGCCGTGCAGCACGGTGGTGTCGGCCCCTGCCGGCGCACCCTGGCGCGCCGTGCTGTCACCCTGGGTTGCGGCCGGCGCGGCAAACAGCAGCGTGTCGCTGCCGCCACCGGAGAACACCGAGCTGCTGCCGCCCGCCGTCACGGTAAAGGTCTGGCCGGCGGCATCGCCGGTGAGGATCTGGTTCTGGGTGTGACCGGTGACGTTGAGGGCGCCGACGATGGCGGCAAAGTCCACCGAGTTCAGCGCCAGCTTGCTGCCGGCCGGCAGGGCGCTGCCATCGATCACCAGCGCGGTGCGCTGGTCGGTGGTGCTGGTGCCGGTCAGCGTCAGCGTGCCGTCCGGCGCGCTGTTGCCGGCGGTCGGCACGATGGTCTGCACCAGCAGCGGCACATCGCTGGCCAGCTGGTTGAGGAACACCACGCCGTTACCGGTCAGATGGCTTTGGTCGCTGGCCGCGTGGCCGGGGGTGACCGCCAGAATGGATTTGATCAGGGTTTCCATCGAGTTGCCGGCAGTCTGGCTGGCGCCGCCGCTGGACGACAGGCCGAAGCCCGGTGCCAACTGCGCCAGCAGCAGCTGGTGGCCGCCGCTGGTGACCAGCGGAATATCGGCGACGCTGGTATTGCCGTCGGTTTCGCCACGGGTGTCGGTGACAATCGGCACCGTGACCTGCGTGCCGCTACCGCCGCCGGGCAACGTGACCGGTTGCTGCGTCACGGGTACGCCATCGACCACCACCGGCACCGGCGCAATGGTCAGCGCCAGCGCGGCACTGACCGGCGAGAGATTCCCCGCCGGATCGATTTGCTTGACGGTCAGCGTGTGCACACCAATCGCCAGCACGCTGCTCTGGATGCTCCAGGCGCCGCTGGCGTTGGCGGTGGCCGTGCCCAGCACAGTGACGCCGTCGCTGTCGTACAGCGTGACGCGGGCGTTGGCTTCGGCGCTGCCGGTAATGGTCGGCGTATTGATGGTGGTGATGCCGTCGCCGACGATGCCGCTGTCGCTGCCGGCGGCTAATGCCGGCGCGGCGGGTGCTGCGGCGCTGGTATCGATCACCACAGTCAGTGGCGCGCTGGCAGGCGAGACGTTGCCGGCCGCATCGGTGGCGCGAACCGCCAGACTGTGCGTGCCGGCCGACAGTGCGGTCGAGGCGATCGACCAGACGCCGCCGCTGGCGGTGGCGCTGCCCAGCACCGTGGCGCCGCTGTACAGCGTAACGCGCGTGCCGTTTTCTGCGGTGCCGGTGAACACCGGGGTGGTGACGCTGGTGATGTTGTCGCTGGACGAAAGGCCGCTGTCGTCGGCGCTGCGCATGACCGGTGCCGAGGGCGTCGCCGGCGCGACGCGGTCGAGCGTGAAGCTGGCACCGCCGGTGTAACCGCCGTTGATGGCGATGCTGCCACCGTTCTGGATGCCGGTGCCGCTGCCGCTCAGGTCGAGACGCAGCGTGCCGTCGCCGCTCAGGTTGTTGACGGTGACGGTATAGCTGGCGCCGCTGCCGCTGACCGAGGCGATGCTGCCGCCGGCGCTGCCGGTGGTACTCAACACAAAGTCGCCGGCATCGACGCCGCTCACGCTTTCGCTGAAGGTGACCGTGTAGCTGACGGCACCGGCACTGGCGGCGACGTCGGCGCCCGCGTCGCCAGCGCGCACAATGGACACGACCGATGGCGGATTCTGCACCGTGATGGTTTGCGCCTGATAGCTGACGTTGCCGGCGGCATCGGTGGCCGACAGGTAGATCTGATAGGTGCCGACCGTCAGCGCTGTAGCGCCAACAGTGAGACTGTTGCCGACGATGGTGAAGCTGGCGTTATGGGCGTCGTTGCCGTTGCTGCCGCTGGCCAGCGCGTAGGTGACGGCGGTGCTGTCGAGCGCCGTCAGCGTCGCCAGGCTGACACCCGCTGCGGCACTGGCGGGCGCGGCGGTATTGCTGCTGAGGGCCAGGCCGGTCGGCGCGCTGGTATCGACGGTGACGCTCAGCGCCGGCGATGCGGCCGAGACGTTGCCGGCGGTGTCGGTAGCTTTGACTGTCAGGCTGTGCGTGCCGGACGGCAGCGCGGCCGAGGTGATCGACCAGACACCACCCGTGGCGACTGCGGTGCCCAGCACCGTGCTGCCGTTGTACAGCGTGACCGTGCTGCCGCTTTCGGCGGTGCCGCTGAACACCGGCGTGGTGACGCTGGTGATGTTGTCGCTGGGCGAGGCGCCGCTGTCGTCCAGGCTGCGCAGCACTGGCAGCGATGGCGCGGCAGGCGGCGAGCGGTCGAACGCGTAGCTGGCACCGCTGGTATAGCCGCCGGCGATGGCGGTGCTGCCGCCATTCTGGATGCCGGTGCCGCTGGCCTTCAGGTCGAGGCGTAGCGTGCCGTCCCCGCTCAGGTTGTCGACGGTGACGGTGTAAGTCGTGCCGCTGCCGCTGACCGAGGCGATGCTGCCGCCGGCGCTGCCGCTACCGGTCAGCACAAAGTCGCCGACATCGACGCCGGTGACACTTTCGCTGAAAGTTACCGTGTAGCTGGCGCTGGTGATACCGTTTGCCACCGTGGCCCCGGCACCGCCGGCGCGCGCGATGGACGTGACGGTTGGTGCATCCTGCACCGTGATGGTTTGCGCCAGGTAGCTGACATTGCCGGCGGCGTCGGTAGCCGACAAGTAGATGTGATAAGTGCCAGCCGTCAGCGCTGCAGCGCCGACATTCAGGCTGTTGCCGGCAATGGTGAAACTGGCGTTGTCGGCGTCGTTGCCGCTGCTGCCGGTGGCCAGCGCATACGTGACGGCGGTGCTGTCGAGCGCAGTCAACGTGGTCAGGCTGGCGCCGCTACCGGCACTGGCGGTTGCGGCGCTGGTGCTGCCGAGCGCCAAGCTGGTCGGCGCGCTGGTATCGACGGTGACGCTCAGCGCCGGCGAGGCGGCCGAGACGTTGCCGGCGGTGTCGGTAGCTTTGACTGTCAGGCTGTGCGTGCCGGACGGCAGCGTGGTCGAGGTGATCGACCAGGTGCCGCCGGTGGCGACTGCGGTGCCCAACACCGTGCTGCCGTTGTATAGCGTGACCGTGCTGCCGCTTTCGGCGGTGCCGGTAAACATCGGCGTGGTGACGCTGGTGATGTTGTCGCTGGGCGAGACGCCGCTGTCGTCCTGGCTGCGCAGCGCCGGCACCGATGGCGCTGCCGGCGCGGTATGGTCGAGCGTGTAAGTGGCGCCGCTGGTGTAGCCGCCGGCAATCGGGGTATTGCCGCTGCCCTGAATGCCGGTGCCGCTGCCTTTCAGGTCCAGGCGCAACGTGCCGTCGCCACCCAGGCTGTCGACGGTGACGGTGTAGGTGCTGCCACTGCCGCTGATCGAGGCGATGTTGCCGCTGGCGTTGCCGCTGGCGGTCAGCACAAAATCGCTGGTGTCAACACCGGTGACGCTTTCGCTGAAGGTGACCGTGTAACTGGCGGACGTCGCGCTGGCGCCCACGCTGGCACTGGCGCCGCCGGCGCGTACGATCGAAGTGACCGAGGGCGCGTTCTGCACCGTGAAACTTTGCGCCAGGTAGCTGACGTTGCCGGCGGCGTCGGTGGCCGACAGGTAAATATGATAGGTGCCGGCGATAAGAGTTGCGCCGCCCACCTGCAGGCTGTTGCCGGCAATGGTGAAACTGGGGTTGTCGGCGTCTTCGCCGCTGCTGCCAGTGGCCAGTGCGTAGGTGACAGCGCTGCTGTCGAGCGCCGTCAGCGTGGCCAGGCTGGCGCCCGCGCCGGCATTGGCGGTGGCGGCGCCAGTGCTGCTGAGCGCCAGGCCGGTCGGCGCGCTGGTGTCGATGGTGACGCTCAGCGCTTGCGATGCGGCCGAGACGTTGCCGGCGGCATCGCTGGCCTTGACCGTCAGGCTATGCGTGCCGGGCGACAGCGTGGTCGAGGTGATCGACCAGCTGCCGCCGGTGGCGACGGCGCTGCCCAGCACCGTGTTGCCCTCGTACAGTGTGACCGTGCTGCCGCTTTCGGCAGTGCCGGTGAACACCGGCGTGGCGACGCTGGTGAGGTTGTCGGTGGGCGAGGCGCCGCTGTCGTCCTGGCTGCGCAAGTCCGGCGTCGACGGCGCGGCCGGCGAGCTATGGTCGAGCGTGTAGCTGGCGCCGCTGGTGTAGCCGCCGTTGATGCTGACGTTGCTGCCATTCTGGATGCCGGTGCCGCTGGTCTTGAGATCGAGGCGCAGCGTGCCGTCGCCGCCCAGGCTGCTGACGGTAATCGTGTAGATACTGCCGCTGCCGCTGATCGAGGCGATGCTGCCGCTGGCGGAGCCGGTGGTGGTGAGGGCGAAGTCGCCGGCGTCGACGCCGCTGACCGCTTCGTTGAAAGTCACCGTGTACTGCACGCTGCTGTCGGCGGTCGCCACCGTGCTGGAACCGACCCGCACGATGCTGGAAATGCTCGGGCCGCTATTCACCAGCAGATCGAACTGAGTCGATGCCGACAGGCTGCCGGTACCGTTGTCGGTGGCGGTAACTTTGACCGCGAGCAGCGCGGCGTCGCCGCCGGCCGGAGTGCCGCTGAAGGTGCGGGTGGCGGCGTTAAAGCTCAGCCACGAGGGCAGGGCGTTGCCGTCGGCCAGCGTGGCGCTGTAGCTCAGCGTTTGGCCGTTGTCGACGTCGGTAAAGGTGTTGGCGGCGAACTGGTACGAATACGCGCTTCCCGGCCGCGCCAGTTGCGATGGTATGCTCAGCGCGGCCACCGGGGTGTCGTTGGCGCCGTTGACATTGATGGTCAGCGTGGCGTTGCCGGTGGCCGGGGCGGCGTTGCTGTCGGTGGCGGTCAGCGTAAAGGTTTCGCTGGTGTTGCTGCTGAGCGCGTTGACGGCGGCGGCCGACGGCACGAACACGTATTTGCCCTGGTTCGGGCCGCTGCTGACCAGGTACAGCGTGCCGTAGCTGCCGGCCTTGGAGACATCGTAGACGATGCCGCCAATGTTGGTGGAACCATTGGCGCCGCCGCTGATGCCGTAGGCGGCGATGCCGTCAGCGTCGCTGGCGCTGAGCGTGCCGCTGGTGTTGCTGAAGGTGTCGGCGGCGGCGGTGTCGGTCAGCGTAATAGCAGTAGGCGTGGCCAGCACTGGCGTATCGTTCGGCGCACTGACCAACAGCGACGCGGTTTCGACAAAGTTGGAGGTGGCGTCGGCGCCACCGTGGTGGCTGCTGGCGTCGAGACGGCCGCCGGTCACGCCTTCGGTCTGATCCCAGGCGCGGAATGTGACGGCCGACGCGATGGTGCCGCCGGCATAGGCGCCGGAGGGCTGGAAGTACAAGCGGCTGTCCGCAGCCAGCAGCAGCGCGTTGCTGTCGGACACGCTGCTGACAGCCCACCAATGGGCGCCATTGTCGAGCGAATAGAACCAGCTGCCATGGCTGGTGTCGAGCGCGCTGATGGCGATGCCGGTCAGCGCGCCGGCATCGCCGTCGCTGACATTGCCGCCGACCGCCACCAGACTGGAAATCTGCGTGCCGACCGCGCCGCTCGGCGCAACGGCGCCGGCGGCTACCGCCGTGAGATAGAGATTGGTGTCGGTCAGCGTCGGCGCCAGGTTGGCGGTGTAGATCCGCAGTTCAATATCGTCACCGCTGGTCTTGCCGGAGAAGGAATCGGTCCAGGCCACGGCAAAGCCACCGTTGGCGAGTGCGGTGATCGATGGCGACTTCTGGTCGCCGTAGCGGTTCTGGTTGACCTGGAACTCGGTCGCATCGATGGCCGCGCCGCTGCCGTCGAAACGCCGGCCCTGGATCACGGTGCCGCTGCCGTCGCCCATGGTCGATTCCCAGGTGACGACATAGCTGCCGTCGGACAAGGCGGTGGCCTGCACGTTGTACAGCGAATCGGAGCCGCTGGCGGAGCGCGTCTCGACCTGCATGATGGCGGACACGGCAGTGCCGGCGCTGTTGAAAATCTGGGCCTGGACGTGCTCGCCGCTGGCGGTTGACCAGGTCACCACGAAGCGGTCGCCGCTCAGTGCGGCGATGGACGGCGGCTGGTAGCCATCGCCGATGGTGCTGCCGACCGCCGCGCCATTGATGATCACGGTGAAGCCGTAAGTGTTTGGGTCCACCGCTGCCGCCACCAGCGTGTCGTTGCTCAGCACCTTGGTGCCGCCCGCATAGCCGGCGGCATAGCTGCTGGCCGGCGTGACCAGCGTGCCGCTGGCGTTGTAAGTGGCTTGGTTGAGGGTGCTGTAGTCGTTGACGCCCCAGGTCAGCTGGAAGCTGCCATTGGCGTGAACGGCAATCGAGACTGGTGCGTCAAGGTTCCAGTCGCTGCCGGCATTGACGGTCTGCGCCGCGCCGATGGTGCCGTCGGCAGCGACGATCTTGAACTTGATATCGCCGTTGCTGTCGCCGTAGGCAATGATGAATCTGCCGCCGCTCAGCGCGGCGACCGATGGCAGCGACTCGGTGCCGTTGGCAATGATCAGCTCGCTTCCCTGTGCCACGCCGGCGCTGTTGAGGATCTGCGCGTGCACTCCACCGCCGGTGCTGCTTTGCCAGGTGACCACGATGTTGCCGTTGCTCAGTGTGGCGATGCTGGCGGACGACTGGTTGCCGCTGGCGGCATTCACCGTGATGTCGTTGCCGAACGAGATATCGCGGCTGGCGCCAAGCACGGTATAGGTCAGCGTCTTGGTGACGCCCTGGCCGGCGATCGGCGTGCCGGTGATATCGGTCTGGAACTGGTCGTAATAATGTACCGTCACGGTGGCCTGCTGGTCGACCGGCGGCATATTGCTGCCGTTGAGCGTGATATTCGCGACATTGCCGCTGCCGCTGGATACCGCGAACAGATTGGACACGCTCTGGCTCTCAAGCACCCACTTGCCGTTTTCGCCGCCGCCGGTATCGATCGGGGTGACGGTATTCAGCAGACCACCGGACGGCGCGTCGGAGACGATGTTGCCGCCGTTGCCGTTGATGCCGGTCGGCGCGTTGTCGACCTTGATGGTCAGATTGTGCGAGTAGAAGCCGGTGTTGTCCTGGTCGGCTGGATTGATATAGGTGCGGACGTAAGCTGAGATATCGGCGGTGCTCGATGCGCTGCCGGTGTGGACGAAGCGCACCAGCGAATTGGGCGGTGCTGCGCCCACCGCCGACGGGCTGCTGGTTGCCGTCACCGTGGCCCAGGTGTTGCCGTTGTCGGTGCTGTATTCGAAGCGTCCGCCGACGACCGGCAGGGACGAGCTGCTCAGCGCAAAATACTGGGTGGACGGGACTTTGAACAGGGTGCCGGTGCCACCCGGCCGCGTGTAGAGGGTATCTGGTGCCGCCAGATAGGTGCCAGATGGGAAGGTGCGGGTGTCCGTCCAGATCAATGGGATCATTAAATCTCGTCCAGTATGTGAATAATCGATGATATGAAGCAACTTTATTTCAGTCTAGCATCGGCAAAAGCCCGACCTAGCAGGAAATGTGAAATAAAGTCACTTTCATACAACGCAATGTCACATTTGGCAAAGTTGTCAGTGTTGACTATTTTGTCTGTTTGTCCAGCCATCGCCGGCGCAAATTCAGGCCGGGACGCTCGACTGTCAGGTGTAGCAGGGATGCCGCCGCCAGTGAGGCCACGAGATAAATTGTCAAGGCCAGCCATGGTGATTGCTGCCCCAGTTGCGGCAGCATGGAGTCCAGCCAGGCGTAGATTTGTTTGTGGCTCAGGTAAAGGCTGAAGGCGAGCAGCGCCACCGGTCTCGCGCCGGGCAATTGCCTGCGGCCGATCCAGGTGGCGGGACTGATGGCGCCGGCCAGCAGCAAGGTGCAGCCGACCGCGATCAACGGGAACAGGATGATTGCGCCAGCCAGGCTCATTGGCGCGATGTGCGTGCAGGCAGCCAGTACGATGGCGCCTGCGGCCAGTAGCCAGCGGCCTTGGCGCAGCAGCGCGTGCCACCATGCCGGCCGGAAGGCGCGGCATGCGGCCAGGCATACGCCCATCAGCAAGCCATCCAGGCGTGCGTAGGTCGGGTTGTAGATCAGGCCGATGAAGTTGAGCATCGCCGCGCCGGCATCGTTGGCCAGATGCGGTGCGACCTGCGTGTGCCACAGCCAGCCGCGCAGCAGCATGCCGCCGCCGATCAGGCCCGCTGCCAACGCAATGGCGCGCGCGGTGGTCATGCGGCGCGCCAGCAGCCAGGCGGCCAGGGGAAACAGCAGGTAGAAGTGTTCTTCGACGCACAGCGACCAGGCGTGCGAATACGCCGCGCCTTGGCGCCAGTCCGGTGCCAGATTGAGCGTGAAGGTCAGGTACTTCCACAGCGGCTGCAATGCGCCGCCTTCAGGCGATGGCAGCAACAGGTACAGCGCCAGCACCGCGTAGTAGGCCGGCAGGATGCGCAACGCGCGGCTCAGCATGAAGCGCCGCCATTGCGGCACTTCGCCCTGCGCATAGGCGCGCAGCAGCTGCCAGCCGATCAAATAACCGCTGAGCACGAAGAACAGGTCGACGCCCATCCAGCCATGCTCCACCCAGGCCGGCATGGCGATGCCATGGCTGCTGATGTGGTACAGCATCACCGCGACGATGGCCAATGCGCGCAGCAGATCAATTCCCGGTGCGCGTGTCATCGCCAAGGACTCATAGTAAAAAGGACGCCGTAGCGTCCTTGGGGGATTAGCCGGCCAGCTTGGCCTTCAGCAGCTCGGTGAGCTGCGCCGGGTTGGCTTTGCCGCGCGAGGCTTTCATCGCCTGGCCGATCAGCGCGTTGATCGCCGCTTCCTTGCCGGCGCGGTACTGCTCGACCGATTTCTCGTTGTTGGCGATCACCTCGTTGACGATGGCTTCCAGCGCGCCGGTGTCGGAGATCTGTTTCAGACCTTTCGATTCGATCAGCGCGTCGACCAGCTTGTCGTCGTCCGACTTGGCGGCCCACATGTCGCCGAACAGTTCCTTGGCGGTCTTGTTGTTGATGGTGCCGTCGGCGATACGCTTCAGCATCAGCGCCAGCTGCGCGGGCTTGACCGGCGCGTCGGCGATGTCCACGCCTTCACGGTTCAGCGTCGACGAAACGTCGCCCATCAGCCAGTTGGCGGCGGCCTTGGCGTTTTCCTTGCCGGCCGCGTCCACCACGGCGACGAAGTAGTTGGCCATGGCTTTGGAGGCGGTCAGCACCAGTGAGTCATATTCCGGCAGCGCGTATTCGGTGACGAAGCGCGCGCGCATCGCGGCCGGCAGTTCCGGCATCGCACCTTTGACCTGCTCGATCCAGGCGTTGGAGATGACCAGCGGTGGCAGGTCCGGGTCCGGGAAATAGCGGTAGTCCTGCGCGTCTTCCTTGCTGCGCATTTCGCGGGTTTCCTTGCGATCCGGGTCGTACAGGCGGGTCGCCTGCACCACTTTGCCGCCGTCTTCAATCAGCTCGATCTGGCGGCGCACTTCAACATGCACGGCTTCTTCGATAAAGCGGAACGAGTTCAGGTTCTTGATTTCGCAGCGGGTGCCAAATTCCTTCTGGCCTTTCGGACGCACCGAAACGTTGATGTCGCAGCGGAACGAGCCTTCCTGCATATTGCCGTCGCAGACGCCCAGCCACATCACCAGCGAGTGCAGCGCCTTGCAGTAGGCGACTGCTTCGGCGGCGCTGCGCAGCTCCGGCTCGGAGACGATTTCCAGCAGCGGCGTGCCGGCGCGATTCAGGTCGATGCCCGACATGCCGGCATAGTCTTCGTGCAGCGATTTGCCGGCGTCTTCTTCCAGATGGGCGCGGGTCAGGTTGACGGTCTTGGTGACGAATTCGCCATCCTTCTCGTAGCCGAAGGTCACGGCGCCGCCCAGTACCACCGGATCTTCGAACTGGCTGATCTGGTAGCCTTTCGGCAGATCGGGGTAGAAGTAGTTTTTGCGGGCGAAGATCGAGGCCGGTGCGATCTTGGCGCCGACGGCCAGGCCGAAGCGGATCGCGCGGTCCACCGCCTGCTTGTTCATCACCGGCAGCACGCCGGGCAGCGCCAGGTCGACCGGGCTGGCCTGGGTGTTGGCTTCGGCGCCGAAGGTGGTCGGCGAGCCGCTGAAGATTTTTGATGCGGTAGTGAGCTGTACGTGGTTCTCAATACCGATGACGACTTCCCATTCCATATGATTCTCGCTGTATGTTTGTTCTTAGATGCCGGCCGGAGCGCGGGTGTGCCAGTCGGTCGCCTGCTGATAGGCGTGGGCGACGTTCAGCAGCTTGGCTTCACCAAAATGTTTGCCGATGATCTGCAGGCCGACCGGGCGATCCTTGGCGCCGAAACCGACCGGGATCGACATGCCAGGCAAGCCGGCCAGGCTGGTCGACAGCGTGTAGATGTCGGCCAGGTAGGCGGCCACCGGATCGTCCGATTTGTCGCCCAGGTCCCAGGCCACGGTTGGCGCCACCGGTCCCATGATGACGTCGCACACGGCGTCCGGACCGTTCAGCACTTTCTCGAAGTCCTGTGCGATCAGGCGGCGGATTTTCTGCGCCTTCAGGTAGTAGGCGTCGTAGTAGCCGTGGCACAGTACATAGGTGCCGACCATGATGCGGCGCTTGACTTCATTGCCGAAGCCCTGGTCGCGGGTCTTGCGGTACATGTCCTGCAAGTCCTTATAGCCCTCGGCGCGGAAGCCGTAGCGCACGCCGTCAAAGCGCGACAGGTTGGACGAAGCCTCGGCCGGCGCGATCATGTAGTAGGCCGGGATCGACAGCTTGGTGTTCGGCAGCGAGATGTCGACCAGCGTGGCACCCAGTTCCACGTACTTGGCCAGCGCGGCGCGCACGGCGTCTTCCACGTCTTTCGCCAGACCTTCGCCGAAGTATTCCTTCGGCACGCCGATGCGCAGGCCGCTCAGCGGCTGGCCCAGTTCGCGGGTGAAGTCTTCATCCACGCCGCCCAGTTCCGGCGTCAGCGAGGTCGAGTCGCGTTCGTCGAAGCCGGCCATGGCGTTCAGCAGCAGCGCGCAGTCTTCGGCGGTCTGCGCCATCGGGCCGCCCTGGTCCAGCGACGAGGCGAAGGCGATCATGCCGAAGCGCGACACGCGGCCGTAGGTCGGCTTGATGCCGGTGATGCCGCAGAACGAGGCCGGCTGGCGGATCGAGCCGCCGGTGTCGGTGCCGGTAACGCCCGGCGCCAGGCGCGCGGCTACTGCAGCAGCCGAGCCACCCGACGAACCGCCCGGCACCGCGCTTTTGTCCCACGGGTTTTTCACCGCGCCGAAGGCCGAGTTTTCATTGGCCGAGCCCATCGCGAATTCGTCGCAATTCAGCTTGCCCAGCGTGACCATGCCGGCCTGCTGGAACTTTTCCACCACGGTGGCGTCGAACGGGCTGACGTAGTTGGCCAGCATCTTCGAGCCGGCGGTCGAGCGCCAGCCCTTGGTGACGAAAATGTCCTTGTGGGCGATCGGCACGCCGGTCAGCGGCGTGGCGGTGCCGGCGGCGATGCGGGCGTCGGCGGCGGCGGCTTGCGCCAGCGTCAGGTCGCGGTCAACGTGCAGGAAGGCGTTCAGGTCGCTTTTCTCGATGCGGTCAAGGAAGTGCGTGGCCAGTTCGGTGGCGGTGATCGCTTTGCTTTGCAGGAGGGCGGACAGCTCTTTAATGGTTTTGGTGTGCATGGCGGTTCAGTTTATTGTTACAGCGTCGTCCCCGCGCAGGCGGGGACCCATAGAACGCTGACTCAGTATGGATTCCCGCTTGCGCAGGAATGACGGCTTGTTATTCGATCACTTTCGGCACCAGGTACAGGCCGTCCTGGGTCTTCGGTGCCACGGTTTGATAGTCGTCGCGGCGATTCGGTTCCGCAGCAACGTCTTCACGCAGGCGCAGGGCGATGTTGTTCATGTGCGCCGCCAGCGGGTGACTCAGCGGGGCGACGCCGTCGGTATCGACCGCCTGCATCTGTTCGGCCAGCGCGAAAATGCCGTTCAGCTGCTCCAGCGCGGTGGCGCTTTGCTGTTCGCTCATCTCAAGTTGGGCCAGTTTGGCAATGCGGGTTACGTCGTTTAGGGTCAGGGACATGGCGCGAGGTTAGTTGTGATATTGATAAAAGCTTGAATTTCTGCCTATTCACCGGTATCTGCCGACGAATGCCGCTTAACTCGCAGCCTTGGGCACCACACTTTTGCGTGGATTTTCGATAAATCGCAGTCAAATTATAAGGTAGAATGGCGGGTTGATGCGTTGTCGGCGCTGAATCATTGCTGCCGCCGCATTTCGGACAGAATTTTTTACTCAACGGTTTACGCGCACACTGGTGGCGCCACAGGACACTTTAATGTTTGGTTTTTTACGTCGTTACATTTCCTCCGACCTGGCCATTGACTTGGGCACGGCCAACACCCTGATCTACGTTCGCGGCCAAGGCATCGTGCTGGATGAGCCTTCGGTAGTCGCGATCCGCCAGGAAGGCGGCCCGAATGGCAAGAAGACCATTCAAGCGGTTGGCAAAGAAGCAAAGCAGATGCTGGGCAAGGTGCCTGGCAATATCGAGGCGATCCGCCCGATGAAAGACGGCGTGATCGCCGACTTCACCGTCACCGAACAGATGCTCAAGCAGTTCATCCGCATGGTGCACGACTCCAAATTCTTCCGTCCGTCGCCGCGCATCATCATTTGCGTGCCGTGCGGTTCAACCCAGGTGGAGCGCCGCGCGATCCGCGAATCGGCGCTGGGCGCCGGCGCCTCGCAGGTATACCTGATCGAAGAGCCGATGGCAGCGGCGATCGGCGCCGGTCTGCCGGTGTCGGACGCCACCGGCTCGATGGTGGTCGACATCGGCGGCGGCACCACCGAGGTCGGCATCATCTCGCTGGGCGGCATGGTGTACAAGGGTTCGGTGCGCGTGGGCGGCGACAAGTTCGATGAAGCGATCGTCAACTATATCCGCCGCAACTACGGCATGCTGATCGGCGAACAGACCGCCGAGGCGATCAAGAAGGCCATCGGTTCGGCGTTCCCCGGCTCCGAAGTCAAGGAGATGGAAGTCAAGGGCCGCAACCTGTCGGAAGGCATCCCGCGTTCGTTCACCATCTCGTCCAACGAGATCCTGGAAGCGCTGACCGACCCGCTGAACAACATCGTCTCGGCGGTGAAGAACGCGCTGGAACAGACGCCGCCGGAACTGGGCGCCGACATCGCCGAGAAGGGCATGATGCTGACCGGCGGCGGCGCGCTGCTGCGCGACCTGGACCGCCTGCTGATGGAAGAAACCGGCCTGCCGGTGCTGGCCGCCGAGGATCCGCTGACCTGCGTGGTGCGTGGCTCGGGCATGGCGCTGGAGCGCATGGATCAACTGGGCTCGATCTTCTCCTACGAATAACGACTGGACCGGGGCCGCAAACAAGCGGCCCCGGTTCTTTTGGATGAGTTGACAGTCTCGTTGGCGCGCGCGCGCCGGATTATTTGGAAGTCATGGAATACAGTCCTCCGCCACTTTTCAAGCAAGGCGCTTCGGCCCGGGTCAAGGTGATGGTGTTTGCGTGCATCTCGATTGCACTGCTGCTGGTCGACTCGCATATGCGCAGCCTGGCCAAGATCCGCCTCGCGGCCGGCACCGTGCTGTATCCGCTGCAAATGGCGGCCCTGCTGCCGCGCGACGCCATCTACGGCGTCGGTGATTATTTCTCCACCCTGTCGTCGATGGAAAAGCAGGTCAACGAGATGAAGCGTCAGCAGATTCTCAATTCGCAGGCCTTGCAGCTGGCGCAGTTGCAGGCGGCGGAAAATGCCCAGCTGCGCCGGCTGCTGGACGCGCGCCAGCAGGTGCCGGTCAAGTCGATGCTGGCCGAGGTGCTGTACGACGCGCGCGACGTCAACAGCCGCAAGATCATTCTCGACCGCGGCAGCCGCAGCGATGTGCAGCTTGGCCTGCCGGTGATCGACAACCAGGGCGTGGTCGGGCAGGTGACCCGGGTGTTCCCGTTCACCTCCGAGGTGACGCTGCTGTCCGACAAGGAGCAGGCGATTCCGGTGCAGCTGCTGCGCAACGGCTTGCGCAGCGTGGCCTATGGGCGCGGCAAGGCGGGCAACCTGGAACTGCGCTTCACCGCGCCGAATGCGGATATCCAGGTGGGCGATATCGTCGTCACCTCCGGCCTGGACGGCGTGTATCCGGCCGGCCTGGCGGTGGCGCGTGTGACGCAGGTGGAAAACAGCGCCGGCGGCTCGTTCGGCGGCGTGATCTGCCAGCCGCTGGCCGGCATCGCCAACAACACCCAGCTGCTGATCCTGATGTCGACCCCGGACAAGCCGCCGCGTCCGCCCGAGGACGAGGCCAAGCCGCTGCGCAAGAATAACAAGCAGATGGCGCCGATCAAGGAAGTGCCGAAGGAGGCTGAAGGCCAGCCAGCGGCCGTCGCGCCGGCTGCCAACGGCGCGCCCGGCCTGATGCCGGTGCCGCCATCGCCAGCGGCGCCTAAGCCGGCCGCCGCCGATGCCGCCGCCGCGCCTGCCCCTGCCTCTGCCCCTGCTGCCGCACCGGCGCCGGCGCCGGCCGCCGCCAACCCACCCAAGGAGCCGGCACGATGAATCGCCCGCACTACATCCTGCTGCCGGTCAGCCCGCTGTTCATTGCCTTCAGCCTGTTCTGCGCCTTTCTGCTGAACCTGCTGCCATGGGGCCGCTTCATTGGCGTGCCGGACTTCGTCGCACTGCTGCTGGTATTCTGGGGCGTGCACCAGCCGCGCAAGGTCGGCATTGGCACCGCCTTCGTGCTGGGCCTGCTGATGGACGTGCACGACGCCACGCTGCTGGGCGAGAACGCGCTGTCGTACACGCTGCTGTCCTACTTTGCCATCATGCTGCACCGCCGGATGCTGTGGTTCCCGATCTGGACCCAGGCCATGCATGTGTTCCCGCTGCTGCTGATGGCGCAGTCGGTGCAGCTGGTGGTGCGCTTCTTCGTCTCCGGCAAATTCCCTGGCTGGTTCTACTTCATCGAAAGCGTGGGCGCGGCGGTGTTGTGGCCGCTGGTCACCTGGCTGCTGCTGGCGCCGCAGCGGCGCGCGGTCGACCGCGATCACACCCGTCCGATTTGACGCAGCGGTAACGGCATGACTGAAATTAAGGACAACCAGCGCGAACTGCAGCAGTTCCGCCTGCGCCTGACGGTGATCGGCGGGCTGGTGTTTTTCTGCTTCGGCCTGCTGCTGATGCGCTTCATCTGGCTGCAAGTCATCAAGTACAACGACTTCGCCGTCAAGGCCGAAGAGAACCGCATCGCCATCGTGCCGGTGGTGCCGAATCGCGGCCTGATCCTGGACCGCAAGGGCGTGGTGCTGGCGCGCAACTATTCGGCCTACACGCTGGAGATCACGCCGTCCAAGCTGCACACCACGCTGGACGAGGCGATCGACGAGCTGTCCAAGCTGGTGGAGATCGACGTCAAGGACCGCCGCCGCTTCAAGAAACTGCTGGACGAAACCAAGAGCTTCGAAGGAGTGCCGCTGCGCACCCGCCTGAGCGACGAGGAAGTGGCGCGCTTCACCGCGCAGCGTTTCCGTTTCCCCGGCGTGGAGGTGCAGGCGCGCCTGTTCCGCCAGTATCCGCTGGGCGAGACCGCCTCGCACGTGATCGGCTACATTGGCCGCATCAACCAGTCCGAGGTCAAGGCGATCGAGGCCAACGACGATGCCGCCAACTACAAGGGCACCGACCATATCGGCAAGGAAGGGCTGGAGAAGAGCTACGAGAAGCACCTGCACGGCCAGACCGGCTATGAGGAAGTGGAAGTGTCGGCCGGCGGCCGCGCCATCCGCACGCTGTCGCGCACCCCGGCCACGCCGGGCAATAACCTGATACTGTCGATCGACATCGAGCTGCAGAAGGTGGTCGAGGAAGCCTTCGGCGAATGGCGCGGTGCCTTTGTCGCCATCGAACCGGAGACCGGCGACATCCTGGCCTACGTCTCACGCCCCGGCTACGACCCCAATCTGTTCGTCGACGGCATCGACTCGCAAAGCTGGAACGAGCTGAATACCTCGCTCGACCGGCCGATGGTCAACCGGCCGCTGTCCGGCACCTACGCGCCGGGTTCCACCTTCAAGCCGTTCATGGCGCTGGCCGCGCTGGAGCTGGGCAAGCGCAACGCCGCCACCGCCTACCCGGACCCCGGCTTTTTCTACCTCGGCGGCCATAAGTTCCGCGACGATAAAGTCGGCGGCCACGGCGCGGTCGATCTGCGCAAGTCGATCATCGTCTCCTGCAATACCTATTACTACCAGCTGGGTAACGACATGGGGATCGATTCGATCACCGACTTCATGAAGCCGTTCGGCTTCGGCCAGAAAACCGGCATCGACCTGGATAACGAGAAGGTCGGCGTGCTGCCGTCCAAGGAATGGAAGCGCAAGCGCTTCAAGGGCAACGCCGGACGCTGGGTCGGCGGCGACACCATTTCGGTGTCGAACGGCTCGGGCTTCAACTCGTACACGCCGTTGCAGATCGCCCACGCCATGGCCAACCTGGCCAACGACGGCGTGGTGATGAAGCCGCACCTGGTCAAGATCATCGAGGATGGCGGCACCCGCGCGCGCAGCCTGACCGTGCCGAAGGAAAGCTACCGCATCCCGCTGAAGCAGGAAAACATCGACATCATCAAGAACGCGATGGTCGGCGTCAACAGCGAGCCTGGCGGCACCGCCTATCGCGTGTTCGCCAACGCCGGCTACACTTCCGGCGGCAAGACCGGCACCGCGCAGGTGGTCGGCATCAAGGCCAACGAGAAGTACAACAAGGCGGCGCTGGCCGAACGGCTGCGCGACAACGCGCTGTACGTCGCCTTTGCGCCGGCCGACAAGCCGAAGATCGTGATCGCCATGGTGGTGGAAAACGCTGGCTGGGGCGCCGAGATCGCGGCGCCGATCGCCCGCAAGGCACTCGACTTCTACCTGCTGGGCAAGCGCCCGGCCGACAAGGAAACCACCAAGGTGCCGAAGGAAGACGCGGCGGAGATCGTGCCAATCGAGGATCTGGAAGCGGCGGAAGCCGCCGCCGCCGCGCGCGAAACGCAGCAGCCTTCGCCCGTGCCCGCACCGACCACGCCGCCGGCGGCCGCACCGGCGCCGCCGCCGGCCACGCCGGAACGGAAGAAACAATAAGGATCATTACACCATGCGCATCCATGAAAGACGCTCGCTGTGGCGTCGTATGCGGCCATATTTCACCGTCTTCGACGGCCCGCTGACGGTCATCCTCATCATGCTGCTGACGGTCAGCATGGTCACGCTGTATTCGGCCAGCCTGGGCATCCCCGGCAAGATGGAAGACCATCTGCGCAACATCGCGCTGTTCTTCTTCGTCATGTGGGTGGTGTCCAACATCTCGCCGCAGATGATGATGCGGATCGCGGTGCCGGCCTACGCGGCCGGCGTGTTCCTGCTGGTGTGCGTGGCGCTGTTCGGCATCATCAAGCTGGGCGCGCGGCGCTGGCTGCATGTCGGCATCGACATCCAGCCGTCTGAGTTCATGAAGATCGTCACGCCGATGATGCTGGCGTGGTACTTCCAGAACCGCTCCGGCCACCTGGACTGGAAATCGTTCGGCATCGCCGCGCTGCTGCTGGCGATTCCGGTCGGCCTGGTGGTGCGCCAGCCCGACCTGGGCACGGCGCTGCTGGTGGTGGCCGCCGGCTTCAGCGTGATCTTCCTGGCGGGACTGGCGTGGAAGGCGCTGGTCGCGCTGCTGCTGGCCGGCGCCGCCGCGCTGCCGATCATCTGGTCGGTGCTGCACGACTATCAGCGCGAACGCGTGATGACGCTGATCGATCCGACCACCGACCCGCTGGGCAAGGGCTTCCACATCATCCAGTCCACCATCGCGGTGGGCTCGGGCGGCCTGACCGGCAAGGGCTGGACCCACGGCACCCAGGCCCACCTGGAGTTCATCCCGGAGCGCACCACCGACTTTATCTTCGCCGTGTATTCGGAGGAATTCGGCCTGGTCGGCAATCTGATCCTGATGGTGCTGTACCTGCTGCTGATCGGCCGCGGCCTGATGATCGCCGGTAACGCGCCGAATCTGTTCACCCGCCTGCTGGCCGGCGCCATGACCATGATTTACTTCGCCTACGCCTTCGTCAACATGGGCATGGTGAGCGGCATCCTGCCGGTGGTGGGCGTGCCGCTGCCGTTCATGAGCTACGGCGGCACCGCGCTGGTGACGCTCGGCCTGGCCGGCGGCATCCTGATGAGCATTCAGCGGCACCGCAAGCTGGTGCAGACCTGATTGACTGAGTTCAAGGACAACGACGCCGAGATGCGTCAGTTCCGCCTGCGCGTCACGGTGCTGGGCGGGCTGGTGTTCCTCTGCTTCTTCCTGCTGCTGGCGCGCTTCGTCTGGCTGCAGGTGGTCAAGCACGACACCTATGCGGTGAAGGCGGAAGAGAACCGCATCTCGCTGCTGCCGATCGTGCCGAATCGCGGCCTGATCCTGGACCGCAACGGCGTGGTCCTGGCGCGCAACTACTCGGCCTACACGCTGGAGATCACGCCGGCCAAGCTGAATGCCTCGCTGGACGAGACCATCGCCGGGCTGTCCAAACTGGTGGCGATCGACGTCAAGGACCGTCGCCGCTTCAAGAAGCTGCTGGACGACGCCAAGGGCTTCGAGAGCGTGCCGCTGCGCACCCGCCTCAGCGACGAGGAAGTGGCGCGCTTCAGCGCCCAGCATTTCCGCTTTCCCGGCGTCGAGGTGCAGGCGCGCCTGTTCCGCCAGTATCCGCTGGGCGAGACCGCCTCGCATGTGGTGGGCTACATCGGCCGCGTCAGCCGCGCCGAAGCCGACGCGCTGGCCGACAGCGACGACGCGGCCAATTATCGCGGCACCGACCATATCGGCAAGGAGGGACTGGAGAAAAGCTACGAGAAGCTGCTGCACGGGCAGACCGGCTACGAGGAGGTCGAGAAGACCTCCGGCGGCCGCGCGGTGCGCACCTTGTCGCGCACGCCCGCCAAACCGGGCGGCAATCTGATACTGTCGATCGACATCGAACTGCAGAAGATCGTCGAGGAAGCCTTCGGCGACCGCCGTGGCGCCCTGGTCGCCATCGAGCCGGAGACGGGCGACGTGCTCGCCTATGTGTCGCGGCCCGGCTACGATCCCAACCTGTTCGTCGACGGCATCGATGCGCAAAGCTGGGATGAACTGAATAACTCGCCGGACCGGCCGATGATCAACCGCCCGCTGTCCGGCACTTACGCGCCGGGTTCCACCTTCAAGCCGTTCATGGCGCTGGCCGCGCTGGAACTGGGCAAGCGCACGCCGTCGCAGACCACCTACGATCCCGGTTTCTACATGCTGGGCGGGCACCGCTTCAACGACGACGTGGTGGGCGGCCACGGCACGGTGGACATGCGCCGCTCCATTATCGTCTCCTGCAATACCTATTATTACGCGCTGGGTAACGACATGGGCATCGAGGCGATCCACGACTTCATGCAGCCGTTCGGCTTCGGCGAAAAGACCGGCATCGACCTGGAAAACGAAAAGACCGGCGTGCTGCCGTCGCCCGAATGGAAGCGCCGCCGCTTCAAGGGTGCGGCGGGACGCTGGTACGGTGGTGATACTATCTCGGTTTCCAACGGGTCCGGCCTGAACGCCTACACGCCTTTGCAGATCGCGCATGCGATTGCCAATCTGGCCAACAACGGCGTGGTGATGAAGCCGCACCTGGTGAAAATCGTCGAAGACAGCGTTACGCATGCGCGCAAGCTGACGGTGGCGCAGCCAAGCTACCGCATCCCGCTGAAGCAGGAGAACATCGACTTCGTCAAGAATGCGATGGTCGGCGTGACCAGCGAGCCGGGTGGCACCGCCTACCGGGTGTTCGCCAACGCCGGCTATACGGTAGGCGGCAAGACCGGCACGGCGCAGGTGGTGTCGATTAAAAAAGGCGAGAAGTACAACGCCGCCAAGCTGGCCGAACGCCTGCGCGATAATGCGCTGTTCACCGCTTTCGCGCCGGTGGAGCGGCCGCGCATCGTGCTGGCGATGGTGGTGGAGAACGCCGGCATGGGCGGCGCGGCGGCCGCGCCGATCGCGCGCAAGGCACTGGATTATTACCTGCTGGGCAAACGCCCTTCAGAGAAGGATAAGAGCAACGTGGAACAACAAGACCTGGACAATGCGAATGCGCCCGCACGGTAAGCCGCTGCTGAACCTGACGGCGCTGGCCGCCGCGCTGGTGCTGGTCGGCTGCGGCACGGCGCCGGTGGCGGATCGCACGCCGCGTCCGGTGCAGATTCCGCCATCGACGATCAAGCCGCCGACCGTCAGGAAGGTCGATCCCGCGCTGCCGGTGCTGCCGCCGGCGAATTCGGGACGCGGCGGCTACTATCAGGACGATGGCCCCGGCGATGCGCCGCCGGCCAACCTGATGGACACGCCGGACGCCGACGTGCGCAACGATCCGCTGCTGCCGCGCTCCAACCGGCCGTACACGGTGTTCGGCAAGACCTACACGCCGATCACCGACGAGGAACCGTTCACGCAGATCGGCGTCGGCAGCTGGTACGGCAAGAAGTTCCACGGCCAGCGCACCTCGTCCGGTGAGCTGTATGATATGTACAAGATGACGGCGGCCCATCCGGTGCTGCCGATTCCGTCGTATGCGCGGCTGAGCAATATGGTCAGCGGCGCCACCGTCATCGTGCGCATCAACGACCGCGGCCCGTTCCACGCCAACCGCGCCATCGACGTTTCGTACACGGCGGCGCTGAAACTGGGCTTGCTGGGCAAGGGCAGCCATGAGCTGAAGATCGAGCGCATCCTGCCGGATGAAGTCGAGCGCATCCTGGCCACGCGCGACGGCCTGTCCGGCAGCACCAAGCCGCGCCTGACGCCGGCATCGAAGGACCGCCTGCCGTCGTCGCAGCCGTCGGCGCAGGCGCCGACGCCGACGGTCACGGCGAGGATGGTCGATACGCCGCTGGTGCTGACACCGGCCGCGCCGGCCGCCACTGCCGCCGCCGCCGCGCCGCCGAAGGATATCGAAGCCTTGATGCTGGCCGACCGCGCGCCTGCGGGCTACGCGGCGCCGGACTCGCCGGCCGCAGCCGGCGGCTTTTATTTGCAGCTGGGCGCCTACTCACGCGCCGAAAACGCCGAAGCGATGCGCAGCAAGCTGGGGTCGAGATTCAATCTGATGGAAGTGGTGCAGGGCGGTGCGGTGTACCGCCTGTTCGGCGGTCCGTTCGCCACGCGCCAGGAAGCGCAGCAGGCGGCGCAAGGGCTGCCGGCAGCGCTCGGCCTGAAGCCGATCGTGGTGCAGCGCTGATTATTTGCAGTTGCGCAGTTCCGCGTTGGGGAAACCGGCGCGGATTTTTTCCAGCCTGGTTTTGAGTTCGGCGTCGACGTCGCGGAACTGGAAGCCAAGCAGCTTGCTGCCGCTCATGCGCGGCGCCACGCGCGCGGTGCGCACGCCTTGCTTCATCAAGGCCGCCAGCTGGTTCTGTGCCGCGTTCTCGGTTTTGAATACGCCCAGCGAGATGCCCCAGCGCAGCGGCGAGTTGTCGGAAATGATGAAGTAATTGCTGATGCCTAGGCCGCGCAGTTCGGCGGCCTTCTTGTCTACCGCTTCCTTGTTGCCCTGCGGCGGAATATAAACGATATAGCTCGATACCTCGGTGCCCGGCAGGTTGTGGCGCGACTGGCGGTCGCCCAGTTTCAGCGCTTCCAGCTGCGCCTCGAAGCGGCGCGCGTCGGCCAGCACGAAGCTGGCGATTTCCACGCAGGCCTGCACCGGCGCCGCCGGCTTGGCCTCCACCAGCGCCGCCGCAGCAGCTTCGGCCGCATGGTTGGCCTGGTCGGCCGAGATGACGGCCAGCTTGTTGGCATTCAGCTGGTTGAGCATGCGCTCCGGCTCGTGCTCGTTGCCGCTGAAGTGGCCCAGGTAGCCGCGTCCATACGCGAACAGCGCGGCATTCACGGCCAGCAGGGAGCAGAAAATAAACTTCAGCACGAGGCGCTTTCCTTGGAGGCGTGCAGACCGATCAAAACGATGTTTTCAACGATACGGTACGGCACTTTCAGCATCGGCGCAATATACGGCGCGGCGCCGCCGGAGATGATGCACTGGACGGCGTGGTGCGTGGCGCAGGCATGTTCGATGGCGCCGCTCTGTGCGGCCAGGATGCCGCTCAGGATGGCGTCGTCGGTATTGTCGGCGAATCCGGCCGGCAGCTTGCCGTCCTGCGCGATCTGCGGCAGCTGCGCGGTGTTGCGCGCCAGCGAGCTGGCCATCAGGCCCAGGCCGGGCAGGATCATCCCGCCCAGGAATACGCCATCGGCCGTGATGGCGTCGATGGTGGTGGCGGTGCCGCAGTTGACCACGATGACCGGCAGGCCGGGCGCCAGCGCGTGGCCGGCGATGGCGGCGGCAAAACGGTCGCAGCCCAGTTGCGCCGGATTGCGGTAGCCGTTGGTGACGCCGGCCAGCGCCGGCAGCGAGGCAAACCATTCCGGCGTCACGTCGCAGATGCAGCGCTGCAGCACGTATTCCAGCTGCACGCGCAGCGCATTGCCGGCGACATTGGCGATCAGGATGCGGTCGATCTGGTTGACGGCCGAGGCTTCGCACCACGCCAGTTCCAGCTGCGGCATGTCGGCGTGGGTGGCGGCGCCGCTGGCGATCCACTCGCCCAGCGGCGCGCCTGGCGCAGCCAGCGCCCATTTGACCCGGGTATTGCCGGCGTCGATCAATAACATCATGGTTGTGCTCCAGATAAGCGCAGCGAAACATCGCCGGACACAATTTCCACGCGGCCGGCGTCGGTGTCGAGCAGCAGGCGGCCGATGCCGTCAACGCCGGCGGCGCGCCCTTGTTGCACCACGCTTCCCTGGTCGAGCAGCACCACCTGCTTGTCCTGCCAGGCGTGCAGCGCGTTCCAGCGTTCGGCAAACGGCGCGAAGCCGGTGTCGTCGAATTCCGCCAGCACGGCGGCCAGGCGGCTGAGCAGGGCCGCCATCAGCTGGTTGCGGTCCATCTGCGCCAGCCATGGCGCGCTGGCCACTTCGCGGCCGATCTGCGCTTCCAGTTCGTCCGGCATCAGCAGGTTGATGCCGCAGCCGATTACCGCCCAGATGGCGTCGTCGGTCTTCTGCGTTTCGACCAGGATGCCGGCCAGCTTGGCGCCGTCGCGCAGCAGGTCGTTCGGCCATTTGATCTGCACCGGCACTCCCAGCGCGGCGATGGTTTCGGCCAGCGCCACGCCGACCGCCATCGGCAGGCCGGTCATCTTGTGCAGCGGGCCTTTGAACGGCCAGGCCAGCGAGAACATCAGCGCGGCGCCGGGCTTCGACAGCCACGCACGGCCGGCGCGACCACGGCCCGCCGTCTGGTTTTCGGCGATGCGCAGCAGCGGGCCGGGCAGGCTGCCGATGCGCGCCAGCAGGTCGGCGTTGGTGGAGCCGGTTTCGGCCACGGTTTCAATCGCCACATGGGTGGCGGAGGTGGCGCAATGCGCGGTGATGGCGGCGGCGTTCAGGAGGCTCATGGTGCGGTTTTGCGGGGCTTGTGCGGCGCCTTGCTGAAGGCCCAGTCGTAGACGGCGTTCGGCAGCAGGCGCAGCACCTTGGCGACGACGCCCATCTGCCACGGGATCACCGCGTAGCTGTCGCCGGCGGCGATCGCCTGGGCGGCGCGCGCGGCGAATTTGTCAGGCGCCATCAGGAATGGCATCGGATACGGATTCACCTGCGTCATCGGCGTGTCGATGTAGCCGGGGCAGATGGTTACCACGCGAATGCCGTGCGGCTTCATCTCCAGCCGCAGCGATTCGCAGTAGCTGATGACGGCGGCCTTCGACGCGCTGTAGGCCTCGGCGCCGGGCAGGCCACGGATGCCGGCCACGCTGCCGATGCCCACCAGCCGGCCCTGCGTCCGTTGCGCGCGCATGGCGGCGATGAAGGGCGAGAAGGTGGCGGCGGTGGCGGTGAGGTTGGTGGCGATGATGTCGGCGAAGACTGCGATATCCTCTTTGTATTCGGTCAGCGTGCCGACCGAGATGCCGGCGTTGGCGATCACCACGTCGACGCCGCCCGCATGCGCGAGGAAGGCCTGCGCGGCCTCGCCGATGGCGGCGTGGTCGCGCACATCCACCGCGTAGGCGCGGTGCCGCTGCGGATTGGGGAGGGTGGCGATCAGGGCGGCAAGCGCGTCGCCGCGCCGGGCCAGCAGGCCAAGGGTGGCGCCTTGCGCGGCGTACTGGCGGGCCAGCGCGGCGCCCAGGCCGCTGGAGGCGCCGGTGATGAAGACGCGCAAAGGCGTCATGCTTATTTCTTCTCTGCCTTGGCTTTGACCACCAGTGCGTCCAGCACGCGGATAACGTCTTCGTTCAGCTGCGCTTCGGTGGTGGCATTGGCGTTGGCCATCGACGGCGCGGTCTGGTATTTGCCGTCGACGATCAGCAGCGGCCAGAATTCGACGTTGTAGGCGTCCATCTGCGCCAGCGACTTGCGCACCTGGGCGGCGACGCCGAAGCCACGGTAGGTGTCGATGAATTTCTGCTTGTCGACGCCTTGCTTGGCGATGAAGTCGAATACCAGTTCGTCGCGGTTCATGCGATTGTGGTTGACGTGGATTTCGTTGAAGGCCTTGGTGTGCAGCTCGGGCGTCAGCACGCCCATCGCTTGCAGCGTGTAGAACATGCGTGCCTGCGGCACGTCGCTGCCCTGGCGGCCGATGTGGATGCGCTTGAAGACGATGTTGTCGCCCTGTTTTTTGACCCAGGCGTTCAGCGTGTTGTCGAAGGCGGCGCAGTGTGGGCAGGCGTAGTCGAAGAACTCGATGATCTCGACTTTTTTGCCGGTGTCCACCGGCTGCGGCTTGGCCAGGGTTTTGAATTCCGCGCCTTCTTTCGGATCGGCCGGCGAGGCGGAGGCGGTGAACGCCACGGCGCTCAGGGTCACTGCGGCGAGGAGAAACTTCATAAAGCGCATGGTGGTTCCTTATTTCTGCTTATTTCTGGTTACGGACTACGGCAACGTCGATGCCGTTTTCGGACAGTTTGCTGCGAACCTTGTTCATTGCTTCGACCTGGTGATAAGGGCCGAGCCGCACGCGATGCAGCACGCCGGTATCGGTGGTGCGGTCCGACAGATTGGCTTCAAAACCGAGCAACGCCAGCTTGGCGCGCGCGCTTTCGGCATCGGCCGTTTCGCGGAAGGCGCCGGCTTGCAGGTAGTAGATGTATTTGTCGTCGCCCGCTGCCGCGTCGGCGGCCGGCTTGGCGGCCGGTTGCGGCGCGACGTTGGCGGCGTTCGGCGTTGCCGCCGCAGGTTTGGCTGGCGCCGGCGCGTTCTGGATCTTGTCGACCATGGCTTGCAGCTGGTCGGCCGCAGCCTGCGGTGGCGGTGCAGGCGTTGCTGCGGCAGGGGCGTGAGCGGCCGGCTCCTTGCCCAGATCCTTGGCCGCTTCGCGCGCCGCGTCCTTGTTGCCGTACATTGGCTTGTTCGGATCGGCGACTTGTCCCGCAGTCGGTTCCGTCGCTTTGCCCGGATGGCCCTTGTCGGTGAACGGCGTCGCGCCCTTGGTGATCATCAGGGCCACGACCACGGCGATACTCAGGCCGATGACCAGGCCGATGATGATGCCGACGAAGGTGTTGCCCTGCTGTTTGCTACGCGGACGAATGAAACTGGAGCGGCTGGAACGGAAATTCATTGTGCGGGATGTCCTTCGCGATTACATTTTGTTGGGCGCCGAAACGCCGATCAGCGCCAGGCCGTTGCGCAGCACCTGGCGGGTGGCGACCATCAGGGCGATACGCGCCGCCTTCAGCGCCTCGTCGTCGACCAGCACGCGCTCGGCAAAGTAGAAGCTGTGCAGGTTGGCGGCCAGGTCGCGCAGGTAGAACGCGATCTGGTGCGGGCCGAGTTCCGCCTGGGCGCGCGCCAGCGCTTCCGGGTAGGCGGCCAGCGTCGCCAGCAGCGTCGCTTCGGTCGGCGCGGTCAGCGGCGACAGGTCCACATTGGCCAGCGCGGCTTCGTCGCCGGTCCATTGTTCCAGCATGCGGCAGATGCGCGCGTGGGCGTACTGCACGTAATAGACCGGGTTCTCGTCCGAGGTTTTCAGCGCGACGTCGACGTCGAACACGAATTCGGTGTCAGCTTTGCGCGAGATCAGGAAGAAGCGCACGGCGTCGCGGCCCTTGGTGATGTCGCCGCCGCCCGACCATTCGATCAGGTCGCGCACGGTGACATAGGAGCCGGCGCGCTTGGAGATCTTGACCTCTTCGCCGCCCTTCATCACGGTGACCATTTTATGCAGCACGTAGTCCGGGAAGCCTTGCGGGATGCCCAGGTTGACCGCCTGCAGGCCGGCGCGTACGCGGGCGATGGTGCCGTGGTGGTCGGAACCCTGGATGTTGATCGCCTGGTTGAAACCGCGCTGGAATTTGACGATGTGGTAAGCGACGTCCGGCACGAAGTAGGTGTAGGTGCCATCCTTCTTGCGCATCACGCGGTTCTTGTCGTCGCCATAGTCTTCGGTGCGCAGCCACAGCGCGCCTTCTTCTTCATAGGTCTTGCCGGAGTTGTTCAGCATCTCGACGGCGGCGTCCACCTTGCCGTCCGAGTACAGCGACGATTCCAGGTAGTAGTTGTCGAACTTGACGCCGAAGGCTTGCAGGTCGATGTCCTGCTCGTTGCGCAGGTAGGTCACGGCGAAGGCGCGGATCGATTCGATGTCGTCGATGTCGCCGGAGGCGGTGGCCGGCGCGCCGTCGGAGGCCGAGACGGTTTTCTTCAGTTTGAAATCTTCGGCGATGTCGGCGATGTAGTCGCCGTTGTAGGCCGATTCCGGCCATTCGGCGTCGCCCGGCTTGTGGCCGCGCAGGCGCGCCTGTACCGAGTTGGCCAGGGTCTGGATCTGCACGCCGGCGTCGTTGTAGTAGAACTCGCGGGTGACATCGTAGCCCTGCGAGATGAACAGCGACGACAGCGCGTCGCCCAGCGCCGCCTGGCGGCCGTGGCCGACGTGCAGCGGACCGGTCGGGTTGGCGGAGACGAATTCGATGATGACTTTCTTGCCGCTGCCGGCGTCGCCGGAACCGAAGGCGGCGCCTTGCGCCAGCACGGTCTTGACCACCGCCTGCTTGGCGGCGGCGCTGACGCGCAGGTTGATGAAGCCGGGCCCGGCGATGTCGGCGCTGTCGATCAGGCCGTTGCGGGCCGGGTCGGCCAGCAGCGCGTCGACCAGCTTGGTGGCCAGTTCGCGCGGGTTCATTTTCAGCTGCTTGGCCAGTTGCATGGCGATGTTGCAGGCGACGTCGCCATGCGACGGATCGCGCGGGCGCTCCAGCACGACGTTGGCAGAGACTTCCGTGCCGGCCAGGATCGGGGCGAGGGCGGCCTGGAACAGGGCCGTGATATCTTGTTTTTGTTGGGCTAGCATGCGCTTAATAATTCGTCAGATAGTGGAAACGGCGGGCGCATGGGCGCCGGCCAAACAGCAGTAATTATACTGTGTTGACCGGGCGGAGGGGCGGACTGTGAGGCAGGAGGGCGATGCTAATGGAGAAGCTTGGCGACGAAAAACCCCAGGGTGGCGGAGACCGTGATCAGCGTCAGGGCGGTGCCGATAAACCATTTAATCAGCCGAGTCTCCATTTGTGCGATTCTAAGTTCAAGTTTCAAGAGGTCTTCTTTTGTTGCATAGTTCGATTTGATAACAGCTAAATCGGTCTCCACGCCGTTCAGGCGTGTCAGAACCTGAGTGGCGTCGGATTCGTCGAATTTTGGTTGGGTAGCCATGCGCCGATCATACGCCTCCCGGTGGCGGCACGATTGATCCAAATTAAGCCGATACCGCTGTCGCCTTGCATCTGGCGCTAATGTATACTGCGCGATCACGGCCGTCGCCCCATCTCTGGAATTAGCATATGAACAAGCGTCCAACGCTCTCCCTGAAGTCCCCCGCCAAGCCGGCTGCGCCGAAAATGCGCGCCAGTCATGCGCGGGAGCTGAAACCGGCGTTGCAGACCCATTTCCAGACCAGCCTCAAGCCCGATTCGCTGGCCTACAGCCTGATCGGCGCCGCCGGCGCCATCGCCCAGGTCAAGACCGGCACCAACCTGCCGCAGGCGCTGGCCCAGGTGTGGTCGAAACAGCCGGACATCACGCCGCAGGCGCGCGGCGCCATGCAGGACATCGCCTACCGCGCGATGCGCCAACTGGGCCAGAGCGAGGCGCTGATCGGCCTGATGGCGCCGAAGGCGCCGGAGCCGCTGGTGGCGGCCCTGCTGTCCTGCGCGCTGGCGCTGATGACCGCGCCCGACGACACGCCGCCGTATGAAGAATTTACTGTTGTCGACCAGACCGTGACCGCCGCCGACGCCCACCCGGACACCGCGCGCGCCAAGGGCATGGTCAACGCCGTGCTGCGCCGCTTCCTGCGCGAGCGCAAGGCGCTGCTGGACACCGCGCTGCTGCAGCCGGTCGCCAAATGGAATTACCCGCAGTGGTGGATCGATGCGGTCAAAACGGCTTGGCCGCAACAATGGCAGGAAATTCTTGCGTCCGGCAACACGCCGCCGCCGCTGACGCTGCGCGTCAACACCCGCCACAACACGGTGGAGCAGTATCTGGCCAAGCTGGCCGACGCCGGCATGGCCGCCAGCCGGATCGGCCCCTACGCCGTGCGCCTGGAAAAACCGGTCGGTGTACACCTGATACCCGGCTTTGCCGACGGCGACGCTTCGGTGCAGGACGCCGGCGCCCAGCTGGCGGCGCCGTTGCTGGATGTGCAAGCTGGCATGCGCGTGCTGGACGCCTGCGCCGCCCCCGGCGGCAAGACCTGCCACATCCTGGAACTGGCAGACGCCGACGTCACCGCGCTGGATGCCGACCCGAAACGCCTGGCGCGCGTCGGCGAAAACCTTGATCGTCTGCAACTGAAAGCCGCGCTGAAGCCGGCCGACGCCCAGCACCCGGACTGGTGGGACGGCCAGCCGTTCGACCGCATCCTGGCCGACGTGCCGTGCACCGCGTCCGGCATCGTGCGCCGCCACCCGGATATCCGCTGGCTGCGCCGCAAGGGCGACACGCTCCAACTTGCAACACTTTCCGGCAAAATCCTCGACAACCTTTGGCAGATGCTGGCACCGGGTGGTAAATTGCTATTCGTGACATGTTCCTTGTGGCCGCAGGAATCCGAAGCGCAGGCGGCCGCTTTTGCTGTACGCAATCAGGCGGTCCGACTGGATGCGCCCGGTCAATTGCTCCCCGCCGGCGGCTCCGGGCAGGATCACGATGGTTTGTTTTACGCGCTGTTCCAGAAAAATGCGTAACCTGTTGAGTATTTGCCCACCCGTGACGCTACGATTTTTTCGACTTCTGACCGCTACCTTGCTGCTGATGCTGGCGCTGCTGCCGCAGCCCGCGCGGGCGTCCGAAGGCGTGGAGATCCGCCGCGCGCTGGTCGAGGCCACGGAAGACGGCTACCGGCTGTCCGCCACTTACGGCTTCGAACTGAGTAACGAGATGGAAGTTGCGCTGCAATACGGGCGCACGCTGTACTTTTATACCGAAATTGAATTCACCCGCCCGCGCTGGTACTGGTTTGACGAAAAAGCCATCACCGCCCGCCAGACCATCAGCCTGTCCTACAACGTGCTGACCCGGCAATACAACGTCGCCGTCAGCGGCAGCGTGCACCAGAGTTTCGCGTCGATGGAAGACGCGCTGTTCCTGATCCGCCGGCCCAACCGCTGGATCGTCGCCGGGCGCGGCGCGCTGAAGCCGGGCGAAACCTACACCGTCAAGCTGAGCATGGGGCTGGATCCCAACTACGTGCCCAAGCCGCTCAAGGTCAACGCCCTGAATAATAGTGAATGGCGCCTGGCGTCGGACAAGAAAACCTTCCAGTACAGGGCCGAGTAAGTGAAGACGGCCCTGCGGTACTTTGCGGTGGTCGGCGGTGCCATTGTCAGCATCCTGTTGTTCCTGCTGGCGTCGGCCTCCGACAATTCCGGCTTCTTCGACCGCTACTATGGCTGGCTGCTGGGCTTGAATGCGGCGGTGGCGTTCTCGCTGCTGGCGCTGGTCGTGGTGTCGCTGTTCCGCCTGTATTCGCGCTACAAGGCCGGCAAGTTCGGCTCCAAGCTGATGACCCGGCTGGTGCTGCTGTTTGCCGCCATCGGCGTGCTGCCGGGGCTGGTGATCTTCCTGGTCTCGGTGCAGTTTGTCTCGCATTCGATCGAATCCTGGTTCAATGTGCCGGTGGAAGAGGCGCTGGAATCCGGCATCAACCTCAGCCGCGCCGGCCTGGACCGCGCCGTCGGCGAGCTGAGCGCCACCGCCGGCCGCACCGCGCAGGAGCTGGCCGACCAGCCGTTCGGCAGCGAGCGCGCGATCCTGGCGGCGCTGGTCAAAAAAGAGACCGGCATGCAGAACGCCATCATCATCGATGCCGACGGCGGGCTGGTGGTCAGCGCCCGCGCCAGCCGCAGCGGCAACCTCAGCGCCGATCTGCCGACGCGCGACATGATGGCCAAGGTCAAGAAAGACGAAGCCTATGGCGCCCCCGAAGGCGGCAACGAGCTGCACAGCGACCTGGTCAGCGCGCCGGTGACGCCGGTCGAGCCGCTCAACCAGCTGCGGCTGCGGGTAATGCTGCCGATACCCGACGCGGTGCGTCCGAATGGCACCCACCTGGCACCGCGCTACCTGCAACTGATCCAGCTGGCGCCGGCGCAGCTGGCGGCCGACGGCGAAACCATTCGCCGCGCCTACGCCGACTACAAGGAGCGCTTCGACGCCCGTGTCGGCCTGCGCAAGATGTACATCGTGACGCTGACGCTGACCTTGCTGCTGGCGGTGTTCGGCGCCATCGCCGCCGCCTTCCTGATCGCCAGCGACCTGGCGCAGCCGCTGCTGCTGCTGGCCGAGGGCACGCGCGCGGTGGCCGAGGGCGACCTGTCGCCGCGACCGATCGTCGCCACCTCGGACGAGCTGGGCACGCTGACGCAATCGTTCAACACCATGACGCGGCAGCTGTCGGACGCCCGCAGCGCGGTCGAGCGCAACCGCTCGGCGCTGCAGAACGCCAAGGCCCACCTGGAGTCGGTGCTGGCGAATATGTCGGCCGGCGTGATGGTGCTGGACCACGAATTCCATTTAATCAGCTGCAACGACTCGGTCGAGCGCATCCTGCAGCAGGCCGGCGTTACCATGATCGGCCAGAAACTCGACGAAATCGACGGCTTGCAGGAGTTCGGCGGCGCCATCGTGGCGGCGTTCGCGGCGCAGAACGCGCAGTCGGCGGCCGGCCGCAACATTGCCCGGCTGCACTGGCAGCGCCAGATCGAAGTGCCGCGGCGCAATGCCTCCAGCGTCGAGGATAACGACCTGACTCTGCTGACGCGCGGCTCGCGCCTGCCGGTCGACGGCGGCAGCGGCTACCTGGTGGTGTTCGACGATATCTCGGACGTGATCTCGGCGCAGCGCTCGATCGCCTGGGGCGAGGTGGCGCGCCGCCTGGCGCACGAAATCAAGAACCCGCTGACGCCGATCCAGCTGTCGGCCGAACGCATGCAGATGAAGCTGGAAGACAAGCTGATGCCGGCCGACGTCGAGCTGCTGAACAAGGGCACGGCCACCATCGTCAACCAGGTGGCGGCGATGAAGCGCATGGTGGACGACTTCCGCGACTACGCCAAAACACCGCCGGCGGTGCTGGAATCGCTGGACCTGAACGCGCTGGTCGACGAAATCCTGCACCTCTACATCAGTGGCGAGGGCAACGACATCATCCACCCGCAGCTGGCGCCCGGCCTGCCGCTGGTGATGGGCGATCCGACCCAGTTGCGCCAGGTCATCCACAACCTGCTGCAGAACGCCCAGGACGCGATGGCCGAGCTGCCGCCCGGCGCACCGCAGCCGCACATTGACGTGATCACCGAAGCCATTCATTATCAGGGCGCGGATGGTAGTTCGCGCACAGCCGTGCGGCTGGCGATTAGCGATAATGGTCCTGGCTTCGCGCCGAAAATCCTGGCGCGCGCGTTTGAACCGTATGTGACATCGAAGGCGCGCGGCACCGGTCTCGGCCTCGCGATGGTGAAAAAAATTATCGAAGAACATGGTGGACGGATCGATATTCAGAACCATGCCGATAGAAGTGGCGCGTCAGTGTTGATTTTGCTGTTAAAGTTAGCACCGGCGTCGCACAATAGCCAAGGGCTATGACTACAAACATCATTGCTGTCCATGGACGGCGAAATGAGGACAAGGGAAGATGGCAAACATTCTGGTAGTTGACGATGAAATGGGTATCCGCGAGTTGCTCTCGGAAATCTTGAGCGACGAGGGGCATGCAATACAACTGGCGGAAAACGCCCAGCAGGCCCGCGAAGCGCGCGCCCTGGGCGCGCCGGACCTGGTGCTGCTCGATATCTGGATGCCGGACACCGATGGCGTCACGCTGCTCAAGGAATGGCAGCGCGACGGCTTGCTGACCATGCCGGTCATCATGATGTCGGGCCACGCGACCATCGATACCGCAGTCGAAGCAACCCGTATCGGCGCGCTGAATTTCCTGGAGAAACCGATTGCGCTGCAAAAGCTGCTGAAGGCGGTGCAAGCCGGCCTGACGCGCGCGCAGGAAACCGTGCGTGCGCCGGCGCTGGCGCCGCGTCCGGTGGTGGCGGCGCAGCCGGAAGAAGCGCCGAGCGCGCCCGGCGCCGGGTTTGCCGTGCCGAACGCGATGGCCGGCATTGCCGTGCGCGGCGCCGGCGCGACGGTCGCCGGTGCCGACAACCACAGCTTCAGCCTGTCGTTCGACCTGCCGCTGCGCGAGGCGCGCGACGCCTTCGAGCGCATGTACTTTGAACACCACCTGGGCCGCGAAGGCGGCAGCATGACGCGCGTGGCCGAGAAGACTGGCCTGGAGCGTACCCACCTGTACCGCAAGCTGAAACAGCTGGGCGTGGAGCCGGGCAAGCTGGCCAAGAAAAACGCCTGATCGTGGGCGCTTCTTCCGGCACCGGCGTCGCCCCCCAGCGGCCGCCGGTGCCGGTCTGGCTGGTCACCGGTCCGCGCGCCGGCGCGCGCGAGGGGGCCATCGCCGCCCATCTGCCCAAAGCGGGAGCCAGCATCATCATTCTGGAGGGTTTGTCGGACGGCGGTTCGGCCTTATCCTTTGATCCTGCGGATGGCCCCTTTCCCTACGAAAATGTGCCGCAAGTGTTGCGTATCGCACCAGGCTGCCTGCATTGCAGCGGTAATCTGATTTTGCGGGTAACATTAAACCGTGTGCTGCGCCGTCCTCCCGCGCGGCTGTACATCAGCCTGGCCTCCGCCGAGCACCTGGAACAGCTGCGTAGCTGGCTGTCCGAACCGCCTTACGGAGACTTGCTGGAACTGCAAGACACCATCGCGGCCTAGCCCCAGCCCGCCGATTGGCCTTGAAATGGCCCGCTTTCGACCCATTTAAGGGGAGAAGGCGGAAACGCAGGTGTTTCGCCCCTTGAGAAAGGAAGCAAAATGAACCTCATCTACAACAGCGAGCAATACAGTGTTGTCGAATTCGGCGCCGACCGTAATCTTGATGCATTGCGCTTCGGCGGCTATGAAATCGTCGACAAAGGCGGCAAGCGCGAAATCTTCATCGCCGGCGTGCTGGCGCAGAATTTCCGCCGCGACGTCAATGAGCTGATCGCCAACGAGCCGACCATGGCTGAAATCGATGAGTTCCTCGGCAGTTACGATGCGCTGATGAGTCAGCCCGTGCTATTGCATTAATCCTCGCAGCGGTTGGCGCGCGGTGGGTATAATTCCCCCATGTGCCAACTTCTCGCCATGAACTGCAATGTGCCGACCGACATTGTGTTCAGTTTCACCGGCTTCGCCATGCGTGGCGGCCAGACCGATACCCACCACGACGGCTGGGGCATCGCCTTTTTCGAAGGCGCCGGCGTGCGCCACTTCGTCGATCACCAGGCGGCGATCGCCTCGCCGATTGCCGAGCTGATCAAGCGCTACCCGATCAAATCCACCAACGTCATCGCCCATATCCGCAAGGCCACGCAGGGCCAGGTGGCGCTGGAAAACTGCCACCCGTTCGTGCGCGAGCTGTGGGGGCAGTACTGGGTGTTCGCCCACAACGGCGACCTGAAGGCATTCCATCCGCTGCTGAACGGCGCCTTTCGCCCGGTCGGCAGCACCGACAGCGAGCGCGCCTTCTGCTACATCCTGCAGCAGCTGCGCGCGCGTTTCGGCGAGCAGCGGCCGCCGCTGGAGGAGCTGCGCTCGGCGCTGAGCGGCCTGGTGCACGAGATCGCCACCCACGGCACCTTCAATATGCTGCTGTCGTCCGGCGGCGAGCTGTTTGCGCATTGCTCGACCAATCTGTTCTACCTGGTGCGCCAGCATCCGTTCGATACCGCCCAGCTGTCGGACGAAGATGTCAGCGTGGATTTTTCCCAGCTGACGACGCCGGATGACCGCGTGGCCATCATCGTCACCCAGCCGCTGACCACCAACGAGCGCTGGACCGCCTTCCTGCCGGGCGAATTGAAACTGTTCATCGACGGCAGTCCCTGCGCTTAAAAATTCAGCGACACGGGCGGTCAATGGTGTCAAAATAGTAGCATGATCGATCTGACCCTACATGACCGCAGCCCCCAGAGTTTGCGCGTGCGCGAATTTCATCTCGGGCGTCAACCCATCCTGGACCGCAACCAGGCGCTGTTCGGCTATGAGTTGCTGTTCCGAAATGCTCCGGTCGGGCCGGCCCACGTCACCAACGACCTGACCGCCACGGCGGCGGTGATCGCCCACGCTTCGCAGCTGGGCATGGAAAAAACCATTGGCGACGCGCTCGGTTTCGTCAATGTCGACGCCAGCGTCATCATGAGCGATATCTTCTCCTTCCTGCCGCGCGAAAAGGTGGTGCTGGAGATCATCAACAGCATGCCGGCCACGCCGGAGGTGATGGCCCGCATCCGCGAGCTGGCCGGCCACGGCTTCAGCTTCGCACTCGATGATGTGACCGGCGAGACCGAAGCGGTGCAGGCGCTGTTGCCGCTGGTCGATTACGTCAAGATGGACATGCGCAATATCGCGCTGTCGGCGCTGAGCAAGCTGGCGCCGCGCTTCCGCCAGGACAAGAAAAAGCTGGTGGCGGAAAAAGTCGAAACCCGTGAGGAATTCAAGAATTGCCTGGACCTCGGTTTCGACTATTTCCAGGGCTATTACTTCTCCAAGCCGGTCATCATGAGCGGCAAGAAACTGTCGCCGTCGCAACTGGCGGTGATGGAACTGATGACGCTGGTGACCTCGGACGCCGACAACGCCGAAATCGAGCGCGCCATCAAACGCGACGTGTCGCTGGCTTTGAACCTGCTGCGGCTGGTCAACACGCCGGCGGTGGGCGCGCGCCAGCGCATCGATTCGCTGAGCCAGGCGGTGACCATTCTTGGCCGCCGCCAGTTGCAGCGCTGGCTGCAGATCATGCTGTACGCCGAGCCGAGCAAGCGCGGCCACAGCATGACGCCGCTGCTGATGCTGGCCACCACCCGCGGCCGCCTGCTGGAACTGCTGGCCGCCAAGCTGCGCCCGAGCCAGCGCGAGGCGGCCGACATCGCGTTCACGGTCGGCATCATGTCGCTGATGGACACGCTGTTCGGCATCCACATGGGCGAGATCATGGAACAGATTCCGGTCGGCGATGAGGTGCGCGCCGCGCTGCTGCAGCGCGGCGGCTTCTACGGCGACCTGCTCAAGCTGGTCGAATGCATCGAGCGCATCGAGGACATGGACAGCCATATCGTGCCGACGCTGCGCGACCTCGCCATGTCCACCGATGAGCTGGTGGAACTGGAGATGGCCGCCTTCGAGTGGAGCGACAATGTGGTGCGCTACGCGCTGTAAAACCTCAGGTCGCGTGGCCGGCGCCCGGCCAGTGCTTGGCCAGCTCCGGATCGGTGCGCATTTCCCACAGCGCCAACACGGCCACCGCGATGCCGATGATCAGTGAATTCCACAGCAGTTCGGGGTTGTCGGCGAGGCGCAGCACCCACGGCGAGACCGCCACCCAGATGCCCAGCAGCAGGTTCAGCACCACGGCCCAGAAATAGGTCTTGTACAGGTCGAACGCCGCCAGCAGCGCGATCACCGCGCCCGAGACAAACGCCGTCCAGGCTTGCACCGACGGGATCGGATAGCTGAACACCCACGGCGTGATAAAGAACCACAGACCCAGCAGCAGGATCACCTGGTCCTGCCAGCGTTTGACGGATGGATTGTTGTCCATATTACCTCCTTGCTAGTCAGGCCGCCGGCCGGCGGCGTTCTACTTAGTCCGCCGATGCCGGCCAAAAGTTCACCAGGCTTGCCAATTTGGCATGGCGACGCTATTCTGCAAGTCATGTTGAATCACCCGGAGACGGCGGTGCTACTGAGCGTGGAACAAATTTCGAAGTCCTACGGCGTGCGCCAGGCGGTCGATGGCGTGTCGTTCCAGGTGCGACTCGGTCAGACCGTGGGCCTGATCGGTCCCAACGGCGCCGGCAAGTCCACCACGGTCGGCATGATCTGCGGCCTGCTGCGCGCCGATGGCGGCCGCATCATGCTCGACGGCGATGTCATCGGCCAGGGCGCCAGTGCGGCCAAGCGCAAGATCGGCTTGGTGCCGCAGGACCTGGCGCTGTATGACGATTTGTCGGCGCTGGAAAACCTCAGGCTGTTTGGTGCGCTGTACGGCTTGAGCGGCGCGCCGCTGAAGCAGCGCTGCGCCCAGGTGCTGGCGCTGGTCAACCTGGCCGACCGCGCGGCCGACCTGCCATCCAGCTTTTCCGGCGGCATGAAGCGCCGCCTGAACATTGCCGCCGCGCTGCTGCATGAGCCGCAGTTGCTGATCCTCGACGAGCCGACCGTCGGCGTCGATCCGCACAGCCGCAACGCCATCTTCGACACGCTGGAAGCCTTGCAGGCGCAGGGCCGCTCGCTGATCTACACCAGCCATTACATGGAAGAGGTGGAGCGGCTGGCCGACCACATTGTCATCATCGACCACGGCAAGGTGCTGGCCGACGAAACGCCGGCGGCGTTGTACCGGCGCCTGCCGGCGCAGGCGGCGTTGCAGGTGGAGCTGGCCGAAGATCCATCGTCCGGGCTGCTGTCCGGCTTGCAGGCGCTGCCCGGCGTAAGCGGCGTCCTGCGCGCCGGGGCCACGCTCGACATCGGCCTGGCCGCCGCCACGCATGCGGCGCCGGTGCTGGCATGGCTCACCGCGCAGGGCCAGACGCCGCTGCATTTCGCCACTGCCCGCACCTCGCTGGAAAACATCTTCCTCAACCTGACCGGCCGCAGCCTGCGAGACTGACATGACCGCCCTGATCGCCCTGAGCCGCAAGGACTTGATGCTGTACCTGCGCGACAAGCGCGCGCTGATGCTGCACCTGCTGATGCCGGTGGTGCTGGCGGCATTTTTCGGTTCGCTGTTCGGCGGCAGTCCCGACAAGGGCGCCAGCAAGATCGACATCGGCCTGGTGCTGCAAGACCAGTCCGCGCAAAGCCAAAAAATCGCTGCCGGCCTGAAGGCGGACAACAGTTTGAACGTCATCGAACTGAGCCAGCAGGAGGCGCAGGCACGGGTGCGCAGCGGCAAGCTGCCGGCAGCGGTGGTGATCCCGCCCGGCTTCGGCGACGCCGCCTCCGCCGCGCTGTTCAGCGGCCGCAACAAGCCGGAACTGCCGCTGTATTACGACCCGTCGCAAGCGACCATGCTGGCCATGGTGAAGGGCATGCTGACGCAGCACGTCATGCAGGTGGCCAGTGCTGCCGCCATGGGCGTAGAGGGCGGCAAGACCACCGAAAAATATCTGGCCGATTTGCCGGATGCCGGCAGTCGCAGCGTCGAACAGGCGCAGTTGGGCGAGTTCCTCGCCAGCCTGAAGAAATTCCAGGACCAGCGGGCGGCAACACCAGCAACACCGGCAGCGGCGGACGGCGAGAAAACTGCTGCGCCGGCTGGCGGCGGCATGAGCGTTCCGTACACCACGCACGACGAAGCGCTGAGCAGCGGCCCCAAATACAATGGCTACGCGCACTCGTTCGCCGGCATGGGCGTGCAGTTCATCCTGTTCATGGGAATCAATCTCGGCATCAGCATTTTGCTGGAGCAGCGGCTTGGCATCTGGAGCCGCCTGATGGCCGCGCCGGTGGCGCTGTCGACCATCATCATCAGCCGCGCCGCCGCCGGCGCCATCATCGCCACCGGCCTGATGTGTGCGATGTTTGTCTGTGGCGTGCTGATTTTCAAGGTGCAGATCACCAGTATTGCCGGCTTCATCGGCATGGCGGTCTGCTTCGGCCTGATGACCGCTGCGTTCGGCCTGCTGATCGCCGCCTTCGGCAAAACGCCGGAGGCGGCACGCGGCATCGCCACCTTCGCCACGCTGATTATGGTGATGCTGGGCGGCGCCTGGGTGCCGTCGTTTGTGTTCCCGCAGTGGATGCAGACGGCCACGCTGATCGTGCCGACGCGCTGGGCGGTGGACGGCCTGGACGCCGTCACCTGGCGCGGCCTGGGCCTGGATGGCGCATGGCCCGCCATGGCCGTGCAACTGGGCTTTGCCGCTGTGTTTGGCGCGCTGGCCGTGTGGAAGTTCCTGAAAGACCAGCGCCAGTAACCCTGTCATGCCGAGTGCGCGGCCCGGCACACGGCTTATGGGTGCCGGCTTTCGCCGGCACGACGGTTATGCGAGGTTAGGCGCCAGCCAGCGTTCCAGTTCTTCCCTGGCGACGCCGCGGCGTTTCACCATGTCGTCGAGCTGGTCGTTGCCGATCTTGCCGACCACGAAGTATTTCGACTCCGGATGGGCGAAGTAGAAGCCGGACACCGCCGCGCCAGGATACATGGCGAAGGAGTCGGTCAGCACCATGCCGATTTCCTCGGCCTGCATGGTGTCAAACATCTCGCGCTTGACCGTGTGTTCGGGGCAGGCCGGGTAGCCTGGCGCCGGGCGGATGCCGCTGTATTTTTCGGCGATCAGGTCTTCGTTGCTGAGCGACTCGTTCAGCTGGTAGCCCCACAGGTCGGTCCGCACGCGCTCGTGCAGGTATTCGGCAAATGCTTCGGCCAGACGGTCGGCCAGCGATTTCAGCATGATCGACGAGTAGTCGTCGTGCGCGTCCTCGAAGCGCTTCTCGTGCTTCTCGATGCCCAGCCCGGCCGTCACCGCAAACATGCCGATGTAATCCTTGATGCCGCTGTCCTTAGTCGCGATGAAGTCGGCCAGGCACTGGTTGGGACGCTGCACGCCATCGACCACCGGCTTGACGCCCTGCTGGCGCAGGCCGTAGTAGGTGAAGTCCACGGTGGCGCGCGTGTCGTCGGTATAAATCTCGATATCGTCGTCGTTGACGGTGTTGGCCGGCAGCAGCGAGATGACGCCGTTGGCGGTCAGCCAGCGGCCGTCGATCAGTTTCTTCAGCATGGCCTGGCCTTCTTCGAACACCTTGGTGGCCGCCTCGCCCACCACCTCGTCAGTCAGGATGGCCGGGAAGGGACCGGCCAGGTCCCAGGTCTGGAAGAAGGGTCCCCAGTCGATGTATCTGGCGATCGTGCCGAGGTCGACGTTCTTGAACTCGCGGCGGCCGATGAACTTAGGCTTGACCGGCGCGAACGATAACCTCATCTTGTTGGCGCGGGCGTCGGCCAGCGACAGCATCGGCAGCGCCTTCTTGTTGGCGTGCTGCTCGCGGATGCGGGCGTAATCCTGCTCCAGATCGTCGATGTACTGATCGCGCGATTCCGGCGTCAGCAGCGACTGCGCCACCGACACCGAGCGCGACGCGTCCGGCACGTACACCACCGGGCCGTCGTAGTTGTGGGCGATCTTCACCGCCGTGTGGGCGCGGCTGGTGGTGGCGCCGCCGATCAGCAGCGGAATCTTCAGCATGCGGAAGTGTTCGTCGCGCTGCATTTCCTTGGCCACGTGGGCCATCTCTTCCAGCGACGGCGTAATCAGGCCGGACAGGCCGATGATGTCGGCGTTCTCTACCTTGGCGCGCGCCAGAATCTCGGAGGCCGGCACCATCACGCCCATGTTGACCACTTCAAAGTTATTGCATTGCAGGACCACCGAGACGATGTTCTTGCCGATGTCGTGCACGTCGCCCTTGACGGTGGCGATGACGATCTTGCCCTTCGGCTTGGCGACGATGCCGGTGCGCTTTTCCTCCGCCAGCTTTTCTTCCTCGATGTACGGGATCAGGTGGGCCACCGCCTGCTTCATCACGCGCGCCGATTTGACCACCTGCGGCAGGAACATCTTGCCCTGGCCGAACAGGTCGCCGACGATGTTCATGCCATCCATCAGCGGACCTTCGATCACATGGATCGGGCGGCCGCCGCGCGCAAACACGGCGGCGCGCATTTCCTCGGTGTCTTCGGTGATCCACTGGGTGATGCCGTGCACCAGCGCGTGCGCCAGGCGCTTCTCGACCGGCGCGTTGCGCCATTCCAGGTTGGCTGCGTCCTGCTTGCCGGCGCCGGCCTTCAGCGTGCCGGCGAATTCGATCATGCGTTCGGTGGCGTCTTCGCGGCGGTTCAGCACCACGTCTTCGACGCGCTCGCGCAGCTCGGCCGGCAGGTCGTCATACACGCCGACCATGCCGGCGTTGACGATGCCCATGGTCATGCCGGCTTTGATGGCGTGGTACAGGAACACTGTGTGGATCGCCTCGCGTGCCGGGTCGTTGCCGCGGAACGAGAACGAGACGTTGGAGACGCCGCCGGAAATCTTCGCGTGCGGCAGGTTGTCCTTGATCCAGCGGGTGGCGTTGATGAAGTCCACCGCGTAGTTGTTATGCTCTTCGATGCCGGTGGCGACCGCGAAGATGTTCGGGTCGAAGATGATGTCTTCCGGCGGGAAGCCGACCTGCTCGGTCAGCACTTTATACGCCCGGCCGCAGATTTCGATCTTGCGTTCGTAGGTGTCGGCCTGGCCTTTTTCATCGAAGGCCATGACGATGACGGCGGCGCCGTAGCTCAGGCACAGCTTGGCCTGGCGGATGAATTCTTCCTCGCCTTCCTTCATCGAGATGGAGTTGACGATGGACTTGCCCTGCACGCATTTCAGGCCGGCTTCGATCACCGACCACTTGGACGAGTCGATCATGATCGGCACGCGCGAGATGTCCGGCTCGGAGGCGATCAGGTTGAGGAAGCGTGTCATCGCGGCCAGCGAGTCCAGCATCGCCTCGTCCATATTGATGTCGATCACCTGCGCGCCGTTTTCCACCTGCTGGCGGGCCACGCTCAGCGCCTCGTCGTACTGCTCGTTGAGGATCATGCGGGCGAAGGCTTTGGAACCGGTGACGTTGGTGCGCTCGCCAACATTGACGAACAGCGAGTTGTCGTCGATGGTGAACGGCTCCAGGCCGGACAGGCGCTGCGCTACCGGCACTTGCGGCACCGTGCGCGGCTCGACCGTTGACAGGATCTCGCCGATGGCCTGGATGTGGTCCGGCGTGGTGCCGCAGCAGCCGCCGGCGACGTTGATGAAGCCCGCTTCGGCAAACTCTTTCAGCAGCGCCGAGGTGTCGGCCGGCAGCTCGTCGAAGCCGGTGTCGCTCATCGGGTTGGGCAGGCCGGCGTTCGGGTAGATGCAGACATAGGTGTCGGCGATCTGCGACAGCTCCTCGGCGTAGGGGCGCATCAGCGCCGCGCCCAGTGCGCAGTTGAGGCCGATGGTCAGCGGCTTGGCATGGCGCACCGAGTTCCAGAAGGCCGGCACGGTCTGGCCGGACAGGATGCGGCCGGAGGCGTCGGTGACGGTGCCGGAGATCATCAGCGGCAGGCGTTCCTGCGCCGGGTGTTCTTCGTAGAACTTGTCGATGGCGAACAGCGCGGCCTTGCAGTTCAGCGTGTCGAAGATGGTTTCCACCAGCAGCAGGTCAACGCCGCCTTCGATCAGGCCCTTGGTCTGTTCGTAGTAGGCGTCCACCAGCTGGTCGAAGGTGATATTGCGGGCGGCCGGGTCGTTGACGTCGGGCGAAATCGATGCGGTTTTCGGCGTCGGGCCGAGCGCGCCGGCGACGAAGCGCGGCTTGTCCGGGGTGCTGTACTTGGCGGTGGCGGCGCGCGCCAGCCTGGCGGCGGCCACGTTCATTTCGTAGGCCAAGTGGCCCATGTAGTAATCGTCCTGCGCGATCCAGGTGGCGCCGAAGGTGTTGGTTTCGATCAGGTCGGCGCCGCCGGCCAGGTAGCGTTCGTGGATCTCCTGGATGATGTGCGGCTGGGTCAGCGTCAGCAGCTCGTTGTTGCCCTTGACGAACAGTTCGCGCGCGCCGCTGTCGGCAGGGGCGGCGAAATCAATGAAGGCACCGTCGGGACCGCCGCGATAGGCGGTTTCATCCAGCTTGTACTGCTGGATGATGGTGCCCATCGCGCCGTCCAGGATCATGATGCGGCGGGCGAGAATCTCGCGCAACTGGGCATCGGTCTTGGACATGACAGGGCGGGATACGGTGTTATTCATTTGACATCTCTAAGGATCGGAAGGAGGCGCGCCGAAGCAAACGGGCGGTCTAAGATTATACGGCATAGCTGAACATGCTTCAGTCAGACGCGGCATCGCCGCAACAATCTGCTGTTTCGCCCGTCTGATCCACGTCAAAGGTTTCCGCCAGTCCGTGCGCAATATCCAATAGTGCGCGTCACCCCGCGCTCTATACTGGGATGGAGCGGCCGTGTATTTCGAATGGGATGAAGGCAAGAGTCAAAGCAATATTCTCAAGCATGGGGTGAGCTTCGAGGACGCAAGAGATGTTTTTGACGGTGCACCTGTCGTTTATTTCGATGCCGACAGTTGGCTAAATGAAGATCGCTACGTCGCCATTGGCTTTTCAGCAGCGCGATTAATGGCAGTCATTTTTGTAAATCCGGGCGTGGATACAGTCAGGATCATCTCGGCTCGAAAAGCATCGAAATTTGAGGAGAAACGATATGAACGAGGCTATTGATTTCAGTGATATTCCTGAGTTGGGCGAAGAGTTCTTCGCGAAGGCGCGACGAATTGGTCCGCTAGTGCAAAAAGGTACGGTTCTGGTTGATCGAGAGGTGTATGACTGGTTTAAAAGCACTTTTCCGGAGCCTGAATCATCAAAACGGGTCAGTCAGGTCTTGCGTGTCTATATGGAACGGTATCAAGCCAGACTAGCCAAGCGTAGCGAGAGTCAGGGCGTCGGCTAGCCGATCGTTGCCCCAATACATTTCGGTGCCGACCAAGAAGGTCGGGGCGCCGAAGATGCGCAGCTCTCTGGCTTCGTCGTTGCGGGCGCGCAGGCGGGCTTTGTTGTCGGCGGATTGGGCGGCGGCCAGCAGCGCGGCAGCGTCAAGGCCGATGCTGGTGAGGATGGCGCCGATCACGTCTTCGCTGCCGATGTCTTCGTCGTGCTCGAAGTTGGCCAGCATGACGCGGGCGCAGAATTCGGCGATCCACGGCTGGTGCTCGCCCAGCAAGGCCACGCGCGCCGCCAGCAGCGAGCGGCGCGGGAATTCGGACGGCTGCCGCCATGGCAGCTGGTACTTGGCGCATTCGCGCGGCATGTCCTGCCAGACATAATCCCCCTTGTCCTTTTGCAGCACAAACGGCGAATTGTCCCAGCCCTGTTGCTTGAAGATCGGCCCCAGCAGGAACGGCTTCCAGTGCACGATCACGTCCTTCTGCCGCGCCAGGCGCAGCACGCTCAAATAGCTGTAGTTGCTGGCGAAGTCGAACCAGCAGGCGATTTCAGGTGCAGGCATAACTATCTCCTTTATACTTCCCGATTTGCACAATTCTGGAAGTTTAGATGAATATCACTTTGACCATGCGATTGCTGTGCGCCGCCGGCGCGCTGGCGTTGTCGCTGAACGCCCACGCGGACAGCTTTGTTTCGTCGGCGTCCAGCGCCGGCTCGGCGTCGAGCGGCAGCGTGTCCGACTCGTTGAACGGTTCCAGCAACAGTTCCAGCAAGGGCAACAAGGTGGCCGATGCGGATTACCGCATCATCGACATCGCCGCCACGCCGGGCCGCGAAGGCCGCGCCCGCATCACCATGCAGACCGAGGATGCGCAGCAGCGCGTGGTGCTCGACCTGCCGCAAACCACCTTCGACCAGCAGCAACTGGCGGTCGGCGATGCGATGTACGCGCACAACCGCGTCTACGGCATCGAGTTCGGCCGCACCGACAATCGCCAGCCGTTCTATCTGGTGCTGGCCGATGAATGGTATGGCGAACTGGCTTCGCGTCCGCTGAGCCTTTGAAGCTGTTGCGCGCGCTGGCGCTGGGCCTGCTGATGGCGGCCGGCGCGGCGCAGGCTTCGTCCTCGCGCTTCTGCGACCGCTCGCAAGAGCTGACGGCGGTCGAGCAGGACCGCCTGCTGCGCTTTGCCGCCGTGCTGCGCGAGGAGCTGGCGGCGACCGAGGAAAGCGTGGCGCTGGTCAGCCGCTCCGGGCTGGACCTGTCGCGCTTCCACATCCGCTATTCGCACGCCGCGCTGGCGTGGCGCTCGGAGGATGGTTTGTGGGCGGCGCGCCAGCTGTACTATTCCTGCGACGAAGGTTATCCGCGCATTTACGATCAGGGCATGGCCGGCTTCGCCATGGGCACCGATTCGCCGAAAGTGGGCTATCTGAGCATCGTGCGCCTGCCGCCGCAGGCGGTGCTGGCGCTGCGGCCGGCGCTGTTGGACACGGCGCGCGCGCTGCACCTGCTGGCCGCGCAATACAGCGCCAATGCCTATGCCTACAGTCTGCGCTACCAGAACTGCAATCAATGGCTGATGGAGATGCTGGCCGCCGGCTGGGGCGATCTGCCGGATGGCGACGATTTAAGGGAACGCGCGCAACGCTGGCTGCGTGAGGAAAATTATGCGCCGCAACCGGTCGATGCCGGCTCGCGCTTCTGGATGCTGGCATCGTACTTTGTGCCGCTGGTGCACCTGAACGACCATCCGGATGCGGACCGCGCCGCGCTCAAGCTGCGCATCAGCCTGCCGACGTCGATCGAGGATTTTGTGCGCGCGCGTTTTCCGCAAAGCGAACGTGTCGAGCTATGCCACGATGAACGGCAAATCGTCATCCATCGCGGCTGGACGCCGGTCGCCGATGGCTGCAAGCCAGCCGATGGCGACCGCGTCATTTCACTGCTGGATTAGTTCAGCTCGGTGATGAACTGCTCGCGTGGACGGCGCACCTTTTTCAGGTTGACCAGCCAGTCGGTGTCCGGCTGGCGATAGCCCAGCGGCAGGATCACCACGCTGCGCAGCTTGCGTTCCTTGAGCGACAGAATCTGGTCGACGGCGGCCGGATCGAAGCCTTCCATCGGCGTGCTGTCGACGCCTTCGGCGGCGGCGGCCACCAGCGCCACGCCCAGGCCGATGTAGGCCTGGCGCGCCGCCGCGTCAAAGTTGGCAACGTCGCCGCGCGCGGCCACGATGCCTTGCAATTGCTTGCGGTAGGCTTCCCAGCCTTCGTTCTTGAAGCCGCGCACTTCGTTGGTGTAGTCGAACATCGAGTCGATGCGTTCCGGCGTGATGTTGTCCCACGCCGCAAACACCAGCAGGTGCGAAGCGTCGGTCACTTGCGACTGGTTCCATGCCACTTCGCGGATCTTCGCGCGCAGCTCGGGATTTTTCACCACGAACACTTCAAACGGCTGCAGGCCGCTGGAGGTTGGCGCCAGGCGGATCGCTTCCAGGATGCGGTTCAGTTTCTCGTCATCCAGCTTCTTCGAGGCGTCGTAGCTCTTGGTGGCGTAGCGCCAGTTCAGGTGTTGAATTACGTCGGTCATATCGATACTCCTATTTGTAATAACGCCCTGCAAGCAGGCTCGGGCGGACCATCTTATAATAAGTTTCAAGTCAACTTGAGGGTCAAGCAAAAAATGAAAATCGGTGAACTCGCCCGAAAGTCAGGCATTGCTGCCTCGGCAATCCGTTTTTATGAAGAGCAGGGGCTGCTGGCGCCGGTGTCGCGCACGCCGTCCGGCTACCGGCAATACGCCAGCAACGCGCCCGACCGGCTGAAGCTGATTCAGGGGGCGAAGCGCCTGGGCTTTACGCTGGAAGTGATACGCGACATGCTGGATGAGAACGGCAAGTGCTCGGTCGAGAAGACCATGCGCCAGTCGGCCATCCTGCTGCGGGAGATTGAGGAACAGCAGGCGGCGCTGGAACAACGCCGCCAGTCGCTGTTGATATTGCGCGCCAACCTGGACGGCTACCAGTCCGAACAACCGTGCCGCGCCAAGCTGGCGGTGAACTAACTAAGCGAAACTCAGCCCTTCCAGCGGGAAGCCTTTGATGAACTCGGCCGCCGGCAGGCGCTTGCCGCCGGGTTTTTGCAGCAAAGTCAGGCGCAATGCGCCGCTGCCGCAGGCGACCACGATGCCATGCTGCGCATCGGCCGACAGCACCTTGCCGGCAGGACCGCTGGCATCCACTACCTCGGCGCCCCACAGCTTGACCACCACATCGTTGACCGTGCCGTGCGCGCCGGGGAAGGGATTGAAGGCGCGGATCTTGCGGCCGATTTCCAGCGCCGGTTGCGTGAAGTCCAGCGCGGCTTCTTCCTTGCTGATCTTGCTGGCGTAGTTGACGCCTTGTTCCGGCTGCACCACGGCTTCCAGTTGCTGCTGCTGGTACTTTTGCAGCGCCTCGACGATCATCTTGCCGCCCAGCGCCGCCAGCTTGTCGTGCAGGCTGCCGGTGGTGTCGCTGTCTTCGATGGCCACTTTTTCGATCAGTAGCATCGGGCCGGTATCCAGGCCTTCTTCCATCTCCATGATGGTGATGCCGGTTTCCTTGTCACCGGCCTCGATGGCGCGGTGAATCGGCGCGGCGCCGCGCCAGCGTGGCAGCAGCGAACCGTGGATGTTCAGGCAGGGCTTGATGTCCAGCGTGCTGCGCGGCAGGATCAGGCCGTAGGCGGCCACCACCATCACATCGTACGGCGTCGACAGCAGGCGCTGGTGCGCGGCCTTGGCTTCCTCGGCGCGCTGCGGATCCTTGCTGTCCATGCGCAGCGACAGCGGCTGCAACACTTCGATGCCTTGCGATACCGCATACTGCTTCACCGCCGATGGCTGCAGCTGCATGCCGCGGCCGGCGGGACGGTCCGGCTGGGTCAGCACCAGCGGGATTTCAAAGCCGGCCTCGTGCAGCGACTGCAGCGCCACGGCGGCAAATTCCGGAGTGCCGGCGAAGATGACTTTCATGGCTTGGCTCATCGATCAGTAACGGCGGCCCTGGGCGCGCAGCTGGGCTTCGCGCTGCATGCCGCGCTCTTCCTTCTGCAGCTTGGCCTTGATGCGGTTGCGCTTCAGCGGCGACAGGTATTCGACGAACACCTTGCCTTTCAGGTGATCCATCTCGTGCTGGATGCACACGGCCAGCAGGCCGTCGGCCTCCACTTCGAACGGCTGGCCCTTGACGTCGAAGGCGCGCACCTTGACTTTGGATGGGCGCTCGACGCCGTCGTAGACGCCCGGCACCGACAGGCAGCCCTCGTCGTAGACTTGCTTGTCGTCGCTGGCCCACAGAATTTCCGGGTTGATGTAGGCCACCAGCGCGCTCTTGTCTTCGGTGATATCGATCACCACCACTTGCTCGTGCACATCGACCTGGGAGGCGGCCAGGCCGACGCCGGGCGCGTCGTACATGGTTTCGGCCATGTCGGCGACCAGCTTTTCCAGACGCTCGTCAAATACGGTGACAGGCGCGGCCACTTTGTGCAGGCGCGGGTCCGGGTAACGCAGAATATTTAAGATAGCCATGATAACTTTGTGAAAACTGTATGTTTGCCCCGCCAATGCAGTCGCCGCGCCGATTCGGTAGCGCGGTTTCGCTTGCTAGTTCAGGGGTTTATGGGCAGAATTTGATTCAATTTGGCAAGCTTTACTGCTCAGCTGCCGTGTGCTTGCGGCGCACTTACTGGATCTATTATGAAAAATTTTAGCACAGTCGGTACCCGCTTAGCATGGGCGTTCCTGTTTACAGCCGCCTCGACGGCTTCCGCCGCGCCTGCCGTGTGCGAGTTTCGGCCCGACGCGCCGGATCAGCATGTGGTGGTCAAGGGCGACACCTTGTGGGATATTGCCGGCGCCTTCCTGCATCAACCCTGGTGCTGGCCCACTGTCTGGGGCATGAACCGGGACGAAATCGCCAACCCGCACTGGATTTATCCCGGCCAGATCATCTGGTTCGACCGCGCCGCCGGCCGGCTGCGGCTGGGGCAGCAATTGTCGCCCGGCCTCAATGACCCCGCCACGCAGAAACTGACGCCGCGCGTGCGCACCGAAGGGCTGGGTCAGGACGCCGTGCCGTCGATTCCGCCGGGCGTCATCGAGCCGTTCCTGACCCAGCCGCTGATCATCGAGGAAGACGAACTGAAAGGGGCGCCGCGCATCTTTGCCACCCAGGAGGGGAGGGTGTTCCTCGGCAAGGGCGACAAAGCCTATGTCCGTGGCGAGCTGGGCGGAAATACATCGTTCCAGGTGTTCCGTCCGGGCGCACCGCTGAAAGACCCTGTCACCAGGCAAGTCATCGGCTATGAGGCCTTTTATCTAGGCACGCTCAAATTGCAGGCCGAGGCCAGGACTGGCAGCGATGTGCATACCTTTGCCGTTGCCACCGCCGCGCAGGAGATGGGTGTGGGCGATCAGCTGCGCGCCGTGCCGCCGACGCCGCTACAGAACTATGCGCCGCATCCGCCGGCGCAGCCGGTCGCGGCGCGGGTGGTGGCGATCTACGGCGGCGTCACGCACGCCGGCCAGAACCAGATTGTCAGCATTAATCGCGGAAAGCTTGACGGACTCGATATCGGCGCCGTTTTGCAGCTGTACCATGACGGCAGAACTGGGCGCGATTCCACGGCCGAAAAAGGCTGGTTCGGGCGCGAGCAGCAGGTCAAGCTGCCGGACGAGGAAGTGGGTAGCTTGTTTATCTTCCGCACGTTCAAGCATATTTCCTATGGCTTGATCATGCAGGTGACAGCGCCGGTGGCAGTGGGCGACGTTGCCAAGTCACCGGAGTGAAGCGCGCCGTGCAAGCCACGGAGACCCCCATCGACATGACACGGCCAGTGCTGGCGGACTGGCTGCGTCTGCAACAGACCGACGGCGTCGGCCTGCTGACGGCGCACAGGCTGCTGCAGCGCTTCGGCACGCCGGCCGCCATCTTCGCGGCCAGCCGCGAGCAACTGCTGGCCATCGCCATGCCACGTCAGGTCGAAGCGCTGCTGTCCTCGCCTGCCGCCGGGCTGGAAGCGGACCTGGACGCCATGCAGGTGTGGCAACAGCAGCCCGGCAACCGTCTGCTGGCCTGGGGCGATCCAAGCTATCCCGAATACCTGAGCAATATCAGCGCCGCGCCCTTGCTGCTGTACCTCAAAGGCCGCGCCGAGCTGCTGCCCCGGCGCGCGGTGGCGGTGGTCGGTTCGCGCAACGCCAGCCGCCAGGGCGTGCTGAACGCCGAACACATGGCGCAAGCGCTATCCGACGCCGGCCTGACCATCGTCTCCGGCCTGGCGCTGGGCATCGATGCGGCCGCCCACCTCGGCGGCCTGAGCGGCCCCGGCAGCACCATCGCCGTGCTCGGCACAGGTATCGACCGCATCTATCCCGCCCGCAACGGCGCATTGGCACGCCGCATCGCCGAGGAGGGCTGTCTGGTCAGCGAGTACATGCTGGGCACGCCGCCGTCGCGCGACAACTTTCCGCGCCGTAACCGCATCATCAGCGGATTGGCGCGCGGCGTGCTGGTGGTGGAGGCGGCGGCCATCTCCGGCTCGCTGATCACCGCCAAGCTGGCGGTCGGGCAAGGGCGCGATGTGTACGCGGTCCCCGGCTCGATTCATGCGACACTGTCCAAAGGTTGCCACCATTTGATACGCGAAGGCGCCAAGCTGGTGGAAACCGCCGCCGATGTGCTGGTCGCCATGGAAATCCAGGCAGCCGGCTGCGCCGGCGCCCGCGCCGCGCCGGACGACAGTTTCGTCGACCGCGTGCTGGACGCGATGGGCGCAGATCCGGTGCAGGCCGAGGTGCTGGCCTTGCATCTGGGCCAGGCGCCGGGCGAGCTGCAGGGGCAGTTGCTGGCGCTGGAACTGGCCGGCTTGCTGGAACGCTTGCCGGGCGGCATGTTTCAACGGCTGCGTGGCTGATGCGCGGTGATACACTTGTATCGAATTCGTTTTAACTGATAGAGTAGAGCCATGTTCGACGTCCTTGTTTATCTCTACGAGACTTATTACCGTCCCGATGCCTGCCCGGAACCGGCCGCATTGGCCAAGAAGCTGTCGGCTGTCGGTTTTGATGATGTCGAGATCTCCGAGGCGCTGGTGTGGCTGACCGACCTGACCGCCATCGCCGGCGAGGAACAGGCGCTGACGGCGTCCTCCACCGGCACCCGGTTCTACGTGGAAGAAGAGCAGGACGCCCTGGGCGCCGCTGCCATCGGTTTCATCCAGTTCCTCGAATCGGCCAAGGTGTTGTCGCCGCTGCAACGCGAGATCGTCATCGAACGCGCGCTGGCGTTGGAAGAGATGCCGGTGTCGCTGGGCAAGCTCAAGGTCATCGTGCTGATGCTGCTGTGGAGCCAGGGCAAGGAGCCGGACGCGCTGATGTTCGATGATCTGTTCGGTTCGGACGAAGACCAGGCGCCCCGCCTGTTGCATTAAGCCTCTAAAAATCTTCCTTTTAAGCAATTGTCCGCGCCCTGATCGGCGCGTGCTTGCGGTACGCACGGCAATCCGCTTATTATTTGCGCTTTGATAAGACTGTGACAGAAACGTGCAGACTGCCGTGCGATCCATGTATGATGCGCATGCTGTCCTCCCCAAGTGTTACAAACGAGATACTAAAATATGAGCAAAACCCTCATCATCGCCGAGAAGCCATCTGTCGCGAACGACATCGCGAAGACGCTGGGCGGCTTTACCAAGCACGATGAGTACTTTGAATCCGACGAGTACGTGTTGTCCTCCGCCGTCGGTCACCTGCTGGAAATCGCCGTCCCGGAAGAACATGATGTCAAGCGCGGCAAATGGAGCTTTGCGCACCTGCCGATGATCCCGCCGTACTTCGCGCTGAACCCGATCGCCAAGACCGAGGCGCGGCTCAAGGTGTTGAACAAGCTGATCAAGCGTAAAGACGTCACCACCCTGATCAACGCATGTGACGCGGGCCGCGAAGGAGAGCTGATCTTCCGCCTGATCGCGCAGAACGCCAAGGCCAAGCAGCCGGTCAAGCGGCTGTGGCTGCAGTCGATGACGCCGGCCGCGATCCGCGACGGCTTCTCGCACCTGCGTACCGACGACGAGATGATGCCGCTGGCCGATGCCGCGCGCTGCCGCTCGGAAGCGGACTGGCTGATCGGCATCAACGGCACTCGCGCGATGACCGCGTTCAACTCGAAAGAGGGTGGCTTTTACCTGACCACCGTCGGCCGGGTGCAGACGCCGACCCTGTCGATCGTGGTCGAGCGCGAAGAAAAGATCAAGAAATTCGTCTCGCGCGACTTCTGGGAAGTGCGCGCCGAATTCGTCTGCGCCGCCGGCGTGTACGAAGGCCGCTGGCTGGACACCAAGTTCAAGAAGGACGAGAACGATCCGGAGAAACGCGCCGAGCGCCTGTGGAGCAAGGCCGCTGCCGACTCCATCGCGGTGGCCGTGCGCGGCAAGCTGGGCAACGTCACCGAAGAGTCCAAGCCGACCACCTCGATGGCGCCGGGACTGTTCGACCTGACCAGCCTGCAACGCGAGGCCAACTCACGCTTCGGCTTCTCGGCCAAGAACACGCTGGGCCTGGCGCAAGCGCTGTACGAAAAGCACAAGGTGCTGACGTATCCGCGTACCGATTCGCGCCACCTGCCGGAAGACTATCTGGATACCGTCAAGCAGACGCTGGACTCGGTGAAGGAGAACAACAACTACCACCAGTTCGCCAAGCAGATCCTGGACAAGGGCTGGGTCAAGCCGAACAAGCGCATCTTCGACAACAGCAAGATCTCGGACCACTTTGCGATCATCCCGACGCCGATCGCGCCGAAGAATTTGTCCGAGCCGGAACAGAAGCTGTACGACCTGGTGACGCGCCGCTTCATGGCGGTGTTCTTCCCGGCCGCCGAGTTCCAGGTCACCACCCGTTACACCGAAGTGTCCGGCCACCAGTTCAAGACTGAGGGCAAGGTCATGACCAATCCGGGCTGGCTGGCGATCTACGGCAAGGAAGCCGACGGCGACGACAAGGAAAAAGAAGGCGGCAGTAACAAGAATCTGGTGCCGGTCGCCAAGGGCGAGAAAGTCCTGACCGACAAGGTCGACGCCAACGGCCTGGTGACCAAGCCGCCGGCGCGCTACACCGAGGCGACGCTGCTGTCGGCCATGGAAGGCGCCGGCAAGCTGGTGGAAGACGATGAACTGCGCGATGCGATGGCCGGCAAGGGCCTGGGCACGCCAGCCACGCGCGCCGCCACCATCGAGGGTCTGATTTCTGAAAAGTATCTGCTGCGCGAAGGCCGCGAGCTGATGCCGACCGCCAAGGCGTTCCAGCTGATGACGCTGCTGCGCGGCCTGGGCGTCAACGAGCTGACCGCGCCGGAGCTGACCGGCGAGTGGGAATACAAGCTGTCGCAGATGGAGAAGGGCCGCATTTCGCGTGAGGAATTCATGCGCGAAATCGCCCAGATGACGCAGGTGATCGTCAAGCGCGCCAAGGAATACAGCAACGACACGATTCCAGGCGACTACGCGACGCTGAGCGCGCCGTGCCCGAACTGCGGCAGCGTGGTCAAGGAAAACTACCGTCGTTTCGCCTGCACCAAGTGCGAATTCTCGATGAGCAAAACGCCGGGCGGCCGCCAGTTCGAAATCGACGAAGTGGAACAGCTGCTGCGCGACCGCACCATCGGCCCGCTGCAAGGTTTCCGCTCGAAGAAGGGGCGTCCGTTCGCCGCCATCCTGCGCATCGTCAAGGACGAGGAGATCAAAAACTACAAGCTGGAGTTCGACTTCGGCCAGAACGACGATTCGGAAGACTCCGAGCCGGTCGACTTCACCGGCCAGACTGCGCTCGGCCCTTGCCCCAAGTGCAATGGCGGCGTGTACGAAATGGGCCTGGCCTATGTGTGCGAGCACAGCGTGGCGAAACCGAAGACGTGCGACTTCCGCAGCGGCCGCATCATCCTGCAGCAGGAAATCCTGCCCGAGCAGATGGCCAAGCTGCTCAACGACGGCAAGACCGACCTGCTGCCGGGCTTTGTTTCGCAGCGCACGCGCCGTCCGTTCAAGGCCTTCCTGGTGAAGGGCAAGGACGGCAAGATCAGCTTCGAGTTTGAAGAGCGCAAGGCCAAAGCCCCCGCCAAGGGTAAAGCCGCCGCCGCAGCAGACGAAGGCGCGGCCGAAGAGAAGGCAGCACCGGTGAAAAAAGCGGCTGCCGTCAAAAAGCCGGCAGCTGTCAAAAAGCCGGCGGCCAAGAAACCGGCCGCGAAGAAAGCTGTAGCCAAGAAGGCGGCATAAAATCAAACGGGGCACTTAAGTGTCCCGTTTTTTTTCTGCTATAGTGAAGGCATCATGACCATCGCCCTCAACACCGTCACCACCAATACGGCTTTGCAGCCGTATGTGCCTACCGTCGGCCAGATGTCGACGGCGGCTGCGGCGTTGTCGTCGCAGGCGGTGAGCCTGTCGTCGCAGTCGGCGGTGGTGGCGTCGCTCGGCGGTTCGACCGGCGCGACGGTGTACTCTCCCAGCGGCCTGCTGAACAGTCTGGAACAGGCGGGCACGGTGCAGGAGCAAGTCAGCGCGCCCGAGCAGGGCAGCAATGTCGATACTTCCAATACTGCCAGGCAGGCGCTCGACCAAGGCATTCTGTCGGCCTTGTCCACCAGCGGCTCAGGTCTCTACAGCGGCACCGGAGCGAGCGGCGCGCTGTCCGACCAGGCCGCAAGCAACTGGGCGGAACTGCTCAAAACCAATCCCAACCTGGCCAGCACGGTCATTTCCAGCTCGTTCAATATGGGCGTGGTCAGTAGCCTGCAGGTCACAGCCTAGTCATTCATCTACATTAAAATAATTGCTGTGCTAAACTATTGATTCTTTTGGGCAATCCAACTTCCACGGCCCGAATTGCAGTTTCAATAGCAGCAACGCAGCTTTATTTTCCAACATTGCCGCTTAGGCATTAAAAATCATGAAAAATCTGAAAATTGGCACGCGCCTGGCGGCGGGCTTTGGTTTGGTATTGGCGTTGATGATCTTGATGACGGTGATCGGCATCCGTCATATGCATTCGGTGGCTACCGCCACCAGCGAGATGATGCAGCAGCCGCTGGCCAAGGAGCGCATGATCAGCGACTGGTATCGGCTGATACACACCAGTGTGCGCCGCACCACCGCCATCTCAAAAAGCACCGACCCATCGCTGGGTGCGTACTTTGCCGACGACACCAAGCAGTCGGTTGCCGAGATCAACAAGCTGCAGAAAAGCGTCGAGGCGTTGATCGAAGGCAATGAAGAAAAGGCGATGTATGAAAAGCTGAAGGAATATCGCAAGCTGTACGGTGAGTCGCGCGACAAGATTGTGGCGCTGAAAAAAGAGGGGCAGCTGGACGAAGCCGCGCAGGAGCTGGAGCAGCGCTTCACGCCGGCCGGCAAAGCTTACCTGGGCAACCTCGGCGCGCTGCTGGAACACCAGCGCAAGAGCATGGACGGCCAGGCCGGGCAGATTGCATCGCTGTACCAGAGCAACCGTGCGTTCATGGTGATCTTCGGCCTGGTGGTACTGACGCTGGGCGTGCTGTGCGCGTGGCGCCTGACGCGCGGCATCACCGTGCCGCTGTGCCAGGCGGTGGCGATCGCCGAGGCGGTGGCGCATCGCGATCTGACCACGCATATCGAAGTCGACAGCACGGACGAAACCGGCCGCCTGCTGCAATCGCTGCAAAAAATGAATGATGGGCTGATCGACATCGTCACCCAGGTGCGCGACGGTACGGAGAGCATTTCGACCGCCTCGAACCAGATCGCCGCCGGCAATCTGGACCTGTCGGGCCGCACCGAAGAGCAGGCGTCGAGCCTGGAAGAAACCGCCTCGTCGATGGAAGAGCTGACCGCGACCGTCAAGCAAAACGCCGACAACGCGCGCCAGGCCAACCAGCTGGCGGTGAAGGCATCGGAAGTGGCGCAGCGCGGTGGCGGCGTGGTGTCGGAAGTGGTCAGCACGATGGAAGCGATCAACGGTTCGTCGCGCAAGATTGCCGACATCATCAGCGTGATCGACGGCATCGCTTTCCAGACCAATATCCTGGCCTTGAACGCCGCAGTCGAAGCCGCGCGCGCAGGCGAGCAGGGGCGTGGCTTCGCGGTGGTGGCGTCGGAAGTGCGCAACCTGGCGCAACGCTCGGCTGCTGCGGCGAAAGAAATCAAAGCGTTGATCGACGACTCGCTGGACAAAGTTGACGCCGGCAGCATGCTGGTCACGCAAGCCGGCACCACCATGACCGAAGTGGTGGACAGCATCCAGCGCGTGACCGACATCATGGGCGAAATCACCTCCGCCACGCACGAGCAGAGCAGCGGCATCGAGCAGGTCAACCAGGCGATCGGCCAGATGGACCAGGTCACGCAGCAAAACGCCGCGCTGGTGGAAGAAGCCGCCGCCGCAGCAGCCTCCTTGCACGACCAGGCCGATGCGCTGACCGCCATCGTCGCCGTCTTCAAACTGCACGACAGCCACACCACCCGCGCGCCCCAGCGCCTGCAACTCAGCGCCTAAAAATCGGGGGCAGTGCCGGCGGCTATTGCGCTTGCATTTCCACGTTGATCATATTGTCGTCGGGCTTGCGGTCGATCAGTTTGTTGTCGGGGTCGATGCCGGCTTTCGCCGGCCGGCCGTTGACGATGACGGTGTAGCGGTTCTCTTTCTGGTCGATCAGCTTGCGCTCGCGCAGCAGGCTGTTGCCGTCCTTGTCGTCGACGCCGATGTCGATCCAGTCGCGCAACGCGGCGTCCTTTTCCTCGCCTTGCTCGCCGGCCCGCACTTTGGCGGCGTTGACCGCGAAGCTGACTTCGTACTTGCCGTCGCTGAGCTTGCGCGCTGTCGCCGAGGTGGCGTGGTTTTCGTACAGCACGATGTGGTTGAACAGGTCGTCGATCAGGTAGGCCTGGTCGGCCGGCGTGACTTTGCGCAACGCCTCCACCAGTACGTTCACGCTCGGGTAGGGCGCGGACTTGCCGCCGTGCGCCAGCAGGATTTCTTTCAGCGCGCCGTTGACCTTGTCTTCGCCCAGGATGTCCTGCAACTGGTACATCGCCAGGCTGCCCTTGCGGTACTGGATGTAGTTCTGGTTTTCGTTCTCCGCCAGCGGCAGCTCTTTTTTGCGCTCCAGCGCGCGGCCGAACAGGTACTGATCCAGGTCGTAGTGCAGGAAGCGGCGCATTTTATTGGCGCCGAAGCTTTTCTTCATCACCATCAGCGCCGAATATTCGGCCAGCGTTTCGCTTAGCACGGTGCTGCCGCGCGTGTTGCCGCCCACCAGCTGGTGTCCCCACCACTGGTGCGCCACTTCGTGCGCGGTGATGTAGAACGGGTAGTCGATGTCTTTCGGGTTCTTGTCGTTGACCTTGGCGATGAAGCCCACCGATTCCGAGTACGGGATGGTGTTCGGATACGATTGCGCAAACTGGGCGTAGCGCGGGAATTCGACGATGCGCACCAGCTTGTGCTGGTACGGTCCGAAGTTTTTGGTGTAGTAGTCCAGCGATTCCTTGATGCCCTTGTCCATCCGCTCCAGATTGTATTCGTGGCCCGGATGGTAATACAGCTCGATGCCGACGTCCTGCCACCAGTCGCGTTTCACCAGATAACGCGCCGACTGGAAGGTGTACATATTCAGCATCGGCTGTTCCATCTTGTAGTGGAAGTAGCGCCGGCCCTTGCTGCTCCAGTCCTTGACCAGCATGCCCGGCGCGATCGCGGTCTGGTCGCCGCTGGTGCCGACGGTGGCGTCGAAGTTGATCCAGTCGGCGTCGTTGCCGGCGAAGTTGTTGGCCAGGCCGGCCGGGTCGTCGCGCGGCAGCATGCGTTCGCGTGCCACCAGCTTGTGCTTCCTGCGGTCGCGCGCATCGCTCAGTTCCCAGTCTGTCTGGTAGCCGATATGCGGCATGATGCCGTTGTTGAAGAAGGTGCCGTTGGCGATCACCGGTGTATCGCGGCCGAGGCCGAGGATGCCTTGCGGCGCGTAGCGCAGCTCGAAGTCCATGCTCAGCTGTTCGCCTGGCGCCAGCGGCTTGACCAGCTTGTAGCTGTAGAAGCCCAGCTCGCCATCCTTGAGGCCATTGCGCACTTGCTGGCCGAAACGCACGCTGTACTGCGCCACCGTGTTGTCCTGCGTGATGATGATGTCGCTGACCGGCAGTTGGCCTTTGTTCTGCAAGGTGTAGCGGCCCTTGACCAGCAGTGTGCGCTGCTCCGGCCAGATTTCCACATTCATCTTCACGTCGGTGATGCGCGGCTGCGGAATGGCCGCGTACTGCTTGTACTTGCGCTCGTAATCGGCTTTTTCCGCTTCCTTTTGATAATTCGATTTGTAGCAATTGGCCACATGCTGGTTATAGAACAGCACGCCACCGGCGCCGATGAAGATCAACAGGCCGGCCGCGATCGTGCTTAGCACCGGCAGGGTCAGCGCGTGGCGCGCCAGTTGCAGCCGCTGGCGCCAGCCGTCGTTGGTGCCGCGCGCCCAGAACAGCAGCGACAGCACCACCAGCAACAGTGCCGCGCCGCCCCAGTACGCCTCGTACCAGCGCTCGCGCGCCAGGAAGTGGCCGTAGCCGTTCATCGCCGAGTAGACGATGCTCGGCATGTTGCCGTAGATGAGCATCGGATTTTCCAGCCCGACCGAGCCGGCCGTCACGCTGATGATGTAGTAGACAATCATCGCGAAGTAGGCGATGTAGCGCTGGTTGATGATCACTTGCAGCGCGATCGCCAGCACCGCCGTCAGCGCGTAGCCCGGCATTTGCAGCAGGAACAGGTGGTACAGGTACAGGCCCGGCTCCAGCAGCAAATAGCCCTGGAACACCTGCACCGCCATGCCGGTCAGCATCACCACCAGCATCAGCAGCGCCTGCAGGCCGATCAGCGCGAACAGCTTGGACAGCAGCGGCAGCCAGCTCGGGATCGGCAGCGCGTCCAGCATCTGTCCCATGCGCGCCTCGCGCTCGCGCCAGATCAGCTCGCCGGCGTAGAAGGTGGTGATCACCATCATGAACAACGCGAAGGTCTCGCTGACCACGTCCAGCACCTGGTAGGTGACCGGGTAGGTGTTGGTGCCGTACATCGACCCCAGGTCCAGCGATGAGGCGAACATCATCAGCACGCCGGCCAGCACGATCACCAGGAAGTAGATGTTCTTGGTGGTTTCGCGCAGGTTGAGCCAGCTCATCTTGAGCAGCAGCCAGCCCAGGCTGCGCGCCTGGAAGTCGGGCTTCTCCTGCGTGTTGGACGAGGCTTGCGACAGCTGCTGCGGCACTTCGCCTTCGCCGCTGCTGGCGCGTCGGCTGTGGCCGCTATCGCTGGTGGCGATGAAGTGGAAGCGCCAGTAGCCGACCAGCAGGCCGACCAGCGCGGCCGAGGCCCAGATCACGCGGTTCAGCAGGTACACGCCCTCCGGATAGAACATGCGGGTATTGCGCTCAATGATGGGCCAGTATTCGGTGACGCGGATGACGGCGGTGGTGCCGAACGGGTCGATCAGGGCGGCGAAGGTTTTGTAGTCGAGGTCGCGCGCCAGGCCGGGCGCCACCATGTAGCCGATCAGCATCACCACGCTGCTGATGTAGACCGGCAGCATGCGCCGCGTCAGCGCCGCCAGGATGAAGAACACGGCGCCGAAGATGAAGATGTTCGGCAGGATCACGATCAGGTAGGGCAGCACATAGGCCAGCACGCCGGCGTGCGCCAGCCGCTCTGGATCGATGCCGGGGATAAAGCTGCCCAGCCACGCACCCAGCAGGATGCTGGTGAAGATCACCGCCAGCGTCAGGTAGGCGCCGAGGAAGCGGCCGAAGATGTACTGGTGCTTGCGGATCGGCGCACTGAAGAAGAAGTGCTGCATGTCGTATTCGAAATCCTGCTGCACCGAGCGGCCCATCATGGCGGCGATGACGATCACGCCCAGCGAACCGAGGAAGCTGGTGGTGAACATCAGCGAGCGCGGCGAGTCGATCAGCTGGCTGCCGAAGGTCACCGAGGCGCCCTTGAAGAAGCCGCCGGCGGCGGCCATCCACAGCATCGACAAGGCGAGGAAACCGAGGAAGTAGACCCAGGTGGACAGCAGCTTGAGGCGCTGGCGCGCTTCAAAGAGGGCGATGGCGAACATGGTGCGGCCTTAATCGCAGCTGTTCGCGGCGCGGTGGCGGCCGGCGATGGTGGCGAAGTAGACATCCTCCAGATCGCCGATGGCTTCCTCGAAGCCGTCGCCGGGATCGTTATCGCTGTACACATGGATCAGGGTGCGGCCGGACAGCAGGCGCGACGAAATCACCGGATGGCGCAGCTGGAACGATTGCAGGTCGCGCTTGTCGATGAAGCGGGCCCAGATCTTGTCGCTGACTTCGTGGATCAGCTGCTGCGTCGGCCCGCACAGCAGCAGATGGCCCTTGTTGATGATGGCCATGTTGGCGCACAGGTCGGCCACGTCGGACACGATGTGGGTCGACAGTATGACGGTCTTGTCCTCGCCGATGTCGGACAGCAGGTTGTGGAAGCGCACCCGCTCCTGCGGGTCGAGGCCGGCGGTCGGCTCGTCGACGATGATCAGTTTCGGGTCGCCCAGCAGTGCCTGGGCGATGCCGAAGCGCTGCCGCATGCCGCCCGAAAAGCCGCCGAGGCGCTGGTGGCGCACTTCGAACAGATTGGTTTGTTGCAGCAGGCCGTCCACCACTTCGCGCCGGCGGTGGCGGTTGCTCAGGCCTTTCAGCACGGCGAAGTGGTCCAGCATCTCGTAAGCGGTCACCTTCGGGTAGACGCCGAAATCCTGCGGCAGGTAGCCCAGCAGGCGGCGCAGTTCATCCTTTTCGTCCAGCACGTCCAGGTCGCCAAAGAACACGGAACCGGAATCGCACTCCTGCAGGGTGGCCAGCGTGCGCATCAGCGTCGACTTGCCGGCGCCGTTGGGGCCGAGCAAGCCGAACATCCCGGTGGGGATGGTGAGCGAGATATTGTCCAGCGCCACTACGCCGTTGGCGTAGGTCTTGGACAAATTGCTGATACTTAATTCCATGCTAACTCCTGATTCCGCGCGACAAACCACTTTTCACATGATGGCATTGTATTGAATTTGATCCACATCCGGGGCGCCATTGCGATGGGCGGCACAATGACGCGCCAGAGTGCAGATTTGGCGGAACAGCCGGTAACCGTCTGTCGGTAGTTGAATAGACAACTTGTTCAATTCCTAAACAAAACCTGCTCCCGGTTGAACCACCAGCGGCAGATGGCCAGCAGCAGTCCGGCGGTGACGGTCGTCGACAGCAGGATCACGGAAAACATGCTGTAGTCCATCGTGCCTTTGACCAGTTCCTTCATCGCCAGCGAGACGTTGGTCAGCGGCACCATGGCCCAGCGCCAGTTCAGCTCGACGCCGGGCAGCAGCGCCACCAGTGTCGGCAGGATGGTGACGATGATCAGCGGCGAGATCAGCCCGGCCGCCTCCTTGTAGCTCTTGGCGTAGACCGAGATCGACAGCAGCACGGCGGCGAAGATGGCGGCGGTCGGCACCAGCATCAGCGCCACCATGGCCAGGTCGAGCGGGCCGATGGCGCGCACCATCTGCACCAGTTGGCCGCCGCCGATCAGGTGGCCGAAGAAGTGCAGCAGCGCGCCGACGCTGAGTATCATCAGCAGCGCCGAGGTCAGGCCGATGGTGAACAGCATCAAAAACTTGGCCAGCACGATGGCGGTCCGTGAAACCGGCGCCAGCAGCAGGGTTTCCAGCGTGCCGCGTTCCTTTTCGCCGGCGCCGGTGTCGATCGCCGGGTACATCGCCGCCATCAGGCAGACCATCAGCAGGATGTAGGGCAGCATGCCGCCGATGACGGCGCCCATCTGCTCGCGCTGGTTGGCGGTGGAATGGTCTTCCAGCCTGACCGGATCCAGCGCGAACGCCAGTTGCTCCTTGCTGAGCTTGAGCGCGGACAGTGCCTGCTCACGCACCGCAGCGTTGTGCTCGCCAAGAATGGCGGTCACGCGCTTGCGCGTCAGGTCAACGGTGGCGGCGCTGTTGTAGTGCAGCTGGATCACGCCTTGCCGCTGTTGCGCCAGTTGTTCGGTCAGGCCGGCCGGAATCACCAGTGCGAACTTGATGCGCTCGGCGGCGATGGCGGTCTTGATCTCGTCCGGGCTGGCCAGCACGATTTCATTGAAGCCTTTTTCCTGCGCCAGGCGTTCGGCCAGTTGCGGCGCGTGCTGCTTGCCGAATACGGCGTAAGCCATGCCGGCGGTGCTGGCCTGCTTGAACATGCTCGAGGTCAGGAAACCGAAGCCCGTAAAAATCAGCGGCATCGCGAACACCGGCACAAACACGGTGAAGAAAAAGGTGCGGCGGTCGCGCACCAGTTCCAACAGTTCTTTCAGATAAATAGTCCACATGGCTCAGGTTTCCTGACTGACGACGCCGACAAACGCGTCATACAAATCGGCGCTGCCGCCCAGGTGGCGCAGCTCGTCCATGGTGCCGTTGAAGGCGGTCTTGCCATGGTTGATGATGCAGACGCGGTCGCACAGCTTTTCCACCTCGTGCAGATGATGGGTGGAGAAAATCAGCGGGATGCGCATGGCCTTGTAGCTGGCGATAAAATCCAGCAGGATCTTGGCCGACATGACGTCCAGGCCGGTGGTCGGCTCGTCGAGGATGACGATCCTGGGTTCGTGCACCACGGTGCGGGCAATCGAACAGCGCTGCTGCATGCCGGTGGACAGCTGGTCGGCGCGCTTGTTGCCGAATTCGTGCATCTGCAGCAGGTCGAACAACTCGTCGCAGCGGCGTTTCAGGTGTTGCGGACTCATGCCGTGCAGGCGGCCGAAGTATTCGATGTTTTCGCGTGCGGTCAGGCGGCCGTACAGGCCGGTGCTGCCGGACAGGAAACCGATATGCTGGCGCGCCACCAGCGGATTGGCCAGCAGATCGATGCCGTTGGCCTGGATGCTGCCGCTGTCCGGCTTGAGGGCGGTCGAGAGCAGGCGCAGCGTGGTGGTCTTGCCGGCGCCGTTGGGGCCGAGCAGACCCAGCACTTCGCCGGGGGCGCAACTGAAGCTGACGTCGCGCACGGCATGAAACCAGCCGTCATGGTCGCGCGGGTCGCGCGCGGCGGCGGACTTGCTGCCACGGGTGGGCAAGCGGAAGCGCTTGGCCAGGTTGCTTACCTCGATCATCGTTGTTGCCCAAAGTGGAAAGTTTCAAGAGTAGCATGTAAAAATTCTTGCACGCAAGCGGCAGCGCGACGGCATCTCTTGTTATAGTGGCATTCGGGAGCGCAGCGAAAAAATGAATCCTCAACTCAAGGAAAAAATACTGTCGGTGATGCAGTTCGGCGTCGATCGCGAAGAGTCCACCGGCTTCTTCCGGGTGGCGGTGGGGCTGTATTACCTGTCCAGCCTGATGACCAAGGATACGCTGGATTTCAAGGCGCTGGACCGCGAGTTCAACCGCTTCATCTACCAGACCATCGGCAAGGGTCACAGCATCACCAGCATCCTGCAATACATGAGCGGCGGCAAGGTGGTGGACGTGGTCGAGTCCAAGCGCTTTCTGAAGGCGTTTGGCGGCTGCTGCAACGAGGTGCCGGTGCAGAATATTCCCTTCCTGCTCGGGCTGAACCTGGGCGTGGCGAAGGACATCTCCAAAATCGACGTGCGCGGGCCGGTGGCCGACTACATCGAGCGTCAGCGGCAGCTGCGTGAGGAGGCAGACGGAAAATAAAAGGGTGCTCCCTTATAATGGGATTTTCCATCTGAACACACGAGTTTGCTCATGGCCGCATATCATCACACTCCCCTGGACCGATTCATTGCCGGCGCCGACAAGGCGTTGCGCGTCATTTCCGGCGTTGCCTCGGCATCGCGACCGAATCCGGGCGCGCGCGCGGCCGACGCCGAGATGAGCGAAGCCGAGCGCCGCCATGCGGCCGGCCTGATGCGGGTGAACCATGTGGGGGAGGTGTGTGCGCAGGCGCTGTACAACTCGCAGGCGCGCTTTGCCCGCACGCAGGCGATCCGCACGCAGTTCGAGCATTCCAGCCGCGAAGAGGAAGACCACCTGGCGTGGACCGCGCAGCGCCTGGAAGAGTTGGGTTCGCACATCAGCGTGCTGAATCCGCTGTTCTACGCCGGTTCATATGCGCTGGGCACGGTCGCCGCCGTGCTGGGCGACGCCCGCAGCCTGGGCTTCGTGGTGGAAACCGAGCGCCAGGTCGAAGCGCATCTGGAAAGTCACCTGAACAAGCTGCCGCCGCAGGACGCCAAATCGCGCGCCATTGTCGACCAGATGCGCATCGACGAAATCGAGCACGGCGCCGCCGCCCAGCGTCTCGGCGCCGCCGCCATGCCGGCGCCGGTGCAAGCGGTGATGTCGGTCATGGGCAAAGTCATGACCAGCACCGCCTACTACGTCTAAACCTGCACGCCGTCGTTCCCGCGCAAGCGGGAACCCATGCGGCGTTTGCATGGCAGGCGTTCTATGGATTCCCGCATGCGCGGGAATGACGAGGCGGGAATTTTAGTTGGCTTCGACGATTTCGAACGAGTGGGTGATTTCGGCGGTTTTGCCCAGCATGATCGACGCGGAGCAGTATTTGTCGTGCGACAGGGTGATGGCGCGTTCCACCGCTTCCGGCTTCAGGCCTTTGCCGGTCACCACGAAGTGGAAGTTGATCTTGGTGAAGACTTTCGGCTCGCTGTCGGCGCGCTCGGCTTTCAGCACGCATTCGCAGCCGCGAATGTCGGCGCGGCCTTTTTTCAGGATCAGCACCACGTCGTACGCGGTGCAGCCGCCGGTGCCCAGCAGGACCATTTCCATCGGCCGCGGCGCCAGGTTGTGGCCGCCGCCTTCCGGTGCGCCATCCATCGTCACCAGATGGCCGGAGCCGGTCTGGGCCAGGAAACTCATGCCCGACGGGCCATTCCAGCTAACTTTGCATTCCATTGCATTCTCCGAGGTGAAAACTTTGTCCATATTGTAATGGACGGCGCAAACCCTGTGTCTGCGCGGCTTGCACGCTATATCGGGCTTGACTCCGCCGCCTTCAAGCGGTTATGATTGTCGGCTTTCCATTCGCTCAGGAAAGTAAATAAAAAGGCCGAGTCCGCTGTAGTTCTAGCGGAACCACCATATGAGCGGTAATTTCTATCTACAGAAAGTCATCACATGAAAACTTTTTCCGCTAAAGGACATGAAGTCCAGCGCGACTGGTTCGTGATTGACGCGACGGACAAAGTCCTCGGACGTGTTGCCAGCGAAGTGGCACTCCGACTGCGCGGCAAACACAAGCCTGAGTTCACTCCTCACGTCGATACCGGCGATTTCATCGTCATCATCAACGCAGGCAAACTGCGCGTGACCGGCACCAAAGCAACCGAGAAGACCTACTACCGTCACTCGGGCTACCCAGGTGGCATCTACGAGACCAACTTCCTGAAAATGCAACAGCGTTTCCCAGGTCGCGCTCTGGAAAAAGCCGTCAAGGGCATGCTGCCAAAAGGCCCACTGGGCTACGCAATGATCAAGAAGCTGAAAGTGTACGCTGAGGGTTCGCACCCGCACGCTGCTCAGCAACCTAAAGCACTCGAAATCTAAGGAACTGACATGATCGGTAACTACAATTACGGCACCGGCCGTCGCAAGAGTGCAGTAGCTCGTGTGTTCATCAAAGTTGGCACTGGCCAAATCATCGTTAACGGCAAGCCAGCTGCTGAGTACTTCTCGCGCGAAACTGGCCTGATGGTGATTCGCCAGCCTCTGGAACTGACCGGCAACGTAGAACGTTTCGACATCAAAGTCAACGTTCACGGCGGCGGCGAGTCCGGCCAGGCAGGTGCAGTTCGTCACGGCATCACCCGTGCTCTGATCGACTACGATTCGGGCCTGAAAGGTGATCTGGCACGCGCTGGCTTCGTAACCCGCGATGCACGTGAAGTTGAACGTAAAAAAGTTGGTCTGCGCAAAGCACGTCGCGCAAAACAATTCTCGAAGCGTTAATTTTTACGCTCTGGTGCGCTGCTTGCGGCGCATCACAGAAAAAGCCGCCGGCCTTGTGTCGGGCGGCTTTTTTTCCATCTGGGCTACTGTCATACGGTGGTAGCCGTTGCCTGATAAAATGGCACCTCACTCTTATTTCAAGGAAGAACAATGATCAAAGTTGGCATCGTCGGCGGCACCGGATACACCGGAGTAGAACTGCTGCGTTTGTTGGCAGTCCATCCGGATGTGGAACTGACGGCAATCACCTCGCGCAAAGAGGACGGCTTGCCAGTTGCTGATATGTTCCCATCGTTGCGCGGCCGCGTAGGCATCAAGTTCTCGTCGCCGGAAAACGCCGACCTGAGCAAGTGCGACGTGGTGTTCTTCGCCACCCCGCACGGCGTGGCCATGGCGCAAGCGCCTGAACTGCTGAAAGCCGGCGTCAAGGTGATCGACCTGGCTGCTGATTTCCGCATCAAGGAAAAAGCGGTCTTCGAAAAATGGTACAAGATCGAGCACACCTGCTCGGACCTGCTGGAACACGCAGCCTACGGCCTGGCCGAACTGAACCGCGAAGACATCAAAAAAGCCAATCTGGTCGCCAATCCGGGCTGCTACCCGACCACCATGCAGCTGGGCTACTACCCGCTGCTGAAAAACGGTCTGGTCGATGCTGGTTCGCTGATCGCCGACTGCAAATCGGGGGTGTCGGGCGCCGGCCGCAAGGCCGAAATCGGCACTTTGTTCTCGGAATCGTCGGATAACTTCAAGGCCTATGGCGTGGCCGGTCACCGCCACACGCCGGAAACGTCGGCCCAGCTGCAACGTTTCACCTCGGACAAGGTCAGCCTGATCTTCACGCCGCACCTGGTGCCGATGATCCGCGGCATGCACTCGACGCTGTACGCGCGCCTGACCAAGGACATCAGCAACGAAGAACTGCAGAATTTGTTCGAAGAGCAATACAAGGAGAGTGCTTTCGTCGATGTCATGCCGTTCGGCTCGCATCCTGAAACTCGCTCGACCCGTGGTTCCAACATGCTGCGCCTGGCGCTGCACCGTCCGGACAACGGCAACACCGTCATCGTACTGGTGGTGCAGGACAACCTGGTCAAGGGCGCATCCGGCCAGGCGGTGCAGTGCATGAACCTGATGTTCGGCCTGGAAGAAACCACCGGTTTGACGCAAATTGCGCTGCTGCCTTGATCTAGCGCCTTGATTTTGTGTGGTTTATCATCAAATTTGAAGCTGGGCGGAGCAGGAAAACTGCCCAAGGTCTATAATGGCCTTTAATGTGTTTTCTCGTAGGAGTAAAAAATGAATGCTGTTGCTGAAATGCCAGCGCCTATCATCTTCACCGATAGCGCTGCTGAAAAAGTGGCCCAACTGATCGAAGAAGAAGGCAATCCAGACCTGAAACTGCGCGTGTTCGTGCAGGGTGGCGGCTGCTCCGGCTTCCAGTATGGCTTCACCTTCGATGAAATCGTCAATGAAGACGACACCACCATGGTCAAGAACGGCGTCCAGCTGTTGATCGACTCGATGAGCTACCAGTACCTGGTGGGCGCCGAGATCGACTACAAGGACGACCTGGAAGGCGCGCAGTTCGTGATCAAGAATCCGACCGCCACCTCCACCTGCGGCTGCGGTTCGTCGTTCTCGGTATAAGTTTCAGTTTTCCTCCAAAAAACGGCGGCCTGCGGGTCGCCGTTTTTTTTACTTCGGGGTCAGCGGGGGTAGAGTGCGCCCAGCACGCGCTCGCCCTGCGCGCCGGTGACGGCGGGCAGATTGCCCGCCAGACGCTCGCTGAAGCGGTGGCCCAGCCATGCGAATGCCAGCGCTTCCACGCGGTTGGGCGCCACGCCCAACGCTTGCGTCGAGGCGAGCATGGTCTGATTACCCAATGCCTTGCCCAGCGCCTCCATCAGCACGCTGTTGTAGGCGCCGCCGCCACACACATATACCGCATCCGTGCCGCCGCCATAGGCCTTGATCGCATCGGCCAGCGTGACGGCCGTGTATGCTGTTAATGTGCGCTGCACGTCTTCCGGCGCGCCTGGTGCATACGCCGCAAGACGCTGGTCGAGCCAGGCCAGATGGAACAGGTCGCGCCCGGTGCTCTTCGGCGCCGGCAGCGCCAGATACGGCTCCTTCAGCAGTTCGGCGAGCAGCTCCGGAATCACCTTGCCGCAGGCGGCCCAGGCGCCATCCGCATCGTATTCTTGCTGACGATGACGGTGGATCCAGCCGTCCATCAGCACGTTGCCCGGGCCGGTATCGAAGCCAATCACGCGGCCGTCGCCGCTCAGCACGCTGATGTTGGAGATGCCGCCGATATTTGCCACCACGCGCGCCTGCCCGTCCTTGCCGAACAAGGCCTGATGAAACGCCGGCACCAGCGGCGCCCCTTGGCCGCCGGCGGCGATGTCACGGCTGCGGAAATCCGCAATCACGTCGATGCCGCACAGCTCGGCCAGCAGGGCAGGGTTGTTGGTCTGGCGCGTAAAGCCCAGCTCGGGACGATGGCGTATGGTCTGGCCATGCACCGCCACCGCGCGTACCTCGGCCGCCGCGCGGCCCGATTCGCGCAGCAGCTCGTTGACGCACTGCGCATAATGCTGCGCCAGCTGATTGGCCGCCAGCGCCTCGCGCTCGATCTCGTTGTCGCCGCTGGCCTGCAGGGCCATCAGCTCCGCGCGCAGCGCGGGCGGGAAGGCGACGTAGGCCGCAGCGATGGTGGTGATGGTTTCGCCATCGAAGCGCGCCAGCGCGCCGTCCACGCCGTCCAGGCTGGTGCCCGACATTAATCCGATATGCAAACTCATGCGAGCCTTCAGAGTGTGTGTGGTGTCGCACGGAAGAGGCGACCGCAAGAGCGCATGATAATAAAAAAACAGGCCGACGAGGCGGCCTGTTGGGGATGCTGCTTATTTTTGCGCTACCTGCGTCTTCGAGGTGCCGCCGCCTACTGGCCGCAACAGCGCGAAGCGGTGGGTCATGTCGTTGGCGTAAATTTTGAAGCGGCTCATTTCGGCGGCCGTCAGTGGCGCCTGTGCCTGGACATTCATCTTGGCCGGATCTCTGGCTTCGCCGCCCACGCGGAACTCGTAATGCAAGTGCGCGCCGGTCGACCAGCCGGTGGTGCCGACATAGCCGATGACGTCGCCCTGCGATACCTTGGCGCCTTTTTTCATGCCAGTGCCGAAGCGGCTCATGTGCGCATACGCCGTGGTGTAGTTGCTCCAGTGCTTGATGATGATGAAGTTGCCGTAGCCGTTCATGGTGCCGGCGAATTCAATCGTGCCATCGCCGGCGGCGCGGATCGGGGTGCCGGTCGCGGCCGGGAAGTCGATGCCTTTGTGGGCTTTCCACTGGCCGGAAATCGGGTGCACGCGCATCGAGAAACCAGACGAAATACGCGAGAATTCCACCGGCGATTTCAGGAAGGCTTTCTTCAGCGATTTGCCGTCGAAGCTGTAGTAGCCGCCGCCTTGCTTGCTCTGCGGATCTTCAAACCATACCGACTGATACGTCGTGCCCTTGTTGGTCAGTTCGCCCGCCAGCACGCGGCCGGCACGCACAAACTCGCCATCCTGCCAGAAGGTTTCATACACCACGTTGAAGCTGTCGCCGCGTTTCAGGTCGCCGCGGAAGTCAACGCTGGTCGAGAACATTTCAATGATCTGCTTGACGATGGTGTCCGGCAGCTTGGCGCCGTCTTCGCTGGAATCGGTGGCCGCATACAGCGTGGACTTGATGGTACGCGCATGCATTTCAACGCGGCGCTCCAGCTTGGCCGGCTCGGCGGTGGCGACGAAGCCGTCGCCCTGGCGGGTAATTTTGATGTTGGTGACCGGATCGTCCTTGCCGTCGACCACGGTGGCGCGCAGCCACTGCAGATTGCCTTCGTCGTCGGTCTGCGCCTGTACGCGCTTGCCCGATTTCAATTGCATGACGCCTTTGGCGATCTTGTCTTTCTTGATGAAAGTCTCTGCCGCGTCGTCATCCACCCCCAGCCGTTGCATCAAGGTAGCCAAGGTATCGCCATTGCGGATTTTCTCTTCGTGAACGAACTGAGCCTTGGAAGATTGCTGGTCGAGCGCGGTGATTTGCGCGCTCAGATCCGGCGTGGCAACTGCCTCCTGTACCGTCTTCACTGGCAGGTCCGACGCGTCAGGCGCGAGCGGCGCTACACCGGCGGCACCAAACGCACATACTGCGAGAAACAATGCAGACGCGCTGACGATGCGCGCCTTGCGCGTAGAACCTAGCAGACTGAACAAGCGTGAGCTTGTGAATTTATGTATTTGGTTCATGCAATCAGTTAAAATTTGCCGCTTGAACTATTCAGGAACGTTTTATTTCTTCTAATTATCTATTTTGTTCGTTTTCATGCGGCAAGATTGATGGATCGAGGATTATAACAAACTCCTGCGCCTGACTACCTTTTTCTGAAAAATACCCGTAAAAAACTATGACTACTACTTCTTCGATACCGTCGGCCCCCTCTAAAGCAGCGTTGCCCTTATCCGACAACGTACAAGAGGCGCTCGCCATCACCAAACGCGGTGTCGACGAGTTGCTGATTGAAAGCGAGTTCGCGCAAAAACTGGCGCGCGCGGAACAAAGCGGCGTGCCGCTGCGCATCAAGCTGGGCCTGGACCCCACCGCGCCCGACCTGCACCTGGGCCACACCGTGGTGCTGAACAAAATGCGTCAATTGCAAGACCTGGGCCACCAGGTCATCTTCCTGATCGGCGACTTCACCTCGATGATCGGCGACCCGTCGGGCCGCAACGCCACCCGTCCGCCGCTGACCAAGGAGCAGGTCGAGCAAAACGCGATGACCTACTTCAAGCAGGCCTCGCTGGTGCTGGACCCGGCCAAGACCGAAATCCGCTACAACTCCGAATGGTGCGACCCGCTGGGCGCACGCGGCATGATCCAGCTGGCCTCGCGCTACACCGTGGCGCGCATGATGGAGCGCGACGACTTCACCAAACGCTTTAAAAACGGCACGCCGATTGCCGTGCACGAATTCCTCTACCCGCTGATGCAGGGCTACGACTCGGTGGCGCTGAAGTCCGATCTGGAACTGGGCGGCACCGACCAGAAATTCAATCTGCTGGTTGGCCGCGAACTGCAAAAAGACTACGGCCAGGAGCCTCAATGCATTTTGACCATGCCGCTGCTGGAAGGTTTGGACGGCGTGGAAAAAATGTCTAAGTCGAAGAACAACTACATCGGCATCACCGAACCGGGCAACACCATGTTCGCCAAGATCATGAGCATTTCCGACGACATGATGTGGAAATACTTCGATCTGCTGTCGTTCCGCTCGATCGCCGATGTGGCCGCGCTGAAGGCCGAAGTGGCCGGCGGCCGTAACCCGCGCGACGCCAAAGTGGCGATCGCCCAGGAAATCGTAACCCGCTTCCATTCGCAGCAAGCGGCGGAAGACGCGCTGGCCGACTTCGTCAACCGTTCCAAAGGCGGCATCCCGGACGATATTCCGGAAGTGGCGCTGGGCGGCGCGCCGCTGGGCGTGGCGCAACTGCTGAAGCAAGCCAATCTGTGCGCTTCCACCTCGGAAGCGATGCGCATGGTGGAGCAGGGCGGCGTGCGCGTCGACGGCGCCGTCATCAGCGACAAGGGACTGCAACTGCAAGCCGGCACCTTCGTGCTGCAAGTGGGCAAGCGCAAGTTCGCGCGCGTGACGCTGTCGGCATGATCGCCCTGCTGCAACGCGTCAGCGGCGCCAGTGTCGTGGTGGATGGCGCTACCATCGGCGCCATCGACGCCGGCTTGATGGTGCTGGTCTGCGCCGAGCGCCACGATACGGAAAAGGACGCGGAGGCGCTGCTGACGAAACTGCTCGCTTACCGCGTGTTCGCCGACGAAGCCGGCAAGATGAACCGCAGTGTCACCGATACCGGTGGCGGCCTGCTGCTGGTGCCGCAATTCACGCTGGCGGCCGACACCAAGTCCGGCACCCGTCCCTCGTTCACGCCGGCTGCGGCGCCAGCCGACGGCCTGCGTCTGTTTAATCATTTTGTCGCACAGGCGCGCCTGAAGCACGCCAAGGTGGAGACCGGCCAATTCGGCGCCGACATGAAAGTGTCGCTGACCAACGATGGCCCGGTCACTTTCTGGCTGCAAACCAACGCGAAATAAATGAAGCTGACCAGCGACAGTTTCCGCAACCGCGCCGCCATACCGGCGGCGCTGGCCGGCCGCCATCCGCAACTTGGCTGGAGCGATGTGCCTGCCGGCACCGAGTCGTTGGCCGTGCTGTGCCTGCAGGGCGACGTGCCGGACGGTGACCGCTTTCACTGGAGCGTGATCGACATTCCGCCGGCGCTGATGTCGCTGGCCGCCGGCGCCCTGCCTGCCGAGGCTGAAACTTTGCTGCATGGCATGCCGCTGCGACAGGGTCTGAACGACCTTGGCAGTTACGGGTATCATGCACCCGTGCCGGCGCAGACGGGATCGCGCCTGTATATTTTTCGCATCTACGCGCTGGACGTGGCGCGGCTGGCGTTGCCGGCCGGTTTCCGCTGCGGCGACGTGTTGAACGCCATTTACGGCCACATCATTGATGAAGCGCAGCTGATCGGCGCTTATAAATAATATGACTCATACCACTATTTTGCTGATCCGCCACGGTGAGACGGCCTGGAACGCCGTGCGCCGCCTGCAAGGCCATATCGATATTCCGCTCAATGAAGAGGGCGAGCGCCAGGCGCTGGCCCTGGGCCGCGCGCTGGCAGCGGAACAAGTGCATGCGGTGGTGTCCAGCGACTTGCAGCGCGCCATGCAAACCGCGCAGGCGGTTGCCGCGCATCACCGCAACCTGACGGCAAGCACCGACGCGCAACTGCGCGAGCGCGCCTATGGGGTGTTCGAAGGCATGTTGTACCAGGATATCCAGGATGAATATCCGGCCGACTTCCAATTGTGGCAGGCGCGCGATATCGACGCCATGATGCCGCACGGCGAGCGCAGGGCGGAAAGCTTCCGCCAGTTCTATGACCGCGTCATCGCCGCGCTGAAAAAAGTGGCGGCGCGCCATCCGGGGCAGACGGTGGCGGTGGTGGCCCACGGCGGCGTGCTGGAATGCGCCTATCGCGAAGCGCGCGGCATGCAGCTCGACAGCCCGCGCGACTTCCAGGTCAAAAACGCCAGCATTAACCGTTTCTCCGTCGACAACGGCAAGTTGGTGCTCACTAGCTGGGGCGAGGTGGACCACCTTGCCTTGTCCGCCATGGACGACGTCATTTAATGCCAGCTTCATAACGGACAGGCTGCACATTTGCCGTATCCATAAAAAATAGTGCTTATTATTTGAGCAGGGCTTCGGTTAAAATAGAAGGTTCCTTCTCACCCCTTTCAGGTATTGCACGTGCAAATCGGCCCCCATTTACTGCGCAACAACGTTTTCGTCGCCCCCATGGCGGGCGTGACGGACCGCCCATTCCGGCAGCTGTGCAAGGAACTGGGCGCGGGTTACGCGGTGTCTGAAATGGCGGCCTCCAATCCGCGCCTGTGGGCGACGGAGAAGAGTTCGCGCCGGACCGACCACACCGGCGAGATGGAGCCGAAAGCAGTGCAGATCGCCGGCGCCGATCCCAAGGATCTGGCCGATTGCGCGCGCTTCAATGTCGAACGCGGTGCGCAGATCATCGACATCAATATGGGCTGCCCGGTGAAAAAGGTGTGCAATGCCTGGTGCGGCTCGGCGCTGCTGCAGGACGAGCAACTGGTCAAGCGCATCGTCGACGCGGTGGTGGGCGCGGTGGATGTGCCGGTGACGCTGAAATTCCGCACCGGCTGGGACCGCGAGAACAAGAACGCGCTGAACATCGCGCGCATCGCCGAGGACGCCGGTATCGCCATGCTGACCTTGCATGGCCGCACCCGCGCCGACGGTTACAAGGGTGACGCCGAGTACGACACCATTGCGGCCGTGAAGAAATCGGTTTCAATTCCAGTGGTGGCGAATGGCGACATCACGTCGCCGGAAAAAGCCCGCTTGGTACTGGACTATACCGGCGCCGACGCCGTCATGGTGGGCCGCGCCGCACAAGGCCGTCCGTGGATTTTCCGCGAGATCGACCATTACCTGCGCACCGGCAAGCATTTGCCGGCGCCGTACGTGGACGAGGTCCGCGCGCTGATGGATGAGCACTTGCGCGCCCACTACGCCTTCTACGGCGACTATCTCGGCGTGCGCACCGCGCGCAAGCACATCGGCTGGTATGTGCGCGACCTTCAGGGTGGCGAAGAATTCCGACAGAAAATGAACCTGCTGGAATCCGTTGAAGAACAGTTGCTTGCCGTAGACCAATTCTTCGAATCCCAGTGGCGGTACGGGGAACGGTTACAATACCGCCTCGCTGAAGATTTGCAGTCTGCCTGAGCAGGCCGAGAGAACTAAAAAAGTCACATCATCAGAAGGGTAAACGTTTCCAGCCACAAGCCGGGCGATTTGCCAGCGTTATAGATAAATTAGCCGAACGACAAAAAATGAGCAAAGAAAGTATCCAGGAAGTAGTCCAGAAGAGTCTCGAAGAATACTTCGCCGACCTGGGCGAGCAACAGGCATCGAACATTTACGACATGGTTGTGATGACCGTTGAAAAACCGGTACTGGAAGTGGTCATGACCCGTGCCGATGGCAATCAGTCGCACGCGGCGCAGATGCTGGGCATCAACCGCAACACCTTGCGCAAGAAGCTGCAAGAGCACGGTCTGCTGTAATCGCACCGTTCCATCCGGCATTGAGTGGCTGGGGACGGCCGCGCTGCCGGACCCCTCACAGAATTTACTTAACCACCTAGTCATTCATCGCCATGATTAAACAAGCTCTCATCTCCGTATCCGACAAAACCGGTGTGCTGGACTTCGCGCGCGCGCTGTCCGCCATGGGCGTCAACATCCTGTCGACCGGCGGCACCGCCAAACTGCTGGCCGATAACGGCGTGCCGGTCACCGAAGTTGCCGACTACACCGGTTTCCCGGAGATGCTGGACGGCCGCGTGAAAACACTGCACCCGAAAGTGCACGGCGGCATCCTGGCCCGCCGCGATTTCCCGGAGCACGTGGCCAAGCTGGAAGAGCACAATATCCCGACCATCGACATGGTGGTGGTCAATCTGTACCCGTTCCAGGCGACGGTCGCCAAGGACACCTGCACGCTGGACGACGCCATCGAGAACATCGACATCGGCGGCCCGGCCATGCTGCGCTCCGCCGCCAAGAACCACAAGGACGTGGTGGTGATCTGCGACCCGGCCGACTACGGCGTGGTGCTGGCGGAAATGAAAACCACCGACAACGCCCCCGGCTACGTCAGCTACGACACCCGGTTCACGCTGGCCACCAAGGTCTACTCGCACACCGCGCAGTACGACGGCGCCATCGCCAACTACCTGACCAGCCTGGACGCGACCCGCGCCCACGGCAGCCGCAGCGCCTACCCGGCCAAGCTGAATGTGGCCTTTGAGAAGGTGCAGGACATGCGCTACGGCGAGAACCCGCACCAGTCGGCGGCGTTCTACCGCGACGTGACCGCCACCGAAGGCGCGCTGGCCAACTACAAGCAGCTGCAAGGCAAGGAACTGTCGTTCAACAACATCGCCGACGCCGATGCGGCGTGGGAATGCGTGAAGAGCATGGGCGGCTTCGACCAATCGGCGGCCTGCGTGATCGTCAAGCACGCCAATCCGTGCGGCGTGGCGCTCGGCGTCAATGCCGTGGAAGCCTACAAGCGCGCGCTGCAGACCGACCCGACGTCAGCGTTCGGCGGCATCATCGCCTTCAACGTGGAAGTGGACGCGGCGGCGGCGACCGAGCTGGCCAAGCTGTTTGTCGAAGTGCTGATCGCACCGTCGTTCACCGCCGAAGCCAAGCAGATCCTGTCGGCCAAGCAGAATGTGCGTTTGCTGGAAATCCCGCTCGGCAACGGCGTCAACGCGATGGACTTCAAGCGCGTGGGCGGCGGCCTGCTGGTGCAGTCGGCGGATTCGAAAAACGTGCTGCTGGCCGACGTGCGCGTGGTCAGCAAGAAGCAGCCCACCCAGCAGGAACTGCAGGACATGATGTTCGCCTGGCGCGTGGCCAAGTACGTCAAGTCGAACGCCATCGTCTTCTGTGGCAATAACATGACCCTGGGCGTGGGCGCCGGCCAGATGAGCCGTATCGACTCGGCCCGCATCGCATCGATCAAGGCGCAGAATGCCGGCCTGTCGCTGGCCAATTCGGTGGTGGCGTCGGACGCCTTCTTCCCGTTCCGCGACGGCCTGGATGTGGTGGTGGACGCCGGCGCTACCTGCGTGATTCACCCGGGCGGCTCGATGCGCGACCAGGAAGTGATCGACGCGGCCGATGAGCGTGGCGTGGTCATGGTCTACACCGGCACCCGTCACTTCCGCCACTAATCTACCCTACCGTCATTCCGGCGAAAGCCGGAACCCATAGAACGCAAGAGTGCCTGCGCAGCATGGATTCCCGCCTGCGCGGGAATGACGGCGTGTGCCTGCGCGGGAAGTCATTTCGCCCAATGGGCGGAATGACGGCTTGCCGGCGCTTGCCTTAGTGCATACAATCTGTAAATGATAATTCTCGGCATCGACCCCGGCTTGCGCACCACTGGCTTCGGCGTCATTCAGCAGCATGGCAGCAAGTTGCGCTACATCGCCTCCGGCACCATCAAGAGCGGCGAGGGCGATCTGCCGACCCGGCTCAAGGTGATACTGGACGGCGTGGGCGAGGTCGCCCGCACCTACGGTCCGCACTGCGCCGCCATCGAACAGGTGTTCGTCAACGTCAACCCGCAATCGACGCTGCTGCTGGGCCAGGCCCGTGGCGCGGCGATCTGCGCGCTGGTGACGGCCGAACTGAGCGTGGCCGAGTATTCTCCAACCCAGATCAAACAGGCGGTGGTCGGCACCGGCCGCGCGGTGAAGGCGCAGATGCAGGACATGGTCGCGCGCCTGCTGCAACTGCCCGGCCTGCCGGGCACCGATGCCGCCGACGCGCTCGGCATCGCCATCTGCCACGCCCACAGCCGCGAAACACTGACGCTGATTGCCGGCGGCACCAACGCCACGTCCAACGGCCCGCTGGCCGGGCTGCGCATGCGCCGTGGCCGCCTGGTCGGCTAATTCTCTATAAGGTAAAACATGATCGGACGTCTCTCCGGGATTCTGCTTGAAAAAAATCCGCCGCAACTGCTGGTGGACGTCGGTGGCGTCGGCTACGAAGTCGATGTGTCGATGAGCACCTTCTACAACCTGCCTGGCGTGGGCGAAAAAGTGGTGCTGTTCACCCATCAGGCGATCCGTGAAGATGCGCATCTGCTGTTCGGCTTCGGCAATGCCGAGGAGCGCGCGGTGTTCCGCCAGCTGATCAAGATTACCGGCGTCGGCGCGCGCACCGCGCTGTCGATCTTGTCCGGCATGTCGATTGCCGACCTGGCGCAGGCCGTTACGCTGCAAGAGGCCGGCCGCCTGGTGAAAGTGCCTGGCATCGGCAAGAAGACCGCCGAGCGTCTGCTGCTGGAACTGAAAGGCAAGCTGGGCGCGGACCTCGGCGCCGGTGGCGCCCACGCCGTCCCGGACGCGCAATCCGACATCCTCAACGCCCTGGCCGCGCTGGGCTATTCCGACAAGGAAGCCTTGCTGGCACTGAAGACCGTGCCCGCCGGCGCCTCGGTCTCGGACGGCATCAAGCAAGCCCTCAAAGCCCTGTCCAAAGGCTGATCCACCTCAAACGTATCGCCGGCGGCTCCTCCTAAGCTCGACCAACGAGCCAAGCGGAGCCGCCGATCATGAACCATCCCCCACGCTTTCCCTGGAACCACTTCCCACCGGTCTGTCATGGCGGAACTCTTGCCAACTTGCGTGGTCATATACTTGCACAGAAGGGTTACGTCATTGGTGCCACGGTTTTAGCTGGCAAGGACTATTCGGCACAGGGCATGCCAAATCGAACGTTGACGGAATGGGAACTGCGGCAAAGCAGAATTAATAATTGGCGGCTGGATAAATATTACACGCGCATATTGCGGACCCCGCCCAAACTTGAGTAAGCCGATCGCCGAGGCAGGGTAAAATAGCTGTATGAGCATACAGACCGACAATTTTACCGAGCAGCGCATCATCGACGCGGCGCCGTCCTCTCCGAACGAAGAGGCGATCGAACGCGCGCTGCGTCCCAAGCATCTCGATGAATATGTCGGGCAAGCCAAAATCCGCGACCAGCTGGAGATTTTCATCTCCGCCGCCCGCAAGCGCCAGGAGGCGCTCGACCACACGCTGCTGTTCGGGCCGCCGGGCCTGGGCAAGACCACGCTGGCCAACATCATCGCCCGCGAAATGGGCGTCAACCTGCGCCAGACCTCCGGCCCGGTGCTGGAGCGCCCCGGCGACCTGGCCGCCATCCTGACCAACCTGGAAGCCAACGACGTCCTGTTCATCGACGAGATCCACCGCCTGTCGCCGGTGGTCGAAGAGATCCTGTACCCGGCGCTGGAAGACTACCAGATCGACATCATGATCGGCGAAGGCCCGGCCGCGCGTTCGGTCAAGCTCGACCTGCAACCGTTCACGCTGGTCGGCGCCACCACCCGCGCCGGCATGCTGACCAACCCGTTGCGTGACCGCTTCGGCATCGTCGCCCGGCTGGAGTTCTACAACACGGCCGAGTTGACCCAGATTGTCACGCGCAGCGCCGCGCTGCTGAAAGCCGTCATCGACCCCGAAGGCGCGCACGAAGTGGCCCGCCGCGCACGCGGCACGCCGCGGATCGCCAACCGCTTGCTGCGCCGTGTGCGCGACTACGCCGAAGTGAAGAGCAACGGCGAAATCACCAAGGCCGTGGCCGACGCCGCACTGGTCATGCTGGATGTTGACACGGTCGGCTTCGACGTCATGGACCGCAAGCTGCTGGAAGCGGTGCTGTACAAATTCGGCGGCGGCCCGGTCGGCATCGGCAACCTGGCTGCCGCCATCGGCGAAGCGGCCGACACCATTGAAGATGTGCTGGAACCTTATCTGATCCAGCAAGGGTTTTTGCAACGCACGCCGCGCGGCCGCGTGGCCACGCCGGCCGCCTATAAGCACTTTGGCGTCACGCCGCCGCGCCTCAGTCCCAACGGCGAGTTGTGGAGCGATCTGTAATGCAGATCTGGGTGGATGCGGACGCCTGTCCCGCCGTGATCAAGGAGATTCTGTACCGCGTGGCCGACCGCACGCAGATGCAGGTTACGCTGGTGGCCAACCAGCTGTTGCGTGTGCCGCCATCGCGGTTTATCCGTTCGGTGCAGGTGCCGTCCGGCGCCGATGTGGCCGACCAGGAAATCGTCCGTCTGCTGGAACCGGGCGACCTGGTGGTCACCGGCGACATCCCGCTGGCCTCCGACGTGCTGAAGAAGGGTGGCTACGCGCTCAACCCGCGCGGGGAGTTCTACACCAACGACAACATCGCACAGATGCTGACCATGCGCGCCTTCATGGACGAGCTGCGCGGCAGCGGCGTCGACACCGGCGGCCCGGCCGCCTTCAGCCAGTCGGACCGGCAGAACTTCGCCAACAGCCTCGACCGTCATCTGGCAAAACGCAAGCATGGATGAACTGCGCGCCATCTCGACCTTTATTCGTGCTGCCGAACTGGGCAGCTTCAACAAGGTCGCGGAGGCGCAAGGCACTACGCCGCAGGCGGTGAGCAAAACCATCCGGCAATTTGAGCAGCATCTGGGCGTACGGCTGTTTCACCGTACCACCCGCAATAGCTCGCTGACCGAGGAAGGCCAGCGTCTGCTGGAGTCCATCAAGCCCAGTCTGGACGGCGTGGTCGGTGCATTGGCGCGCGCCCGCAACGCCGCGCGCGAGGACGAAGGATTGATTCGCGTAGCCGCCTCCGGCTCCATCGGCCGTCGCGTGCTGATGCCCTTGCTGGCCGAATTCCAGCAGCAATATCCCAACATTCAGATCGACCTGATCCAGGAAGACGGCTTTGCCGATCTGGTCCACGACCGCATCGACGTCGGCTTCCGTGGCGGCAATGCACCGGACGCGCAAATCATCAGCCGCCGCTTGTTTCCAGTGCAGCAAATCGTCTGTGCCACGCCAGCCTATCTGAAGCGCCACGGCACGCCGCGCACGCTGGACGATCTGGCCGCGCATCGCTGCACCGCCTACCGTCAGCCCGGCAGCGGCAAGCCGATGGCCTGGGAGTTCGAGATTGATGGCGGCACCGTGTTCCATCAGGTGCAGCCGGTCTTGCTCAGCAACGATCCGGATACGGAACTGCAGGCCGTGCTGTCCGGCATGGGCATCGGCCAGATCGACAGCATCAACGCCACTGCCGCCATTCGCGCCGGCAAGCTGAAGCCGCTGCTGACAGAATTCGTCAGCGAGCGCATGGGCTTCTACCTGTACTTCCCGCAGCGCACCGACATGCCGGGCCGTGTGCGCCGCTTCATTGATTTCACCGTTGAGCGCCTGCTTGACAGCGAACAGTTCTATATCAACTTTTAGTTGCTATTGAAACGTTTTTTCGCCACTACTTTGGTTGTGGTGGCGCGTCTATAGTTCACCTGTCTTTCAACCCAACAGGAGAACTCATCGTGAAAAATCGCGTAGCTGTCATCACCGGTGCATCGAGCGGCATCGGCCTTTCCACTGCTAAATTGCTGGCGGCCCGTGGCGCCAAGGTGGCCTTGCTGGCGCGCCGCAAGAAGGTGCTGGACCAAGCGGTCAGCGAAATCCGCGCCGCCGGCGGGGAAGCGCTGGCGCTGGTGGTCGACGTGACCGATCAGGCATCGGTGGATGCGGCGGCCGCCGCCGTGGAGCAGGCCTATGGTCCGGCCAACCTGGTGTTCAACAATGCCGGCGTGATGCTGCCGGGCGCCATCGAAGCAGGCGAGACCGGCGCCTGGGAGCATCAGATCGACCTCAACGTCACCGGCGTGATGCGCGTGATCTCCGCTTTCGTGCCACAGCTGGTCAAGAGCGCGGAGCAGGGCGCCGTGGCCGACCTGGTCAACACCTCGTCGATCGCCGCGCAGAACATCTATCCGTACTTCGCCGTGTACAGCGGCACCAAGGCCTATGTCAGCCACCTGAGCCGTCACCTGCGCGCGGAACTGGGGCCGAAGAATATCCGCGTGTCGCTGATCGAGCCCGGCATCACCGAAACCGAGCTGCAAGGCCACTGGACTTTTCAGGGCGCCAAGGACTGGTTCGCCGGGGCCGCGCAGAGCATGGAGTTGCTGCAGCCGCAGGACGTGGCTGAAGTGGTCGGCTTCCTCGCCACCCAGCCCAAGCATGTGAACCTGCAGCAGGTGGTGGTGATGCCGACCAAACAGGCCAGCTGATTACCAGCTGTGGTGGACATACTGCGCAATACGGTGGCGATAGATTTCGCGCAGCGCGTCCATGGTGTCGGCAGGCAGGGCCGGCAGCGCGCTGGCGCGGGCGTTGGCCTGCGCTTGCACCGCATTGCGTGCGCCCGGAATCACGGTGCTGACGGCGTCTTCCATCAGAATCCAGCGCAGCGCAAATTCCGCCATGGTGGCGTTGGCCGGCACCAGCTTGCGGATTTCCTCCACCGCCTCCAGCGCCACGTCATATGGCACGCCGGAGAAGGTTTCGCCCTTGTCGAAGGCTTCGCCGTTGCGGTTGAATGCGCGGTGGTCATCGGCGGCAAAGGCGGTGGCGGCAGTCATCTTGCCGGTCAGCAGACCGGACGACAGCGGCACGCGCGCGATCACGCCGACCTGGCGCTTTTTCGCCTCCGCGAAAAACAGCGAAGCAGGGCGCTGGCGGAAGATGTTGTAGATGATCTGGATCGACTGGACGTTGGGGAATTCGATGGCCTTTAGCGCCTCTTCGACTTTTTCCACCGAAACGCCGTAGTGGCGGATCTTGCCGGCTGCGACCAGATCGTCCAGGTAGCCGAACACTTCCTGCCGGTAGTAGACCGCAGGCGGTGGGCAGTGTAGCTGCACCAGATCGAGGCAGTCGGTTTGCAGATTGCTCAGCGAGCGGTCGACGAATGCGGTCAGGTTTTCCCTGGTGTAGCCGTCGGCGACATGCGGCGACAGACGGCGGCCGAGCTTGGTAGCCACATACGGTTTTTCACCGCCGCGCTCCTTCAGCACTTCGGCGATCAGCTGTTCCGAGCGGCCGTCGCCGTAGACGTCGGCGGTATCGATGAAGGTGACGCCGGAATCCAGCGTCGCATGCAGCGCCGCCTTGGCGTCTTCCTTGGAGACATCACCCCAGGCGCCGCCGATGGCCCAGGCGCCAAAGCCGATTTCCGAGACGGTTTTGCCGGTGCGGCCGAAGGTTCTCTGCTTCATAATTTTTCCGATAATTCAAAGACAGTAGTTATAGCACTACATGGTACGATTCGAAGATGATTCACATTCATCGTTAGATTGAGCGCTGTTCATGTCTATATTTGACCGGGTCGACCTTACCGACCTGAGAGTCTTCCTCACCATCATGCGCACCGGCAGTTTCAAGGGCGCCGCGATCCAGCTGGGCCTGACGCCGTCCGCCGTCAGCCACGCGATGCGGCGGCTGGAAGAGCGGCTGGCCACCAAGCTGCTGAACCGCAGCAGCCGTGCCGTCTCCGCCACCGCTGTCGGCCGCGAACTGGCGCAGCGTATCGAAGAAGGCTTCGACAAGATCGGCGATGCGCTGGCCGGACTGGATGCGCCGGGCAGCGGCCGTTACGGCGAGTTGCGTCTGAACGTGTTTTCCGACGCGGCGCATTTGCTGATTGCGCCGGCGCTGCCCGAGTTCGCGCGCCAGCACCCGGACGTGCGGCTGACGGTGGTGGTCGAGGACCGGCCTATCGATATCGTCGCCGAAGGCTATGACGCCGGCATCCGCTACGGCCATTACGTGCCGGAGGACATGATCGCCGTTCCGCTCAGTGAGGCGCAGCGCTGGGTGATTGCCGCCGCGCCGTCCTATCTGGACGCGCATGAAGCGCTCACGCATCCGGACGATCTGGCGCGCCACACCTGTTTGCAACTACTGCTGGGCGATAACTCCAGCTACAAGTGGGAACTTAGTCGCGGACGCCGGCTGCGTGTGCCTGGCGCCATCACCATCAACGATACCGCCACCACCATCGCCGCCGCCAGGGCCGGCATGGGCCTGGCCTACTTGCTGGAACAACGGATAGCCGCCGAACTCGCGGATGGCAGCCTGCGCATCGTGCTGCCGGAACACGCTGCCAGGGGCGAGCCGTTTCATATGTACTACAGCAGCCGCCGCCACAAGCATCCGGCGCTGCGCACGCTGATGAACATCATTCGCCGTCAGCAGGGGATGGCGGAATACGCATGGTCGGCACGAAGCGGGTGAGATAGGTGGTGACGCAGATGCCGACCGTGATGATCAGCAGCCGCACCCACAAATGATCGGTGCGCCAGATCGAGTAGCTCATCGAGCCCCACATGAAGATCAGTATCCAGACCTTGCCGCGCAGCGGGATGCCTTTGCCGTTTTCGTAGTCGCGCAGGTATTTGCCGAACACCTTGTTGGTTTGCAGCCAGTTGTGCATGCGCGGCGAGGCGCGCGCGAAACATGCGGACGCCAGCAGCAGGAAAGGTGTGGTCGGCAAGAGCGGCAGGAAGATGCCGAGCACCCCCAGAATCACCGCCAAAATGCCTATCGCGTTGAGAACTATTTTCATTTGGCCAAATCGTATCACCTTGGGTTAGACTATGACAAAAATGATAGCGCTAACTTTTCCTGGAGGAGACGATGAAGAAGAGCGTGCTGGCCGTGGCGGCCGGTTTGATGGTGGCATCCGGCGTCCAAGCCGACAGCCAGTACAAGATCCTGGTGCTGGCCATGCCGAGCAAATACCACTATGAATACATCCCGATCGCGCGCGAAAGCCTTGAAAGGCTGGGCAAGCTGCACGCGTTTGAAATGACCTACACCAACAAGCCGGAAGTCTTCGACGGCGACCTGAAGCAATACGCTGCCGTGATGTTGCTGAACACGCCGCCGGAAGAACTGAATGAAGCGCGCCGCAAGAAGTTTGAGGAGTATATGCAGGCCGGCGGCAACGCCATGCTGGTGCACCGTTCGCTGATCATTCCGCCGAACACCTGGCCCTGGTACGAAAAACTGATCGGCCGCCGCACCGGCAACCATCCGATGTTGCAGACCGGCGTGGTCGATGTGGCCGATAAGAAGTTCCCCGCTGTCTTCGGCCTGCCGGATCACTGGATCTGGAGCGACGAGTTCTATGTGTTCGACAATCCCTATCAGGTCCGTATCAATCCGGTGCTGAATGTGGACGAGACCAGCTACGACCCGACCAAGATCTGGCCGGGGCAGGTGTCACACGGCATGGGCAAGGATCATCCGCTGAGCTGGTATCACCACGTGGAGAGGGGCCGCGTGTTCGTTACGGCCCTGGGGCACGACGGCAATATGTACCGCGACCCGCAATACCTGTCGCACCTGATGGGCGGCATCTACTGGACTGCCACCGGCAAGGGCATCAAGCAGTAATTACTCCTGGCGCACCCAGGTCTGCGAGCGGCCCAGCATCGGCATGCCGATGTAGCCGCGCACGTTCAGTTTCTTGCCGCCGTCGGTCAGGTGCGCCTTGCTCTTGTACACCTTGCCGTTGTTCGGGTCGAGGATCTCGCCGCCGTTGTATTCATCGCCGTCTTTTTTCAGGTTGGACAGGATGGTCATGCCGATGATCGGCTGATCCTTGCGCGCGCCTTCGCATTTGTCGCACTTGGGATTCTGGTCTTCGTTGGCGTCGCGGAACAGCTTTTCGATCTGGCCGCTCAGCACGCCGTTGTTTTCGGTGATGCGGATCAGCGCTTTCGGCTTGCCGGTTTCATCGTCGATGTTTTTCCACAGGCCTGCCGGCGAGCTGGTTTGCGCGAAGGCCGGGATGGCGATGGCTGCTGCTGCAATGAATGCGAGGAATTTCATTTACGTCTCCAAGGTTGTTTTTGTGTGACCCATTATACGAATGGACCGGTCGTGCTAATTAGAGGGTATCGTCCAAAATTCCTACGTTGTAATAAACCCGACCCCGGTCCGAGATTGCACAAAAAGTCTAAAATGAGATAATATGTTCAGATGAAAAAATCATCTGAACATCAAAACCTGCTGGCGCAGATGCAGCAAGTTGCGGATGGGCTGGGCAAAACCCTGGCGCCGTTTTGCGAAGTGGTGCTGCACGACTTGACGCAGCCGGAGCACGCCATTCTGGCGATCCACAACAACCTGTCCGGCCGCGAGGTCGGCGCCCCTGCGACCGAACTCGGCCTCGCGCGTGCGGCCGATCCTGCCTTTGAGCAGGTTATCGCCAACTATCCCAACACCTTCCCGGATGGCCGTCTGGCCAAAAGCACCTCGATCGGCATCAAGGACAGCGAAGGCAAGTATGTCGCCGCACTGTGCTTGAACGTCGATTTGACCGTGTTCCGCAGCCTGAACACCATGCTGACGCAATTCGGCAGCGTCGATACCGCCGCCGCTGTCAACGAAACCATGGCCCCGGCCGGCGCCGATGCCATCCGCCAGCGCATCGACCAGTTCGCCGCCCGCCTCGGCAGTACGCCGCGCGCCTTGAAATCCGACGAGCGCAAGGCGCTGATGCGCGAGCTGAAAGAGTGCGGCCTCAGCGATGTGCGCCGGGCGATGGACATCGTCGCCGCCTACCTCAACGTCTCCCGCGCCACCGTCTACAACGACGCGCGCTAATCCACCATAGGAATGAACATGACACTCCCTACTTTTGAAGACGTGGTTGCCGCGTCCGAGCGCATTGCCGGCGTTGCCCACCGCACCCCCGTGCTGAGTTCCACCACCGCTAACGCCGAACTGGGCGCCGAAGTCTTCTTCAAGTGCGAGAATTTCCAGCGCATGGGCGCGTTCAAATTCCGCGGCGCCTACAACGCGCTGTCCAGGTTCACGCCGGCGCAGCGCAAGGCGGGCGTGGTGGCGTTTTCGTCGGGCAATCACGCGCAAGGTGTGGCGCTGTCGGCCAAGCTGCTGGGCATCCCGGCGACCATCGTGATGCCGCATGATGCGCCGGCCGCCAAGGTTGCCGCCACGCGCGGCTATGGCGCCACGGTGGTGATCTATGACCGTTATACCGAAGACCGCGAGCAGATCGGCCGTGATCTGGCCGCCAAACATGGCCTGACCCTGATTCCGCCATATGATCATGCGGACGTGATCGCCGGTCAGGGCACGGCAGCCAAGGAATTGTTTGAGGAAGTGGGGCGCCTGGATTACGTATTTGCGCCGCTCGGTGGCGGCGGCTTGCTGAGCGGAACCGCGCTGGCGACGCGTGCCTTGTCGCCGTCGGCCAAGCTATTTGGCGTGGAGCCGGAGGCCGGCAACGACGGTCAGCAATCGTTCCGCAGCGGCAGCATTGTCCACATCGACACGCCGAAGACAATTGCCGACGGCGCCCAGACGCAACACCTCGGCAACCTGACTTTCCCCATCATTCAGCGCGATGTGGATGACATCCTTACCGCCAGCGACGAACAGCTGCGCACCGAAATGCGTTTCTTCGCCGAGCGCATGAAGATTGTGGTGGAGCCGACCAGCGGCCTGGGGCTGGCTGCGGCGCGTGCGATGAAGGAACAGCTGAAAGGCAAGCGCGTCGGCATCATCATCAGCGGCGGCAACATCGACATCGCCCGCTACGCCGAGCTGCTGGCGCAGTAATCAGCGCGGCGCCAGCAGCGTACCGCGTTGCGGGGCGCCTGCTGGCGGATCGAGCACAAAGCGCGGCACCCACAGCACCAGCCCGCTGTTCGGCAAGGTGTACTTACGGATACCGCCGGACTGTGTGCGGCGCGCGGCATTGCCGGTGCCGGTCAGTGTGCCAAAGCCGAAATCCTGCATCACGTTGGCAAACAGAATTGCCGAGGAATATGTCGATGGGCCGATGACGAGCATCACCTTGCCGTTGTAGAGCTTGTCCGGTTGCGGCTGGCGCCAGGTCTGGATTTCGCCATTACCGTCTTTCTTGGTGTAGGTGGAGCCGGTGCGGTAAGGCTTGCTGGCCAGGTAAGGCATCAGGCCGTCCAGCCACATATCGTCGTCGCCGCCGCCGTTTTCGCTGATATCGATGTAAAGCGTGGTGATACGTCGTTGGCGTAGTTGCTCGAATGCTGCTTGCGTCAGCGCCAGCAAGCGTTCCTTGAGCGCATGATCGAAGCTGCTTACTTTCAGTGTTGCCGTACCATCTGGCCCGATCTCAAAACTGAACGGCGCGTGGTCGGTGCGTAGGATGGCTGGCGCTTGCGTGCTGGCGGGCAGGGTGATTTGCCATTGACGACCATTGCGCGCCAGATCGAGTTGATAGCGTTGTGTCGCACCGTACAGTTTCAAGTGATACAACCACCAGCGCTGGGACGCGAGATTGGCGCGGAACAGCGGCGTATCGCCATGTGCGCGTTGCAGCGCTGCCGCGATGGCGGTCTCGGCCGAAACGCCGTTAATGGCCGTGATACGGGCACCGGCCAGATCGCTGACGCCACCACCCAAGGCAGCGCGGACGCGCAACTGGCTGTCACCGTCAATCTCCACCTCCAAAGGAAACAGGCCACCGCCGGCTTGCAGATGCGCGGTGGCATCGCCACGCCAGTCATCGTAAGCGATGAACAGATGCGCATCGGCGAACAATGGATTCACCGTTGATAGCCGGCGCCAGGCCTCATCACGCGTCACCTGCGCGGGTGCGGCGGCGGCAATCGCGTCCAGCGCCGCGCTTACCGCCTGCGGATCGGCTGAAAAACCGAGATCCGGATGCTGAGCGGAGATCGTTTGCCGGACAAACGCCACGTCGTCCTGTAGTGGCCCAGCGAGCACGGCAAAGGGGAGCAGGGGCAACATCAGCATTAGCAACGTGGTTTTCATCGGCATGGCTTGCAGGTAGTTGTTTGTTGAAATAATATAGGTATTTTTCAACAAAGGCAAAGACGATGAAAATCGACTACCGGGCAATCAGCGACCCCAAGCTGATCATGTTGCTGTCCTCGCCGATTCGCCAGGAGATCGTCGACACATTGGCCGCGCTTGGTGGTGAAGCCAGTGCAGCAGAGATGGCACTGGAACTGGGCCGGCACGCGGACGGTCTGTACTACCATCTGAAACTGCTGTGCAAGGCTAAACTGATGATTGAGCTGGACGGCGATGAGCGCCGCTATCGCCTGGCAGGCGAGCCGGTGCGGCCATTGCGGCTGGCATACAAAACGGACAACGAGCGCCACATTGCCGCGCTGAGCAAGTTTGCCCACGGTCTGTTGCAGGTGGCAGAAAAAGATTTCGGTGAGGCGTTGCAAGAAGCGGGTGTGGTGACCGAAGGCCCGGCGCGGCAGCTGTGGGCCGCGCGCAACAAAGCCTGGCTGAGCGAATCGGAGCTGAGGGAAGCCAACCAGTTGCTGGAGCGCCTGTGCGAGCTGATGAGCCATCCGCGTACCGAGGAGCGTAGCCACCTGCTCAGCTGCACCTTTGTACTCGCGCCTCACACCGCCCAATCCAAGCGTCGCGGCGAGACATAAAAAAAACCGGTGTCAAAATTGACACCGGTTTTGGGGCGTTGGCTATGGCCGACGCCAGGGTTTAGGCGGCTGGCAGTTTGGCGATTTGTTCGCGCATCTTGTCCAGCGTGGCCGAGAAGTTGGCGACGCGTTCTTTCTCTTGCGCCACTACTTCAGCCGGGGCGCGGGCGACGAAGCTTTCGTTCGACAGCTTGCCGTTGGCCTTGGTAATCTCGCCTTCCAGACGGGTGATTTCCTTGCTCAGGCGCTCACGCTCGGCTTTGACGTCGATTTCCACTTTCAGCATCATCTTGGTGGTGCCGACAATGCAGACGGCGGCCGGCGATTCCGGCAGCGCGTCGACGATCTGCACTTCGGCCAGCTTGGCCAGCGATTGCACGTACGGCGCGTAACCTTCCATTGCAGCTTTCTCGGCGGCGTTGCCCGGTTCGACGATCAGCGGCACGCGCAGCGACGGCGCCAGCTGCATTTCGCCGCGCAGGTTGCGGGTGGCGTCGGTCAGCGCTTTCAGCTGCTGCATCCAGGCTTCGGCCGATTCGTCGATATGGGCGGTGTTGGCGATCGGGTAGGGCTGCATCATGATCGAGTCGCCAGTCTTGCCGGCCAGCGGCGCGACCGCTTGCCACAGCGCTTCGGTGACGAACGGGATCACCGGGTGCGCCAGACGCAGCACCACTTCCAGCACGCGCAGCAGCGTGTGACGGGTGGCGCGTTGCTGGCCTTCGGTGCCGTTCTGCACCTGCACTTTGGCCACTTCCAGATACCAGTCGCAATACTCATCCCAAACGAATTTGTAGATGGTCGAGGCGATGTTGTCGAAGCGGTAGTCTTCAAAGCCCTTGGCGACGTCCAGCTCGGCCTTTTGCAGCAGCGAAATGATCCACTTGTCGGCGTTCGACAGGTCGGCTTCGCTGGCCGAGCAGTCTTTCTCCTCGGTGTTCATCATCACGAAGCGGGTGGCGTTCCACAGCTTGTTGCAGAAGTTGCGGTAGCCTTCGGCGCGGCCCAGGTCGAAGTTGATGTTGCGGCCCAGCGAGGCGTACGAGGCCATCGTGAAGCGCACCGCGTCGGTGCCGTAGGCGGCGATGCCGTTCGGGAATTCCTTGCGGGTGGCCTTGGCGATTTTTTCGGCGTCTTTCGGGTTCATCAGGCCGGTGGTGCGCTTGGCTACCAGTTCTTCCACGCCGATGCCGTCGATCAGGTCGATCGGGTCCAGCGTGTTGCCCTTGGACTTGGACATCTTCTGGCCCTGCGAGTCGCGCACCAGACCGTGCACATAAACGGTTTCGAACGGCACCTTGCCGGTGAAGTGCGCGGTCATCATGACCATGCGCGCCACCCAGAAGAAGATGATGTCGAAGCCGGTCACCAGCACCGACGATGGCAGGAAGGCCTTGATATCAGGCGTTTCTTCCGGCCAGCCGAGGGTGGAGAACGGCACCAGCGCGGACGAGAACCAGGTGTCCAGCACGTCGTTGTCGCGGCGCAGCGGCGCGGTGATGCCTTTGGCGGCGGCTTGCGCGACGGCTTCTGCTTCGGTCTTGGCGACAAAGATGTTGCCGGCGTCGTCGTACCACGCCGGGATCTGGTGACCCCACCACAGCTGGCGCGAGATGCACCAGTCCTGGATGTTGTTCAGCCACTGGTTGTAGGTGGTGCTCCAGTTTTCCGGCACGAATTTGATTTCGCCAGTAGCGACCTTTTCCAGCGCCACTTCGGCGATCGATTTGCCCGGATTGAACGTGCCTTCCGGCGCCGGCTTGCTCATGGCGACGAACCACTGGTCGGTCAGCATCGGCTCGATGACCACGCCGGTACGGTCGCCGCGCGGCACCATCAGCTTGTGCGGTTTGACTTCTTCCAGCAGGCCTTGCGCTTCCAGGTCGGCGACGATTTTTTTACGCGCGACGAAGCGGTCCAGACCACGGTAGGCTTCCGGTGCGTCGTCCACAATCTTCGCTTCCAGCGTCAGGATCGACGGCATCGCCAGTTTGTGGCGCTGGCCGACGGCGTAGTCGTTGAAGTCGTGTGCCGGGGTGATCTTCACGCAGCCGGTGCCGAAGGCCTTGTCGACGTATTCGTCGGCGATGATCGGGATTTCGCGGCCGACCAGCGGCAGCGTCAGCATCTTGCCAACCAGCGGCAGATAGCGTTCGTCGGTTGGATCGACCGCCACGGCGACGTCGCCCAGCATGGTTTCAGGACGGGTGGTGGCCACGGTCAGCGAGCCGCTGCCATCGGCCAGCGGGTACTTGATGTACCACATCGAACCGTTTTCCTCTTCCGACACCACTTCCAGGTCGGAGACGGCGGTGCCCAGCACCGGGTCCCAGTTGACCAGGCGCTTGCCGCGGTAGATCAGGCCTTGCTCGTGCAGGCGCACGAAGACGTCGGTGACGACTTTCGAGCGCGGCTCGTCCATCGTGAAATATTCGCGTTTCCAGTCTGGCGAGGCGCCCAGGCGGCGCATCTGGCCGGTGATGGTGGAGCCGGATTTCTCTTTCCACTCCCAGACTTTCTTGATGAATTCTTCGCGGCCGAGGTCGTGGCGCGAGATCTTCTGCGCGTCCAGCTGGCGCTCCACCACGATCTGGGTAGCGATGCCGGCGTGGTCGGTGCCAGGGATCCAGGCGGTGTTATGGCCCAGCATGCGGTGATAGCGGGTCAGGCCATCCATGATGGTCTGGTTGAATGCATGGCCCATGTGCAGGGTGCCGGTGACGTTCGGCGGCGGCAGCTGGATGCTGAAAGAAGGTTTGCCGGCGTCGAGGGTGGCGCTGTAGTAACCGCGCGACTCCCACTCGCTGCGCCAGAACTGTTCAATGTCGGCAGGCTCGAAAGACTTGGCTAATTCCATGATATGGCTGATATATGTTAGAAATGCGTTTGCGAAAACAGCCATTATAGATGACGCAGCCCTGGCTGCGCATTCTTGTGGCAGTGTTGGAATGGTAATCATTACAAGGAGGAGCGTGCATGCCGAACTTTGAAACACTGACCTTGAGCGTGGAACAGCATATTGCCACCGTGCGGCTGAACCGGCCGGACAAGTTGAATGCGATGAATGCGGTGATGTGGAACGAGATCCGCAGCGCCTTCCGCTACATCGATGCGACGCCGGAGATTCGCGTGGCCATCCTGGAAGGCGAGGGCAAGGCGTTCACGTCGGGCATCGATCTGCAGATGATGCTGGGCGTCGGCGCGCAGGTGCGCGATGACTGCGACGGCCGCACGCGGGAGAACCTGCGGCGTGTGATTCTCGACCTGCAGGACACGCTGAGCAGCCTGGAACGCTGCCGCAAACCGGTGCTGGCAGCCGTGCACGGCGCCTGCGTCGGCGGCGGCATCGATCTGATCTGTTGCGCCGACATGCGCTATTGCTCGTCCGACGCCTGGTTCGCCATCAAGGAAACCGAGATCGGCATGGTGGCCGATGTGGGCACCCTGCAACGCCTGCCGCGCCTGATCGGCGAGGGCATCACGCGCGAGCTGGCCTACACGGCGCGCAAGTTCGATGCCGCCGAGGCGAAGGAAATCCGTCTGGTCAACCGCGTGTTCGACGCGCCGGAGGCCTTGCGCGCCGGCGTGCGCGAGATTGCCGCGCAAATCGCCGCCAAGTCGCCGCTGTCGGTGCGCGGGGTCAAGGAAATGATCAGCTATGCGCGCGACCATTCGGTCGCCGATGGCCTCAACTACGTCGCCACCTGGAACGCCGCCATGTTGATGTCGGCCGACCTGCAAGCCGCGATGACGGCCGCCATGAGCAAGTCCACGCCGGCCTTCAAGGACTGAGCCGCCAGGTATTGCGTCCGGCTGCCTTGGCGTCATACAGGGCGATGTCGGCGCGCTTGTAGAGTTGTTCATGGCTGTCGCCGGCGCAGTGGACGGCGGCGCCGATGCTGGCGCTGATTTCGATCACCGCCGCGCCATGCGGCAGCGGCGCCGCCAGATTGGCGAGGATGCGCGCGCACACCGGTTCCAGCGTGTCACGCTCGGCGGTCTGGCTAAGCAACACGGCAAACTCGTCGCCGCCCAGCCGGAATGGCCGGTCCGCTTCGCGCACTGCCGCGCGCAGGCGCTCGGCGGTGGCGGCCAGCAGCGCGTCGCCGGCGTCGTGACCGAGCGTGTCGTTGACCGGCTTGAAGCGGTCCAGGTCGATCAGCAGCAGCGTGAATGCCGGGCCGCCACGCTCGGTCTGCGCCACCAGATGGCGCAACTCGTCGTTGAACAGGCGACGGTTCGACAGCCCGGTCAGCGGATCGCCGTAGGCCAGCGTTTCCAGCTGCGCCTGCGTGGCGCGCAGTTCGGCGGTGCGCGTCTCGACCATCGCTTCCAGCTCGTGCTGGCGACGGCGCAGATAGGCGGTGCGCGCGTGCAGCAGGCCGGCGCCGGCCAGCAGCGCCAGCGCCACCAGCGCCGCCCGCGCCAGCGTCTGCTGATGCCAGGCCGGCAGCACGCGCACCGGCACGTCCAGCGTCGGCGCCCAGTCGCCGTTGCGGTTGGAGCCGCGCAGTTGCAGCACATAGTCGCCCGGCGGCAGGTTGTTGTAGCTGGCGCGGCGCGATGACGCTTCGGTGCCGACCCAGTTGGAATCGAAGCCCTTCAGCATGTAGGCATAGCGGTTGCGCTCCGGCGCCGTATAGTCGAGCGCGGCGAACTCCAGCGAGAAGCCGCGCTCGCGCGCCGCCGTGGTGACCACGATCGGCGCCGCCCTGGCGCCCAGCCCCTGGTTGTACGCGGCGAACGGGATGTCCTTGTCGTTCAGCAGAATCCGCGTCACCACCACCGGCGGCGTGTAGCGCCAGGCCGCCAGCGCCTGCGGCTTGACCACGGTGATGCCGCTCAAGCCGCCGAACACCAGATCGCCGTCCGGCGTGACGGCGCCGGAATTGGTCCAGTAGGTCGGTATGTGCACGCCCTCGCCGGGGCCGAGGGGCTGAACGGCGAAGGAGCGCGGGTCGATGCGCGCCAGGCCGGCGTCGGTGCTGGCCCAGATCATGCCCTGGCGGTCTTGCAGCAGCTTGTTGCCGCCGCTGTCGGGCAGCCCTTGCTGCATGCCGAGCCGGCGGAAACGGCGGCGGCCGTCGGCATCGGTGCGCTCCAGGATGACCACGCCTGTGCCAAAATTGCTTAGCCACAGGCGGCCCTTGTCATCCATCAGCAGCGACGACACATAGCCGGGCGGCAGCCGGTCCGGCGTGGACAAGTCGGTTGGCACTTGTTCGACCTCGTGTTGGCCGACGCGCGCCAGGCCGGTGCGTGTGCCGACCCACACATCATCGCCGACCGGCAGGATGGCGGTGACGCGCGCATCGCCGAGGCTTTGTTCTTCATGCCGCAGCAGGCGCGGCGGCGCATCGGCTCGTAGCGCCAGCGCCCACAGGCCGTCCAGCCCGCCGACCCACAGCGTGCGGCCGCTTACCGCCAGCGACCAGACCTCATCCTCGTTGCGCCGTTGCGGCAGCTTGATCCGCTGCGCGCGGCTGCCATCGGGCGCGGCGCGGAACAAGCCGTTCTGGGTGCCGAGGTAGACCTCGCCATCCGGACCCAACGCGCTGGACAGCACGCGGCCCTGCGTCAAGCCGTTGCTGGCCGACAGTCGCGTGCTGAGACCGTCGCGCGGATCGACCACGGCCAGCCCGCCGTTGATCATGCCCAGCCACAGCCGGCCGTCGGCGCCGACCAGCGTGCTGGGCACGCTGAGGACGCCGCTGCGGCCGGCATCCAGGTAGCGGATGGTGGCGACCGCGCGCGGCTGCGGCGCGTGCTGGCTGATGCCGGCCATATTCGATGCATAGATGATGCCGCTGCGCTCGCGGAACATGGCCATGACGTCGTTGTCGGCCAGGCTGTCGGGCGCGTCGGCGCGGTGGCGGATGCGGCGCGTGCTGTGGTGCTGCACGTCCAGCGCCACGATGCCGCCGTTGGCGCCGTTGGTCGCCAGCCAGATTTCGCCGGGCGCGGCTTCGACGATGGCCGACACCCGTTCGCCCTGCAGCGTCGGCTGCGGGCCGCTTTCCTGCACCGCCGCAGCGCTCGTCTCGCCCGGCGCCAGCACGAAGGCGCCGCTGGTGCGGCTGCCGATCCACAGCCGGCCGCTGCTGTCGCGGAACAGCGCGCTGATCGGCAGGCCGGCCTGGCCGCCGAGCGGGATCTGTTGCGCCGCCCGGCCCTGCTGCAAGTGGAACAGGCCGCGCCGGGTGCCGGCCCACAGGCTGCCGTCTGCCGCGCGCAGCAGCGTATCGATGCCGCCGGCGGGCAGTGCGCCGGCGTTATAGGCATCGCCGAGGCGGTTGAAGCGGCTGTCCGCCGCCAGGTGGTCGAGGCCGCTGCCGGTGGCGATCCATAGACCGTCCGCACCGTCGTCGATGATGACGGCCACGCGCGGATCGCGCAGGCCGGTGGGACTGGCGCGGTAGCGCACGAAGTTGTCGCGCTCGGCGTCGTAGCGCACCAGTCCGCCTGAACTCATGCCGGCCCACAGCCGGCCTCTGGCGTCGACATGCACGCTCATGACATAGCTGTCGGGCAGCGCGTCGTCGCGCGCGTCGGCCAGGTATTTGACGTGGCGGTTGCCGTCCCAGCGCACCAGCCCGGCCTGGGTGCCGATCCAGATGAAGCCCTGGCGGTCCTGGGCGAAACACAGGCCGCTGCTGATGTCATTGTGCACGTAGCGCTTGAAGGCGGTGTAGGACAGGCTGTCCCAGCGCTCGCCGCCGTCGGCGCGCGCCGGCCCGCCCGCTGCCAGCGTCGCCAGTAGCAGGCATACCGCCGCCAGGACGCGCGGCAGGCGGGCCAGCGGGGGGAGGCGGTGTGGAGCATTGCTGTATGGCATGAGGACACTATACCCGAGGGGCACGCAGGGATTGTCGGATTTTTGCCACTTTTGCCACCACGGCGTTATAATCGTCGCGCTGCCGCAAGGCGGCAAACGCTAGGGGTCCTGCGTCGTGCAAACGGCGCGGGTGAGAAATACCCTCCGAACCTGATCTGGATAATGCCAGCGAAGGGAAGCTTAGGATGTCTGCCGCGCACGCATGGTGCGGGTGCTCGTCCAACCTCCTTTGCTGGCTCCTGTAGCCCTACAAAGGAGCCAAATGAACGCCAACCCGACATTCATGTCCGCCACCGCCACGGTGGACGAGGCAGCGATACAGCCACTTCCCAATTCCCGCAAGATCTATGTGTCAGGCAGCCGCGCCGACATCCGCGTGCCGATGCGCCAGATCGCGCAGGCCGACACGCCGGCCTCGTTCGGCGCCGAGGCCAACCCGCCGGTGACGGTCTACGATACCTCCGGCCCGTACACCGATCCGGCAGCGCAGATCGACATCCGCTCCGGCCTGGCCGAAACGCCGCGCCTGCCGTGGATACTGGAGCGTGACGACAGCGAGGAGCTGGACGGCCCGACCTCGGTGTATGGCAAGGCCCGTCTGGCCGATGCGGCGCTGGAGCAGCTGCGCTTCAATCTGCACCGCAAGCCGCGCCGCGCGCGCGAAGGCCGCAACGTCACGCAGATGCATTACGCGCGCCAGGGCATCGTCACGCCGGAGATGGAGTTTGTCGCCATCCGCGAGAACCTGCGCCGCAAGGAATACATCGACAGCCTGACAGTCTCCGGCCCGAACGGCCAGCGGCTGGCCGAACTGATGGGCCGCCAGCATCCGGGACAGGCTTATGGCGCCAGCATTCCGGCCGAGATCACGGCGGAATTCGTGCGCCAGGAGATTGCCCGCGGCCGCGCCATCATCCCGGCCAACATCAACCACCCGGAAGTGGAGCCGATGATCATCGGCCGCAACTTCCTGGTCAAGATCAATGCCAACATCGGCAATTCGGCCGTGACCTCGTCCATCGGCGAAGAGGTGGAAAAGATGACCTGGGCGATCCGCTGGGGCGGCGATACGGTGATGGATCTGTCGACCGGCAAGCATATTCACGAAACGCGCGAATGGATCATCCGTAACAGCCCGGTGCCGATCGGCACGGTGCCGATTTACCAGGCGCTGGAAAAGGTCAACGGCAAGGCCGAGGATCTGACCTGGGAGATCTTCCGCGACACGCTGATCGAACAGGCGGAGCAGGGCGTCGACTATTTCACCATCCATGCCGGCGTGCTGCTGCGCTACGTGCCGCTGACGGCCAGGCGCATGACCGGCATCGTCTCGCGCGGCGGTTCGATCATGGCCAAGTGGTGCCTGGCGCATCACAAGGAGTCGTTCCTGTACACGCACTTTGAAGACATCTGCCAGATCATGAAGGCGTATGACGTGGCGTTCTCGCTGGGCGATGGTCTGCGTCCCGGCTCGATCTACGACGCCAACGACGAGGCGCAACTGGGCGAGCTGAAAACGCTGGGCGAACTGACGCAGATCGCCTGGAAGCACGACGTGCAGGTGATGATCGAGGGACCGGGCCATGTGCCGATGCAGCTGATTAAAGAGAATATGGACCTGCAGCTGGAGCAGTGCCACGAGGCGCCGTTCTATACGCTGGGGCCGTTGACCACCGATATCGCGCCGGGCTACGACCACATCACGTCCGGCATCGGCGCCGCGCAAATTGGCTGGTATGGCACGGCGATGCTGTGCTATGTGACGCCGAAGGAGCACCTTGGCCTGCCGGACAAGAACGATGTCAAGGACGGCATCATCACCTACAAGATCGCGGCGCACGCGGCGGATCTGGCCAAGGGCCATCCGGGCGCGCAGATCCGCGACAACGCGCTGTCCAAGGCACGCTTCGAGTTTCGCTGGGAAGACCAGTTCAACCTCGGCCTCGATCCGGACAAGGCGCGTGAATTCCACGACGAGACCTTGCCCAAGGACTCCGCCAAGGTGGCGCATTTCTGCTCGATGTGCGGGCCGCATTTCTGTTCGATGAAGATCACCCAGGAGGTGCGCGCGTATGCGGAGAACGGCATGCAGGTGAAGGCGGTGGAGTTCATCAAGAGCGGCGCCGAACTGTATAGCAAGGCGTGAATCATGATCGAGATTGAGTTGAACGGCGCGCCGCGCCAGGTGCCGGCGCGGCAGACCTTGCATCAACTGGTGGAGGCATTGGAACTGAGCGGCCAGGCGCTGGCGCTGGCCGTCAACCGCAGCGTAGTGCCGCGCCAGCAATGGCCGCAACGCGTCCTGCAGGCGCAGGACAAAGTGGAGATTGTGCGCGCCATCGGCGGCGGTTAATTGGAGAACGAGATGAATGATGTTTTAACAATAGCAGGCAAGACGTATCAATCGCGGCTGCTGGTAGGCAGTGGCAAATACCAGGATCTGCAGCAGACCCGCGAGGCCACCGATGCCGCTGGCGCGGAGATTATTACAGTAGCGATCCGCCGCGTGAATGTCGGCCAGGACCCGAAGGCGCCCTCGTTGCTGGATGTGCTGCCGCCGTCGCAGTACACCATCCTGCCGAATACGGCCGGCTGCTATACCGCCAGGGACGCGGTCTATACCCTGCAGATGGCGCGCGAGCTGCTAAACGGCCACAAGCTGGTGAAGCTGGAAGTGTTGGGCGACGAGAAGACCTTGTTCCCCAATATGCCCGAGACCCTAATCGCCGCGCGCGAGCTGGTGAACGATGGCTTCGATGTGATGGTGTATTGCAGCGACGATCCGATCCAGGCGCGCATGCTGGAGGAAATCGGCTGCGTGGCGGTGATGCCGCTGGCGTCCTTGATCGGCTCCGGCATGGGGATTCTGAATCCGTGGAATCTGTCGCTGATCATCGAGCAGGCCAAGGTGCCGGTGCTGGTGGATGCCGGTGTGGGCACGGCATCGGATGCGGCGATCGCGATGGAGCTGGGCTGCGACGGCGTGTTGATGAACACCGCCATCGCCGGCGCGCAGGATCCGGTGCGCATGGCGCGGGCCATGAAGCTGGGCGTGCAGGCGGGACGCGAGGCTTACCTGGCCGGCCGGATTCCGCGCAAGTTCGCCGCGTCGCCATCGTCACCGATGGCGGGCCGGCTGGCATGACGGCGTCCGGCGTCGACACGCGCCCGTGCGTGCTGGTGTTCGCCGGACTCGATCCGTCCGGCGGCGCCGGCTTGACGGCGGACCTGCAGGCGATCGCCGGGCAGGGCGCGCACGCGCTTACGGTCTGCACGGCGCTGACGGTGCAGGACAACGATCGCGTGTACGGCGTGCAGCCGGTTGATGCTGAGCTGGTGTTGCGCCAGGCGCGGGCCGTGGCCGATAAAGTCGCCATCAGCGCGATCAAGATCGGCATCACCGGCAGCGCCGCCAATGCGCAGGCGGTCGCGCAGTTCATCATCGGCTTGCACGAGCGCCAGCCGGCGGCACTGCCGGTGGTGCTCGACCCTGTGCTTGCCAGTGGCCACGGTGACCTGCTGTCGCGCGACGACGCGGTACAGGCGCTGTCGCCGCTGCTGCCGCTGACCACCATTCTCACACCGAACGGCCTGGAAGCCCGGGCACTGAGCGAGCTCACGGCGCCGGATGCGCAAGCGCAAGCCCTGCGTGCCCGCGGCTGCCGTCATGTCTTCATCACCGGCGGCCACGACGCCGGCGACGAAATCGTCAACCGCTGGTACGGCCCGGATGCGCCGCGCGCATGGCGCTGGCCTCGTCTTGACGGCGCCTTTCACGGCAGCGGCTGCACATTGGCCTCGGCCATCGCCGGCCAGCTGGCGCTGGGCCTGCCGACAGCCGTGGCGCTGGAAAACGCCCAGCACTATGTCTATCACGCGCTGCGCGACGCCTACAGCATCGCCGCCGGCCAGCACATTCCCTTACGCTAAACGAGAGAACATCATGCAAGGACTCTATCTCGTCACCCCTGACTGGGACGACACCGACCGCCTGTTGCAGATTACCGAACAAGCGCTGCAAGCCGGCCGCATCGCGTTGCTGCAATATCGCCACAAGGCAGCCGGCCCGGCGCAACGCGCCGAACAAGCCGCCGCGTTGCAAATGCTGTGCCGCCGCTACCACGTCCCGTTCATCATCAACGACTTTGTCGAGCTGTGCGAACAGCTGGACGCGGACGGCGTCCACCTGGGCGGCACCGATGCGGAAGTCGCCACCATCCGCGCGCGGCTCGGCGCTGGAAAAATCATCGGTGCGTCCTGCTACGGCGACCTGCCGCGCGCGCTTCACGCGCAACAGGCCGGCGCCAGCTATGTTGCCTTCGGCGGTTTCTACCCGTCGCGGGTCAAGCAATATGCCGTTACCACGCAGCCTGCCATCCTCGGCCAGGCAAGCGAAGTTATCCGCGTGCCGACCGTGGTCATCGGCGGCATGACGCCGGCAAACGCCGCTCCGCTGGTGGCGCGCGGCGCCCACATGGTGGCGGCCATCAGCAGCATCTATCAAGCTGAAAGTGTGGCGCGGGCGGTCAGTCAATTCAATGCGCTTTTCAAGCAGCAATAAAACGCTTGAAGTATCGGCCAGTTTCCGCTTTATAATGGGGTCGTTAGTATTAGCCCAAGGTTGCCGACCCCATGCCTTTATCTTCTACCAGTCAGACCAGCCAGAAGCGCTTGATCCTCATCGTTGACGATGATCCCCTGTTGCTCGATTTCCTCGGCGAAGTGCTGGGCCATGCCGGCTACGAGGTCGCCAAGGCGTCTTCGGCCGAACAAGCCCTGCAAGCCATCGCCCAGCGCGAGCCGGACCTGGCGCTGCTCGACATCCACATGCCCGGCATGAACGGCCTGGAACTGGCCAAGCAGCTGCACGCCACCAGTTCGGTGCCGTTCATGTTCCTGTCCGGTCGCGGCGACGCCGACGCCGGCAAGCAGGCCGCTTCGTACGGCGCGGTCGGCTTCCTGGTCAAGCCGGTCGACGAGAAACAGCTGATGCCGGCGTTTGCCGCCGGCCTGGCGCGCGCCGACGAGATCCGTCAATTGCGCCGCACCGAGCTGAACCTGAACGCCGCGCTGGCCGCAGGCCGCGAAACCAGCCTGGCGGTGGGCCTGCTGATGTGCAAATTCCAGACCGACCGCAACACCGCCTTCGAGGTGCTGCGCGACCACGCCCGCTCCAACCGCCGCAAGGTCAACGAGGTGGCGGACCAGCTGCTGGCGGCGGAAGAGACGCTCAACAGCTTGCATGCCGCATTCAACAGCCGTCTGAAAAAGTAAACGCTGCACGCAAATTTACTTGCCGTGAAGCATTTTTGAGCTACACTACTGTCTGAGCGGCGGATTAACCCTATCCGCCCGCCTCAGCAGCGACAGCGCCACAATCTGCCCCTGTCGCCCAATGGCCGCCTGTACCCTGCGCCACTCCCGATTCCTTCGGCCCAACTCCGCCGAGCTTGTAATAGCTTTCCAAGCGGAGACAGCCATGACTAATGATTTGCCAAGCAGTACCTATCGTCCATTCACCGAAGCATCTGGCGGCGCCATCGGTTTTTCCATCTTTGCCACCGCGCCGCGCGTGCTGCATATCGACAGCGACCATGATGCGGCGCTGGTGCTGGCTGCCTTGCTGGTGCCGGAAACGCAGGTGACCCATGTGCCGACGCTGGCGGCCGCGCAGGAACTGCTGCGCACCGAAAAATTCGCGCTGGTGGTGCTGGACCCGGACCTGCCGGACGGCGATGGCACCGACCTGCTGCCGGAAGTGCGGCTGCTGCAGGGCGACGCGCGCGTACTGATGTATTCGGCGCGCCATCCGGAGCAGCACAACGCCGGCAGCGCCTTCCTGCCCAAGCCGTGGACCTCGCCGCGCCAGCTGTGGCGCACGGTGTCGGACTTGCTGGGCATCGGGCCTGCGATGCCGGTTGAACCCCAATAATCGCGTTATTGATAATAAATACAAGGTGACGGTCGTCCGGCCTTGTTGCGTGACTGGCGTAAGTGATAGTCTGCCGGATCAACTCAACCAGGATACACACACAGATGACGTCACCTATCAAACTCGCCATCGTCGGCGTGGGCAAGATCGTTTACGATCAGCACCTGCCAGCCATCACCGCGAATGCCGACTACGCGCTGGTCGCGACGGTCAGCCGCAACAACACCATCGACAACGTGCCGAGCTTCCCGACCATCGAGGCGATGCTGGCCGCCGATCCGTCGATCGAAGCCGTCTCGCTGTGCATGCCGCCGCAATACCGTTACGCCGCCGCGCGCAAGGCGCTGGCCGCCGGCAAGCATGTGTTTCTGGAAAAGCCGCCGGGCGCCACGCTGTCGGAAGTGGCCGACCTGGAAGCCTTTGCTGCTGAAAAAGGCGTCAGCCTGTTCGCCAGCTGGCACTCGCGCTATGCGCCGGGCGTGCAGCCGGCCAAGGCCCATCTGGCCGTCGACCAACCGACCGCCATGCACGTAATCTGGAAAGAAGACGTGCGCCAGTGGCACCCGAACCAGGACTGGATCTGGCAGGCCGGCGGCCTGGGCGTGTTCGATCCAGGCATCAACGCGCTGTCGATCGTCACCGAAATCCTGCCGTCGGCGGTATTCCTGACCAAGGCCGCGCTGGAATTCCCGGAAAACCGCGACGCCCCGATCGGCGCCGACCTGCACTTCCAGGATGCCGGCGGCGTCAAGGTGCACGCCGAGTTCGACTGGCGCCAGACCGGCAAGCAAAGCTGGGACATCGTGGTGACCACCGCCAGCGGCGAAGTCAAGCTGGCCGACGGCGGCGCGCGCCTGTGGATCAACGGCGCCGAGCAGCAGCTGGAGAAGGAAGCCGAGTATCCGTCGCTGTACCAGCGCTTTGCCGAGATTATCCGCGCCGGCAAGTCGGATGTGGATGTGGCGCCGCTGCGTCACGTGGCCGACGCCTTCATGCTGGGCCAGCGCAAAGTGGTGGACGCGTTCCACGATTGATTTGTTATCATGATGTTCCCACGCGAAAGGAACATCAATGAAAACCAAAGCAGCCGTTGCCTGGCAGGCGGGCAAGCCCCTGACGATTGAAGAAGTCGAACTGGGCGGCCCGCGCGAAGGCGAAGTGCTGGTGGAAATCAAGGCCACCGGCATCTGCCACACCGATTACTACACCCTGTCCGGCGCCGATCCGGAAGGGATCTTCCCGGCGATCCTGGGCCATGAAGGCGCCGGCATCGTGGTCGACGTCGGTCCCGGCGTCAAATCGCTGAAGAAAGATGACCACGTCATTCCGCTGTACACGCCGGAATGCCGCCAGTGCAAATTCTGCCTGTCGCAAAAAACCAATCTGTGCCAGTCGATCCGTTCCACCCAGGGCAAGGGCCTGATGCCGGATGCTACCAGCCGCTTCTCCATCGACGGCAAGCCGATCTATCACTACATGGGCACGTCGACCTTCTCCAACTACATCGTGGTGCCGGAAATCGCCTTGGCCAAGATCCGCGAGGACGCGCCGTTCGACAAGGTTTGCTACATCGGTTGCGGCGTGACCACCGGCGTGGGCGCGGTGCTGTTCACCGCCAAGGTGGAGGCGGGCGCCAATGTGGTGGTGTTCGGCCTCGGCGGCATCGGCCTGAACGTGATCCAGGCCGCCAAGATGGTGGGTGCGGACAAGATCATCGGCGTCGATATCAATCCGGCCCGCCAGGAAATGGCGCGCAAGTTCGGCATGACCCACTTCATCAATCCGAACGAGGTGGAGAACGTGGTCGACCACATCATCCAGCTGACCGACGGCGGCGCCGACTACAGCTTCGAGTGCGTTGGCAACACCACGCTGATGCGCCAGGCGCTGGAGTGCTGCCACAAGGGCTGGGGCAAGTCGATCATCATCGGCGTGGCGGCGGCCGGCCAGGAAATCTCCACCCGGCCGTTCCAGCTGGTGACCGGGCGCGAGTGGAAGGGTTCGGCCTTCGGCGGTGCGCGCGGCCGCACCGATGTGCCGAAAATCGTCGACTGGTATATGGAAGGCAAGCTCAATATCGACGATCTGATTACCCACCGCCTGAAACTGGAAGACATCAACCAGGGCTTCGACCTGATGAAGAGCGGCGAATCGATCCGCTCGGTGGTGCTGTACTAAAACCGCAACGGCATGGATGTAGAAAAAAAGTTCTAGACTTCGCAAACTAGATAATTTATTCTACATCCATGAGCCCACACCTGACATCTCTGCTGCAAGCACTCGTGCCCGCGACCGGATGGGCGCTGCTGCATTTCGTCTGGCAAGGCATGCTGATCGGCTGGGCCGTGATGCTGGCCATGCACCTGCTGCGCAATGCGCGTCCGCAGACGCGCTATGTGGTGGCTTGCGGCGGCATGCTGCTGTGCGCGGCGCTGCCGCTGTCGAGCATCATCGTGTATTTAAGCACCGCCTCCGGTCCGGCCGGCTTTGGCGCCATGCAGACCGTGGCGGTGAGCGCCGCTGGCGCCGTTGCCCTGTTCGACGACAGCACGCTGGACAGCATCAAATCGCTGCTGGGCCGCCAACTACCCTGGATCGTCGGCCTGTGGCTGGCCGGCGCGGCGCTGATGGCGCTGCGGCTGGCGCTGGGCCTGAAGTGGGTGGCCGAGCACACCCGCGCGGGCGAACACACCATCAATCCTTACTGGCAGCGCCGTCTTTCGACGCTCGCGTGCCGCTTCGGCATCGAACAATATGTGCAGCTGGGCGTGTCTGACAAGGTCGACAGCCCGATCACCGCCGGCTGCTGGAAGCCGATCGTGCTGGTGCCGTCGGCACTGGTCACCGGTATGCCGGTCGACCTGCTGGAAGCGCTGCTGGCGCATGAGCTGGCGCACATCAAACGACATGACTACCTGGTCAACCTCCTACAAAGCGTGATCGAGGTCGCGCTGTTCTATCACCCTAGTGTTTGGGCTATATCGCGCAGGATACGGATCGAGCGAGAACAAATCGCCGACGACCTTGCCGTGGATATGCTCGGCCAGCCGCACAAGCTGGCGCAAGCCCTGTCGCAACTGGATCAATTCCAGTTCGATACAACACAACTAGCCCACGCGGCTCACGGAGGAAATCTCATGTCTCGTATCAAACGCCTGCTGCGTCCCGATGTTGAACCGGTCAGCTGGAAAATCGCCATGCCGCTGGCTGGCCTGCTGGCGGCCGGCGCCATGTTCTACGCCCACGCCGCGCCGCAGCCGCCGGCGCCGCCAACCCCGCCGGCAACACCGATGGCAGCCGAAGTGCCTGCAGTGCCTGCTGTAGCGGCTGTGCCGGAAGTTCCCGCCGCACCCGATGCGCCGGAACTGATCGCGCAAGTTGCTCCCGCCGCGCCGGCCGCACCCGCTGCCCCAGCTGCCCCAGCTGAGCCGGCCGCGCCGGCTGCACACGCCGCCCCTGCCGCATTAGCCACCCCAGCCACACCAGCGGCGCCGGTCGCCTCGCTATCACCGCGCAACTCCTACGCCATCGTGCGCGCCGGCGCCGACAGCATGACCGTGTCCGCTAATCTGCAAGACATCCGCAAAGTCTCGCAATTGCGCAAAAGCATGAAAAGCGATTTCCTCTGGTTCCGCGACGGCGAGAAGGCCTACCTGATCGACGACCCGGCCGTGCTGGCCCGACTGGGCGATGCATGGACGCCGGTCAACCGCCTGGACGTCCAGATGAACGAGCAGGGCAAGAAAATCGAAGCGCAAGGCAAAATCCTGAATGCCATCGGCGAGCAGATCGGCACGATTGCCGGCGAATACGGCCGGCAAGCCGCGCGGGACGCCGGCGTCGAGCAACGCGCGATGGCCCAGATTGCGCGCCAACAGGAAAAAATCGCCCGCCGCATCGAAGACGCCACGCGCGACATGCAATACGATCGGAGTCCGGAAAAAATCCGTGTCCTGCAGGAACAACAAGCACGCCTGCAAGCCGAAATGGAACCGCTGCAAAAGCAAATGGCCGAACGCCAGGCCGAACTGAATGCAAAGATGGGCAAGCTTCATGAGCAGGACGCGCCCATCAAAGCGTTGCACGAAAAACTGGCGGCCGCCAGCCGTCCGATGGGCGAACTCAACGCCCGCATGGCCGAGCTCAACCTGAAGCACGCCGACGCCGTCCGCGAGGCCGAGCGTGCGCTGCGCTTGCTAATGAACGAAAGCCTGCAAAACGGCAAAGCCATCCCAGCCCCCTCCGCGTAAAAATCGGGGTCAGGTCTTACAATCGCACACGGACTCAACCGCGCAGCGCTTGAGTCCGTGTGCGATTGTAAGACCTGACCCCGGAGTGAGTGCCGGTATAATCACGGGATGCAAAATCTTCTCCACAATCTCAATGAGGAACAGCTCGCCGCTGTAACCTTGCCCGCGCAGAGCGCACTGATCCTGGCGGGCGCCGGCTCCGGTAAAACCCGCGTGCTGACGACCCGTATCGCCTGGCTGATCCAGACCGGCCAGGTGTCGCCCTCCGGCCTCCTGGCGGTCACCTTTACCAATAAGGCCGCCAAGGAGATGCTGACCCGCCTGTCCGCCATGTTGCCGATTAATACGCGCGGCATGTGGATCGGCACCTTCCACGGCCTGTGCAACCGCCTGCTGCGCACGCATCACCGCGACGCCGCGCTGCCACAGACTTTTCAGATCCTCGATTCGCAGGATCAGCTGTCGGCCATCAAGCGTTTGCTGAAGGCGAATAATGTTGATGATGAGAAGTTCCCGCCGAAGGACATCATGTACTTCATCAACAACGCGAAAGATTCCGGTCTGCGCGCCGACAAGATCGATCCGTACAATGCGGATGAACGCAAGAAGGCCGAGCTGTACCAGCTCTACGACGACCAGTGCCAGCGCGAAGGCGTGGTGGATTTTGCCGAATTGCTGCTGCGCACCTATGAGCTGCTGAGCCGCAACCAGCCGCTGCGCGAACACTACCAGCAGCGCTTCCAGCACATTCTGGTCGATGAGTTCCAGGATACCAATGATCTGCAATACAAATGGCTGAAGCTGCTCTCCGGCCACGGCACGCAGAATCACAGCGCCGTGTTTGCCGTCGGCGACGATGACCAGTCGATCTACGCCTTCCGTGGCGCCAACGTCGGCAATATGAGCGCTTTCGAGCGCGAGTTCCACGTCAAGAATCTGATCAAGCTGGAACAGAACTACCGCTCGCACGGCCACATTCTGGACTCGGCTAACGTGCTGATCGCCAACAACAGCAAGCGCCTGGGCAAGAATCTGCGCACCGATGCCGGTCATGGCGAACAGGTGCGTGTCTACGAGGCCAACTCGGACCTGTCCGAGGCATCGTGGATTATCGAGGAAACCAAGAACCTGATCCACGACGGCGCCTCGCGCAGCGAAATTGCCGTGCTCTACCGGTCCAACGCGCAATCGCGCGTGATCGAGCATGCCTTGTTCTCGGCCGGCATTCCGTACCATGTGTACGGCGGCCTGCGCTACTTCCAGCGCGCCGAGGTCAAGCACGCTATCGCCTATTTGCAGCTGATGGATAACCCGCACAACGACTCGGCCTTCCTGCGCGTGGTCAACTTCCCGGCGCGCGGCATCGGCGTGCGGTCGATTGAGACCTTGCAGGCGGCCGCCGACCAGTATCGCGTGTCGCTGTACGCGGCGGTGCCGTATGTGACCGGCAAGGCCGGCACCTTGCTGGGCGGCTTCGTCAAGCTGATCGAGGGCACGCGTTTCGAGACGCAACAGATGGCGCTGCCGGAGCTGGTGCGCGTGGTGCTGGAGCAATCCACGCTGCTGACCCACTATGCGACCGAAAAAGAAGGCGCCGACCGCATCGAAAACCTGGAGCAGATGGTCAGCGCCGCCACCCAGTTCGTGGCGGAAGAGGGCTACGGCCACGGCGCGCCGGCCCACCTGGGACCGCAGGCGCAGGCGTCGGCCGGCGCGGCGCTCGTCAATGAAGACGGCTTCGAGATTCTCGACGCCGATGCGCCATTGTCCACCGTGATGTCGCCGCTGTCGGCCTTCCTGTCGCACGCTTCGCTGGAGGCCGGTGACAACCAGGCCACCATCGGCCAGGAAGCGGTGCAGATGATGACGGTGCACTCGGCCAAGGGCCTGGAATTCAACAACGTCTTCATCACCGGCCTGGAAGAGGGCTTGTTCCCGCACGAGAGCAGCTCGCGCGAGCATGACGGCGTGGAAGAGGAGCGTCGCCTGATGTACGTGGCGATCACCCGCGCGCGCCAGCGCCTGTACCTGAGCTTCGCGCAGACGCGCATGCTGCACGGCCAGACCCGCTACAACATGAAGTCACGCTTCTTTGACGAGCTGCCGGAAGACGCGCTGAAGTGGCTGACGCCGAAGGTCCAGCCGAACTGGTTCGGCGCCAAGAAGTCCGCCTGGGACGAGGCGCCGCTGGTCGGCTCGGACAACGCGCTGGCGCAGAAGATGATGGCCAACAAGGCGGTGGGTGTCGGCGCCGGCTGGCGTCTCGGCCAATCGGTGGCCCACGCCAAGTTTGGCGAGGGCGTGATCGTGAATATCGAGGGCAGCGGCAATAATGCCCGCGCTCAGATCAACTTCGGCGCCGCCGGCATGAAGGTGCTGGACCTGAGCATCGCCAAGCTGGAGAAGCTTTAAGGCTTGTTGAGATCGACGGCGGTCGGCGTTACCGCCGGCGTGCCGAAGATCTGGCGGTAGCTGGCGTACAGCGTGCAATGCATCAGCACGATCATCATCAGGAAGATGGTGAAGATCGCCGTCACTTCGATTTGCCCCGAGCTGAACAGGATGACCGGAATCGCGGTCAGCACCTGGAACATCAGGAACAGCACCACCGCCGTCATCAGGAAGGCTTTGATGTCGCGTGTCACCGTCACCACGCTGTAGAACAGCGCCTTGCCGATCGCCATTTTTTGCCAGTAGATCAGCGGCGCCGCCAGGCAGCTCAGCATCCAGCCGATCATGTACACCGCCGACGAGATGAACAGCGCGCTGCGCGAATTCTCGATCAGCTCCGGGTCCATCGGGATCTGGCGCGTGGCCATCTTGATCAGCACGCCGTCATCCAGCATCGACAGCACGGCGATCGACAGCATCATCACCAGCAGGTACAGGCCGCCCAGCAACAGCAGCGGCTTGCGCACCGGCTTGCGGAAGCCGATGAACACCAGATGCGGAAACGCCCGCTTGCCCTGGTCGACATCGGCACAACCCTGCAGCAGCGCCACGCTGAACAGCGGCGCCAGCACGATCGGCGCCATGCCGCCGATCAATGGGATGAACAGCGACAACATGGCCAGGAACATGCAGCTGAAGAACAAGGCCATCAGCGCGCCCGGCTGCTTGCGGAACACTTCGAGGCCTTGCTTGACCCATAGCCAGCCGGTGCGTGCAGGGAGTTTTTCCATTAGAACAGTCCTGGGGCCGGGTGGGCGATACGTTGACGTAAGATGCGTTCGAAGTGTCCCGGATCGTGCGGGGTCAGCATTTCCGCCTCGCGCGGACGGTAGAAGTCATACAGGCGCGACAGCCAGAAGCGCAGCGCGCCGGCGCGCAACATCGCCTGCCAGGCGTGCTGCTCGGCTTCGGTGAACGGGCGTACGGCGTGGTAGGCGTCCAGCAGGGCGCGCACGCGGGCCTCATCGAGCACGCCGGTGTCGAGGTCGATGCACCAGTCGTTGACGGTGACCGCGACGTCGAACAGCCAGGTGTCGCAGCCGGCGAAGTAGAAATCGAAGAAGCCGGTCAGGCGCTCGCCGTCAAACATCACATTGTTGCGGAACAGGTCGGCATGTACCGGGCCTGTTTGCAGCTGCTTGTAGGCCTGGCAGGCGGCAAAGGTTTCCTGATAGTGCACTTCGGCCTTCAGCAGGTGCGCCTTGTCTTCCGGGATGTAGGGCAGCACCAGCGGCGTGGTTTCATGCCACCATTCCAGGCCGCGCAGGTTGGGTTGTGTCAGCGGGTAATCGCGGCCGGCCAGATGCATTTTTGCCAGCATGGTGCCGACGGCGGCGCAATGCACCGGCTGCGGGGCCATCTGCGAGTTGCCTTCCAGTTTGGAGACGATAGACGCCGGCTTGCCATGCAATGCGGTGACCAGTTCGCCCTTGTCGTTGGCGACCGGGGCCGGCACCAGCACGCCGTGGTCGGCCAGGTGACGCATCAGGTTGAGGTAGAACGGCAGTTGTTCGAACGACAGGTTCTCGAAGATGGTGAGCACGTACTGCTGTACCTGCCCATCGCGCTCGGTCGTCAGGAAGAAGTTGCTGTTCTCGATGCCGGAACTGATGCCTTTGAGCTCAAGCGCTTTGCCGAGCGGAAATTGGGTGATCCACTGGGAGACATCTTCCAGCGATACCGGGGTAAAGACTGCCATGTGCGAATATATTGGGTTCTGTTTGTTTAACGGGCCGGTGGCGGCGCTGGCGGCGCATTGTCCGCTGCGTCTTCTTCCACGGTTTTCTTTTTCTTCTGGCCGAGGTCGAATTCCATCACCGTCCACTGGGCGCCGCGCAGCGGGCCGGCCGTGTGGTCGCCGGGCAGGGCGGTGCCGGTCGGCTGCTTGTGGCTCAGGGTGTAGGTGCTGGGACCGCTTTTGACGGTGGTTTCGACCGGATTGCCGCTGTTGTCGCGGCGTTCGGTGATCTGGGTTTCAGTTTTTTGCTGCTGTTTCGACGTGATCGTGACGGCGTCGTCGGCAACTTCCTCGATCTTTTCCAGTTTTGGCGGCGCCTGGCTCGGGGTCGACTGGGCGAACGCCGTGTGGGCGCTCAGGGTCAGCAGGAGGGCAGGCCAGAGAGGAGAGATGCGCTTCATGATATTGCCTTTAACAGTGAAAAAGCCGCAGAATTTTTTGTGTATGATCCATTGTAACACCTGCGATAATGTTGCATTCACGCCTAAGCATCCTCATACGTACCTATGCAAAATACCCTGTTGTTAGTAGACGGCTCCAGCTATCTTTACCGCGCCTTCCACGCGCTGCCCGACTTGCGCAGCCAGGACGGCCATCCGACCGGCGCCATGCACGGCATGGTCAACATGCTGCGCCGCCTGCGCGCGGATTTCCCGGCCGCCTACATCGCCTGTGTGTTTGATGCCAAGGGGAAAACTTTCCGCGATGACATGTATCCGGAATACAAGGCCACCCGCGCGTCGATGCCGGACGACCTGCGCTTGCAGATCGAGCCGATTCACGAAGCGGTCAAGGCCATGGGCTGGCCGATCCTGATGGTGGATGGGGTCGAGGCGGACGACGTGATCGGCACGCTGTCGGTGGAGGCGGTCAAGGCCGGCATGAACGTGGTGGTGTCCACCGGCGACAAGGATCTGGCGCAGCTGGTCAACGACAAGGTCATGCTGATCAACACCATGACCAACGAGAAAATGGATGAGGCCGGCGTGCTGGCCAAGTTCGGCGTGCCGCCGAACCGCATCATCGATTACCTGACGCTGATTGGCGATACCGTCGATAACGTGCCGGGCGTGAACAAGTGCGGCCCGAAAACGGCGCTGAAATGGCTGACTGCCTACGACTCGCTGGACGGCATCATCGCCAACGCTGACAAAATCACCGGCGCCGTCGGCCAGAACCTGCGCGATGCGCTGGAATGGCTGCCGAAAGGCCGCGAGCTGATCACCGTCAAGCTGGACTGCGACCTGACTGGCCACATGGTATCGATCGGCGAATCGCTGATCGCGCGCGAGGAAGACAAGCCGGCGCTGCTGGACTTCTTCGGCAAATACGGCTTCAAGACGCTGTTGCGCGACCTGAGCGCGGCGGCCGGTGCGCCGGCGTCGACCGTCAAGGTGTCGCTGGATGCGCCGGTGGGCGGTGCGGCATCGGTGAACGGCGACCTGTTCGCCGAACCGGTGATCGCCACCTACGAAACGGTGACCACCGACGAACAGCTGGACAAGTGGCTCGAACGCATCAACGCTGCCGAGCTCACCGCTGTCGATACCGAAACCACCTCGCTGGAGCCGCTGCTGGCCCAGCTGGTGGGCATTTCGCTGTCGGTGAAAGCGGGCGAGGCTTGCTACATTCCGGTCGCGCACTCGTATCAGGGCGTGTCGCAGCAACTGGAGCGCGATCATGTTTTAGCCAAACTGAAGCCTTGGCTGGAGGATGCCAGCAAGCTGAAAGTCGGTCAGAACCTCAAGTACGACAGCCACATCTTCGCCAACCACGGCGTGTCGCTGCAGGGCATCCATCACGATACGCTGCTGGAATCGTACGTCTTCGAATCGCACCGTTCGCACGATATGGACGGCCTGGCGCTGCGCCACCTGAACCACACCACGATTCCTTTCGTGGACGTGTGCGGCAAGGGTGTCAACATGATTACCTTCGACAAGGTGGAGATCGGCCGCGCTACCGAGTATGCGGCGGAAGATGCCGACATCACGCTGCGCCTGCACCAGACCATGATCGGCGAGGTGGAGAAGGACGAGAAGCTGAACTTCATCTACCGCAATATCGAGCTGCCGACCGCCGTGGTATTGCAAAAGATCGAACGCAACGGCGTGCAGATCGATGCCGACCTGCTGGCGCAGCAATCGTCCGAGCTGGGCGCGCGCATCGTCGAGCTGGAAGCCAAGGCGCATGAACTGGCCGAGCAATCATTCAATCTCGGTTCGCCGAAGCAGATCGGCGAAATCTTCTTTGAGAAGCTGAAGCTGCCGGTGGTGAAGAAGACCCCGAGCGGTGCACCGTCCACCGACGAGGAAGTGTTGCAGAAACTGGCCGAAGACTATCCGCTGCCGAAGGTGTTGCTGGAGTACCGCAGTCTGTCCAAGCTGAAATCGACTTATACCGACAAGCTGCCCAAGGGCATCAATCCACAGACCGGCCGCGTGCACACCAACTACGCGCAGGCGGTGGCGGTGACCGGCCGCCTGGCGTCCAACGATCCCAACCTGCAGAACATTCCGATCCGCACCAAGGAAGGCCGCCGCATCCGCGAAGCCTTCGTGGCGCCGGCCGGTTCGCATATTGTTTCGGCCGACTATTCGCAGATCGAGTTGCGCATCATGGCGCACATTTCGGAAGACGCCAATATGCTGCGCGCGTTTGCCGAAGGCGTGGACATTCACCGCGCCACTGCCGCCGAGATCTTCGGCGTCGATCCGGCGGCGGTGGAGAGCGAGCAGCGCCGCTATGCCAAGGTGATCAACTTCGGCCTGATCTACGGCATGAGCGCGTTTGGCCTGGCCGGCAATCTGGGCATCGAGCGCAGCGCGGCGCAGAACTATATCGACCGCTACTTTGCGCGTTTCTCGGGCGTCAGGCAGTACATGGAAGATACGCGCCTGCAAGCCAAGGCGCGCGGCTATGTGGAGACGGTGTTCGGCCGCCGCCTGTGGCTGCCGGAAATCAATTCGCCGAACGGCCCACGTCGCCAGGGCGCCGAGCGCGCGGCAATTAACGCGCCGATGCAGGGCACGGCGGCCGACCTGATCAAGCTGGCCATGATCGCGGTGCAGAACTGGCTGGAGGCCGAGAAGCTGGGCACGCGCATGATCATGCAGGTGCACGATGAACTGGTGCTGGAAGTGCCGGATGCCGAACTGGAACTGATCAAGCAGAAACTGCCGGAGCTGATGGCCGGCGTAGCGCAACTGAAAGTGCCGCTGATCGCCGAAGTGGGCGTCGGCGCGAACTGGGAGGAAGCACATTAAGTATGTGCTTCCGCACATTGAGTATGTGCTTCCGCACATTAAGTATGTGCTTCCGCACACCACCCGTCGTCCCGGCGCAAGCCGGGACCCATGCTGAGCGTGCTGAGCATGGACTCCGGCTTTCGCCGGAGTGACGTATCTTACGGAGGATTTCGATGGACGATTTGACGCGTGACGCGGAAAGTTTGCTGGCTAAAACACCTTTGTCGGACGGCGTCGACCGCCGCGGCTTTTTGAAAACCGCGCTGGGCACCGGCTTCGCCGCCGCCACGCTGCCGGTGATGGCGCAAAACGTCATCAAAACCGACACTGCCGGCCTGACCGTCGGCACCATCCACATCAACGTCAACGGTCAGGACGTCCCCGTCTACCGCGCCCAGCCGGAAGGCAAGACCAAGCTGCCGGTGGTCCTGGTGATTTCGGAAATCTTCGGCGTGCACGAGCACATCGCCGACGTCGCCCGCCGCTTCGCCAAGCAGGGCTACCTGGCGCTGGCGCCGGACCTGTTCATCCGTCAGGGCGACCCGACCAAGGTGGCCTCGATCGCCGACCTGCAGCGCGACATCATCTCCAAGACCCCGGACGCGCAAGTGTTCACCGACCTCGACGCGGTGGTCGACTGGGCCAAGCTGAACGGCGGCAATGGCGACAAGATCGCTATCACCGGTTTCTGCTGGGGCGGCCGCATCACCTGGTTGTACGCCGCCCACAATCCGGCGATCAAGGCCGGCGCGGCCTGGTATGGCCGCCTGAAGGGGGATTTGAACGCCAACTTTCCCAGGCACCCTATCGATGTTGCTGGCACTCTGAACGTGCCGGTGCTCGGCCTGTACGGCGCCAAGGACACCGGCATCCCGCTGGAAACGGTGGAAATCATGAAAGCGGCGCTGGCCAAAGGCCCGAACAAGTCCACTTTCGTCATCTACCCGAACTCCGGCCACGCCTTCCACGCCGACTACCGGCCGAGCTATAACGCCGAAGACGCCAAGGACGGCTGGGGCCGTACACTGGCTTGGTTCAAGCAAAACGGGGTGGTTTGAGCGGTTTTTAAGCAGAAATGCATGCCGAGGAGTAAAATAACGGCCCGGCATGCGCACGGACGCCTGCCGCTTCAGTACCAGAGGCTATAACATCGATCCCGTACTCGTTTCAATCATATTGGCAACCACCCTGGCTGGCGTAGTGAGCATCACTGCGGCGGCCGTGTTCTCGTTTACCTTGCTGTCCAAGGTGGTGGAGCGCATGGTCAGCCTGTCGGTCGGCCTGATGCTGTCGACCTCGCTGCTGCACGCGCTGCCGGAAGCGTTCGAATCGCAGGCCAGCCCGCGCAGCCTGTTCGCCACCTTGCTGGTTGGCCTGCTGGCCTTCTTCCTGCTGGAAAAGCTGGCGATCTTGCGCCATTCGCACCACCACGAGCATGATGGCCACCATCACCATCACGGCCATGACAAGCATGAGGCCGGCAAGGCCGGCTGGATGATCCTGGTCGGCGACGGCATGCACAATTTCACCGACGGCATCCTGATCGCGGCCGCTTTCCTGGCCGATCCGCAGCTGGGCCTGATCACCGGCCTGGCCATCATCGCCCACGAGATTCCGCAGGAGATCGGCGATTTCATCGTGCTGCTGAACGCCGGCTTCTCGCGCACCAGGGCGTATGTGTACAACCTGCTGTGCAGCCTGTTGTCGATCGCTGGCGGCTTGCTGGGCTATTACACGCTGGACAGTGCCAGCAGCCTGATTCCGTATGTGCTGGTGTTCGCCTCGTCTGGCTTCATCTACATCGCCGTCAGCGACCTTATGCCGCAGATGCAGCGCCGCGCCACCTTGCGCGAATCGGTGCCGCAAGTGCTGCTGATCGCCGCCGGCGTCGCCATCGTCGTGTTCCTGGTCGGCGCCCGCCACTGAGCCTGCGCCGCATCAACTTGCCATCAGATCCGCCCGGAGTATGATGGCAGGATGAACTCCCACCTGAAAAAACAAGCCGAAGCCCTGGCGGCCCTGCCCGCCTCCGATCGCGCTTGCCTGGAAAATCTGGCTGCGCTTGTCAACATAACGCCAGAGGAACTCTGGCCGGAGGTTTGGCAGTACGGGTTTGAGGACGTAGCGGATAGCATCCAGGCTGAGCGGGAAGGGCTCGAAGATATCAAGGCAGGCCGTACAATTCCGCACGAACAAGTCATGGAGCAGGCGCTACGCATCCTGGAAGCCAATGTCAAAAACAGGCGCAAGGCCGGCTAAGCTGGCTGTGCACTGGTCGCTGCGGGCGCAACGCTCGCTGGACGAGACAATGGCGCATATTGACGCACAAGACATTTCCGCTGGCCGGCTAGTATTGCAACGTTTGCATACAGCGCTGGACTTGATTGCGACTCAACCCGAGATAGGCACGCGGATCAGCCAACGTCGTACTCGCAGGTTTGCGATTCCGCGAACGGGGCACTCGATAGACTATCTGGTGAAATCTAATGAAATTCTGGTTGTCCGCTGGGTGCGCCAGCGGCAGAAATCTTAACTACCTGTGGCCACCGGGCGGCTTGGGTCGCCTACCCATTCGCTCCACGAGCCGGGGTAGAGCGCGGCGCCGGGCAGGCCGGCGACTTCCAGGGCCAGCAGGTTGTGGCAGGCGGTCACGCCGGAGCCGCATTGCATGATGGCTTGCGACGGTTCGCCGAACAGCGGCGCAAACTCGGCCTTCAGCTGCGCGGCGTCCTTGAAGCGGCCGTCGGCCGTCAGGTTATCCTTGAAGAAGCGGTTTTTGGCGCCCGGGATGTGGCCGCCGACCGGATCGATGGTTTCGTTCTCGCCGCGATAACGGTCGTTGGCACGGGCGTCCACCACCGTGCGCTCCTGCGTGGGCAGGTTGCTCACCACCTCGTCCACCGACACCGTGCTCACCAGCGCAGTGCGCTCGGTGATCGTGCCCGGCGTGCGGCGCTCGGCATGCGTGACCATCGGCAGGCCGGCCGCCTGCCAGGCCACCAGGCCGCCATCCAGCACCGCCGCCGCCGGATGCCCGACCCAGCGCAGCAGCCACCACAGCCGCGCCGCGAACATGCCGCCGTGCGCGTCGTAAGCCACCACCTGCGTGTCGTCGCTGATGCCGAAACCGCGCAGCGTCTCGATTAGCGCCGCGCGACCCGGCAGCGGGTGACGGCCGAGAAACTTGCCATCCGCCCCGGTCTTGGCGCCGGACAAATCCGTATCCACATTGGCGAACTGCGCGCCGGCGATATGGCCGATGGCAAAGCTGTCCAGCCCCGCGTTCGGATTCATCAAGTCATGACGGCAATCGAGGATGACCCATTGCGGATCTTCCAGATGGCGGGACAGGGTGGCTGCGTCGATCAGGGTGGTGTGCATGGACGGGTTCCTTAGACTTCGCTGGCGATCGGATCGGTTTTCGAAATGGCCTTGCCTTTATCGGTGCTGCGGGTATTGTAGAACGTCGCGGCCATGCCCGACAAAAGAATGATGCCGATGCCGGCCCAGCTATGCCAGTCGAACACATCGCCGAACACCAGCACGCCCCAGATACTGGAGAACACAATGCCGGTGTATTGTAGATTAGCCACCACCAGCGTGCTGCCGAGGCGATAGGCGCGCGTCATGGCGACCTGCGCGCTGGTGGCGCACACGCCGATGGCCAGCAGCAGCAGGCCGCTGCGCCAGTTGGTGATCGGATGCCATTCCGGGCCGTTGGCGCCGCCGGTCAGGAACACGCCGGCCACGCCAGCCACCAGGTTCATCACGGTGAAATAGAAGACCACGCGGCTCTCCGGCTCGCCGGCCAGGCCCAGCTTGCGCACCTGCATATAGGCCATCGCGGTCAGCATGGACGAACCCAGCGCGATCAACGCCGGCGTCAGCTGATTGGCGTGGAAGGCCGGCCGCAGCAGCAGCGTGACGCCGACGAAGCTGGCCGCCACCGCCACCATCAGCGGCCATTTGACATCGCCCTTGGCATGCCACCAGCCCATGGCGAACAGCCACACCGCGATCCAGATCGGCGACAGGTAATTGAGGGTCATCGCCGTGGCCAGCGGCAGCTCGCCGATCGAGTAGTACCACAGCCACAGCGAGATCACGCCGATGATGCCGCGCCACCGGTGCGCGCCGGGCATCGTCGTGCGGAAGCTGCCGCCTTGCAGCTTGATCATGCTGGCCAGGACGATGATGCCGACCACGCCCCGGTACATGACCAATTCGGATGTTGAGAACTCGGCGGAGGCCAGCTTGACGCACACCCCCATTACCGCAAACATGAAACTCGCAAACAACATCCAAAGTGACTGCATCGGCTTATACCTTATAAATCAAATTTGCTTCGGTACCACTCGTGGAAGTGTTGCATGCCGTCTTCCATCGGTGACTGATAGGGCCCGCCGTCGTTCTCGCCCCGGTCCAGCAGCGCCTTGCGGCCGGCGTCCATGCGCTGGCCGATCTCGTCGTCCTCGATACAGGTTTCCATGTAGGCGGCGCGTTCGGCCTCGATGAACTCGCGCTCGAACAGCACGATTTCTTCCGGATAGTAGAACTCCACCACATTCCTGGTGCGCTGCGGGCCGTCCGGCCACAGGGTCGAGACGATCAGCACGTGCGGATACCATTCGACCATGATGTTCGGGTACAGGGTCAGCCAGATGGCGCCGTATGGCGGCGGTTCGCCGCCGCGGAACTTCAGCACCTGCTCCTGCCAGCGCTGGTAGATGTCCGAGCCGGACTTCTGCAGACCTTTGTGCACGCCCACCGTCTGCACGCTGTACTCCTTGCCGAATTCCCAGCGCAGATCGTCGCAGCTGACGAAATTGCCCAGACCCGGATGGAACGGCTCGACGTGGTAATCCTCCAGGTAGACCTCGATAAAGGTCTTCCAGTTGTAATTACAGTCGTGCACCTCGACGTGATCCAGCATGTAGCCGCTGAAATCCAGATCCTTGGTTACCGACAGTTCGTTCAGCGTTTGCATGACGTTGTAGCCGTTCTGCTCGAACAGCAGGCCGTTCCAGTTTTGCAGCTGGACCTTCGGCAAGTTCAGGCACGGCGTTTCAGGGAAGTGCGGCGCGCCGATCAGTTCACCCTTGAGGTCATAAGTCCAGCGGTGCAATGGGCAGACGATGTGATTCGTATTGCCGCGACCATTGAGCATCAGTGCCTGGCGGTGGCGGCAGACATTGGAGACCAGCTCGATGCCTTGGGCGTTACGCACCAGCATGCGGCCCTCGTTTTCGGCTGCCAGGGTTGCATAGTCGCCAACATTTGGCACCATCAGCTCGTGTCCGACATAACGCGGACCGGCCTTGAAAAGTTGCTGCATTTCACGCTGCAGTAGCGTTTCGTCAAAATAGACGTTAACCGGAAGTTGCGCAGTTGGCCGCGCTAGCTTGGCGTGGGTACCCAGATCGGACATCCAAACCCCCCTTAATTAATAATTCAAACCAAGAAGAGACAGAATCCGTAAAGACGACCCGCATTCGAATGCGTTGAGGTGGTATTTAGGACAGAACCGGCGATTATACCGTGTTTTATGCTCTACAGACAGCCTGATGTGCTCGTTTATTGTGCAAAAACTTGCATTTCATGCATGCTTGCACGGCAAATGGGGATGATTGCGCTAAAATCCAGAGCTGGCCGCTAATGTTCCACGGGATAAGGTGGTTTGCTCTAAAATACCGGGCTACACTGCGCAGGCATTGCATTGTTGTGCCAAAGATAACCGAGTGATTATGTCAAAGAAATTAACTGCAGACGCGACCGCCGCCGCCCCCGTCTCGTTTGAAGAGGCGATGGCGGAACTGGCACAACTGGTCGCGCAAATGGAAGCAGGGCAGCTGCCGCTGGAGGCTTCGGTGGCCGCCTATGCGCGCGGCTCGGAGCTGGTGAAGTTCTGCGCCGCGCAGCTGGAAAAAGTCGAGTCCCAGGTCAAGGTGCTGGAAGGCGAGATGCTGAAGCCCTTCGTCGTCACCGGCGAGGGCGAACAATGAACGCGGCCTTCCAGGACTGGATGAAAACCGTGCAGGCCGGATCTGAAAACGATTTATCCGGTTTCCTGCCGTCTGCAGATGTGATTCCGACCAAGCTGCACCAGGCGATGCGCTATGCACTGCTGGGCGGCGGCAAGCGCGTGCGCCCGCTGCTGGTGTATGCGGCCGGCGCGCTGTTCGGCGCCGATGCGGCCACGCTGAGCCGCGCCGCCGCCGCCGTCGAAATGATCCACGCCTACTCGCTGGTGCACGACGACATGCCATGCATGGACGACGATGAACTGCGCCGCGGCAAACCGACCGTCCACGTGGCCTATGGCGAAGCGACCGCGCTGCTGGTCGGCGACGCGCTGCAGTCGCAGGCCTTCGTGGTGCTGACGCAGGCGGACGCCGTGCCGCCGGCGCGCGTGCTGGCGATGGTGCGCCTGCTGGCCAGCGCCTCCGGTTCGGCCGGCATGTGCGGCGGCCAGGCGATCGACCTCGATAGCGTCGGCGTCAGTCTGACGCTGGAACAGCTGGAGCAGATGCACCAGCTGAAGACCGGCGCGCTGCTGCGCGCGTCCGTGGTGCTGGGCGCGCTGGCCGGCAAGGACTTGAGCGACGAAGAATTGAGCGCGCTGAATGTCTATGCGCGCGCCATCGGCCTGGCGTTCCAGGTGGTGGACGATGTGCTCGACGCGACGGCCGATTCGGCCACGCTGGGCAAAACCGCCGGCAAGGACGCCGCCGATAACAAGCCGACCTATGTGTCTATATTAGGCCTGGCACCATCGCGTGCGCTGGCGGAAAAATTGCGGCTCGAAGCGCATGCAGCGCTCGCGCCGTTTGGAGAAAAAGCTCTGCGATTGCGCGAACTCGCGGATCTGATCGTGCAGCGGAAGGCATAAATGAACTTGCTCGAAAAAATACATTCCCCGGCCGATGTACGCAAGCTGTCGTACAGCCAACTGACGCCACTGGCGCATGAATTGCGCTCCTACCTGCTCGATTCCGTGTCCAAGACCGGCGGCCACCTGTCGTCCAACCTCGGCACGGTGGAGCTGACGCTGGCGCTGCACTACGTGTTCAACACGCCGCACGACCGCATCGTCTGGGACGTGGGGCATCAGACCTATTCGCACAAGATCCTGACCGGCCGCCGCGACCGCATGCACACGCTGCGCCAGCTGGGCGGCATCTCCGGCTTCCCGAAACGCGACGAATCGGAATACGACACCTTCGGCACCGCGCACTCGTCGACCTCGATCTCGGCGGCACTGGGCATGGCGCAGGCGGCCAAGATCAAGGGCGAGCACCGCCACGCCATCGCCGTCATCGGCGACGGCTCGATGACCGCCGGCATGGCGTTCGAGGCGCTGAACAACGCCGGCGTGCAGGAAGACGTCAATCTGCTGGTGATCCTCAACGATAACGATATGTCCATCTCGCCGCCGGTGGGCGCGTTGAATCGCTATCTGGCGCGTTTGATGTCGGGCCAGTTCTATGCAGCCGCCAAGAACGTCGGCAAGTCGGTGCTGCCCGGCCCTGTGCTGGAGCTGGCGAAGAAGCTGGAAGAGCATGCGAAAGGCATGGTGGTTCCGGCCACGATGTTCGAGGAGTTCGGCTTCAACTACATCGGCCCGATCGACGGTCACGATCTGGACTCGCTGATCCCGACGCTGCAGAACATCAAGAACCTGAAGGGGCCGCAGTTCCTGCATGTCGTGACCAAGAAGGGGCAGGGCTACAAGCTGGCCGAGGCCGAGCCTATCCTGTACCACGGCACCGGCAAGTTCAACCCGGCCGAAGGCATCAAGCCGGCCGCCGCGCCGTCCAAGAAAACCTACACGGAAGTATTCGGCGACTGGCTGTGCGACATGGCCGCCGCCGACAAAAAGCTGGTCGGCATCACGCCGGCCATGCGCGAAGGTTCGGGCATGGTGCGCTTCGACCAGGAATATCCCGACCGTTACTTCGACGTCGGCATCGCCGAGCAGCATTCGGTGACCTTCGGCGCCGGTCTGGCCTGCGAAGGCCTGAAACCGGTGGTGGCGATCTACTCGACCTTCCTGCAGCGTGCCTACGATCAGTTGATCCACGACGTGGCGCTGCAAAACCTGGACGTGACCTTCGCGCTGGACCGCGCCGGTCTGGTGGGCGCTGACGGCGCCACCCATGCCGGCAACTACGATCTAGCCTACCTGCGCTGCATCCCGAACATGGTGGTGATGGCAGCGTCGGACGAAAACGAATGCCGCCAGATGCTGAGCACCGGCTACCAATACAACGGTCCGGCGGCGATCCGCTATCCACGCGGCGCCGGCATCGGCGCGGCGATCAAGCCGGAGCTGACCACGATCGAGATCGGCAAGGGCGAGATCAAGCGCCGGGGCCAGAAGATCGCCATCCTGGCGTTCGGCTCGATGGTGGCGCCTTCGGTGGCCGCCGGCGAAACGCTGGACGCCACCGTGGCCAATATGCGCTTCGTCAAGCCGCTGGATGTCGAGCTGGTGAAGCAGCTGGCCGCCGACCACGATTACTTCGTGACGGTGGAAGAGGGTTGCATCATGGGCGGCGCCGGCGCCGCCGTGGCGGAGGCGCTGGCGGCGGAAGGCATCGTCAAGCCAGTGCTGATGCTCGGCCTGCCGGACAAGTTCATCGACCATGGCGATCCGGCCAAGCTGCTGGCCGGCGTGGGGCTGGACGCCGCCGGCATCACCGCTTCCATCAAACAGCGCTACCTGAGCGACGAGCCGCGCCTGGTCGTCAATAACGGCTGAGAACGCGCGCCGCTTCGGCGGCCATCGCCTCGTATCCCGCGTCGCCGGGATGCAGGTGATCGCCGCTGTCGTAGCGTTGCTGCATGCGTGACGGCTGCTCCGGGTCGCGCAACAGCGCATCCATGTCGGCCACCGCGTCGAACTCCCTGTTTTCCCTGATCCACTGATTGATTTGCCGGCGCAGCGCGTCCTTCGCGGGCGAGTAATAGCCGTCGATCTGCGTGCCTTCAAATGGCGTCAGCGTGGCGCCGATGATGCGGACCTTGTGCGTGCGCGCCTGGGAGATCAACTGGCGGTAGGCGGCGATCATGCGCTCGGCCGTCATCGGCGCTTCGTCTGGGGCGAAGATGGATTGCGGCCAGCCGATATCGTTAATCCCGATCAGTACAATGGCCGTGTGTACGCCGGGCTGCGCCAGCACGTCCTGCTCGAACCGCGCGGCCGCATTGGCGCCCATGCGATCACCCAGCAGCCGCGCCCCAGAAATCCCCGCGTTCACTACCGCCACGCCTTTCGTCGCGCTGAGGCGTGCAGCGAGAAAGTCGGGCCAGCGGCGGTCGCGGTTCGGCGTCGAGCCATTGCCGTCGGTGATCGAGTCGCCAAATGCCACGACTGCGCCGGGCCGGGCATCCACCACATCGACCCAGATGCCGCTTAGCAGTGCGCGCCCTTGCAACGTTTGCGCGCCAGGTAGTATGGTCACCTCAGTGCGGTTGCCCTCGGCAATCAGGCCGGTTTGCTGTGCACCCCAATGGAATGTCGTCAACGGCGTGCGCTCCGGCAGGTAGACGCTGATGGCCAGCTTTTCAAGCGCCATCACCGGCATTTCCAGCGCATCGCTCACCACCGGCGCGCCAGGCGGAACCAGCACACTTGGTTGTCCGCCGAAAGTCAGCGCACGCGGCTCCCCGCCCGCGCGGGCCACGCGCGCCTCACCGACCACGATTGCTTGCGTTCCATGGCGGTTCGATAGCACCACTCGCACACGCTGCCCACCGGCGCTGATGCGCGCCACCTCGCGCACGGTCTGCCGCTCCAGTGCAGCTGGCACTCCGGTCGGCAACGCGAAGTCCTCGGCGCGCCAGGCGGCGTGCGGGCTGGCCTGCCAGGTCGCCACCCAGTTCTGCGTCGCGTGCAGCGGCAGGGCGGTCGTGGCCAGCGCGGCAATGATCAATTTCCTCATGCTGCTCTCCTCATCGAAAAGCTCACGATAGCTTATTCCGTCGATGCGAAGAATTGGCGGAAAATGACTATACTTCATTCAAAAATCGAATGAGGATCAGATGGATACCATCCGCTCACTACGTTGTTTCGTCCGCGCCGTGGAGCTCGGCAGCCTTTCGGCTGTGGCGCGGGAAGAGGGCGCCACCCAGCCCACCGTCAGCAAACTCATGGCCGCGCTGGAGCGCCAGCTCGGCGTGCGCCTGCTGGAACGCAGCACCACCAGCCTACAAGCCACACCGCAAGGCGCGCGCTTCTATCAGCGCGCGCTTGGCGTGCTGGCCGAATACCAGGAGGCCGTCGCCGAAGCGCGCGGGCAGACAGAAACACCTGCCGGCCTGATACGCGTCAACGCGCCGGCCGCCTTCGGCCAGTTCCGCCTCAACGCTATGCTGGCGCCCTTCCTCGCGCAATACCCGCAAGTGGATATTGAGCTCATACTCGACGACCGCATGGTCGATCTGGTCAAGGACGGCGTCGACATCGCCGTTCGTCAGGGGCACGAACTGCCGCCGGACGCGATTGCGCGGCGGGCCGGGGTATCGCCGCGCCAGTTGGTCGCATCGCCGGCCTACCTGCGCGCGCACGACAAGCCAAAGCAGCCGCAGGATCTAGCCCGGCACGACTACATCCGCTTCGCATGGCTGGCAGATGGCGATCTGCTCACATTGCACAAAGGTGAACATACCGAAACGGTGCAGACGCATGGCCGCTACCGCGTCAACCATGCGCTGGCGATCCGCGACAGCCTGGCGGCCGGCGGCGGCATCGGACTGTGTCCGCTATGGCTGGTGCAGGACTTGCTGGACGACGGCACGCTGACGCGCGTACTGCCGCAATGGCACGGCCAGCCGCAGCCGTTGCACCTGCTGTCGCCATCGCGCCGCTATCAACCGTTGCGCGCCAGGCTGTTGCTCGACCACCTTGTTGAAAAAATCGCACTGCTGCCTGGATACAACGCTTCCTGAAATTTCCTTGCCTCTGCGCTGCGCTGTCGTATATTGATATAAACAGTTTATATCAGAGGGTGGTATGAGGCCTATGTTCGCGGCGTTTATCTTGCTAGTCGCTTCCGCTGTGCAGGCGCAAGTGCCGGCCACCGGTCGCGCGCAGGAATTGCGCTTCAGCGCGCAAGAAGTCGATGCCAGCATGGAGGACCGCTATATCGGCCACGTGGTCGATCTGGCGGCGGCCGGCAAGCTGGATCAGGATCGCCGGCTGCTGACGCGGTTGCGCTACATCGGCGCGGAGCTGATACGCGCTGCGGCCGAGCTGAAGCCGCAAACCGCACAGTGGCTGTGGGAAGTGCATACCACCAGCGATCCCGAGGTGGACGCGCTCTGCATGGCCGGCGGAAAGATTCTGATCGGCAGCGCCTTTGTGCAACGCCTGCAACTGACCGACGGCGAACTGGCCACGCTGCTGGCGCATGAGGTGGCGCACGCCGTCGCCGAGCATCACCGCGAAACCTTCTCCGAGGCGATGCTGGTCAATCGCCTGCCTGCGGTTCCGCTGGAGGTGGTGATGGCGCGGCTGGACAGCGATCTGACGCTGCAAATCCGTTTGTGGAAATTATCCAGCCTGCAGGAGTCGGAGGCGGATCATCTCGGCATGGTGCTGGTCCATCGGGCCGGCTGGGCGGCGGCCGATATCGTCAGCTTCTACCGCAAGCTGGCGGAAGGCGATGTGGCAGCGCTGGTGCCCGGCGCCTATCCGGCGTACGCCTCGCGCCTCAGCATGGCGCAAGGCATGGCGCGGCTGTTCGGCGATTAGCCGCGCTTGCGCTCGTGCTGCCACAGCACGTCGCTGCCGCCGGCATGGCGGTTCAACACGCGCGACAGCACAAACAGCAGGTCCGACAGACGGTTCACATACTGGCGCGGATGCTCATGGATGGTTTCCGCCTTGCCCAGCGTGACGATGGCGCGTTCGGCGCGGCGGCACACGGTGCGGCACACATGCGCCTGCGACGCGGCGCGCGAGCCGGCCGGCAGGATGAATTCCGTCAGCGGCGGCAGCGTGGCGTTGTACTTGGCCAGCAGTTCGTCCAGGCGCTCGACATGCGCCTCCTTGATCATCTGGTAGCCGGGGATGCACAGCTCCCCGCCCAGGTCGAACAGGTCATGCTGGATGGTGACCAGTTCGTCGCGCAGGTCGGCCGGCATGTCCTCGCACAGCAGCAGGCCCAGATGCGAATTGAGCTCGTCCACCTCGCCGATGGCGATGATGCGCACGCTGTCCTTGTCGGTGCGGCTGCCGTCGCCCAGGCCGGTGGTGCCGGCGTCGCCGGTGCGGGTGGCGATTTTCGAAAGTCGGTTGCCCATCTGCTTATCCTTTTGCGGCCAGGCTGGCGCGGCGCGGGTTGTACGGATCGAAGCCGGGCATGTTCCAGAAGCTCTCCGTGCCCTTGGCTTCGTACAGCGCGATTTCTTCCTCGTACAGCGGGAACAGGCCGGCCAGGAAGATGGTGCGGTCCGCCAGCTCGAATTTGACCTGCTCCTTGGTCAGGAACTGCGGGCGATAGACGAAGCAGGCGTTCATCGCGCTGTCCCCCGACATCGGCCGGTCCAGCGCAAACGACGACTGGTAGCCGAATGATTTGCGGTTGAAGAACGATTGTGCGAGGAAGGCGGCGGCGGTGCCCCAGGTATTGTCGTTGGTGTGCAGCGCAAAGCAGAGCTCAGGCTTGCCGTGTTTCCAGTCCGGGTGATAGGCGCTGGACAGGCCGGCTGTGACGGCGGTCAGCATGCCCTTGGCCGGGAAATCCTGGAAATAGTAGACCAGCATGCGCGGCATGTCTTCCAGTGTGATCTGCGCAATTTTTGCTTCGACGCCAAACCGCTTTTCCAGCGCGGCGAGCCAGGCCTTTTCAAATTCTTTTGACATATTCCATTCCAGTGGTTGATGTAGCTGCGCTCAGAAGAATACAACAAATCGGTCCCGGATTTGGCTGCGCCGAGGCGTTTGTGCTTACAATGGCCGCATGAACAACGTTTCGGATCTCGTCGCTCGTCGTGCGCAGGTGGCTGCGGCGCTGCAGCATGTGCTGCCGGCGCGCGCGGTGCTGTCCGCGCCGGAGGATACCCGGCCATATGAGTGCGATGGGCTGGCCGCTTATCGGCAGTTGCCGCTGATCGTGGTGCTGCCGGATAGCGAGACGCAGCTGCTGGCTGCACTCCGGGTGTGCCGCGAACTGGGCGTGCCTATCGTGCCGCGCGGCGCTGGCACCGGCCTGTCCGGCGGCGCGATGCCGATCGCCGAGGGAGTGGTGCTGTCGACCGCGCGGCTGAACCGCATCGTCCGCATGGACGCGTATGCGCGCACGGCGGTGGTGCAGCCGGGCGTGCGCAACCTGGCGATTTCGGAGGCGGCGGCGCAATACGGCTTGTACTACGCGCCAGATCCGTCATCGCAGATCGCCTGCACCATCGGCGGCAATGTGGCCGAGAATTCGGGCGGCGTGCATTGCCTCAAATACGGCCTGACCGTGCACAACGTTCTGCGCGTGCGGGTGGCGACCATCGATGGCGATGTGGTGGAACTGGGCAGCGAGGCGCTCGACGCGCCGGGACTGGATCTGCTGTCGGTGTTCATCGGCTCCGAGGGCATGCTGGGCATCGTCACCGAGGTGACGGTGAAGCTGGTGCCCAAGCCGGCCACTGCGCGCGTGATCATGGCGTCGTTCGATGAGGTGGTGAAGGGCTGTCACGCGGTAGCGGCGCTGATCGCCGCCGGCATCATTCCGGCTGGTCTGGAGATGATGGACCAGACCTCCTCGCGCATGGTGGAGCCGTTCGTCAAGGCCGGCTACGACATCGAAGCCGCCGCCATCCTGCTGTGCGAGGCCGACGGCACCATCGAGGAAGTGGAAGAGGAAATCGCGCGCATGACGGCGGTGCTGAACGCGGCGGGCGCCAGCGCGATCGCGGTGTCGCAGTCGGAGCTGGAGCGGCTGAAGTTCTGGTCCGGCCGCAAGAACGCGTTTCCGGCCGCCGGCCGCATCTCGCCGGACTACTACTGCATGGACGGCACGATTCCGCGCAAACGTCTGGGCCAGGTGCTGGCCGGTATCGCGGCGATGGAGATCAAGTACGGCCTGCGCTGCGCCAATGTGTTTCATGCCGGCGATGGCAACCTGCATCCGCTGATACTGTTCAACGCGAATATCCCGGACGAGTTCCATCGTGCCGAAGCCTTCGGCGCGGAGATCCTGGCGCTGTGCGTGGAAGTGGGCGGCACCATCACCGGCGAACATGGCGTAGGCATCGAAAAAATCGATTCGATGTGCGTGCAGTTCGCACCGGCCGAACTGGAGGCGTTCTTTTCGGTGAAGCGCAGCTTCGATCCGCATGGCCTGCTGAATCCAGACAAGGCGATCCCCACGCTGCACCGCTGCGCCGAATTCGGCAAGCTGCGCGTCAGCGGCGGCGTACTGCCGTTTGCCCATCTTGAGCGGTTCTGAAGATGACTTCCAGCGCAGAATTTTCCGACCGCATTCGCGCCGCCAGCGCCGCCGGCACGCCGTTGCGCTTGCGCGGCGGCGGCACCAAGGACTGGTACGGACAGGCGCTCAACGGCGAGGTGCTGGATACGCGCGGCTACAGCGGCGTCATCTCCTACGAGCCAACCGAGCTGGTGATTACCGCCCGCTGCGGCACGCCGCTGGCGGAGATCGAGGCCTTGCTGGCGCAGCACAATCAGATGCTGGCGTTTGAGCCGCCCCGCTTCGAGGGCGCGACCATTGGCGGTGTGGTGGCCAGCGCGCTGTCCGGCCCGCGCCGCGCCAGTGCCGGCGCGGTGCGTGATTTCGTTCTGGGCGCGGTGCTGATGGACGGTCGCGGCGAAGTGCTGCGCTTCGGCGGGCAGGTGATGAAGAACGTCGCCGGCTACGATGTCTCGCGCCTGCTGGCCGGCTCCCTCGGCACTCTGGGCCTGATATTGGAGGTGTCGCTGAAAGTGCTGCCGGCGCCGTTGCGCGAAGCGAGCCTGCGTTTCGAGATGAGCGAGATCGATGCGCTGGCGCGGCTGAACGAGTGGGGCGGACAGCCATTGCCGATCTCCGCGAGCTGCTGGTATCAGGGCGTGCTGTCGCTGCGCTTGTCGGGCGCGGATGCGGCAGTGACGGCGGCGCAGCGCCGGCTGGGCGGTGAGCCAGCCGACGACGCCTTGTGGGCTGCGCTGCGCGACCAGACGCACCCGTATTTTAGCGGTGGTGCCATGTGGCGCATGTCGGTGCCATCGCATGCCAGCGCGATCATCCTGCGCGGCCAGCAGTTGATCGAGTGGGGCGGCGCGCAGCGCTGGCTGAAGCTCGACGATAGCGCGCAGGCGGACAGCATACGCCGCACCGTGGCGGCGAGCGGCGGCCACGCCACCTTGTTCCGTGGCGGCGACAAGAGCGTTGGCGTGTTCCATCCGCTGGCGCCGGCGGTGGCGAAGATACACGAACGCCTGAAGCAATCGTTCGATCCCGCCGGAATCTTCAATCCGGGGCGCATGTATGCAGACTAATCTGGCCGATTTTATCAAGCACACGCGCGAAGGCGAGGAAGCCGAAGCGATCCTGCGGGCGTGCGTGCACTGCGGCTTCTGCACGGCGACCTGCCCGACCTATCAGCTGCTGGGCGATGAACTGGACGGCCCGCGTGGCCGCATCTACCTGATCAAGCAGGTGCTGGAAGGCGCGCCGGTCACGGCCAGCACGCAGGTGCATCTGGACCGCTGCCTGACCTGCCGCAACTGCGAGACCACCTGTCCGTCCGGCGTCAAGTACGGGCGGCTGGTGGATATCGGCCGCAAGGTGGTGGAGGAGCGCGTCGAACGGCCGCTGGGGGAGCGCATCAAGCGCAAGGTGCTGATTGAAGGGCTGACGCGCAAGCAGGTGTTTGGCGCGGCGCTGCGTGCCGGGCAGATTTTCCGGCCGCTGCTGTCGCCGGCCTTGCAGGACAAGATTCCGCAGCGGCAGAGCGCAGGCGTCTGGCCGACGCGCGAGCACGCGCGCAAAATGCTGGTGCTGGATGGCTGCGCACAACCGGCGATGGCGCCCAACATCAATGCCGCCACCGCGCGCGTGCTGGACGCGCTGGGCGTGCAGCTGATCGCCGCACCCAAAGCCGGTTGCTGCGGCGCGCTGCGCCATCATATGAATGAGCAGGAAGCCGCGCTGGACGACATGCGCCGCAATATCGATGCGTGGCGGCCGTACCTGGACAGCGGCGCGGTGGAGGCGATCGTCATGACCGCGTCCGGCTGCGGCGCGACGGTGAAGGAATACGGCCATCTGCTGGCGCATGATCCGGCATATGCCGCGCAAGCCGCGCGCATCTCGGCGTTGACGCACGATCTGAGCGAAATCATGCCGCAGTTCGAGCAGGTGCTGGCGCAACGCGCGCGGCCCGGCGCGCAAGGGCGCGTGGCCTATCATCCCCCATGCACACTGCAGCACGGCCAGCAGATACGCGGCAAGGTCGAAGGCGTGCTGCGCGCCGCCGGCATCGACGTGGTGCTGTGCGCCGACAGCCATCTATGCTGCGGCTCGGCCGGCAGCTATTCGCTGCTGCAACCGGAACTGTCGCTGCAACTGCGCGACCGCAAGCTGGAAAACCTGCACGACACCGGCGCCCACACCATCGTCTCGGCCAACGTCGGCTGTAGCGCGCATCTGCAATCCGGAACCGAAACGCCGGTGCTGCACTGGATAGAGCTGATCGACCGCGCCCTAAACTGAGGCCAGTTCGCCATGCAGGCTGACGATAGGCGGCAAGGAAGCAGCCGCCTGCCACACCGGCGCCGTGACAAAACCATCCACCCACGCCAGCACATCGTCCGCCGGCATCGGCCGCGCGATGCCGTAACCCTGCACCAGATCGCAGCCCAGCCGCATCAGCATCGCGCCATGTTCGGTGGTTTCCACGCCCTCGGCGATCACCCCCAGGCCGAACGAGCGCGCCAGGCCGATCACCGCGCTGACCAGGTGCAGATCGTCGCGGTCCACCAGCATATTGCGCACGAAGCTCTGGTCGATCTTGAGCATATCCGCCGGCAAGCGCTTCAGGTAGGACATCGACGAATAGCCGGTGCCGAAATCATCCAGCGCAAAGCTGATGCCCAGCGCCTGGCAAGCCAGCATGATGCCGCGCACATGGGCGATATCGCTCAGCGCCGACGATTCCAGGATCTCCAGCTCCAGCATATGCGGCGGTACTTCCGGGAACTCGGCCAGAATCGCCGTCAGGCGCTCGACGAAATCGTGGCGCTGGAAGTGGCGCGCCGCGATGTTCACGCTGATCACCCAGTCCGCGTCGAACCCACGCCACGATTGCAGCTGCCGCAGCGCCTCGCGCAGCACCCATTCGCCGATATCGACAATCACGTCGGTATGCTCGACGATGGGCAGGAAATCCATCGGCCCGACAATGCCGCGCAGCGGATGGTTCCAGCGCAGCAGCGCCTCCATGCCGATAATGCGGCCTTGGCGCATGTCCAGCTTGGGCTGGTAGTACAGCACCAGTTCATTGTCGCGCACCGCGTTGCGCACCTCGGTGCGGCGGTTGTGGTGGGTGCGCACCTGCTCGTCCAGGTCGGCGTCAAAGAAGTGGTGGCGATTGCGGCCGGTGATCTTGGCCTGATACAGCGCCTGGTCCGCGTGGCGCAGCAGGCTGTCGGCGCTGATGTCGTTGCCGGTGTAGACCGCGATGCCGACGCTGGCCGACATGCTGACCGCCTTGCCCTCGCAGACGTAGTCGCGCGCCAGCGCCGCCATCAATTTGCTCATCGCGTACTCGATGGCGGCGCGGTCGTTCAGCGCCGGCAGCAGCAGCACGAATTCATCGCCGCCCAGGCGCGCCACATAATGACGCTGGCCGGCAAAGTCGTGCAGGCGGCTGGCGGCCTGCTTGAGGATCTCGTCGCCCACCGCCTGGCCCATGGCCTGGTTCACATGCTGGAAGTGATCGAGGTCGAACAGGCACACGGCCAGCAGATGGTTGTGCTGGCGCGCCCGCGTCACTTCCTGTTCGAAGCGCAGCGCCAGCGCGGCGCGGTTGGGCAGGCCGGTCAGAATATCGTGATTGCTCTGCCAGGAGATCTGCTGCATCAGCTGGCGGCGTTCGGTCACGTCGCGGAACACCAGCACCGAGCCTTGCACCTCGCCCTGCGGCGTGCGGATGGCGTTGGCGGTGTACTCCACAGTGCAGGTCTGGCCATGCCGGTTACGCAGGTTCTGATTGCTCACCTTGACCACTTCGCCGCCCGCATAAATCTGCTTCATCGCCTTCAGCAGCGAGTGCTGGCCGAAATTATTCGCCAGCACAAACACCTGATGCAGCTGCATGCCGCGCGCGCGCGATTCGGCCCAGCCGGTGAGCACCTGCGCCACTTCGTTGATGGTGTCGATCCTGCCGTTCAAATCGGTGGTGATGACGGCGTCGCCGATCGAGGCCAGCGTCACCTCGATGCGGTCTTTCTCCACTTGCAGCTGCTGTTGCGCCAGCAGAGTGCGCGTCAGCTGCGCGCTCAAATCGTTCTGGCTTTGCTGCAGCTTGTGCACCAGCGCCTGCACGCGCTGCGCCATGTTGTTGAAGGTGGAGGCCAGCATGCGCGCCTCCAGCGTGCCGTTGACCGGCAGCCGCACGTCATGCTCGCCGCTCTGAAAGCGGTTGGTGGCGTCGGCCAGGCGCCGCAGCATGCGCTGGTTAGCGAAGATGAGCAGTCCCAGCAGGGTGTAGATGATGCTGACGTTGACCGCCGAGATTACCGCCTGCTGATGGACGTTGCGCCATACGCCGTTCAGCGGCTGCACCGGCATGAAGTTCAGTGCCAGCGTGGCGTGCTCCAGGTTGAGGGTGCGCTGCACCGGATGGATAGGCGCGAAGCGCGTGAACCACGGCGCGTACTGCGGCGCCATGGGCTGGCTGCGCAGCGCTTCGAGGTGGCCGCCGGCATAATCGAGGCGCGCGGCGCTCAGGTCGCCGTTGAGCAGCAGGGCGCTGGACAAGACGGCCTCCAGGCCGGCACGGTCCGATGCCGCCAGCAGCGGCAACAGCGTCTTGCGCAAATGCGCGGACAGTTCGCCGGCATCGTGTTGATAGCGGGCGTTGGCATCGGTGGTCTCGGACTCCAGCAGCAAATGATAGCGCACGCCCACCACCATCGCGATGATCGCGAAAATGGGCACGAACAACCTGGAGTACATTCCCATCCGCAGCCAAGGCGACAGAATTTTTCCCATTAAGGACATAGCAACTGATTCGACAGGAAATGACTAAAGTCCATTATTACCGAAAAGTTAAGCTCGAACATGGTTTTTGGAAACCGTTTTCACAATTTAACTTTTGTAGTGGACATATTGTTGTCGAAATCACTCAGCCAATAATTTTTCAATATCGGCGACCAGTTCTTCAGGCTTGGTGGCCGGGGCGTAGCGGTTGTAGACGGTGCCGTCCTTGCGGATCAGGAACTTGGTGAAATTCCACTTGATGCCCTCGGTGCCGAGGATGCCCGGCGCGTCCTTCTTGAGCTTCTGGAACAGCGGGTGGGCGTGCTCGCCGTTGACGTCGATCTTGGCAAACAGCGGGAAGGTGACGCCGTAGTTTTTTTCGCAGAAGGCGCCGATTTCCTCGGCCGCGCCGGGTTCCTGCGCGCCGAACTGGTTGCACGGGAAGCCCAGCACTTCCACGCCGCGCTGCTTGAACTGCCGGTAGACCGCTTCCAGCCCCTGGTACTGCGGCGTGAAGCCGCACTTGCTGGCGGTGTTGACGATCAGCAGCACTTTGCCCTTGTACTGGCCCAGGTTGACTGGTTGGCCGTCCAGGCTGTTTGCGGTGATATCGAAGAGTGTGCCCATTAGACGATTCCCAAATGTTCGGTGCCGGCGGACAGGTCGCGGTTCTTTGCGGCTTTGCCCTCCAGCTTGATGGCCAGGCGCAGATCGTTGACCGAGTCGGCGTTGCGCAGCGCGTCCTCGTAGCTGATCAGATCGGCTTCGTGCAGGTCGAACAGCGACTGGTCGAAGGTTTGCATGCCCAGCTCGCGCGACTTCTTCATCAGCTCCTTGATCTCATGCACCTGGCCCTTGAAGATCAGGTCGGAAATCAGTGGCGAGTTGAGCAGGATTTCGATGGCCACCGCGCGGCCTTTTTCTTCCTTCTTCGGTATCAGGCGCTGCGAAATCATGCCCTTGAGGTTGAGCGACAGGTCCATCAGCAACTGCTGGCGGCGTTCCTCGGGGAAGAAGTTGATGATGCGGTCGAGCGCCTGGTTGGCGCTGTTGGCGTGCAAGGTGGCCAGGCACAGGTGGCCGGTTTCGGCGAAGGCGATCGCATGGTCCATGGTTGCGCGGTCGCGGATCTCGCCGATCTGGATCACGTCGGGCGCCTGGCGCAGCGTGTTCTTCAGCGCCACTTCCCAGTCGTCGGTATCGACGCCGACCTCGCGCTGGGTGACGATGCAGTTCTTGTGCGGGTGGACGTACTCGACCGGGTCTTCGATGGTGATGATGTGGCCGTAGCTGTTCTCGTTGCGGTAGCCGACCATGGCCGCCAGCGTGGTGGATTTTCCGGAGCCGGTGGCGCCGACCATGATCACCAGGCCGCGCTTGGCCATCACCACGTCCTTCAGCACCTCGGGCAGGCCGAGCTCTTCCAGCTTAGGGATTTCCGAGGTGATGGTCCGCAGCACCATGCCAACCGAGCTCATCTGCACAAACGCCGACACGCGGAAGCGGCCGATATCGCCGGGGCTGATGGCGAAGTTGGCCTCCTTGCTCAGCTCGAAGCCGGCGGCCTGCTTGTCGCTCATGATCGCGCGCGCCAGGTCGAGCGTATGGGCGGCGGTCAGCACCTGCGACGACACCGGCGTCATCTTGCCGTCGATCTTGATCGCCGGCGGAAAGCCGGCGGTAATGAACAAGTCCGAGCCCTTCTTGGCCAGCATCAGGCGCAGCAAGTCAAACATGAATTTAGAAGCCTGATCGCGTTCCATCCTAAGTCCTTAATTCGGGGTCAGCCGGGGAAGTTTTCCGGCGATTTGGCGGCGCTGCGGGCGGCGGCGGCGCTGATGATGTTGCGACGGACCAGGTCGGTCAGATTCTGGTCCAGCGTCTGCATGCCGACGCTGCTGCCGGTCTGGATCGCCGAGTACATCTGCGCCACTTTGGCTTCGCGGATCAGGTTGCGGATCGCCGGCGTCGCCACCATGATTTCGTGCGCCGCCACGCGGCCGGCGCCGTCCTTGGTCTTCAGCAGCGTTTGCGAGATCACCGCCTGCAGCGATTCCGACAGCATCGCCCGCACCATTTCCTTTTCATCGGCCGGGAAGACGTCGACGATACGGTCGATGGTCTTGGCCGCTGACGAGGTGTGCAGCGTGCCGAACACCAGGTGGCCGGTCTCCGCCGCCGACAAGGCCAGGCGGATGGTTTCCAGGTCGCGCAGCTCGCCGACCAGGATGCAGTCCGGGTCTTCCCGCAGCGCCGAGCGCAGCGCGTTGTTGAACGACAGCGTGTGCGGCCCCACCTCGCGCTGGTTGATCAGGCATTTCTTGGATTCGTGGACGAACTCGATCGGGTCTTCGATCGTCAGGATGTGGCCGTATTCCTGCTCGTTGAGGTGGTTGACCATCGCCGCCAGCGTGGTCGATTTGCCGGAGCCGGTCGGCCCGGTCACCAGCACCAGCCCGCGCGGCTTGAGCGCGAAGTCGGCGAAGATCTTCGGCGCGTTCAGCTCTTCCAGCGTGAGGATTTTCGACGGGATCGTGCGCAGCACCGCCGAGGCGCCGCGCTCCTGGTTGTAGGCGTTGACGCGGAAGCGCGCCAGGCCGGGAATCGCGAACGAGAAGTCGATTTCCAGCATTTCCTCGTAGATATTGCGCTGGCCGTCGTTCATGATGTCATAAATCATGCCGTGCACGTCCTTGTGCTCCAGCGGCGGCAGGTTGATGCGCCGCACGTCGCCATGCACGCGTATCATCGGCGGCAGGCCGGCCGACAGGTGCAGGTCAGACGCCTTGTTCTTGACCGAGAATGCGAGTAGTTCTGCGATGTCCATTTATAATCCCTGTGCCCAGTATCTTTACTCGATGATTATGTCCCTGATCCGCCAGAACTTGCAAGCCATCACCGCGACAATTGTTGCAGCAACCCAAGAATCAGGCCGCGCGCCGCAGGCGGTGCAGCTGCTCGCCGTGTCCAAGACCTTCGGCCCGGAAGCGGTGCTGGAAGCCGTCGCAGCCGGTCAGCGGGCGTTTGGCGAGAACTATCTGCAAGAAGGGCTGGACAAGATCCAGGCGCTGCGGGAGGCCGGCGCGCCGCCGCTGGAATGGCATTTCATCGGCCCGATCCAGAGCAACAAGACGCGCCCGATTGCGGAGCATTTCGCCTGGGTGCATACGGTCGAGCGCGAAAAGATCGCGCAACGGCTGTCCGAGCAGCGGCCGGCCGGCATGGCGCCGTTGCAGATTTGTCTGCAGGTGAATATCAGCGGCGAAGCCAGCAAGAGCGGCGTCGCCCCGGAGGAGGTGGCGCAGCTGGCCCAGAAGGTCGCCGCGCTGCCGCATCTGACCTTGCGCGGCCTGATGGCGATCCCCGAGCCGGCCGACGGGTTTGCGCAGCAGCGCGTGGCCTTCGCCCGCCTGCGCGCGTTGTACGAGCAATTGCGGGCCGACGGGCTGGCGCTCGATACGCTGTCGATGGGCATGTCGGCCGACATGCGGGCGGCGGTGTTCGAGGGCGCGACCATGGTGCGCGTCGGCAGCGCAATTTTTGGCGCACGAAACTATCACAAGGCTTGAGAATGAAGATTGCATTTATCGGCGGCGGCAATATGGCCGCTGCCCTGATCGCCGGACTGGCCAACAAATTGACGGCTGGCGCCAATATTCACGTCGCCGATCCGAGCGCGGAAGCGCTGGCGCGCCTGCATCAGCAATACGGCGTGACCACGGCGGCGGCAGCCGATGCGGCGCTCGGTGATGCCGACGCTATCGTGCTGGCGGTCAAGCCGCAAAGCATGCGCGAGGTGGCGGCGCAATTGCTGCCGTTTATCGATGCAGCGCGGCAGCCGCTGATCGTGTCGATCGCGGCCGGCATTCGTGGCGCCGACCTGTCGCGCTGGCTCGGCGGTTACGGCGCCATCGTGCGCTGCATGCCGAACACGCCGGCGCTGATCGGCCAGGGCATCACCGGCATGGTGGCGATGCCGGGCGTCAGCGCAGCGCAGCTGAAGACCGCCGACGACATCCTGCGCGCGGTCGGCCCGACTGTGTGGCTGGACGACGAAAGCAAGATCGATGCGGTGACGGCGGTGTCCGGTAGCGGCCCGGCTTATGTGTTCTATTTCATCGAGGCGATGCAGCAGGCGGCCGAGGAAATGGGGCTGAGCGCGGAGCAGGGCAAGCAGCTGGCGCTGGCCACGTTCGCCGGCGCGGCGCAGCTAGCGCAGCAGTCGAGCGAACCGGTGGCGCTGCTGCGCGAGCGCGTCACCTCCAAGGGCGGCACCACCTATGCGGCGCTGACCAGCATGGAAGGCGGCAACGTCAAGGCGGCCATCATCAGCGCGATGAAAGCCGCCGCCGCGCGCGGCAAGGAACTCGGCGACGAGCTGGGCGCCGCCTAAGCGCTATTTACGCGAGATCAGCACACCCAGCAGCAGGCCGACGGTGGCGCCGATGGTGATGGCTTTCCACGGATTGTCATGGACATAGGTGTCGACGCTTTCGGCCGCTTCGCGGCTGTGGGCCAGGATGCTGTCTTCCAGCTTGCGCAGGTCGCTGATGGCGGTGCGCAGCGTGTCGTCGAAACGGGCGCGGGCGGCGGAGGCGGCTTCGCTGACGTCGTCCGCGCTTTCCTCCAGCCATTTCTCGGCGTCGGTGATGGAGCTGCGCAGGCCGTCGACCAGCTTGTCGCGGGTGTGGGCGATCGCGGTCTGGGTGTCGTCAATGTCGGTTTGGCTCATGGTGACCTCGTCAATGTTTGTCGGTTGAACTGACAGTATCGACGAAGTCGCCATTGTTTGGGCGCGCAATTGCGCTGGCTTGATTTAACGCAGCGCGTAGTCCAGCGCCACGCCGGCAAATACCGCGCCGCCCAGCCAGTTGTTGTGGCGGAAAGCATAGAAGCACGGGTCGCGTTCGCGGTGGCGGATCAAGGTGTAGTGGTAGCACGCCATGCCCGCCGCCAGCGCCAGGCCGGCGACAAACCATAGCCGCAAGCCCATCTGCCAGCCGCACAGCAGCAGGATCGCCAGGTGCATGGCGTAGCAGAACATGATGATGGCGACGTCGTAGCGGCCGAAGGTGATGGCCGAGGTCTTGATGCCGATTTTCAGGTCATCGTCGCGGTCGACCATGGCGTATTCGGTGTCGTAGGCCAGGGTCCAGAACACATTGCCGATCAGCAGCAGCCAGGCCAGCGGCGGCACCTGGTTCTGGATGGCGGCAAACGCCATCGGGATGCCGAAGCCGAACGCAATCCCCAGATAGGCCTGCGGGATGGCGAAGAAGCGCTTGAAATAGGGATAGGTGCCGGCCAGGATCACCGCCGCCACCGACATCTGCTTGGTCAAGGCGTTCAGCGGCAGGATCAGGCAGAAGGCGATCAGCGTCAGCACCACGGCGATCGCCACCGCTTCCTTGCCGCTGACGCGGCCGCTGGTGATCGGGCGCTGGGCGGTGCGCTTGACGAATTTGTCGATGTCCTGGTCGGCGTAGTCGTTGATCGCGCAGCCGGCCGAGCGCATCAGGAAGGTGCCGAGCGTGAAGATGAGCAGCAGTTTCCAGTCCGGCACGCCGCCGCTGGCCAGCCACATCGCAATCAGCGTCGGCCACAGCAGCAGCACGGTGCCGATCGGTTTGTCCATGCGGATCAGACGGAGATAGAGCGCCAGCTTGGTCATAGGTCACTTCGGGTAACAGGAAAGCGGTGATTATCGCAAATCCTGAGACCGGGCGTCAGGCGTCGGCGCAGAGGGTGGTGATGCCGGGCAGGTTGCAGGAGGACACCACGTCGCACACGGCGTCGATGGCCGCCTTGCGGGTGAAACTTTTGCGCCACACGATGACGACGCGGCGCGACGGCGCCGGCGCGTCGAACGGGCGGAATTGCAGCATGCCATCCTTGGCGTCCATGTCCGGCACCGAGGCGCGCGGCAGCACGGTCAGGCCGATGCCGCTGGCCACCATGTGACGGATGGTTTCCAGCGACGACCCTTCGAAGGTGCGCTGCATGCCGTTGCCCGGCGCCGAGAAGCGCGCCATTTCGGGACATACTTCCAGTACCTGGTCGCGGAAGCAGTGTCCGTTACCCAGCAACAGCATGTTTTCGGTTTTGAGATCGTCGGCGGGAATGCTCTTGCGCTTGGTCCACAGGTGCGCCGACGGCATGGCCACCACGAACGGTTCGTCATACAACACTTGCATCGCCATACCGTGTTCCGGCAGCGGCAGCGCCATGATGGCCGCGTCCAGTTCGCCCTGGCGCAGCATCTCCAGCAATTTGACGGTAAAGTTCTCCTGCAGGATCAAGGGCATCTGCGGCACCTTGGCGATCATGCCCTTGACCAGCGGCGGCAGCAGGTAGGGGCCGATGGTGTAGATCACCCCCAGGCGCAGCGGACCGGCCAGCGGATCCTTGTTCTGCTTGGCCAGTTCCTTGATGGCGGCGGTCTGTTCGAGCACGCGCTCGGCCTGGGCGACGATTTGCGCGCCCAGCGGCGTAACGGAGATTTCGGCGCCGCCCCGTTCAAACAGCACTACGCCGAGTTCATCTTCCAGTTTCTTGATGGCGACCGACAGCGTCGGCTGGGCGACGTAACAGGCCTCCGCCGCATGTCCGAAGTGCTTCGCTCTTGCAACGGCGACAATGTATTTCAGTTCGGTCAGTGTCATGAATGTATTTGAACACAGGCGATGCGGGGATGCAATAATGGAGCGCCAAAGTTGAGCTATTGTAGCCGAACATGACGCAGCGTAACTTGAAAGGCAATGTATGTCCTCCACCACATTCGGTCCTGACGAAGCGCAAGCCTATCTGCACAAGCTGTTGAAAGTGATGCACCACAGCGGCGGCTCGGATTTGTTCATTTCTGCGGATTTCCCGCCGAGCATGAAAGCCCAGGGGGCGATGAAGCCGCTGAGCCAGCAGAAACTGAGCGGCGGCATCACCCGTGCGCTGGCCCTGGCGATCATGAACGACAGGCAGCAGCGCGAGTTCGAGGCTGAACTGGAATGCAATTTTGCCATCTCGCTGCCCGAGGTGTGCCGCTTCCGCGTCAACGTCTTCGTGCAGCAACAAACCGTGGCGATGGTGATCCGCACCATCGCCTCCGAGATTCCGTCGCTGGAAAAGCTGGAGCTGCCGGAGGTGTTGAAGGACATCATTATGACCAAGCGCGGCCTGGTGCTGGTGGTGGGCGGCACCGGCTCCGGCAAGTCGACCACGCTGGCGGCGATGATCGACCACCGCAACAGCAATTCGGCCGGCCACATCATCACGGTGGAAGATCCGGTCGAGTACGTACACAAGAACAAGAGCTGCCTGATCACGCACCGCGAGGTGGGCGTCGACACGCTGTCGTGGCACAACGCGCTGAAAAACACGCTGCGCCAGGCGCCGGACGTGATCCTGATCGGCGAGATCCGCGACACCGAAACCATGGAGCACGCGATCGCCTTCGCCGAGACCGGCCACCTGTGCCTGGGCACGCTGCACGCCAACAACGCCAACCAGACCATGGACCGCATCATCAACTTCTTCCCGGAGGAGCGGCGCAACCAGCTGTTGATGGATTTGTCGTCCAATCTGCGCGCCATCGTCTCGCAGCGGCTGGTGCGCACCGAGGACGGCAAGGGCCGCAAGGCGGCCATCGAGATCCTGCTGAATACGCCGACCATCGCCGAGATGATCCTCAAGGGGAATTTTCAGAGCATCAAGGAGATCATGCACAAGTCGCGCGAGCTGGGCATGTGCACGTTCGACCAGGCGCTGCATGAACTCTATAATAAAGGGTATATTGGCTACGACGAGGCGCTGCGCAACGCCGACTCGGCCAACGGCCTGCGCTTGCAGATCAAGCTGCACAGCGCGCGTGGCGAGCCGAGCGAAGGCAGCGCCTTCGGCGCGCTCAGCATCGAAGCAGAAACACCTGACGAAGAACCTAAAACTTAAGAAGCCATGCCCCAATTTGAAGACAAGATCTGCACCCGAGAACAACTGGCCGCGCGCGTCGCCGCGCTGCCGAAGCCGGTGGTGCTGACCAACGGTGTGTTCGACATCCTGCACCGCGGCCACGTCACCTACCTGGCGCAGGCGCGCGCGCTGGGCGCCTCGTTGGTGGTGGCGGCCAACACCGACGCCTCGGTCAAACGCCTGGGCAAGGGCGACGACCGCCCGCTGAACACCTGTGCCGACCGCATGGCGGTACTGGCCGCGCTGGAGTCGGTCAGCCTGGTGGTCGACTTCGACGAAGACACCGCGCTGGAAGTGGTGCAGCAGGCGCGTCCCGACATCTACGCCAAGGGCGGCGACTACCAGATGGACGCCATCCCCGAAGGCCAGGCGGTGATCGCCTACGGCGGCGAAGCGGTCGCCATCGACTTCGAGCACGACCGCTCGACCACCAAACTGCTGGCCAGGGTGCGCTCCTTCAAATGAGGATCATCCTGATCCTGGTGGCGGTGCTGGCCTTCCTGCTGGCGCTGTGGGGGCCGCCGCTGATGGTGGCGCGCCACTACTGGCTGCGCGGCAACCCGTGGGCCTTCCGCAACCTGCGCTTCGTGCTGCCGGCGCAACTGCTGGCGGCGGTGGTATTGGCGTTCGCCGCCGAAGTGCACGGTATGCCGAATCCGGCCGCCGTCATGGCCGGCTGCACCATCCTGGTCGGCCTGCTGGGCGCCGGCCTGCTGGCCCTGCTGGCGATCTGGGGCGCCCGCCGCTAACTCCGGGGTCAGGTCCAACAATCGCACACGGGCTCTGCTTTGGCGGTACACTGGCGGCATGACTTCGACCGAAATCGACCTGCGCAGCTACGACGTCCCGTTCTCGGATGCGCACGATTTCGCCCAGATAGTGTTGCCGCTGCGCGGCAAGCTGACGCTGGATATCAACGGGCATGGCGCGCTGCTGCAGCCGCTGCGCGCGGCCTTCATCGCGCCCGGACTGGTGCACACGCAGTTCTCGGACGAACCCAACGCCTCGCTGATTCTGGATTTCGATCTGGCAGCCGTGCCGCCGGAGACCGCCGGCCTGCTGGCGCAACGGCCATTTGCGCCGGTCAGCACGGCCACCGCCAAGCTGATTGATTTTATGAGCCTGCTGCAAGGGCAGGGCGCCGCCAGCGCCGGCGTGCTGGCTCACTGGACGCCGCTGCTGCTGGAATCGCTGACCAGCCAGCCGGTGCGGCCGGCATCGCGTCTGCAGGCGGCGCTGACCCGCTTTGAAGCGCAGCCTGGTCACGCCTGGAATACCGAACGCATGGCCGACGTGGCATGCCTGAGCGTCAGCCGTCTGCATCGCGTGTTCCGCGAAGAACTGGACACCACCCCGCAAGCCTGGCTCGGCGCCATGCGGCTGCGTTACGTCTGCCGCCAACTGGTGGAATCCTCGCAGCCGATCGCGCAACTGGCCACGCAGGCCGGCTACGCCGACCAGAGCGCGCTGACGCACGCCATGCGCCGCGCGATGGACATCACGCCGCTGGCCTACCGGCAGCAGAACCAGACAAAATCCGCTAGTCCGGCACAATCCCCGCGCCGCGCGCCGCGCCACAATGAGCCTCGATAGGAGAGACCATGTGGTATGGCGTTTTATGCGGCCTGCTGGCCGGAGCATTCTGGGGTACGATTTTTGTGATGCCGCGCTGGCTGGCGGAATTCTCGCCGATGGCGCTGGCGCTGGGACGCTATCTGGCGTACGGACTGATCACCTTGCTGCTGCTGGCGCCGCGCCTGCGCGGCCTGCTGCGCCGGCTGACGCGCGACGACTGCAAAGTGCTGCTACGGCATGCGCTGGCGGGCAACATCGTCTACTACCTGCTGTTGTCGACCGGCGTGCAACTGGCGGGCGTGGCGGCGGCCTCGCTGATCATCGGCCTGCTGCCGTTGAGTGTGACCTTGCTGGGGCGACGCGATCATGGCGCCTTGCCGCTGCGTCAGCTGGCGTGGCCGCTGGCGCTGGTGGTGGCTGGCATCGTCTGCATCAATGTGGATGTATTCACGCATGCGCGTGGCGCCTCGCAGCTGTGGACGACGGTCGCGCTGGGCATGCTGTGCGCATTCGGCGCATTGCTGTGCTGGACGTGGTACGCGGTGGACAACGCCCGCTTCCTCAAGCGCAATCCGCATTTCAGCGGCGCCGAGTGCTCCGGCCTGTACGGCCTGAGCACCGGCGTGGTGGCGCTGCTGATGGGCGTGGCGGTGCTGGCGCTGGGCGGCATAGGCGAGCAGGCGCGCGACTGGCTGCGTTTCTGGAGCGTGGTCACGCTGGTGGCGCTGGGCGCATCGGTAATTGGCAATCAGCTGTGGAATATCGCCAGCCGGCGCGTGCCGGTGACCTTGTCCGGCCAACTGCTGCTGTTTGAAACCCTGTTCGGCCTGTTATATGGATTCCTGCACCAGCATCAGACGCCGCGCCCGCTGGAATGGACGGCGATTGTGCTGCTGATCGCCGGCGTCGCCGGTTCGGTATGGATGCACGCGCGCCCGGCCAGGTTTCAGGCGCCGCCGGCGTAGTCGTTCTGGCGCCAGGCTTCGAACACCACCACGGCGACGGTGTTGGATAAATTCATGCTGCGGTTGTCGGGACGCATCGGCAGGCGGATGCGCTGGGCCGGCGCGAAGCTTTCGCGCAGGGCGGCCGGCAGACCGGCAGTCTCGGAGCCGAACACGAATACGTCGCCCGGCTGGAAGCTGGCTTGCGCGAACGGCGACGAGCCGTGCGTGGTCATCGCGTACATGCGCGCGGGGTCGGGCTGGACCTCGGCCAGGAAGGCGTCCCAGTCCTGGTGGACTTTCATGCGGGCGTATTCGTGGTAGTCGAGGCCGGCGCGCTTGAGCTTGGAGTCTTCCAGCGGGAAGCCCAGCGGTTCGATCAGGTGCAGCTGCGCGCCGGTGTTGGCGCACAGGCGGATGACGTTGCCGGTGTTCGGCGGGATTTCTGGGTGGACCAGGACGACGTGGAACATTTTTCTTCCTTCTTAAAATTCAGTGTGGCGGCGTGCGGGCGAACACGAAGTTGCTCACCCGTGCGGCGCCATGGCGCTTCAGGGTTGCCGCCAGTTCGTTCAAAGTGCGGCCGCTGGTCATGACGTCGTCGACGACGCCGATGTGGCGGCCTGCCACTAGGGCGGCGTCCGGCACCGCGAAGGCGCCGGCGATGTTGGCCTGGCGCTCGGCGGGCGTGACGCTGCTCTGGGCGGCGGTTTCGTGGACGCGGTGCACCAGCCGGGCTGCCAGCGCGACACCCATGCTGCGCGCCAGCGGCCGGGCGATTTCCAGCGCCTGGTTGTAGCCGCGCTCGGCCAGCCGGCGTGGTCCCAGCGGCACCGGGCACAGCAGAGCGGGCAGGGCGAGGTCGTCCTGGCGCAGCACGGCGTCGCGCAGCAAGCGCGCACACAGCGGCGCCAGCGCCAGGCGGTGGCCGAATTTCAGCTGCAGCACCAGCTGGTCGATCGGCAGCACGTAGTCGGCGGCGACCAGCGTGCGGTCGAAGGCCGGCGGCTGACGCAGGCAGACGCCGCACAGGTTACCAGCCGCTGGCAGCGGATTCGCACAGCAGGCACAACGGGCGATGGCGGCGGCGCCGAAGAACTGCTGTTCGCAGCCCGCGCACAAGGCCTCCTTGCTGTTGCCGCCGCACAGCGCGCAGGCGTTCGGCAGCAGCCGGTCCAGCAGCGCGCGGCCCCAGCGGGTCGCCATAATCTTGCCATTCATGCCACGCCTCCACCGTGAAAACCTGCCCGGCCTTCGTCGCGAATGCGTGCAACCATGTACACTGCCGACATTATCGCATTACAACGACCTATCTTCATGCAAGTCCCTGCCAACCCGCCAAAACTGAGCGCGCCGATCGACCTGGAGCGCGTCCGCAAGCTGTTTTCCCGCCCTGAGCGTATCGCCGCCGCCGATTTTCTGCGTCGGGAAATATCATCGCGCATGTTTGATCGCCTGGAATTGATTAAAATAGCGCCTTCGCGCGTATTGGACGCCGGCTGCGGCGCCGGCGCCGATCTGCCCTTGTTGCAAAAATCGTATCCTGCGGCCCAGATCGTGGGCCTGGATGCCGCCGAAGCCATGCTGCGCGTCGCGCAGGGGCCGGCTGCCAGACAGTCGTCGCTGAATCAGTTGATAAGCAAGCTGCTGCCGTCGAAAAGCGGCGTCGATCTGCTATGCGGCGATTTTGCCGATTTGCCGCTGGGGCCGAATTCGCTGGATCTGGTCTGGTCGAATCTGGCGCTGCACTGGCATCCGCAACCGGACCGCGTATTCGCCGAGTGGCGCCGCGTGCTGCGGGTAAACAGTCTGCTGATGTTCTCGACCTTCGGCCCCGATTCGCTGCGCGAACTGCGCACGGCCTTCGCCGAAGCCGACCTGGCGCCGCATGTGCTGCCCTTCGTCGACATGCACGATTTCGGCGATCAACTGGTCGAAGCCGGCTTTTCGACCCCGGTGCTGGACATGGAAACCCTGACGGTGACCTACGACACGCCGCAAGCGTTGTTGTCCGACGTGCGCGCGCTGGGCGGTAATCCGCTCACCACGTTGCGTCGCAGCATGATGGGCAAGGCGGCCTGGCAACGCATGCTGGACACGCTGGAACGCGGTCGCCGCAGCGACGGCAAACTGGGCCTGACCTTTGAAGTTATCTACGGTCACGCGTTCCGCCCGGCGCCGAAGGTCACTTCCAAGGGCGAAGCGATCATCCGCTTCGATCCGCCGCGCAAGCCGCGCTGAATGCGGGTTTCATGTTGCCGTGCGGCGTAAAACCGCATGGCAACAACAATAGTTTATTGCTTGATGTGCCACGTTTTTGTTCTATATAATCAATCACTAACTTTGCCACCATGGCAAACACAGGTTACTTCGAGCACGAACGAGCAGTTGCACCAAGCAGAATCGCGCATTGGCCAGGTTATCCCAGCCCATGCGATGTTGTTTAAGGAGCGTCGCCGGTTCAGTTCACCGATAGCCGGTAAGACGTTAAAAAAATATTTTAATTTCTTGGGCAGTTGGGGAAAACATGACATATGCGAAGCGACTTCAAGCGTTGGTGCACGGGCTGGCCTTGCTGGCAGCCGGCATGCCAGCGTGGGCAGCTGACACCGCAACCGGCACCTACACCGCCGCCACCGGCGGCACCGGGGGGCCAACCGACCGTGCATTAAACCTGCAACCTCCCGCAACCGAAATCGCCTCCCAAGTCTACGACCTGCACAACTGGATGATGGCGGTCTGCCTGGTCATCTTCGTGGCTGTGTTCGGCGTGATGTTCTATTCGATCTTCAAGCACCGCAAGTCGCTCGGCCACAAGCCGGCCACCTTCCACGAGTCCACCGCCGTCGAAGTGGCCTGGACCATCGTGCCCTTCCTGATCGTCATCGGCATGGCGCTGCCGGCCACCCGTACCGTGGTCGGCATGAAGGACACCTCCAACCCCGACATCACCATCAAGGTTACCGGCATGCAGTGGAAGTGGGGCTACGATTACCTGAAGGGCGAGGGCGAGGGCATCAGCTTCCTGTCCAACCTGTCGACGCCGCGTTCGCAAGTCGGCGAGCCAGGCTTCCAGCCGACCGAGGCACGCGGCGACAACTACCTGATGGAAGTCGATAACGAGGTGGTGGTGCCGGTCAAGCGCAAGATCCGCCTGATCACCACCGCCAACGACGTGATCCACTCGTGGTCGATCCCGGCCTTCGCGGTCAAGCAGGATGCGATTCCCGGCTTCGTGCGCGACACCTGGTTCAAGGCTGAACACACCGGCACCTTCCGTGGCTACTGCTCGGAACTGTGCGGCAAGGAGCACGCCTTCATGCCGATCGTGGTGCGGGTGGTCACCGATGAAGAATACAAGGTGTGGGTCGACACCAAGAAAAAGGAAATGGCCGCGCTGGCCGACGATCCAACCAAGACCTGGACCATCGACGAGCTGAAAACCAAGGGCGAAAAAGTTTACAACACCAACTGCGTGGCCTGTCACCAGGCCAACGGTCGCGGCACGCCGGGCATGTTTGCCGCGCTGGACGGCTCGGCCGTGGTCAACGGTCCGAAAGCGGAACAAATCAACGTGCTGCTGCACGGTAAGAAGAGTGGGAAATATCCTACCGAGATGCCTGGCTGGAAACAACTGTCGGATACGGATATCGCGGCTGTCATTACTTACACCCGCAATAGCTGGACGAACAAGGCCGCCGAAAACATCGTTCAACCAGCCGAAATCGTGGCTGCACGTAAGTAATCAGGAGCGTTACAGATGAGCACTACTACTTTGGATCACGGTCACGATCATGATCATGCGCACGACCACCCGCATGGTCCGGCGCGCTGGCTGTTTGCCACCAACCACAAGGATATCGGCACGCTATACCTGTGGTTCTCGTTCATCATGCTGCTGTCCGGCGGCGTGCTGGCGCTGATGATACGCACCGAGCTGTTCAAGCCCGGCCTGCAGTTCTTCCAGCCTGAATTCTTCAACCAGCTGACCACCATGCACGGCCTGGTGATGGTGTTCGGCGCCATCATGCCGGCTTTCGTCGGCTTTGCCAACTGGATGATTCCGCTGCAAATCGGCGCATCGGACATGGCGTTCGCCCGCATGAACAACTTCTCGTTCTGGCTGCTGCCACCGGCCGCGATCCTGCTGGCTACCTCGTTCCTGGTGCCGGGCGGCGCCACCGCCGCCGGCTGGACGCTGTACGCGCCGCTGTCGACCCAGATGGGACCGGGCATGGACATGGCGATCTTCGCCATGCACCTGATGGGCGCCTCGTCGATCATGGGCTCGATCAACATCATCGTCACCATCCTCAACATGCGCGCGCCCGGCATGACGCTGATGAAGATGCCGATGTTCTGCTGGACCTGGCTGATCACCGCCTACCTGCTGATCGCCGTGATGCCGGTGCTGGCTGGCGCCATCACCATGACGCTGACCGACCGCCACTTCGGCACCACCTTCTTCAACGCGGCCGCCGGCGGCGACCCGGTGATGTACCAGCACATCTTCTGGTTCTTCGGCCACCCGGAGGTGTACATCATGATTCTGCCGGCGTTCGGCATCGTCTCGCAGATCCTGCCGGCGTTCGCCCGCAAGCAGCTGTTCGGCTACGCCTCGATGGTGTACGCCACCGCCTCGATCGCGATCCTGTCGTTCATCGTCTGGGCGCACCACATGTTCACCACCGGCATGCCGGTGACCTCGCAGCTGTTCTTCATGTACGCCACCATGCTGATCGCGGTGCCGACCGGCGTGAAGGTATTCAACTGGATCGCTACCATGTGGCGCGGCTCGATGACGTTTGAAACGCCGATGCTGTTCTCGGTCGGCTTCATCTTCGTGTTCACAATCGGCGGCTTCACCGGCCTGATCCTGGCAGTGACGCCGATCGACATCCAGCTGCAGGACACCTACTACGTGGTGGCGCACTTCCACTACGTACTGGTGGCCGGCTCGCTGTTCGCGCTGTTCGCCGGCTTCTACTACTGGGTGCCGAAGTGGACCGGTCACATGTACAGTGAAGCGATGGGCAAGACCCACTTCTGGCTGTCGCTGATCACCTTCAACGTGACCTTCTTCCCGATGCACTTCCTGGGCCTGGCCGGCATGCCGCGCCGCTACGCCGACTACTCGGCGCAGTTCACCGACTTCAACATGGTTGCCTCGATCGGCGCCTTCGGTTTCGGCCTGTCGCAGGTGTTCTTCCTGTTCTTCGTGATCTTGCCGACCATCCGTGGCGGCAAGAAAGCCGAAGCCAAGCCATGGGAAGGCGCTGAAGGCCTGGAGTGGACCGTGCCGTCGCCGGCGCCGTTCCATACGTTTGAAACGCCACCGCAGTTCAAATAATCATGGCTGAACAGAAAAAGCCGAACAACCTGCGCACCGCCCTGATCCTGGGCGGGCTGGTGGTGTTCTTTTTCGCCTCGGTGTTCGTCAAGCGCATCTGGCTGAGCTGAGATGACCGAGAACCGCCGCCTGCTGGGCAAGCTGATCATCATCGCCATCGTGATGTTCGGCTTTGCCTACGCGCTGAACCCGTTCTACCGACAGATCTGCGAAGCGCTGGGCCTGAACGTGCTGACGCAGAAGGACGGTACCGTCGAATACGACAAGAACACGCAGGTGGACAAAAGCCGCAGCGTGACCATCGAGTTCGACGGCAATGCGCAGGGACCATGGCGCTTCCGTCCAACGCAGGCCAGTATGGCGGTCCATCCCGGCGAGCTGAACACCGTGATGTACGAAGTGGTCAACACCCAACCGCGCGAGATGAACGCGCAGGCGATACCGAGCTACGCGCCGCAGAACGCGACGCCGTATTTCATGAAGGTGGAGTGTTTCTGCTTCAAGCAACAAACGCTGAAGCCGAGCGAGGCGCGGCAGATGCCGGTGGTGTTCTACATCGATCCCAAGCTGCCGAAGGACGTGAAGACCATCACGCTGTCGTACACCTTCTTTGAAGTCGGCGGCGGCCTGATCAAGACGGCGGCGGTGCAGTGATGGCGGACAAGCCCGGCTTCCTGTATTCGCTGAAGGCCGTGCTGTGGTCGTTTGTCGGCCTGCGCCGCAAGCGCGATTTCGATGCCGACGACCAGCAGGGCTTCAACCCGCTGCACGTCATCATCGCGGCCTTGCTGGCGGTGGCTGTGTTCATAGGATTACTGATAACAATCGTCAAACTCGTAGTAGCCACACAGTGAATAGGGAGATGAAGATGAGTTCAACAGGTTCGCATGGCGGCACGGCGCCGCACTATTTTGTGCCAGGACCGTCGCGCTGGCCGCTGCTGGCCGGCTTGTCGCTGCTGGTGACCATGATCGGCGCCTCGGCCTGGGTCAATGATGTGTCGTGGGGGCCGGCCGCCAATCTGATCGGCATCGTCGGCACGCTGACCGTGCTGTACTTCTGGTTCGGCGACGCCATCAAGGAATCGGAAGGCGGCTTGTACAGCCAGCGCATCGACCATTCCTATCGCTGGTCGATGGGCTGGTTCATCTTCTCCGAGGTGATGTTCTTCGGCGCCTTCTTCGGCGCGCTGTTCTATGCGCGTACCATCACGCTGCCGTGGCTGGGCGATCTCGATCACAAATTCATCTGGCCGGATTTCGCCGCGCAATGGGCCGGCGCCAGCCCGGCCGGCACGGTGGAGGAGTTCCGCACCATGGGGCCGTTCCCAATTCCGACCATCAACACCGCGCTGCTGCTGACCTCGGGCGTGACGCTGACCATCTCGCACCACGCGCTGCGCGCCGGCCACCGCGCGCAGACGGCGTTCTGGCTGTTCGCCACGGTGCTGCTGGGCGCAACCTTCATGGGCTTCCAGGGCTATGAGTATTATCATGCATACACCGAGCTGAACCTGAAGCTGACTTCGGGCATCTACGGTTCCACCTTCTTCATGCTGACCGGCTTCCACGGTTTCCATGTGACCATGGGCGCGATCATGTTGTCGGTAGTGTTGTACCGCTTGCTGAAGGGCCACTTCACGCCGGATCATCACTTCGCCTTTGAGGGCGCGGCCTGGTACTGGCACTTCGTCGACGTGGTCTGGCTGGGCCTGTACGTTGTGGTGTACTGGATGTAAGGTGCACCGTTGGACAAGCCGCACTCCGGTGCGGCTTTTTTTTATCCGTTGCGGATGCCGGTCGGCTGGATGTACCCTAGTTTGTAGGCGGACAGGATCAGCAGGAACAGCGTGATCGACAGCGCCACGCGCACCGCCAGCGCCCGTACCGTGTTGTTGCTGCGGCCCTTGTCGCGCATCAGGAAAAAGAAGGCCGCCCCCAGGCTGCCGATAATCAGGATAAACGCGATGGCGACGGCAATTTTCATCTCTTGTGGGAGTGGCGATTTGATTGAGGTTCCATTGTAATGGTGTTCCGCTTTAAATTGATTCCTTTCATCGCCACGGTATTGGTCGTGGCGCTGGGTGTACAACTTGGCAACTGGCAGTCGAACCGCGCCGCGCAGAAGACTGCGTTGCAGGACAAATTGTCCCAGGGCGCCCAATCCGCGCCGCTAGTGCTGGACGGCGCGCCGCTGGCGGCGGACACTGTCGCCTGGCGCCGCGTGACGGTCAGCGGCGAGTTTGTGCGCGGCTGGCCGGTGTATCTGGATAACCGTCCGTACCAGGGACGGGCCGGATTCTATCTGCTGATGCCGTTTAAAATAACGGGGTCGAACATGCATGTGCTGGTGGCGCGCGGCTGGCTGCCGCGCGATCCGCAGGTGCGCGACAAGTTGCCGGCCTACGCCACGCCGGACGGCACGGTGACACTGCAAGGCATCGCGCGCCACAACGCCGGCCATGTAATGGAACTCGGCACGGTGCCGCCGCTGACGCCCAAGGCCATCGTGCAGAACGCCGATCCGCTGCAACTGGCCAAGGACAGCGGACTGAGCATGCAGCCGTTCGTGCTGGAGCAGGGCGCGCCGGCGCAGCCGGGCGGCGACGACGCGCAGATGGTGCGCGACTGGCCGGCGCCGTCGCTGGGCGTGGAAAAACATCAGGGCTATGCCTTCCAGTGGTATGCACTGTCGGCAATGGCGCTTGTCTTTTTTGTAGTGAACGGATTCAGACGTGGAAAAACCAAATAAACCGGGGCGCGGACGCTGGAAACTGCTGGGCGTACTGGCGGTCTGCGCGGCGCCGCTGATTGCGTCGTACTTCACCTATTACGTCATCAAGCCCAAGGGCGGCCAGACCAATTATGGCGCGCTGATCGATCCGCGCGCGTATCCGATTCCGGCTATGGCCAGCACCACGCTGGACGGCAAGCCGGCGCGGCTGGAAGATTACAAGGGCAAGTGGATCATGCTGAAAGTCGGCCCGTCCGATTGCGGTGCCGATTGCCAGGACCAGCTGTTCGCCATGCGCCAGTTGCGCACCATGCAGGGCAAGGAAGCCGACCGCATCGAACGGGTGTGGATGATCACCGATGAGCAGCCGCTGGAAACCATGCTGCTGCGGGTGAACGACGGCACCCGCATGCTGCGCGCGCCGGCCGCCGCGCTGGAGCACTGGCTGCCGCTGGAGTCCGGCGTGGCCGACCGCGCCGCCGACCATGTGTACCTGATTGATCCGCTGGGCAATCTGATGATGCGCTTCCCGAAAGGGGCGGTGTCCAGCGATGTCGAGAAGGTCAAGCGGGTCCACAAGGACATCGCGAAATTGTTGAAGGCTTCCGCCATAGGTTAAAAAGTATTATGCATCTGACTCTCGCACAAATGGCCATCACGGCGCTGTTGATCGCGCTGCTGCCGGCCGCCATCGTCTGGACCTCGTCGGACGCCAACAAGTACCGCAAGCTGGTCTGGGTCTGCGTATTCATCACGTTCGACCTGATCGTGTTTGGCGCGTTCACGCGGCTGACCGATTCCGGCCTCGGCTGCCCGGACTGGCCGGGCTGCTACGGCGCCGCCAATCCGTTCATTGCGCATGAGCAGATCGTGGCGGCCGAGACCCTGATGCCGCATGGCCCGGTCACCGTATTCAAGGCCTGGGTGGAGATGATTCACCGCTATCTGGCAATGACCATCGGCGTGCTGATCGTGGCGATGCTGGCGCAGGCTTTGTATCAATGGCGCAAGTCGCAAGGCACGCGCCCTGAATATGCGCCGGGCATGCCGGCCGCGCTCTTGTTAGCGGTTTGCGTGCAGGGTGCGTTTGGCGCCTGGACCGTGACGCTGAAGCTGCAACCGGTGATTGTCACGATACACCTGTTGTTGGGCATGACCATGCTGGCGATGCTGGTGTGGTACGGCGGCCGCCAGAACCATCTGATTTCACCGCGCACGGTGGTCAGCGCCTCGCCGCCGGCGATGCGCAATATCCGCATCCTGTCGGCGGTGGCGGCGGCGTTCCTGCTGGTGCAGCTGGCGCTGGGCGGCTGGGTCAGCACCAACTATGCGACGCTGGCCTGCACCGATTTTCCTCTCTGCAACGGCAAACTGATCCCGGACATGGACTTCGAACATGGCTTCACGCTGTGGCGCGAGCTGGGCAAGACGGCCGCCGGCCACTATCTGCCGTTCTCGGCGCTGACGGCGATTCACTGGGTGCACCGCAACTTCGGCTTCCTGGTCGCCATTGTCGCCGGCTATGCCGTATGGCGCGCCTGGGGCCATGATGCGCTGCATAAAACCGCGCGCAATATCGCGCTGGTGCTGGGTGCGCAGATCCTGACCGGCCTGGCCACCATCTATCTGAGCTTCCCGCTGACCATCGCGGTATTGCACAACGCCGGGGCGGCGCTGCTCGTCCTGTTGCTGACCATGTTAAACTACAAGGCTAAGTACCAGTACGACATTGCAAAAAAGGCAGCATCAGGCTCTGCCCATCCTCCTGCGTCGACGGTACGGCACTGATTAAGTTTCTCTCATGACCACGCAAACCGTAACCACCAAATATCAGACCCGCGCCTCGCAATTTTGGGCGCTGACCAAACCACGCGTCACCATGATGGCGGTGTTCGTTGCCATCATCGGCATGTTTCTCGGCACGCCTGATGGTTTGCCGGGGCTGGATGTGGTGCTGTATGCGACGGTGGGCATCTGGCTGCTGACCGGTGCGGCGTTCGCGGTCAACTGCCTGGCCGAGCGCGAGATCGATGCGCGCATGGCGCGCACGGCGCGTCGTCCTATGGCGCTGGGCAATATCACGGTCGGGCAGACGGTGGTGTTTGCGCTGGTGATCGGCGGCGCCGGCATGTGGGTGCTGTACACGCTGGTCAATCCGCTGACCATGTGGCTGACCTTTGTGACCTTCCTCGGCTATGCGATTATCTACACGATGATTTTGAAGCCGGCCACACCGCAGAATATCGTCATCGGCGGTTTGTCGGGCGCGATGCCGCCGGCCCTGGGCTGGGCGGCGGTGGCCAACGATGTGCCGATGGAGGCGTGGCTGCTGGTGATGATTATCTTCGTCTGGACGCCGCCGCATTTCTGGGCGCTGGCGCTGTATCGCCGTGACGACTATGCCAAGTCCGGCCTGCCGATGCTGCCGGTCACGCACGGCATGAAGTTCACGCAATTCCACGTCTGGCTGTACTCGATTGCGCTGGCAGCCACCACGCTGCTGCCGTACGCAGTCCAGATGAGTGGCCTGATCTACCTGGTTAGCGCGGTGATCCTGAACGCCGTGTTCCTGCATCACTCGTGGAAAATCTACCGCCACTACACCGACCTGATCGCCCGCAAAGCCTTCGCCTGGTCCATCACGTACCTCTGCCTGCTGTTCGTCGCCCTGCTGGTCGACCATTACATCAAGATTTAAGCTGAGCTCAAGTTTCCTTTTTGGGAAGTGACTCTGAGTCGATTGCTGCTTTTGCGGTCATCGCCTGCAATGTTGTCGGCGCACTTAGTCCGATGGAAAAGGCAAGCAGGGGGCGCAGAGACGAGCCGTCCAGAATATATAGCCAAGCTAGCCAAGCTCCAGCGCATGGCCAGAAAATAAAAAAAATCCAGTAGGTCAGATCTTTCTTGGCACGCTTGAACTTGGGCTTTTTGCTATCTTGCCACAGGTTTATCATGTTCAAGACGAATCCACCGATGCCAGCGATTCCGACAAGCTGTATTGCTGAGATGAGGTCGGGAGCAGTCATTTTATATCCCGACAGAGTTGGTCATAGCGTCTAGTAAACGTCTTTGCCAAGCTGTTTCGGAATGGTATTTGTCTATGGTTGTGTACAGCGCTTTGCCTCGAGAATTCCTGCTATCTGCTTCCAGAAAACCGTCCGCTTGTTCTAGCACGTCCATCACGGCTTCGAGGGACAAACCAGTGGCTGCCGCAATACCTGTCGCGGTGCGCCAGATGTATTCGGAATTGGTGATTGCTGCGTGAACCTTTTCTTTAGTGTCAGTTTCGTTCATGATTGCCTCTTAAGCAGTATTTAAGCATTGATAATGGCATCATGCGGTTTAGACTGGCGTGAGCCAAAACAAGTTCAACTGAAAGACCACTCTCGATGAAAAAAGTTCTTGCGCTCGCGTTGATCGCTGTTTCCTTGCTGGCCGCCTGCGGCCAGAAGACGGCCGAGGCGCCCAAGCTGGCGTTCCAGAGCACCGACCTGACCGGCGCTTCCTTCGCCAAGGACTTCCAGCTCACCGACCACACCGGCAAGCCGCGCACCATGGCCGACTTCAAGGGCAAAGTAGTCGTCATGTTCTTTGGCTATACCCAATGTCCCGACGTCTGCCCGACCACCATGGCCGAAATGTCGGAAGTGATGAAGCAGCTCGGCCCGCAAGCCGAGCAGGTGCAGGTGCTGTTTGTCACCGTCGACCCGGAGCGCGACACGCAACAGCTGCTGGCCGAATACGTGCCGGCCTTCGACAAGCGCTTCCTCGGCCTGTGGGGCACGCCTGAACAGACCGCCGCCGTCGGCAAGGAATTCAAGGTGGTGTACAACAAGGTGCCGGGCAGCACCAAGGAAAGCTACTCGATCGACCATACCGCCGCCAGCTACGTATTCGACAAACAAGGCAAGCTGCGCCTGCTGCTGCGTCCGGGCCAGGGCACCGCGCCGGCGGTGCATGACATCAAACTGCTGCTGTCCTGAGCGCCAGCGAGGGCCGCATGAAGCAGCGCTTCCAGCCATTCACCCGCCTGGCCGCAGTCATCCTGCTGGTGATCGGTTGTCTGATTGTGCTGCGGCCCTTCCTGGCGGCGATCCTGTTTGCCGCCGCCATCACCATTTCCAGCTGGCCGCTGTATCTGCGCCTGCTGGATAAGCTGAAAAACCGCCGTACCATCGCCGCGCTGATCATGAGCATCGGCCTGACATTGCTGATCATCGTGCCGCTGACGCTGGTGACCTGGAACATCGCCGACAACGCCACCTCCTATTACGACCAGATCAAGGCCGGCCTGGGCAGCGGCACGCTGAACGCGCCGGCCTGGATACGCGACATCCCGCTGGTGGGCGAGGCCATCGAAACCTATCTGAACACGCTGCTGCACAGCCGCGACGAGCTGCTGGACGCCGCCCGCAACCTGCTGGAGCCGGGCCGCCGCCTGCTGCTCGGCGGCGGCATGGTGCTGGGCTCGGGCGTGGCGCAGGTCAGCCTGGCGGTGTTCGTCAGCTTCTTCCTGTACCGCGACGGCCACGCCATCATCTACGCGCTGGCCTCCGGCATGGACAAGCTGATCGGCGAACAAAGCGTGATCGTCGCCGACACCGTCGCCCGCACCGTGCGCGGCGTGATGTACGGCATTCTCGGCACCGCGCTGGCGCAGGCGGTGGTGGCGGCGATCGGCTTCCTGATCGCCGGCGTGCCGGCGGTGACGCTGATGTCGGTGGCCACCTTCCTGTTCTCGCTGATTCCGGTCGGTCCGCCGCTGATCTGGGGCGCGGCCACCATCTGGCTGTTCAACCATGGCGACACCGGCTGGGCCATCTTCATGTTCTTCTGGGGCATGTTCGTCATCAGCGGCGTCGACAACGTCATCAAACCGCTGCTGATCTCGCGCGGTTCCAGCCTGCCGTTCGCGCTGGTGCTGCTGGGCGTGATGGGCGGCGTGCTGGCCTTCGGCTTCGTCGGCCTGTTCATCGGCCCGACCTTGCTGGCGGTCGGCCTCGGCCTGCTGCGCAAGTGGACCGGCGACGAACTCAGAAGTTAAGCAGTTTGGCCGCCAGCTCCGGGTTCAGGTGGCGTTCGAAGATGCGCTTCAGCGTGCCGTCCTCGCGCATCGCGCGGATGGTCTGGCTGAAGCGCGCCGCCAGCGCGTCGTCGACATGCTGGCGCGACAGGATCAGGCCGCCGACCACGTTATCCTTGGGCGGCGCCCAGTCCATGATGCGGTAGGTGCCCGCCAGCTGCTCGTGCTTGAGCAGCGGATACCAGCCGGACGCAATCGCCATCACCGCATGCACCCGCTTCAGCTTGAAGAGCCGCAGCAGCGCTTCGTAGTCGGGCGCTTCGTACACGCGGCCCTGCGCGCGCAGCTGGTCCAGCCAGGCGTCGTAGGCTTTGCCGTGGCGGAAGGTCTTGATGACGCCGATCTTGATGCTGGCGTCGGCCAGGAATTCGTCCATGCTGCGCGCGTTGACATCCTTGTGCAGCAGCACGTAGTTGTGCTCGGACAGATAGGGCACGACGCGGCTGAATTTTTCGCGCTCCGGCGTCGACACCGACGACACCGACATATCGATATTGCCGCCGCGCAGGCCGGCCCAGATGCGGACCCGCGAGTCGGTCGAGGAATCGATGGTGCAGCCCATGCGGCGCGCCACCTCGTCGACCACATCCTTGTCGATGCCGGTCCAGCTGCCGTCGCCGGCTTTGTAGTAGAGCGCGCCGTATTCGTAGAAGGCGCTGCGCAGGTGGCCGCAGTCGGCGCGCGCCGTGGCCGCCAGGCCGAGCAGGATGGCGCTGAAGATAATCCGGGCCAGCATAGGTCTCCCCGAGTTTTTTTTAGTCCTGGTCGGCGTTATCCTCGGTGTCATCTTTAGGAATGACCTTGACCAGCAGGATGCGCGGACCGTTCATTTTCTTGGCGACGATATCGAAACTGCGGAAGCTGATGCGCTGGCCCTGTTTCGGGATATCGCCCAGTTTCAGCATGATCAGGCCGCCCACCGATTCTACCTCTTCCAGGCCGAGTTCTTCATTTTCTATATCGATGCCCAGCGTGCGCTCCAGCGAAAAGATCGGCAGGCTGGCCTTGCCGATCAGCGTGCCGTCCGGCTGCTTCAGCCAGTCGTTCTCGTTGAGGCGGAATTCGTCGTGGATCTCGCCGACCATGGCGCCCAGCAGGTTGTCCAGCGTGATGAAGCCGACCGGGCGCTTGCCCTTTTCGCCGATCAGCGCGAAGTGCGGCGCGCCGTCGCGGAAGCGGCGGAATTGCTCCAGCGTCGGCGTGCGGGCGGAAATCGTCTCGACCGGGCGCAGGAAAGAGGTCAGGTCGGTGACCGGGCGGCCGGACTGCATGGCGAAGAACAAGTCTTTCAGGTGCACCACGCCCAGTACGGTCTCGCCGTCCTTGTCGTAGTAGGGATAGCGGCTGAAACGGTTGCGCAGCATGGTGTCCAGATTGTCGTTCAGCGAGCGGCTGGCGTGCAGGCTGATCACCTCGTTAATCGGGCGCATCAGGTCGGATACCGCCAGGTCGCTGAAGTCCAGCGAGTGGGCCAGGATGTTGCGTTCGTCCTGGTTGAATTTTTCGCCTGGCTGGCTGGTGCGCAGGATCAGTTTTAATTCCTCCACCGAATAGTGGCTGTCGTGACCACCTTTGCCGGCCAGGCCGGCCAGGCGCAGCACCATGTTGGCGCTGGCGTTCAGCAGGTAGATGAACGGATACATGGCCCAGTAGAAGCCGTACAGCGGCAGCGCGCTCCACAGGCCGATCACTTCCGGCATGCGGATCGCCAGCGACTTCGGTGCCAGTTCGCCGACCACGATGTGCAGGAAGGAAATCACGCCGAAGGCGAAGACGAAAGCGATGCCGTGGATCAGCTCAGGCGAGGTGACGCCGATGGCATGCAGCAGCGGTTCCAGCAGGCTGGCGAAGGCCGGCTCGCCAACCCAGCCCAGGCCCAGCGAAGCCAGCGTGATACCCAGTTGGCAAGCGGACAGATAGGCGTCCAGCTCGCCGTGAACTTTGCCGAGGATGCGGCCCTTTAATCCTTGCGTCTTGGCGATGGCGCGGACCCGCGTTTTTCGCAGAGTGACGATGCCGAATTCGGCCGCGACGAAGAAACCGTTCAAAGCAACCAAAAACAGGGCGAGAACGACAAGCAGGACGTTTTGCATAGGGGCCGAGCGGCATTATTCCGTAGTTGAAACCACCATCTTAAACGACTGCGCGACAATGTGCGTAAATTGCACGTCTTTATCGGCGTATAGTTAAGGACTTTATTAACGCTGTTAACCTGGTATTCGATGAGTTTTCGACGATTTTTGATACTGGTTTCATTTTTCGCATGCACCAGCCCGGCGTGGGCGGTGCCCGAGCCGGAGCTTGCCGGCCAACTGGAGGCCATGGGAGCGGAGGATCAGGCGCTGCGGGCCCGCTGGACGCCCGATGCGCCGGAGGTCGGAGCCGAAGTGATGCGCCTCGACGCCGCGCACGAGGCAGCGCTGCGTGACATCATTGGTCGCAAGGGCTGGCCGGACATCGCCATGGTCGGCAAGCCAGCCGCGCAGGCGGCGTGGCTGGTGGCGCAGCACGGCACGCCGGAGTTCCTGAAGTTGTGTCTGCCGTACATGAAGGCATCGGCGGAACGTGGCCAGATGCCATGGTTTGCCGTTGCGCTCAGCATAGACCGCGACTTGATGTACGACGGCAAGCCACAACGTTACGGCAGCCAGTTTCGTTCAGGCGCGGATGGCAAGAACTATATGTACCAAGTGGAAGACGAGGCGCATCTGGATCAGCGCCGCGCCCAGGTCGGCCTGGGGCCGATTGCCGAATACAAGGCGTTGATGCTGTCGAAGTAGCTCAGGTTCGCTTAGCGTATCGGATTGAGCAACGCCGGCTGGCCGAACTCCACCAGCCTGGCGTTCGACTTGCTGAAATATTCGGTCCAGAAGCCTTGCAGTGACTGCATGGTTTTTGGATCGCGGTAGCTCTTGCTGTGGGTGGCGTCTTCCACCAGCAGGCCGGCGCCGATGACATACACACGCGCGCCGCCGAAATCCGCCAGCAGGCGGTTGTCCTCGACCGCGCGCAACTCCTTGGCCGGCACTACATTGCGCACCGCTTTCCCTTGATCCGCGTAGAAGTTGGCGACCGAGGAGTTCTCCAACATGTCGGAGACGATCAGCACCACCTTGTCCGGCGCCGCTGATTGCTTGATGACGCTAGAGATCGCCTTCAGGCTGGCATAGATGTCCGACTTGGCGATGTTGCCGCTGGTGCCCTCATAGGCGGCGCGCAATGCCTGTCCGGCCACCTGTGCGGCCTGCTGCGGCTGGCGCTGCTGGCACAGGTCCAGCTTGGCGAGCACCGGCTTGGCGACGTCGTTGCGTACCTCAGCCGGCAGCAGCGCATCGAGCTTGCCCGAAGTCAGGAGGTCGGTGTAGTGGCCTTGGGTGTAGGCCGAGAACACCACAATGCTGAAGCGGTTGCCGGCGACCAGAAATGGTTTGATATTGTTGGCCACAGCTTGTTGCAGCGCCGGGCTGAGCGGCGTGGTCTGGTCGATCACCACCAGCAGTTCGCGCGCGGTTGGCGGGAATGGTGGCAGTTGCTTGTCTTGGCAGCTGCGGACGGCGTCGGTATTGCCGGCCAACACCGCGCTGGCGATGCAAAGTTGCAGTAGCAGGGCGCTCCATTTCACAGCAGGTCCTCCAGTTCGGCATTGCGCGCCTGGCGGGCTTTGTCTTCTTTTTGCTGCTTGAGAGCGGTGACGACCTGTTCGTGCAGCTCTGGCGCCAGACCGTTCAGCAAGGCCAGTTTGGCTTGCTTGTCCTCGCCCAAGGCGTTCAGTTGTGCGACGATGTCGGCAACGCTTGGCGCTGCTGTGGATACAGTCGGCGCAGTAACGGGGGCCGGTGCTGCTGCCGGTGCTGGCGTTAGTGCTGGTGCGGTGGCCTCGGCCTGCTTCTTGACATTGGCCGCATGGTCGCGTTCATGCTGACGCTCGGCCTGGTCGGCGACGCGAGTTTCCTGCACATAGTCGCGGAAAGTTTTGCTCAGGTGTTGGCCCGAGGTGCCGACGTTGAGATTCTTTGCCATGATGCGTTGCTGTAGCACGGCCAGGCGCGCCTGCGCGGTGTCCGCCACGCGGCGATAGGCTTCGCGCACGGCGGTGTAGCTGGAGTAGCGGCCGCCGCCGATATCGCGGAAGGCTTCCGCGCTGTTCTGGCCGGCAAAGCCCCAGCGGTAGCCGAAGATCACGCCCAGCAACTGCAGGAAGACAAACACGAAGGCCAGCACGATGAAGGTGGCCCAGCCGCCGTGGCGGTCGATATCCGCCTCGTCGGTGGCGACTTTCTTGTCGGCGCTGTGGTCCGAAGCGGCGTCGGCGTCCGGCAGGCGCAGGCTGGTTTTGCTCATGTCCAGGCTGTCGGCGGCGGCCTGGTTGCCGCTGTCGATCTGCTGGCTTGCCTGGGTGACGCGCGCCACCAGTTCTTTTTCCAGCACCTGGCCGCGCACATAGGTGGCGGCGCCGGCGATCAGCAGCACGATGACCAGTGTGGAGGCCGATACCACATAAGTGGCATGGGTGCCGACGCGGTTGCACAGCTGGGTGTAAGGCGGCAGGCTGTCGTCGCTGCTTTGCGGACGGGCCAGCGGAATGGTGCCGGTCGACAGCTTGAACTCGCACTTGTCGGCAATCCATTCGCGGCGGGCGTTCTTGATGCGGCCGGATTTATACAGCTCATGGCCGGCAAAGTGGGTGAACGCCACCAGGATGACCGAGATCAGGAAGGCGATGCCGTAGGCGCCGGTCTGTTGCAGGTTTTCGCTGGCGCCTGGAATGGTGTAGCCGGCCAGCACATAGGAAAAGCCCAATGCTTCGACGAACACCATCGACACCGTCAGCAGCCAGATCCAGCCGGGCGTGTTGCGGCGGCCGTTGTCGCCGGCCTTGGTCAGGTAGGTGACTTTTTCATTGAAGTCATGCTCGTCCTGCACGTGCACGAAGTTCTTGTACTCCTGGCACAGCGTGCGTTCGCCGCTATGCCAGCCGGGATGGGACACATCCACGCTGGCGTCGCGCGACAGGCTGGCAATGCGGCCCACCAGCGGGAAGTTGACCCAGGTGTTGAACCACCACCATTTCAGCTGTTGCCACAAGGTCGCCACGACGACCAGTGCCAGCATGACGCTGACGATGCTCCAGGCCAGTGCCGGATACGTGGAGATAAATTCCTTCATGAGCACATCCCTTTATTTTTGATTGATGGTAGGTTTGAAGTCGGCCGACATCAGCCGTGCGTTGTGCCAGTACACCAGGCTGCCTTTGCGGGCGACTGCGGGGCCGTCGGTGCTGAACACCACGTCGACGCAGGACAGGCCGCCCTTGCCGTTCAGGAACAGGCGGTACAGCAAGCCCTTGTCGCCAAGATAGGTGTTGACCTCCGGCGTTAGTGCCAGCGCCGGCGTGGCGCTGGCGCTGCGCGCCGGGTTGTAGCTGGGGTAGACCTTGAACTCAGGCAGGTTGGCGGCGGCGCCGGTACTGGACAGCACCGCCACTTTGTTCAGCACGACCAGATGGCCGTTGACCTGATCGGCCCAGGTTTTGCCGTACAGGCCAGGCAGGTGTTCGCTGACGCGGTAAGTCTTGCCATCGGCCAGCGCCTTGACGCCATGCGCCGCACGTGGCCGGTCGCGCGAGCAATCGGCGATGACTGGCGGCTCATCCGCGTAGGCGTTGCTGATCAGCGAGAAACCAGTACGGTTCTTGCTCGCCAGCTGGCCGATGTCGGCGGCGCCACTGGCCAGCAGTGGGCTGCCGCCGAAGTCGATACCGTTGGCTGGCGCCGGCGTGAGCGGTGCTGCGGGCGATGGTGCAGTGCTGGCCACTGCGGTGGCTGGCGCAGCCTGCGGCGGTGTCGCTTTGCTGCCGGGCTTGGCGGCGGCCGGCTTGGCAGGTGGCCGTTTGGTCGCCCCCGGCCCGGTGGTCGGCGCCGGGGCGGGACTGGCGGCGGCGATCGCCGGTGCTGCCTGGGCCTCGCCCGGACGATAGTATTGGTAGCGTGGCTTGCGTTCAGCGAGGAAGCGGTTGAAGGCGTCCACATCGGCTACCTCGACGATTTCAACCCGGCGGTTCTCGGCGCGGCCGCCTTCGGTGTTGTTGTCGGCGATGGGATAGGATTCGCCGGCGCCCTGGAAATACAACGACTCTTGCGGGATGCCGCGCTTTTCCATGTAAGCTGCAACGGCGCGTGCGCGGCGCTCCGACAAGTCGGCATTCAGGCGCGAACTGCCGGTATCGTCGGTATGGCCGATCAGCAGGATCTTGCGCTTGCTGACCTGGGCGATATAGTCGGCCTTCTCTTTCTGGTCGGCGATGCTGTTGGCGCGCACGCGGGTATTGTATGAATCGGCGATCGCCGAAAAGTAGCGTTGCGCCTGTTCTGTCAGCTGATCCGAGTTGGTTTCAAAATGGCCGCCGCGTCCCGGCTGGTCACGAACTTCCACCACCATGCCGACTGCGCCCTTCTGGATGGCCTCGGCATTTGGATTGTTCTTCAGGGTGCTGTCGGCAATCACTTGCCCGCTGGCGCTGACGGTCGAAGTCTGCAGCTTGAGGTCGTATTGCTTGGCGATCTTGGACAAGGCGCAGCGGCGGTCGTCCATGTCTTTGCCGATCAGTCCGCCGATGGTGGCGCCAGCCAGCGCGCCGACGATGCGCGCGCTGTCCGAATGTTTGACCTGATTGGCGAGCACCACGCCGGCAATCGCGCCGGCGAAGATGCCGATGTTGCGCGCATTGTTGGAGCAGGGGTCGTCACTGGCAAAGGTTTCCTTGAAGGATGGCTGACCGGTGCGCGGATCGGTGGCGCAGGCACTGATCAAGGTGGTGCAGACGGCTACCGTCAGAAACTTGACGGCAAACCGGGCGGGCATGCGGCGCGCGGTAGGCTGATGGTGAGCTTTCACGGGAGTCTCGCTGGAGGATAGGGATGAGAAGGATTGGAAAAATATTTAAAATTGTTTCTTCTGATAAATATTTTCTCATATTTATACTACGATAATTCTCACCAAAAGTAACAACGCAAGAGGCTGCTCCACGCCGTGCGGAGTGGAGCGCCATTTATTCTAGGGAGGATATTTCGCCCGGGTTTGCGCTAGTTCAGAGTAACCGGCGATTAATCCTGCGTGGTCTGCGAAAACAGGCCGCTGTGGACTTCGGTGAGGATGGCTTCGATGGCCGGATGGGTGATCTTGCGGGCGTTGGAGATGGCGTAGAAATGCTCGCGCAGTTCGGGCGCGTCGCCCACCAGCACGGCGCCGAACTGGTCTTCGATATCCTGCGCCAGCGCCGACGGCGCGAAGAATAACCCCAGGCCGTTGCGGCCGAAGGTGTTGAGCATGGCGTTGTCCTCGAACTCGGCGACAATCTCCGGCCGCACCTTGTGTTCCAGCAGCCAGGCGTCGATGCGGCCGCGCAGCGCGTTGTTGCGGGTTGGTAGCAGCAGCGGCGCGCCTTCCAGGCTGGCCGGGAAGTTGCGGCGGTACTTGCGCGCCAGCTTGGGCGCGCCGAACAGTTTCATGTCGCTTTCGCCCAGCAGGTGGCTGAATACTTTCAGGCTGCCGCCGGCGCGCACCGTGCGGTCGGTCAGCACCACGTCCAGTTTGCCGAGCGCGAGGTCGGCCAGCAGATTTTCAAATTCATCTTCCATGCAGACCAGGTGCACGCGCGTATCCATCTGCTGCGTCGCTTGCAGCAGGCGAAAGGCGATCAGCTTCGGCAGCGAATCCGAGATGCCGACCGTCAGCCGCATTTTCCCGGTTTCCGCTTCGTCCAGCGCTTCCTGTAACTGATCGCCCAGCTGGAAGATCTGCTCGCAATAGCTGATCGCCAGGCGGCCGGCCTCGGTCGGCACCAGCCGTCGTCCCTGCGGTTCCAATAGCTGTTTGCCGATCGATTTTTCCAGCGAGGCGATCTGCATGCTGATGGTTTGCACCGCTAGTCCGAGCCGCTCGGCGGCCCGCGTGACGCCGCCTTCACGCGCCACTGTCCAGAAGAAATACAAGTGCCTGAAGTTAAGTCCGCTGGTTTTCATGTTTCTATTTTTACGAAGTAATACTTCAATTATCTTCTATTTTTATATCTGTCGGTTTTCTTTACACTCACTGCCATCAACTAATAACAACGAAAGAACGGGATGCAGCATTTTAGAATTTCTTTCCTCGTCAGCTTCATCTGCCTCGGCTTGTCCGCGTGGTGGGGCTACGAGTTGGCAGGCGTCGGCGGCGCGCTGTCGGCCTTTGGTATCGCCTTGATTCTTGCGGCGATGGAAGTCTCGCTGTCGTTCGACAACGCGGTGGTCAACGCCTCGGTGTTGAAGAATTGGGACGAGTATTGGCAGAAACTGTTCCTCGGCGTTGGCATCATCATCGCGGTGTTCGGCATGCGGCTGGTGTTCCCGCTGGTGATCGTGGCGGTGGCGGCCGATCTCAGCATTGCCGAGGTGTGGACGCTGGCGCTGAACGACCCGAAAACGTACTCGACCCACCTGACCAATCACCACGCGGAAGTGGCGGCCTTCGGCGGCATGTTCCTGCTGCTGGTGTTCCTGAATTTCCTGCTGGATGAAGACAAGCAAGTTCACTGGCTCGGCAACTTCGAGAAGAAACTTGGCTCGCTGGGCAAGGTCTCATCTATCTCGGTGATGATCGCCATCGGCGTGCTGATGGGCTGCATGGGCCTGGTCGCAGAAGGCCAGAAACTGGTGGTGCTGATTTCCGGCCTGTGGGGCATTCTGGTCTACGTCGGCGTCGACAGCATCAGCAGCCTGCTGGAGAAGGAAGAAGAAGGCGGCAGCAATGTCGGCGACCTGGTCAAACGCGGCGGTATCGGCGGCTTCCTGTACCTGGAAGTGCTGGATGCATCGTTCAGCTTCGACGGCGTGATTGGCGCGTTTGCGATCACCACCGACGTTGTGATCATCATGCTGGGCCTGGCAATTGGCGCGATGTTTGTCCGCTCGATGACGATTTACCTGGTGCGCAAGGGCACGCTGGATCAGTTCCTGTACCTGGAACACGGCGCTCACTATGCGATCGGTATCCTGGCCGCGATTATGTTGGCAAGCATGAAGTTCCATGTGCCGGAAATCTTCACCGGCCTGATTGGTGTGGCGTTCATTGCAGCTTCGGTGTGGTCGTCGGTACGCCACCGTCGCCAGCAGGAAGCACTGGCCGTCACGGCGTAAAGAATTCGGCGGGCCGTTCAATACGGACAACGGCTCGCCGCTGGTAGTACCAAGTCCGGTTTTCATTTAGGGAGCATTAAAATGGCAATCAGTCTGCAAAAAGGTGGCAACGTCAATCTGAGCAAGGAAGCTCCGGGCCTGACGAAAATCGTAGTTGGCCTGGGCTGGGATGTACGCAGCACCGACGGCAGCCCATTCGACCTGGACGGCTCGGCCTTCCTGCTGAAGGTGGACGGCAAGGTGCGCAACGACAGCGACTTCATTTTCTACAACAACCTGAAATCGTCCGACCAGTCGGTCGCTCACTCGGGTGACAACCGCACCGGCGACGGCGCAGGCGACGACGAAACTGTCACCATCGACCTGACCAAGGTACCGGCTGACGTCGACCGCATCGCGATCTGCGCCACCATCCACGAAGGCGATGCCCGCCGCCAGAACTTCGGCATGGTGCAGAAGGCTTTCATCCGCACCGTCAACGGCACCAGCAACGCCGAGATCGCTCGTTACGACCTGTCGGAAGACGGTTCGACCGAGTCGGCCATGGTATTCGGCGAAGTGTACCGCAACGGTGGCGACTGGAAATTCAAGGCCGTCGGCCAGGGCTTCAAGGGCGGCCTCGGTCCGCTGGCTGGCTCGTTCGGCGTAGGCGTTTAATTTACAGCAAAGGACTGGTTCATCATGCCTGTATTTACGATCACCGGCGACTTCGATCCATTTCTGCATGTATCGATGCGCCAGGGAGAAAAAATCTACTGCGAATCGAACGCGATGGTGATGATGGAAGCGGCGCTTGACCTGAAGGGCAAGATGACCGGCGGCATAGGCGCGGCAATCATGCGGCGCTTTGCCAACGGCGAGTCGTTCTTCCAGCAGCACATCGAAGCGGTGCGCGGCGACGGCGATTGCCTGCTGGCGCCAACCCTGCCGGGAGCGCTGCAGATTCTCGACGTCGGCACCAACCAGTACATGCTGAGCGACGGGTGCTTTGTGGCCGCCAATTCCAGCGTGGAACTGAAGGTGCGTACCCAGAACGTCGGCAATGCGCTGTTTGCGCAAAGCGGCGGCTTCTTCATCACCGAGACCAGTGGTGTCGGCCAGGTGGCGGTGTCCGGCTTCGGCGGGATATCGGAACTGGAGGTGGAGCCGGGCCGCGACATTATTATCGATAACGCCCACGTGGTGGCATGGGATAGCCGTCTGCAATACGACATCTCGATGACCACTGGCGGTGGCGGCGGCTTCCTCAGCAATCTGGTGAACAGCCAGACCAGCGGCGAGGGCATGGTGTTGCGCTTTTCGGGCAAGGGCAAGGTGCTGATCTGTTCGCGTAACAGCGCAGCGCTGCAATCGTTCCTGACGCGTCAAACCGCACAGTAAAGAATAGGAGTCACTATGTCAGTTAATTTGAGCAAGGGCCAGAAGATCTCTCTGGAAAAAGAAGCCGGCGGCGCGCTTGGGCGCGTCACCATGGGCCTGGGCTGGGATGCCGTCAAGACCAAGGGCTTCCTCGGCTTCGGTTCCAAGACCGAAGCGGTCGACCTGGACGCCTCGTGCGTGCTGTTCGACGAGGGCCACCGTCCGGTGGATGTGATCTTCTTCCGCCAGCTGCGCAGCAAGGACGGCAGCGTGGTGCACAGCGGCGACAACCGCACCGGCGCCGGCGATGGCGACGATGAACAAATCAACGTCGACCTGAACGCCGTGCCGTCGAACATCAAGAGCCTGGTGTTCACGGTCAACAGCTTTACCGGCCAGACTTTCGCGCAGGTAGAGAATGCGTATTGCCGCCTGCTGGATGCGGCCAATGGACGGGAAGTTGCGCGTTTCAACCTGTCGGTACAAGGCCCGCACTCGGCGCAGATCATGGCCAAGCTGTACCGCCACAACGGCGAATGGAAGATGCATGCGATCGGCGAGAACGGCAACGGCCGCACCTTTGACGACCTGCTGCCGCAGATCGCGCCCCACCTCTAAATCTAAAAAGTTTCGGCTGTAGTCTTTGGCGGAGCACTGTACCGGCAGTGCCCCGCCTTTTTTTTGATTGTCCTTCCCACCTGCGCGGCGTATCGGGGTCAGTGCCGACATTCCGACATTTCGCGCGCGAAATGTCCGAATGTCGGCACTGACCCCGAAGTTTTTAGAACGAGTGGCGCAGGCCGATGCTAAGCATGGTGGTGCGGGCGTCGATGTTCTGGCCGGCGCCGGAGAACAGCGGCACTTCCTGCGTGCCCAGCGGGATCAGGATGGCGCCAGGGCCGCCCGCCAGCGGCAGCGGCGTGGCGCTGGAGACCACCGTCTTGCCACGGCTGTCCTTGATGCCGCCGGCACGCACGTACAGCGCGCTGCGCTTGGAGAAGTTGTAGTCGACGCCAAACATCAGGCCGCGATCCTTGCCTTCGGTGTAGTTGGTGAAGCGGGTGTCGAGGAAGATGGCGCTCAGGTCGAAGGCACCGATCGGGTGCTTCAGCGTGGCGGTCCAGGTGCGTACTTCCGGATCGGTGTTGCCGCGCAGTGCGAACTTGGCGTTGTGGCCGGCCACGGCGATCGAGGTGCCGACGCCGGGGAAGGTGTATTTCACCGCGCCCATGTAGGAGGTGAATTTCTCGCCGAAGAACAGCGGTACCAGCGTGGTGCCCGACACCACGCCGATCGGCACGTTGTCGAAGTTGTTGCGGTGGTAGGAGGCCAGGGCCACCAGCGCTTCGGTACGGTAGGCCAGCATCGCGCCGGCCGCCTTGCCGCGGCCGCTGGCGGTTTCCGCGCCGGCCGTCAGGCCGCCGACGATCTGGCCGGTGGTGCCAGTCGCTACCGGCGTCGACGAGGTGGCGATCGAGCGCGCCGCGCTGATGCCGCTGCCGATGCCGGCATTGGTGGCGTACGATACGATGGCGGTGATCGGGCCTTGCTTGATGGCGTAGCTGATCTGGTTGTCCTGCCACGTCTGCACGGTGTTGACCACCAGGCCGGCGCCGAACAGGTCGGTCGAGCCGAGCGCTTCCGGCGTCACCAGGTAGTAGGAGATCAGCATCGGGCTGGCCTGGCGGCCGGCCTTGATTTCGCCCACCGGCGTGGTCAGGCCGACATAGGCCTGGCGGCCGAACAGACGGTTGTCATTGGCGAGGCCGCCGTTGTCGATGGTGACGCCGCCTTCCAGCACGAACAGGCCGCGCCAGCCGCCGCCCAGATCTTCCACACCCTTGAAACCGATATTGCTCTGGCGCGTGTGCGACGGCGTCAGGCGCGTCGATACGGTCTTCGGTGCGGCGATGCTGTTAGGAACTGGCGTGGTGCCGCTGACGCCGAACACCGTGCCCTGGACGTTGCCCTGGCCTTTGTCGACGCGGTCGAGGCCGACATCTAAGGTGCCGTAGATGGTCACGGAGGATTGTGCGGCGGCGTGGCCGGCGAACAAGGCGAGTGCGGTCAGGCACGCTGCGGATGCGGCGGTTCTCTTCATGTGGTTTGTCTCCGATATTTATGGTTGTACTCGGTAGCTCGACTCTATAGCAGTTGCCTTAAAAAGGCACGAGTGTTCGCATAATGCGTGGCTGGAAAAACACACTTGCAAACCCGAACGCACACTTCATTTTTGCAAGCTTGCGTGCGGAAATTTTCTGGCTGCGGCAGAATGGTGCACTGAACAATCGGCAAGGTGGCTTATGCAAGGCAGCACGCAGTCTCCGGTCAACAGCAAGTGGCTTGCCTTGCTGGTGGCGGGAGCGTTTTTTATGGAGAATCTGGACGGCACGGTGATCACCACGGCGGTGCCGGATATCGCGCAATCTTTTGGCGTCGCACCATTGGCGCTCAACATCGGCGTCAGCGCCTACCTGCTGACGCTGGGCGTGTTCATTCCGATCAGCGGCTGGGTGGCGCAGCGCTTCGGCGCGCGCCGGGTGTTCGCGGCGGCGCTGGCGATATTCACGCTGGCATCGGTGTTGTGCGGCATGGCGAGCAGCCTCACCGAGTTTGTCTGGCTGCGCGTGCTGCAAGGCGCGGGCGGGGCGATGATGGTGCCGGTCGGCCGGCTGGTGGTGCTGAACAGCACGCCCAAGGAAAAGCTGATCGCGGTGATCGCCACGCTGACCTGGCCGGCGCTGGTGGCGCCGGTGATCGGGCCGGCGGTGGGCGGCTTCATCACCAGCTATGCGTCATGGCGCTGGATCTTTTATTTGAACCTGCCTTTGGGCGTGCTGGCACTGGCGGCAGCGTGGTGGCTGGTGCCGGATCAGCGCGCAGCCGAACGCCGGCCGTTCGACTGGCCCGGCTTCGTGCTCAGCGGCAGCGCCTTGCTGCTGCTGACCTGGGGCGCGGAGACGGCCAGCGGCACGGCGCCGGACTGGCACGAGACCATGGCTTGCCTGGCCGCTGGTGGCGTGCTGCTGGCCGCGCTGGGGTGGCATTTGCAGCGCGCCGCGCATCCGCTGATCGATCTGTCGTCGATGGCGATCCCGACGTTCTCGATCACCATCATCGGCGGTTCGTTGTTCCGCATGGCGGTGGGCGCCGTGCCTTTCCTGCTGCCGTTGATGTTCCAGCTCGGCTTCGGCCTGGACGCCTTCCATGCCGGCCTGCTGGTGATGGCGGTGTTCGCCGGCAACCTGATGATGAAGACGGTCACCACGCCGATCCTGCGCCGCTACGGCTTCCGCCCGGTGCTGGTGGTGAACGGCATCGCCAACGTGCTGACGCTGGCCGCCTGCGCCTTGCTGACGCCGTCTACGCCAATCTGGCTGATCGCCGCCGTGCTGTTCGTCGGCGGCATGACGCGCTCGATGCAGTTCACCGCGCTCAACACGATCGCCTTCGCCGATGTGCCACAACAGCGCATGGCGGCCGCCAACACCTTGTTCAGCACCGCCTTCCAGGTGGCGATGGGCCTCGGCGTGGCGCTCGGCGCGAGCGGCGTGCGGCTCGGCCACTGGGGCGCGCAGCAGCTCGGCATCGGCGACTGGCCGGCCATCGATTATCGGCTGGCGTTTCTGCTGGTGGCGCTGGTCAGCCTACTCGGCCTGGCCGATGCGTTGCGGATTAGCCCCAACGCCGGCGAGCAAGTTGCAAGGGGCGCGGGCCGTTAAGGCTATAATGTTTCCATGGAAAAACTCAAAGACTTCTCGCAGATCGTCGCCCAGGCTGCACGCGGCGAGCTGGTCTTCCCGACCAGCGTGAATGCGGCACTGCGCCTGCAACTGGCGCTGGCCGATCCCGATTGCGAGATGGATGATGTGATCCGCAAGGTGCTGGGCGAGCCGCAACTGGCGGCGCGCACCGTGGCGCTGGCCAACGCGGCAGTGTTCAACCGCAGCGGCACGCCGGTCACCAGCGCGCGCGCGGCGGTGCAGCGGGTCGGTTACCGCAATCTGTACACGATGGCGGCGGCGATGGTGGTGCGGCAGTTCGGCGCGCGCCTGCAGGATCCGCAGCTGCGCGCCCAGGCAGACCAGCTGTGGCGCCATACGGCGCATGTGGCGGCGCTGGCCCATGTAATCGGCCGCCGGCTCACCGCGACCGATCCGGATACCGCGCTGTTCGCCGGCATCGTGCACGAGGCAGGGGGCTTCTACCTGCTGGCGCGGGCCGACGAGATCCCCGGCCTGCTCGACGATCCGGCTGACTGGATGGGGGCGGCGCAGGAAATCATCTCGCGCGAGATGATGATGAAGCTCTGCATTCCAGAGACCGTCAGCCAGGCCATCGTCTCGCTGCGTGGCGCCACGCTGACGCCGCCGCCGCTGGGCCTGCGCGACACGCTGCTGATCGCAAAACGCCTGGCGCCGGTCCGTTCGCCATTCGCGGCGGGGCAGGACAGCCCGTCGCTCAGCGGCTTCATTGACGACAACGCGCTGCTCGACCAGATCCTGTGCGAATCGTCCGACGAGGCCGCCTCCATGAGCGCCGCCTTGCTGGTGTAAGCACACTATTTGTGGCAAAAATGATGTTAAAGACACACCAGATGCCACAAGTCTGGCAATATGCGCATCGTTTTCCGCAGCAATGCGTGTATCCTAATAGTCGTCATACAACAGTTTAATCGCCATGAATCAGACCTTCTCAGTGCCAGCCGCCGCTGCCGCACCCGCTATCGTGCCCAAGAAGAAGCACCGCAACCTCGCGCAGGGCGTGGTGGAAAGCTTCACCAGCAGCATTCAGGGCGGTACGCTGAAGCCGGGCGAGAAGCTGCCGACCGAGTCCGTCATCATGGAGATGCACGGCGTGAGCCGCACCGTGGTGCGCGAGGCGATCTCCCACTTGCAGGCGGCCGGCCTGGTGCAGACGCGCCACGGCATCGGCACCTTTGTGCTGGAGCCGCAGCCGGCGAATATCTTCGCCGCCGACACCATCCGCACCATCGGCGACGTGCTGGCTATCCTGGAGCTGCGCATCAGCCTGGAGACGGAAGCCGCGTGGCTGGCCGCCAGCCGTCGCAGCGACGAGCAGGTGACGGCGATGGAAGCGGCGCTGAAGCGGATTGTCGCCGCGCCGAATCGCGCGGTGGCGGTGGAGTCGGACAAGGCGTTCCACCTGCTGATCGCCCAGGCCACCGGCAACCGCTATTTCGTCGACATCCTGAGCGACCTGGGCAACACCATCATCCCGCGTGCCCGCCTCGATTCGGAACACCTGGTGCACGACGAGCCGAAAGCTTACCAGGAGCGTGTCAACCGCGAGCATGACGATATTTACAATGCCATCCTGCGCAAGGACGCTGAAGCGGCGCGCGCCGCCATGCGCACCCACCTGAGCAACAGCCGCGAACGCCTGCGCCGCGCCCAGCAAGAGGTGAGCGCTTAACAACATCCGGCACGGCGATTTGACGCTTTGCGTTAAATCGCTTGCGTCCACACAGATCTAGTTGTACGATGTCATACAACACGGCGCGAGAGCGCTCTTTCTCACCTCACTAGACGTCAATATTGGAGACTGTAATGCAACCGAATGACCTGAAAAAAATCCTTTCCTCCGGCCTGCTGTCCTTCCCGATCACCGACTTCGACGCCGAAGGCAACTTCCGCAAGTCGACCTATATTGAACGTCTGGAATGGCTGTCGCCGTACGGCGCCAGCGCGCTGTTCGCAGCGGGCGGCACCGGCGAATTCTTCTCGCTGACCCCACAGGAATATCCTGAAATCATCAAGACCGCAGTCGATACCTGCCGCGGCCAGGTGCCGATTCTGGCCGGCGTGGGCGGTCCTACCCGCGTTGCTGCTGCTTACGCTAAAGAAGCGGAAAAAGCCGGCGCGCAAGGTTTGCTGCTGCTGCCGCACTACCTGACCGAAGCGTCGCAGGACGGCCTGATCGAACACGTTGCAGAGGTCTGCAAAGCCACCAATCTGGGCGTTGTGGTGTACAACCGCGCCAACTGCCGCCTGAGCCCAACCTCGCTGGCGATCCTGGCCGACCGTTGCCCTAACCTGATCGGCTTCAAGGACGGTATCGGCGACATCGAACTGATGGTCTCGATCTGGCGCAAACTGGGCGACCGCTTCAGCTATCTGGGCGGCCTGCCTACCGCTGAAGTGTACGCAGCTGCCTACAAAGCGCTGGGCACCCCGGTGTACTCGTCGGCCGTGTTCAACTTCATGCCGAAACTGGCGATGGACTTCTACCACGCTGTTGCGTCGGACAACCACGCCGAACAGAACCGCATGATCGACGAGTTCTTCCTGCCATACCTGGACATCCGTAACCGCAAGGCTGGCTACGCTGTGTCGATCGTCAAGGCCGGCGCCAAACTGGCTGGTTACGATGCAGGTCCGGTGCGCGCTCCGCTGACCGACCTGAACGCAGAAGAAATCGACATGCTGCACAAGCTGATGCTCAAGCAAGGCGCCCAGTAATCGTATAAGCTATCGGGTAAGCAAAATCAAAGCGCGGCTTCGTCCGCGCTTTTCACACATTAAGGAGTCAATATGCAAGTAGCAGGCGAAATGATCATCGGCCGCAGCGCGGTCCTGGGTAAAGAAGGCAGCGTCAAGGCTGTCGACCCATCCCGCAATGTCGAAATCGAACCAGCATTCGGCCTGGCCGGCGCCGCTGACCTGCAACGCGCTGTCGAACTGGCCAACGCCGCTTTCGATGTGTACCGCGAAACCAGCCTGGAAGCGCGCGCCAAATTCCTGGAAACCGTGGCTGACCGTATTCTGGATCTGGGCCCGACCCTGATCGAACGCGCGATGCAGGAAACCGGCTTGCCGCAAGCCCGCCTGGAAGGCGAGCGCGGCCGTACCGTCGGCCAGCTGCGCCTGTTCGCGAAAGTCGTGCGCGATGGCCGCTTCCAGACCGCGACGCTGGACAGCGCGCTGCCAGAGCGTACGCCTGCACCACGTCCAGACCTGCGCCTGCGCAAGATCGGTCTGGGCCCAGTCGCCGTGTTCGGCGCTTCGAACTTCCCGCTGGCATTCTCGGTGGCTGGTGGCGATACCGCCTCGGCACTGGCAGCCGGCTGCCCGGTTATCGTCAAGGCTCACTCGGCTCACTTGGGCACCTCGGAACTGGTCGGCAAAGCCGTCGCCAAGGCCGTGGAAGAGTGCGGTCTGCCGGAAGGCGTGTTCTCGATGCTGATCGGCTCCGGTCAGACCATCGGTCAGAACCTGGTGGCGCATCCGTTCATCAAGGCAGTTGGCTTCACCGGCTCGCGCGCTGGTGGCGTGGCACTGATGCACACCGCCGCTGCTCGTAAAGAACCAATCCCTGTGTACGCAGAGATGAGCTCGATCAACCCGGTCTTCCTGCTGCCAGGCGCGCTGGACAATCCTAAGCTGCCACAAGCGTTCGCGGATTCGCTGACCTTGGGCGCCGGCCAGTTCTGCACCAACCCAGGCCTGCTGATCGCGCTGAAATCGGACAAGTTGCAAGCCTTCGTGGCTGCTGCCGCCGGCACCATCGGCGCCAAGCCTGCACAGACCATGCTGACCCCAGGCATCCACAAAGCCTACACCGGCGGCGTCAAAGGTCTGGCTGGTGTAGACGGTGTACAGCAGGTTGCTGCCGGCCAGGCTGGCGAACTGCCATGCGGCGCGCAAGCGTTCCTGTACCAGGTTGATGCCAAGCGCTTCCTGACCGACACCGCACTGGAAGGCGAAATCTTTGGCCCAACCTCGCTGCTGGTGGTGGCTGAAAACGAAGAAGAACTGCTGGCTGTCGCCGAGCACCTGGAAGGCCAGCTGACCGGCGCCGTGCACGCAACCGCCGACGACAAGGCACTGGCCACCAAGCTGCTGCCGGTGCTGGAACGCAAAGTCGGCCGCATCCTGTTCAACGGCTTCGGCACCGGTGTGGAAGTGGCGCACGCCATGGTTCACGGCGGCCCGTTCCCGTCGACTTCGGACAGCCGCACCACCTCGGTGGGCGCATCGGCGATCGACCGCTTCCTGCGTCCAGTATCGTACCAGGACGTGCCTGCTTACCTGCTGCCTGAATCGCTGCAGGACGCCAACCCACAGCAGATCCCGCGCGTAGTGAACGGCGATCTGGTCTGGAACGCTTAAGATGGAACGCGTAAGCGGCGTTACCTGCACGGTGGGCGAAAGCCCAACCTGGAGCGTCGCCGACAACGCCTGGTTCTGGGTGGATATCCCGGCCAGGCGCGTGTGGCGCATGGATGGCGCCAGCGGCGCTACCCGCTATTGGGACAACGCGGAAATGGTCGCCTGCGTGGCGGCCAAGTCCGGCGGCGGCCTGATCGCGGGCATGGAGTCCGGCATCTTCAGCCTGGAGCTGGGCGCGGATCAAACCGCGTCCGCGCTGAAGCTGGCGACGCCGGCTTCGGGCCTGGGCGAAGGCATGCGTTTCAATGACGGTCGCTGCGACCGCCAAGGGCGCTTCTGGGCCGGCACCATGTTCATGGACATGGGCGCCGCCAAAGCCGTCGGCCAGCTGTATCGCTACGATGCGGGACGCGGCATTTCCGGACCCTTCGTGTCCGAGCTGCTGACGCAGAACGGCACGGCGTTCTCGCCGGACGGCCGCACCATGTATTTGTCGGATTCGCATCCGCAGCGCCGCATGGTGTGGGCGTTCGATTACGACATCGCCGATGGTGTGCCTAGCAACCGCCGCGTGTTTGCCGACATGACGACCTACACCGGCCGTCCCGACGGCGCGGCGGTCGATGCCGACGGCTGCTACTGGATCTGCGGTAACGATGGCGGCTGCATCCTGCGCTTCACGCCGGACGGCAAGCTGGATCGCCGCATCGACGTGCCGATGCTGAAGCCATCCATGTGCGCCTTCGGCGGCAAGGATCTGGATACGCTGCTGGTCACTTCCATCGTCTCCGGCAAGCCGGAAGATGCGGAGTGGGGCGGGGCGGTGGTGCTGCTGCGCCCAGGCGTTAAAGGCGTGGCTGAAACGCTGTTCGGAGCGTGATCATGGGGCGGATACTTGTAAGGTGTCTGCCCCTTTTCTTTGCGGCCTTGCTGGCCGCCTGCGCGACGGGGCCGCGCGAATATACCAATCCTGTTCTTCACGCCGATTATTCCGATCCGGATGTGATCCGCGTCGGCGAGACTTATTATCTCGTCTCTTCCAGTTTCAGTAATGCGCCCGGCCTGCCGTTGCTGCAGTCGCCGGATCTGGTCAACTGGACCTTGGTCGGCCATGCACTGCCGCAGCTGGTGCCGGCGGAGGTCTTCGCCAAGCCGCAGCATGGCAAGGGTGTGTGGGCGCCGTGCCTGCGCTACCACGACGGCAAATTCTGGATTTTCTATCCCGATCCCGATTTCGGTATTTATGTGATGACTGCCAAGGACTTCGCCGGTCCGTGGAGCGCGCCGCATCTGCTGGCCGCCGGTAAGGGGCTGATCGATCCGACGCCGCTGTGGGATGACGATGGCCAGGCGTATCTGCTGCATGCGTGGGCCAAGAGCCGCGCCGGTTTCGCCAATGTGCTGACCTTGCGCCGCATGGCGCCGGACGCCAGCCGTCTGCTGGACGACAAAGGTACGGTCATCATCGACGGCAACCAGCTTCCCAAGTACACCACGCTGGAAGGTCCGAAGTTTTATAAACGCGACGGTTACTACTACGTGTTTGCGCCGGCCGGTGGCGTGGAATTCGGCTGGCAGTCGGTGTTCCGTTCGCGCAGTATCGGCGGGCCGTATGAGGACCGCATTGTGCTGGCGCAGGGCGGTTCACCGGTGAATGGTCCGCATCAGGGCGCGTGGGTGCAGACGCCGCAGGGCGAGGACTGGTTCATGCACTTCCAGGACAAGCGCGCCTATGGCCGCATCGTGCATCTGCAGCCGATGCTGTGGCGCGATGGCTGGCCGCTGATCGGCAAGGATGTCGGTGGTACTGCTGGCGAGCCGGTGGCGAGCTATCGCCTGCCGGTGGCTGGGCAGGCGGCGGCGGCGCCGCCGACCAGCGATGAATTCAACGGCGCCGCGCTTGGCCTGCAATGGCAGTGGAACGCGAACTGGCAGCCGTCGTGGTATGCGGTGGGTGAGGGGCGTTTGCGTCTGTTCGGCCAGCCGCGTGCCGGCAATCTGTGGGACGTGCCATCGCTGCTGCTGCAAAAGCTGCCGGCGGAGTCGTTCACGGTGACGACCAAGGTGGATGCTTCCGGTCTGGCCGAAGGCGGCGTTGCGGGTCTGGTGATGTATGGCTTCGATTACGCGTGGCTGGGCACACGTCGCAGCGACGGTCGCACGACGCTGGCGCTGGTGAGCTGCTACAAGACGGAGGCGAACTGCCACGAACAGCAGGAGGCCGGAGTGGATCTGCCATCGCCGCAAGTGTGGCTGCGCATGCAGATGCTGGCGGGTGGCGTGACGCAATTCTCATACAGCACGGACGGCGCGAAGTACACGCCGATCGGCGCGCAATTCACTGCCAGGATGGGCCGCTGGGTCGGCGCGCAAATGGGCCTGTTCAGCGCCGGCAACGGCGGCCACGCCGACATCGACTACTTCCGCGTCACCCCCTGATTAGCAGTAACAGCAGGAGCAGTGGACGCATGATTGGCCTCTTGGGGTAGTTCAGGCCAGTATAGGCTAACGACTCCCGCCTGCGGTTGCGCGGTAGTCTCGCATCCAGTCGCCCAGCACCCACGCTGGATCGCTGTAGTTGCGGATGGTTTCCGCATCGCGCTCCATCGTCAGCTGCCGCGAGGCGGGATGCCGCTGGCTGATGTCCACCGGCGTGCCGTCCACGTTGCGGCTGTTGTATTCCCAGAAGCGTAACTGCGAGGTGTCGCCGCTGACCGGTCCCCAGCCCGCAGCGCTGATGCCGCTCAGCGTGGCGTTGATCAGCACCGCTTCGGCGTGCGGATAACCTTTGCCTTTGTTGACGGGCGAGCGTGCAAGCTCAGTTTGTCCGCCGTCCAGCGTGGTGAAGCGGCAGTTCAGAAACACGTTGCCGTGATTGGTCGCCGTATTCCGTATCCACATGAAGGCATGCTTCGACTGGATATCGCAGCGCTCGAAGAACGCCGGGCCGCGCCCGAGGATGGTGTCGCCATCGCCGACGATCTTCACATCCGGCAGATACGTGCTGCCGTTGACCTGCAAGGCATCGCCCGAACCGATGATGGTGGTATTGGCGACGATGTTTTCCGAGCCGGTGATCAGCAAACCTTCGGCCTGCCCTTTCAGCGTGGTCTCCAGCGTTAGGTCGCGCAGGTGCACGCCCTTGACGTTATCCGCTGCGAACGCTGCGCGGCGCGAAGGGAAGGTGCCCGGCACTTCGTTGGTGCTGATGTTCGGCGGGTGCGGATTGAAGACCTCATTGTTCGCGTAGTGTATGCGCACCTTGTCACGCTGCTCGCCCTGCACCGTGATGTTGGATTTGTTGCGGAAGTAGACGATCTCCTCGTAGTCGCCATTGCGCACGAAGATGGTAACGCGCCTGGCCGGATGGTCCGGCACATAATCGAGCGCGCCCTGTACGGTGCTGAAATCGGACGTGCCGTCGGCGCTGACCACCACACGCTCCGCATCTGCGGCAGGCCCGCGCGCCTTGGTGCTGAACTGCCATTGCACAGGCTCACCGAAGACCGCTGCATCGACCTGCACACGATAACGCTTGCCGTATTCGAGCAGGTTGTTATGCGGGTAGATGGTCGCCGTTTTGTCCCGCACGATCACCGGATGGAAGTGGAAGCCGTCCGTGAAGCCGCCGATGATGGTCAACTGATAGCGCGTGTCGCCCGGTTCCGCGCCGGCGGACGGCGTGCCCGCTTTTGTGTCGGCGTTGGTCGCGTGCGGCCCGTTGGCGTAGACGTAAGGTGTTGCCAGATACGGCGCCGGCTGCAACGTGGTGCGCTCCGTCGGCCCGGCTGGAATACTCAGGTCCAGCGTATCCACCAGCCGTCCGCTGGCGTCGTCGACGATGCGGATCAGGCCGGACTTGCCCAGCACCGGCGGCTGGTCGAAGCGCAGCACCAGACGCGTATCCGGATTGACCTGCCGCGCGCCGTCGGCGGGGAAGGGGATGATCGCCGCGCCTGCCGTTGCGACAGCGGACGAAAAGAGCAGTGAGCAAAGCAGGCGCGCGATCATCGTGGCGCCTCTCAGGCCGACAGCGTGGTGTTATGCACCTTGTCGCCGATGGTCACATTCTTCAGCGTCAGGCCTTTGACGTTGTACAGGAACCATGGCGCCTCGGCATTCACCGGCGTGCCGAAATCGCAATCGGTGATGGTGACGTCGGTCACCGGCACCACCGGCGGCATCGGGCCCGCGCCGTTGTAGTCCGACGCCACCGGGCCGAGGATCACGATCGCCTGATAGCACGACGCCAGCTTGCCGTCCTTGGTCTTCACATTGCCGGTCCTGATGTTGGAGATCTGGATGTTGCTGACCACCGGCGGACGGGTACGCACGTTGTCGCTGATCGGTGTGTAGTCGCAATCGAAGGTGACGATCGCGCCCGCCGCCGTGGCCACCGTCTTCGACTGGATCGGCGAACCTGGCAGCGAAGCGTAGAACGACGGCGAGGTCTGCACGCCGTTTGGCACTGTGCAATCGCGGACGTAGAAGTTGCGCAGGTAACCGCCGCGATTCAGGTTGGTCTTCATGCGGATCGCGGTGTTGAGCGGATTGGTCTTCCAGTTGGCATTTTCGAACACCAGCTTTTGCGCGAATACATTCTGGATGCCGCCGGCCATCTCGCTGCCCAGCGTCACGCCGCCGTGGCCACTGTGCATGATGCAGTTCTGGATCACGATGTTCTGCGAAGGGCCGTACTGCGTATCCAGATCCTTGCCGGCCTTGATGGCGATGCAATCGTCGCCGGTATCGAAGGTGCAGCCTTCCACCAGTACGTGGTCGCAGGCTTCCGGATCGAAGCCGTCGCTGTTGGGTCCGTGGCTGTGCGCGTGCACATTGCGGATGACGATGTTGCGACAGTGGACCGGGTGGTGCATCCAGAACGGCGTCTGGATCACATGGTAGCCTTCCAGCAGCACATTGGTGCAGCCGATAATCTGGATCATCGGCGGACGCAGATAGTGGCCCACGCCGAACACGCGCTTGGACAACGCCACGCCAGCTTCCGACAGCGCCGGCAGGTATTGCGCATCCGCGCGCCAGCGGTCGCCTTCACCCTGGATCAGGATACGCTCCGCTTCGGTCAGCGCCGGCGCCACGGTGGACAGCGACTCCGCGTTGAGCGGATTGACGGTGTTCTCCGACATCTTGCCGGCCTTGAAGTTGGGCGTGGTGCCCTGGCCGATGGAGTTGATGGTTTTCTGCTTGCCCTTCCAGGTCCACCAGCAGTCGCCCTGGTCGTTGAACGGCAGGCCGCCCTGGCCGTCCAGCGTCGCGGTCCAGTCTTCGCCGGTCAGCGCGATGTTGTTCTGGCCATAGGCGTACACCATCGGCGAATAGTTCAGGCAATCGTTGCTCTGCCAGCGCGAGATGGTCAGCTTGCCGTGCTTGCCGCAATCGATGTCGCCGTACTTGGCGTAATCGGCCGGATTGTGCGAGAAGTAGACGTGGGCGTTCTTCGCCAGGTGCACATGCACGTTCGACAGCAGCACGATCGGACCGGCGACGAACCAGTTACCGGCCGGGATGACGACACGGCCGCCGCCGGCATCGTGGCAAGCCTTGATCGCGGCCTTGATGGCGGCGTAGCAGTCGGTCGAACGCGCGGCCGGCGTGTTGATGTCATCCTGTTCCTCGTGCGAGATCCAGGCCTTGGCCTTGGTCAGCTTGCACGGCCTGGCGCCGTAAGCGGTGATGTTGAAATCCTGCTTGCGGAACTTCAGCGGCTTGGAGACGTGATCGATGATGGCCTGTGCCTGCAGCCACGGATCGGGCGCGGTGGCCGCCATCGCAGGAATACCGAAGGAAACGCCCGCCGCTGGCAGGGCTTTCATCAGGTTGCGGCGCTGGGTGTTCAAGGTCATGCTGTATTTCCTTATTCGTCCGAGTTGTTGAATTCACCGAGGAAGATATCCACGGGTGAAGGTGGTTGCGTATAGCCGAGATCCTTGACGGGATCGATGCCGGCGGCGACAAGGTTTTTCCAGTGATCGTCCGAGTTGTATTGCGCCGGACGATAGGAGATGCTGCCTTTCTTGTTCCAGTCATGCCATGGTTGCTGGCGATTGATGTGCGAGCCGATGCGCGAATTCAGCACCACCATCTTGCCGACCGCTTCCAGCGAGCTGCGGGCGATGGTGCCGGTTGGCGCCTTGTAGATATTGACCTCGCCGTAGGTGCAGCGATAGCCGTCCAGCGGCAATGGCGCGTAGGGTGTGCAGCGCGAGCCGGCGAACCACTGGCGCAGCAGGAAGAACTCACCGTCCTGCTTGCCCTCGTGCGTGAAGTGCACATTGTCGAACACGAAGCCGTAGCGCGACTTGACGTGGGTGTTCGGCGCAGCGGCATAGGACACGCCCCGGTCGCCCAGTGTGCGCACTTCGCTCTGGTAGAAGTAGGCGGTGCTGTCGCCGAAAATGAAATCGACATCGCCCTCGATATAGGACTTATTGAAGAAACTGCGTACCGTGCTGCCGACCTGCGGCGACTTGAGAAACAGCGTGTCCTGGAAGCCTATCAGGCGGATGTTCTCGAACTGCGCCTTATCCGCGCCGTCCACGCTCAGCGCCAGCGCCTGGTGGTGGATGTTGTTGATATTGGGGAGCGCTTCGGCGCGGGCATTGCCGGTGTCCTTGTTGTAGCCGTTTTCAAAGCTCAGGTTACGCGCCTGGAAGCCGTTGTTTTTGGCCCAGACAGTTTGCGTGCCGAAGGTGCCGATCTGCGCCCGCTCCTTGATGCTGGCGTACATGGCCTGGATCGCCGCCGGCGCCCTGGCGAACTGCGCACCGTGGGCGGCGTCGTAGGCTGCGCCGGTCATCGAGGCCTCCAGTTTGGCGGTGATGCGCGTAGCCGCAGCATCCTTGCCTTCGCCGTAGATGGTGATCGGCGCGGCTTCAGCTGGAATGTAGACCAGTTCCGGATATACGCCGGGCTTCAGCAGCACATACAGCCGCGTGGCCGGATGCGCGGCGCTGTCCAGCAATGCGCGGCTGACGGCTTCCTGCACCGTGTTAAAGGTACGCGCGTCGTCAGCCTTGGCGGCCTTGTCGACGATGTAATCGGGCGTGAAGGCTACGCCTTTCGCCAGCGGATCGGACAGCGGATCCCACGGATCGATACGTTCCTTGCCCGCATCGCCGACATACTTCAGCACCTCGCCGTACGAGAACTGCCTGGCCTGCTCCGGCGTGAGTTGCGGCCTTTGCGCGTGCGCGGCGCCTGTGACCAACAGCACCGCCAGTGCGACCGCCTTCATTGCTCATGCTCCCGCTTGAACTGGCCCGCCGTTTCCGGCACGGCACGTTTGATCTCCTCCATCACCATGCGCGAGAAGTAGGCCGCGCCCTTGGCGCCGAGGTGGGTGCGGTCGAAGGCGGTCTTGGCGGCGCCGGCCACTTCCACCTTGCCGGCGGCGGCAGGATCGCCGTAACCGGCCGGACGTGGCACCATGGCCAACGTATCCGCTTCGTCCTGGCCCATGGCCTGCACGGCGGCATGGCTTTCGGCGTTCAGTTCCAGCAGTGCTACGTTCTGCGCGGCGGCGGTGGCGCGGGCCACATCGGCCCATAGCGACAGCGTGTTTTCGAGGACGCCTTCCTTGAAGGTGCGGCGCGTCAGCGGCGTGACCAGCACCGGCACGCCACCGAGTGCTTTCACTTCCTGCGTGTAGCGCGTCATATTGACGGGAAATTCGGTTTTCAGGTCGGTCGAGCGGCCCGGTTTGCCCGGCTGGTCGTTGTGGCCGAACTGGATCAACACATAGGTTTTGCTGTAGGCGTCGGCGCCGCGTAGCAGGCCTTCCACTTCGGCCCAGCGGCCTTCGGCGCGGAAGCTGCTGGAACTGCGGCCGCCCTTGGCGAGATTGATGCAGGTATTGGCGCGGCTGACGCGCGCGCAGAAGGCGTCGCCATAGCCGCTGTTGCTGGCCATGGTCGAATCGCCGACCAGGATGAAGCGCACCGGCTTGTCGGCGGCATGGGCGCTGCCGGCCAACAAGGCCAGTGCGGTAGCGCAGGAAATCAGGAATTGCATATGGACTCCTAAAAAAAGGGCGCCAGCCGCCATGCGGGCCGGCGCCCGTTACTCAGGCGGATAAGCGCAATTTATGCGTCCACGCTTTCATCAGAAAGTGTAGGTCGCACGCACGTTGTAAGCGCGGCCGATCGGGCTGGCTGCGCTGCTCAGGTAACCAAAGCTATACAGGCTGCTGTTGGTTGCCGGAGGCTCGACGTTGAACAGGTTGGTGATGCCGGCGGTGAGCTGCACATTCTTGAAGCCGTTGTACGTGGTGGTCAGGTTCCACAGCTTGTACGAGTTGATGTCGCGCCAGTACTGCTTGGCCACCAGGTTCTGGTCGGTGTACTTCGAGTTGTAGTTCTGGGTCAGCGTGCTGTTCCAGTTACCCGAGGCCCAGTTCAGGCGCAGCGTGTGCTTCCAGCGATAGGTGATGATCGGGAAGCTCGACGTGGTGCCGTTGCTGGCCAGGCCAAATTGGCCGATGTTCGACACGAACGGGCTGCCGTCAAACAGCTGGTTGTCGAACTTGGTTAGGTAAGTACCATCCAGGAAGACCTTGAAATCGCCATACGAAGTTTTTGGGAAGGCGTAGCTGCCCGAGACGTCGATGCCGGCGGTTTTTTGGCCGCCCAGGTTCATCGTGGTGTTGACCAGATAGTTGAGGGTGCCGTCGGCGTTGCGCACGAAGTACTGCGCGTACTTGGCCGGGTCCAGGAAGTACACCTGCTCCGGCAGATTGGCCAGCATGTCGGTCATGCGGATGTTCCAGTAGTCGAACGAAATCATGGCGTTCTTCACTGGTTCCAGCACCACGCCCAGGGTGTAGCCGCGCGATTTTTCCGGCTTCAGGCCGGCATTTGAACCGACCTGCTTCGGCAGCTGCACGTTACACACATTGGCGGCGACCTGGCCTGCCACCGGCGTGCCGGTTCCGGCCACGCCCGGCGTACCGCCTGGGCACAGCACTGGATCGTCCCACTTGGCCGAGGTCAGGCCGGTGGCGCCGGGCAGGCGATAGCCGTAGGCGTCGAACAGCGTCGGCGCACGGAAGCCGGTGTTGGCCGAGCCACGGAACATGATCTGCTTGCTCGGCTCCCAGCGGAAGCTGATCTTCGGATTGACGGTTGTGCCGAAGTCGTTGAAATGGTCGGCGCGCACGGCGCCGTTCAATTCCAGCGTCTTGGTGATCGGCGCATTGATCTCGGCGAACAGCGCGGCCACGTTGCGCTGGCCTTCGCCGTGCGATGGACTGGTGTTGGCGTAGGTGACTTGCGAAACGATCGGCAGCTTGGTGTCTTCGGTGGTGTCGCGGTGCAGGTCGGCGCCGACCGCCAGTGCCAGCGAGCCACCCGGCAGCTCCATCAGCGCCTTGCTGGCGGTGACGTCGACGCCGGTGTAGGTCGATTTCGAGGTGCGGTTCTTGGCGCCGTCCACGCTGATCGAGGCCAGGTAAGCCTTGCCTTCGGCATCCTGCAGGCCGAATGGATTCAGCTTGCCGTTGCGCAGGCCGTCGATCAGTCCCGCGCCGGTGACGTAGCCGGAGTCGTAGAAGTTCTCGCGCTCGGAAACGCCGACCACCAGGCCGGCCTTGTAGTCCCAGCCGCCGATGACGCCTTCGTCGGTGACGGCGACGCGCTGGTTCAGCTGCACGTCCTTGGTGGTGGCGGGGCCGAGATCGGCCACTGCCCAGGTCACGGTCAGCGGCGCGTTGTTCAGGCCTGCCACGGCAGGCACGCCGCCGCTACCGCCTGGATACCATTTGCTGGTCGACGGCACGATCGGCTGTACACCGTTGGCCGCCAGCGCGTTGGTCGGATTGCGGGTGGCCTTGATGAATTCCTCGCCGCGCGAGTAGTCGATGCTGACGGTGTGGTCTTCGCTCAGCTTCAGCGTGCCGCGCGCGTAGAAGGTCACCTGCTGGTTGGCGTACAGCGCGGTGCCGTACTCGTTGTTGTCGATGACGCAGGTGCCTTTCTGCCCGGCGATCGAGTAAGGGGCCAGGCAGCCGGTGGCGCCGTAAGGGTTCTGCGCGGTCTTGTTGGTCGGCGTGGTGAAGTTGGCCGGGGTGGCGTTGCCGCCGGTGCCCAGCGTCGGTGCGCGGCCCAGCGCCGTCAGTTTTTCGACCGAGCTCAGATAGGCGCGGTCGCGCGCGGCCAGGCGTGTGCGCTGGTGCGCGTCGATGGTGGCGTAGACGTTCCAGCCGTCGGTTTGCAGATTGCCCTTGCCCCAGGTGGCGGTCAAGCGCTGTTCGTCGCCGCCGCCTTTTTGTTCCGGCTGCACCGCTTGCGCGGTCAGTTGCAGGCCGTCGAACTGGGTCTTGGTGATGAAGTTGACCACGCCGCCGATGGCGTCCGAGCCGTAGATCGAGGAGGCGCCGTCGCGCAGCACTTCAACCCGCGCGATGGCGCTCATTGGAATCACGTCCAGGTTGGCGTAGCCGTCGGAGATCGCCTCGTTGGCCAGGCGGCGGCCGTTCAGCAGCACCAGGGTGCGGTTCACGCCCAGGCCGCGCAGGTTGATATTGGTGCCCGAGCCGGCGTTCGACGGTGCCAGCGAGGCCGATTGCGGCAGCGCCATCATGAAGTCGGCGAGGGTGGTCATGCCTTGCTTGACCATGTCTTCGGCTTTGATGCTGGTGACCGGCAGCGATGCTTCGTTGGCGACGCGCTTGATGCTGGAACCGGTGACTTCTACCCGGGCCATATTGGCATCGTCGGATTGCGCGTATGCCTGGTTGGTCAGAGCCATCACAGCCAGGCTGATTGCCGAAAGCAGCAGGCGTGGTTGTGCGGAACGGTTCTTGACCGTGTACTGGGACTTCATTGGTACGTCTCCTTCGTCTCTTGAATAAAGTTATACGCAGCGCTGGCGGGCAGCCTGCGTGAGTGGAGCACCTCGCGTACTCCGTGCCGCTGCGACGAGGGCCGCTTTGCACAGGCAAAGGGCGGCCGAGGTCGAGCCGGTCGATAACTTGATTGCTTTATATGTCGCGGACCGGCATCGAGGCCGGTCCTGCGGTGCTACAGATACTGCTTATCCGCGCGAGAAAGTCCGGGTCACGCGTTCGAGGTGGGCGCGCATGGCTTTGCGCGCTGCGGCTGGATCGTGGGCAGCGATCGCCTCCAGGATGCGGCGGTGGTCCTTCAGCGTTTCCTGACGCAGTTCTTCGGTCTGGAAGTGTTCTTTCAGTTTGTGCCACAGGCGGCCGCGTTGGTCCCACAGGTAGTTCAGCGATCCGACCAGCGCGCTGTTGCCGGTGGCGCGCGCAATGGCCAGGTGGAAGTTGCGGTCGGCCTGCTCGTTGCTGGAATAATTGGCGTGGTTTTTTTCCATCTCGATCACCGCCTGCAGGATGGCGTCGACCGCGCTGTCGGTGGCCACGCGGGCAGCGATGGCGGCGATCTCGGATTCGATCAGGCGGCGTGCCGACAGCACTTCAAACGGTCCGGGACCGGCTTCCGCCAGATCGGCTACTGGCGGCGGCTCCGGCACTTCGCTGACATAAACCCCCGAACCGCCGCGCACTTCGATCACGCCGCCCAGTTCCAGCGCGATCAGCGCTTCGCGCAGGGAGGCGCGGCTGACGCTGAGCTTGGTGGCGAGGTCGCGCTCGGACGGCAGGCGCTCGCCGGCGGCGATGTTTTCGTTGCGGATCAGTTCCTGGATGCGGTCCGCCACGACGCGGTACAGGCGCGGTTCGTGGGCGTTATCCCCGGTGACAGGGGCGGTTTTTTTCAGCATGATGTCTCGTGTAATTTCCGTGGCTTATTTGTTTGCCATCTGGTCAGGCCATTCTAAGGTGGTCAGACCAAATGCGCAATGTGGACTAGCCAAATTAATTGTAAACTGGCATACTCGATTCATGGAGCAGCCCCCTGGGGCCGATGTTTGCGAGGTATAACCCAAGGTATAACCTCTAGGAAACATGCGGTATTCAGGCTGTGGCGTGCAGGCCACAGCCGCGGTTGGCGGACCAATAACATAAGTGGTCAGACCACTTTTAGAGACCAAAAAACAACGTAGGAATTCTAGATGACAACTCCGACGAGCGCCAATAATACGCCGCGCTATATCCTCATGCACGACAACGATAATGTCGCGATTGTCGTCAACGACGGCGGCCTGGCGGCCGGCGCCGTGTTCCCGAACGGTTTAACGTTGCTGGAAGCGGTCCCGCAAGGCCACAAGGTGGCGCTGCGCGACCTGAAGGCCGGCGAGCGCGTGATCCGTTACAACGTCACCATCGGTTTTGCGATGAAAGACCTGCCGGCCGGCAGCTGGCTGGCCGAGCACAATGTCGAGATGCCGGCCGCGCGCGAGCTGGAAGGCCTGCCGATCGCCACCATCAAGCCGCCGCCGCTGGAGCCGCTGGAAGGCTACACCTTCCAGGGCTACCGCAATCCGGACGGCAGCGTCGGCACGCGCAACATCCTGGCCATCACCACCACCGTGCAGTGCGTGTCGGGCGTGGTGGAATTCGCCGTTGAGCGCATCAAGAAAGAGCTGCTGCCTAAATATCCCAACGTCGACGACGTGGTGGGCCTGGAGCACACCTACGGCTGCGGCGTGGCGATCGAGGCGCCCGGCGCGCCGATCCCGATCCGCACCATCCGCAATATCGCCCTGAATCCGAACTTCGGCGGCCAGGCCATGGTGGTCAGCCTGGGCTGCGAGAAGCTGCAGCCTACGCGCCTGTTCCCGAAAGGCTCGATCCCGATCCAGAACGCTGGCGGCGCCGATCCGGGCCTGGTCTGCCTGCAGGATGCGCAGCACGTCGGCTTCATGTCGATGATCGACTCGATTCTGAAGCAGGCCGAGAAAAACCTGGCGGAACTGAACAAGCGCCAGCGCGAAACCGTGCCGGCCTCGGAACTGGTGGTGGGCGTGCAATGCGGCGGCAGCGACGCCTTCTCCGGCGTCACCGCGAATCCTGCAGTGGGCTTTGCCACCGACCTGCTGGTGCGCGCCGGCGCCACCGTGATGTTCTCGGAAACCACCGAAGTCCGCGACGGCATCGACCAGCTGACGTCGCGCGCCTCGACGCCGGAAGTGGCCGACGCCATGATCCGCGAGATGGCCTGGTACGACGCCTACCTGACGCGCGGCGGGGTTGACCGCAGCGCCAACACCACGCCGGGCAACAAGAAGGGCGGCCTGTCGAACATCGTCGAAAAGGCCATGGGCTCGATCGTCAAGTCGGGCAGCTCGCCGATTTCGGGCGTGCTGTCGCCGGGCGAGAAGCTGACGCAGAAAGGCCTGATCTACGCCGCCACGCCGGCCAGCGATTTCATTTGCGGCACGCTGCAACTGGCGGCCGGCATGAACGTGCATATCTTTACCACCGGCCGCGGCACGCCGTACGGCCTGGCCGAGGTGCCGGTGATTAAAGTCGCCACCCGCAACGACCTGGCCAACCGCTGGCACGATCTGATGGACATCAACGCCGGCCGCATCGCCAGCGGCGAGGCCACCATTGCGGAAGTGGGCTGGGAGATGTTCCAGATGCTGCTCGATGTCGCCAGCGGCAAGGAGACCTGGGCGGAGAAATGGAAGCTGCATAACGCGCTCGTTCTGTTCAATCCGGCCCCGGTGACGTAAGCTCGACATAATTCAAACTACGGAGACAACATGAGCAAGCCATTCAAACGACTGCTGCTGACCGGCGCCGCCGGTGGCCTGGGCAAGGTCCTGCGCGACCGCATCAAGCCCTGGGCCGATGTGGTGGTGCTGTCCGACATCGCCGACATGGGCGCAGCGCGCGAGGGCGAGGAAATCGTCCAGTGCGACCTGGCCGACAAGGCAGCCGTCATGAAGATGATGGAAGGCGTGGACGCGGTGCTGCACTTCGGCGGCATCTCGACCGAGAACACCTTCGAGAACATCATGCACGCCAATATCCTGGGCACCGCCAATATCTACGAGGCGGCGCACAAGCAGGGTGTCAAGCGCATCATCTTCGCCAGCTCGAACCACACGGTAGGCTTCTACCGCAACACCGACTATATCGACGCCAGCGCGCCGACCCGCCCGGATTCGTTCTACGGCGTCAGCAAGTGCTTCGGCGAGCAGCTGGCCAGCTATTACTGGGACCGCACCGGCCTGGAGACCGTCAGCCTGCGCATCGGCTCCTCGTTCCCGGAACCGAAGGACCGCCGCATGATGGTCACGTGGCTGAGCTACGACGACCTGGTGGAAGCGCTGCGCCGTTCGCTGTTCGCCACGCGCGTCGGCTTCACCGTGTTGTTCGGCATGTCCAACAACGAAGTGGCGTGGTGGGACAACAGCAAGGCTTCGCACCTGGGCTACAAGCCGCAGGACAGCTCGGCGCAGTTCGACGGCCTGTTCCCGGACAGCGGCGAATATCCGGACCAGAACGCATCCGTCACTTACCATGGCGGCGCGTTCGCGCTGGCCGAAGTGCGTTACAAGGACTGAGACGCCAGTTCGTCTACCCAGCCGATGAATGCGCGCAGCCTGGCGCTGACGTGACGGTTCTGCGGATAGGCGAGATACAAGGGCATGGGGGCGAGCCGCCACTCTTCGAACAGGGGAGTGAGCTCGCCTTTTTTCACATGCGGCCGCGCCATGTAGCGCGGCACGCACAGCACGCCCATGCCGGCCACGCCGGCGGCGACATAGGCATTGCCATCATCCGCCGCGACGGCGTAGCGACCTTTCACTTCCACTTCGTCCGCGCCGTGCCGCATCCTGATCGGTGCGATGCTGCCGCTGCCCGAACGCAGATAGCCGACGATGCGATGCGGCGCTTCATCCAACTGCTTCGGATGCGACGGCGTGCCGTTTGCGCGCAGATAGTCCGGCGATGCGTAGACTCCCAGCTGCAAGTCGGCCACCCGCCGCGCCACCAGCGACGGCACGGTGATGTCGCCGCCGCGTATCACGCAGTCGACGTTCTCGCCGATGACATCCACATTGCGGTCGCTGACGCCCATGACGATCTGGATTTCCGGATAGCGCGCGTGAAACGCGGGCAGGGCCGGCATCAGGATCAGGCGCGCGAAGGGACTGGGTACGTCGATGCGCAGGGGGCCGCGCGGCGCCGCCAGGTCGCCGGCCAGCACGTCGTCGGCATCCTGCAGATCGCCCAGCACGCGGGCGACGCGCTCATAGTAGGCGGCGCCCTCCGGCGTCACCTTCACCTGGCGCGTGGTACGGTTCAACAGCTTGACCTGAAGGCGCGCTTCCAGCTGCTGCACCAGTTGCGATACCGTGGTCTTGCTCAGGTGGAGCGTTTGCGCGGCCTTGGTGAAGCTGCCGGCTTCCACCACGCGCACGAAGGCCTGCAGGGTATCGAATCGGTCCATGGGATTGTGTGGGGATGGCAAACAGTTATTGTACGTCTTGCGCGTTTATCGGATCACGCGCGCCTTTTAAAGTGTCGGCTTCACTTAACAAGGAGTTCATCATGACTGTACGCGACGTTGTTTTCCCGCCTGGCCGCCAGGCGCTGTATGAGCGTAACCGCTATTCACCGGCGATACGCTCGAACGGCTTGCTGTTTGTCTCCGGCCAGGTCGGCAGCCGGCCGGACGGTTCGCCGGAGCCTGAGCTGGAAGCGCAGGTGCGGCTGGCGTTCAAGAACCTGAACGCGATCCTGGCGGAAGCCGGCCTGACCTTCGACGATGTGATCGACGTCACCGTGTTCATGGTCGATCCGGCGTCCACCTTTGAACGCGCCTGGCCCATCGTGCAGGAGTTCTGGGGCGAGGCGCCGCATCCCACGCTGACCGGCGTGGGCGTCACCTGGCTGTATGGTTTCGACTTCGAGATCAAGGTGATCGCGGCTTTGAAGGGTTGAACCGGCCGTTTTCATGTATTATGAGAATAATTCTCATTTTCATGTAGCGTTCCGTGTCAGTTATCGAGTCCGCCCCGAAACAGCCATTGCATGTCCTGTACCACAGCCATTACGACTGGTTGCGCGGCTGGCTGCGCGGGAAACTCGGCTGCGCACACGAGGCGGCGGATGTGGCGCAGGACACCTTCATGCGCATCATCGCCTCGCGCGACGCGCTGTTCGGCGTGCAGCAGCAACCGCGCGCCTATCTGACCACCACCGCAAAAAATCTGCTGGTCGACCGCGCGCGGCGCAAACTGCTGCAGGAGGCCTATCTGGCCGAGCTGGCGCTGGTCGCCGACTCGCTGGGCGGCTATCCGTCGCCGGAAGAGACGATGATGGCGTTGCAGGCGCTGAACCAGATCGCATTCGCGCTGGAACGCGTGTCGCCCAAGGCGCGCGAGGCCTTCATGCTGCATTACCTGGATGACCAGCCGCAGTCGGTGGTGGCCGGGCGTCTTGGCGTTTCGACGCGCATGGTGCATAAATACCTGGTGCAGGCGCTGATGCAGTGCCGCGCCGCCTGCGCCGCGCTGGTGGAGGCGGGCGCATGACCGACGACGCGCTGGCCGAGCAGGCGGCCGGCTGGCTGGTGCGGCTGGGCTCCGACGATGACGCCGAGCGCGCCTCGGCGCAAGCCGGCTTCGATGCCTGGAAGAGGGCTGATCCGCGCCACGCCGAAGCGGCCGCTGAAATCGAGTCCCTGCTCAATCACCTGCAAGCGGTGCGCGGCCCCAAGGCGCGGCCGGCGCGCGTGGCGTTGAACACCAGGTTCGCGCAATCGCGCCAGCGCCGCCGCAACCGCGTGGCGGCGGTGGCGGTGGCGCTGGCCGTGCTGATCGCCGGTCCCGCCGCGCTGACGCTGGACAGCCACACGCCGCGCTACTTCACCGCCGACATGCGCACCGCCACCGGCGCGTGGCAGAGTTACACGCTGCAGGACGGCAGCGTCATCACCCTGGATAGCGGCAGCGCCGTCAACCTGCACTTCGACCAGCAGCGCCGTACGGTGGAACTGGTGCGGGGCGCAATCAACGTCACAGTGGCCAAGGACGCCAGCCGACCGTTCGTGGTCGAAACAGCGCAGGGCGAGATGCGCGCGCTGGGGACCCGCTTCATGGTGGAGCGCGAGGCGGGCGCCACCACGCTGTCGATGCTGGAATCGAAAGTGGCGGCGCGCGCCGCCGCCAACCCGCGTGCGGTAGTCGTGCAGGCGGGAGAACGGGTGCGCATTACCGCCGACGCGGTGGGGGCGCTGGAGCCGATCAATGCCGGCGCCGTCGATTACGCCTGGCAGCGGCACAAACTGGCGGTGGAAGACCGTCCGCTGGGCGAAGTGCTGGCGCAGCTGAACCGCTATCGCGCCGGCCGCATCAGCTTCGACGCGGCGCAGCTGGAAGGCATCCGCGTGTCGGCGGTGCTGCCGCTGGACGATACCGACCGCGCGCTGCAACTGCTGTTGAATAACTTCCCGCAGCTGCGCATGCGCCGGTTCACGCAGTACTGGGTGATGGTCGATGCGCCGCCAAAAGAAATTTCAAGAAAATAGTTCTACTTTTTCGGACTGGTTCGTTAAGCACGATGAAACCAACGAAAAAGGACTCACCATGCATCGATTGAATACCGTCCGCCGCCTGACGCCACTGGCGCTGGCCATCCAGATCGCCTGCGGCGTCGCGCTGCCGGCCTACAGCGGCGCGGCGCTGGCGCAGGCTGCGGCGCCCGCGCGCCAGTATGATATTCCAGCCGGCCCGCTCGGCCCGGCGCTGAACCAGTTCGCGCTGCAAGCCGGCGTCTCCATCGTGATCGAACCGGCCAAGGTGCAGGGACTGCGCACGCAAGGCCTCAAAGGCAGCTATAGCGTCAGCGAAGGCTTCGAGCGTCTGCTGCGCGGCAGCGGCTACGCAGTCGCCGCCACGGAGGCCGGCTATGTGCTGGTGGCCGCTGCCGCCGACGCGCCGCAAGTGCTGCCGGCGATCACCGCCACCGGCGCAGCCGACGCGCCGTCCGAGAACAGCGGCTTGTACACCATGCCGTCGATGTCCACCGCGACGCGCCTCGGCCTGTCGGCCCGCGAGACGCCGCAGTCGATCAGCGTGGTCACGCGCCAGCAGATGGATGATCAGGCGCTGATCACGGTGCCGGACATTCTGGAGAAAACCGTCGGCGTTACCGTGGGCCGCAACGACAGCGAGCGCGCGACCTTCTACGCGCGCGGCTACGTGATCGAGAACTTCCAGTTCGACGGCATGCCGAATACGCTGGACAGCTCCAACCAGTACACCAGCGCGATCGGCGACAGCGCCGTCTACGACCGTGTGGAAATCGTCAAGGGCGCCGGCGGCCTGCTGACCGGCGCCGGCAATCCTTCCGCCACCATTAACCTGGTGCGCAAGCGCCCGGGCAAGGAATTCGCCGCCAGCCTGGCCGGCAGCATCGGTTCCTGGAGCAAGTACCACGGCACCGCCGATATCTCGACGCCGCTGAACAACGACGGCAGCGTGCGCGCCCGCGTGGTGGTGGCGGCGCAGAACGCCGATTCCTACATCGATTACTACAGCCGCGACACGCGCAACGCCTATGCCATCGTCGAAGCGGACCTGGCGCCGCGCACGGTGCTGAGCCTCGGCGTCGACCACATGGAAACCCGCGCCAACGGCGCCACTTTTGGCCATCTGCCGCTGTTCTACAGCGACGGCTCGCAGACGCATTTCCGCCGTTCGCTGAACCCCGGCGCGCGCTGGTCGTACTGGAACAACGACAGCACCAACACCTTCGCCACGCTGAAGCATACCTTCGACAACGCCTGGCAGCTGGACCTGATGGCCAGCCACCTGGATCAGTCGAAGGACGTGATGTATGGCTCGGCCTACAACGGCAGCGTCAACGCCGCCACCGGCGCCGGCATCCGCGCGCTGACCGGACTGCTGCCGTCGGAAGCGAAAACCGACAGCGCCAACCTGGCGCTGACCGGCCCATTCAGCCTGCTGGGCCGCACGCATGAACTGATGCTGACGGCCGGCTACTCGCGCCAGCACAAGCAGGCGGAGTTGTTTGGCTCGGTGTTCGTGCCGGTGGCGAATTACCTCACCTGGGACGGCTACCTGAATCAGCCGACCTTCACCAGGCGCGCCGACCGCGACACCAAGATCACCGAGCAGGGTGTCTCGGCGGCCACGCGCCTGCGTCCGACCGATCAGCTGTCGGTGATCATCGGCGCGCGCGCCAGCCAGTACAAGCTGTATGACTACGATGTCAGCACCGGCGGCGTGCGCAGCGTGTCGGACGACCTGGACACCGGCACCAAGACCATGCCGTACGCAGGCTTGGTGTTCGACATCACCCCTAACTGGTCGGCCTACGCCAGCTACACCGACATCTTCAATCCGCAGACCTACTACAAGGATGCCAACAACCGTCCGCTGTCGCCGCTGACCGGGAAAAGCGCGGAAATCGGCGTCAAGGCGGAGCTGTTCGACAAGCGCCTCAACGTCAGCATGGCGGTGTTCCAGATCAAGCAGAAGAACGCGGCGCAGTATGTGGACGTGAACCCGGACACCTTCGAGGAAATCTACAAAACGGTGGACGGCATCAAGAGCGATGGCTTCGAGGCGGAAGTCTCCGGCCAGATCACGCCAGCGTGGAACGTGGCGGGTGGCTACACCTACCGCCGCTCGCGCGTGCCGGCGCAGCCGGATGTGATCCTCAGCGCGGTCAACACCAACCAGCCGAAGCATCTGTTCAAGATGAGCACCTCGTACCGCTTGAACAAACTGGTGGTGGGCGGTTCGCTGTCGGTGCAAAGCGATACCTACTACCAGACCTCGGACGACAATATGTGGCGCGCCAACCAGCCCGGCTACGCGGTGCTGGGCCTGATGGCGCGCTATGAAGTCGACCGCCACCTGAGTGTCGCGCTGAACATCAACAACGCGCTGGACAAGACCTATATGCCGGGCCTGGGCTCCTACGGCACCGGCGTGTACGGCGATCCGCGCAACGCGCTGCTGACGCTGAAGTATCAGTTCTGAGGCTAACGCCAGTACTGCATCGACAGCACCATGGCGTTGTAGGTCGCGTGGACCAGCATCGGGGCCAGCAGGGTTTTGCTGCGTTCATAGGTCCAGGCGGCGCACAGGCCGAGGATGAATACCGGCAGCATCGACAGCGGTGGATGCACCACCGCGAAGATGGCGGCGCTCATCAGCATCGCTTGCGACGCCTTCATCGAGCGCCGCAGGCCGCCGTAGATCAAGCCGCGGAAGATGAATTCCTCGCACAGCGGTGCGGCCAGCACGGCCAGCCCGACGATCCAGATACGGCCGCCTTGCAGCGCCGGCGCGGACTTCAGCGCGTCGGCCCACAGCGGCGAGTGCTGCAAGGCGATCAGGTAGGCGATCCCGCACGCGCAAGCGACAGCGGCAGCGATGGCCGCAGTGCGCAGCGATGGACCGAAGCGGGTGCCGCGCACGATGACCGGCACGCCGGCGGCCTTGCTGCGCCAGTACGTCAGCCGCATCAGCAGATACACGGCGAGGCCGGAGATGCCGAAGGCGAAGGTCACGCTCAGCATATTCACCGTGCGGAAACTCAGCAGCACCAGCGCCTGCAGGATGAAAAAGGCGGTGGCGGCGATCAGGCCGTCCGCCGCCGACACGCGCGCCGGCGGCGCGGCGGCGGGGTCGAGCAGATAAGGCAGGGCGTCGCGCGCCTTCTGCCATAAGGCCAGCGCCATCGACGCGGTCAGCACCATTACCACCAGCTTTTGCGACCACACGCTGGTGTAGATGCAGTAGGTGTAGAAGCTGGCCAGCAGCATGTACAGGTAAACGTAGGTCGGGCGCACGCGCGTGCGCGCATCCACCGCCAGCGGGTCGCAGGCGAATACGCCCAGCGAGACGGCGATCATCGAGTAGATCGGAATGCCGGCGACCACCAGCAGGACCAGCACCAGCATGCTCCATTCAAATTGCCCGGTGTACCAGGCGCTGATGCCGAGTACCATGGCGGGATAGAGCAAGGCCAGCGTGCCCCATAGTTTGGCCTTTTCCTTCAACGCGCTTTCGATCGAACGCGGTACTGTGTACAGCAGCCAGAGGACGTGGCCTTCGTTGTTCAGCGTCTGGAAGGCCGACAGCATCAGCACGTAGACGCCGAGGCCGAAGGCGATCGAGGCCGCCAGCGTATGATGTTCGCCCAGCTCTTCCAGGCTATTCAGCTTGCCGTTGAAAACCATCTGGCTGACGATGATGATGATGGGCAGCAGCAGCGCCTGGAACAGGAAGTTGCGGTCGCGGCTCAGCAGGCGCAGTTCGCGCCGTTGCAGCGGCGTCAGGATGGCGCCGATCGCGTTGGACAGCAGTGCCAGCGGTCCGCGCGCCGCCGCTGCGTGGGTCGCGCCGGCGGCGATGGCCACCGGTGGCTTGGCGGGCTTGCGCGCGCTTTCACGTGCGCCGGAATTGACCACGCCATGGCGCAACTGATGGCGCAGCAGCGCCATGCCGGCCCACATCAGCAGCACTACTTGCGCCAGCAGTAGCGCCGCCAGCATCGCCAGGTGCGCCGGGTCGCGCGACTGTATCGCTTGCAGCAGCAGTCCGGGCGGGGTCCAGCTGCCCCAGGACGGAAACCCGCGCGCCCAGTTCATGGCGAAGCCGTTTGCAGCTGGCATGCCCAGCGCCATGACGAAGTAGATCAGCGGCAGGTTGAGTAGCCCGGTCACCGCCTGCAGGTTGCGCAGCTGCGAAGCGGGAAGCCACATGCGCAGGCCGGTGTCGGCCAGCGTGTACAGCAGCGCCGCCAGCGGCAGCAGCACGGCGCTGGCCAGCAGGGCGATCGGCAGCGCGCCCCAGGTGTAGCCGGAGTGCCAGGCGATCACGCCGTAGGCCGGCAGCAGCGCGAACCAGCCGGCGATGTTGCTGGCGCTGCGTTCCAGCACCCGGCCCCATAGCAGCACGCCGCGTTCCACCGGCATGGTCACCAGCCACTCCAGATCCCAGTCCGGCTGCGCCATTTCCTTGCTGCCCAGCGGCAGCAGCACGGCGATCAGGAACAGGATGCTCACCTCCATCGTCAACCCGTGCAGCAGCGGCGCGGCGAATGGCGCGGTGGCCAGTTCCTCTTCGGCCGTGTGCATGTCGCTATGATGCTCGCCGCGATTGTCGGTGTAGCGGCATTCGCTGGCCGGGTCGAGGTGGCACTGCATGTTCAGCACCGCGTTGTTGGCCATGCTGATAAACGAGAAGGACATGAACAACATCATGACCAGCGTCAGTATCCACAGGTTGCTGCGCTTGCCGCCGCTGGTGTCGCGCGGCTTCTTTTTCCCGAAGCGGAACAGGTTATTGAACAGCACATTGCGCTGGCGCGTCAGACGCATGCGCGTCATCAGCCAGATGGTTTGCAGCGCGGTCATTGTGGCGTCTCTTCCGCCGCTTCGTCGGTGATCTTCAGGAACACGTCTTCCAGCGAGCCGGTGGCGGACGCCTCGGCGCGGATTTCATCCAGCGTGCCGGTGGCCACCAGCTCGCCGCGATGGATGATGCCGACGCGGTCGCACAGCTTTTCGGCCATGTCCAGCAGGTGGGTCGAGACAAAGATGGTGACGCCGCGCGCGGCCGCCGCCAGCAGTCGCTCCTGCACGTCGCGCGAGGCGCGCGGATCGAGGCCGTTGATTGGTTCATCGAGGATCAGCACCGCCGGCTCGTGGATCAGCGCGCAGGCTAGGCCGAGGCGCTTCTTCATGCCGAGCGAGTAGTTGACGGCATAATCTTCGCCCGCTTCCTGCAGGCCGAATTCGGCCAGCAGGCGCGTGCCGCGCGCAGTCGCTTCGGCGCGCGAGAAGCCGTGCATCTCGCCGACGAATTGCAGGATCTCGCGGCCGCGCAGGTAGTCGTAGAAGATCGGCGTGTCGGGCAGGTAGCCGACGCGGCGCTTTACCTCGGCCGGCTGCGCGTGGCAGTCCAGGCCATCGATCAGCACATGGCCGCCGCTCGGCACCAGGATGCCCATCATCATGCGGATGGTGGTGGTCTTGCCGGCGCCGTTAGGACCGAGGAAGCCGAACACTTCGCCGCGCCGCACGGTCAGCGTCAGCGGTTTGACGGCATTGAAGCTGCCGTAGACTTTGGACAGGCCTTGAAACTCGATCATGAGGGACACCGGCAACGTTATGAATTTACTACATCATCATAACACCGCCGTTGCGCCTACTCCTTCGGGTAGAGGCTCATGCCGAAACGCTCGCCGCGCGGCATCCAGTTGCCGGTGATGTCGGCCGAGGCCAGCACGCGCTCGGCGCGGCCGATCAGCAGCGCGCGCGGCACCATGCCGATGTAGCGCGAATCCTCGCTGTTGTCGCGGTTATCGCCCAACATCATGTACTGGCCGGCCGGGACGACCAGCGGGCCGAAATCGCGGCGCGCCTGTATCTGCGGCAGGAACTGGATGGCGTGGCGGGCCTCGCCCAGTTGTTCGTTGACGCGCACCGCCGCCAGGTCGCCGACGCCGTGGATGCTTTCGATGGCATGGTCGCGCGTCGTGTAGGCGGCCGACCGGCCGTTGATGCTCAGTTGTTCGTTGCGCATCTCGACGCGGTCGCCGGGCAGGGCGATTACGCGCTTGATCAGCCGCGTGCCGTTGACTGGCGAAGAGAAAGTGACGATGTCGCCGCGCTGCGGCTCGCCGGTCGGGCTGATGACGATGTCGGTCAGCGGCACCTTGACGTTGTAGGCCAGGCGGTTGACGAATACCACGTCGCCCTCCAGCAGGTTGGGATGCATGGAGGCCGACGGAATCGGATTCCAGTCCGCCACTGCCGTGCGGAAGATGCCGAACAGCGCCAGGAACATCAGAAAGCTCTTGTTGGAGCGCAGCCAGTTCTTCATTGTCTTCTCCCAAGTGAGTGATTTTCGCGTTTGCCGGCGAGCGCTATTATTGTGGTCAGATTCTTAATCACGGCTTAGCTGCGGAGGCGCAATGCAACCCTATGATGTCGTCAGCTTGATTAACAACACCTTGCAGGCCTTGTTGAGCGAACCGGAAGATGATCCCAGCGGCCCGGATGACGTGGACACCCTGGTGCGCGTGGTCAGCCTGGTGATGTTCGGCAGCGCGGCCAGCGCGCTGCACGCGCAGGACTGCGCACTGGCCGCCGATACGGTACGGGCCTTGCTGACCGCCTAGCGCTTAAGCACCTAGTGCGCGCTCTTCTGCACCAGCGCGCTGCCCACGCCATGGCGCTTGCCTTCGCTGACTGCGGTCACCGTGCCGTCCGGATTGAACACCAGCGCATTGGCGGCGCCGATTTCTTCCGGCGTCTTGCTCCAGTGCTGGCCGGTTTTTTCCAGCGCCCGCGCCTGCGCGCTGTCGCTGAAGCCCGGCTCCACATCGGTGGCCATGCCATTGCGTTCCGACAGCCTTGGCGCGTTCAGCGCGTCCGGCATCGACATGCCGAGATCGACGTAGTTGAAGATGGTTTGCAACACGGTGGTGATGATGGTCGCGCCGCCAGGGCTGCCGATCGAGAACGCCGGCTTGCCGTCCTTGAAGGCGAGCGTAGGCGACATGCTGCTGCGCGGCCGCTTGCCGGCTTCCGGCACGTTGGGCGCGGGGCCGGAGAAGTCGAAGTCGGTCATCTCGTTATTCAGCAGGAAGCCGTAGCCCGGCACCACGATGCCGCTGCCGCCCCACGATTCAATCGTGTAGGTATAGGAGACGATGTTGCCGTCCTTGTCGGACACCGTCAGGTGCGTGGTATGCGCGCCTTCGGCGATCAGTTTGTTGGCGTTGGGCCGCAGCGGCACGCTGACGTCGTTCTGGAACGGATAAGGATCGCCCGCCAGCGCATGCGCGCTGGCCTGTTCGGGATTGATCAGCTCACGGCGGCGCGCGGCGTAGTCCTTGCTCAGCAGGCCGGCCACCGGCGCTTCCACATATTCGGGATCGGCCAAGTAGGCGTTGCGGTCGGCGAAGGCGAGCCGGCTGGCTTCCAGGTACAGATGCTCGGCTTGCGCGCGCGGCATGGACTTGAGGTCGTAGCCTTCGAGAATGTTCAGCGCTTGCGCCACCGCGATGCCGCCGCTGCTTGGCAATGGCATGCCGTACAAATCGTAGCCGCGATACGTGCTGTGCACCGGCTGGCGCAGGCGCGCCTCGTAGTTGGATAAATCCGCCAGCGTGATCGCGCCGCCATTGCGGTTGGCAGCGTCGACCACCGCGCGCGCCATTTTACCGGTGTAGAAAACCCTGGCGCCGCCGGCCGCCAGTTCGCGGTAAGCCTTGGCCAGGTCCGGGTTGCGCAGCGTGCTGCCGGCGGCGATGGCCTGGCCGTTCTTCAGATACAGCGCGGCGGTGGCGGGGAACTGCGCGAACTTGGCCTGGTTCTCGCGCACCAGATGGGAGAAGTTGTCGTTGACCTTGAAGCCCTTGCTGGCGACATCGATGGCCGGCGCCAGCACCTGCCTGAACGACATCGAGCCGTAGCGGTCCAGCGCCTCGTGCCAGCCGCGCACCGTGCCCGGCACGCCGACCGAACGGCCGCTGGCGACCACCTGGTTGAAATCCATCTCCTTGCCATCCTTCAGGAATACCGACGGCGTAAAGCTGGCGGGCGCGGTTTCGCGGTGGTCGATGGTGATCACGCGCTTGTCCCTGGCCAGGTAGATCACCATGAAGCCGCCGCCACCGATGCCGCAGCTGAACGGATCGGTGACACCCAGCGTGGCGGCCGCCGCGACGGCCGCATCGACCGCGTTGCCGCCCTGGTTGAGAATGGCGATGGCGGCCTGCGAAGCCGGTTCGCTGATGGTGGCGACCGCGCCGCCGCTGCCGGTTGCGAGCGGGGTTTTTGCGGCGGCCGGCAGCGCCAGGGAAAGGATGATGGAGGAGACGAGAACGGCGCGTGCGGTGGTGGTCATAGGGGCAAGGTTCAAGGCGGGTTAATGTTGCTCACCTTTAAGCTTACCCGATAATCCGGCGGCGCCTCATTTTTTGCCGGCACCGCTTTCGGCTCGAAGCCGGCCAGCGTGAAGCTCAGCCCGCTGCGGCTGACGCTGGACGTGCCGTTCGGCATGTTATCCGACAGCACGAAGTTGCTGGCCGTGCCGTCCGGTTGCTTCAGCACGAAGCTGAAGCTGATGTAGCCGGCCCAGACGCACACCGAACCGGCATGGCAACGGCTGTCGTTGACGCGTTCCAGCTTCAGCACCGGCGCGGCGGCGGCGACGCCGGCGCTGCCGCCGGACGCCGCCGGGCCGATCGTCACGCTGGCGCCCTGCGTCAGCACGTAGGTGTTGGTGAACGGCGCCGGCGCCGGCCGGACAGCCGTGGCGGCGCCACAGGCGTGCAGCGCGGCCATGACAGCCACGAGCAAAGGCAGCACGAAGAGCTGCCGCAATATTGTTTTTTTCATGGTGAGCCTCTTGCTTCAGTTGGAGGCAAGCTTAGCAAAAAGACCATGCGGACGGCGCACGAACGGCACGCAGTCAGCGCTAGCGCAAGGAAGAAGGTAAAAAAAATGCCGCCGGCGCAGGCGCCGGCGGCATTTCGGGGAGCGGCGGATGGCTTACACGTAGGCGGCCAGCGCGCCTTTCATTTTTTTCAGCGCGGCCGCCTCGATCTGGCGGATACGCTCGGCCGACACGCCGAATTCTTCCGCCAGCGTGTGCAGCGTGGCGCCCGAACCGTCGTCGTTGGCCAGCCAGCGCGCTTCGATGATGCGGCGCGAACGGGCGTCCAGCTTGCTGAGCGCTTCTTCCAGGCCTTCCGATTGCAGGCGGGTCACCTGTTCGGCTTCCAGCACGCGGGTTGGCTCCGACGCTTCGGACGACAGGTAGGCGATCGGCGCGAACTTGTCGTCTTCGTCATCGGTCGGCGATTCCAGCGCGATGTCGCGGCCGCTCAGACGGGTTTCCATTTCGATCACTTCCTCGCGCTTGACGTCCAGCGTCTTGGCCAGTTGGTCGATCTGGGCCGGCGTCATCGCGTCCAGGCCGGTCTTGTGGCTGCGCAGGTTGAAGAACAGCTTGCGCTGGGCCTTGGTGGTGGCCACTTTGACCAGGCGCCAGTTCTTCAGGATGTATTCGTGCATCTCGGCCTTGATCCAGTGCATCGCATACGACACCAGGCGCACGCCTTGGTCCGGGTCGAAACGTTTCACCGCCTTCATCAGGCCGATATTGCCCTCCTGGATCAGGTCGCCATGCGGCAGGCCGTAACCCAGGTAGCCGCGGGCGATCGACACCACCAGGCGCAGGTGGGACATCACCAGCCGTTCGGCGGCGCCGAGGTCGGCTTGTTCCTTGAGGCGCTTGGCCAGCGAGATTTCTTCGTCGTGCGTCAGCATTGGCAGGCGATTGACAGCCGAAATGTAGGCATCCAGGTTACCTAGGTTGCCACTGAACCCGAGTCCCAGAGCACTGTTTTTTGCAGGTACCACGGACATCATAGTCATTTTCGTTTCCTTCGCATGATTGCTTATGAGCACTTATGTACTCTCTGGTACATATATTAGCACTCTCTGTCGATGAGTGCCAATCACCCAAAATTAATGGGTCCGATAGTAAAAACACTATCGGGATTCCCGATGTCTTTAGGATGCGCGATGGATCTTAGGACCGGCTTAACGATAAAAAACATCGTAAGCCTGGGAGAATGACGATTCCGTGCGCGGACGCACGGAATGGCTCAGCGGGATCAGTTGAGGCGGGCGGTATGGCGACGGACCGACAGGCGGGCGCCGATCAGGCCGAGCGTGGCGGACAGGGCCAGCAGCGCCGCCATCATCAGCGGTTGCAGCGGGGTCAGGTGGAATTCGGAGGCGTACAGTCGGGCGAATTCGGCAATGGCGGTATTCAGCGGCCCCAGCGCCAAGGTCACCGCGCCCAGCGCCAGCGCGCCGGCGCACAGGCCCAGCAGCGCGCCGGTGTAATAGAAGGGCCGGTGGATAAAGCTGTCGGTGGCGCCGATCAGCTTGGAGACCAGGATTTCCTCGCGCTGCGTCAGCACCTGCAGGCGGATGGTGTTGAAGATCACCGCCACCACCACCGTGCCCAGCGTGGCCGCCAGCAGCAGCAAGGCCAGGCGCAGGATGTTGATCAGCGCGGCCAGGCGCTTGACCCAGGCCGAGTCGACCTGCACCGTGTCGACGCCCGGCAGCGCGCGGATCTGCTCGGCCAGCTGGTCGACATCACCGCCGGCCTCGGCGTTGCGGAAGGCGTCCAGCTTCAGCACGTAGCTGTCCGGCAGCGGGTTGTCGCCCAGCGTGGCCAGCACGTCGGCCAGGCCGTTTTTGTCCTTCAGCTTGTCCAGCGCCTTTTCGCGCGGCGTGAAGACGATTTTGGCTTGCTTGTCGTGCACGGTCTGGCGCAGCTGCACGGCCAGCGCTTCGGCCTGGTCGCGCGGCGTGTCCTGCTTCAGGAACACCGAGATTTCCGGATCGACCGACAGCGTTTCCGACATCGGGCGCACATTGTCCAGCAAGGTCACGCCCATGAAGGGCAGGGCCAGCGCAATCGCCACCACCAATATATTGAACAGAAAACCGCCCGGCGCGCGGCGCAGGTGCACCAGCGCGGCAGCCATGGCATAGCGGTGTTGACGGAACCAGTAGGTCATGCCGCCACCTCCAGTTGACCGTGGTTCAGATGGATGACGCGCGCGGCGGCGTCCAGCATCACCTCGTCGTGGCTGGAAATCAGACAGGTGACGCCCACCGAGTTGAAGGCTTTCAAGGCGTCCAGCACCTTGTTGGCGCTGGCGCGGTCGAGGTTGGCGGTCGGTTCGTCGGCCAGAATCACTTGCGGCCGGTTGACGATGGCGCGCGCGATCGATACGCGCTGCTGTTCGCCGCCGGACAGGGCCAGCGGCTGCGCGTTGGCGCGGTCGCCGAGGCCAACCTTGTCCAGCGCGGCACGGGCGCGCTGCTCGGCCTGCGTCTTGGAGGCGCCGGTCACCAGCAGCGGCAGCATGACGTTGGCCAGCACGCTGCGGTCGGTCAGCAGCCGCTGTTGCTGGAAAATCAAGCCGAGGTTGCGGCGCAGGAAAGGCACGGCCAGCGGCCTGATGCGGGAAATATCCTGGCCATTGACGATCACCTGACCCGTGCTGGGACGCTCCATGGCCGCGATCATTTTCATCAGCGTCGATTTGCCGGCGCCGGAGGGGCCGGCCAGGAATACCAGTTCGCCTTTTGCTATCGTGAACGAGACGTCGCGCAGCGCCGTCACCTCCGAAGAATATTGTTTAGAGACGTTGCGGAATTCGATCATAGAGGTCTGGTGATTATCCAAGCAATGCTTCTACAAATTCGGCAGCGACAAACGGCTGCAAGTCTTCAATCTTCTCGCCCACGCCGATGAAGTACACCGGCACCGGACGCACGCGTGCGATCGCCGCCAGCACGCCGCCCTTGGCGGTGCCGTCCAGCTTGGTGATCACCAGGCCGGTCAGCTTGAGGGCGTCGTCGAAGGCTTTGACTTGCGCCAGCGCATTTTGCCCGGTATTGCCATCGATCACCAGTAGCGTTTCGTGCGGCGCGCCGTCCATGCCCTTGCCGAGCACGCGCTGGACCTTTTTCAGTTCTTCCATCAGGTGCAGCTGGGTCGGCAGGCGGCCGGCGGTGTCGATCATGACCACGTCCATGCCCTTGGCCTTGCCGGATTGCACGGCGTCAAACGAGACGGCGGCCGGGTCGCCCGAGGCTTGCGAGATCACCGTGATGTTGTTGCGCTGGCCCCAGACCATCAGTTGCTCGCGGGCGGCGGCGCGGAAGGTGTCGCCGGCGGCCAGCAGCACCGACTGGCCGTGGGTCTGCATATGCTTGGCCAGCTTGCCGATGGTGGTGGTCTTGCCGGCGCCGTTGACGCCGGAGATCATCATCACGGTCGGCGTGTGGCGGCCCAGCTCGAATGGACGCTGGAGCGGAGTCAGCAGTTCGATCAGCAGCTGTTTCAGCGCGGCCTTGACGGCGGCGGCGTCAAGCAGCTTGTCTTCCTTGACCTTGCGCTTGAGTTCGTCCAGCAGATAGGTGGTGGCGTCGACGCCGGCGTCGGCCATCAGCAGCGCCGCTTCCAGCTCGTCGTACAGCTCGTCGTCGATCTTGGCGCCGACGAACAGCACCGACAGATTGCTGGAGGTTTTCGACAGGCCGGCTTTCAGGCGCGCCATCCACGATTGTTTTTTCTCCGCCGGTTCTTCGATCGGCAGCAGGTCGGGGGCATCGGGAACGGCGGCGGCGGGCGCGGCAGCAGGGGCGACGACAGGCGCCGCAGGCGCTTCGGGAGCGACAGGTTTTTTCTTGAAGAAGCTGAACATGGATATGTAGTTGGGGGTGCTGGCCAGCACGAAGTTTGCTTATTTTACCAGAGCCCGGAGACGGCCAGCGTTAGCCGGCAGACACTGCCGCGTGGCGCGCGCGCCATTCGGCGATGGCGCCGGCCAGGTCGGCCAGGTCGAAGGCGCGCACATACGGCGGACGGCGGCGTTTCAGCGCGGCGTTGTTGCCGCCCGCCCACAGCTCGGCGCAGCCGCCCAGCCGCGTCTGCAATTCGGCCAGGCCGTCCAGCGCCTGGCGCGGATTCATCGCCACCGAGAATGACAGCGCGATGATGTCGACCCGCTGTACGCGCGCCGCTTCCACGATATCCAGCAGCGGCGTCTGCACGCCCAGCGAAATGCAGTGCGCGCCTTCGGCCACGCACATGGCCTCGGCCATCAGCAGGCCCAGGCCGTGGCGTTCCTGCGGCAGCGTGGTTAACAGAATGCGCGGCGCGCTGACATGGTTGCCGTTGGCCTGCGGCATGGCAAAAATGGCGCTGCGCATCACCACCGTCAGCGACTCAGTATATAAGTGTTCTTCAAACGTCGCCAGTTGGCCGGCGGCCCAGGCATCGCCGACCAGCGCGGTCAGCGGTCCCACCAGTTCGATGACAAAACTCTTCAGTCCCATCATCAGCAGCGCCTGCGACAGCTTGCGCCGCAGCGCTTCCATCTGATGGCTTTTGCACAGATCCAGATAGCGTTGCAATTCCGGCGCCGGCGCCGCCGGGCGGTTGCCGCTGCCGGAGGCTTTGCCGCTCAGCGCCTGCAGTTCGTCGGCGCTGTACTGGATGACCTTGCCCGGACGGAAGCCGAGGTCGATCAGCCGTTTGACCAGCCGCAGCTTGTGCACCTGTTCGATCGGGTAGACGCGTTCGCCGTTCGGGTCGCGCAGCGGTTGCGGAAAGTCATAGCGGCGCTCCCACACGCGCAGGGTCTCCTTGGCCACGCCGGTGTCGCGCTCGACGTCGCTGATCGTGCTGGGCACAGGTTGTGAGGAAACTGTATTTGTCATGTAGATAGTCGTGGCACGGGGGCTGGGTGCACATCAGCCCCGCATTCTACATTTGTTTTAAGCCTGAAAGTACGCCATGTCGTTCGGACGGGCGAGGTGGGCAGGCCGCGCCCACCCCTTGTCCAAGACACACAGTTGGCACACAGAACTATTTTAGGGTTTCAGATGATTCCCCCGGCGTTGTCCACGACAAAATATTTGCATCCGTTACAAAAAACAGTTTCGTTGTTGCAACGGTGCCGTTCGGCAACAAAAAACAGAATGCAGTATGATGTTGCCCTTCGGAAAAATTAGTTTCTCAAATCAAATAATTCCCGGCGTCGCCTGATCCCCGCGCCGCCGGCGCTCCAATAGGAATCAATCAACATGACATGGTTAAAAAACATCAAGCTGGCTACCAAGCTAGGCTTGGCCTTCGCCTTGGTACTGGGCATGACGACTGCGGTGGAACTGTGGTCCATCCATAAAATGGCGCAAGTCAATCAGACGGCGACCGAGCTGTCGTCGCGCTGGATGCCGGCGATGCGCGTGGTGCAGGATCTGAAGTCGCAAATCGCCCGCGTGCGCACCCGCGAATTCCAATACATCATCTCGCGCGACCCGGCCGAGATGGACAAGTACGACAAGGTGATTGCCAACGATCTGCAAGACCTGAAGAATATGCATGAGGAATACCTGAAGCTGATCTCCACCCCGGAGGAACAGGCGCTGTACGATGAATTCCAGTCGATGTGGCAGCGTTACATGGCGGAAGACACCAAGATCCGCGCCGCCGCCCGCGCCAACGACGACGAGCTGGCCAAACAGCTGATCCGCGGCGAATCGAACAAACTGATCGTGGCCCTGCGCGGCCAGGTCGACAAGCTGGTCAAGCTGTATGGCGACGGCGGCATGGCCACCGCGCAGCGCGGCGATGAGTTGTATGCGTCGGCCCGGCTGTGGATCATCGCCTTGCTGGCCGGCGCCCTGGCGCTGGGGGCGCTGTGCGCCACGCTGATTACCCGCTGGCTGGTCCAGCGTCTCGGCGGCGAACCGGATTATGCGGTGGACATCGCCGGCCAGATCGCCGCCGGCCAGTTGGCGGTGGACATCCGGACCCGCGCCGGCGACCAGCACAGCCTGCTGTTCGCGATGAAATCGATGCGCGACGGCCTGGCCAACCTGGTCGGCCAGGTGCGCGCCGGCACCGAGACCATCGCCAGCGCGTCGCAGCAAATCGCCGCCGGCAACATCGATCTGTCGTCCCGCACCGAACAGCAGGCGGCGTCGCTGGAAGAAACCGCCGCCTCGATGGAGGAGCTGACCGGTACGGTGCAGCAGAATGCCGCCAGCGCGGACGAGGCCAACCAGCTGGCGCTGAAGGCTTCGTCGGTGGCGCAGCGCGGCGGCGCCGTGGTGTCGCAGGTGGTGCAAACCATGGGCTCGATCAATGATTCGTCGCGCAAGATCGTCGACATCATCGGCGTAATCGACGGCATCGCGTTCCAGACCAATATCCTGGCGCTGAACGCGGCGGTGGAGGCGGCCCGTGCCGGCGAGCAGGGCCGCGGCTTTGCGGTGGTGGCCACCGAGGTGCGCAGCCTGGCGCAACGCTCGGCTGCCGCCGCCAAGGAAATCAAGGAATTGATCGGCAATTCGGTGGACCAGGTTGAGGCCGGCAGCAAGCTGGTGCAGCAGGCCGGCGCCACCATGGACGAGGTGGTGGTCAGCGTGCGCCGCGTGACCGATATCATGGGCGAGATCACGTCGGCCGGCGAGGAGCAGCGCGCCGGCATCGAGCAGGTCAACTCGGCGATTGCCGGCATGGACGCGGTCACCCAGCAGAACGCCGCGCTGGTGGAGGAGGCCACTGCCGCCTCGCGCAGCATGCAGGATCAGGCCGGTGCGCTGACCCAGCTGGTGGCGGTGTTCCAGCTGGCGGCACACGACCGGCACGGCATGCGCCTGGTGCCCGCCGCCGCCAAGCCGGCGCCGCAGCCCGCCAGGCTGAGCGCCACTGTACGCCGCCGCGCCTGAAGGATTAGCGGTCTGATTGAATCAATTTCATGCACCAAATCAGTGCGGCGGTGCAAGAATTTGCACTAATTTGTGGCCTCAAAACAACAGGTAGCAATTTCTTACAAAACGGTAACCTAATGCAACTTCGCCGTCCTTTTACAGAATTTACTACACAAACAAAGCTGTAATACTAGGAGCAAAGTTGGTTTCGGGGCTATTTCGCTGGATAAAACCGCCGAAGAAAGTCTGGAGTTGTTAGCTGATTACCATTCGGTAGAGACGAGTGTGGCACAGCTTCAGTATAAAATGGCGTCACAAATAGCAATGTAGCTATTTTTACTTGGTCCAACGAAGAAGCGGGTACACCCGTGTTCATCGTGCGGGAAACACTGTTGGTATGCTTGATCGGCAGGAAATATTGCGATGCGGTAAAATACCGGCTGCTTTGAAAAAGTGACAAGTGACGGGACTGTTCAGTATGAATGGTTTTACACTGGTCGACATTTCAGGCATCAGTACCTTGCCGCGTCCGGCGCTCCATGAGGGCGCTGTGATCAAGCCGGCGTAGATTCATCGGCCGCATCAAGTGAACGCAGTCCAATAGCGGACTGCATAGTGGCAGCTGGGGAGTTTGCCCTCACGCACAAACGGCACAAGCCGGGCAGCATCGAACACGCCGTACTACTGGCTTATTTTTACAGCAACACAACTGAAGGAAACACGTAATGAAAAAATCCCTTATCGCTATCGCCGTACTGGCAGCAACCAGCTCCGCAGCATTCGCACAATCGAACGTCACCATCTACGGTATCGTTGATGCAGGCATCACCGCAGAACGCGGCGGCGCGGCTGGCAACGTCAGCAAAGTCACCAGCGGCGCAGCTTCGGCTTCGCGTATCGGCTTCAAAGGCACCGAAGATCTGGGTGGCGGTCTGAGCGCGATCTTCAAACTGGAAACCGGCGTGAAAGTGGACGACGGCACCCTGGACAACACCACCAGCACCCTGTTCAACCGTGAAGCCTATGTTGGTCTGTCGTCGAAAACCGCCGGCACCCTGACCCTGGGCCGTCAGTACACCCCATACTACGAAACCCTGCGCGACGTTGGCGATCCATTCGCAATGGGCTACGCCGGTACCGCGAAAAACCTGTTCCCAGTGGCTTCGTACATGACCCGCAACTCGAACGCAGTTGTGTACAAAACCCCTAACCTGTCGGGCTTCACCGGTTCGGTATCGTACAGCCTGGGCGAGCAAGGCGGCGATTCGTCGGCTGCACGTCAAGTTGGCGGCTCGCTGGCATACGGCAACGGTCCTCTGAACGTCGCTGTTGCTTACAACATGAAAAACAACGACACCCAGCTGGTGAAAACCGCTGGCGTTGGCCACAACACCCTGGTTGCTGCTAACTACGACTTCAAAGTTGTTAAAGTGTTCGGCGCATGGAGCAAAGATTCGGGCCAAGGTTCGGCTCCAATCAACGGCGCAGCTAGCGCAACCGCAACCACCAACGCCTTCGGCTACGTGTTCGCTCAGTCGCAAGACAGCCGCGACGCTCTGATCGGCCTGACCGCACCAGTTGGCGCAGCTGGCACCTTCATCGCTTCGTACATCGACAAAGACGACAAAGAAGTTGCTAACCGTGACGCATCGCAATGGGCGCTGGGTTACAGCTACGCTCTGTCGAAGCGCACCAGCACCTATGTTGCTTACGCTAAAATCAAAAACAAAAACGGCGCAGGCTACACCGTTGGTAACAACACCGAAGCTGGTACCGGTGACAAAGCCTTCAACGTGGGCGTAAAACACTCGTTCTAATCTCTGAGTAATCAGGTTTAGATGCAACAACGGCTGCCTGGTGCAGCCGTTGTTCTTTTTGGAAAACAGTAATGATGAAGATGACACGACGCGCCGCCTTGGCCGGCGCCATTTTGCTGGCTTCCTGCGCGGTGCTGGCCGCGCCGAAGAAAAGCAACAGCAGCAAGCCCGGCGCCCTGCCGCGCTACGGCATGCTGGTGTATTCCGATTTATGCATCAACCCGGACAGCGGGGAGTTCGGCGGCCAGCGCATCACCCTGCAGCGCTTTGCCGAAGTCGACACGGTGTTATATGAATACACGGCCGGCGGCCTGAGCTGGCCGGTGGTGGCCGGCGACGTGACCATCGATCCGCGCGGCCGGCAGTTTTATTTCACGGTACAGCCGTCCGATGAGGATGAGCGCACCGTCAACGCCAGGGTGGTGGACGGCGGCAAAGCCATCATGCTCGATGGCGGCTATTGCGGCGATGAGTCGCTGCCGATGCGTCTGCCGCTGGTGAAGGATTACGGGCGCAAGGCCGGCGCCTGCCGCGTTTGCCCGGCGCCGAAAATCCCGCCGGAAAAACCAGAAGAAGAAAAGCCGCTGCCGGACAGCGGCTCCACCACCACCGCCGGCTTATGATTTAGCCGCTGCGGCGTTGTTGCGGATGGTGTCCAGCGTCGCGCCCGGCGTGATCAGATTGCCGTCGTAGCGCAGTTCGATCAGCGCCGGCAGATTCTTCTCACGCGTATGGCGGAGCGCGCGTTCCAGCGCCGGCGCGAACTGCGCCGTTTCCGTCACCACCTCGCCGATGCCGCCGTAGGCCACCGCCAGCGCGGCGAAGTCCGGGTTGTGCAGCGTGGTGCCGGATACGCGGCCCGGATACTCGCGTTCCTGGTGCATGCGGATGGTGCCGAACATCGCGTTGTTGAACACGATGATGATGACGCCGGCCTGATACTGCACTGCGGTGGCCAGCTCCTGGCCGTTCATCATGTATTCGCCGTCGCCGGCAAAGGTGATTACCGTGCGTTGCGGAGCGATGATCTTGGCCGCCACGCCGGCCGGCACGCTGTAGCCCATGGCGCCGCTGGTCGGCGCCAGCTGCGTGCGCATGCCGCCGTAGCTGTGGAAGCGGTGCGCCCAGGTGGCGTAGTTGCCGGCGCCGTTGGTGATGATGACGTCGTGCGGCGCCAGCTGGTCGATCTGCTGCACCACCTGCCACAGGTCCAGCGGCGCTTTGCCGTCCTGGAAGATGGCCGGCTGCTGCTGCCACGCCTTGAATTCCGCGCGCGCTGCGGCCACGCTGGCTTGCCAGATGCCGGCATCGACCGGCGCCATCGCCGCCAGCATTGCCGCCGCTTGCGGCATGCCGCTGTTGATCATCAATTCCGCCTGGTAGACGCTGCCCAGTTCCTCGGCGTCTGCGTGCATGTGGATCAGGCGCTGCGCCGGCACCGGCGCTTGCAGCAGCGCGTAGCCGCTGGTGGTCATCTCGCCCAGGCGCGGGCCGATGGCCAGGATCACGTCCGCCTCGCGCACGCGCGCCGCCAGTTTCGGGTTGATGCCGATGCCGACATCGCCGATGTAGTTCGGGTGTTCATTGTCCAGCAGGTCCTGGAAGCGGAACGCGCACGATACCGGCAACTGGTTGGCTTCGGCGAAACGCTGGATGTCGGCGCAGGCTTGTTCTGTCCAGCCGCCGCCGCCCAGCAGCAGCAACGGTTTTTTCGCCGCCGCCAGCATGGCGCGCACGCTGTCGATCTGCGCGGCGGAAGGGGAGGCTTGCACCGGCTGGTAGCTGCGGGTGTCGGCCACCGTGGCCTGGGTGGTCAGCATATCCTCGGGCAGCGCCAGCACCACCGGGCCGGGACGGCCGCTGGTGGCGATCTGGAAGGCGCGCGCGATATATTCAGGAATGCGGTCGGCGCGGTCGATCTGCGTGACCCACTTGGCCATCTGGCCGTACATGCGGCGGTAGTCGATTTCCTGGAACGCTTCGCGGTCGATGAAGTCGCTGCCGACCTGGCCGATGAACAAAATCATCGGCGTCGAGTCCTGGAATGCGGTGTGCACGCCGATCGAGGCATTGGTGGCGCCGGGGCCGCGCGTAACGAAGCAGATGCCCGGCTTGCCGGTCATCTTGCCGTAGGCGTCGGCCATGAAGGCGGCGCCGCCTTCCTGGCGGTTGATGATGAAGCGGATGTCGGAATCGTGCAGGGCGTCGAGCACGTCCAGGTAGCTCTCGCCGGGTACGCCGAAAGCGGTGTCCACGCCGTGGATCTTCAGGGCGTCGACCAGGATCTGGCCGCCGGAGCGGGATGGTTGCGTCATTATTGTGGGCCTCGTGGGTGAATTATCAGAGCATTCTACGGCGGCGGCGCAGGGGCGGCTTTTGGAATGGCGACACCAAATTTCAGATTTGCCGGTGCGGACTGGTACAATAGCGCCCGAAGCAAGCCAGACAGCCGCTGGTCAGTGCGTAAGGCCTGACGGGAGGAAGGTCCGGACTCCATAGAGCGGGGTGACGGTTAACGGCCGTCCGCTGAAAGCCGAAGCGCAAGCCGAGGTATAAGGCGAGGAATAGGGCCACAGAGACGAGCGTATTAAGTTACGGTGAAACGCGGTAACCTCCACCTGGTGCAATTCCAAATAGGCACGCGATGATGTTGCTCGCGGAGCGTGCGGGTAGGAAGCTTGAGCGCTGGAGCAATCCAGCGCCTAGAGGAATGGCTGTCATAGCACAGGTTCGCCTGTGCCGTAACAAAATCCGGCCTATCGGCTTGCTTCAACTAATTACACGAGATGAAAAAATTCATTCTCGCCCTGGACCAGGGCACCACCAGTTCGCGCGCCATTCTGTTTGATCATCAGGGCCGGATTTGTGGTTGCGCGGCGCAGGAATTCCCTCAGCATTTCCCCCATCCCGGCTGGGTCGAGCATGACCCGATGGATATCTGGCATAGTCAACTGGCGGTGGCGCGCAAGGTGCTGGCGGATAACCATGTCGACGCGCATGATGTGCTGGCCATCGGCGTCACCAACCAGCGCGAGACCACCGTGCTGTGGGACCGCCAGACCGGCGAGCCGATCGCCCCGGCCATCGTCTGGCAGGATCGCCGCACGGCGGATATCTGCGATGCGCTGCGCGCCGACGGCAAAGCCAAAAAAATCACCGACATTTCCGGCCTGGAGCTGGACGCCTACTTTTCCGCCACCAAGCTGAAATGGCTGCTCGACCATGTGCCCGGCGCGCGCGCGAAGGCGGAGCAGGGCGGGCTGGCGTTCGGCACCGTCGACAGCTGGCTGGTGTACAAGCTGACCGGCCAGCATGTGACCGATGTCAGCAACGCGGCGCGCACCATGCTGTTCAATATCCACCTGATGCGCTGGGACTACGACCTGCTACACCTGTTCGGCATACCGGAAGAGGTGCTGCCGCAGATCGTCTCGTCCAGCGAGGAGGTGGGGAATACCCATCACAGCCTGTTCGGCGCGGCGATCCCGGTGGCCGGCATTGCCGGTGACCAGCAGGCGGCCACCTTCGGCCAGGCCTGCCACCAGCCCGGCATGGTCAAGAATACCTACGGCACCGGCTGCTTCATGCTGATGCACCTGGGGCGGCAGCCGGTGGCTTCGCATAACCGCCTGCTGACCACGGTGGGCTGGCGCGTGGACGGCGCCACCGACTATCTGCTGGAGGGCAGCGTCTTCATGGGCGGCGCCACGGTGCAGTGGTTGCGCGACGGGCTGGGCATCATCAAATCGTCGGCCGAGGTGGAGGCGCTCGCCGCCAGCGTGCCGGACAGCGATGGCGTGTTCATGGTGCCGGCGTTTGTCGGCCTCGGCGCGCCGCATTGGGATGCTTACGCGCGCGGTTCGCTGTTCGGCCTGAGCCGGGGAACTACCCGCGCCCACATCGCCCGCGCGGCGCTGGAGGCCATCGCCTACCAGAGCGCCGAGCTGATGGCGGCCATGCAGAAGGATGTCGAAGCGTCGCACCGCTCGCTGCCGCTGGTCGAGGTGCGCGCCGACGGCGGCGCCGCCCGCAACGACCTGCTGATGCAATTCCAGGCCGATCTGCTGGGTGTGCCGGTGGTGCGGCCTAAAGTCACCGAAACCACCGCCCTGGGCGCTGCCTATCTGGCCGGCCTGGCAGTCGGCTTCTGGGGCAGCCAGGAAGAAATCGCCGCCCAATGGGCCTGCGAACGCCGCTTCGAGCCGTCCATGTCTACCGAGCGCCGCAGCGAACTACTAGCAAAATGGTCGCGCGCCGTCGAGCGCTCCAAGGCTTGGGAGGCCTGAGGAATTGGCCTTATAATGTACAGAATAACGCACATCTGAGGTGGTGAAAATGGCAATTACTGCAGCTGATATCGTGCCGCTGTCGCAGGCGCGGGCAACACTGTCCGAATTGGCCGACCAGGTCAAAGCTGGCGCCGAAAAGATCATTACCAAGAATGGCGAAAGCTACGTTGCATTAATTGATGCTGCGCGGCTCGACTATTATCACCAGTTGGAACACGAGCGGATTCATCTGTTATTGATTGATGAGGTGTCGCGTGGTCTCGACGACGTCGCAGCAGGCCACACCAAGGATGCGCGCGCAGCCATTGCGGCGCTGAAAAAGCGGTGAGCACACCAAAAGCAGAAGTTCGCCTAAGCGCGAACTTTGAAGGTAATCTGGAAGATATTGAAACGTTTCTGGTGAAGGTCGGAGCGCCTAAAACTTACCATGCTCTGCTGGACGGACTGCTTAATCAGGTCATCCCCAATCTTGAAGATTTTCCTGCAATGGGCGTGCCATTTATTGGGCGCCAAGCTAATTCCGTTGAGGTCAGGCGAGCCTTGGATGCATTGCGAGCCAAACTTCCGCAGGGCGTCGAAGTACGGAGTTATTCGTGGGCGGATTACCTGGTGCTATACAGCTGGGATGGTAAGGCTGTCAATTTATTGTCGATCAAGCACCACCGGCAACTATCGTTTGATCTGAATTCGGTGTGGAAGTAACGATGCCGTGCCGCTTATAATAGCGGCAAAAGTACGTTGTGCGGTGCAAAATTTGTATAGACAAGTTGATTGCGCGGCTTGTCATAGAATAAACAGTAGTGGTTGTTTTGCGAAGGTTCTCCATACCGCGTCAGCGCGCTGCTGATGCGATCCTCTGGTATTTCTCCCCTGCTTATCCCCACTTTTAGATTGTTGTCCATTTGCTACTGCAATGTTGGCGGTTTGCAACTTTATGCATTTAGGTCAATTTTTTTAAACGATTAATTTCTGAGTCAAACACATGGGTATAGATGAGGTAGCACCTTCACAAACTTTGCTAAGTACTTAATTTATCGAATTATTTTGTTTCTAGCCGGCTTCAAGGAATCGCGCTAAGTCCTTAATTTCATTAATAAAATCGCGGTTTCGATTGGCTGAAAGCGCTTGACCACTATTCTTCCATCCTCTAAAGTGGGCATCTGTGTGAAAAAGTGTCTTTTTGTGGGAAGTTTTGCCTGACTTAGCGGACAGGGAAGATGAAAACGAATGGTCATGGTTTCATGCTCCGCTAACTACTGAGGTCAAAGGTAATCACGTGTTTCAAGGCGCGTCCGCAATCAATCTCGATGCCAAAGGCAGGATGTCCATCCCTGCCAAGCACCGTGACGCGCTGTCGATCCAATGTGAAGGCCGCCTCACCCTGACGCGCCACCCCGACGGCTGCGTCATGCTGTTCCCCCGTCCTGTGTGGGAACAACACCGTCAACAGATCTCCGCCTGGCCCCTGCAAGCGCGCGCCTGGCAGCGCATTTTCCTCGGTTACGCGACCGACGTGGAAATGGACACCGCCGGCCGCATCCTCATCTCGCCCGAACTCCGCGCCGCCGTCGGCATGGACAAAGAGGTCATGATGATGGGCATGGGCTCGCACTTCGAGATCTGGGACGCCGCCAAGATGGCGGAAAAAGAGCAGCAGGCCCTGGAGGCCGGCACCCCTGACGTACTTGCCAATTTCTCCTTCTAAGGCCCCTTCATGACCACGACAACGGTGCCTGAATTCCAGCATCGCACGGTGCTGCTAGACGAAGCGGTCGATGCGCTGGCGCTGGTCGGCGCGCGCGCCGACGGCGTCTTCGTCGACGGCACTTTCGGCCGCGGCGGCCACTCGCGCCTGATCCTGTCGAAACTGGGCGCCAACGCGCGCCTGATCGCCTTCGACAAAGACCCGCAGGCCATCGCCACCGCAGAACAAATCAACGATCCGCGCTTCACCATCGTCCACGACAGCTTTGCCACCATGCGCGAGGCGCTGGCGGCCGAGGGCGTGAACCAGGTCGACGGCATCCTGCTCGACCTGGGCATCTCGTCGCCGCAGGTGGACGATGCCGCGCGCGGCTTCAGTTTCCGTAACGACGGCCCGCTCGACATGCGCATGGACACCACGCGCGGCATCTCGGCGGCGGAGTGGCTGGCCACTGAAAACGAACAGACACTGGAAAAGGTGATAAAGGAATATGGGGAAGAACGGTTTGCTTTTCAGATTGCAAAGGCGATTGTTGCTCGCCGGGCAGTCGAACCAATTTCAACCACACGACAGCTTGCCGGTATCGTGGCAGGCGCGGTCAAGACTCGGGAAAAGGGCAAGGATCCGGCCACCCGCACCTTTCAGGCTATCCGGATTTTCATCAATAAAGAGCTTGAAGACCTTGAAGTCGGTTTGAACCGCGCCTACGACAGCCTGGCGCCGGGTGGCATCCTCGCCATCATCAGCTTCCATTCGCTGGAAGACCGCATGGTGAAGCGCTTCTTCGCGTCCAAGGCCAATGTCGAGCAGCCGGACCGCCGCCTGCCGATCCGCGCGGTCGACCTGCCGCAGCCGGAACTGAAGCTGCTGGCGAAGATGAAGCCATCGGATCAGGAAGTCGATGACAATCCGCGTTCCCGCTCGGCGGTGATGCGCGTGGCGCGCCGCCTGCCGATTCCAGCGGAGGCCGCATGAGCGGCAAGATCAATGCGGTGCTGGCGGCGCTGCTGGTCGGCTGCGGCCTGTCGCTGGTCAACGCGCAGTACCAGGCGCGCCATCTGTTCATTGAACTGGAACGCACGCAGTCGCAGGCGCGCCAGCTGGACATCGAATGGGCGCAGCTGCAGCTGGACCAGTCGACGCTGGGCAAGCATGCCCGTATCGAGGAAATCTCCCGCCGCGATTTGAACATGACGGCGCTGACCGCGGCGCGCACGCAGTACCTGACGCCGGAGCACGCAAAATGAGCCGCGGCAGCAATGTGAACAACTCGCGCGTGGCCGCCTCGAAAGGCGTGGCCTTCTCCAAGAGCCCTGTGTTGGCGGTGCGTCTGCCGACCTGGCGTTCGCGCGTGGTGCTGTTCGTATTGTTTGCCGCCTTCGCCGCGCTGGCCGCACGCGCGCTGTGGTTGCAAGGCCTGTCGACGCAGTTCCTGCAAAAGCAGGGTGAGGCCCGTTATGCGCGCACGCTGACGCTGCCGGCCACGCGCGGCAAGATCACCGACCGCGATGGCCAGGTGCTGGCGTCGTCGGTGCCGGTCAAGGCCATCTGGGCCAACCCGGACGAGGTGCAGGACGCGCCGCCGGAAAAACTGCGCGAGCTGGCCAAGTTGCTGGACATGAGCAATGCCGAGCTGCAGAAGAAACTTGATTCCGACCGCAGTTTCGTGTTCCTCAAGCGCCAGGTCGAAATGGATGCGGCCGAGCAGATCGCCAAGTTGGGTATTCAGGGCCTGGGCGCGGAGCGCGAGTACAAGCGTTTCTATCCGCAGGGCGAGGTGACCACCCACGTCGTCGGCTTCACCAACCTGGAAGACGTCGGCCAGGAGTCGATGGAGCTGGCGCAGCAAAAGTCGCTGGTCGGCCAGCCTGGCACGCGCCGCGTGATCAAGGACCGTCTCGGCCACATCGTCGAGGACATCGGTTCGATCCGCGAACCGCACGACGGCAAGGATCTGACGCTGTCGATCGACAGCAAGATCCAGTACATCGCTTTTACCCAGATCAAAGACGCTGTCGAGAAGTTCAAGGCCAAGGCCGGAGCGGCTGTGGTACTGGACGTGCATACTGGCGAGGTGCTGGCGCTGGCCAACTGGCCGAGCTACAACCCGAACGACCGCTCCAAGCTGACCGGCGAACAGCTGCGCAACCGCGTGATGACCGATACCTTCGAGCCTGGATCGTCGATGAAGCCGTTCCCGGTGGCGATGGCGCTGGACGCGAAAAAGATCACCCCGCACACCATGTTCGACACCGGCAACGGCTCGATGGTGATCGGCGACCGCGTGATCCACGACACGCACCCGCACTACATGATCGACGTGCAGACCATCATCCAGAAGTCGTCGAATATCGGCACCACCAAGATCGCCTTCGGCATGCCGGCGCAGGACCTGTGGGAGATGTTCACCAAGCTTGGTTTCGGCCAGCAGCCGAAGTGGGGCTTCCCCGGCGCGGTGGCCGGCCGCGTGCGCCCGTATAAAGCGTGGCGGCCGATCGAACACGCCAACATGAGTTTCGGCCAGGGTATTTCGGTGTCGCTGATCCAGCTGGCGCGCGCTTATATGGTGCTGGCGCGCGACGGCGACATCATTCCCTTATCGTTCCAGAAGGTGCACGAGGCGCCGCACGGCACCCAGGTGATTAGCCCGAAAACCGCCGCCGAAATGCGCGAGATGCTGGAAATGGTTACGCTGCCGGGCGGTTCCGCCGTCAAGGCGCAGGTGCCTGGCTACCGCGTTGGCGGCAAGACTGGTACGGCGCAGAAGTTCGTCGGCGGCCGCTACTCGCACACCAAATATATCGGCAACTTCGTCGGCATGGCGCCGATGTCGGACCCGCGCTTCATTATCGCCGTGATGCTCGACGAGCCTAGCGGCGGAGTGACGTATGGCGGCGACGTCGCCGGTCCGGTGTTCTCGGCGCTGGCGGCGCAGGCGCTGCGCGCCAAGAACGTGGCGCCGGACTCGGACCTGACCCATATCATCATTCCTGAATCCGCAGCACAGGGGAACATGTGACGACTTCTACTTTCGACCCGATCGCGATTGCCTCCGCAATCCGCAAGCTGGCGCCCACGGCGCACCTGGCTTCGGATTCGCGCCGCATCAAGCTGGGCGATGTGTTCTTTGCTTTCGCACCGGTCGCCGGCGAGACCGCCGACGGCCGCAGTTTTATCGACGGCGCCATCGAGCAGGGCGCCGCGCTGGTGGTGCTCGACCCCGCCGGCTTCACCTGGAACGACAAGTGGAGCGTGCCTTACCTGACGGTCGAGAACCTGAAGCAGAACGCCGGCGCCATCGCGCACGCGTTCTATGAACAGCCGGATGCCGGCATGTTCACCGTAGGCGTCACCGGCACCAACGGCAAGACGTCCAGTGCCGTGTGGCTGGGCCAGGCGCTGTCGCGCGGCGGCGAGCCGGCCGCCGTCATCGGCACGCTGGGCGTCGGCGTGTTCAAGCCGCGCGGCGAAGTTGAATACGACGTCACCGGCTACACCACGCCGGACGCGGTGCTGCTGGCGCGTTCGCTGGCCGACCTGCGCGAGAAAGGCGCGGCCTCGCTGGCAATCGAAGTATCGTCGATCGGCCTGGAACAGGGCCGCGTGTCAGGCATGCATTTCGACGTGGCGCTGTTCACCAACCTGACCCGCGACCACCTGGACTACCACGGCACCATGGAGGCCTACGAGGCGGCCAAGGTCAAGCTGTTCGACTGGCCGGGCCTGAAAACCGCCGTCGTCAATCTGGACGATCCGGCCGGCGTGCGCATCATCGATCACCTGAAAGCGCAACCAGCGCCGCTGGCCAGCGCGATTCCGCTGATCGGCTACACGCTGCACGACAGCGCCGCGCGCCCGGACATCGAAGGCGTGATGCTGCTGCGTGCCAGTCAGCTGCGCGCCGGCCGTGGCGGCGGCACCGAATTCCATCTGGAGTCCCCGCTGGGCGTGGCGCAGGTGCGCACGCAACTTGTCGGCGGCTTCAATATCAGCAACGCGCTGGGTGTGATGGGCGCGGTGCTGGCAAAAGGCCTGGGCCTGCGCGCCGCCATCGAAGCGGCGGAAGCGCTGCAATCGGCGCCGGGCCGCATGCAGCAGGTCGGCGGCCAGGATGCGCCGCTGATCGTTATCGACTACGCGCATACGCCGGACGCGCTGGAAAAGACCCTGGCCGCGCTGCGTCCGGTGGCCAACGATCGCGGCGGCCAGCTGTGGTGCGTGTTCGGCTGCGGCGGCGACCGCGATCCGGGCAAGCGTCCGCAGATGGGCAGGATCGCGCAGGCGGCGGACCATGTGCTGGTTACCAGCGACAATCCGCGCAGCGAAGATCCGCACTCGATCATCGAGCAGATTGTGGCCGGCATGGAGCAGAACAATCCGGCATCGACGGTGCAGGCGCTGGACGACCGCGCCGCCGCCATCCTGTCGGCGATCAAGCATGCGGCCAAACCGGATGTGATCCTGCTGGCCGGTAAAGGGCACGAGCCGTACCAGGAAATCAAAGGCAAGAAGCTGCCGTTCTCGGACGCCGATCACGCGCAACTGGCGCTGTCGGCGCGTTTGACTATGATGAGGACGAATTGATGCGTGCAGCAGTCGCACAAATCCTGCCTTGCCTGACCGGCGCCCGCTTGGTGAACGCCGGCGATGTCGCATTTGACGGCGTGTCAACCGACAGCCGTAGTGTTGCCGCAGGCGCGCTGTTCGTCGCCTTACGTGGTGAAGTGTTCGATGCCCATAACTTCCTGCCGCAAGTGGCGGAGAAGGGCGTCGCCGCAGTGGTGGTAGAAGAACTGCCGGACGGCTTCACGCTGCCGGCCATCGTAGTACCGAACACGCTGGTGGCCTTGGGCCAGATCGCCAACTGGTGGCGCAAGCAGTTCAGCATTCCGGTCATCGGCGTCACCGGCAGCAACGGCAAGACCACGGTGAAAGAGATGATCGCCGCGATCCTGACTGCCGCCCACGGGGAAGAACACCGACTGGCCACGCGCGGCAATCTGAATAACGAAATCGGCGTGCCTTTGACGCTGTTCCGCATGGACGCACAGCAGCGGGCCGCCGTGATCGAGATGGGCATGAACCATCCGGGCGAAATCGGCCGCCTGGCGGTTATCGCCGGTGCCAATATCGCGATGGTCAACAACGCCCAGCGCGAACACCAGGAATTCATGCATACGGTGGAAGCGGTGGCGCGCGAGAACGGCTCGGTGCTGTCCGCGCTGCCGACCGACGGCGTGGCCGTGTTCCCGCATGGCGACGAGTTCACGCCGGTGTGGGAAGAGCTGTCGGCCGGCCGCCGCATGCTGCGCTTTGGCCTGAGCAAGGATGCGGAAGTCAGCTGCACCTTCCGCGCCAGCGATTTCGAGAGCGAGTTGTTCATCACCATCTGCGAAAGCGAAGGCGATGTGCGCCAGTTCTTCGTGCGCCTGCAAGCCGCCGGCGAACACAATGTGCGCAATGCGCTGGCGGCGGTGGCATGCACCTATGCCGCCGGCGTGCCGCTGGAAAAAATCAAGCTGGGTCTGGATACCTTTGCGCCGGTCAGCGGCCGCCTGCAGAAAAAGCAGGCCGCCAACGGCGCGGTGATGATCGACGATACCTACAACGCCAACCCTGATTCGGTGCGCGCCGCCATCGACGTGCTGTCGAAAGCCGCCGCGCCGCGCGTGCTGGTGTTGGGCGACATGGGCGAAGTTGGCACGCAGGGCCGCGAGTTCCATGAAGAGATCGGCGCATACGCGCGAGAGAAAGGCATCGAAACGGTGCTGGTAACAGGCGAACTGGCCGCGCACATCCACGGCGCCAACGTTCGTCATTTTGAAAACTATGGCGATTTGCTGTCCGCTGTCGAAGCGGCGGTATCGCCTGATGCAACTGTATTAATCAAGGGCTCCCGTTTCATGAAGATGGAGCGGGTCGTGCAGCATTTGATTGGGTCGCAACAAGCTAACAAGGAAAGTCACTAATCATGCTGCTCTGGCTCGCACAATTATTCCAGGAGGACTTCGGGTTCCTCCGCGTGTTCAACTTCATCACCTTCCGCGCGGTGTTCGCCACCGCGACGGCGCTGTTCATCGGTCTGGCCGCCGGCCCGTTCGTGATCCGCAAACTGACCGCAATGAAGTACGGCCAGGCCGTGCGCACCGATGGTCCACAGACTCACCTGAAAAAACACGGCACGCCAACCATGGGCGGTGTACTGATCCTGCTGTCGATCGCGATTTCCACGCTGCTGTGGTGCGACCTGTCGAACCGCCTGATCTGGCCTGTGCTGATCGTCACGCTGGGCTTCGGCGCCGTCGGCTGGGTGGATGACTACCGCAAGGTGGTGTACCAGGACCCGGAAGGCATGCGCTCGCGCGAGAAGTATTTCTGGCAGTCGCTGGTCGGCATCGCCGCCGCGCTGTACCTGGCGTTCTCGGTGTCGGCGCCGAACACGTCCAAAGTGTTTGAGCTGTTCTTTGCGTGGGTACAGTCGGGCTTCTCGATGGACCTGCCGCCGAAGGCCGACCTGATTGTGCCGTTCTTTAAGACCATCAGCTATCCGCTGGGCGTGTGGGGCTTCATTGCGTTGACCTACTGTGTCATCGTAGGTTCCTCCAACGCCGTTAACTTCACTGACGGTCTGGATGGCCTGGCGATCATGCCGACGATTATGGTCGGTTCGGCCCTGGGCCTGTTCGCTTACCTGACCGGTAGCGTGACCTATGCGAAGTATCTGTTCATTCCGCACATTCCCGGCGCGGGCGAGCTGATTATCTTCTGCGGCGCGCTGGCCGGCGCGGGCCTGGCCTTCCTGTGGTTTAACACCCACCCGGCACAGGTGTTCATGGGCGACGTCGGCGCACTGGCCCTGGGCGGCGCGCTGGGCACCATCGCGGTGATCGTGCGCCAGGAAATCGTGTTGTTCATCATGGGCGGCATCTTCGTTGCGGAGACGGTGTCGGTGATGATTCAGGTGTTGTGGTTCAAGTACACCAAGAAGCGCTATGGCACTGGCCGTCGCGTGTTCCTGATGGCGCCACTGCACCACCACTTTGAACAAAAAGGCTGGAAAGAGACCCAGGTTGTCGTGCGTTTCTGGATTATCACGATGATACTGGTACTGGTTGGTTTGTCGACGTTGAAGCTGCGCTGATGATTTACGAAGGCAAAAACGCTCTGGTATTGGGGCTGGGGGAATCCGGCCTGGCGATGGCGCTGTGGCTCGCCCGCAGCGGCGCGCGCGTGCGCGTGGCCGATACGCGCGAGGTGCCGGAGCGCCTGCCGGCATTGCAGGCTGCCGTGCCGGACGTCGAATTCGTCGCCGGCCAGTTCGGCGTATCGCTGCTGGAAGGCGTGGACTTCGTGACCGTCAGCCCTGGCCTGGCGCCGAACCGCGAGCTTGCGGAGATTGCGCCGGCCGCCGCTGCCGCCGGCATCGAAGTATGGGGCGAGATCGAGCTGTTCGCGCAGGCGCTGGAAGCGCTGAAGACGGAACGCGGCTATCAGCCGAAGATCATCGCCATCACCGGCACCAATGGCAAGACCACCGTGACCACGCTGGTCGGCCAGCTGTGCGAACGCGCCGGCAAGACCGTGCGCGTGGCCGGCAACATCAGCCCGGCCGCGCTGGATGTGCTGCGCGAAGTGCTCGACAGCGATGCGCTGCCGGAAGTCTGGGTGCTGGAACTGTCGTCCTTCCAGCTGCAGACCACCTTCACGCTGGAAGCCGATGCGGCGACCGTGTTGAACGTGACGCAGGACCACCTGGACTGGCACGGCGACATGCCATCCTACGCCGCTGCCAAGCACCGCATCTTCGCCGCCAACACTGTGCGCGTGCTGAATCGCGACGACGCCACCACCATGCGCATGACCAGCCCGAGCGGCCACAACGTCACCTTCGGCACTGACGCGCCAACCGTGCGCGACGACCTTGGCCTGAACAACGAACGCGGCGTGCTGTGGCTCGCTACCGCCGTTCCGGCCGAAGAAGAGGGCGAACCGAAGAAACGCAAAAAGAACGATCCGCCACCACCGCCGGTCGAATGCATCGTCAAGAACCTGATGCCGGCCGACGCACTGCAAATCCGTGGCGTGCACAACGCCGCCAACGCGCTGGCCGCGCTGGCACTGTGCCGCGCCATCGACCTGCCATTGGCGCCGCTGCTGCACGGCCTGCGCGAATATCGCGGCCAGCCGCATCGCGTGGAACTGGTCAGTGCCATCAACGACGTTGAATACTACGACGACAGCAAAGGCACCAACGTCGGCGCCACCGTGGCCGCGCTGAATGGCCTGGGCAAAGCCTTCACCGGCGACAATCAGCGCCTGCTGGTGATCCTCGGTGGCGACGGCAAAGGTCAGGACTTCGCGCCGCTGGCCGCGCCAATGGCCAGTTACGCCCGCGCCGCACTGCTGATCGGCCGCGATGCCGCGCAGATTCGCGCCGCGCTGGAGCAGGCCGCGCGGGAGCAAGGCGCAGAGCTGCCGTACCTGCTGGAAGACTGCGGCACCGACCTGCCGCAAGCAGTCAAGCGCGCCAGCGAACTGGCGCAAGCCGGCGACGCCGTGCTGCTGTCGCCCGCGTGCGCCAGCATGGACATGTTCAAAAACTACGCGCATCGTGCCCAGGTGTTCATCGACACCGTGCGCGACATCGCCCTCGACGCCGGACAGGAGCTCTGATGGCCTTCCAGCTGCCGTTCCGCTTTGGCTCCAAGTCGGCTGAATCGCCGATGGAGAGCCGCGCGCGGCAGTCGAAGATGATGGAATACGATCAGCCCCTGGTGTGGGTCACGCTGCTGCTGATGCTGCTGGGGATGGTGATGGTGTATTCGGCTTCGATTTCGATGCCGGACTCGCCTAAGTTCGCCGCCTATGCGCGCTGGCAGAACACCTATTTCCTGCAGCGCCAGGCGATGTTCATCATCGTCTCGCTGATCGCCGGCCTGTTCGTTTTCCGTATCCGCATTGCGGACTTGCAGAAAGCCGCGCCCTACCTGTTCATCGGCACGCTGGTGCTGCTGGTGCTGGTGCTGATCCCCGGCGTGGGCGTGGTGGTCAACGGCGGCCGCCGCTGGCTGTCGCTGAAGGTATTCAATGTGCAGCCATCGGAGCTGATGAAAGTTGTGGCCGTGCTGTACGCCGCCGACTACACCGTGCGCAAGCAGCAGTACATGCACAAGTTGACCAAGGGTTTTATGCCGATGGCGGCGGCGATCGGCTTTGTCGGCCTGCTGTTGCTGCTGGAGCCGGACCTGGGCGCCTTCGGCGTGATCGTCTGCATCGCCATGGGCATCCTGTTCCTGGGCGGGATCAACGCCATCTGGTTCGGCGGCATCGGCGCGGTGTTGGTGACGATTTTCGTCTCGATCATCGCGCTGTCCAAATTCCGCCGCGAACGTTATTTCGCTTACCTGAATCCATGGGAAGAGGGCAATGCGCTGAACAAGGCTTACCAGCTGACCCACTCGCTGATCGCATTCGGCCGCGGCGAGATTTTTGGCGTTGGCCTGGGCGGCAGCGTGGAAAAACTGCACTACCTGCCGGAGGCGCACACCGACTTCCTGCTGGCGGTGATCGGCGAAGAACTCGGCCTGGCCGGCGTGCTGGTGGTGATCGCGCTGTTCTACTGGATCATCAAGCGCGCCTTCGACATCGGCCGCCAGGCCATCGCCATCGACCAGACTTTCGCCGGCCTGACGGCCAAGGGCATTGGCATCTGGATCGGCGTGCAGACGTTTATCAATATGGGTGTGAACCTGGGCTTACTGCCAACCAAGGGCTTGACCCTGCCGCTGATGAGCTATGGCGGCACGGGCGTTGTAATTAACTGCATCGGACTCGCGATCCTGCTCCGGATCGACTACGAGAACCGGGTACTGATGCGTGGTGGCAGACTATGAAACGACTGATGATTATGGCGGCCGGCACCGGCGGTCATATTTTCCCCGGCCTGGCGATCGCGCAAACCATGCGCGCGCGCGGCTGGGAAGTGAGCTGGCTGGGCACCTCCACCGGCATGGAGCAGGATCTGGTGCCGAAGCATGGCATCGCGATGGACAGCATCAACTTCACCGGCATGCGCGGCAAGGGCTTGAAGCACTCGCTGGGCGGTGCGTTGAAGATGGTGAAGGCGTTCGCCGACTGCTTCGGCTTCATCGGCAGCCGCAAGCCGGACGTGGTGCTGGGCATGGGCGGTTACGTCACCGTGCCGGGCGGCCTGATGTCGCGCCTGCGCGGCACGCCGCTGGTGCTGGTGAACGCCGACGCGGCGCTGCTGCTGTCGAACAAAACGCTGGTGCCGTTCGCTGACCGGGTTTGCTTCGGCTTCCCGGCGGATTTCGGCAGCGCGGCCGGCAAGGCGGTGGTATCGGGCAATCCGGTGCGCAAGGAGATTCTGGACATGGCGTCGCCGGCGCAGCGCTTTGAAGGCCGCGACGGCCCGCTGCGCATCCTGGTGGTGGGCGGCAGCCTGGGAGCGAAGGCGCTGAACGACGCGCTGCCGGCGGCCTTGGCGCTGATTCCGCAAGCGCAGCGTCCGCAGGTGACGCACCAGTCGGGCAAGAAGAATATCGATGCGTTGCGTACCGCATATCAGCAGGCCGGCGTGACGGCCAATGTGGTCGACTTCATCGACGACATGGCGGCCGCCTACAGCGCTGCGGATCTGGTGATCTGCCGCGCCGGCGCCATCACCGTGTCCGAGTTGACGGCGGCTGGCGTGGCCAGCGTGCTGGTGCCGTTCGTGGCATCGACCACCAGCCACCAGCGCGACAACGCGCAGTGGATGGCGAAACAGAAGGCGGCAATTCACATGCCGCAAACGGAATTGAGCGCGCAATCGGTTGCGACGCTGTTGGAAACGCTGACCCGCGCATCGTGCCTGGCCATGGCCAACGCCGCGCGCGAAGTCGGCAAACGCGATTCAAATGAAGCAATCGCGCAAGTATTGGAGCAGTTAGCATGAAACATAAGGTACAGAACATACACTTCGTCGGCATCGGCGGCAGCGGCATGAGCGGCATTGCGGAAGTGCTGCTGACGCTGGGCTATAACGTGTCCGGCTCGGACCTGGGCAGCAACGCTGTCACCCAGCGCCTGGCCGACATGGGCGCGACCGTGTATCAGGGCCATGCGGCGGAAAACATCGGCAAGGCCGATGCCGTTGTGACCTCGACCGCTGTACAGCAGGACAATCCTGAAGTGGTGGCGGCACGCGGCCGTAAAGTGCCGATCGTGCCACGCGCGGTGATGCTGGGCGAGTTGATGCGCCTGAAGCGCGGCATCGCCATCGCCGGCACGCACGGCAAGACCACCACCACCAGCCTGGTGGCATCGGTGCTGGCGCAGGGCGGGCTCGATCCGACCTTCGTCATCGGCGGCCGCCTGACCAGTGCCGGCGCCAACGCCAAATTGGGCACCGGGGATTACCTGGTGGCGGAGGCCGACGAGTCGGACGCCTCGTTCCTGAACCTGACGCCGATGATCGAAGTCATTACGAACATCGACGCCGACCACATGGAAACCTACGAGCACGATTTCGAGAAGCTCAAGCAGGCCTTCGTCCACTTCACGCACCGCCTGCCGTTCTACGGCCGCGCCATGCTGTGCATCGACGATCCGCATGTGCGCTCGATCCTGCCGCACGTGACCAAGCCGGTCACCACCTACGGCTTTGCCGAAGACGCCGAAGTGCGCGCCGTGAACGCGCGCGCCGTCGGCGTGGAAATGCACTTCACTGTCAAGCAGGAAGGCTATCCGGACCTGGACGTGGTGCTGAACCAGCCTGGCTTGCATAACGTGCAGAACGCCTGCTCCGCAGTCGCCATCGCGCGCGAAATCAATATTCCTGACAGCGCCACGCAGGCCGGCCTGGCCGGTTTTGCCGGCGTTGGCCGCCGCTTCACCAAGTACGGGGATGTCGCCATTCCTGGTGGCGGAAGCTTCACGCTAGTGGATGACTTCGGCCACCACCCGCTGGAGATGGACGTGACCATGGCCGCAGCGCGCGCCGCCTACCCGGACCGCCGCCTGGTGCTGGCCTTCCAGCCGCACCGCTACAGCCGCACGCGCGACCTGTTCGAAGACTTCGTCAAAGTTCTCGGCATGCCGGACGTGCTGGTGCTGGGCGAGGTGTATGCCGCCGGCGAAGCGCCGGTGGTGGCCGCCGACGGCCGCGCACTGGCGCACGCATTGCGCGCACGCGGCAAGACGGAACCAATTTTTGTTGAGGCCATCGGCGACATGCCGGAAACCATCATGGGCGTGGTGCGCGACGGCGACGTCGTGATGACCATGGGCGCAGGCTCGATCAGCGGCGTCCCGGCCAAACTGACTAATTATCCAAAGGTCTGAATCGTGAGTACCCTCGTTAATCCAGTAAGCGCACAAGACGCAAAAGCATTCGGCAAAGTAGGCGTGCTGTTTGGCGGCCGTTCTGCGGAACGTGAAGTGTCGAATATGTCCGGCAGCGGCGTGCTGGCGGCGCTGCAAAGCAAAGGCATAGCCGCGCACCCGTTCGATCCGGGCCAACGCTCGCTGGCCGAACTGGCGGCGGAAAAATTCGACCGCGTGTTCATCGCGCTGCACGGCCGCTATGGCGAAGACGGCAGCCTGCAGGGCGCGCTGGAACTGCTGGGCATTCCGTACACCGGCAGCGGCGTGATGGCCAGCTCGGTCGGCATGGACAAGATCACCACCAAGATTGTCTGGCTGAACGCCGGCCTGCCGACGCCGCGCTACGCGGTGCTGAACGCGCAGTCGGATCTGGTGGCCACCGCCGCCGATCTGGGCCTGCCGCTGATCGTCAAGCCGCCGCACGAAGGTTCGACCATCGGCATCACCAAGGTGAACCAGGTAGCTGAGTTCAAAGCCGCTTACGATACCGCCGCCGCGCTGGACGACTCGGTGCTGGCGGAGGAATTCGTCACCGGCCGTGAATTCACCGTGGCCATCCTGGGCAGCGGCGCCAACGCGCGCGCTTTGCCGGTGGTGGAAATCGTTGCGCCGGAAGGCAACTACGATTACCAGAACAAGTACTTCACCGACGATACCAAGTATTTCTGCCCGGCCGCGCTGCCGGCCGCGCTGAGCGAGGAAATGCGCCGTATCGCGGTGGAAGCCTACCGCACGCTGGGTTGCGAGGGCTGGGGCCGCGTCGACGTGCTGCTGCGCGAGCGCGACCAGAAGCCGTTCCTGCTGGAGGTGAATACCTCGCCGGGCATGACCAGCCACTCGCTGGTGCCGATGGCGGCGCGCGCGGAAGGCATCAGCTATGAAGACCTGTGCGTGGAAATCCTGCGCAGCGCGCGCTTGAAGATGAAGGGTTGAGCAGTAGATGTGGCATGACGCGAAGGCTTTGAATGCTACCGCCAGCGGCTTGTTTGCGCTGACGATCCTGGCATGTATCGCGTCCGGCGTGTGGTGGGTGTCGCAGCGTCCGATGTTCAACCTGCGCACCATTCGGATTGAGAATATCGGTAACGAAGAGCTGAAGCATGTGAATCACCTGACGCTGCGTAACAGCACGCTGGGCGGCATCAAGGGCAATTTCTTCACCACCAACCTGGACTCGGTGCGGCAGGTGTTCGAGGCGGTGCCCTGGGTGCGCCGCGCTACAGTACGCCGCGAATGGCCGGACCAGTTGATCGTGGCGCTGGAGGAGCATGAGGCGCTCGGCACCTGGGGCGAGGATGGGCGGCTGCTGTCGGTCAAGGGCGATGTGTTCACCGCCAACCTGGCCGAGGCGGAAGAGGATCATGCGCTGCCGGCGTTCGATGGCCCGGATGGCAGCGAGAAGGAAGTGTTGTCGCGGTACGTCGAGTTGCGCAACTGGTTCGCGCCGCTGAAGCTGGTGCCGCAGGCGCTGTCGCTGTCCAGCCGCTATGCGTGGACGGTGACGCTGGATAACGGAACGAGTGTGGCGCTGGGACGGGAACAGACCAGTACCACATTGAAGGAAAGGGTGGACCGCCTGGTGGGGATTTATCCGCAACTGGTGGAGCATCTACCGAATATAGACACGATAGACATGCGGTATCAGAACGGTTTGGCGCTGAGCGCGCAGGGATTGAAGATTCCGGCGGAAGGCACCAAGCCAAAAACGAAAAAAACGGCACCAAAGCACAACTAGCAGGCAGAAAAGAAATGACTAAAGACGCGAAAAACCTGATCGTCGGCCTCGATATCGGCACCTCCAAGGTGGTGGCCGTGGTTGCCGAGGTGATGGGCGACGGACGCCACGAAGTGATCGGCCTGGGCCAGCACGAATCGCGAGGCCTGAAGAAAGGCGTGGTGGTCAACATCGAAGCGACCGTGGAATCGATCCAGCGTGCGCTGGAAGAAGCGGAGCTGATGGCCGACTGCAAGATCCGCAATGTGTACGCGGGCATCGCCGGCAGCCATATTCGCAGCTTCAATTCGAGCGGCATGGTGGCGATCAAGGACAAGGAAGTGACGGCGACCGACGTAGCGCGCGTCATTGAAACGGCAAAGGCGGTTAACATTCCGACCGACCAGCAATTGCTGCATACGGTGCCGCAGGAATTCATCGTCGACAGCCAGGAAGACGTGCGCGAGCCGATCGGCATGAGCGGCATCCGCCTGGAAGTGAAAGTGCACATCGTCACCGGCGCGGTGTCGGCGGTGCAGAACATCGTCAAGTGCGTGCGCCGCTGCGGCCTGGAAGTGTCGGACCTGATCCTGCAACCGATGGCTTCCGCCGACGCGGTGCTGACCGGCGACGAAAAAGAACTGGGCGTGGTGCTGATCGACATCGGCGGCGGCACCACCGACGTGGCGGTGTTCTCGGACGGCGCGATCCGTCACACTGCGGTGATCCCGATCGCCGGCGACCAGATCACCAACGACATCGCCATGGCGCTGCGTACCCCGACCGGCGAAGCGGAAGAGATCAAGATCCGCTACGGCGTCGCCAAGCAGGTGCTGGCCGATCCGGGCGAATCGCTGGAAGTGCCAGGGTTGGGCGACCGTGGTCCGCGCAACCTGTCGCGTCAGGCGCTGGCCGCCGTCATCGAACCGCGTGTGGAAGAGCTGTTCGCGATGGTGCACCAGGTGGTGCGCGAGTCGGGCTATGAAGGCGTGCTGTCCTCGGGCATCGTGCTGACCGGCGGCACCTCGATCATGCCGGGTATGGTCGAGATGGCGGAAGACATCTTCCTCAAGCCGGCGCGTCTCGGCACCCCGGATTACCGCGGCCAGCTGGCCGACGTGGTGCGCAGCCCGCGCTACGCGACCGTGCTGGGCCTGCTTCAGGAAGCGAAAAAGCAGTACCTGCGTGGCCACATCGTCACGCGGCAGGATGGATCGGTGAAGGCGGTTTGGCAGCGCATGAAGGAATGGTTCCTCGGGAATTTCTGAGGCAGTTACGAACGACGAAACAACGCGGCACGAAACAACAAAATTTTTTATATTAAACCGCAGTTTTCAATCTCCAGTTCTCCTACAATTATGAGGACTGGCGCTTGGAAGCCGCATACTGATAGGGAGTCACATCATGGAGTTCGATATGGTCGATAACGCAGCTTTGGGCACCGTCATCAAGGTCGTCGGGGTCGGCGGTGCGGGTGGTAATGCGGTACAGCACATGATCAACAAAGGCATGTCCGGCGTGGAGTTCATCGCCGCCAACACCGACGCGCAAGCGTTGGCGACTTCCAAAGCCGACAATGTGATCCAGATCGGCGACACCGGCCTGGGCGCCGGCATGAAGCCGGACGTCGGCCGCAAGCTGGCGGAAGAATCGCGCGCGCGCATTGAAGATTCGCTGCGCGGCGCGCACATGGTGTTCATCGCCGCCGGCATGGGCGGCGGCACCGGCACCGGCGCCGCGCCGATCGTCGCCGAAGTGGCCAAGTCGCTGGGCGCGCTGACCGTGGCGGTGGTATCGAAGCCGTTCTCGCACGAAGGCCAGAAGTGCATGGACATCGCCGATGAAGGCCTGGAGCAGCTGTCGGCCAATGTCGACTCGCTGATCGTGATCCTGAACGAAAAGCTGGAAGAGATCTACGAAGACGAATCGCTGATCGAATGGCTGCAACACGCCGACGATGTGCTGAACAACGCGGTGGCTGGTATCGCCGAGATCATCAACGTGCCGGGCCACATCAACGTCGACTTCAACGACGTCAAGACCATCATGGGCGAGCAGGGCAAGGCGATGATGGGCACCGCCACCGCCGCTGGCGTCGACCGTGCGCGCATCGCTGCCGAGCAGGCCGTGGCTTCGCCGTTGCTGGACGGCGTCGACCTGTCGGGCGCACGCGGCGTGCTGGTCAACGTTACTGCATCGCGCGGCCTGAAAGGTAAGGAGATCAAGGAAGTCATGGCCGCCGTGCGCGCCTTCGCCGCGCCGGACGCGTCGATCGCTCAAGGTATCGCCTACGACGACGCCATGGGTGACAGCATCCGCGTGACCGTGGTTGCGACCGGCCTGGGCAAAGCCAAAAAACATGTGCAACTGGTACCTCAGCAGATGCTGCGCACCGGCACCCACAACAGCCCGATGATGCCATCGGCTGGTATGGGCGGCGCCGCAGCGGCGCAAGGCCTGTCGATGGGCGCGGCCGGCGGCATGGGCGGCGGCGCGGCGCCGGCGTTCGACGGCATGAAGGCGCCAGCCGTATGGCGCCGCGAGTCGGCCTCGGAGCAAGTGCGCGCGATGGAGAAGAACGGCATGGAGACTTATGACATTCCAGCCTTCCTGCGCAAACAGGCCGATTAAGGCATACTTCGGGTTCTACCCAAGGAAGAGCCGCACCTTGGTGCGGCTCTTTTTATATTTATAAAGAGGAGTTATCCATGACCATCAAGATCGGCGATCAGCTGCCAGAAGGCACCCTGTCCGAATTCATCGAAACCGAAACCGAAGGCTGCGCGCTCGGCCCGAACACCTTCAACGTGCAGGATCTGGTCAAGGGCAAGAAGATCGCCATCTTCGGCCTGCCAGGCGCCTACACGCCAACCTGCTCGGCACAGCACGTACCAGGCTACGTCAAGCTGGCTGAAGAATTCAAAGCCAAGGGTGTGGATGAAATCTGGTGCATCTCGGTCAACGACGCCTTCGTCATGGGCGCCTGGGGCCGCGACCAGAAAGCCACCGGCATCGTCCGCATGATGGCCGACGGTAACGCCGCCTACTCGAAAGCGCTGGGCCTGGACGCCGACTTCAGCAAGTTCGGCATGGGCACCCGCTCGCAGCGCTACTCGCTGCTGGTAGACAACGGTGTGGTCACCCAGCTCAACATCGAGCAGGGCGGCAAGTTCGAAGTATCGAACGCTGAAACCCTGCTGGGTCAGCTGTAATTCAGCGCGCCATGGTCAGCGCCGGATAGTCCGTATAGCCACGGGCGTCCTGCGTGAACCAGGTGGCGCGGTCATCCTGCTGTAGCGCTGCGCCCTCCGCCAGGCGCTGCGGCAGGTCCGGATTGGCGATGAAGGGCCGACCGAAGGTGACCGCGTCGCCGATGCCGGTGCGCAGATCGTATTCGGCACGCGCCGCGTCCAGATCCGAATTCAACAGCAGCGGACCCTTGAACGCCGGCCGCAACAGCGGCGCCAGCGGCAAGGTTTCTCCCACGCCGAACGTGCCGTTCGGTGGTGGCTCGCGCAGCTCCAGATGCGCAATCCCCAACGATGACAAGGTCTCCAGCGCCGCCGTGAACAAGGGCAGCGGAGCGTTATCCCGCACGCCCTGCGTTTCGCCGTTCGGCGACAGGCGCACGCCGATGCGGTCGGCGCCGATCGCGTCCGATACCACTTGCGTCACTTCCTTCAGCAGACGAATCCGGTTGGTGATGGTGCCGCCGTAACGGTCGTTTCGGGTATTGCCGCTATCCCGCAAAAACTGGTCGATCAGGTAGCCGTTCGAGGCGTGCAGCTGCACGCCGTCAAACCCGGCCAGCATGGCGTTGCGCGCCGCTGTGGCGAAGTCGTTCAGAATGCCTGGAATCTCATCCAGCCGCAGCGGCCGCGCCTGCGCATACGCTTGCTTGCCCGCATAGGTGTGCGCCTGTCCCGGCGCCGTGGTGGCCGATGACGACACCGGCGCCTGCCCACCCAGAAAATCCGGATGCACGGTGCGCCCCATATGCCACAGCTGGGCGATGATGCGGCCGCCGGCCCGATGCACTTGCTCGGTGACGGCGCGCCAGCCGGCCAGCTGCGCCGGCGACCAGATGCCGGTGGCGTACGGCCAGCCCAGCCCTTGCTGACTGATGCCGATCGCCTCGCTGATGATGAGGCCGGCGGAGGCGCGCTGCGCGTAGTAGTCGGCCATCATCGGCGTCGGCACATGCTCGCGGGTGCCGCGCGCGCGCGTCATCGGCGCCATCAGGATGCGGTTGGGGGCGCGGATCGCACCCAGTTGTAGCGGTTGGAATAGCAGGCTCATGGCGGTTCTCCTCAGACCAGGCGGGCGCCGCCGTCGATATGCAGGGTGGCGCCGTTCATGTAGCGGTTCGCCATCAGAAATACCACCGCCGCGCCAGCTTCGTCGGCGCTGCCCAGGCGGCGCACCGGCAGCTTGGCTTCCAGGCTGGCAACGTAGGCGTCGCGGCCGGCGCCCAGCGCCTTGCCCAGCAGCGGCGTGTCGATGGTGCCTGGCGACAGCGTGTTGACGCGGCGCGGCGCCAGTTCCAGCGCCAGTCCCCGGGCAAACGCTTCCATCGCCGCGCTGGCCGCCGCCAGGATCGCGGTGCCGTGGGCATTAGGCCGGTCGGACAGCACGCCGGAAATAAAGGTGATCGAGGCGTCGGCGGCGAGGCGCTCTCCCAGCGCGCGGATGGTGTGCACGGCGGCCCAGATGCGCTCGTCGAAGGCGCGTTGCAGATACGCGGGTTCGGCTTCCAGCACCTTGCCCGCTACGAAGCTGCCGGCCATCAGCACCAGATGGTCGATCTGGGGCAGATCGGCCAGCGCCGGCGCGATGCTGTCGGCGCGCGTCACGTCCAGCACGCGGTGGCTGGCGAAGCCATGTTCGGCGGCGACTGCCGCTGCGCGTTGCGGATCGAAGCCGGCGACGATCACGGCGGCGCCGGCCTGCTGGGCCTGAATCGCGGCCGACAGGCCGATGCCGGAAGTGCCGCCAACGATCAGCACGGTTTTGTTGTTGAGTTCATTAAAAATGGTGTTCATGTTCTTGCTCCTGGAAATTTAGCGCACCCGGCGCTGACAGGAACAAGATTAGGTTGGTGCCATTGGTTTGACAATGTGGCTGAAATTCGTTTTAATCATGCCATGACGGCACAAATTGGATTGGAACGGCTGACCGGCCTGATCGCCTTCGCCCGCGCGGCCTCGCTGGGCAGCTACACGGCTGCCGCGCGTTCGCTGGCGATCTCGCCTTCGGCGGTCAGCAAAAGCGTGCAGCGGCTGGAGCAGCAGCTGGGCTTGTCGCTATTCACCCGCACCACGCGCTCATTGACGCTGACGGCGGAAGGACGCGACCTGCATGACCGTGCCTTGCGCTTGCTGCACGAGGCGGAAGAGATCGAACAGGCGGTGCTGAGCGCCAAAGGCGAACCGGCCGGCACGCTGCGGGTGGCGGTGCCGCTGCCGATCGGCACGCAGATTCTGGCGCCCAAGCTGGCCTTGCTGAAGCAGCGCTTTCCGAAGCTGTCGATCGACCTGCGGTTGGGCGACGAGTTCGTTGACCTGATCAAGGAAGGGATCGACGTCGCCATCCGTGTCGGCGACCTGGCCGACTCGCGGCTGATCTCGCGCCGGCTGGCGCCGCACCGCTTGTGCGCGTTTGCCTCGCCGGCCTATCTGGCGGTGCGCGGCACGCCGCTGCATCCGGATGATCTGATGCAGCACGACTGCGTCAATTTCCGTTTTCAAAGTTCGGGGCTGCCGCTGCGCTGGCCGTTCATGGTGAACGGCCGTCTGATCGAGGTTACGCCGCCGAGTTGGGCGGTGGCGAACGCCAGCGACGCGATTGCCGAAATCCTGGTGGCGCAGGGCGGCATCGGCATTTCGCCGACCTATGTGGCCGCGCGCTACGTGGCGCGCGGCGAACTGGTGCCGGTGCTGGCCGAGTACGCAGTAGAGCGTTCGGCGATCACCGCGCTGTGGCCGCAAAGCCGGCGCGGCAATCCCAACGTCAAAGCCTTTCTCAGCTTCCTCGACACGGTGTTCCCACCGCAGCCGCCATGGGATGCGATGATTGCCGGAAGCGAATCACTTCCTAGCTCTTAAGCAGACTTCTGGCTCAGGGGCGTAAGATGACATCTGCATCGTTATTCATCTTTTTGATTTTTGGCAATAGATAGTCTGGAGCGTCGGATAGGATGCATGAATCACCGTCATCCTGGAGGCAATGTCCTATGTTGTTTGACGACGAGCAGAAAGCCAGGTCGTTGCTCAGCACATTAGGTATCTTCAGCGTTGATACCGTTAATCCTTGGGAAATAGCCAAGATCAAATCCTCACTGGCAGGATTGAAAACCGGAGCAGACCGCGTATTCAGCGTAGATGAATGGGCCGCCATCCGTACCGCCAGAAAGGCTGATCGTGGCCGTTCATGAAAAACCTCGTCCGGAGTGCGGCATATCTTCTTGACTTGGAGGACCCTGAGCTTACTCCACGATTTTTTTGATCTCGATGCTCTTCAGCCAGCGCACATGGCGCGGGCCGGTGCGCAGGTCTTTGGTGGAGATCATGGCGATGCGGCCTTCGTCGTCGGCAAGGGGTTTGCCGTCTTTTTCGAAGAAGACCAGCACCTCTTCGCCTATCGGCGTGTTGAAGATTTCCGACCATGAGAACACCACTGTATAGCCATCGCTGGCGCTGGCGATGATGACCATTTTCTTCACGTCGTTGTGGTTCTTCGATATCACCTTGGCGCGGTCCAGCAACGCGCGCAGGGTGACGCCGTTTCGGTTGTCCTGCAGCTCCAGCGGGAACTGGCGGAGGTCGTTTACACCCAGCTTCAGCGGATGCGCCACCGCGCCGGTGACGGTCAATTCTGTCGTGACGTATTTGCCGGCATTGCTCAGGTCCGGGTGTGCCCAGGCGGCGCTGGCGCTCAGCGCAAATGCAATCAGCAGCGTGCGTATCTTCATGGTGATTCCTTAGTAGCGGTAGTTGATGTTGCCGAACCACTGGCGGCCGGCGCTCGGAAAGCCGTCCGCCAGCGCGTAGTTTTTGTCGTTCAGGTTGGTCACGCCGGCTTCCACCGACACCTGCTTGACCGGGCGATACGCCAGCTTCAGGTTCAGCGTGGTGAAGCCCGCCAGTTCGACGGTGTTGGAGGCCCAGCGGCTGCTGTTGTGCTCCGCGTAGGCCACCACATCCAGGTCGCCGCGCGGGTGCAGCAGCGCTTGCGCGGTCAGCTTCTGTTTCGGTACGTCGGTCACGCGGGTGGATGGCGAGCTGACGTTTTTCAGTTCGGTGTAGGTATAGGCGGCGCCGATATCGGCCCAGCGATTCAGCGCCGTGCGCGCGTCCATCTCAAGGCCGGACGAGCGGACCTTGCCGACATTGCGCATCTGCGATTTGTTGCCGGAAACATTAGCGACAGCCTGGATCTTGTCGGTGACGTCGCTGTAGAACAGCGCCGCCTGCAACTGGCCGCCTTGCCACGGCTGCCCCTGATAGCCGATCTCATAGTTGCGCGCGCGCTCCTGGCGCAGCGCCGGATTTTCGATGTAGGTGCCGAGGCGTTGCGAATAGCGGTCTTTCAGCGTCGGCAGACGCGATTTTTGCGCGACGGTGGCGTACAGCCGGTCGCTGGCGGTCAGATCGTGGAACAGCGCGGCCTGCCAGTCATGTGCGGTTTTCTTGTCCGGCAGCGAGTAGGCGTTACCGCTGCTGAACACGTCTTTCGGCTGCATCTGATGCATGCCGGCGCCGAGCGACAGCATGGTGGCGGCGGTCAGCTGCACGTTGTCTTCCAGCGCATACGACATCAGCTCGTCCTTGAAGATGGACATGGTCGCATCGTAGGCGTCGGTCTCGACGTGCTTGTCCAGCTTGTAGTGCGTGATCAGCCGCAGCGTGTGTTGGTCCAGCCGGCGCGATTCCAATTCGAGCGAGGCGCCATTGGTCCAGTCCTTGTAAATGCTGCGGCCGGTGCCGACGCTGCCTGAGCCGGAGGTCTTCAGTGTGGTGTAGCTGCCGTTGGTATAACTGTCGACCTCATTGCCGTAGGTATCGTGGTAGGCGCGGACCTTCAGTGACTCCTTGCCGCCAAGCGCCGTGCGCGAGATGACGTACAGGCTTTCCTTGTCCCAGTAAGGCCATTTCCAGTAGCGCGCGCTGGCGGCATCGGTCGATGGCGGCTGGCCTTTGACGCCGTGCTGCTTGTAGTAGCTGAGCGCGTACTCGTCGCTGCCGCTTGGTGTCCAGCCGAATTTCAGCGAGACCTTGCTGTCGCGCCGATAGGCGTTGTTGCGCGAGCCACCGTCTTCGGTGGCGGTCGGCTTGAAGTCGGAGGATAGCGGGAAGGTATCGGCCTGGTCGTACGAAGCGCCCGCCTGCATGTACCACTTGCCCTGATTGGTGCCGACGTTGGTCGAGGCAATGCGGCCGCTGCCGCTGCTGAAGCCCAGCATGGCGTCGGCTTCCAGCACCGCTTTCGGCTTGCGCGACACCAGGTTGATCGCGCCGCCCAGCGCATTCGGTCCGTAGGACATCGCGCTGAAGCCCTTGGCAACCTGAATCCCGGCCAGGTCGGCGGTGCTGAAGCGGTTGAAATCGACGTAGCCGTCATACGGCACATACACCGGTATGCCGTCGATATACAGCGGCACCTGGCGCGCGTCGAAACCGCGCACGGCGATGGTCTTTTCATTGCGCGCATTGGTCGACAGCGTGATGCCCGACAGCAGATTCAGCGCATCGCCGACATTTTCGCGGTTGAAGTCGCGCATCTGCTGGCGGCTGACCAGCGACGCTACCTGGTCCCTGCCGATTTCCCCCACTTCGCCACGCGCGCCGCTGATCACCACGGTGCCCAGACCGAACGGGGCCACTTCTTGCGCGTAGGCGCCGCTGGCCACCAGCGCCAGGACGGCCAATGCCAATTTCCGCTTCTTCATTCCCGCTACCTTTCGTTATATATTCAAGTATATAGCGATAGTAAAATGAAATCTCGCACAGGTCGATAGTCCAAAGTAACTAGGGTTGGCCGATGCGGGCGCGCATGGCGGGTGTCAGGTGGACCTGGCGTTGGGCGTCCACCAGCAGCACTTCTTTCAGGTCGAGCTTGTCGGCCATGGCTTGCCAGCCTTCCGGGCCGGTGATGAACAGCGGCTTGGAGTGGCCGTCCGAACGCAGGCCGGGATCGCGGCCGCCGCCGGCGATGATGGTCACCGAGGCCACCAGGTCGATCGGGTAGCCGCTGCGCGGATCGATGATGTGCGGGCGGCGCTTGCCGTCCTTCATGAAGTAGCGCTCGTAGTCGCCGCTGGTGCCGATGGCTTCGTTGTCGCGCAAGGCGATCTGCGCGACCGTGCCGTCGCCGCGCGGATCGCGGATGCCCACCTGCCATGGCCGCTCGCCCGGTTTGCCTATCGCGATGACGTTGCCGCCGATGTTGACCAGCGCCGCCTTGACATGGGCCTCGCGCAGGATCAGGGCCGCGCGGTCCAGCGCATAGCCTTTGGCGTAGCCGCCCAGGTCGATCATCACGGCGCGGTTGACGCTGCTGATGGTATTGTCGTCATAGCGCAGGTCGGACAGCGACGGATGCGCATCCACCCAGCGCTTGATCTCGGCGTCGTCCGGGCCTTGCACGCCGATGTCGTTTTTCTGGAAGCCCCACAAGCGGATCAGGTGGCCGATGGTGGGATTGAACAGCAGGCCGGAGCGCACGGACAGCTTCTCGGCCGATTTGAGCAGGCCGACCATTTCGGCGTCGGCGTGGAACGGCTGGCCCTTGGCGATGCTGTCGTTCAGCGCGGTCAGCATGCTGGGTTCCCAGGCGTGGAATTTGTGGTGCAGGCGGTCGAACTCGCGCAGCACCTCGTCGCCGAGCAGATCGGCGCGCTGCTGCGAGCCGCCGTAGATGGTGACCGAAACCGTGGTGCCGAATACATGGCCCTCGGTTTTGTACAGGCGCTCGTCACTGGAGCAGGCAGTCAGGAACAGCAAAATGGCCAGCAGGGCACGGGTGAACATGGCGTTTCTCCGGTGTGGCCGCCGCGCGCTGGCGGCGGCCAACGGTGTTAGTTACTCTTGGCGACCATGTAGTCGACGATGGCTTTCAACTCATCGTCCTTCAGGCCGGGATTGCCGCCGCGTGGCGGCATCATTTTGACGCCATTGATGGCGCTGGCATACAGCGCCGGCTTGCCTTTGGCGATGCGCGGTTTCCATGCGGCCTTGTCGCCGAATTTCGGTGCGCCCATGATGCCGGCGCCGTGACAGGCGGCGCAGGTGGTGGTGTAGGTTTTCTCGATCTTGGCGGCATCCGGCGCGGCGGCGCTGGCGGTCGTGGCGGCGGCCAGCATGGCGGCCAGGAGAAGTAGCTTCTTCATTGTCAATCTCTCTTCAAAGTAAACCCGGCAACAGCGCCGGGATAAAAAAGGATCGTTGCCCTGCTTAGAGCAACGTCCAAACCGTTCAATGCTCCAAGCCATGGCCCGGCGCGCCGCTACTGTTCAGCATGGGCAGCGTGATCTGGGTGAAGCTCAGCACCTTGCCGCCTTGCTTGCGCGCGAAGGCTTCCGCATCGGCCTGCCGGCCGAAGGAGGCGATGGCCTGGCCCATCGATCCTTGTGCATTGCTGCCGACGACGTAGAACGCCTCGCGCGCAGGTATCCAATGGCCTTGCGGTTGCTGCCAGTCGGCCTTGCCCATGTCCTGCACGTAGAAGCTGCTGGTGGCGCGGTGCTGTTCCGGCGCCAGCATTTCGCCCAGCAGCTCCATGACGTCGCAGAAATAGTCGGTCTTGCCATCGACGAAGCGGATCTGGGCCTTGGGGCCGGGGAAGTCGCGCAGCAGCATGCCGTCCAGCGCGCAGGCGGCATCGTCGGACGGATCGATGGCTGGCAGGTTTGCTGCCGTGTGCGTGCAGGCGGCCAGCACGAGGGCGGCCAGCGCGGTCCAGCGCAGGCGGGTGGGGTTCATGAAAATCTCCTGAGTGCGATAGAAAACGGTAAGACAATCCAGGCCAGCATCACGCCGGCCAGCAGCGCCGGCTTGGTCCAGCTTTCCGGCATGACGGTGGCGAGGCCGTACATGGCCTGGGCCTGGTCGGAGCTGAAGACGTTCAGCAGGCGGAACACGTCGGCCGGGTTCAGCATCAGCAGCGCGGCGAACAGCCCGCTGCCGAGCTTGCCCTGACTGAGCACCATCACGCCCATCAGCAGCAAGTCGAACACCAGCACGAACAGGAACCACAGCATCAGCGCAATGCCGCTGGCGCGGACGCGGTCGCGGGTGCTGACCGAGACCAGCATGGCGATGCTGAGGAAGGCCAGTCCCATCAGCACGGCGCTGGCGACGAACTGCGCGTAGCGCCAGCCCTCGGCCACGGTCAGCTGCGAGAACAGCGGCAGCAGACCGGCGCCGAAGCCGATGGCGGTGGCGCTGGTCAGCGCCGCCGCCAAGCCGAGGTATTTGCCGAGCAGCACTTCCAGCCGCGTCACCGGCATCGACAGCAGCAGTTCCAGCGCGCCGCGCTCGCGTTCGCCGACGATGGCGTCGTAGCCGAGGATCAGCGCGATCAGCGGCACCAGATAAATCACCAGGCTGGACAGGCTGGCGATGGTGGCGTCGATGCTGTGAAAGCCGACCTGTCCCTGCTGCGCCGCGCCGAAATAGGCGATGGCCAGCGCGAAAATTGCGAACAGCACGGCCACCGCTAGCACCCAGCGGTTGCGCAGCCGGTCGCGCCATTCCTTGGCGGCCAGCACGCCGACCTGGCGCCATTCAATGCGCGCTTGCATGGGCGCCTCCGTAACCGAGGAACACTTGTTCCAGCGTCGATTCATGGATGGCCAGGTCGCTGGCGCAGCAGGACAGTTGGCGCAGCACCTCCATCTTGTCGCCGGCGGCGCAGCGCAGACGCACCTGTTCGCCGTGGCATTCCATCTGCAGCGGCAGCAGCGCCAGCGCCACGCGCAGTTGCGCCTGCAACGGCAGGGCAACATGGGCGATCACCGTCACCGGCAGCGCGATGCCGACGCGCAGCTGCGCCAGCGTGCCCTGCGCCGCCACTTTGCCGCCCTGCATGATCAGCAGCTGATCCACGCGGTGCTGGATCTCCGCCAGGATGTGCGAGGTGATGACGATGGTGGCGCCGCGCGCCCGCACCGCGCCCAGGATGGCGTAGAAGTCGGCGATGCCCTGCGGGTCCAGCCCGTTGGTCGGCTCGTCGAGGAAGATGATGTCCGGTTCGCCCAGCAGCGCTTGCGCCAGGCCGAGCCGCTGGCGCATGCCCTTGGAGTAAGTGTGCACCGGACGTCCGGCGGCGGTGCTCAGTCCCACCAGCTCCAGCAGCGCCGGGCAGGCGGCGCGCGCAATGCGCTTCAGGTCGGCGAAGAAGTGCAGCACTTCCTGGCCGCTGAGGTTGTCGTAGGTGACGAAGCTTTCCGGCAGATAGCCGATGTGGCGACGGGTCTGGCGGAAGGCTGGCTCGGCGGCGTTCTGGCCCAGTACGTGCAAGCTGCCGGCCGACGGCGTGATCAGCCCGAGCATCAGCTTGAACAGCGTGCTCTTGCCGGCGCCGTTGTGGCCGATCAGGCCGAACATGGCGCCGCGCGGGATGTCGAAGCTGACATCCTGCAGGACGGCGAACGCGCCGTAACGGTGCTGGATGCCGCGCAGGCTGATGGCGGCGTCAGTGGGTGTCGAGGCGGGGAGCGATGTCATTCCATTTCTTCCAATTCTGTGAGATCGGCCGCATGCGCGGGTGACGGTCGACCACGCTTGGCGCGCGCAGCAGCGGGAACTGGCGCGCGGCAAAGCGCAGTGTTTGCAGCGCCGGGCTGGCGCCGAGCATTTTGAGCAGCGGGTATTGCCAGTTCAGCCGGTCGACCAGGTCGTTGGCCTCGTAGGGCACGTCGCCCTGGCCGTCGGCGTTCTGGTCCCAGCCGTTGTAGTTGCTCCAGTAGTTGCCGTCCTTCTTGCCCCACTCGACGTCGCGGGCGGCGACGAAGCGCACCTGTTCCTGGTTGCCGATGAAGTCGTTGCCGTCGACCTCGTTGTTCGACGAACCGGCCGACAGGTGCACGCCGGTGCGGTTGTTGATGACCAGGTTGCGGCGGATGACGTTGTACTCGGCGTCGTAGACGAACAGGCCGCGGTCGTTGCCGGCCACCACGTTGTCCTCGATCAGCGAATCCTGGATGGTGCGCAGCATGATGCCGTGGTCGGTATTGCCCCACGCGATATTGCGGCGCACGGTCAGGTTGCGCACCTCCATCAGCGCCAGGCCGGCGCGGCTCAGGTAGACCTGGTTGTCTTCCCAGATGCTGTGGTTGGTGTTCATGTAATGGGTGCCGTAGCGCACATGGTGAATGCGGTTGTGGCGGAACTCGGCATCGCGCGAGACATCGACATAGATGCCATCGCGTGTGCTGCTGATTTCATTGCCGATGACACGCGCGCCGCGCGTGTCGTACACCTGGATGCCGTTGCCGCGCTGCGCCGATTGCAGGTCGCGCCGGCCGCTGATGATGTTGTTGGTCAGGCGCGCGTCGTCCACGCCTTGCAGCCAGATGCCGAACAGGTTGGCCACCAGCTGACATTCGCCGATCCGCACGCGGTGGGCGCCGGGCAGGATGGTGACGCCGGCGTTTTGTGCGGTCAGGTCTTCGCCGCTGTCACGGATGATCAGGCCGGTGAGTGTGACGTCGGCAGCGGTGATGCGGATGGTGTCGCCTTGCCGCTGGCCGCTGATGGTCGGATGGCCCTGGCCTTGCAGCGTCAGCGGCTTGTCGATCAGCAGGCGCTCGTGGTAGGTGCCGGCGGCGATCAGCAGCGTGTCGCCGGCTTGCGCGCGGGCGATGGCGGCGTTGATCGAGGCGCCGGGCTGGATCTGCAGCACGGCGGCGCCGGCCACGCCGGGACCGGCGCCGGCCAGCGTGAGCGCCAGCAGCAACGCGCGCATCATCGACCGCGAGGTTACCCGCTTCATGCGCTCTCCTTGCCCTTGGGCGGCAGCGTCGCGCGCAGACTGTCCAGCGACACGAAGTAGCCGTCGGCGCCGATGCGCGTCAGCACCTGACCGTTGGCCTCGCGCTGCTTGCGCTGCTTCACCAGCGGTGGGCAGGCGTGATCGTCGTAGTACAGGATCATGCAGTCCAGGCACAGCATGCATTCCATCTGGTCGATCTTGCCCTGGCTGTCGATGGCGTGCGAGCCGCAACCGGAAGCGCAGGCGTGGCAGGTGGTACATTCGGCCTTGCGCTTCAGGCCGAACAGGCGGAACTTGCCGGGCAGCGCCAGGCCGGCGCCCATCGGGCACAGGTATTTGCAGTACGGACGCTCGCTGAACAGCGACAGGCCGAGAATGGCGCCGATGAACAGCCAGAACGGCCAGCTACGGTTCCACACGCCGACCAGGAAGGTGGTCTTGAACGGTTCGATCTCGGCCAGATGTTCGGCAGTCTCCATCGAGAACAGCGACACGCCGAGCAGGCCGAAGAAGATGGCGTACTTCAGCCAGCGCAACTGGTCGTGGAGCTTTTTCGGCAGCAGTTTCTGGAAGCGCTTCAGGCCGATCACCGAGCCAATCTTCAGCATCAGGTGTTGCAGCGAACCGAACGGGCACAACCAACCGCAGAACAGGCCCCGTCCCCAGATCAGCACGGTAATGATGATGAACCACCAGAACAGGAAGATGAAGGGATCGGACAGGAACAGCTCCCAGCGCCACTGGTTGATCAGCGAATGCAGCCAGGTCATGATCTGGGTAATGCTCGGCTGCGCCTTCAGGTAGAAGCCAATGAAGCCAACGCTGATCATCCACAGCACCAGGCGTGGCCAACTGATCAGCGGCTTGTGTTTGCGCTTGGAGGCGCGCACCAGCCGGTCGCGCTGCGCGTACAGCGCGGCGGTGAACAGCAGCGTCAGCACGAACAGGCTGATTGGCGGAATGCGGTCCAGCCAGATGTTTTGCCATGCCGGCCGCGCCGTCACCACCTTCGGATGGCCGCCCTCCAGATAGCGCGCCGGCAGCCAGTAGGGCTGGTCGTAGTGGGCGAAGGTCTTGACGCCTTGCGCATCCAGCTTGTTGACCAGCAGCGTCAGCGTCCATGGCCAAGCCGGATTGAAGTGTTTCGAGCGGACGATGAAGATGCCGGACTCGCGGTAATCCGGCGCGTCGCCCGGTTGCAGGTGGTACAGGTTGAGGTAATCGGTATCGCGGAAGGTGTAGGTTTCGGGATCTTGCCGCACCTGGATGCGGTCATAGATGCCGCCGCGCACAAAGCCCGATCCCTTGAACGAGGTCTGGCCGCTGGCGATGACGAAGATTGCGTGCTCGTCGGGCTTGAGGTCGCGCATCAGGCGCTGATAGTTGTCCTCGCCCAGCAGGCTGTTGCCCAGCGTCGGCGTGTTGAGATAACCGAAATACAGGTCGATATAGTCGCCTCGCGCGCTGTCGGCGCCGACCTCGCGCGCGGCAATTTTCAGGCGGCCGAGCGCGCCTTCATCGGCCAGCTGGTTCCAGTTGAGGCGTTGGTCGAGCGGCGTGAAGCGCGCGGGCGGGCGCTCGGCCGTGGTGAAGATGCCGACCTGGCGGCCGATCTCGTAGGCGCTGCGGGAAATCACCTGGTTCTCGGCGATGGCGGTGACGGTGGCGCCGCTGATCGCATCCAGCCCGACGCTGCCGTCGCCGCCACGGCCGATTTCCAGCTTGGCGTCGCCGCGCAGGCCGACATATTGGTCGATGAACTTGAGGAGCGCGGACTCGGGAATGCCCGCCAGCAGAATCGGCTCGGAATGCTTGATCACGCGCACCCCGGTAATGATGCCCTTGGCATCCATGCCGATCAGCGTGATCACCGGCTTGCCGGAGTAGGCGGGAATGTCCACCACGTCGGTGGACAGGAACACGTAGCCGACCAGCTTGCCGTCGGCGTCCAGCGCCTGCACGTATTGGGGCGAACCCATGCGCTTGGAGAAGCGCTGCGCGTGGGGCATCACGTCGGCGCACGCGGCATGGGCGCACAGGTCCGGGCCGTGCAGCAGTTCGGGTGAGAGTTCGGCGTCGTAGATGGTGGCGCCGGCGATGGGCGCCGTCAGCACGGCCAGCAGTGTCAGCGATAGCGCCAGCCATGCCAGCAAGGTTTTTGGAATAAACATCATGATGGTGCGCCATGCCGGCTGACGCATCAGCCGGCATGGACTCAGGCTACAACTCAGGCTTCAACCAGGAAACGGCTACGCATCTCCAGGTGCAGGGCGTGGCAGAAGTGCGTGCAATACATCCAGAACGCACCGGCATGATCGGCCTTGAAGGTGACCGATTTGGTTTCCTGCGGATTGACGATGAAGTTGATGTTGTAGGTTGGAATGGCGCAACCGTGGGTCAGGTCTTCCACCTTGTCGTAGTTGGTCAGCGTGAGGGTGACCTCGTCGCCTTTCTTGACCTTGATGACCGGCATGCTGTACGCCGGCGCCTGCGACATCAGGCGCACATGCACCTTGTTGCCCTTGCGTTCGATGCCGGCGGTTTCCGGCGTGACGGCGTTCGGGAAGTCGCTCAGGTTGTAGATCTGGCGCGTCTTCACCACGTCGCGGCGGACGATGATGCCGTCGTGCGGTTCCGAATAGGCGGTGTGGTCGGCCACCAGCTTCATATTGGCGCCGCTGATGTCGATCAACTGTTCGGTTTCCGGATGCAGCGGGCCGACCGGCAGGAAGCGGTCCTTGGAGAACTTGTTGCCCGAGTTGAGGTACTTGCCGTCCGCCTGCGTGGTCTCGCCCATCGACGAGTAGTTGTGGCCGGGCTGGTAGTGGACGTCGAATTTTTCCAGCACCACCTTGGCGTTCTTGTCGCCCTTGAACTGGGCGATGGCGGCGTCGATATTCCACTTGACGGCCTGGCTGTCGAGGAACAGCGAGGTGTAGGCGTTGCCCTTGCCGTCGAAGGCGGTGTGCAGCGGGCCGAGACCGATTTCCGGTTCGGCGATAACGGTATCGCGTGGGTCTTTGACGTTGCCGTCGAACCACTGCAGCACTTTGCTCAGTTCGATAACGGTGGCGGTCGGCGACAGCTTGCCGGAGCAGACGAAGTATTTGCCGTCCGGGCTGGCGTTGACGCCGTGCGGATTCTTGCCGACCGGGACGTACAGCGAGATCGCGGTTTTCGGATCTTCGTTGGCGGCTTTGCGGCCGTCGACCACCGGCACTTTGGAGCTGCCGATGGTGGTGAACTTGCCGGCCTTGACCAGCGCTTCCACGCGTTCGATGTGCAGGAACACGCAGGCGTCGCGTTCGGCGGCCATCATGCCGTTCAGGTCGGCGGCGTTCTCGACGTTGTACTGGTTGCAGGCCGCCAGCTTGCCGTCGTACGAGGTGGCGCACAAGTCCATATTGCCGTCGACGCGCACCTGCCACATCACTTCCATGGTCTCGGCGCTGACGCAGCTGAACAGCGCACCCCACTTGCTCGGGTCTTCCAGGTCGCGGCCGTCGTTCGGCAGCGGGATGTGGAACTCGGCGCCGCAGAACACGCGGGTGGTGTAGTCGATTTTCGGATCGACCGGGTCGCGCTTGTCGGGGAAGATGCCGTGGAAGCCGGCCACGTTCGGCAGCTCGGTGATCTTGTCGGTTTCCATGGTATCCATGCGGATGCGGGCTACGCGCGAGTGCAGCTTGTCGTTGATGAACAGCCAGCGGCCGTCATAGGTGCCGTTCTTGTAGCTGCCGTGCACATGGTGGGTGTCGCCGGTGGTGTACTTCAGCGAGCCGTCCGCCTTGGTGCCCATGATGGCCTTGGATTCATTGGTGATGCCCCAGCCGACCATGCAATCGATGTTGAACACCGGGATGCGTTTCAGTTCGCGGCCGGAAGGCAGGCCCAGCACGCGCGCCTCGCCGGAGTGGCCGGAGCTGATGAAGGCATAGTAATCGTCCAGCTGGCCCGGCGCGACCTCGGCGCCCTTGTGCGCGGCTGGCGCGGCGGCGGTCTTGCCGCCGGCGGTTGCTTCATCCTTGCAGCCGGCCAGGCCCAGCGTCACGCCGGCCAGACCCAGTGCGGCGCTCTTGCCCAGGAAGCCTCGGCGTGTCGACGGCGTTTCGTTGGTGGTGTCCATCTTCTTGCTGTCCATCTCTCGTTCTCCATCGTTGCGAATTTGGTCAATGCGCATTGTCGATGTTGGTCTTTAAAAAAACGATGATGTGGATCAAGCATTTGAAATGCTGCAATTGGGACTGTGCAGTACTTGATCTAGCCTACGTTTGTGGCGTCGCCCTGAACAGCGTGGAGTCGATGGTGAAAGAATCGTCCGCTTCCACGGCGAAGTAGCGGCGCGTTTCCTCGGGTGCGCTGCGCAGTAGGCTGCGGATGGCCGTGACGCGCTCGGCCGGCGTGCGCATGCGCGCCGTCCATTCATCGAATTGCATTTGCAGTTTCCAGCCCTTGAGTTGTTCGCTGGCGAAGCCGGCCTCGCGCAGCATCTGCAGCCATTCCGATGGGCGGTAGTCGCGTACGTGCGAGCCGTCGCGCAGCAGTTCGACTGCCTGCAAGGTGGTGTCGTGCAGCGGCGCTTCCGGTGCGGTGATGTCGATGATGATGAACATGCCGTTGGGCTTGAGCACGCGCTTGACTTCGCGCAGCGCGGCCGGCACGTCCAGCCAGTGATGCGCGGAAAAGCGCGTGACGACCATGCAGAATGATGAATCGATGAATGGCAGCGCTGCCACGTCGCCGCGTTGTATGCTGAGGTTGTGGTGGCCGCGTTCGCGCGCGGCGTTGGCGACCACGGCCAGCATCTCCGGCGACAGGTCGTAGGCGGTGACCGATTCGGCCACCGGCGCCACCGCGAAGCTGGCATGGCCGGCGCCGCAGCCGAGGTCGAGTACCACCGGCCGCTTGGGCAGATTGGCGGCGATATCGCGCAGTTGCGCCAGGTCGGCGCCTTGTGAATGAACGGTGCTGGTCAGGTAGGCGCTGGCGGTATTGCCGAACTGCTGGGCGACAACGGCTTGCTGCTGCATGATGTTTTCTCCAAAAGAGGGCTGAGTCAGGGCAGAATAGGCGGGTTTTTATCCTGTAACAAGACAAGGATTTATCCTGGTATAAGGCACTACCATGCAAAACAAGCTTGGCGAATTTATCCGCGCTCATCGGGAGCGCATCACTCCGGCCAGCGTTGGCCTGCCTGCCGGTGGACGGCGCCGCACACCGGGCCTGCGGCGCGAAGAACTGGCGCAGTTGTGCGAGGTCAGCCCGACCTGGCTGACGTGGCTGGAGCAGGGCAGGGAAGTGTCGGCGTCCGGCAGGCTGCTGGCGCGGATGGCCGAGGTGTTGCAGTTGAACGCGGCCGAACGTACTTACCTTTTCAGCCTGGCAGAAAGGCTGGACCCACAGCATGATGATGCGGCGGCCGATGGCGGCGAACCGCTCGGCGAAATCGTCGCGGCGATTGACGGTCCCGCGTATATCCTTGACCGCCAGTGGAACGCGCTGGCGTGGAACGAGCATGCCGCCGCCTTGTTCGGCGGTTGGCTGGATGTGGCAGAGACCGAACCGGCGCAACCCAACCTGCTGCGCTTCATGTTCCGCAACCCGGCCGCGCGCGGTTTGATCATCGACTGGGAAGAGCGCGCGCGCCGCCTGGTAGCCGAATTCCGCGCCGATATCGGCAAACACGCCAGCGATCCATCGCTGGCCGCGCTGATCGCCGAACTGTCGCGTGACAGCGAACCATTCCGGGCGCTATGGACCTCGCAAGACGTGGTCAACCGCGAAGGCGGCCAGCGCCGCTTCCTCCATCCCCGCGCGGGTGAACTCAGCTTCAACCAGATCACGCTACACCTCGCCAAACGCCACGACCTCAAGCTGGTGATGCTATTGCCGGTTTAGTGGCCAGGGATGCAATGAATTGCCATGATTTGATTCAGCGCGATGGACGCCGAATCGAATGTCGATTGTCAGATACGTTTCATCGGTAAATATTACGCCGCTTTCCAAACTATTGACATGCGCTCGCTTGGTAATTAATATCCAACCGGTTGGAAATAAATTATTGGGGCATGCATGGGACGGAAACGGGTGATCGATCAGGCGCAGATTCTGGATGCGGCGGAGCAAGTGGTGGCGCGCGACGGCGCGGCGCGCCTGACGCTGGAGGCGGTGGCGGAACAGGCCGGCATCAGCAAGGCCAGTGTACTGTATGACTTCAAGTCGAAGCAGGCGCTGATTGCCGCTGTCGTGGAGCGGGCGGTGCGCAACGATAATGCGTTCAACGATAGCGTTACCGAAAGCCTGGGCGATGTGAGTAGCCCGGCGATTCGTGGCCGCATCGCTGCCGCCGCACAGCCATTGCCGGAGGAGTTTCGCGCCACCGCGCTGAACCTATGCGCCGCACTGGCGCAGGACCGCGAGTTGCGCGCGACTGTGCAGAACAATCAGGCGGCGGTGGTCAAGAAAGTGCTGGATACCGCCGAATACCCGCGTGGCGCCTTGCTGGCCTATCTGGCGCTGGAAGGACTGAAACTGCTGGAAGCGATGGACCTGTACCATCTGCCGGCGAAGCAGCGCAAGCAGGTGCTGGCCGATATCAGCGCCTTGGTGGAGGCGGAATGAGCCGTATCTTCATCACCGGAGGCAGCGGCTACGTCGGGCGGAATCTGATTCGTCATTGCATCGCGCGCGGCGATAGCGTCATCGCGCTGGCACGAAGCGGGCAGGCTGCGGCGACCGTTTCCGCACTGCGCGCGACGCCGTATCATGGCGACTTGCTGCAGCCCGGCCTGAGCGACGCCATGCAAGGCTGCGATATCCTGATCCACGCGGCCGCCGACACCAATCATGGCTGGGGCACCGAGGCGCAGCGGCAGACCAATCTGAACGGCACGCGCCATGTGTTTGCGTCGGCGCGCAATGCGGGTATCAGACGGGTGATCCACATCAGCACCGAGTCCGTGCTGCTGGATGGCCAGCCTTTGCGGAACGCCACCGAAGACCGCGAATTCCCGGTCAAGCCAGCTGGCGCCTACTCGCGCACCAAGGCCGAGGCGGAGCGTATTGCGCTGTCGTTCGCCAACGAGGCAATGTCGGTAGTGGTGCTGCGCCCGCGCTTCGTCTGGGGCCGCGACGACACCACCGCACTGCCGCAACTGAGCGCCGCCGCGCGCGACGGCAAGCTGGCGTGGATCGATGGTGGCGGCTACTGCACGTCCACCACCCACATCGCCAATCTGTGCGAAGGGGTGGACAAGGCGCTGCGGCACGGCCGTAACGGTCAGGTGTATTTCATTACCGACGGTGAGCCGGTGGTGTTCCGCGAATTCATCTCGCGCCTGCTGGCGACGCAAGGTATCGCCGTCCCGGACAAAAGCGTGCCGCGCGCGTTGCTGAGCAAGATCGCCGCCGTGGGCGACCTGCTGGCCTCGATCAGTCGCGGCCGCATCAAGCCGCCGATCACGCGCCAGGAATACGCTACCATGGCGGTCGAAGTTACGCTCGACATCAGCAAGGCGCGCAAGGAACTCGGCTACCAGCCAGTGATGAGCGCGGAAGCCGGACTGGCGGAGATGCGTGCCGCCTGAGGGCGCGACGGCCTTGCTATAATGGCAGCGACGGCGCGCCATGCGCCGTGCTGGCTCCGGGCGTCGCCACAATGACGTCTTGTCGGCCCGCCCCGGGCCTGTCGTCAGGGAGCTTCATCTGTCCACTCGTCAAGAAAACCTGCACAGCATCTATGCGATGCTGACTGCGGTCGCCATGTTTTCCTTCATGGATACCACCATGAAGCTGTTGTCCGCCCACTATCCTGCCATGCAGGTGACTGCGCTGCGTTCGCTCAGTTCGTTGCCACTGCTGTGCGCCTACATTCTGTACCGCCGCGCTTTCAAGGGCATCCTGCGGGTGCGCTGGCCGATGCATGTGTTCCGCGCGCTGCTCGGCATCGCCATGCTGACCACCTTTGCCTTCGGCCTGAAGTCGCTGTCGCTGGCCGAGGCGTATTCGATCTTCTTCATCGCGCCGGCGCTGATTACCGCGCTGTCGGTGTGGGTGCTGAAAGAGCATGTGGTTGCCGGGCAGTGGGTGGCGATCGCGGTCGGCCTGCTGGGCGTGGTGGTGGTGCTGCGTCCGGAAGGCACCGGCTTCCTGTCGCTGGGCGGGCTGGCGGTGCTGGCGGCGGCCGCCTGCTACGCGGTGTCGGCCATCAGCGCGCGCGTGCTGGCGCGTACCGATAGCACCGAATCGATGATGTTCTGGTTGCTGACCCTGATGGCGATCGGCTCGGTTACGCTGGCCTGGAATAGCTGGGTGCCGGTGCGGGCCGAGCACGGCTGGATTCTGCTGGCGCTGGCGCTGTCCGGCTTCTTCGGCCAACTGGCCATCACCAAGGCCTTCAGCACCGGCAAGGCGTCGATCGTGGCGCCGTTCGAGTACACGGCGCTGGCCTGGGGCGTGGCGATCGACTGGCTGCTGTGGCAGGCGCTGCCGGATGGCTACACGCTGCTGGGCGCGGGTATCATCATCGCCAGCGGCATCTATCTGGTGCGGCGCGAGGCGGTGCATGTGGAAGCTGAGCACCCTTAATCACAGTTCGCTATAATCGTCGGATGTTAAAACAACGCACTATCAAAGAACTGGTCCGCACCACGGGTGTCGGCCTGCACTCCGGTACCAAGGTCGAGCTGACCCTGCGGCCGGCCGCGCCGGATACCGGCATCGTATTCCGCCGCGTCGACCTGTCGCCGATGGTTGAATTTCCATCCAGCGCAATGGCGGTGGGGGATACCCGCATGGCGTCGGTGCTGGTCAAGGACGGCGCCCGCGTGTCGACCGTCGAGCATTTGATGTCGGCCTGCGCCGGCCTTGGGATTGATAATCTGTACATCGAAGTCAGCGCCGAGGAAATCCCGATCATGGATGGCTCGGCCTCGTCCTTCGTGTTCTTATTGCAACAGGCGGGTGTGCTGGAGCAGCCGGCGGCCAAGAAATTCATCCGCGTGCTGAAGCCGGTGGAAATCCGCCAAGGCACCGGCAGCCAGGAAAAGTGGGCGCGCCTGCTGCCCCATGACGGTTTCAAACTCGACTTCTTCATCGAATTCAACCATCCGGCGGTGGACGGTACGCAGCAGCGCGCGACCGTCGATTTCGGCGATGTCTCCTATGTGCACGACGTGGCGCGCGCACGGACTTTCGGTTTCATGCAGGACGTTGAAATGCTGCGCGGCATCGGTCTGGCGCGCGGCGGCTCGCTGGAAAACGCCATCGTCATGGACGAATACCGCATCCTGAACTCGGACGGCCTGCGCTACGAAGACGAATTCGTGCGTCACAAAATCCTGGATGCCATCGGCGATCTGTACCTGATCGGCCATCCGCTGCTGGCCAGCTATGAGGCACACAAATCCGGCCACGGGCTGAACAATCAACTGCTGCTGGAACTGCTCAAGCATCCGGACGCCTACGAAATCGTCACCTTCGACAGCAACGATGCCGCTCCGCAGTCCTATGTGCGCCAGATGGCGCGTGAGTGGGCGCTGACTTAAATCCGGGGTCAGGTCCTCCATTTCTACACGGCCTCAACCGCTGTGCGGTTGAGGCCGTGTAGAAATGGAGGACCTGACCCCGGATTAGCCGCCGCCGGCCCGGCGGCGGGCCACCATGGCTTTTACCGCGTCGATCAGGGCGCTGTTCTGGGGGCTGGCTTCCAGTGAGGCGCTGAGTTCGTCAAACGCTTCCACCGCCGCTGGCGGCAGTTCCAGCGAACGCATCTTTTCCTTGATCTCGGCCGCCTTGGTCATTTGCACCTTGATGCGCACGCCGCTCACTTGCCAGCCGCGCCGCGCCAGCGTTTCCTGTAATTTGGGCAGTTGCTGCTTCAGCTTGGCCGCCAGCGCGGCGGTCGGCAGCGACAGCAGCAGTTGTCCGTCCTCGAACGACAGGATCTCGGCGTGCTGGAACATCGCCGGCAAACAGTCGGCACAGTCTTTTTGCAGGCGCGCCATGCGCTGGATCGCCGGCAGCAGCGCGGCCATTTTGTCGTTGCGGCGCAGGAAATCCGTGGCTTCCACTGCCGTCGGACGCTTCAGCGAGATGTTGGAGGAGTTGAATCGCATGCCGCGAAACATATCACAGATCGCCTGGCGCCCCAAAATCGTCACCACCGGTTAAAATTGCTTGATTTTGTGACATTGTTCACCTATGGGCTATTGTTATATAGGCTAATAACCCAATGTAGCACCGGACGCGTGATAAAATCACCGTCTTTTGCCATAGTCCAACTCCGTGCAGCAAGGCGCAGGGCTTTTTTTAACGGCGTTTTTACAAGAATTCAAGCATGTCTTTTCTGACCAAGATTTTCGGCAGCCGCAACCAGCGCCTGCTCAAGCAATACCAAAAAACGGTACGCGAGATCAATGCGCTCGAACCGGCCATGGAAAAACTGTCGGACGCCGAGCTGCAAGCCAAGACGCCCGCGTTCAAGGAACGCATTGCCGCCGGCGAGACGCTGGATCAGATTTTGCCTGAAGCCTTTGCGGTCTGCCGCGAAGCGTCCAAGCGCGTAATGAAGATGCGCCACTTCGACGTGCAGATGATCGGCGGTATGGTGCTGCACTACGGCAAAATCGCCGAAATGGGCACCGGTGAAGGCAAAACCCTGACCGCCACCCTGCCGGCTTACCTGAACGCACTGTCCGGCAAGGGCGTGCACATCGTCACCGTCAATGATTACCTGGCGCAGCGCGATGCGGAAACCATGGCCAAGCTGTATAGCTGGCTGGGCCTGACCACCGGTATCAATCTGTCGCAGATGGAACACTCGGTCAAGCAGCAGGCGTACGCTTCCGACATCACCTACGGCACCAACAACGAATTCGGCTTCGACTACCTGCGCGACAACATGGTGTTCGATGCCAAGGATCGCGTGCAGCGCGTGCTGAACTTCGGCATCGTCGATGAAGTGGATTCGATCCTGATCGATGAAGCCCGTACCCCGCTGATCATCTCCGGCCAGGCCGAGAATCACACCGACCTGTACTACAAGATCAATGAACTGCCACCGCTGCTGACCCTGCAGGTTGGCGAGGAAACCGCCGACGGCAAGGGCAAGATCGAAGTGCCGGGCGATTACACCAAGGACGAGAAGGCCCACCAGGTGCTGCTGACCGAAGCCGGTCACGAAAAAGCCGAAGCTATCCTGACTCAGATGGGTCTGCTGGCGGAAGGCGCTTCGCTGTACGACTCGGCCAACATCACGCTGGTGCACCACCTGTACGCGGCGCTGCGCGCGCACGCGCTGTACTTCAAGGATCAGCACTACGTGGTGCAGAACAATGAAGTGGTGATCGTCGATGAATTCACCGGCCGTCTGATGACCGGCCGCCGCTGGTCCGACGGCCTGCACCAGGCGGTCGAAGCGAAAGAGGGCGTCAAGATCCAGAACGAGAACCAGACGCTGGCCTCGATCACCTTCCAGAACTACTTCCGCATGTACAGCAAGCTGGCCGGCATGACCGGTACGGCCGATACCGAAGCCTACGAGTTCCAGGAAATTTACGGCCTGGAAACCGTGGTGGTGCCGCCTAACCGTCCATCGGCCCGCAAGGACCGCCAGGATCAGGTTTACAAATCGGCGCAAGAGAAATACAACGCGATGATGCTGGAAATCCGCGAGTGCTACGAACGCGGTCAGCCAGTGCTGGTGGGTACCACCTCGATTGAAAACTCCGAGCTGCTGTCGAGCATCCTGACCAAGGCCAAGCTGCCACACAACGTGCTGAACGCGAAACAGCACGCCCGCGAAGCGGAGATCATTGCCCAGGCCGGTTCGCCGAAAGCCATCACCATCGCCACCAATATGGCTGGTCGTGGTACTGACATCGTGCTGGGTGGTAACGTTGAAAAACAAATCCAGTTCGTCGAAGCCAATCCGGACTTGAGCGACGCCGACAAGGCCGCGCAAGCCAAGGCGCTGCGCGACGGCTGGCAGGCGCTGCACGAGCAAGTGGTGGCCGCAGGCGGCCTGCACATCGTCGGCACCGAGCGCCACGAGTCGCGCCGCGTTGACAATCAGCTGCGTGGCCGCGCCGCCCGCCAGGGCGACCCGGGCATGTCGCGCTTCTTCCTGTCGCTGGACGATCCGTTGCTGCGCATTTTCGCCGGCGACCGCGTGCGCGCCGTGATGGACCGCCTGAAAATGCCTGAAGGCGAGCCGATCGAAGCGGGCATCGTCTCGCGCTCGATCGAGACCGCGCAGCGCAAGGTTGAGGCGCGCAACTTCGACATCCGTAAGCAACTGCTGGAATACGACGACGTTGCCAATGACCAGCGTAAAGTCATCTACCAGCAGCGTAACGAGCTGCTGGAAGCAACTGATATCTCGGAGCTGATCCAGTCGCTGCGTCACGGCGCCTTTACCGACCTGGTGCGCGAATACGTGCCGGCCGAATCGGTCGAAGAACAGTGGAACCTGAAAGGCCTGGAAGCCGCGCTGGCTGCCGAATGGCAGATCGACGTGCCGCTGACCAAGATGATCGCGGACGAGCCTAATCTGACCGACGACGACATCGTCGAGCGCGTGCTGGCTGCAGCCGATGCGCTGTATCAGTCGAAGATCGAGATCGTCGGCAAGGAATCGTTCGGCGGCTTCGAACGCAACGTCATGCTGCAATCGGTCGACTCGCACTGGCGCGAACACCTGGCGGCGCTGGATCACCTGCGTCAGGGTATTCACCTGCGCGGTTATGCGCAGAAGAATCCGAAGCAGGAATACAAGCGCGAAGCGTTCGAACTGTTCGGCCAGATGCTGGACATGATCAAGAATGAAGTGGTCAAGCTGATCATGACCGTGCGCATCCAGTCGCGTGAAGAGATCGACGCGGCGGAAGCAGCGATGCAGCAGTCGCACGTGGAAAACGTCAGCTACCAGCACGCCGACTTCAATCCGAACGCGGCGCCGGAAGAGTTGCTGGCGCCGCCGCAGTTCAGCGGCCTGCCGCCGGAACTGCAGAACCTGTCGGGCGAGCAACTGATGGAGCTGGGCCTGAAAGTTGGCCGCAACGATCCATGCCCATGCGGTAGCGGCAAGAAATACAAAGCCTGTCACGGCAAGCTGGCATAAGCCGGCAAGACATGCAAGAATGAAACCCGTAAGGCGGAACGGCCTTGCGGGTTTTTTTTCGTTTGAGCAAGAGGCCGGCATGAGACAGACCCTGGAAACCGATATCGCCACCATCGCAAGGATCAGCGCCGTGCCGACCATCCTTGAGGCGGTGGCGGAGCTGACCGGGCTGGGGTTTGTCGGTATCGCGCGGGTCACGCCGACCTCGTGGCATCTGTGCGCGGTGCTGGACAAGCTGAATTTCGGCCTCGACGTTGGCAGCGCACTTGACATCAAGACCACGCTCTGCGAAGAGGTGCAACATACGCGCTGCGCGGTCATTATCGATTCGGTGCAGGACAGCGAGCAGTACCGAGACCACCACACGCCGCGCATCTACGGCTTCCAGAGCTATTTCTCGATCCCGCTGTACCGTCCCAGCGGTGAATACTTTGGCTCCTTGTGCGGACTGGATCCGGCCAAGGCCGAGCTGAACAAGAAGGCCACGCGCAACACATTGATGCTGTTTGCCGACTTGATCAGCCGCCAGTTGGCCAATGAGGTGGAACTGGACGAGGCCCAGGCCGCATTGAGCGACGAGATGAAGACTGCCAAGCTGCGCGAGCAATTCATCGCGGTGCTGGGGCACGATATCCGCACGCCGCTGAGCACCATCATGAACGGCACCGAGATCCTGCGCCACCGCGCGCCGGCGTCGCTGACGCCGCTGCTCGACATGATGCAGCGCAGCAGCCAGCGCATTGCCGCGCTGGTGGATGACGTTACCGACTTCACGCGCGGCCGCATGGGCGGCGGCATCGCGCTGAACCTGCAGCACGAAGACAATCTGGAACTGCCGTTGCAGCAGGCCATAGACGAATTGCGCAGTGTGTATCCGCAGCGTGACATCGTTGCTGCGCTGCCGACCGGCATAGCCTTGCTGTGCGATGCGGCGCGCCTGGTGCAGCTGCTGTCGAATCTGCTGAAGAACGCCATCATCCATGGTAGCCGGCTGACGCCGGTGGAAGTCAAGATACGGCAGTCGGACGATATATTCGAGTTGTCGGTGACCAACAGCGGCCCGGCGATTCCGGCAGAAATCCAGGCCCAGCTGTTCAAGCCGTTCTGGCAATCGAATCAGAATGATTCTGGGCAGGGGCTGGGCCTGGGTTTATTCATCGCATCGGAAATTGCCATTTCACACGGCGGCGTGCTGGAGGTGGCGTCGCTCGAAAACACCACCACCTTTACCTATCGCTCCCCAACAAAAAGCGATGAGTAGTGGCCAAGCCGCGATAAGCCGGAGCGAGCACGCCGACCCGCCAGCAAAATAATGCGCTACGCCGCCAGCGCGGAGCAGGCGTCATTGGCGCAGGCTTGCGGCTGCACATCGGTCAGCAGCCGCACCACGGCTGGCGTATCGAGGCCGTGAATGGCGGCGTGGAAGCGGCGCACCAGTTCGCGGTTCAGCTGTTCATCGGGCGCTGGTGCATTCTGTTCGCGCAGGCGGCGCCGCGCGCGGGATAAATGCTGGCGTGCGGTCGCGGCCTTGGCGCCGAGGATTGCCGCGACGTCGGCATGTTCATACTCAAACACCTCATGCAGCACCAGTGTCAGGCGCTCTGCCGGCGACAAGGCCAGCAGGCGGGCAAGCGCGTCGGCCAGATCGGCTTGTAGCAACAGGCCGGCGTCCGGTGGCGCAGGTTCCGTCCCGAGCGCCCGTTCATGCGCCGTGCACGCTGCGACGCTATCGCGCGCACGCTTGCGCAGGCGGTCGATGGACTGATGCTGGACAACAGTGGTCAGCCACGCGGCCGGCGTTGCCAGCGACTGCTGCCGGGCGCCATGCCATTTCAGGAAACAATCCTGCACCACATCCTCTGCTTCCGCCCGATTGCCGACGATGCGAAAGCTGATCGCCTTCAGGCGCGGGCGCAACTGTTGGAACAGCGCGCCGTTGGTGTCGACAGGTGGCATGGCAAATCTCCTCAATAGACGGTTTCCCGCTTGACGCTGGCGAGCAGCCGGGTGTGACACGCCGGCGGAATATTTTTTCGCGCGTCACACCTGGCATGGCGGCAAGCGTCATCAGCATACTTTACCGTGAAAGGAGTGTCATGAACGCCTTGGTCCCAACTGTCATCGAACAAACGTCGCGCGGTGAGCGCGCCTTCGACATCTATTCCCGGTTGCTGAAGGAGCGCGTGATTTTTCTGGTGGGCGAGGTGACCGAGCAATCGGCCAACCTGATTGTCGCCCAGCTGTTGTTCCTCGAATCAGACCATCCGGAGAAAGACATCTCGCTGTACATCAATTCGCCCGGTAGCTCGGTGTACGCCGGCATGGCAATCTACGACACCATGCAATTCATCCAGCCGCAGGTTTCGACGCTGTGTACCGGCTTCGCCGCCAGCATGGGCTCGATCCTGCTGGCGGCCGGCGCCCCAGGCAAGCGCTATGCGCTGCCCAACACCCGCATCATGATCCACCAGCCGCACGGCGGCTCCAAAGGCGTGGCGGCCGATATCGAAATCCAGGCCCGGGAAATGCTGTACCAGCGCCACCGCCTCAACACCATCCTGGCCGAGCACACCGGCAAGCCGCTAGCCCAAATCGAAAAGGACTCCGACCGCGACAACTTCATGTCCGCCCAGGAAGCCGCGCAATACGGCTTGATCGACAGTGTGCTGCAAAGCCGAGGTTAGGCAATGCGTGGCAGTTGCATGCGGATGGTGGTGCCGACGCCGGGCGCGGAGTCGAGACTGATGCGGCCGCCCAGCACGCCGGTGACGATGTTATAGACGATGTTCATGCCGAGGCCGGTGCCGCCCTGGCCCATCTTGGTGGTGAAGAAGGGGTCGAACACCCGGCGCTGCACTTCCTCTGTCATGCCGCAGCCGTCGTCGCTGAATTGCAGGTCGATGAGGTCGTCCGCACCCAGTTCGGCACGGATGGTGATCCGGCCGTTACGGCGGTGCTCGTAAGCGTGGGTCAGGGCGTTAGTCAGCAGGTTGTTCAACACTTGATACAAGCCGCCGGGATAGGAATCCAGCACCAGCCCATCCGGAATCTGCAGCGTCACCTCGCATTGCACCCGCCGCAGGCGCGGCATGTAGGTGGCGATGGCGTCCTGCACCGCAGCCAGCAAGTCAAAACTGCGCCGCTGGTCGCTGGTCTGGTCGACCGCAATCTGTTTGAAGGAGGAAATCAGCTCGGCCGCCTTGTGCAACGAGCCGGAAATCAGCTCGCTGGCGGTGCGCACTTCTTCCAGGTGCGCGCTCAGCTCGGAGCGCCGCAGCGCGCCGGCGGCCACGTGACGCTCGAATTCCTGTACCCGGTCGCGCAGCGCGGTCGAGGCCAGCAGGCTGTTGCCGATCGGTGTGTTCAGCTCGTGTGCGATGCCGGCCACCAGTGAGCCTAATGACGCCATCTTTTCCGACGCCAGCAGTTCGTGCTGGGTATGCTGCAACGTTTGTAGCGCGGCGCTGAGGTCGGCATTGGCGCGCTCCAGCGCAGCCGAGCGCTCGCGCACGCGGCTTTCCAGTGAGACGTTCAAATCTTTCAGCTCGCGCTTGGCGTTCAGTTCCTCGGTCAGGTCCAGCAAGGCCCAGATGATCGATGGCTTGCCATCCAGTACCAGCGTGGACGACCAGATCGCCACGCTGCCGACGCTGCCATCGGGCAGCAGCACGCCGGCAATCGCGCCGTGCACGGCGCCCTCGTCGCGGTAGATATGCCAGATGCGTTCGCGCTCCACCGCACTGGCCCAGAAACTGACTTCGTCACTGCGCTTGCCGACCAAGTCGTGGGCGGCCGCGCCAAAGGTATGCACCACGGCACGGTTGGCGGCGACGATGCGGCCGTCGCGGTCGGACACCGTCAGCGGTAGCGGCGCCATGTCGAACAAGGTTTTAAAGCGCGCTTCGGATTCCGACAGCCGTCGCTGCGATTGCTCCAGCTGCGCGATGCGCTCGCGCAGCGCCGCGCTCATGCTGTTGAGCGCGCGCGTGAAGACGGCGATCTCGTCGTTGCCATGCACCGGCAGCGCCTTGCTGTAGTCGCCGGACGCCATCTGCTGCGATTCGCCGGTCAGCGCGGCCAGCCGCCGGCCGATGCCGTGCGTGAACACATAGAACATCAGCACGCCCACTGCGAAGCCGAACATCCCGATGACGCTGCCCTGAACCAGCACTTCATCGCGCGCCTGCTTCAATTCCTTGGTGGTGAGGCCGAAGTTGATGCTGCCGATGCGGTTGTCGGCCAGCAGCAGCGGCGCGCGCGCGTGCAGCATGGCGCCGCTGATCAGCGTGCGTACGCCCTTGACGCTGGCGCCGCCGCCTTCGCGTAGTACAACCGGCAGCGGTTCGTCGCGCTTGCCGACCGCGATGATCGGCATCTCATGGTCGTCGAGGATGGTGAGGTAGCGCAGGAAGCTGTCATCCGGATCGGACAACATTTCCGCCAGGTGGCTATTCAGCTCGGGCAGGCGGCCGCGCGTGGCGTAGGGACTGAGGGAGAGGTTGAGTGTGACCGCGTATTCCTGCGCCACCCGTTCGGCGCTGGTATTGACCGCGTGGTTCATCAGCCGCAGGCTGTTCCAGATCAGTAGCCCGACCACCAATGCCTGGATGATGGCACTGAGCATCAGGAACTGCGCGCGTAGCGATAAACTCAAATCGTTCACTCCTTGTTGGACGCAACCAGGAGCACGCAGGCCCGCTGCGCGGATAGCGCGGCGGGCCTGTAGGACCTGAATTAAGGCAGCGTCAGAATCACTTTGACGGTATCGTCAACTGCCGATTTATCAATATACCCGATTGCTTTCGGATCGGCAGCAACTGCTTTCTTGACGTCGGCGCTGCTGGCGTATTCCTTCGGCGGCGTGGCTTTGCCGGTGAACACCAGCTTGGCCCACAGCGCCTTGACCTGGGCCGCGTCCTTGTCCGCCACTTTCTTGTAAAAGTCGTTGCGGATGGCCGAGCCGTCGGCCTGGTCCACCGGCGTGAACAGGCTGGATTTGCCGAGGAAGAATTGCGACGCCTGTTCCGAGAACATGCGCGTGGCCGGATTCTGCTTGCTGACGATGACGACGATTTCCGCCGCCGAGGCCGGCAGCAGGGCGCCGCCCAGCGCGGACAGCAGGAGAGCACTGATTATCTTTTTCATTATGAAGTTCCCTCGGTGGATCAGAAGACGAAGTCGACGCCGGCCGCAACCACGGTGACGTTCTTGTTATAGCCGGCGGCCGGCACGTTGATCAGCAGGCCCGACTTGGCGCCCGGCTTGACGCGGTCCACTTGCACTTTCAGCGCCATCTGTTTGGCGAAGTCCCAGCGCACGCCGACGGTGTCGGAGGTTTGCTCGGCGGCGGTCAGCAGGTTGGTGACGGCGGCGTTCAGCGCCGGAATGCGCGACAGCGCGGCCGGCTTGGTGACCGAGCTGCCTTCGCCCTTGGCCGACGCATGCATGTAGTACGGCAGCACTTTGCCGAAGCGGTAGCCGACCATGGTGTACCAGGCGTTGGTGTCCGGCAGGTAGACTGGCTCCTTGGCGCGGCGCTGGGCATACTCGGCCTGGGCGACGATGTTGTTCCAGTCCATGGTGCCGCCGATCGAGGTGAAGGCGATCTTCTTGCCGGTGGTGAAGGTGATGTCCGACGCCAGCTGGCCCAGGCCAACGCTGTTCAGCGTGGTGGTCAGCGCGTTGATCGGCTGGATGTCGCCGATCTTCATGTCGGCGCGGGCGTGCGCCACGCGCAGCAGGAACGGGCCGTATTCGCCCGCCAGGCTGATGCCGGCGGCGGGCGCGCGGTAAGTCGCGGTCGAGCCGGTGCCGGAGGAGACGAACAGCTTGCCGCGGCTGACGCCGACGAAGGATTGCGCGGTGAAGTTGACGTCGCCGAAGGCGTGCTGGTAGTTGATGTCGGCGCCGTCCGAGTTTTCAATCGGCGCCTGGCTGTACAGCTCGATCGGCGGGCGCATCAGGTTGTTGGCGTAGCCGACATTCTGGTAATCGGAGATCAGGAAGGTTGGCACCACCACGCGGCCAATGCGCACCGACACTTCGTCGTTGATGCGGGCTTTGAGGAAGGCCCAGGTCAGGTCGGTGGTGAACGTGCCTTCGGTGGCGTTGCGGGTCAGCACCTGCGCGGTGCCGGACAGCCAGTCGTTGAATTTGTAGGTGGCTTGCAGGCCGAGGTTGGTATCGAGGCCGAGGCGGGCGCTGTTGCCGACGCCTTCTGCCTGGTTGTAGCGGGCGAATTTAACGTCGTCGGTATTGCTTTGGGCGACGCCGAGCGTGCCGAAACCGCTGATGCTGAGGTTGCCGTCATCCAGTGCGCCAGCTTGCGCCTGCACGGCGGCGGTGGCAGCCAATACGGCAGCGACTAACAGTTGCTTTTTCATGGGTTATTCCTATGGGGTTTTAATCGGGGGGAACAGCGCAATGCGGGGATGGGGCATTCGTTTATTACCTTAGACCAATTTTTTGCAATCAAGAAAGAAGTAAACTATAAACCGAACGTACGTTCTAATTTTTTGTGGTTTTTATGCGAAATACACTGTAAAAACAGTGGGTTGTACGACATCGTTGCAGTAATTTTCGAGCAAATATGATGTTCTGGCATGCCGCTACCAACGGTTACAACGCTGCGCGTGTGGCCTGTCAGGCATTACAATAGCGGCTCCTCTTTCCACCCACTGAGATCACACTATGGCCGTCAATTCCCCTCTGCCCATCGCCTCCGAACTGAAGCCTGTCGCCGGTGTTGAAATCGGCTTTGCCGAAGCCGGTATCAAGAAGCCGAACCGCAAGGACGTGCTGGTGATGAAACTGGCGCCGACCGCCACCCTGTCCGGCGTGTTCACGCTGAACCGCTTCTGCGCCGCGCCGGTGCAGATCGCCAAGGCGCACCTGGCCGCCGCCCAAACCAGCGGCAAGCCGATTGCCGCGCTGCTGGTCAACACCGGCAACGCCAATGCTGGCACCGGCGAGCTGGGCCTGTCGCTGGCGAATGAAACCTGCGTGGCGCTGGCCGCCCAGCTGGGCGTGGACGCGGCGCAGATCCTGCCGTTCTCGACCGGCGTGATCCTGGAGCCGCTGCCGGCCGCCAAAGTGATCGCCGGCCTGCCGCAAGCCATCGCCGGACTGAAGGCCGACAACTGGTACAACGCCGCCGAAGCCATCATGACCACCGACACGCAGCCGAAAGCCGGCTCGCGCACCGTCACCATCGGCGGCCACAGCGTGACCATGACCGGTATCTCGAAAGGCGCCGGCATGATCAAGCCGAATATGGCGACCATGCTGGGCTATCTGGCGCTGGACGCCAAGGTGGCGCAGCCGGTGCTGGATCAGCTGGTCAAACACGCGGCCAACCATTCGTTTAACTGCATCACCATTGATGGCGACACCTCGACCAACGATTCCTTCATGCTGATCGCCACCGGCGCCGGCACGCTGGACATCACCTCGGTGGAGCAGCCTGAATACGCCCAGCTGCGCGACGCCGTGACCGAACTGTCGCTGTTCCTGGCGCAGGCTATCGTGCGCGACGGCGAAGGCGCGACCAAGTTCATGAGCATCATCGTGGAAGAGGGCAGCAGCGTCGAAGAATGCCGCAAGATCGCCTACTCGATCGGCCACTCGCCGTTGGTGAAGACCGCTTTCTTCGCCTCTGATCCGAACCTGGGCCGTATCCTGGCCGCGATCGGCTACGCCGGCGTGGACGACCTGGACGTGTCGAAGCTGAACCTGTACCTTGACGACGTGTGGGTGGCCAAGAACGGCGGCCGCAATCCAGACTACAAGGAAGAAGACGGCCAGCGCGTGATGCAGCAGGCCGAGATCACCGTGCGCGTAAAGCTGGCGCGCGGCGCGGCCTCGGCCACCGTGTACACCTGCGACCTGTCGCACGATTACGTGTCGATCAACGCCGACTACCGTTCGTAAGATGACGGCCGCCCTCGAACAATTCCTGGCGCGCGCCGAGGCGCTGCTGGCGCGCGTGGAAGCCATCCTGCCGCCGGCTGCGCCGCAGCCGGAGTGGGAACGCGGCTTCGCGTTCCGCTGGCGTCAGCGCGCCAACGGCCCGAGTTATCTGCAGGCGGTGGCGCATGTGTCGAATATCGCGCTGGATGACTTGCAGCACATCGGTCCGCAGAAAGAGCAGATCGAGCAGAACACGCGCCAGTTCGTGGCGGGCAAGCCGGCCAACAACGTGCTGCTGACCGGTGCGCGCGGCACCGGCAAGTCGTCGCTGATCAAGGCTTGCCTGAACCAGTTCGCCAAAGACGGCTTGCGCCTGATCGAGGTGGACAAGGAGAATCTGGCCGAGCTGCCGGACATCGTCGACCTGGTGGCCGGGCGGCCGGAGCGTTTCATCATCTTCTGCGACGACCTGTCGTTTGAAGAAGGCGAGAGCGGCTACAAGGCGCTGAAGGTGGCGCTGGACGGCAGCATCTCGGCGCAGTCGGACAATGTGCTGATCTATGCGACTTCGAACCGCCGCCACCTGCTGCCGGAGCGCATGTCCGATAATATGAGCTACAAGCACGACGAGAACGGCGACCTGCATCCGGGCGAGACGGTGGAAGAGAAGATCTCGCTGTCGGAACGCTTCGGCCTGTGGCTGACGTTCTATCCGTTCCGGCAGGACGATTACCTGACCATCGTCGCGCACTGGCTGTCGTCGCTGGGCTGCAACGAGGCGCAGATCGAGGCAGCGCGCGGCGATGCCTTGCGCTGGGCCTTGCAGCGCGGCTCCCGCTCGGGCCGCGTGGCGTGGCAGTTCGCCAAGGATTATGCGGGGAAGCTCGCATGACCAAGCCTATCGATGTCGCCGTCGGCATTCTGATCAAGCCGAACGGCGATGTACTGCTCGGCCAACGCCCGGCCGGTAAGCCGTATGATGGTTACTGGGAATTCCCCGGTGGCAAAGTCGATCCGGGCGAGAGCATCCTGCAAGCCCTGAAGCGCGAGTTCGTCGAAGAGCTGGGCCTGACGATACACAGTGCCGAAGAGTGGTGCGGCGTCGAGTACGTGTATCCGCACGCGCATGTGCGGCTGCACTTCTTCATCAGCCGCGACTGGTCGGGCGAACCGCAAAGCCTGGAGGGCCAGGCATTCGCGTGGCAGGGAACGGTGGGCGTGGAGCCGTTGCTGCCAGCCACCATTCCCTTGCTGGAATGGCTGGAGCAGGTGCGCTACTAAAATATTTTAAAATATTTTAGTAGCGCGCTGCATCCAAACGGCGCGCTGGCGGGTAGTACAGGTATCAGCAGCGAATTTCGCTCGCTGATCCTCTTACAACTACCAGGAGCCTGTCATGCAAACCACTTACACCGCTGTCGCCGCCGCCGCCATCCTGATGCTGTCCGCCTGCGCCAGCGGGCCGCAGTTCGATCAGCAAGTCCTGCCGCAGGCCGTGCAGGTTCCCGCCGGCCACCGCGTTGCCATGGAAACGGTCGGCGCCGGTGATATCACTTACGAATGCAAAGCCAGGAAAGATGTGGCAGGCCAGTTCGAGTGGACTTTCATCGGCCCGGATGCCGTCCTGAACGACCGCAGCGGCAAAGCCGTGGGCAAATACTTCGGCCCGCCGGCCACCTGGGAAAGCAATGACGGTTCCAAGGTCACCGCCACCCAGTTGGCGGTCGCGCCGGCCGGCAGCGGCAATATTCCACATCAACTGGTGCGGGCGAATCCGTCGGTAGGCGGCGGCGCCATGTTCGGCGTCGCCTACATCCAGCGCGTCGCCACCAAGGGCGGCGTGGCGCCGGCCAGCGCCTGCACCTCGGCCAACGCCGGCAGCAAGGAAAAAGTGCAGTATCAGGCCGACTATATCTTCTGGAAGGCCGCATGAGTACGGCTATAATCGGCTGATGCCCAACGCCCCCGACTTGTTCGACTACGATGCCGTGCTGGCCGCCTGTGCCGAGGGCGACCAGCAGGCCTTGCATCGCCTGTATCAGCAGGATGGGCGACATTTGCTCGGCGTGGCGCTGCGCATCGTGCGCCGCCGCGATGTGGCGGAGGACGTGTTGCACGATGCCTTTGTCAGCATCTGGCAGAAGGCGGCCAGTTTCGATGCGGGACGTGGCGCCGGCCGGGGCTGGGTCTACAGCGTGGTGCGGCATCAGGCGCTGAACGCCTTGCGCGGCAGCGAGCGCGAAGTCGCGGTCGACACCGACGCGCTCGATGCACTGCAGGAGGCGCAGGCCGATACGGTGGCCGAACAGTTTGAACTACAGGCCAGCATGGGGCGCCTGCACGATTGCCTGGCGCACCTCGATAGCGCCAAGCGCAACAGCATCATTTGCGCATATGTCGACGGCTGCAGCCATAGCGAAATCGCGGAGCGCCTGAAGGCGCCGCTAGGCTCGGTCAAGGCCTGGCTCAAGCGCGGCCTCGCCGCATTGCGGGAGTGCATGGGATGAATGAAACACCGGAACAATTGCAGCAACTGGCCGGCGAGTACGTGCTGGGCACGCTGCCGGCCGCTGCGCGGCGCGAGGTCGAGCAAAGACTGGCGCACGAGCCATTGCTGCGCGCCGAAGTGGAAGCGTGGGAACGCCGCTTGCTGCCATTGACGTCGCTGGCAGAGGCTGCCGAGCCTTCAGGCGGCTTGTGGCCGCGCATCGCCGCCAGCGTGCAGGCGCGTCCGGCCGCTGCGGCTTGGCGCGGAGCAGCGGTGACAGTGACAGTGACAGGCTGGCGCCGCTGGTGGGACGATTTGCGTCTGTGGCGCGGCCTGACCGGTGGCGCGCTGGCGGCCAGTCTGGTGCTGGCCCTGCTGCTGGCGCTACGGCCCTCGGCGCCGGAGGCCGCCTACATGGTGGTGCTGGCGGCGCCACAGGATCGCGGCGCCGGCTGGGTGGTGCAGACCAGCATGCAGCGGCAACTGACGCTGACACCGCTGCACGATACCATCGTGCCGGAGCGCAAGGCGCTGCAATTCTGGACCAAGGCGCCGGGCTGGAGCGGGCCGGTGTCGCTGGGGCTGGTGCAGTCGAATCGTTCGCTGAAGCTGGCGCTGGATAAATTGCCGCCGGTGGAGCCGGATCAGTTGTTTGAAATCACGCTGGAACCGGCCACCGGCTCGCCGACCGGCAGGCCGACCGGCCCGGTGCTGTACATCGGCAAAGCGGTGAAGGTGATGTGAGGCCTATTCTTCGTCGTTCGGATCTTTAGGCGGTGCGGCGGGAATCGCATACTTTTCCTCGGCCCAGGCGCCGAGATCGATCTTCTTGCAGCGTTCCGAGCAGAACGGGCGAAACTTGTTTTCCGGCTTCCACTCCACTTTGGCGGAGCAGGTCGGGCATTCAACTACAGTGGTCATGAGATTCGTTAGAAGTTACATAGGGTGAGCTCGAATGGTACATCATCTTCCAACGGCTTGGGTTTCAGGTCGCCACCTTGCGAGGTGAAACGCACCCACAGCATATACTTGTTGGCGGAAATCTCCGGAATCGCGCCTTGGGATTCATCCAGCGTCAGACGCAGCATCTGATACACCTTGCCTTGCAACATCTGCTGGTAACTGCCGGCCACGGCGATCATCTTGACCGGGCCGCCCGAGTCGCGCAGCAGGCGCAGCACCAGGGCCAGCGCGTCGAACAGCGGCGCCAGCGGCGTGAACCAGGTGATGATGTCGTTGAAGCGCGCCTCGGCCGAACGCTGCTGCCAGGCATAATACGACGGCAGGTCGAATTCGCAGGCGCCGCCCGGAATGATGGTGCGGCCACGGATGCTCATCAGCCACTCGTTTTCGCGCACGTTCTGGCCGGTCTTGCCCTGCGCGGCGACCAGCGCGCTGCTGACGCCGTCCACCTCGGCGAGGATGGCGTCCAGCATTTGCGGCTCGACATTCGGATTCATGCGGTAGCCCAGCAGCGTCTGGCGCTGGCGCTCCAGTTCCTGCAGCAGGTCGGACTTCAGGTCGGCGCGGCCAGCCACTTCCAGCATGTCGAAGATGGTGGACAGTGCAACGTGGTGCTGCATCGGATGTTCTTGATGCACAAAGAATTTGAATTTCTCGTACAAATCCTCCAGGCGCAATAACGTGCGGATGCGCTCGTTGAAAGGATATTCGTAGACGATCAAAATAACATCCCTCTATAGATGGACCTGAATTCTCGTGATTTTGAAGCAAGCCAAGCAAAATTACAAACGTTGCGAAGGCATTATTGCCCTAATCCGCGAAATTACCAGCAAATTTGCAGCGCAATTGCAGATAATGGGCGTGCAAACGTTCGACCTGCGCCTCCAAATCCGCGATTCCTGCATTATTGACAATCACATCGTCCGCCGCCGCCAGCCTTTGCGCGCGGCTCGCCTGGGCCGCCATGATGGCGCGGACCTGCGCTTCCGGCAGATTGTTACGCGCCATCACGCGGGCAATTTGCACTTCTTCCGCACAGTCTACCGCCAGCACCCGCGTGACCCGCGCACGCCATGTGCCGGACTCGATCAGCAAGGGCACGTCATAGATCACATAACTGCCGCTGGCAGCCGCGCCGGCGGCCAGCGCGGCGTCGCGGATGCGCGGATGCAGGATGGCTTCCAGGCGTGCCTTGGCGCCGGCATCGGCAAACACCAGCGCGCGCATGCGGGCGCGGTCCATGGCGCCGTCGGCGCCGGCGAACTCGGGGCCGAACGCGTGCAGGATGGCCGGCATGGCCGGCCCGTTCGGCGCGGTCATGCTGTGGGCGATGGCGTCGGTATCGACGATGGTGGCGCCGCGTGCGGCAAACATATCGGCCACGGTGCTCTTGCCGCTGCCGATGCCGCCGGTCAGGCCGATGGCGAACGGTGGCCGCGTCATGGCTGGCCGAGACGCATGGTCAGGCCCAGCAGCGGGCCGCCGTACAGCAGGGCGATCAGGCCGGCAGCGGCCAGGTAGGGGCCGAACGGAATCGGATTGTTGCGCGCGCGCTTGGCAAAGATCATCAGGCCGATGCCGGCCACCGCGCCCACCAGCGACGACAGCAGCACGATAGCCGGCAGCATGGTCCAGCCCATCCACGCGCCCAGGCCGGCCAGCAGCTTGAAGTCGCCATAGCCCATGCCTTCCTTGCCGGTGGCCAGCTTGAACAGCCAGTACACCGACCACAGCACCAGGTAACCGGCGGCGGCGCCGATCACCGCGTCCTGCAGCGGCACGAAGGTGCCGTTGATGTTGATCAGCAGGCCGGCCCAGAGCAGCGGATAGGTCAGGTCGTCCGGCAGCAGCTTGGTGTCGGCGTCGATGAAGGCGAGGGCGATCAGCACGTACAGGAAGAACAGCGCCGCCAGGCCGGCATAGCCGCTGCCGAAGCGCCACACCACCAGCGCCGACAGCGCGCCGGTCAGCAGCTCCACCAGTGGATAGCGTGGCGAAATCTTCGCCTTGCAGCCGCTGCACTTGCCGCGCAGCGCGAGCCAGCTGATGACCGGGATGTTTTCCAGCGCGGTGATCTGGTGCTGGCAGTGCGGGCAGGCCGAGCGCGGCGCCATCAGGTTGTAGCGTCCGGTGTGCGGCAGTGGCTTGCCGGATTCTTCGGCCACGTAGTTGTCCGACTCGCGCTGCATCATGATCGGCAGGCGGTGGATCACCACATTCAGGAAGCTGCCGAACAGCAGGCCGAAGATAGCGGCGATGATGCTGATGGCAAGGTCGCCGCCGGGGGCGAACAGCAAGGTGGTGTGCGGCATGGATGGTTGTCAGGCTTGAATAGTCACGCGGCCATATTAAAGCATTCCCACCGCGTTGCGGACGCTTTTTCCGATTGCACTCCCCCGTCCGGCAGATAGTCAAAACATTGCGGCAATGGCAATGTGTGAGTTCTGCTTTTCCGCTCGGAGCGCTCCTTGTCGCTGTTTTTCCAGACACCGTTGTTTTGGCTGCTCGGGCTGATATTGGCGTGCCTGATGTCGGCCGCCGCGTTCATGCTGTGCCTGCGCCGGCTACGGCGCGGTTACGACGACCGCCTGCGCCTGTTGGCCGAGCGCGAGCGCGTGGCCACCAGTCTGCACGACACGCTGCTGCAAAGCATGCAGGGCATGATCCTGCGCTTCCAGAGCGTCGGCCACCGCATGGCGGCCGACAGTCCGGAGCGCGTCGCGCTGGAGCAAATCCTCGACCAGGCCGATGAAGTGCTGGCCGAGGGCCGTCACCAGATTCTCGCGCTGCGCGTGCCGGTGGTGTATGGCGACAAGCTGAGCCAGGCATTCGCCGCCGCCGGCCAGTCGCTACAGGAGACGTTCGGCACGCCATTCCACATGATCATCAGCGGTGAGCAGGTGCCAGTGAACGGCGATCGGGCCGAGGAAATCTACGCCATCGTGCGCGAGGCGTTGATGCATGCCTTCCAGTACGCGCAAGCCAGCCGCATCGAGCTGGAACTGGCATATGGTTGCGAGTTCCTGTCGCTGCATGTGCGCGACGACGGCAAGGGCATGACGCAACTGCCGCCCGCATTTGCTGCGCTGAACGAGCGCGCCGCCGGCATGGCCGGCAGCATCGAGGTATTGAGCCTGCCGCAGCAGGGCAGCGAAGTGATCCTCAAGGTGGCGGGTGAGGTGTGCTACCAGACGCCTTGCCATCTCGGCTGGCAGCACCGTTTCGCAGCCTGGCTGCGCCGCCTTTAGACCACCGAACCGAGTTTGAAGATCGGCAAATACATGGCAATCACCAACCCGCCGATCAGCACGCCGAGGATGACCATGATGGCCGGCTCCATCAGCGACGACAGCGAGGCCACCGCCTCGTCCACCTCGTCCTCGTAGAAGTCGGCCACCTTGCCCAGCATGGCGTCCAGCGCGCCGGATTCCTCGCCGATCGAGACCATCTGCGTGACCATATTGGGGAACACATCGGCGTTCTGCATCGCCACGGTGAGGCTGGTGCCGGTGCTGACTTCGGTCTGGATGCGGCGCGTGGCGTCGAGGTAGACGGCGTTGCCGGCCGCGCCGCCCACCGAGTCCAGCGATTCCACCAGCGGCACGCCGGCGGCGAACATGGTCGACAGCGTGCGCGTCCAGCGGGCGATGGTGGCCTTGCGTATCACTTCGCCGAACACCGGCAGCTTGAGCAGCAGCTTGTCCATGAAGCGCTGCATTTGCAGCGAGCGTTGCCAGGCGCGGAAGAAGAAATAGATGCCGGCGCCCAGCCCGCCGAAAATCACATACCACCACTGCACGAAAAATTCCGACAAGGCCATCACGAACAGGGTGGGTGCCGGCAGGTTGGCGCCGAAGCTGGCGAACACTTCCTTGAAGGCCGGCACCACCCAGATCATGATCACCGCCGTCACCAGGAAGGCCACCGCCAGGATCGACACCGGATAGGTCAGCGCCGACTTGATCTTGGACTTCATGGCCTGGGTCTTTTCCTTGTAGATCGCCAGCCGCGTCAGCAGGTCTTCGAGGATGCCGGCCTGTTCGCCGGCGCCCACCAGGTTGCAGAACAGCGGGTCGAAGTACAGCGGAAACTTGCGGAATGCCTGGTTCAGGCTGGTGCCGGTCTCGATGTCGGCGCGCAGGTCCAGCACCAGCTTGGACACCGACGGATTGGCGTGGCCCTTGCCGACGATGTCGAACGATTGCAGCAGCGGCACGCCGGCTTTCATCATGGTGGCCAGCTGGCGGGTGAACAGCGTGATGTCCTTGTCGGTGACTTTCTTGCCGGAGCGGTAGGCCTTCTTCCTGACCTTGGTGACCATGATGCCCTGGCGGCGCAGCGTGACATTGACTACCGCCTCACCGCCGGCGCGCAGCTCGCCGCGCACGGTCTTGCCGGTCTTGTCCTTGCCTTCCCAGGCGAACACCGATTCCTTGACCTGGTTGCCCGCGTTGCGCGATATCGCCATTTTCGCTGTCCTATTCGTTGGTGCAGCCCAGCACTTCTTCCAGACTGGTCAGTCCGGCCTTGACCTTGACCAGGCCGGACTGGCGCAGCGACTTCACGCCCTCCGCCTCGGACTGGGCGGCGATCTGCATGGCGTTGCCATGGGCCAGGATCAGCGATTCGATCGCCGGCGTGATCGGCATGATCTGGTAGATGCCGACCCGGCCCTTGTAGCCGCCGCCGTTGCAGCGCTCGCAGCCGACCGGGCCGTAGGGCTTCCACGAACCGTCGACTTCCTGCTCCCTGAAGCCGGCCTTGATCAGCAGCTCGGGCGCGATGTCGATCGGCTGCTTGCAGCTGCACAGGCGGCGCGCCAGCCGTTGGGCGGTGATCAGGATCACCGACGAGGCGATGTTGAACGGCGCCACCCCCATGTTCATCAGGCGGGTCAGGGTGGACGGCGCGTCGTTGGTGTGCAGCGTGGAGAACACCATGTGGCCGGTTTGCGCCGCCTTGATGGCGATGTCGGCGGTTTCCAGGTCGCGGATCTCGCCGACCATGATGATGTCCGGATCCTGCCGCAGGAAAGACTTCAGCGCCACCGGAAAGGTCAGGCCGGCCTTGTCGTTGACGTTGACCTGGTTGACGCCGGGCAGGTTGATCTCGGCCGGGTCTTCGGCGGTGGAGATGTTGATGCCCGGCTTGTTGAGGATGTTGAGGCAGGTGTACAGCGACACCGTCTTGCCCGAGCCGGTCGGCCCGGTCACCAACACCATGCCGTAGGGGCGCTGGATGGCGTCCAGCAGCAAGTCTTTTTGATCGGGATCGTAGCCGAGCGAGTCGATGCCCATCTGCGCCTGGGTGGCGTCGAGGATACGCATCACGGTCTTTTCGCCGAACAGCGTCGGCAGCGTCGAGATGCGCAGGTCGATGGTCTTGGTCGGCGAGACGATCAGGCGCATGCGGCCGTCCTGCGGCACGCGCTTTTCCGAGATGTCCAGCTTGGCCAGCACCTTGATGCGCGACACCAGCTTTTCCTTGATCGAGATCGGCGGTTGCGCGTGCTCGATCAGCACGCCGTCGACGCGGAAGCGGATGCGGTAGAACTTCTCGAACGGCTCGAAGTGCAGGTCGGAGGCGCCCAGGTTGACCGCGTCCATCAGCATCTTGTTGAGGAAGCGGACCACTGGCGCGTCCTCGACCTCGTTGGCGGCGTCGGCCGCAGCGGCGGCGGTGGCGGCCGACGGCTGTTCTTCCTCGGCGAACTGGATCTCGCCTTCCTCGCCGGCCAGGTCAGCCAGGCTTTGCTCGCTGCTCTTGTTGAGGCGCGCCAGCAGTTGCAGCAGCGCGTCGTGCGCCACGATGACGGGTTCGACGGTGGACTCGGTCTGGAACTTGAGCTGGTCCAGCGCCTGCGTATTGGTCGGGTCGGAAATCGCCACCGACATCTTGTTGCCGCGCTTGGCCAGCGGCACCACGCGCTGCGACTGCATCAGCTTGTTGTCGATGATCTTGGGCGGCAGCGCCTCGATGTTGAGCGCGTTGACGTCCATCAAGGGATAGGCGAAGGTTTCAGCGCAGAAGGCGGCCAGTGCCTTCGATTCGATCGCGCCGCTGGACAGCAGTACATCGATGAAAGCCACTTTTTCCGCCAGCGACTTTTTTTGCAAGGCGTCGGCTTGCACGGCGGTGAGCCGTCCGGCTTGCATCAATGCCCGCGCCAGCCCGGGCATCGGGGCGCCTGAGACTGCGTTCGGTAGGACTGCGGCCATAGAAGCGTCGGATCAGGGTGGAGGAAGGCTGCTCAGTAAATGATGCTCCCCGGCATTACGTTTGTAAAGCCGTTACCAGCAGTGTACTCCGCTCTGTTGCGTGCGCCCACGCGTTTGCCATGCTTTACGGGGCGTTGCTGTTGCCGGCGCGCCGCAATTTGACCACTTTGATGGCCTGGTCGTGCACCTGCACCACTTCGATGATGCAATGGTCGACCTTGAGGCTGATCGGCGCGTCTGGAATTTCTTGCAACAGTTCCAGCAGCATGCCGTTCAGGGTTTTGGGGCCGTCGAGGGGGAAATGCAGGTCGAGGCGCTTGTTGACGTCACGCAGAGGGGTGGTGCCGTCCAGCAGGCATTCGCCATTGGCGTCCCAGCTGAAGCTTTCGGCTTTGGAGGCGCTCGGCGTGGAGGTGGTGAATTCGCCGATCATTTCCTCGATGATGTCGTCCAGCGTGACCAGGCCCTGCACCTCGCCGTACTCGTCGACGATGATGCCCAACCGCTCCTTGTTCTCCTGGAAGTATTGCAGCTGGGTGAACAGGCGGGTGTCCTGCGGGATGAAATACGGCGTGGTCAGCAGCTCGCGGAAGTGCTCGGTGGTCAGCTCGTCTTCCTGGTTCAGCAGGGCGACCGCCTTGCGCACATGCAGGATGCCGACGATGCGGTTGATTTCGCCTTCGTAGACGGGCAGCTTGTTGTGGTAGCAGGTGGTCAGCTCGCGCTTGATTTCCTCGACCGGCATTTCCAGGTTCAGCGCCTCGATCTGCGCGCGCGGCGTCATGATGTCCTCGACCGAGATGGTTTCCAGGTCGAACAGGTTGAGCAGGATGCTCTTGTGCTTTTGCGGGATGAAATTGCCGCCCTCCAGCACGATCGAGCGCAGTTCTTCCGGCGACAGGCGCGGGTCGTGGTGGTGCGCGCCGGCTTTAATGCCGAACACCTTCAGCAGTTGCGACACGAACAGGTTGACGAACCAGATCATCGGCTTGGAGATCGCCATCAGCGGCTTCAGCACCATGCTGGTCGGCAGCGCGATTTTTTCCGGGAAGGTGGCGCCGATGACCTTGGGCGAAATCTCGGCAAACACGATCAGCAGGAACGCGACCGCGCCGGTGGAAATGGTGATGACGTTATCGTCGTGACCGAAGGACTGGATGGCGATCGACGTGACCAGCGCGGTGGCGGCGGCGTTGAACAGCGTATTGGCGATCAGCACCAGCGACAGCAGCTTATCGGTACGGTCGAGCAGCCACAGCGTCGTGATCGCCTTGCGGCTGCCGCGCTTCGCCTGGTGGCGCAAACGATACTTGTTGGCCGCCATCAGGGCGGTCTCGGCCATCGCAAAGAAGGCCGAACAGAGGATCAGGAAAAAGAGTGCAAGAAATTGCACCCAAAGGGGAACGGTATCCAAGGGTCACCGCAAAGAATCTTGCATGGGAAAGTGGGGCGGCGCTTTAAAGCACCAACAGAAAGCAACAGCTTCGAATTCTAAGGCAATGATGGGTTGCGTGCAACTTTAGAACAGTTCGTCAAGTTGTTCAAAAAATTCGCGCTTGGCGGGGGCGTCGGCGGGTAGGAGGTGGTGGGCGGCGGCCTCGGAGACTTCTTCGCGCAGGTTGCGGTGGGCGAAGGCGATGTCGAGCCAGCGGTCGGCTTTGCCGCCTCGGCCCAGGTCGATGAAATAGAGTTCGTCGTTGTCGGTGACAAAGATGTTGCTGTCGCCCAGGTCGCCGTGGGAAACGACCAGGTCTTCGCTGGGTATCGTGGCGTGCAGGCGGGTCAGCAGGTCTTGCGGCGTGTGCAGGCCGGGCCAGGCGTCGAGGCTGTAGTCCTGGTCGATCAGGCCTTCACTGAGCAGAAAAGTCAGTTCGCGCAGGCGCACGGCGGCGCTGGAGTCGAACGGGCAGTCGGTGATGTCGATGGATTGCAGCTGTCGCAGCGCTTCCTGGAATAGCGCCACTGCGCGCGGTTCGTTGTCGAGGTGTTGTGCCAGCGGCACGCCGGGCACGGCGCGGGTGATCATGTATTCCTGCTGCTCGTCCTGCGCGGTCAGCATCACTTCCGGTACGTTCACTTTGCCGGACAGCCAGCGCAGCACGGCCGCCTCGCGCAGCACGCTGTAGGTGGTGGCGGCATAGATTGTCGGCGATGTCTTCAGAAAATAAAGTTCGCTCCGGCGCTGGAAGCTGTGCACCTGGCACGGCGATTCGCCGATCTCGTCGCGTTGCAGAACTGCGTTGCCAATGAAATTTTTGATGGCGCTGGACATGGGTTCAGTATTTGAAGATGAGCGGCAGGTCAGGACGGAAATCATATGTGAGGCCACGCGCCGCGTCGTCAAAGCTGATTTCAAGCAGGTGCTGTTTGCCTTCGGCGAAGCTGACGCCGCTTCCAAGGGCCGCTGCCGACAAATTGGCCGTCGAAGGTTGCGTGCAGCGGACTGCGGTAATGCGGCTGATGCCAGCCGCGTGTTCGGGCGGCGACGGAGGACTTTTGCCGCCCGCCAGGTAGAACCACATCGGCTCAGAAAGCGCGGTTGCGCTAGCGATGCCGATGCTCATGTGCGGCGGCAGGTAGGATGGCTTGTAGTCGAAGATCGGGAACGCTGCGGTGAAGGTGCCGGTGCTGGCGTCGGCAGCGCGCATGCAGATGCCAAACGGCGAGGCATCGCTGCCAGCGGACAGACGTTCACGCAGCCTGGTCGGCGCGGTCAGCGGGCTGGCTACTTCCACTGCATTGGCTATCCACAGCAGTTCGAGGAAGCCGTTGGCGAAGAAGAAGCGGCGGTTGGCCGTGCCCTGGCCCGGATGCACGTTGCCGCTGCCTTCGGTCACGCCGAAGGCGCGCAGCGCCTCGGCTTCCGGTGCGCCGTGTGTCGCGCGGATGAAGATGTGGTCTATTTGCATAACACCAGCGCATGGGCGGCGATGGGGGTGCCGTTTTCTTCGCGCGCTTCCAGCGCTTGTGTGGCGAGCACGGTGAAGCCGCTGGCGGCGGCCAGGCGTTGCATGTATTCCAGCGTGTGGGCGTAGCGGTTGGAGGGACGCAGCACGTAGTCGGCGCCTTCGCCCGCTTCAACCGAGAAGCAGAAGCGGCCGCCGGGACGCAGCGCGGCGTGCACCGCGCGGAACACCGGCGCCAGGTCGCCGATGTAGACAAAAACGTCGGCGGCCACCGCCAGGTCGTACGCGGCGTCGCGGCCATCCAGATAGGTCAGCAGGTCCGCGCAGGCCAGTTGGTCGTACACGCCACGTTCGGCGGCCTTGCCCAGCATCTGTTGCGACAGATCGACGCCGTGCAGCTTGCGCGAGTACGCCCGCAGGTACGGGCCGCACAAGCCGGTGCCGCAGCCCAGATCCACTGTCGACAGCTCGGACGATGGCGCCACGTGGCGCAGCAGCGCGTCCAGCACGGCTGGCGTTTTGTAGCCCAGCACTTCGGTCAGGTGCTGGTCGAAATGGTTGGCGTACTGGTCGAACAGCGAGCGCACGTAGTCGTTCGGCAGCGCGGCCGGCGTTTCGCCTTCGCCCACGGACGCCAGCGCGAAGGCGATCGTTTCGGGATTGTCGCCATGCGCCAGCGCGGCGCGGTAGGCGGCAATCGCTTCCTCGCGCCGGCCCAGCGAACGCAGGGCGTTGCCGCGATGGTAGTGCGCCAGCGCGTAGTCCGGCTGGTGCTTCAGCGCCTGCTCGTAGCTGTCCAGCGCCGCCGCGAATTCGCCCAGACGCTGCAGCGAGGCGCCTTGGGCGCTGTACGCCTCCGCCCAGTCGGGACGCAGGTGGATGGCGCGGTCGAAACTCTCCACCGCTTCCGGCAGATAGCGCAGGCAGTGCAGCGCATGGCCGCGCGCCAGCCATGCATCGGCGTAGCGGTCCTTCAGATTGAGCGCGTCTTCGGCCGCGCCCAGTGCGTCCAGATAACGTCCCTGGTCTTGCAGCACGATGGCGCGGTTGCAGTGCGCTTCGGCATACTGAGGCTGGATCGCCAGCGCGCGCTGATAACTTTCCAGCGCCTCGTCCAGGCGGCCAAGCCGGCGCAGCGCGTTGCCGCGATTGCTCCAGGCCAGGGCATAGGAGGGATTCAGCACCAGCGCGCGTTCGTGGCTCGCCAGCGTGTCGTCCACGCGGCCAAGGTCCAGCAATGCCACGCCGAGATTGCAATGAGCGGTGGCCTGGCCATCGTCAACGGCGATGGCGCGCGAGATCAGTTCGACGGCGCTGGCGGCGTCACCCTGCTGGCGCGCGAGCACGCCCAGCAGATGCAAGGCATCAAACTGCCGGGGATTGAGTTCGAGGACTTGCCGGTACAGCGCCTGCGCCGGTTGCAGCCGTCCCTGCTGGTGCAGTTCGACGGCTTGCTGAAGTAAGGATGCGGCCAATGATTCAGTCATAGTGCCCGCATCTTAACATTTCAGCTTCCCCGGTAAGTCGAATAGGCCCAAGGCGACACCACCAGCGGCACATGATAGTTCTGGTCCGCGTGCGCCACGCCGAACGCCAGCGTTACCTCATCGATAAAACGTGGCTCCGGCAGCGCCACGCCCTGCGCCGCAAAATACTCGCCGGCGCTGAAAACCAGTTCATATTTGCCCTGTTTCAGTGCATCTCCCTCCAGAAGCGGGGTGGAGCAGCGCCCATCGGCGTTGGTGACGTCGCTCTTCAGCAGCGCGCGGCCCTGCGGCCCCACCGCATATAAAGCCACTTTAACGCCGGCGCCCGGCTTGCCCTGGGTGATGTCGAGAACGTGCGTACTGAGTTTTCCCATGATTGGTCCTATATTTGCTTGTGACAGGTATCTATTATGCAAATCATATACCGCCACGCATCCACGCATATATGATTGGAGTTATATTCCCCATAGACTTGCCAGCGCCATGACCACTTACGACAACTACCCGCGCGACATGATCGGTTACGGCCCGAAACCGCCGCACGCACAGTGGCCCAACCAGGCCCGCGTCGCCCTGCAATTCGTCTTGAATTACGAAGAGGGCGGCGAAAACAGCGTGTTGCACGGCGACGCCGGCTCCGAGACCTTCCTGTCCGAGATCATCGGCGCGGCCTCGTTCAGCAACCGCCACATGAGCATGGAGTCGCTGTACGAGTATGGTTCGCGCGCCGGCCTGTGGCGTTTGCTGCGCATGTTCGAGGAGCGCAAGTTGCCGCTGACGGTGTTCGGCGTGTCGATGGCGCTCAAGCGCCATCCCGAGGCGGTGGCGGCGTTCGAGCAGCTGGGCCACGAAATTGCCTGCCACGGCCTGCGCTGGATCACGTATCAGAACATGGACGAAGCCACCGAGCGCGCGCACATGAAGGAAGCGGTGGACATCATCCGCGAACTGACCGGCAGCGCGCCGCAAGGCTGGTACACCGGCCGCGACTCGCCGCAGACACGCAAGCTGGTGATGGAGCACGGCGGCTTCCGGTATGACGCCGACCACTATGGCGACGATCTGCCGTTCTGGCAGAAGGTCGGCTATACCGATGCCGGCGGCCAGCAGGTCAGCGCGCCGCAACTGATCGTGCCGTACACGCTGGACACCAACGATATGCGCTTCGCCGCCGCGCAGGGCTTCAATTCGGGCACGCAGTTCTTCGATTACCTGAAGGATGCGTTCGACGTGCTGTACGCCGAGGGCGACCCGAACGGCCTGAATCAGCCGAAGATGCTGTCCATCGGCCTGCATTGCCGCATCGTCGGGCGGCCGGCGCGCGCGGCGTCGCTGGCGCGCTTCCTCGATTATGTGCAGAGCCATGACAAGGTCTGGATCACGCGCCGCATCGATATCGCCGAACACTGGCGCAAGGTTCACCCATTTGCCGAATGAGATTCTGATGTCCGACCCGATCCGCTTTTACTTCCGTGGCGCTGTCCAGGAAATCCACAACGCCACCCCGACCCGCACCGTGCTGCAGCACCTGCGCGAGGACTTGCATTGCACCGGCACCAAGGAAGGCTGCGCCGAGGGCGACTGCGGCGCCTGCACAGTGGTGGTCGGCAGCCTGAACGCGGGCGGCCAGCTGGAGATGAAGGCGGTGAACTCCTGCATCCAGTTCGCGCCTACGCTGGACGGCAAGGCGCTGTTCACGGTGGAGGATATGCAGCAGCCGGACGGCGCGCTGCACCCGGTGCAGCAGGCGATGGTGGAATGTCATGGCTCACAATGCGGTTTCTGTACGCCGGGCTTTGTCATGTCCCTGTGGGGAATGTACCTCGACAAGGATGGCCAGCCGGCGCAGCGCAAGGAGATCGACGACTGCCTGTCCGGCAATCTGTGTCGCTGCACCGGCTATCGTCCGATCATCGACGCGGCACAGCGCATGACCGAACTGCCGAAGGTGGCGTTCGACCGCGCCGCGTTGACGCAGCAGTTGCAGGCCTTGCAGCGCGAGGCCGGTTCGACGTACACCGCGCGCGGGCAATCGTTCCACGCGCCGCGTACGCTGGAGGAACTGGTGGCGCTGCGCGCCGCGCATCCGAAGGCGACGCTGCTGGCCGGTTCCACCGACATTGGCCTGTGGGTCACCAAGCAGATGCGCGAGTTGGGCGACATCATTTACCTCGGCCATGTGAGCGCGTTGCAAAGTGTGCAGCAGCAGGACGGCATGCTGGAAATTGGCGCCGGCGTGTCGCTGAACCATGCGTACGAGGCGCTGTGTGAGCTGTATCCGGCGGAGCTGGGCGAGTTGTGGCAACGCTTTGCCTCGCTGCCGATCCGTAATGCCGGCACGCTGGGCGGCAATGTCGCCAACGGCTCGCCGATCGGGGATTCGATGCCGTGGCTGATCGCGCTGGGCAGCGAGGTGGTGCTGCAAGGCCCATCCGGTCGCCGCCTGCTGCCGCTGGAAGCTTTCTATCTGGATTACCAGAAGAAGGATTTGCAGGCCGACGAATTCGTTTCCGCCGTGCGGGTGCCGCTGCCGCGCGCGGAGCTGCGGTTCCGTACGTACAAGCTGGCCAAGCGCTTTGATCAGGATATCTCGGCGGTGTGCGCAGCGTTTGCGTTCACGCTGGAGGGCGAGACGGTGAGGGAGGCGCGCATTGCCTTCGGCGGCATGGCGGCGACGCCGCGCCGCGCGCCGCGCGCGGAAGCAGCGCTGATCGGCTTGCGCTGGAGCGAAACCAATTTGCGGGTGGCGATGGATCAATTGCAGCAGGACTTCGCGCCGCTGTCGGATATGCGCGCATCCAGCACCTATCGCATGCAAACGGCGCAGAATCTGTTGCGCCGCTTCTGGCTGGAGACGCGCGCCGATGCGCCGCTTGCGGCCGATGCCGTCAACGCTTTCGCTTGCCGCGCGTGAAAGGAGCGACCATGAATGACTGGAAAGTAGTAGGCGTGTCGCGCGCGCACGAATCGGCCGCGCTGCATGTGCTGGGCCAGGCCACCTACACCGACGATATCCCCGAGCTGCAAGGCACCCTGCATGCGGCGCTGGGCTTGTCGTCCAAGGCGCATGCGCGCATCACGGCGATGGATCTGGCGCCGGTGCGCGCCGCGCCGGGCGTGGTGGCGGTGTACACCGCAGCCGATATCACCGGCACCAATGATTGCGGGCCGATCATCCACGACGATCCGATTCTGTCGGCCGGTGAGGTGATGTATGTCGGCCAGCCGATTTTCATCGTGGTAGCGGACACGCACGACAATGCGCGCCGCGCCGCCCGCCGCGCCGTGGTCAGCTATGACGAGCTGCCGGCCATCTTCACGCCGCAGGAAGCCAAGGCCGCAGGCTCGTATGTGCTGCCGCCGATGCAGCTGAAGCGGGGCGATTATCAGGCCGCGTTCGTGGCCGCGCCGCGCGTGGTGAAGGGGCAGTTGTTCGTCGGCGGTCAGGAGCAGTTCTACCTTGAAGGCCAGATCGCGTATGCGATTCCCAAAGAGGAGAACGGCCTGCTGGTGCAGTGCTCGACGCAACACCCGAGCGAGATGCAGCATGTGGTGGCGCATGCCATCGGTGTGCATTCGCACAAGGTGCAGGTGGAATGCCGGCGCATGGGCGGAGGCTTTGGCGGCAAAGAGTCGCAGTCGGCTCTGTGGGCTGCTTCGGCAGGCATCGCGGCAGCCAAATTGCGCCGCCCGGTCAAGCTGCGCGCCGACCGCGACGACGACATGCTGGTCACCGGCAAGCGGCATTGCTTCTACTACGAATATGAGGTCGGCTACGACGACAACGGCAAGATCCTCGCCGCGCGCGTGGACATGACGCTGCGCGCGGGCTTCTCGGCGGATCTGTCCGGGCCTGTGGCGACGCGGGCGGTGTGCCACTTCGATAACGCTTACTATCTGTCGGACGTGGATATCCGCGCCGGCTGCGGCAAGACGAATACGCAGTCGAATACGGCGTTCCGCGGCTTCGGCGGCCCGCAGGGGGCGATCGCGATCGAGTACATCATCGACGATATCGCGCGCAATTTAGGGCGTGATCCGCTGGATGTCCGTCGCCTGAATTTCTACGGCACCACCGAGCGCAATGTCACGCCGTATGGTCAAGTCATCGTCGACAATGTAATCGACAAGTTGACGGCCGAGTTGGAGCAGACCAGCGAGTATCGCGCGCGCCGCAAAGCGATTGAAGCGTTCAACGCCGCCAGCCCTGTGCTGAAGAAGGGCATTGCGTTGACGCCGCTGAAATTCGGCATCGCGTTCAACGTTACCCACTTGAACCAGGCGGGTGCGCTGGTGCATGTGTATGTCGACGGTTCCGTGCTGGTCAATCATGGCGGCACGGAGATGGGGCAGGGCATCAACACCAAGGTAATGCAGGTGGTGGCGCATGAACTGGGCCTGGATCTTTCGCATGTGCGGATTACGGCGACGGATACCAGCAAGGTGGCCAACACGTCGGCGACGGCGGCGTCCACCGGCGCCGATTTGAACGGCAAGGCGGCGCAGGATGCGGCGCGGCAGATTCGCGAGCGTCTGGCGGCGTATGCGGTCAAGCTATATGGCGACGAGGATGGCCAGCCGGTGCGCTTCCTGGATAACCATATTCACGTGAACGGCCACAAGGTGCTGTTTGCGGAGCTGGTGCAGAAGGCCTACCTGGCACGGGTGCAGCTGTGGTCCGACGGTTTTTATGCGACGCCCGGCCTGCACTGGGATGCCAAGACCATGAACGGGCATCCGTTCTCCTACTATGCGTACGGCGCGGCGGTGTCGGAGGTGGTAGTCGATACGCTGACCGGTGAATGGAAGCTGCTGCGCGCTGATGCCTTGTACGATGCCGGCCGTTCGCTGAATCCTGCCATCGATATCGGCCAGGTGGAGGGCGCGTTCATTCAGGGCATGGGCTGGCTGACCACCGAGCAGTTGTGGTGGAATGCGGCCGGCAAGTTGATGACGCATGCGCCGTCCACCTACAAGATTCCGGGGATTTCGGATTGTCCGGAGGATTTCCGCGTGAAGCTGTTCGACAACGGCAATGTGGAAGACAGCATTCATCGTTCAAAGGCGGTGGGCGAGCCGCCGTTGCTGCTGCCGTTCTCGGTGTTCTTCGCGATCCGGGATGCGATTTCGGCGGTGGGTGGCCACCGCGTCAATCCGCCGTTGAATGCGCCGGCCACCAGCGAGGAAATCTTGCGGGCGGTGTCGATTGTGGAAGTGATGGCGTGATGAATGCGTGGCTGACAGCGCAGGTATCGGAACCGGCGGTGCTGGTGACCGTGGCGATCGTGGAGGGCTCCGGCCCGCGCGAACCCGGCGCCAAGATGCTGGTGACGGCGCGCGGCCAGCACGATACCATCGGCGGCGGGCATCTGGAGCTGTGCGCGGTGGAGCTGGCGCGCGAGATGCTGGCCGCCGGCGCAGCGGCTCCGTCCGCGCGGCTGGAGCGTTACGCGCTCGGCCCGACGCTGGGCCAGTGCTGCGGCGGCGTGGTGCATCTGGCGTTTGAGCTGGTCGGCCCCGAGCTGGTCGCCGTACTGGCCGGCCTGCATGCGGGGCCGCGCGAAGACCATTGGCGTCTCAGCGCCATCGACGGCCCGGTCACCGCCTTGCTGCTTGGTGCTAACCAGAAGAGCATCCCGGCCGTTGACCGCGAACGCGGCACGCATGTATTGCGCGATGCGGCCGGACGACGCTGGCTGGCCGACCCTTGCCTGGCGCCGCGCGCGCATCTGCTATTGTTCGGCGTCGGCCATGTCGGCGCGGCCATCGTCCGCCAGCTGGGTGAGTTGCCTTGCACCGTCACCTGGGTCGATGAGCGGGAGGACATGTTCCCTGCCGACCTCCCGGCCAATGTTACTGCAGAAGCGACCGACATGCCGGAAGCCTGCGTGGCCGCCGCGCCGCCCGACGCCAGCTACCTCGTGATGACCCACAGCCATGCGCTGGACCAGCGCCTGACCGAAGCCATTCTGACAAGAGAAGATACAGGCTGGTTCGGCCTTATCGGATCCCACACCAAGCGGGTACAATTCGAGCGCCGCATGGCCGCGCGCGGCATCCCGCAAGACCGTATCGACAACATGGTCTGCCCCATCGGCCTGCCGGGCATCTCCAGCAAGCTCCCCGCCGCCATCGCCGCCTCCGTGTGCGCGCAGTTGTTGATGGTGTGGGAACAGCAGCAAATCGCTGCACTCAACGCGCCGGCACGGCTGGCCGTCGCAAGCTAAACTACGCATTCAGATTCAAGAAAGACCAAACATGACCACCAACCTGCAAGCCTACCGTGGCAGCTTGCTGCACTTCCTCGCCGATCCGGCTTTCAACGAGCAGTCGCACGACTGGCACGAAGACGGCCTGCTGATCGTTGAAGACGGCAAAGTCAAAGCCGCTGGCGATTACGCCACCTTGCATGGCACGCTGCCGCCGGGCACCGTGGTGCACGACTACAGCGGCAAGCTGCTGATGCCGGGCTTTATCGACACCCATATCCACTACCCGCAGACCGACATGATCGCCTCGCCGTCGGAAGGCCTGCTGCCATGGCTGGAGACTTACACCTTCCCATCCGAGCGGCAGTTCGAAGACAGCCAGCACGCCGCCAACGTGGCCGAGTTCTTCCTTGATGAGCTGCTACGCTGCGGCACCACCACCGCCATGGTCTACTGCACCGTACACCCGCAATCGGTGGACGCCTTCTTCGCCGCCAGCGAACAGCGCGGCCTGCGCATGGTGGCCGGCAAGGTGATGATGGACCGGAACTGCCCCGACTTCCTGCGCGACACCGCCGAAACCAGCGCGCGCGACACCGAAGCGCTGATCCAGCGCTGGCACAAGCGCGGCCGCTCGCTGTACGCCATCACGCCGCGCTTCGCGCCGACATCGACCGAACGCCAGCTGCAACTGGCCGGCGAGTTGGCCGCCGCCTATCCGGACACCTTCATCCAGACCCATGTCTCGGAAAACGAAGCCGAATGCGCGTGGGTGCGCGAGCTGTTCCCCAACTCGCGCAGCTACATCGACGTCTACGACAGCTACGGCATGATGCGCCCGCGCGCCATGTACGGCCACTGCATCTGGCTCAATGAGCATGACCGCCGGCGCATGGCCGAAACCCAGTCCGCCGCTGCCATCTGCCCGACCTCCAACCTGTTCCTCGGCAGCGGCCTGTTCGACTTCGAACGCGCCGACGATGCCGGCGTGCTGCTCTCGCTGGCCACCGACGTCGGCGGCGGCACCTCGTTCTCGATGTTGCAAACGATGAATGAAGCCTATAAAGTAGCGCGCTTGAAGGGCAGTTACCTGCCGGCTTTGCGCATGTTCTACCTGGCCACGCTGGGCGCCGCGCGCAGCATGCAGCTTGGAGGCACGATCGGCAATTTCGCTGCCGGGACGGAGGCGGACTTCATCGTCATCGACCCGCAAGCGACGCCGCTGCTGCAACGGCGCACGTCGCGCAGCAACAGCCTGGAAGAGCTGCTGTTCGCCCTGGCGCTGCTGGGCGACGACCGCGCCATCGCCGCCACCTATGCCGCCGGCCGCCAGGTGCATGCCCGTGAAATGAATTAACCAAGGACCCCACCATGAAGAAAAACATCGCCAGTCTGAAAGCCGCCGCCCTGGCCGCTGCCGTGTTCTGCGCCTTGCCGCAGGCGCAGGCCGCCAACGCCAACGAGGAAGCCACCAAGCGCCACTTCGCCGCGCTGGTCGCGCCGGGCAAGGAGCCGAAACTGGCCGAACTGACGATGTTCTTCACGCTGATGCCCAAGGGCGGCGATCTGCATCACCACTACTCGGGCGCGATCTACGCCGAGCAGTATCTGGAGTGGGTAGACAAGGAAGGCTTCTGCGTCAACAAGAGCAATTATCAGATCGATACCAGCAAGACGCTGACCAAAACCGAGCAGGCCAAGCCGCTGGCGGAACGCAGCTGCCTGTCCGGCATCGACACGCTGCAGGACAACGCTTTCCTGGCCAACCTGCTGCAACGCTGGTCGGACAAGGACTTCTACAACCACAGCGGCATGCAGTCGCCGCCGGACCGCCAGTTCTTCGACACCTTCGCCTACTTCAACCCGGTGGCATCGACCAACGCGGTGGACGGCCTGCAACGCCTGAAGCAGCGCGCCATCCAGGAAAACGTCAGCTACATCGAAACCATCTATGAAATCGCGCCGATCGCGCAGGATGCGGACTTCGACAAGAAAGCGCTGTCCGCCGGCGTTACCGACGCTGATTTCGCCGCGCTGTCGGCCAAGCTGGAAAAAGATCCGGCCTTCCAGGGCTGGATCGGCGCTTACCTGAAAAATGTGGACACAGTCAGCGTCGGCATCGACGACGCCAATTTCACGCTGCGTTATCAGCCGTTCGCGCTGCGCTTCCTGTCGCCGTCGCAGGTGTATTCGCAGATCGTCTCCAGCTTCAAGCTGGCCACTTCGAATCCGAAGATCGTCGGCGTCAACATCGTCGGCCAAGAAAGCGTGCATGTGTCGATGCGCGACTACGCGCTGCATATGCAGATGTTCAAGTTCCTCAAGTCGAAATACCCGCAGGTGAAACTGGCGCTGCACGCCGGCGAGCTGTCGCTGGGCATGGTGGAGCCGGAAGGCCTGACCTTCCATATCAAGGACGCCATCGACGTTGCCGGCGCCAGCCGCATCGGCCACGGCATGGATATCGCCCACGAAAGCAATCCGCTCGCCATCATGAAAAAAATGCGCGATCAGAAGATCCCGGTCGAGGTAAATCTGAGCAGTAACGACTTTATTTTGGGTATCAAGGACCAGGCGCACCCGGTCACGCTGTTCCGCAAGTATGGCGTGCCGTACATCCTGTCGACCGACGATGCCGGCGTCTCGCGCAACAACCTGTCTGGCGAATATGTGCTGTATGCCGCCCGCTATCAGCCGGATTACGCCGAAGTTAAGAAACTTTCATACGACAGCATCCGGTATTCCTTCCTTAATGACGCTGATAAACAACGCATTTTGAAGGCATTGGACGGCAAGTTCGCGAAATTCGAAGCGGACATCGCGGGCGCCAAAGCCCAGTCCGGCCGCTGAAAAACGGGGCGTTTGTGGCGTCTAACCCACAAACGCCCCGCTTGTTACAAACTCATTTCTCTTCCCGGCGCATTTCTCGCGCTGATATAAAACACAACAATTATCAAAAGCAAGTTTTTTTCTGATAATAGTGTGGCCTCTTTACTACACAAATTCGAATCTCGGTTCAGACTTTTTGTATATTTGATATTGAATGGATTTCATACTGGCCGGGCTGGCATATAATTCCGCCCGCATATTGCCAGGCTGACACACAGGCATGTTTTGATGACCTGACCATGACTTATTTATATATTTATCGTCTGAATATATAAGCTAAATTGAATTTGTCGCCGCTTTTTGCTTATTGCATAGTTCACGGAATTGATCCAAAAAGGCAATATTTTTTTGCCAGTTTTATCGGCTGACATGGCGCCAGATCGTCCTGTTGCGCCCTTGTGGATGTCATGGCCCTGACATATTCGGTCGTTAAACTCACCCGCTGCCCTTGGCACGCCGGGATTTGACGGCTCTGACCAGTTGCAGCAAACGTAAAGAGGAATACCTGCCACACGCAGGGTTTCATATAACTATTAGTCTTTTTTGAGGTTATACAATGATCAATCATAAACGGCTCAAGCTGACGCAAATCGCGCTCAGCCTGTCTATCGCGCTAGCGACAGCACCGGCCTTCGCACAGAACACCACCTCCGCAATTGGCGGCCGTATTTTGGTCGGCGACGGTAAGCCAGCTGCTGGCGCTACCGTGTCCATCCTGCACACGGAATCGGGTTCGGTTAACAACGTCGTTACCGACGCTGAAGGCCGTTACGTCCAGCGTGGTCTGCGTACCGGTGGTCCGTACACGATTACGATCACCAAGGACGGCGTGACCGAAGTGCGCGAGAACGTCTTCATCCAGCTGGCAGAAACCGCCAACGTCGACGCTACCCTGGGCGGCGCCGTGGCAGCCGCGCAGATGCAGACCGTGACCGTGGCCGGCACCAACCGCTCGGAAAAATTCTCGCGCACCGCGATGGGCGCCGGCACCAGCATCAGCGCGACCGAACTGGCAATTCAAGGTTCGATCAACCGCAACCTGCAAGACTACGCCCGTGCCGACCCACGCGTATCGCAGACCGACAAAGAGCGCGGCGAAATGTCCGTGGCCGGTCAGAACTCGCGCTACAACTCGCTGACCATTGACGGCGTGTCGGTCAACGACACCTTCGGCCTGGAAGCATCGGGTTCGCCAACCGCCAAGCAGCCGATCTCGATCGAAGCGATCCAGTCGGTGCAGGTCAACGTGGCCAACTACGACGTGACCCAGAAGGGCTACACCGGCGGCAACATCAACGCCGTGACCAAGTCGGGTACCAACACCGTCAAGGGCAGCGTCTACTACGTGTTCCGTAACGACGAGTTCGCCGGCGACCGTTTCAACGCCACCAACAACACCTACGCGCCACCAGCACCGTTCAAGGAAACCACCAAGGGCGGTACCCTGGGCTTCCCGATCATCAAGGACAAGCTGTTCATGTTCGCCGGCTGGGAAAAGCTGGAATCGACCCGTACCGCGCCATCGTTCGGCCCGCTGGGTAGCTCGATGACCAACGTCGGTGTGACCCCGGCAGCCATCGCCGCCGCGCAAAACATCGCCAAGACCACCTACGGCATCGATATCGGCAACAGCGACGTGCCAGCCGGCACCGCGCTGAACGTGACCGACAAGCTGGTGAAAGTCGACTGGAACATCAACGACAACCACCGCGCCATGTTCCGCTACTCGAAAACCGACCAGAGCGAGCCGCAATTCCCTGGCCTGTCGGCCACCGGCATTTCGATGAACTCCGAGTGGTATCAGCAGAACAAGACCATCGAGACCAAGGTTGGCCAGTTGCTGTCCGACTGGACCCCATCGTTCTCGACCGAGTTCAAGCTGTCGACCCGCGACTATGATTCGGTGCCTAAGCTGAACGCCAGCCTGCCGCTGGTCGGCCTGCAGTTCTCGGGCGCGCTGCCAGCCGGCACGCCATCGACCATTTCGTCGGGCAACCGCTTCATCAACTTCGGTACCGATAACAGCCGTCAGCGTAACATCCTGGGCACCAAGACCACCGACGCCTACGGCGCGGGTAACTGGTCGGTTGGCGATCACGAGATCAAGTTCGGCGCCGACTACAGCAAGAACGAGGTGTACAACGCGTTCCTGCAAAACGTCTGGGGTAACTACACCTTCGGCTGTATCAACAACATTTCGTACCAGTTCATGGGCAACACCACCCTGAACTGCTCGACCGCGACCAACGCGCAGAACGAAGCAGCTGTGCTGGAAAACTTCCGCCGCGGCCGTCCAAGCTCGTACAGCGTACAGGTGGCCAACGCCGGCCTGACGCTGGACGACGCGATCTCCAAGTTCGACATGAAGAACTATGGCGTGTTCGTGCAGGACACCTGGGCAGTCAACTCGAACCTGACCGTGAACTACGGCGTGCGTATCGACAAGACCGCAGTCGGCGGCCGTCCGCTGCGTAACGCGACCGTGGCACAAGCCATGGTGGCAGGCAACCCAGCCACCGGCGCCCGCGCTACCGGCGGTTTCGGTCTGGACAACACCAACACCTTCGACGGCCAGGATCTGGTACAGCCGCGCGTTGGCTTCAACTACACCTTCGACACCGAGCGCAAGATGCAAGTGCGCGGTGGCGCCGGCCTGTTCCAGGGTTCGGCTCTGACCGTGTGGCTGTCCAACCCGTTCTCGAACACCGGCGTGCAGACCCGTACCGTGGGTTGCGGCATCTCGGGCTACGCAGCTTGCCCATCGACCGATGGCCTGTATAGCCCGGACATCAACAAGCAGGTGACCAGCTTCACCGGCGCCGTCCCGGCCGCCAACGTCGACATCCTGGCACCTGGCCTGCGCCAGCCGTCGGTATGGAAGTCGAATATCGCGCTGGAAATGGAACTGCCATGGTACAACCTGGTGCTGGGTCTGGAATACCTGAACACCAAGGCGCGTGACGCGATCTACTACCAGAACGCCAACCTGGGCGTTGCTACCCGTACCGGTACCGACGGCCGCGCACTGTACTACAGCGCGCAGGGCTACAACCCAGCATGCTGGACCGCCACCGGCGGCACCGTTACCAACGGCACTTGCACTGGCTTCACCGCCAAGGCACTGAGCAACTCGGCCTTCAACAACGTGCTGGTCGCTACCAAGACCGACAAGGGTGGTTCCAACGTCGCTACCGTGTCGCTGTCGCGTCCGATGATCGCGGGCTGGAGCTGGTCGCTGGCGTACACCTACACCGATGCGAAAGAAGTATCGCCGCTGACCTCGTCGACCTCGTCGTCGAACTACGCCAGCCGTTCGATCTTCAATCCTAACGAAGAAACCAACGCCAACTCGAACTACCTGGTGAAAGACCGTATCAGCGCGCTGGTGAACTTCCGCAAGCGTTTGTTCGGTGCCTACAACACCACCTTCGGTCTGTTCTACGAAGGCCGTTCGGGCAAACCATACAGCTGGACCGTCAACAATGACTTGAACGGTGACGGCCTGGCCGGCAACGACCTGATGTACATCCCGTCGAAACCAGGTTCGGGCGAAGTGATCTTCTACGGCGATACCGCAACCAACCACGCCAACGAAGACAAGTTCTGGAGCGTGGTCAACGGCAACAGCGTGCTGAAGCGCAATGCCGGCGGCGTGGTCAAGCGTAACACTGACTTCGCACCATGGACCAACAGCTTCGACCTGCGCATTGCTCAGGAAATCCCAGGCCTGTGGACCGGCCACAAAGGTACGCTGTCGTTCGACATCTTCAACGTCGGCAATCTGCTGAACAAGAAGTGGGGCCGCATCAACGAAGTGGGCTTCCAGACCAACGGCGGTCTGGCACGTAGCTTCGTCGACTACCAGGGCCTGGATTCGAACGGCAAATACATCTACCGCGTACGTGATGTAGAAACCGTCGACATCCGCCAGGCTAAAGGCGAATCGCAGTGGGCCGTGCAAGCCACCGTCAAGTACGAGTTCTAAGCTCGACGAGACTGGCCTGAAAGGCACATGAGTAAAAACGGCTGGTGGCAACATCAGCCGTTTTTTTTATTTGTAACGTAGTATTTACCGGCCTGCTTTTGCTGACTATTGCAGCTGGGTTGCGCTGTACAATATTCGATTCCGACTGAATTCGTAAGCAATGAAAAAACCTCTGAGCCTGATTGCGCTGGCCGTCCTGAGCGGCTGCGCGGCGCTGTCCCGGCATTCCCTGCCTCCTGGCGTGGCTGAAATCCAGCTGGTGACGCTGAACGATTTCCACGGCAATCTGGAAGCCAGCAACTACACCTGGGACAGCGCCTACGGCGGCGGCGAACGGGTGATCCAGGCCGGCGGCATCGACACCCTCGGCGCGGCGTTGCAGGCGTGGCGCAAGGATGATCCCGAGCTGCTGCTGGTCGGCGCCGGCGACTTGATCGGCGCCAGTCCGGCCATCTCGTCGATGTGGGCCGACGAGCCGACCATCGGCGCGATGAACCTGCTCGGCCTGCGCGCGACCTCGGTCGGCAATCACGAATTCGACCAGGGCCGCATCGAGCTGCTGCGTCAGCAGAAGGGCGGCTGCGTGTCGCCGCGCGCCGACAAGGCCTGCAAATTCGAAGGCACCTATCAGGGCGCGCAGTTCCAGTACCTGGCCGCGAATGTGATCGACATGGTCACGCGCAAGCCGGTGCTGCCGGCCTACAAGATCGAGACCGCGCATGGCGTGAAGATCGGCTTCATCGGCACCGTGCTGCGCGAGACCGCCGAGTCGTCGCTGGCGTCCGGCATCGCCGGCCTGGAGTTCATCGACGAAGCGGACGCCATCAACCGCCAGTTGCCGGAGCTGCGCAAGGAAGGCGTGGGCGTGTTCGTGGTGCTGATCCACCAGGGCGGCAAAACCACCGCTAAATTCGACCAGCAGGATTGCGCCAACCTGAAAGGGCCGATCGTCGATGTCGTTAAGCGCCTCGATCCGGCTATCCGCCTGGTCATCAGCGGCCACTCGCATCAGGGTTATCTGTGCAAGGTGGATAACCGCTTGGTGACGCAGTCCGACATGGGCGGCCACGTCATGGGCCGCATCAAGCTGACGGTGGACACCAGTACCAACAGCGTGCGCGATGTCAGCGCGCAGCAGGAAGTCATGGTGCCGGGTAAATGGCCGACAGATCCGGCGCTGGATGCATATCTGAAGAAAACCCGCGCCAGCAGCACCGCCGCCCTGGCGCGTCCGGTGGCGGCCATCGCCTTGCCGAGCGTGAAGCGAGGGAAAAAAACCGCCGGCGAATCGGCGCTGGGCGACCTGGTGGCCGATTCCATGCTGGTGGCGGGCCGTCCGTTCGGCGCGCAGATCGCGCTGCAAAATCCGGGCGGCATCCGCCAGGATCTGGAAACCACCACCGGCAACGTCGTCACGCTGGGTCACGCGATGGCGGTTCTGCCGTTCGGGAACACGCTGGTGGTGATGAATATGCGCGGCGCGCAGATCGTCGAACTGCTGGAAGAGCAGTGGATCGGCGGCCGCGATGGCAATCGCGGCCTGCTGCAAATCTCGGAAGGTCTCAGCTACGAGTGGGACGAGCTGAAACCGGAAGGCCAGAAGATCGTGCCGGACAGCGTGAAGCTGAACGGCGAGCGGCTGGACATGAACACCACCTATCGCGTGGTGACCAACAACTTCCTGGCCGAAGGCGGCGATGGCTTCCCGGCTTTCAAAAAAGGCAGCAACCGGGCGCCGACCAATATCCGCGATATCGATGCGTTGACGCAGTATCTGGTCAAGCGTGAACAGGACAAGAAGCCTGCCGGCAGCGCCGAATCGCAGGCTCGCTACAAGAACGTACAAGGAGAGTAATGATGCGTCGTATTTTAGTTGCCGCGCTGATGGCGGCCGGTGTGCTGGCCGCGCCGGCGCATGCCGAATTTTCGATTCCGGGCTTTGAGCTGGTGCAGACCGCGCCGCTTGAAACGCCGCTGCACAGCGATGACCTGCGCAGCCCCGCCGAAGTGTGGAGCGAGATGTTCGACAACGCCAAGAGCGAAATCGTCATCGGTCAGTTCTATGCCGTGGTCAAGCCGGGCAGCGTGCTTGATAAGGTGGTTGAGCATCTGGAAGCCGCCGGCAAGCGTGGCGTGAAGATACGCTTCCTGCTGGATCAAAAAGGTGTGGGACTGTCGGAGAAGCCGACCATCGAGCGTCTGAAGGCGATCCCTAATCTGGACCTGCGCATCCTCGATTTCAACAAGCTGACCGGCAACGGCATCATTCACGCCAAGTACATGGCGGTGGATGGCAAGACCGCCTTTATCGGCAGCCAGAACTTCGACTGGCGCGCGTTCGAGCATATCCACGAAACCGGCTTGCGCATCACCGATCCGAAAGTGGTGGGGCAGGTGCTGGCGATCTTCAATCAGGACTGGCGCGCGCAGGCATTGACCTCGGCCGGCCAGGTTGCGCCGGCGCTGAACGTGAAGACTGCCGTGCCGGACATTCATCAGAACACCTTCCTGCTGTCCAGCCCTAACCAGTACAACCCGGCGGGCGTCGGCGATTCCGAGGCCGGCTTGCCGGCGCTGCTGGCGGAAGCCAAGAGCGAAGTGCGCATCCAGCTGCTGGACTACGCGCCGCTGAGCTACGGCCCGAAAGGCACGCGTCCTTACTATGCGGTGATCGACAACGCGGTGCGCTCGGCCGCTAACCGCGGCGTCAAGATCAAGCTGATGGTCTCCAACTGGAATCTGGAGCAACCGGCGCAGGCTTACCTGAAATCGCTGGCAATCCTGCCGAACGTGGAGATCCGCGTGGTGACGCTGCCGGTGGCATCGACCGGCTTCATTCCGTTCGCGCGCGTCATTCACAGCAAGACCATGGTGATCGACAACCAGGTGGCGTGGGTCGGCACCAGCAACTGGAGCGGCGGCTATTTCGACCTGTCGCGCAATATGGAAGTGGTGATGCGCAACGAGAAGATGGCACAGCGCCTGGCGGCGTTGCAGGAGCAGACCTGGACGTCGTCGTACGCGCAGCCGCTGGACATCAACAAACAATATCCGAAGCCATCGAAAGGCAGCCCTGAATGAAAAAGCTCGCATGCATCCTGGCGCTGAGCAGCGCCTTTGTCTCCTTTAACGCTCACGCCTGGGGCAACGACGGTCACCGCGCGGTGGGTGCGATCGCCGATCAGCTGATCAAGGGTTCCAACGCCGAGAAGCAGGTGCAGGCCTTGCTGCTGCCGGGCGAGAGCCTGGCCGGTATCGCCTCGTGGGCGGACTGCGTGAAGGGCACTTACTGCGGCCCGCAAACCGAGGAAATGGTGGCTTACACCACCGCCAACCCGCTGCACAGCGAGTACCACTACACCGACGTGCCGTTCCAGCTGTCGCGCTACGAGGATAACGCGGTCGGCACCCACGGTCACGACATCGTGCAGACGCTGAAGCAGTGCATCGCGGTGCTGCAAGGGAAGGGGGACGCCACTACCAATCCGCACAACTTCACGCCACGCCAGGCGCTGTTGATGCTGACCCACCTGACCGGCGATATCGCGCAGCCGCTGCATGTGGGCGAGGGCTATGTCGGTAAGAGCGGCGGTTTCATGGTGCCGACGCAGAAGCAGCTGGATGACAAGGAAGCTTTTGGCACTTCCGGTGGCAACAACCTGCAACTGGACGATATCAAGCTGACCGCCAAGAGTGCGGAGCTGATTCCTGCTGGGCCGGCGGAGGACAAGCCGGCGGCTACACCAGCTGCGCCGGCACGCCCGGCGCAGACTACGCGTGCGTTCCACTCGTACTGGGACACCACGGTGGTCAACTATGCGTTCCGCCGCATTGGTGCGCGCACGCCGGAACAGTTTGCGCAGATGGTCATCGCCGGTCAGCCGGTGGTGGCGGCCAACGCCGGCGATCCGGTCACGTGGCCGTACCAGTGGGCCGATCAGACGCTGACCGTGGCCAAGCTGGCTTACACGGACGTGGTGCCGGGCGCGATGGCGCAGCAGACCAGCAAGAAGGGTGAAGTCTACAATGTGTGGCCGCTGGCGATTCCGGACAACTATCCGGTGCCTTCGTCGGCCGCCGCGCGCGCGCAGTTGATTCAGGGTGGCTATCACCTGGCTGCCGTGCTGAAGGCGATCTGGCCGTAAGGGCTTATTTTCCGGTGATCGGATTGAACCAGAGTTCGCTGCGCGATAGCGGCGTCTCTGGTGTCAGGTGCGGGTTTTGCAGGTGTAGCACGCGCCGTTTGGCCAGCCCGCCGGCCTTGATGCTCTCGCCTTTGTACTGCTGGAACAGCGCGTTCAGCGATCCATCCTTGATCATTATCTCCATGCCGTCGGTGATGCGCTGCGCCAGCAGCTTGCCTTCGGCATCGCGCCGCAGGAAGAAATACAGCGGCAGCGGATATTGCAACAGCAAGGTCGGTTCCACCACCATCTGCGGGAACGCCGTGCGACGCTCCTGCAACTCGCGCTGCGCCTCGTCGATCCCGCGCGAAAACCAGTCGAAGCGGCTCGCATTCAGCATCGCGAACAGACCCTGATAGCTGGTTCCTTCCACCACCGTAAAGCCGGCGCCGCGCAGCAGTGGCACATCGATCCAGTCCTTGCCCTGACCGGCGCGCAGCTTGCGCAAGTCGTTCAGTGTACGCACTGTGGCAAAGCGCGGCAGATCCTCGCTGCGCACCAGGAACATGCGATAGCCAAGCAAGCCCTTATCGATCGGCAGCCGCACCGGCAGGAACTGCTGTTCCAGTTCCGGCGACGTGGCGCGCGCGAAGATGTTGATGCGACCGCCCGGCGTCAGCAGTTCCTGCGCCACGCGCGGCGGCGACATGGGCTGTATCGATTGATGCATCTCGAATGCGCCGTAGCGGGGTTCAGTCTTCTGCAAGGCCGTGCGCAGCACCGCCCAATCGTAGTCATAGCGGCTGTCGGCGTCATCGAGGCTGGTGAGCGGATAGACTACTCGGGTCACCGCGCCGGCGCTGCCTGCCGCCAGGTACAAAGCAGCCAGCAGCATCGGCCAGCGTATGTGTTTTTTTAAAGCTTCAAACTTCGTCATCCCGGCAGTTTGCCACACAAATATTAAGCCCGGATGACCTTGATGCCGAGTTCTTGATAGCGCGCCACCGCAGCTTGCGGCGCGTCGCCATTGACGATGATGGCGCTGACTTGCGACAGCGGTGCGATCTGGTAAGGCGACGCCGTGTCCAGTTTTTCCGGCGACGCCAGCACCACCGTGCGCTGCGCCATGGTGCTGATGGCGCGCTTGACGCCGGCCTCGTCGAAATCCCCGGTGCTGATGCCGGATTCCGGATGCAGGCTGCACACGCCCATGAAGTAGATGTCGGTGCGGATCTGCGCGATCGCCTCCAGCGCCGATGGCCCCATCGCCACGATGGAATGCTTGAACAGCCGGCCGCCGATCAGTATCACTTCCACCAGCGGATGCTCGGCCAGCTCCACCGCCACCGAGGGGCTATGCGTGACCACCGTGCAGCGCAAGTCCGCCGGCAGCGCGCGCGCCAGTTGCACGGCGGTGGTGCCGCCGTCAATGAACACCACCTGGCCTGGCGCGATCATGGCGGCGGCCGCGCGCGCGATGGCCGGCTTGGCGTCGCTGGCAATCTGCTGGCGCTGATTGAAGTTGCCCATGGCCGGCGATGGCGGCAGCGGCGGATCCAGCGGCAAGGCGCCACCGTGCACACGTTGCAGCAGACCCTCCGCCGCCAGTTCGCGCAGGTCGCGGCGGATGGTGTCCTCGGACAGGCCCAGTTCCTCGCTGAGCGAGCGGGCGATGATCTGCCCATCCTGTTTCAGGCGGGCCAGCAGTAGTTCCTTGCGGTGACGAGTCAGCATATGCACGAAATTTCTTGATGTTGCACGATATTGCATGATATCGTAAAAAAACGCAACCAGGAGAGCGCCATGCCAGAAGACCGTATTCGCATCCATCAGGTAGAAACCCTGTCCGACGACTGGTTCCTGCTGAAGAAGACCACCTTCGACTACCGCCGCCGCGACGGTAGCTGGCAGCGCCAGACGCGCGAGACTTATGATCGCGGCAACGGCGCTACCATCCTGCTGTACAACCGCGCGCAGCGCACGGTGCTGCTGGTGCGCCAGTTCCGCTTCCCGACCTACGTCAACGGCCATGACGGCTTCCTGATCGAGACTGCGGCCGGCCTGCTGGACCAGGCCAGCCCGGAACAGCGTATCAAGGCAGAGGTAGAGGAGGAAACCGGCTACCGCGTGGGCGAAGTGCGCAAGGTGTTTGAGGCCTTCATGAGTCCCGGCTCGGTGACGGAGCGCTTATACTTCTTCGTGGCGGAATACGATGCCGCGTCGCGCATCGGCGATGGCGGCGGCGTCGCCGAAGAGGGCGAGGATATCGAGGTGCTGGAACTGCCGCTGGAACGCGCGCTGCAAATGATCGCCTCGGGCGAAATCGCCGACGGTAAAACCATCATGCTGCTGCAATACGCGGCGCTACATTTGTTATGAAAAAACTGTTGTTGTTGATAGTGCTGGCGGCGGGGCAGGCTGGCGCCGCCGGCAATCCGAAGAACGGCGCGCTGCTGTTCCAGCGCTGCGCCTCCTGCCATGCGGTAGGGCCGTATGCGAGCGCCGGCTACGGGCCGCAGCTGAACGGCATCGTCGGCCGCAAGGCCGCGTCGACCAGGGACTACAAGTATTCGGAAGCGATGAAGAAGTCCGGCCTGGTATGGACCGAGAAGAATCTGGCGGCCTACCTGCGCGCGCCGCATGACGTGGTGCCCGGCACCAGCATGCGTTTTTGGGGAATCAAGGATGAACAGCAGGTCGCCGACCTGCTGTCCTATTTGAAGACGTTTTAACGCGACTTGACGAACGGCGTGCCGAGGGCTTTCGGCGCCACCGACTTGGCCATCAGGCCGGCCAGCACGATCACGGTCAGCACGTACGGCACCATCTGGATCAATGCGCCCGGCACGCGGCCGACCACCGGCAGTTCCACGCCTTCGATCTGGATCTGCACCGCGCCGAAGAAGCCGAACATCAGGCAGCCCAGGAAGGTGTACAGCGGACGCCAGTTACCGAACACCATGGCGGTCAACGCCAGGTAGCCGGCGCCGGCCGACATGTCGCGCAGGAAGAAGCCGCTCTGCACGATCGACAGGTAGGCGCCCGAGAAGGAGCACAGCACGCCGGCGATGATCATCGCCATGTAGCGCTGGCGCTCGACGTTGACGCCGGCCGCATCGGCCGCGTGCGGGTTCTCGCCGCAGGCGCGCAGGCGCAGGCCGAAGCGGCTGTGGTAGATCACCCAATGCACCAGCGGCACCAGCAGGAAGGCCAGGTAGACCAGCACCGAGTGGCCGCCGATCAAATGCGCATACACCCAGCCGAGGAAGGGAATATGCTCGACAGCAGCGGTGCCGGGCAACACCACGTCGAACAGACGCGCCGAACCCAGGTCTGGCGTGCGGCCGCCTTGCTGGAAGATGTACTGCGCCACCACAAAGGTCAAACCGCTCATGGCGATGTTGATGGCGATGCCGGCCACCAGTTGGTTGCCCTTCTGGGTGATGGCCACATAGGCTTGCAGGGATGCCAGCAGCACTGACACCAGGATGCCGGCCATGACGCCGTTCCACGGATTCTGCGTGGTGTAGGCGACGGCGGCCGAGACGAAGGCCGATGCCAGAATTTTGCCTTCCAGGCCGATGTCGATCACGCCCGAGCGCTCGGCGAACAGGCCGGCCATGCCGGCGAAAATCAGCACCGGCGCGTTACGCACGGTGGATACCAGAATACTGCCGATATGCAGATCGTCTAAGGTCATATCGTCCTCACTTCTTGAATTTGAGCGCTTTGGCGATGACCGGCGCGTACAGGTTTTCCATCGCGCCGCAGAACAGAATGATCAGACCCTGGATCAGGATCACCGTCTCAGGCGGGATATTCTGCTTTTCCAGCGACAGGTCGAAGCCGCCCTGCGTCAGCGCGCCAAACAGCACCGCCGACAGGAAGATGCCGACCGGATGCTGGCGGCCCATCAGCGCAATCGCGATGCCGATAAAGCCCGCACCGCCAACGAAGTTCAGCGACAGGTAATGGGTCGAACCCATGATGGAGTTGACCGAACCCAGGCCGGCCAGCGCGCCCGAGATCAGCATGACGATGATGATCATCTTGCTGATGCGGATGCCGGCATAGTGCGCGGCGTGCTTGTTCAGGCCCGTGGCGCGCAGCTTGTAACCCCATGCGGAACGCGATACCACCACACCGTAGATCACCAGCGCCAGAATGGCGATGAAGAAGCTGATGTTCAGCGGCGTCTCGCCCAGGATAGGGAACCATTCGTTCAGACGCGGCATCTCGGCAGCGGCGCTGAAGGCTCGGCTGGCCGGATTCTGTTCACCTGGCGGCACCAGCTTGACGATGGCGGTGTTCATCAGCGAGGCGGCGATGTAGTTGAACATGATGGTCGTGACGACCACATGGCTGCCGCGCTTCGCCTGCAGGTAGCCGGGCACGAAGGCCCACAGCGCGCCAAACAAGGCGGCGCCGATCATGCCGGTCGGGATCAGCAGCCATGGCGACAGCGAGCTGTCGAAGGCCAGCATGGCCAAGGTCAGGCCCAGGCCAGCGAAGTACATCTGACCTTCGGCGCCGATGTTGAACAGGCCGGCCTGCATGGCGATCGACACCGCCAGGCCGGTGAAGATGAAGGTCGAGGCGTAGAACAGCGTGTAGCTCAGGCCTTCCGGATTGACCACGGCGCTGTTGATCAGGATCGCCAGCGATTCGGTCGGGCTCTCGCCCAGGAAGTGAATCACCAGCGCCGTCACCAGCAGTGCCGACAGCAGGTTCAGAACGGGCATTACAAACGCGGTTGCCCAGCGTGGCAGGTCTTTATTCATGATTTGTGCATCCCGCCCATCAGCAAGCCGATACGGGTCGTGTCGAATTCTTCAATTTTCAGTTCGCCGGTGATGCGGCCGCCGCACATGACCAGGATACGGTCCGCCAGCGCGCGCACTTCTTCCAGCTCCACGGAGACCAGCAGGATCGCCACGCCCTGGTCGCGCAGCTTGAGCAACTGGGTGTGGATGCTCTCGATGGTGCCGATGTCGACGCCGCGCGTCGGCTGGCCGACCAGCATCAGCTTAGGCTGCGCCAGCACTTCGCGCGCGATCACCACTTTCTGCTGGTTGCCGCCGGAGAGCAGGCCGATACGCAGGTCGTGGTTGTTCGGGCGCACGTCGAAGTCGCGCATCAATTCCGCGCAGCGCGCGGCGATGGCCTTGAAGTCCAGCAGGCCCCATTTGTTCTTCAGTTTGTCCTGGTAGCCGAAGATGGTGTTGTGCATGACCGAGAAGGCCTTCACCACGCCATCGCGCAGACGGTCTTCCGGCACGTGGCCGATGCCCAGTTCGCGGAAGGTGCGCGGCAGGCCGTCGGCGTCGGTGCGGTCGCGGGTTGACAGACCGGGCAGCGGCTTGCCGAGGAAGTCCAGTTTGCCGGCGGTCGGCAGGCGCATGCCCGACAGGATTTCCATCAATTCGCTCTGGCCGTTGCCGGACACGCCGGCAATCGCCACGATCTCGCCGGCGCGCAGCGTGAAGCCGATATCGGCCAGCAGCTTGACGCCCTGGTCGTCCAGCAGTTGCAGACCGTCGACCTGCATCACCGGCGCGCCCGGATTGTACGGTGCGCGCGGCAGGTTGTTTTCGATTGGACGACCGACCATCATATTGGCCAGGTCTTCCTTGGTGGTGCCGGCGGTCGGCACGGCGCCGATCACGCGGCCGCCGCGCATCACGGTGACGGTGTCGGTGATGTCGAGGATCTCTTGCAGCTTGTGCGTGATCAGGATGATGGTCTTGCCCTGTTCCTTGAACAGGCGCAGGATTTCGAACAGCGACTCGGTCTCCTGCGCGGTCAACACTGCGGTCGGCTCGTCGAGGATCAGGATGTTGGCGCTGCGGTAGATCTGCTTGAGGATCTCGACGCGCTGCTGCGCGCCCACCGACAGGTCATGGATGGTGGCCAGCGGATCGACGTCCAGCCGGTAGCGGGCGCAGATCTCGCGCAGTTCCGCTTCCACGGCGGCGCGCTTGGCTTTCAGCTTGAAGCCGCCCTCGCTGCCCAGCATGACGTTATCGAGCACGGTCATGTTCTCGACCAGCATGAAGTGCTGGTGCACCATGCCGATGCCGAGGGCAATCGCCTCCTGGCTGTTGTGGATGCGACGCGCCTGACCATCGAGCAGGATCTCCCCGCCGTCGGCGCGGTAGTATCCGTACAGGATGCTCATCAGGGTCGATTTGCCGGCGCCGTTCTCGCCCACCAGGCCATGGATGGAACCCTTGGCGATGGCGAAGCTGACGTCCGTGTTCGCTTTCACAGCTCCGAAATGCTTGGAGATGCCGCGAAATTCTACTGCTGGCTGCATAGGATCGTTTTCGGATTAAGTAAAACGCGCCGCGCGGGGCAAATCCCCGGCGGCGCGTTCAATGTTCAGACAGTTTTTAAACCGGGCAGGCAGCGCCCGAACGGATGTCGATGACCTTGGTCTTGCCATCGATAATATCCTTGCGCGCGCCCAGCACGCGCTTCTCGATTTCCGGCGTGATCAGCTTGCGGTTGTTCTCGTCCAGCGCCCAATCGACGCCGCCTTCCTTCAGGCCCTTGGCGGTGACGCCAGCCTTCCAGGTGCCGTTCTTCATCTGCATGAAGGAGTCGTAGACGGCGTTGTCGACGCGCTTGACCATCGAGGTCAGGATGCTGCCTGGGTACAGGTGGTTCTGGTTCGAATCCACGCCGATCGCCAGCTTGCCTTTTTCCTTGGCGGTTTGCAGCGTGCCCAGGCCCGAACCGCCGGCCACGGCAAACACCACGTCGACGCCACGGTCGAATTGCGAACGGGCCAGCTCACCGCCCTTGGCCGGGTTGTTCCACGAGTCCGACGAGGTGCCGACCATGTTCGAGGTCACATCCACCTTCGGGTTGACCGCCTTGGCGCCCTGCGTGTAGCCGCAGGCGAAGGTACGGATCAGCGGGATGTCGACGCCGCCGACAAAGCCCAGTTTCTTCGACTTGGACGCCATGGCCGCAGCCACGCCGACCAGGTAGGAACCTTCTTCTTCCTTGAAGGTGATGGAGTTGACGTTGGCGCCGTTGGCCACACCGTCGATCAGCACGAAGCGGACTTTCGGGAATTCTTTGGCGACCTTCTGCACGGCTGCCTGCTGGGCGAAGCCGATGGCAGCGATCAGGTCGAGGTTCTTGCGGGCGAGGCCGCGCATCACCTGCTCAGCCTGGGTGTCGCTGGCGGCTTGCACCTCGATGAAATTGATGTTGGTCTCTTTTTTGAAGCGCGTTGCGCCTTCGAAAGCGGACTGATTGAACGACTTGTCGAACTTGCCGCCTGCGTCATACACGATGCCCAGCTTAGGGTCAGCCGCAGACGCGCTGGCAGCCACACACAGTGCTGCAACCGTCAAACTAAGTTGTGAAAGTTTCATGAATAGGCTCCTGGAAGATCGTTATTGTATATTTTTATTGGCCGTAACATGTAATTCCTGGCCGTTTTATTCCTCTAAATCCCTGATTACATGCAATAAGTGCTAGCAACTTGCTAAAAAATTGTCTGAATTTTAATTCGCAAACCTTCGCCTGGTTTCGTGATGCATGTCGCAATGCAACAACAGCTTGCGCCGAATAAAAAATTTTTATCGCGTTGCTTTTTTGTCCTTGTGGACAAACTTCCATTCGCCTTTCGCAACCTGGTTTCATAGGGAAAGCCCGTCAACAGCGCGGATTTGGCCGATCCATGACTATGCACCAGCGCCAATATGTACGACAAATTCGTTTTTTCTTGGCTATTTATACAAAATAGATATGAATCAAGGGCGCCAAAAGTTCAACTTGCTGCATTTTTTTCCGTGCTAGCATGTTTGGTAATGTGTATATCGATATAACAAAACCACAGGCTTGACCGTAATCGTCATTCCGGCGCAAGCCGGAATCCATGCTGAGGCGCCGAATTCGGCAGCGTTCTATGGATTCCGGCCTGCGCCGGAATGACGGGGCGGCGGTCACCATTCAAATTTACGGGAGCAGGACATATGAGCAAGCAACGTAGTAGCGCCGTGCGATCGAGCATGATCGCACTGGCCGTAGCCAGCGCTTTTCCACTGGCACAAGCCCAGGAAACCCAGGCCACTAACAAAGACCAGCTGGAAACCGTGATCGTGACGGCCCAGCGCCGCGCGGAAAACATCAAGGACGTGCCGATGTCGATCGCCACCATCAAAGGCGACAGGCTGGACACGCTGACCGCCGGCGCCGGTGACATCCGTATCCTGTCCGGCCGCACGCCGTCGCTGAACATCGAATCCGACTACGGCCGCGCCTTCCCGCGCTTCTACATTCGCGGCCTGGGCAATACCGACTTCGACCTGAACGCCTCGCAGCCGGTCGGCTACGTGATGGACGACATCGTCATGGAAAACGCCATGCTGAAAGGCTTCCCGGTGTTTGACGTCGACCAGGTCGAGGTACTGCGCGGTCCGCAGGGCACGCTGTTCGGCCGTAACTCGCCAGCTGGCGTCATCAAGTTCGACTCGGCCAAGCCGGTATTCAAGCAGGAAGGCTATGTGCAGTTCGGCGTGGGCAACTACTCGGCCAAAACCGCCGAAGGCGCGTTCAACATTCCGGTCAGCGACACGGTGGCGCTGCGCTTTGCCGGCACCAGCCAGCACCGTGGCAACCGCGTCCACAACACCAACCCGGATACCAGCAAGGGCACCCGCGACTTCGAAGGCTATGGCGACAACGCCTTCCGCCTGCAAGCGCTGGTCAAGCCGACCAAGGACTTTGAAGCGCTGTTCAACTATCATCAGCGCAACTACCACGGCAGCGCCACGCTGTTCCGCGCGAACATCCTGAAGCAGGGCACCAACGATCTGGTCGATGGCTTCGACTACGGCTCCTACCCGACCGACGGCGTCAACTACCAGAAGCTGAAAACCCAGGGCGGCAGCATCCGCCTGAAATACAACCTGAACGACATCACGCTGCACTCGATCACCGGCTACGAGAAGCTGGACTTCAACAGCCGTGCCGACGTTGATGGTGGCTACGGCGCCGTGTACGCGCCGCCGTACGGTCCTGGCCGCATCCCATTCGTCGTGGAAACCGCCGACCTGCTGCCTAACCACAAGCAGTTCTCGCAAGAGTTCCGTGCCGAGTCCAACTACAGCGGTCCGCTGCAATGGATCGGCGGCCTGTACTACTTCAACGAAGCGATCCAGATCGACAGTATCAGCTTCAACAGCCTGGCGCCGGGCAATCCGCAGAACATTCCTTACGCACGCCAGAATCAGAAATCGAAATCGTGGGCGGCCTTCGGCTCGGTCAACTACGCCGTGTCCGACAAGCTGAAGCTGCGCGCCGGTCTGCGCTACACCGACGATAAGAAAGACTTCTCCGCCTCGCGTACCGACTACAACGCGGCCAATGTGCTGATCACTGTTCCGCACACGCTGGACAGCAAGACCGACAATGTCAGCTGGGACTTGAGCGGCACTTATGAGCTGACCAAGGACACCAATGCCTTCGTCCGTGTGGCGACCGGCTACCGCGCACCGTCGATGCAGGGCCGCCTGAACGGCCTGGCCGATGTGCCGACCATGGCTGGCGTCGAGCGAGCGCTGTCGTATGAAGCCGGTATCAAGCAGGATCTGTTCGACAAGCGCGCGCGCCTGAGCGCCACCGTGTTCCAGTACCGCGTGAAAGACAAGCAGCTGACCGCCGGCAGCGGCGGCGTCAATATGAATCGCCTGCTGAATGCGGACAAAGTCACTGGCCAGGGTATCGAACTGGATCTGCAAGCCAATCTGGGCTATGGCTTCAGCGGCTCGCTGGGCTACAGCTTCAACGACACCGAGATCAAGGACAAGAACGTGCGCGTGCAGTACTGCGGTAACGGTGCCAACAACCTGGGCATGGGTTGCACCCCAACCAACGTTGCGGCGCCGGGCTATCCAGGCTATGTGCTGATCGATGGTAACGACATGCCGCGCGCGCCGCGCAACCAGGCCAACTTCTCGCTGAAGTACAGCACCGAAGTGGGTAACGGCGAGCTGTATGCGATCACCGACTGGAGCTATCGCAGCAAGTACAACTTCTTCCTGTACACCGCTGTCGAGTACACCGCCAAGCCGTTGACCGAAGGTGGCGTGCGCATCGGCTACAAGTGGGGCGACGGCAAGTATGAAGTGGCCGCCTTCGGCCGCAACATCACCGACAAGATCGTGGCGCTCAGCGCGATCGAGTTCAACAACCTGACCGGCATGCTGAACGAACCGCGCACCTACGGCGCCACGTTCAAGATGAACTTCTAAGTTCAGATCGCATCGAGGGCGGCGCGCAGGTCGCGCCGCAGATCTTCCACATCCTCGATGCCGACCGACAGCCGTATCAAGCCATCACCGATCCCCAGCCGCGCGCGTTGCTCGGCGGGGATCGATGCATGGGTCATCAGGGCCGGATGTTCAATCAGGCTTTCCACACCACCCAGACTTTCCGCCAGCGCGAAGATTTCGCAGCGTTCCAGGAAGCGGCGTGCGCCGGCCAGGTCGGTATCCAGATCGATCGAGATGATGCCGCCGAAGCCGTGCATCTGGCGTTTGGCCAGTTCGTGCTGCGGGTGCGATTGCAGGCCGGGGTAGTAGACCTTGCGCACTTCCTTTTGCTGTTCCAGCCACTGCGCCAGATTGAGCGCGCTTTCGCAATGGCGTTGCAGGCGGATTGCCAGCGTTTTCACGCCGCGCAGCGCCAGGAAGCTGTCGAACGGGCCGGCAATCGCGCCGACCGAGTTTTGCAGGAAGGCCAGCTGTTCGCGCCATGCTTCCTGACGCGGCTCGGCGCCGACGATGGCGATGCCGCCGATGATGTCCGAGTGCCCGTTCAGATACTTGGTGGCCGAATGCACCACGATGTCGAAGCCCAGTTCCAGCGGACGCTGGACGACCGGGCTGGCGAACGTGTTGTCGGCCACGGCGATGATGTTGTGTTCGCGGCAGATGGCGGCGATGGCTTGCAGGTCGGCCAGCTTCAGCATCGGGTTGGTTGGCGTTTCCACCCACACCATGCGGGTCTCAGGGCGGATCGCCTTGCGCAGGTTTTCCGGATCGGTCAGATCCACGTAGGTGAATTGATGGCCGGCGCTGCGGCGGCGCACGCGCTCGAACAGGCGGTAGGTGCCGCCGTACATATCGTCGCCGGCGACGATGTGGGCGCCAGCGTCCAGCAATTCCAGCACGCTCGAAATCGCCGCCAGGCCGGAGGCGAAGGCGAACGCTTGCGAGCCGCTTTCCAGATCGGCCACGCAGCGTTCCAGCGCCCAGCGCGTCGGGTTGTGCGAGCGGCCGTAGTCCAGGCCCTTGTGCACGCCGGGACTCTGCTGCACGAAGGTGGAGGTGGCGTAAATCGGCGGCATGATGGCGCCGGTCGAAGGATCGGGCGACTGCCCGGCGTGGATCACGCGGGTGGCAAGGTTGAGCTTATCGGTCACGGTAACGTCCTGCGCAAATGGTTGAGTAAGTCGAAACGGGTAATCAGGCCGTGGAATACGCCATTGCCGGAGATTACGGCGGTCAGGCCGCGATCCAGCGTACTGCGCAGCGCCTGAAGGCTGGCGCCGGGGCTCAGCGTTTCCAACCGTGCGGTCATGGTAGCACCAACCAGGCTGCTGAACTGTGCGGCGTCGTTATCCACTTTTAGCAGCAGGTCGGATTCGTCGATGATGCCGACCAGACGTTCGCCGTCCAGCACCGGCAATTGCGCCAGGTCGGCGGCGCGCATGCGGTTGAATGCCACCAGCAGCGTGTCTTCCGGCGAGACGCTGATCACTTCACCACGGTCGTGGCGGCGGCCGATCAGGTCGCGCAGATCGCCGGTTTGTGGATGGCGCAACAGGCCCTGGTCGTGCATCCAGCCGTCGTTGTATACCTTGGACAGGTAGCGCGTGCCGGTGTCGCACACCAGCGTGACCACACGCTTGGGCGTGGTCTGCTCGTGGCAGTATTTTAGTGCGGCGGCCAGCAGCGTACCGGTCGACGAGCCGCCGAGGATGCCTTCGGCACGCAGCAGCAGGCGCGCGCTGTCGAAGCTTCCCTGGTCGGTGATGGTGTAGGCTTTCTTGACGGCGCTCATGTCGGCGATGGACGGGATGAAGTCCTCGCCGATGCCTTCCACCGCCCACGAACCGCTGGTGTCGTTGACTTTGCCGGTTTCCACATACTCGGTCAGGATCGAGCCTTGCGGATCGGCCAGCACAAATTCCACGTGCGGCGCGACTTTGCGGAAGTAGCGTGTCAAGCCGGTCAGCGTGCCGGCCGAGCCGACGCCGACCACAATCGCATCGACTTCGTGTCCCATCTGCGCCCAGATTTCCGGGCCGGTGCTGGTTTCGTGCGCCAGCGGGTTGGCCGGGTTGTTGAACTGGTCGGCGAAGAAGGCGCCCGGAATTTCGGCTGCCAGTCGCGCCGCCATGTCCTGGTAGTACTCGGGGTGGCCCCTGCCGACATCCGAGCGGGTGGTACGCACTTCGGCGCCCAGCGCTTTCAGGTGCAGCACTTTTTCGGTCGACATCTTGTCCGGGACCACCAGCAGCACGCGGTAGCCTTTCAGGCGGCCGGCCAATGCCAGGCCTAGGCCGGTGTTGCCGGCGGTGGCTTCGATAATCGTGCCGCCGGGTTGCAGGCGGCCGTCGCGTTCTGCGGTTTCGATGATGGACAGGCCGACGCGGTCCTTGATCGAACCGCCGGGATTCTGCGATTCCAGCTTGGCAAACAGCTGGCACACGCCGGTATCAAGCTGGGTAAGTTGGACGAGCGGCGTGTTGCCGATCAGTTGGAATAGTGCAGGGGTAGGCATCGACTCTCCTGGAGTGAGCGGCACGCGGCGATTGTGTCGCCCTGGCCCTCGGTAAAAGCAGCGGATGTTAGGCCGCACGATTGCGGGCGTGAACGAATTTTTCCGAACTTGCTTATAAATAAAACGTACATCGGGTTAAGATGCAGCGGTCAATTGCCGAGGAGTTTGTTGTGGAACACACCATCGTTAATTTGTGGCCGCTGCTGGGCGTGGCCGTCATCATTGCCGGCTTCGCGCTGCGCGCGCATCCGGTGCTGGTGGTGGTGGCCGCCTGTTTTGTCACCGGCTTTGCCGCCGCCATGCCGGTCGAACAGTTGCTGGCCACGCTGGGCACGGCCTTCATCAAAACCCGCAACCTGCCGTTGATATTGTTGCTGCCCATCGCCGCTATCGGCCTGCTGGAGCGTTACGGCTTGCGCGAGCATGCGCAGGCGTCGATCGCGCGCATCCGCTCGGCCACCACCGGCCGGCTGTTGATCGTCTATCTGGCGATCCGCGAAATCAGCGCAGCCTTCGGCCTGACCAGTCTTGGCGGCCATGCCAGCATGGTGCGGCCGCTGGTGTCGCCGATGGCGGAGGGCGCGGCCGAGGCGCGCTATCCGAATATCACCATGGACATGCGCTACCGCATCCGCGCCATGTCGGCCGCCACCGATAATGTCGGCCTGTTTTTCGGCGAGGATATCTTTGTCGCCTTCGGCGCTATCGTGCTGATGCAAACCATCCTGCACGGCGAAGGGATCGATGTCGATCCGCTGCACATGGCGCTGTGGGGCATTCCGACGGCCATATGCGCTTTCATCATTCACTCGTGGCGCTTGTACCGGCTGGATGCGCAGATTGCCCGGAGCGTGAAATGATATTGACGTTGGATTTCTTCTACTACGTGCTGGGCGCGATGCTGCTGATGATTGCCTTCATGGCGCTGCGCGACCGGCATAATCCCAAGCGCTACAGCAGCGCCTTGTTCTGGGCACTGTACGCGGTGATCTATCTGGCCGGCGAACAATTGCCGCCGGTGGCGGCCGGATTGCTGATGGTGGTGATGGCCTTGATCGCCGGCTTCGGCGGCGTGGCGCTGGGCCGTTATGGCGAACGCTCGCCGGAGGAGCGCGTCAGCAGCGCACGGCGGCTCGGTCACAAACTGCTGATACCTGCGCTGCTGATTCCCATCACCACGGTGATCGGCTCGACCGTGTTCAAGGATGTGCAGTGGAACGGCCTGTTCCTGCTCGATCCGAAACACATCACGCTGGTCAGCCTTGGCTGCGGCTCGCTGTTCGCCGTGGCCACCGCCTGCTGGCTGACGCGCTCCACGCCAATGCAGGCGATGCGCGAATCGCGCCGGCTGGTCGATCACCTGGGCTGGGCGATTGTGCTGCCGCACATGCTGGCGGTGCTGGGCCTGCTGTTCACCGACGCCGGCATGGGTAAGGCGGTGGCGCATGTGGTTACTTCCTACATCAATATGGACGTGCGGCTGGTGGCGGTGGCGGTGTACTGCATCGGCATGGCGCTGTTCACTATCATCATGGGCAACGGCTTTGCAGCGTTTCCGGTGATGGCCGGCGGTGTCGGTATTCCGGTGCTGATCGGCGTCTACCACGCCAACCCGGCGGTGATGGCGGCGATCGGCATGTTCAGCGCTTACTGCGGCACGCTGATGACGCCGATGGCGGCCAATTTCAACATCGTGCCGGCGGCGCTGCTGGAGCTGCCGGACAAGAACGCGGTGGTGAAAATGCAGATTCCGACAGCATTGCCATTATTGTTAGTAAATATTGCGCTGCTTTATTTTTTGATGAATCTGTGAGACTCTGCTGCGTTAACGCATCACGGAGTTCGTGGAGATGAAAAAGATAATATTGTTAACTGGCTTCGAGCCGTTTAACAAAGAGACCATCAATCCCTCGTGGGAAGCTGTAAAACAGCTGGAAGGCTGGCACGAAGGGGAGTTTGTGGTCCATGCGCGGCAGCTGCCGTGCGTATTCGGACATGCACTGAAAGTGGTGCATCAGGCGGTGGAGGAGCTACAACCCAGCATCGTCATCGCGGTAGGACAGGCCGGCGGCCGGGTGGACATGTCGGTCGAGCGCATCGCTATTAATATCGACGACGCGCCGATTCCGGATAATCAGCATCGCCAGATCGTCGACCAGCCGATCATCAACGGCGGTCCGGCCGCATATTTCTCGACCTTGCCGATCAAGGCCATCGTGCACGAACTGCGCGCGGCGGGCTTGCCGGCGTCGGTGTCGCAGACGGCCGGCACCTTTGTCTGCAACCATGTGTTTTACGGCCTGATGCATCAGGCGCACGAGTGGGGCACCACCATGCGTGCGGGCTTCATCCATATTCCGTATCTGCCGGAACAGGCGGCGCGCAATCCAGGCACGGCCAGTATGAAGCTGGAAGATGTCGTCGAAGGCCTGCGCATCGCCGTCCGCACCACGCTCGCCCACACCGTCGATGTGCGCGAAGCGGGCGGGCTGACGCACTAGACGAATGGCGGTCAGTCGCCGCGCGCTGGCGGGTTGAGGATGTTGAGGAAGGCGCGCACCACTGGTGCGTCGTCGGTGGTGGTGTAGGTGATGTATAAATTGGCCGACGGCGGATTGCTGCGGATCGGCACGAACACCACGCCCGGCCAGCCGATGCGGCTGGTGGTCTCGGGCATCAACGCTACGCCCAGGCCGGCGCCGACCATCGCCAGCAAGGTTTGCGGTTCGGACGCTTCCTGGAAAATCGTCGGCTGGAAGCCGGCTTTCACACAGCACTGGATCAGGTAGCGTGGGAAGGACGACTTGTCCAGCGCCAGCGTCAGCATCGGTTCCGACGCGATGTCGGTCAGTTCGATGGATTCTTCCTTGGCCAGCGGGTGGTGCTCGTTGAGCGCCACGCACACGTCTTCGCGGAAGCATAGTTCCTGGCGCAGGTTGTCGTTCTTTAGGTCATCCTCATCCAGCCTGGGCTCGCGCCAGAAGCCGACGTCGATCTGCTTGGCGCGCAATGCGTCGTATTGCAGCGTCGGGCCGAGTTCGTGCAGCGTCCATGTGACGCGCGGGAACTTGGTCTGGAATTCTTCCAGCAGGCTGGGAATCGGCCCCCACATCGCCGAGCCGACGATGCCCACGCGCAGCCGGCCCACCTCGCCGCGGTCGATCTGGCGGATGGTGTCGATGGTCATGCGCATCTTGGCCAGCAGCTCGGAGGCTTCGCCCATCAGCGCCTTGCCGGCCACCGTCAGTTCGAAGGTGCGGGTGGTGCGGGCGAACAGTTTGACGCCCAGTTCGCTTTCCAGTTTCATGATCTGCTGGCTCAGCGGCGGCTGCGAGATGTGCAGTCGCTCGGCGGCACGGCTGAAACTTTTTTCTTCAGCGACGGCGAGGAAGTACTTCAGTTGTTTCAGATCGATGGACATGGCGGGCCGTGGTCGTGGTTAGTCGCTTTAGTGCGTGGCTTGCATGGCCACCGCCAGCGCGGCGCCGCAACGGGCGTTGTTTTTTACCAGCGCGATATTGGTCGTCAGGCTGCGGCCCTCGGTCAGCGCCTTGATGCGGCCGAGCAGGAACGGCGTGACGTTCTTGCCGGTGATGCCTTGCTGATCCGCTTCCTGCAACGCCTGTTCGGTGATGATGTCGATTTCTTCCTTCGGCATCGCTTCGATGGCTGGCACCGGATTGCTGACCACAACGCCGCCTTTCAGGCCCAGCGCCCATTTGGTCTGGACGAAGGCCGCCTGCTCGGCAGGCGTATCCAGCTGGAAGTCGGCGTTAAAGCCGCTTTCGCGCGTGAAGAAGGCCGGGAAGCCGCGCTGGCCGACGCTGATCACCGGCACGCCATGCGTTTCCAGGTATTCCAGCGTCAGGCCGATATCCAAAATTGACTTGACGCCGGCGCACACCACCGCCACCGAAGTCTGCGCCAGTTCCTGCAAGTCGGCCGAGATGTCGAAACTGGTTTCGGCGCCACGGTGCACGCCGCCGATGCCGCCGGTGACGAACACCTGAATGCCGGCCAGTTCGGCGCAGATCATGGTGGCAGCCACGGTGGTGGCGCCCAGCTTGTTCTGCGACAGTACGTAGGGCAGGTCACGGCGGCTGACCTTGATGGCATCGGCCGAGGTGCCCAGCAGTTCCAGCTGATCTTCCGACAGGCCGATGCAGATCTTGCCGCCGATGATGGCGATGGTGGCCGGCACGGCGCCGCCGTCGCGGATCAGCTGTTCCACTTCACGCGCCATCTGCACGTTTTGCGGATACGGCATGCCGTGCGAGATGATGGTCGATTCCAGCGCGACGATCGGCTTGCCGGCGGCGCGGGCGGCAGCCACTTCCGGCGAGAACAACAGGTATTGGTGCATGGTCTTATCCTTTACTAGGGAAGAGCGGGGCGCTCTGGTCAAAATCGTGTATGTCGTCGAGCACGCCGGCGTTCAGCGCCGGCGAGACGGTTGCGCGGCTTTCCAGCGTCATCGCAGCCACTTTCAGGCCGCGCCGGCAGGCCAGCGTCAGGTCATCGCTGCCCTGGTACAGCGACCAGCAGACGGCGGCCGAGAAGGCGTCGCCGGCACCGGTGACGTCCAGCACCGCCACCTCGGGCGCGGCCAGCCACATCAGTTCGCCGCCATGCGTGTGGTACACGCCCTGGCCGCCGCAGGTGACGATGACGTCCTGCGCGCCTTGTGCGCGTACCTCGTTGCAGCCGGCGCGTACGTCGGCTTCGGTCGGCAGCGGCCGGCCGACGCGGGTTTCCAGCTCGCCGCGATTCAAAATCAGCAGGCGCAGGCCGCTCAGGTCGGCCGGCAGGCGGGCCATCTTCGGCTGCGAGACGGCAACAATCACCAGCGGCACGTTGTCGCTGCGCGCACTTTCCAGGAGCGCGGTGATGCTGCCGACGGGCAGGTTCAGATCGGCGACCGTCAGCGCTGCTGCGGCGCGCTGCGGCTGGCGGCTGGCCAGGAATTCAGGGGTGAGGCGGTCGTACAGCGCCATGTCGGCCAGGGCCAGCACCAGCTCGCCCTTGTCGTCGAGGATGGCGGTGTAGGTGCCGGTGGCGCCGTCCTGCAGCTTGAGGCTGCCGGCGGTGTCGATGCCGGACGCTTCCGCATGGTCTTGCAGCTTGCGGCCGGCGCTGTCTTCGCCCAGCGCGGTCAGCAGCGCGACCGGCAGGCTCAATCTGGCCAGATTTTCCGCGATGTTGCGGGCGACGCCGCCATAGACTTCCTCGGCGGTGGCGGGATTGGAGGTGCCCAGCTGCATCGCCGCGATGCTGCGCAGCTTGCGGTCCAGATTGGCGGCGCCGATGCACATGACCGGGCGCTCATCCGGCAGCACATAGGCGCGGCCCAACAGCCGGCGTTCGCGGATCAGGCCGGCGATGTGGCCGGCCACGGCCGAACGCGACAGGCGCAGCTGGTCCGCCAGCTCTTGCTGGGAGATAAAGGGGTTGGCGCGGATCAGCTGGTAGAGCTGATCCTTTTTTGAAGAATCGGTCATAAAAGAATGGCTTGCCAAACAGTTGTCCGCAATCGTAAACATTTGTTTGAATCGAGTCAACCGCGCGCAACGGCTCAGTTTTCCTTGGTTTATAATACGCCTGATTTATATCACTTTTATATAAATGGCTAAGAAAAATGGTATTTGCCATACATATGCACGATGATGCATAGTGGCAGCTTCCCCAGCCTTATCAAAAAAATTCGAGGATTTCATGTCTAATAACTTCCCATTCCAGGCAGCCGAAATTGTTCGCGCCCGTCTTCCAGAAGGCTCCAAGCCACGCGTAGCGATGATTCTGGGTTCCGGCCTGGGCGTGCTGGCGGAACAAATGACCGACGCCGTCACCATCGGCTACGAAGAGCTGCCAGGCTTCCCGATCTCCACCGTGCACGGCCACGCCGGCGAACTGGTGATCGGCACCCTGGCGGGCGTACAGGTGGTGTGCATGAAGGGCCGCGGCCACGTCTACGAAGGCTACGGCCTGGGCGTGATGACCAGCGCCGTGCGCACCATGAAGCTGCTGGGCTGCGAGATGCTGTTCGTGACCAATGCGGCGGGTTCGCTGCGCACCGAAGTGGACGCCGGTTCGCTGGTGGCGCTGACCGACCATATCAACTTCCTGCCAGGCACCCCGATGATGGGTCCGAACGACGAGCGCTTCGGTCCGCGCTTCTTCAGCATGGCCAACGCCTACGATGCTGATCTGCGCGCGCTGCTGCAAGCTTCGGCCAAAGAGAAAAACGTGACGCTGCATGAAGGCGTATACATCGCCTACGCCGGCCCTAACTTTGAAACGCCTGCGGAAATCCGCGCATTCAAGACCCTGGGTGCCGATGTAGTCGGCATGTCGGTGGTGCCGGAAGTGGTGTCGGCCCGTCACTGCGGCTTGAAAGTGGTGGGCGTATCGGCCATCACCAATCTGGCGGAAGGCCTGTCGCCGTTCCCGCTGTCGCATGACCAGACGTTGAAATACGCAGCGATCGCAGCGACCTCGCTGATTGAAGTAATCCTGGGCTTCCTGGGCAACGTGGCCAAAACGCCGCAAGCTTAAGGAACCAAACAGGGGCGGCTAGTCCGCCCCTTTGCTTTTTAGGAGTCTCTTTATGAAACGCGCATTTATCCTGCTGCTCGATTCGTTCGGCCTGGGCGCCACGCCCGATGCGGCGAAATACAACGACACCGGCGCCAACACCTTCGGCCACATCGCCGAACAAGTCGCCAAAAGCGGCAAGCCGATGTCGCTGCCGACCATGGAAAAACTGGGCCTGACCGCCGCCGCGCATCTGGCCAGCGGCGAGTGGGCCACCGGCTTCACGCAACGCGAAGGCTTCACCGCCGCCTATGGCGCGGCCCGCGAGCGTTCGACCGGCAAGGACACCCAGTCCGGCCACTGGGAAATCGCCGGCGTGCCGGTGGAATTCGACTGGGGCTACTTCCCGAAAACCGTGCCGTCGTTCCCGGCCGAGCTGACCGCGAAATTGCAAGAGCTGACCGGCGTGCCCGGCTTCCTCGGTGACTGCCACGCGTCGGGCACGGAAATCATCAACAAGCACGGTGACGAGCATGTCGCCACCGGCAAGCCGATTATCTACACCTCGGCCGACTCGGTGCTGCAAATCGCTGCGCACGAAGAATCGTTCGGCCTGGAGCGCCTGTATGAAGTGTGCGAGATCGCCTTCAAACTGGTGGAGCCGTACAACATCGGCCGCGTGATTGCGCGTCCGTTCGTCGGCGCCAACGGCAACTACACCCGCACCACCAACCGTCATGACTACGCCGTCGCGCCGCCGGCGCCGACGCTGCTGGACCACGTCAAGAACGATGGCGGTGAAGTGATCGCGCTGGGCAAAATCAGCGACATCTTCGCGACCCAGGGCGTATCGCGCGTGGTGAAAGGCAAGGACAATATGGCGCTGTTTGACGCGCTGCTGAAAGTGGCCGACGAAGCCGGCGACAAGTCGCTGACCTTTGTGAACTTCGTCGACTTCGACCAGGCTTTCGGCCATCGCCGCGACGTCAACGGCTACTCGAACGCGCTGCATGAAATGGATGCGCGCCTGCCTGAATTCATCGCCAAGCTGAAGGAAGATGATCTGGTGGTGATCACCGCCGACCATGGCTGCGATCCAACCTGGCCAGGCTCCGACCACACGCGTGAACACATCCCGATGATCTTCTTCGGTCCGAAGGTGAAAGCGCAATCGCTGGGTATTTCCGAATCCTTCTCCGACATCGGCCAGACCCTGGCCCACCACCTCGGCGTCAAGCCACTTTCGAACGGAAGCAATCTGTTATGAGCGACTTTAAGCGCAATGAAGCAGTCCCGCTGGATCTTGGCTGGATCAACCATATTCATGTGAACAAGAGCGCCGCCGACCGCCGCGCCGCCAGCCTGGCGAACCGCCGCACGGTGAAGAAGGAATACCAGGCCGCCTGGCTGGTCAAGGCCATCGGCCTGATCGACCTGACCACGCTGTCCGGTGACGATACGCCGGGCCGCGTGGAGCGCCTGTGCCGCAAGGCGCTGCGTCCGCTGCGCGCAGACTTGGTAGAAGCATTGGGCCTGCAAGACTACAACCTGGCCACCGGCGCCGTCTGCGTGTACCACGAGATGATCAAGCCGGCGGTGGAAGTGCTTCAAGGCCGCCTGCCTATCGCCGCCGTGTCGACCGGCTTCCCGGCCGGCCTGACCAGCATGGAAACCAAGGTGCGCGAGATCGAACTGTCGGTCGCCGCCGGCGCTTCCGAGATCGACATCGTCATCACCCGCCAGCACGTCCTGACTGGCAACTGGCAAGCGCTGTATGACGAGATGCTGGCCTACCGCAAGGCTTGCGGCGAAGCGCACGTCAAGGCGATTTTGGCAACCGGTGAACTGGTCACGCTGGAAAACGTCGCCAAGGCCTCGTGGGTGTGCATGATGGCTGGCGCGGACTTCATCAAGACCTCGACCGGTAAAGAGCCGGTCAACGCGACGATTCCAGTGTCGCTGACGATGGTGCGCGCGATTCGCGAGTACCACGAGCAGACCGGCTTCAAGATCGGCTACAAACCTGCGGGCGGCGTCGGCACGGCCAAGGCCGCGCTGCAGTACCTGACTCTGATGAAGGAAGAACTGGGCAATGAGTGGCTGGAACCGCATCTGTTCCGCATCGGTGCATCCAGCCTGCTGACCGACATCGAACGCCAGCTGGAACATTACGTGACCGGTAACTACTCGGCCGCTCACCGCCACGCGCAACCTTAATTACGGACACGTCATGCCATCAATTAAAGAGATCCTGAATACTATGGAATACGGCCCAGCACCGGAAAGCACCAAAGAAGCGCAAGCGTGGCTGGAACAACGTGGCCGCCAGTTCGGCCTGTTCATCAACAATGAGTGGAGCGAAGCCGGTGAGCTGTTCGCCTCCATCAATCCGGCCAACGGCGCCAAGCTGGCCGACCTGACCCAGGGCAGCGCCGAAGACGTCGACCGCGCTGTCGCCGCTGCGCGCGCTGCACAACCGGGCTGGCAGGCGCTGGGCGGCCATGGCCGCGCCAAGATCATGTACTCGATCGCGCGCCTGATGCAGAAGCACGCGCGCCTGTTCGCCGTGCTGGAAACGCTGGACAACGGCAAGACCATCCGCGAAACCCGCGATGTCGATCTGCCGCTGGTGGCCCGGCACTTTTACTACCATGCCGGCTGGGCGCAACTGCAGGCCGAAGAATTCGCCGACTACCGCGCCGTGGGCGTAGTCGGCCAGATCGTGCCGTGGAACTTCCCGCTGCTGATGCTGGCGTGGAAAATCGCACCGGCGCTGGCCGCGGGTAATACCGTGGTCTTCAAGCCGGCGGAATTCACCTCGCTGACCGCGCTGCTGTTCGCCGATATCTGCGTACAGGCCGGCGTGCCTGCGGGCGTGGTCAACATCATCACCGGCGATGGCCGCGTGGGCGAAGCCATCGTCAAGCATGAAGGCATCGACAAGCTGGCCTTCACCGGTTCGACCGAAGTCGGTCGTCTGATCCGCGAAGCGTCGGCCGGCAGCGGCAAGAAGCTGTCGCTGGAACTGGGCGGCAAATCGCCGTTTATCGTGTTTGAAGATGCAGACCTGGACGCTGCCGTCGAAGGCCTGGTCGATTCGATCTGGTTCAATCAGGGCCAGGTATGCTGCGCCGGTTCGCGCCTGCTGGTGCAGGAATCGGTGCAGGATAAATTCCTGGCCAAGCTGCGCGCCCGCATGGACAAGCTGACCCTCGGCTCGCCGCTGGACAAGTCGATGGACATCGGCGCGTTGGTCGATCCGGTGCAGAAGCAGCGCATTGAAGGCCTGGTGCAATCGGCGCGCGACGAAGGTTGCACCGTATATCAGCCAGCGTGCGAACTGCCGGCCGATGGCTCGTGGTTCCCGCCAACGCTGATTACCGGCGCGTCGACCGCAGCCGCTGTAGCGCAGGCTGAAATCTTTGGCCCGGTGCTGGTGGCGATGAGCTTCCGCACCCCGCCGGAAGCCGTGCAACTGGCGAACAACACCGTGTACGGCCTGGCCGCATGCGTGTGGACCGAAAATATCTCGCTGGCGCTGGATGTCGCACCGGCGATCAAGGCCGGCGTGGTGTGGATTAACACCGCCAACCAGTTCGACGCCGCCTGCGGCTTCGGCGGCTATCGCGAATCCGGCTACGGCCGTGAAGGCGGCCGCGAAGGCATGTACGAGTATCTGACCGCGCTGTCGGAAGACGCGCGTCCGGCCGCGCCGGTGATCGAGCCGAAGGCGAAAGCCAAGGCCGCGCCGGCAGCCGCTGGTGGCGCGTTCGCCATCGACCGCACCGCCAAGCTGTACATCGGCGGCAAGCAGGCCCGCCCTGACGGCGCCTACAGCCGCGCGATCCACGGCGCCGATGGCGCCTTCATCGCCGAAGTGGGCGAAGGCAACCGCAAGGATATCCGCAACGCCGTGGAAGCCGCGCACAAGGCCGGTGGCTGGACCAAGGCCACGGCGCACAACCGCGCGCAAGTGCTGTACTACATCGCCGAGAACCTGGCCGCGCGCGGCGAGGAATTCGCCGCCCGCATCGCCGCCATGACCGGCACCAAGAACGCCGAGAAGGAAGTGCAGGCATCGATCGAGCGTTTGTTCTACTGGGCTGCCTGGGCCGATAAATACGACGGGCTGGCGCATCAGCCGCCGATGCATGGCATCACCGTGGCGCTGAACGAGCCGCTGGGCGTGATCGGCATCGTGTGCCCGAACGAGGCGCCGCTGCTGGGCTTCATCTCGCTGGTGGCGCCTGCCATAGCGCTGGGCAACCGCGTGGTGGTGGTGCCGTCGGAAGCGCATCCGCTGTCGGCTACCGATCTGTATCAGGTGTTCGATACGTCGGATCTGCCGGCTGGTGTGGTCAACATCATCACCGGTTCGGCCGATGAACTGGCGCGCACGCTGGCGACGCACGGCGATATCGATGCGGTGTGGCGTCACGACGGTTCGGCCGAAGGCTGCGCAGAAGTGGAACGCCTGTCGGCATCGACGTTGAAGCGTACCTGGGTGGGCGGCGGCAAGGGACGCGACTGGTACAGCACCGCGCAAGCCGGCGGCCGCGCCGTGCTGGCGCACGCGTCGCAAGTCAAAAACATCTGGATTCCGTACGGCGTCTAACCCCCACCTCCGTCATTCCGGCGAAAGCCGGAATCCATGTTGAGTTGCCGAATTCGGCGGCGTTCTATGGATTCCGGCCTTCGCCGGAATGACGCGTTTTGAATCACGGGAAAAACTTATGTCCTATTTACCCCAAGAGATCATCCGCAAAAAGCGTGATGGCGGCGCCTTGTCCGCCGAAGAGATCAAGTTCTTCGTCGGCGGCATCACCTCCGGTCGCGTGACCGAAAGCCAGATCGCCGCGCTGGCGATGGCGGTCTACTTCAACGACATGACCATGGACGAACGCGTCGCCTTCACGCTGGCCATGCGCGATTCCGGCGAAGTGCTGGACTGGCGCTCGCTGAACCTGAACGGCCCGGTGGTCGACAAGCACTCCACCGGCGGCGTCGGCGATGTAGTCTCGCTGCTGCTCGGCCCCATGGTCGCGGCCTGCGGCGGCTATGTGCCGATGATCTCCGGCCGTGGTCTGGGCCACACTGGCGGCACGCTGGACAAGTTCGATTCCATCCCCGGCTACACCACGGTGCCGGACAATGCCTTGTTCCGCAAAGTGGTGAAGGAAGTGGGCGTGGCGATCATCGGCCAGACCGCGTCGCTGGCGCCGTCGGACAAGATTTTCTACGGCGTGCGCGACGTGACGGCCACCGTCGAGTCGGTGGCGATGATCACCGGTTCTATCCTGTCGAAGAAACTGTCGGCTGGCCTGGATGCGCTGGCGATGGACGTCAAGGCCGGCAGCGGCGCTTTCATGCCGACCTACGAGAAATCGGTGGAGCTGGCGGAGAGCATCGTCAAAGTCGGCAATGGCGCGGGCATGATGACCTCAGCGATCCTGACCGACATGAACGAATCGCTGGCGCCATACGCCGGTAACGCCATTGAAGTACGCGGCGCGATCGATTACCTGACCGGCAAGTCGCGCCCTGCGCGTCTGCACGAAGTGACCATGGCGCTGTGCGCCGAGATGCTGGTGCTGGGCAAACTGGCCGCGACCGAGGAAGAGGCGCGCGCCAAGCTGCAAGCGTCGCTGGACAGCGGTGAAGCCGCAGAGCGCTTTGCGCGCATGGTGACGGCGCTGGGCGGTCCTGCGGATTTGATGGACAATCCGGACAAGTACCTGGAACGCTCGCCGATCATCGTTCCAGCACCGGCGCTGACGTCGGGTTACGCGGCCACCGCCAACTGCCGCGAAATCGGCCTGGCGGTGGTGTCGCTGGGCGGCGGTCGTCGCCGTGCCGCCGACCCGATCGACTTCGCTGTCGGCCTGACCGACCTGGTTGGCCTGGGCGACAAGATCGAAGCCGGCCAGCCGCTGGCGATGGTGCATGCACGCACGCAGGAAGCGGCCGAGCAGGCGATTCGCGAAATCCAGGCGGCCTACCAGATCGCCGATGCCGCGCCAGCCGCCAACCTGGTCATCTACCGCACCATCCGCCCGTAACCCCCGTCGTCCCGGCGAAAGCCGGGACCCATAGCCAGCCAGCAGGCCTGCGATCTCAGCATGGATTCCGGCCTGCGCCGGAATGACGGTATCAAGGACAACTTATATGGACAAACAAAAACTGATCGCCGAAGCCGCCGCCGCGCGCCTGAAGGCTTATACCCCATACTCCAACTTCAAGGTCGGCGCCGCGCTGCTGACCAATGACGGCAAGGTGTTCCACGGCTGTAACGTGGAAAACGCCTCGTATGGCCTGTGCAACTGTGCCGAGCGCACCGCCTTCTTCAGCGCTTTCGCCCACGGTTACAATCTCGGCGATTTCGCCCAGCTGGTGGTCATCGGTGAAACCGACGGCCCGATCGCCCCATGCGGCGCCTGCCGCCAGGTGATCCTGGAACTGGGCGGCAATGAGCTGCCGGTCCTGCTGACCAACCTCAAAGGCGACATCTTCGAAACCACCGCGGCTGCGCAACTGCCTAACGCCTTCGGCGGCCAGGATCTCAAGAAGAAGTAATGGCGCACAAGAAGACGATTGATGTGCAGGCAGCGGTCGCCATTGCGGCGGCCGAAGCCATCGCCGCCAGGACGCAAGGCACCTTCGGCGTCGGCGGCCTGATGCTCGACCAGTACGGCAACGTGCTGCAGTCGCTGCACAACAACGTCGTCAAGGACGGCCTGATCTTCGACCCGACCGCGCACGGCGAGCGCCAGTTGATCGACTGGTACTTTGCCGAACGCGCCAAGGGCCGCGATCTGCCGCCGCCGCAGGACATCACCATCGTCACCTCGCTCGATCCCTGCTGCATGTGCAGCGGCGCGATTCTGGCGGCGGGCTTCAACGTGGTGGTGGCCGCGCCGGATCAGGCGTCCGGCATCAACTACGACAACAGCGCCAGCTTTGGCGCGCTGCCCGAAGCGTTGCGCGCGCAGGCCGGCGACAGTTTCATCTACCCGGCCATCCTCGGCTCGTCGCTGTATGCGCGCGCCGCCAGCGGCGCCACACCGAAATCCTTCTTCATCGGAAAAACCATCGCCGAACCGACGCAAGCCTTATGCTCGCTGGTGTTCGAGGCCACGTCGGCCGAAGTGATGGAGAAATTTAACGCCGATCATCCGCAAGAACTGCTGAAAGATCCGGCCGCGCTGCCTGCCGATCACGCCATCGTGCGCGCGCTGAAGCAGCAATATCCTGATGCGCTGACCTACCGCTGCAAGCCGCACGCACCGGATGTCGGCCTTGCGCCGTTTCTGCTGCAAGCGATGGCCCGCGACCGCGAACATGGCGGGGCAGGGGACGCGGTGGCCCTGCTGGATTCCTTCGGTAACCTGCTGCTATGCATGCCGGGCCGGATGACGCAATCGGGCATCCGCAGCGCTTTCATGGAAACCACGCGCGCCTACGCGCAGCTCCGCTACAAGCTGATGAACGGCGCCACGCGCGCGCAGCAGGATGAGATCCGCCACTACCTCGGCCATCCGAAAGAGGGCACCTTCGTCTTCGCACAAGGTCCCGACGCCAGCGCCGTCAGCTACATGAACCTGGGCGCCTACGGCTCCACGATGGAAGGCCCGCTGCCGCTGAAGAATCCGACCCAGTTCCAGTACGTGCTGCCCTCGTTGCCGGAAGCGGAACTCAACGCAATCTGCGCCGCCATGCCGCCCCTCTACCGCAACATCATCCGCATCCGCCCCACTCAGGTGGCTGATGCCGCGCTGGTCGCAGCGCTCTCCGCAGCATAGGGATCGTAAGTTCCGATACTCCAGACGTGCCCCTCGGGGTCGCGGCAGGTGAAGCCGCGGCCGCCGTAGTCTTCGTCCTTGATGTCGAGCAGGATGCGGCCGCCGGCTTCCAGCACGCGGCCGTAGACCAGGTCGGCGTTGTTGACCACCAGATAGGCGCTTTGCGTGACGAAGCCGCCGGTTTCCGAGGGCTGCTTCAGCAGCCGGCCGTATTCGGTATCGAAGGCGGAGCCGAGCATGATCATGCTGTTGCCGAAGGTGAGCTGGGCGTGGGCGATGCTGCCGTCTTCATTCGGCACTACGAACTGCACGGTGAAGCCGAGCATGTCGCGCAGCCAGTCGATCGCGGCCGGCGCGTCGCGGTAGCGCAGGCACGGGATCACGCCACATAGGGTTTGCTTGGGTATGCTGGACATCGTTCCCTCCCTTGAATGTAGAGAGTCAGTATACGCCGATGTCCAGCGAGGGACGTTACATTTGCTGGAATAAATGTGTGTGACCGCGGCTCACTTCCAACAACGTCGGATGATTCCGGATGCGCACCATCTGCCGCCCGCGCAGGTCGCGCGTCACTTCCTGGATGGCGTCCACCCGCACCAGCGTCGAGCGGTGGATGCGCCAGAATTCGTTCGGGTCCAGCTCGTCCGCCAGCTCCTTCAGCGTCTTGCGGATCAGGACTTCCGATTGCTCGGTCTGCACGCGCGTGTATTTCTCGTCGGCCTGGAAGAACAGCACTTCGCGCGTCGAGATCATGCGCAGGTTGGCGCCGACCACGGCCTGGATCCAGCGCAGGTATTCCTGTTTCGGCGCCGGCTTGCTGTGGTGCGACAGCAATTGGCTCAGTTGCCGTTCGATGTCGCTCGGCTGCTTGCCGATCAGCGATTGCAGCCGCGCGCAGGTGGTTTTCAGCCGCTCGCCGCCCACCGGCTTGAGCAGATAATCCAATGCTCCCTGCTCGAACGCTTCGATTGCGTACTGGTCGTAGGCGGTGACGAACACCAGGTGACAGCGGTTGAACAGCATGCGCGCCGCCTCGATGCCGGATAGGCCGGGCATGCGGATGTCGAGGAAAACGATATCCGGCTGATGCTGCCCGGCCAGCGCCACCGCCTCGATGCCGTTGACCGCCTCGGCCGCGATGTCCAGCTCCGGCCAGGCTTCGTGCAGCCGGCTGCGCAGTTGCTGGCGCATGCCTTCCTCGTCGTCGGCGATCAGTGCGGTGGGACGTGTCATTTGGGGCTGCCTGCAAAAATATCCGGCGCATACGGCACGCGGATGCTGGCGCGGGTGCCGCCGTTCAACGGCGCTTCGATGACCAGCTGCGCGCGGTTGCCGTACTGGATGCGCAGCCGCTCGCGCACATTGGCCAGGCCGATGCCGTCGCCGGCGAACGGATTGAAGCCGATGCCGTCATCGATCACGTCCACCTGCAACATCTGACCATCGACCGCAGCGCGGATGTCGATGCGGCCGCCGTCGATTTTCGGCTCCAGCCCGTGCTTGATGGCGTTCTCGATCAGGATCTGCAGCATCATCACGGGAAAGGTGGCGCTCAGCATTTCCGCCGGCACGTCGATCGACACCGCCAGCCGCGCGCGCATGCGCGCCTGCATGATGGCCAGGTAGGCGCGCGACATTTCGATCTGCCGGCCCAGCGTGCCGGTGCCCTTGGCGCGCATCTGCGGCAGCGTGGCGCGCAGGTAGTCGATCAGGTTCTGGTGGATGCGCGCCGCCTGTGGCGGGTCGGTTTCGATCAGCTGGCCGATCAGCGCCAGGGTGTTGAATAAAAAATGCGGTTCGACCTGCGCCTGCAATGCGGCCATGCGCGCCTCGACCACGCGCCGTTCGATGCTTTCCTCATCGGCATGGGTTTCGGCGTTGCGCGCTTCCAGCTCGGCCTTGCGCTTGCCGCCAGCCAGCACCTTCAGGCCGAACGAGGCCAGCACGAAGCCCCAGATCTGCTCGTTAATGTGGAACAGCGACGCCGACAACAGCAGGAACAACAGCCAGATGATCACAAGCTTGCGCCATTCGACCTGCGCCAGCCAGTCGAAGAAATGCCACCAGACGCTGGCGGCGGTTTCCCCGACTTCGCGGATAATCTCCAGCAAGCCGGCCGAGGCCAGCTTCGTCTTTTTCATTCAGCGTCCTTGTAAGGGGTGTAACGTGGACGGCGCGCGATCAGCGTGGCGCCGAACACCAGTTTCACCAGCAGGAACACGACGAACAGCGTCAGCGCCAGCGGCAGCACGGCGCAGATCAGGGCCAGCAGCAGCGCCACGCCCAGCAGGGCCTGCGGCGACATGCCGCCGATCAGGCGGATGCCGTAGCGCAGCGCGCGGGTGCAGGCCTGGAAGATCTCGTCGAACAGGGCGGTTATTTTGCTCATTTGCTTCTCCATCAATGGTGTTGCGATGGAGTCACTGTAGCAAAGCCGGTGGCGCGGCCGTAGCGGATTCCGATCAACTGCGATTTCACGGGGCCAGCCGGTTATTGCGCGGGATGAATGGCGGCGTCCCAGTCCGCGCGCAGCAGGCCGTAAATCAGGCTGTCCGATATCTCGTTGCCGACAAACCAGCGTTGGCGCAGATGGCCTTCGCGCTGGAAATGCAGGCTTTGCAACAGTCGCTCGGAGGCAATGTTGTCGGGATGAATATCGGCCTCCAGCCGGTGCAGTTGCAGCGTGTCGAAGGCGTAGGCGATCACCGCGCGCATGGCTTCCTGCGTGTAGCGCTGGCCCCAGTGCTGGCGGTCCAGGATGTAGCCGATTTCGCAGCGGCGGTTGCGCAGGTCGAAGCCGTACAGGGTGACTGCGCCGATCACTGCGCCGGCGTGCTCGCCTTCGCGCGGCACCATGGCCAGGCGCAGCAGCGTGCCGTCCCGGTAGCCTTTCAGCGTTTGCTCGACGTTTTCCACCGCCTGCGACAGCTGCAGCCAAGGCGTGCTGCTGAAGTAGCGCATGGTCTCGTCCACCGACATGATGCGGAACAGGTCCTCGGCATCGCCGGGCGCGATAAAGCGCAAGGTCAGGCGGGCGGTGGACAGCGTGAAAGGCGCGAATACATCCATTTGGTATCGAGAGAGAAATTGATTGCACACATGATAAGCCAAATTTTGATAGAAATTTTATTTCCTAAAGGCAAATAAATCATAGTTGTGATATTCTTGGGGTAACTTAAATTTCTTACGGGGAATATTCCATGGCTGCCTTAGTGAAAACCGCGATTTCCGCCGCTGTTCTGTCGATTGCGGCAATTGGCTCGGCCCAGGCGGGTGTGCTGGACCTGACGTCGCTGGTGAACGGCGCCAACGTCTATTCCTTCGGCAACTTCAATGCGTCCAGCATCAATGTGCAGGGATCGATTGTGGCGGCCGGCAATGTGACGCTGAGCAGCTTCAGCGTCAACGAAAAGAACAAGGATGCCTACGGCAGCTACGCGCTGATCGCGGGTGGCGACCTGAACTCCACTGGCGGTAAATTCCTGAACGGCGACAGCTATGTCGGCGGCAAAACCACGCTGACTGGCGCTTCCACTGCAACGCCGGTTCAGAATGGCAAGTCGCCGGTGAACTTTGCTGCTACCGAGACCAAGCTGACCCAGGCCTCGCAGTCGCTGGCAAAGCTGAGCGCGACCAGCAAGTCCGAACAGAAATGGGGCGGCATCTATATCACCGGCAGCAATAAGGCGGTGGAAGTCATCACCATCGATTCCAGCTGGCTGAACAACAGCACTTACTACAACCTGAGCGGTATGGCAAAAGGCGCGACGCTGATCGTCAACGTCACTGGAAGCTCGGCCGTGCTGCATGATGGTTACGATGCGTTCAATGGCTACAACGTGCTGTTCAACCTGAGTTCCGCAACCTCGCTGGCCATCAATACCGGCGTCAACTTCAGCTTGCTGGCGCCTAACGCGGTGGCCAACGGCGGCGGCGGTTCCGTCAGCGGCAATGTGGTGGTCGACTCGTGGGCGGCTTCCAGTATGCGTCTGACCGGCACCAACAACTTCCAGGCGGTGGATGTGCAAGGCTTTGCCATGGCGGTGCCGGAACCGGAGACCTATGCGATGCTGCTGGCCGGCCTGGGCATGATCGGCTTCATCGGCCGTCGCCGCCAGAAGGCTGCGGCACGCTGATCGCCGCCAGCACCATGTCGACGATGACCTTCTCGGCATCGTCGAAGTCCTTTTTGGTCAGCTGCTTGCGGTTCAGCACCAGCGCCATCTGGGCGGAAAAGTCCGCATAGGACTGCGTCATCGCCCAGATCGCAAACAGCAGGTGCGTCGCATTCAGCGGCGCCATCTTGCCCTCGCTGATCCACTTTTCAAATACCTCGATGTCCTTGCGCACCAGCGGCACCACGCGGCTCTGGATCTGGGCGCCGTACAGAGGCGCGCCGCTGATCACCTCCATCGCGTAGACGCGCGAGGCCCACGGATTCTCGCGCGAGAATTTCAGCTTGGCCTGCACGTAGGCGCGCAGCACTTCGCGCGGATCCTGCTCGGCGGCGGCCAGGCTTTCCATGCGCGCCAGCCAGTCGTCCAGCACCTCGTCCAGCACGCGCTGATACAGCGCCTGCTTGGTGGGGAAGTAGTACATCAGGTTCTGCTTCGACAGACCGGCATTTTCCGCCACGGTGGCGATCGACGTGCCTTCGTAGCCGCATTCGGCGAACACGCGCACCGCTTCGGCGGTGATTTCGGCTTCCAGCTTGTCGCGGTTGAGCAGGCGACGGTTGATTTTTACTGTCGGCATATCAGTCTCAGGAAGTGGAGCAGTTGCGGATGGTCGGCATACGCGACGTTGAAGCGGAACCAGATCGCTTCCGGCGCACGCAGCATGAAGAAGTCGCACGGCGACAGCAGGATGCCGTGCTTGAGCGCGAGGTCGGCGATGACCTTGCCGTTCCACGCCGGCGAGGGCGCGTCGTGCCAGCCGGCGCTGACGAACATGCCGCCGCGCGGCCGCGCCAGCAGCGTCATGCCGACCTCGCGCAGGCTGGCCATGGCGCGTTCGCGGCCGGCGTCCAGCTGCGTCACCAGCTTGTCGACCATGCGCCGGTAGGGACGCGCGGTGATGGCGTGGTAGACCGCGCGCTCGTTGATTTCGGAGGTGGTCAGGCCAGCCAGCATCTTCACCCGCAGCAGCTCCGGGAGCAGTGAGGCCGAGGCGCTGATCGAGCCGACCCGCAGCACCGGCGACAGCGTCTTGGAAAAGCTGCCGACGCGGATCACGCGCCGCAGGCCGTCCATCGCCGCCAGCGAGGCCTCGCCGCGCGGCGCCAGCTCGCGGTAGATGTCGTCCTCCACCAGCCAGAAGTCGAACTGCTCGGCCAACGCCAGCAACCGGTGCGCCTGCGCAGCGCTGAGCGAGGTGCCGAGCGGATTTTGCAGCACGGTGTTGACGAACATCAGCTTGGGCTGCGCCAGCGCCGCCTGCCGCGCCAGCGCGTCCAGATCCAGTCCGTGCTCGCCGCGCGGAATGCCGACCGCGATGCAGCCGTGGTGGCGTATCAGCGACAGCAGGTTGCTGTAGCCGGGATCTTCCACGAACACCGTGTCGCCCGGTCTGGTGAGGGTGCGCAGGATCAGGTCGAAGGCGTGGGTGGCGCCGTGCGTCAGCAGGATTTGTTCGGCCTCCACCGGATACAGCTCATCGCTCAGCGTGGCCGCCATGTGCTGGCGCAGCGTGGGGAAGCCGAGCGGATGGCCGTAGCCGCGCAGCCGCGCGGCGGGAATGCGCATCGCCTGGCGCACGGCGTCGAGGATGGTGTCTTCGCCGTACCACTCGGGCGGCAGCCAGCCGGCGCCCACCGGCAGCGCTTCGGACATGCCGGAGTACAGGTCGGCGGTCAGTGCGTCGATGGCGAGCGGCGTGGCGCTGGGCGCGGCCTGCGCCGGCTGCAGCGCGGCCGGCAGATCCTGGCGCGCGACAAAGTAGCCGGAGCCACGGCGCGAGGAGAGCAGGCCGAGCGTCACCAGCCGGTCGTAGGCTTCGACAACTGTAAAGGTGCTGACGCCATTACACTTGGCGAACTGGCGCACCGATGGCATCTTGGTGCCTACACGCAACTCTTTGCTCGCCACCATGCCGCTGATCGCGGCCACGATCTGCTCGACCAGGCTGCCCTTCTGGCGCCGCTCGATGGCTACCACAGGCCAGCCGGTTTGATCGATCACAGAACTCGCTACTTCCATCCTTGACTCCACGCAGCAAAAGTGAAACTGTAGTGTTTTTGACGCCAGTACGGTTGGACAGTTTGATGAATTGTGTATCTGTGCCATAGTTGTCCTGCTGTCTATTATTGCATCATCATTTTGCCAACTGGTAAATTTTTTTACGGGCTGTCAAAAAAATCCGAAGAAAGTTGTTTCATAGGAGAGGTGCATGAACGAGTCCAGACCCGAATCGATGGCGTCCTTCTGGATGCCATTCACGAACAACCGCGATTTCAAGGCGCACCCGCGCCTGCTGGTATCGGCGGAAGGCATGTATTACAAGGATGTCGACGGCCGCAACATCCTCGATGGCACCGCCGGCTTGTGGTGCGTGCCGTGCGGCCACGCGCAGCCAAAGATCGTTGCGGCGGTGCGCGAGATGGTCGGCCAGCTGGATTTCGCGCCGACCTTCCAGATGGGCCACCCGGCCGCCTTCGACCTGGCCGAAAAGCTGATGGAATACACCAACCATCGCTACGGCCATGTGTTCTATACCAACTCCGGTTCCGAGGCGGTGGACACCGCGCTGAAGATCGCGCTGGCGTATCACAAGGCGCGCGGCGAGGCGAGCCGCACGCGCTTGATCGGCCGTGAGCGCGGCTACCACGGCGTCGGCTTCGGCGGCATCTCGGTCGGCGGCATCGCCGGCAACCGCAAGCCGTATGGCGTGATGCTGCCCGGTGTGGATCACCTGCCGCACACGCATGACCTGGAGAAGAACGCCTACACGCGCGGCGAGCCGGAATACGGCGCCAATCTGGCGGATGAACTGGAGCGCATCGTCACGCTGCATGATGCGTCGACCATCGCGGCGGTGATCGTCGAGCCGGTGGCCGGATCGACCGGCGTGCTGATTCCACCGAAGGGCTATCTGAAGCGCCTGCGTGAGCTGTGCACCAAGCACGGCATCCTGCTGATCTTCGATGAAGTGATTACCGGCTTTGGCCGTCTGACGACGCCGTTCGCCGGCGACTACTTCGACGTCGAGCCGGACATGATGACCACGGCGAAGGGCCTCACCAACGGCACCATTCCGATGGGCGCGGTGTTCAGCAAAAAGCACATCCACGACGCCTTCATGGATGCGCCGGCCGGCATTGAACTGTTCCACGGCTATACCTACTCAGGCCATCCGGTCGCATGCGCCGCGTCGCTGGCGACGCTGGAAGTGTTCAAGGAACAGAACATCCTCGAACACGCGGCCGGCATGGCCGAGTACTGGGCCGACGCGGTGCACTCGCTGAAAGGCCTGCCGCATGTGATCGACATCCGCACCATCGGCCTGATCGCCGGCATCGAGCTGGCGCCGATTGCCGGCAAGCCGGGTGCGCGCGCATTCACCGCATTCAAGAAAGCGTTTGAAGACGGCATCCTGATCCGCACCACCGGCGACATCATTGCCTTGTCGCCGCCGCTGGTGCTGGAGAAAAAACACATCGACGAATTGTTTGGAAAGCTGAGGGAAGTGCTTAAAAACCTGGACTGAAGGAGAACTACCATGCTGGGCGGCGTCCCAGAAGAGATCAATAACCACCTTGAAAGAGCATCATGGATACCATCACCCATTACATCAACGGCGTTAGCGTCGATACGCAAAGCGGCCGCCATGCCGACGTGTTCAATCCCGCATTGGGCGAACCGGTAGCCAGAGTGGCCCTGGGCACGGCGGCGGAGGTCGACGCCGCCGTGCGCGCCGCCGAGAAAGCATTTCCATCGTGGTCCGCCACGCCGCCATTGACGCGCGCGCGCGTGCTGTTCAAGTATCTGCAACTGTGTCAGCAGCATACCGATGAATTCGCGGCGATGATCACGCGCGAACACGGCAAGACTTTCGCCGACGCGCAGGGCGAGGTGGCGCGCGGCATCGAGATGGTGGAATTCGCGGTCGGCATTCCGCAGATGCTGAAGGGCGAATTCACCGATCAGATTTCGCGCGGCATCGATGCGTGGTCGATGCGGCAGGCGCTCGGCGTGGTGGCCGGGATTACGCCGTTTAACTTCCCGGTGATGGTGCCGATGTGGATGTTCCCGGTGGCGCTGGCCTGCGGTAACACCTTTGTGCTGAAACCCTCCGAGCGTGATCCTTCGGCCTCGCTGCTGCATGCACGCTTGCTGAAGGAAGCTGGCCTGCCCGATGGCGTGTTCAATGTCGTGCAGGGCGATAAGGTCACTGTCGATGCGCTGCTCGATCACCCGGTGGTGCAGGCGATCAGCTTTGTCGGCTCGACGCCGATCGCGGAATATATCTACTCGCGCGGCTGCGCTGCAGGCAAGCGCGTGCAGGCGTTGGGTGGCGCCAAGAACCATATGGTGGTGATGCCGGATGCGGATATGGAGATGACGGTTGACGCGTTGATGGGCGCAGCATTCGGTTCGGCCGGCGAGCGCTGCATGGCGATTTCCGTGGTCGTTGCCGTCGGCGATGCGGGCGAAAAAATTGTCGACGCACTGGCACAGCGCACCGCCGCACTGAAAGTGCGCGACGGCATGGCGGCGGAGGCCGAAATGGGGCCGGTGGTTACGCTTGCGGCCAAGCAGCGCATAGAGCGCCTGATCGGCGAGGGCGTTGAGCAAGGTGCGAAACTGGTGGTGGATGGACGCAATCATCAAGTGGTCGGGCGCGAGAACGGCTTCTTTATCGGCGGTACTTTGTTCGATCACGTCACGCCGGATATGACGATCTACAAGGAGGAGATTTTCGGGCCGGTGCTGTGCATGTTGCGCGCGCCGGATGTGGGCAGCGCGGTGGAGCTGATCAATCGCAATGAGTATGGCAACGGCGTGGCGATCTATACGCGCGATGGCGGTGTGGCGCGCGAGTTCGTACGACAGATTCAAGTCGGTATGGTGGGCGTGAATGTGCCGCTGCCGGTGCCGATGGCGTTCAACAGTTTCGGCGGCTGGAAGCGCAGCCTGTTCGGCGATCACCATGCATACGGTCCGGAAGGCGTGCGCTTCTACACGCGACATAAGGCGGTGATGCAGCGCTGGCCGAATACCGCCAGCGCTGGCGCAGAATTTGCATTCCCTCAGATGAAGTAAGAGCAGCCATCCCGTCATTCCCGCGAAGGCGGGAATCCATACTCAGCATGGTTTCCCGCCTTCGCGGGAACGACGGTTATCTCAGCATACGCCAGGAATTGATCATGATCGAATCACTCAGCTACATGCCAACGTCCAGGGAATCCAACGACTCCCTGGCCAAACACTTCACCGACCTGGCGCCGGCACTGAACGCGCGGCAAGCCGCCATCGAAGCGTCGCGCTGCCTGTATTGCTATGACGCGCCGTGCACGCGCATCTGCCCATCGGACATTGATGTGGCCAGCTTTATCCGCAACATCCACGATGAGAACATCAACGGCGCCGCTGTCGGCATCCTCAAGCAGAATATCCTTGGCGGCAGCTGCTCGCGCGTCTGTCCGACCGAAATCCTGTGCGAGGACGCCTGCGTGCGCAATCACGATGCGGAAGGACAGCCGGTGAAGATTGGCCTGTTGCAGCGCTACGCCATCGACAACATGAAGCTGGACCAGCATCCGTTCAAGCGCTTCGCCAGCACCGGCAAGAAAATCGCCGTGGTCGGAGCAGGCCCCGCAGGCCTGTCGTGCGCGCACCGGCTGGCCATGCTTGGCAACGATGTGGTCATCTACGAAGCCAGGGAAAAATCCGGCGGCCTCAATGAATACGGCATCGCCAAGTACAAACTGACCAACGACTTCGCGCAGCAGGAAGTGGACTTCCTGCTGCAGATCGGTGGCATCACCATCAAGCATGGCCAGACGCTGGGCGTTAACCTGCAACTGCGCGATCTGCATACCAACTACGACGCCGTGTTCCTCGGCCTGGGCCTGGGCGCCAGCAAGCAACTGGGTCTCACCGGCGAGGACGCGCCGGGCCTGCTCGCTGCGGTGGACTACATCGCAGCGCTGCGCCAGGCCGAAGACTTGAGCCGGTTGCCGGTGCCATCGCGCGCCATCGTCATCGGCGCCGGCAACACCGCCATCGACATGGCAGTGCAGATCCAGCGCCTTGGCGCGGACGAGGTCACGCTGGTTTATCGTCGCGGCTTCGAGGCGATGAGCGCCACCGGGCATGAGCAGCACATCGCCAAGGAGAACCAGGTGCGCATGCGCACTTGGGCGCAGCCGCAGCAGGTGCTGCTGGATGCCGAGGGCCGCGTGCAGGGCATGCGCTTCGAGAAGACTGCACTGGCGAACGGCCGCCTGGCCGGCACCGGCGAAACCTTCGACATCGCGGCGGATGCCATCTTCAAGGCCATCGGCCAGGGGATGGAGGAAACCAGCATCAGCGACCCGCTGGCAAAAACGCTGAAGCGTGACGGCGACAAGATCCATGTCGACGAACAGTTCCGCACCGTGCTGCCGCGCATCTATGCTGGTGGCGACTGTGTCGCGCCGGGGCAGGATCTGACCGTGCAGGCGGTTCAACACGGCAAGCTGGCGGCACACGCCATTCATCACGATATCAATGGTCTGAAGGAGGCTGCATAATGGCTGACCTGAGCGTAGAATTTTGCGGCATAAAATCCATCAACCCGTTCTGGCTGGCCTCCGCGCCGCCCACGGACAAGGCCTACAACGTGGTGCGCGCATTCGAAGCAGGGTGGGGCGGCGTGGTATGGAAAACGCTGGGTGAAGATCCCGCCGCCGTCAATGTGTCGTCGCGCTACTCGGCGCATTACGGAAAAAACCGCGAAGTCCTCGGCTTCAACAACATCGAGCTGATCACCGATCGCTCGCTGGAACTGAACCTGCAAGAGATTACGCAGGTGAAGAAGGACTGGCCGGATCGCGTGATCATCGTCTCGCTGATGCTGCCGTGCGAGGAGCGCCTGTGGGCCGATATCCTGCCGAAGGTGGAAGCCACCGGCGCCGATGGCATCGAACTGAATTTCGGCTGCCCGCACGGCATGCCGGAGCGCGGCATGGGCGCGGCGGTGGGCCAGGTGCCGGAGTACGTGGAGATGGTCACGCGCTGGTGCAAGCAGAATACCCGGCTGCCGGTGATCGTCAAGCTGACGCCGAATATCACCGATGTGCGGGCGCCGGCGCGCGCGGCAAAGGCGGGTGGTGCAGATGCGGTCTCGCTGATCAATACCATCAATTCCATCACCCATCTGGACCTGGACCAGATGGTGGCCTTCCCGGTGGTCGGCGGCGCCAGCACGCACGGCGGCTATTGCGGTTCGGCGGTGAAGCCGATCGCGCTGAACATGGTGGCCGAGATTGCGCGCGATCCGTTGACGGCAGGGCTGCCGATTTCCGGCATCGGCGGCATCGGCAACTGGCGCGATGCGGCGGAGTTCATCGCGCTGGGTTCCGGCTGCGTGCAGGTGTGCACGGCGGCGATGCTGCACGGCTTCCGCATCGTTGAAGAGATGAAGGACGGCCTGTCGCGCTGGATGGACCAGAAGGGCTACCAGAGCATCGCGGAATTTACCGGCAAGGCCGTGCCCAACACCACCGACTGGAAATACCTGAACATGAATTACCAGGTCATCGCGCAGATCAACCAGGACGACTGCATCAAGTGCGGCCGCTGCTACGTGGCGTGCGAGGACACATCGCACCAGTCGATCAACCAGCTGATCGACGCGGTCACTGGCGCGCGCACGTATGAAGTGAACAAGCAGGAGTGCGTTGGGTGTAATCTGTGCGAGATCACCTGTCCGGTGCAGGGCTGCATCACCATGGTGCCGCAGGATACCGGCAAGCCATACATGAACTGGACGCAGGACCCGCGCAATCCGCGCGCGGAGAACGTCAAGGTGGAACAAGCCGCTTAGGTATGGAACTTGCAACGATGAAGGGAAACCAACCTTTTGGAGAACGCCTTGAGCACTGAACCATCTGGCAGCACGCAACTCTGGAACGAAGACCTGGCGCCGACCACTGCCGCGCAGCGTACCTGGCGCTGGTATCACTTCTCGGCGCTGTGGGTGGGGATGGTGATGTGCATTCCGGCGTACACCTTGTCCGCCAGCTTGATCGAGGGCGGCATGTCGGGTTATCAGGCGGTGCTGACGGTGTTCCTGGCGAACGCCATCGTGCTGTTGCCGATGCTGCTGATCGGCCACGCCGGCACCAAGTACGGCATTCCGTACGCGGTGCTGGCGCGCGCATCGTTCGGCACCTCGGGCGCCAAGCTGCCGGCGCTGATGCGCGCCATCGTGGCGTGCGGCTGGTACGGCATCCAGACCTGGTTCGGCGGCCAGATGATCTATACGCTGCTGGGCGTGATGATGGGCGGGGAAATCGGTGGCGGCAAGCTGCCGGTGCTCGGCATCAATGCCACGCAGCTGCTTTGCTTCCTGGCTTTCTGGGCCATCCAGTTCTACTACATCGTGCACGGCATGGAGTCGATCCGCAAGCTGGAGACCTATACCGCGCCGCTGAAGATCGCCATCTGCTTCGTGTTGCTTGGCTGGGTGCACAGCAAGGCCGGCGGCTTTGGCGAGCTGCTATCGGCGCCGTCGCAGTTTGTGGAGGGCGGCAAGAAGGCCGGCCAGTTCTGGTCCGTGTTCTGGCCGTCGCTGACAGCGATGGTTGGCTTCTGGGCCACGCTGGCGCTGAACATTCCCGACTTCACCCGCTTCGCCAAAACGCAGCGCGACCAGGTGATCGGCCAGACCGTCGGCCTGCCGGTGCCCATGGGTCTGCTGGCGGCGATGGCGGTGATCGTGACTTCGGCCACCGTGGTCCTGTACGGCAAGGCGATCTGGGACCCGGTCGACCTGGCGAGCCGCATGACCGGCGTGGCGGTGCTGGTGGCGCTGGTGATCCTGCTGATCGATACGGTGTCGGTCAACCTGGCGGCCAACCTGGTCGGCCCGGCATACGATTTCTCGGCGCTGTCGCCGAAGACCATCACCTACAAGACCGGCGGCTACATCACCGCCGCCATCGCCATCCTGATGATGCCGTGGAAGATACTGGAATCCACGCAAGGCTACGTCTTCACCTGGCTGATCGGCTATTCGGCGCTGCTCGGCCCTATCGCCGGCGTGCTGATTGTCGACTATTACCTGGTGCGCAAAACTGAGCTGAACGTCGGCGACCTGTATCGCGACGACGGCCAGTACTCGTATGGCAAGGGCTGGAACACGGCGGCGATGGTGGCCTTCGTGATCGGCGTGGCGCCGAATGTTCCCGGCTTCCTCAACGCGGCATTCCCGGCATCCTTCCCGGACGTATCGGAAACGTTTAAAACGATTTATACCTATGCATGGTTCGTTGGCATCGCCATTTCGGCCGTGGTGTATGGGGTTATGATGAAAGGGAAGACCGTCGCACCCGTGAGGGCGACGGCTCACCCATAAGGAGACGCTTATGAAGACCATCATCCGTGGCGGCACTGTCGTCAATGCCGACCGTGCTTTTCGCGCCGATGTGCTGTGCGATGGCGACAAGATCATCGCTGTCGGTGAGAACCTTGAAGTGCCTTCCGGCGCCAAGGTGATCGACGCCGGCGGACAGTATGTGATGCCGGGCGGGATAGATCCGCACACGCATATGAACCTGCCCTTCATGGGCACCGTGACGCAGGATGATTTTTACACCGGCACCGCCGCCGGACTTGCCGGCGGCACCACCACCATCATCGATTTCGTCATTCCAGCGCCGAAGCAGAATCTGATCGAGGCCTACAGCCAGTGGCGCGACTGGGCGAAAAAATCGGCCGGCGACTACACTTTCCATGTTGCGATCACATGGTGGGACGAGACGGTGCACCGCGACATGGGCATCCTGGTGCAGGACCATGGCGTCAATAGCTTCAAGCACTTCATGGCGTACAAGAACGCCATCATGGCTGACGATGAAACGCTGGTGAAAAGCTTCCGCCGCTGCCTGGAGCTGGGTGCGATTCCAACCGTGCACGCGGAGAACGGCGAGCTGGTTTATCAGCTGCAGCAGGATTTGCTGAAACGCGGCCTGACCGGACCAAGTTCGCATCCGCTGTCTCGCCCTCCGGAAGTGGAGGCGGAAGCGGCCAACCGCGCGATTGCGATCGCCAACGTGATGAATACGCCGGTCTACATCGTGCACGTATCCTGCGCCGAATCGCTGGAAGCGATCGCGCGCGCGCGCGCGCACGGCCAGCGTGTGTATGGCGAGGCGTTGGCCGGGCATCTGGTGATCGACGACAGCGTGTACCAGAGCGACGACCTGGAGTTCGCGGCCGGCCATGTGATGAGTCCTCCATTTCGCAGCAAGCACCATCAGCAGGCGCTGTGGCAGGGGCTACGCGGCGGCAATCTGCATACCACCGCCACCGACCATTGCACCTTCTGCGCCGAGCAGAAGGCCATGGGAAAGGATGACTTCACGAGGATACCCAACGGCTGCGGCGGGGTGGAAGACCGCATGTCGGTGGTCTGGGATGCCGGCGTCAATACCGGCCTGCTGACGCCTTCGGAATTCGTCAAGGTGACATCGACCAACACGGCGCAGATCTTCAACATCTATCCGCGCAAGGGCGTGATCGCACCGGGCGCGGATGCCGATGTGGTGGTGTGGGATCCGGAAGGTACGCGCACCATCTCCGCGCTGACGCAGTTTGCCAAGGGCGGTTTCAATGTGTTCGAAGGCCGTACCGTGCGCGGCATCCCGAGCACCACGCTTTCCGCCGGCAACGTCGTGTTCCATCGCGGCGTGCTGATGGCCGTGGAGGGCGCGGGCCGCTATATCAACCGTCCGGCGTTCAAGGCAACGTCGGCACGCTAAGGAGTCCAGTATGAAAATTAACGGTGATCGCCTGTGGGCGTCTTTGATGGAACTGGCGCAGATTGGTGCGACAGAAAAAGGCGGCGTCAAACGCCTGGCCCTGACCGACCTGGATAAACAAGGTCGCGACTTGGTCGTCGGCTGGGGCAAGGAGGCCGGCATGTCGATCACCATCGACCAGATCGGCAACGTCTTCATGCGCCGCGACGGCATCAACAATGCGCTGCCGCCGGTAATGACCGGCAGCCATATCGACACGCAACCGACCGGCGGCAAGTTCGACGGCAACTATGGCGTGCTGGCCGGTTTGGAAGTCGTGCGCACCTTGAACGACTTGCAGATCAAGACCGAGGCGCCGATCGAAGTCGCCTTCTGGACCAACGAGGAAGGCTCGCGCTTCGTACCGGTGATGATGGGCTCCGGCGTATTCTGCGGCGCCTTCAGCCTGGAAACCGCGTACGCGGCGAAAGACGTCGACGGCAAGTCGGTCGGCGAGGAACTGGAACGCATCGGCTACAAAGGCCCGCAAGTACCCGGCGACCACCCCATCGGCGCCTATTTCGAAACCCACATCGAACAAGGCCCGGTGCTGGAAGATGCCGACAAGGTGATCGGCGTGGTGCCGGCGGTGATGGGCCTGTCGTGGTACGACTGCGTCGTCACCGGCATGGAAGCCCACGCCGGCCCGACGCCGATGGGACTGCGCAAGGACGCGCTGCAGGTATCCACCCGCATCATGCAGGAAGTGGTGGCCATCGCCAACCGCTACCCGCCATACGGTCGCGGCACGGTCGGCATGGTGCAGGTGTTCCCGAACAGCCGCAACGTCATTCCCGGCGAAGTCAAATTCAGCATCGATCTGCGCAACGTCAACGACGAACTGCTCAACACCATGCACGAGGAGATGCTGGCCTTCATCGACAAGACCCGCAGCGAGAGCGGTCTGAAGATATCGATCGAACGCGTGTCCTACTATCCTCCGTGCCCATTCCACCCGGAGTGCGTGGACGCGGTGCGCAGCGCCACCGCAAAACTCGGCTATTCGACCATGGACGTGGTGTCCGGCGCCGGCCACGACGCCATCTATGCCGCCCGCCTGGCGCCGGCCGGCATGATTTTCGTGCCCTGCAAAGATGGCATCAGCCACAACGAAATCGAGGACGCCAAAGCCGAACACCTGGAAGCCGGCTGCAACGTGCTGCTGCACGCGATGCTGGAGCGCGCCCACCTGGTTTGACCGGCGAGCAGGGGCGGTGCATACTGCATCGCATGCATACCGATCCCCAGCAAGCCTATCTCGACGCCAATGAACGCTTGGCCGCCGGCGATTATGCCGCAGCCCAGGATGGCTATCTGCAAGCGCTGGCCTTGCAGCCGCTGCACGCGGCGGCACGCGCCAATCTCGGCTACCTGAAGGAGCAGCAAGGTGCTGCGGCGGAAGCGGAGTTCCATTATCTGCAAGCGCTGGCGCTGATGCCGGACCATGCGCAGTTGTATCTGAATCTGGGCGCCTTGCTGCTGAAGGAAAAACGCTTTGCCGAGTCGGAAACGGCGATGCGCGCGGCGGTCGAGTGCGAGCCGGATTCGGCATCCGCCTGGAATATGCTGGGCGCTCTGCTGGTATGTACGCACCGCGAGGCGGAAGGCGAAGCTTGCTACCGCGAGGCGTTGGCGCTGGACCCGGAGCATGCGCGTACGCAGTTCAATCTGAGTTATCTTCTGCTGCGGCAGGGCCGCTTCGAGGAAGGCTGGCGCATGCTGGATGCGCGCTGGCAGTTCGACCGGTTCCCGCTGTCGTTCGATTGTCCGTTCTGGGAAGGCGAGCCACTGGCCGGAAAGTCCATCGTGCTTGGACTGGAGGCGGGACACGGCGACATGATCCACTTTGCGCGCTACGCCGGGTTGCTCAAGCTGCGCGGCGCCGCGCGGGTGGATGTGGTGTGCCATCCGGCCTTGCAGCGGCTGTTTGCCACACTGCCCGGCGTGGACCGTGTGCATGCGCTGGGCGAGACGCTGCCGCAGGGATGGGATTACTGGACGCGGCCCATGCGCTTGCCGGGATTGTTCGACACAGGGCGGGCGACGATTCCCGCAGATGTGCCGTACCTGTGTGCGCCGGCGGAACTGGTCGAGCACTGGCGCGACACGCTGCCGCAGCAAGGCTTGCGCGTCGGCCTGGCTTGGCGCGGCAATGCCAATTTTGAGAACGATGCCGACCGCTCCTTGCCGTCGCTGATGACGTTGGCGCCGTTGGCGGAGGTGGATGCGCATTTCGTCAGTTTGCAGAAAGGTGCGGGCGAGGCTGAAGCGTTGTTGCCGCCGAGCGGCATGTCGCTGCTTGCGGTCGGCGGGCAATTGGCCGATTTTGCGGAGACGGCTGCGGTGATGGCCAATCTCGATCTGGTCATCAGCGTGGATACGGCGGTAGCGCACCTCGTTGGCGCGCTGGGCAAACCTTGCTGGTTGCTGCTGCCGGATTATCGCTGTGACTGGCGCTGGATGGCGGACCGCGACGATACGCCCTGGTATCCATCCATGCGCCTGTTCCGCCAGCCGCAGGGCGGCGGCTGGGCGCCGGTGATGGCCGAGGTGGCGGCCGCGCTGGTCAGCTTTGAAAGTAATGCTGTTCCAGTTCCTCGATAAGTCCAATCCCGGCAGGCTGCCAGCCAAGCCGCTGCCGCGTCAGCGCACTGGATGCCGGGCAGTCCGCGCCGAAGAAGCGCGCCAGGAAGCCGAAGTGCGATGGCGCTTCTTCCGCCGCCAGGCTGACCACCGGCAGGCCCAGACCCTTGCCGATGGCGACGGCGATGTCGCGTGTGGCGATGCCTTGCTCGGCGATGGCGTGATAGCGCACTCCGGCCGCGCCTTGTTCCAGCACCAGCCGGTAAAGTCGCGCGGCGTCGAAGCGTTGCACCGCCGGCCAGCGGTTGTTACCGTCGCCTATGTAGGCCGAGACGCCTTTGGCGCGGGCGATGTCCACCAGGCGCGGCGCGAAGCCATAGTCGCCATCCCCATGCACTGACGGCGGCAGACGCACCAGGGAGGAGCGCACACCATGCGCGGCGAGGGCCAATGTCAACGCTTCCGATGCTGTGCGGTGCTGCGCGGCGCCATGCGGATCGGCAGCGTCGTCTTCCGTGCCAAGCCGCCCATGCGGCAGCAGGGCGCTGCCGGATGTAGTGATCAGCGGCTTGCCGCTGCCCGCCAGCGCTTCGCCCATCGCCTCGATGGCGCGGCGGTCGGTTTCACCGGCGGCATTGAAGTCCTTGAAATCGTGAATAAATGCGGTATGGATGACGGCATCGCACGCTTGTGCGCCGGCCTTCAGCGCGTCGAGGTCCGACAGATCACCGCGATGGACGGCGATGCCACGGCTGTGCAGCAGTGTGGCCCCTTCGTCGCTACGCGCGAGGCCCAGCACCTGGTGGCCTGCCGCAGTCAAATCCTCAATAATGGCCGAGCCCACCCAGCCGGTTGCGCCTGTGACGAATACTTTCATGTCCATCTCCTTGTTCAGATGGATGCATGATAAGAGAAGTTTGTGGGACGATCCATGCTGTAAAATCCGTATTTTCTTTGCCATCGTCCGAATCATGGATCCCTTATCAGACGTGCTGTCGCTGCTGAAACCGCGCAGCTATATGGCCGGCGGCTTTGATGCGGCCGGCGACTGGGCGCTGCAGTTCCACCGCCCCGAAGGCATCAAGTGCTACGCGGTGGTGAACGGCGAGTGCTGGCTGGCGGTGGAGGATGTGGCTGAGCCGGTGCATCTGACTGCGGGCGACTGCTTTCTGCTGCCGCGTGGCCGCGCATTTCGCATTGCCAGCGATTTGTCGCTGCCGCCGGTGAACGCGCTGGACCTGCTGCACCGGCGGCGTGTCGGCGGCATCGGCATCATCAACGACGGCGGCAGTTGCATGATCGTCGGCGGGCACTTCGTCTTGAGCGGCAAACACACCAACATCCTGCTGGAGGCGCTGCCGCCGATAGCGCACGTTCACAAGGCTGCCGACCGCGAGGCGCTGCGCTGGTCTCTACAGCGGCTGGCGACGGAACTGCGTGAACAGCGGCCTGGCCATGCGCTGATCGCGCAGCACATGGCGCACATGATGCTGGTGCAGGCCTTGCGGCTGGTACTGGTGGAGGGAAACGGCAAGGGCGCCGGCTGGTTGTATGCGCTGGCCGATCCGCAGATTGGCGGCGCGATCGGCGCGTTGCATGCGGAGCCGGCGCGGCGGTGGACGCTGGAATCACTGGCGCGGCATGCAGGAATGTCGCGCTCCACGCTGGCGCTCAAGTTCAAGCAGACGGTGGGCACTTCTCCGATGGAGTATCTGACGCGCTGGCGCATGCTGCTGGCCGGCGATCGGCTGGTGCATTTGAACCAGCCGGTGTCGGTGATTTCGCAGGCTTTGGGCTACGAGTCGGACAGCGCGTTCAGCACCGCCTTCAAGCGCGTGATGGGCTGCTCGCCGCGCCAGTACGTGCGAGATCAGGCTTTGTAACTGCGCAGGAAATCAAGCAGCACGCGGGCGGCGATGTCGGCGTCGTCGGCGGTCATGGTTTCCAGCGGGTTGTGGCTGATGCCACCGTTGCCGCAGCGGGTGAACAGCATGGCGACATCGGTGATGGCGGCCATCGCCATCGCGTCGTGGCCGGCGCCGGACAGCAGGTCGAAGCGCGGCAGGCCGGCGCGTTCGATGGCGTCGCCGAATTGCTGCATCAGACGCGGCGCGCAGGGGGCGGCGCCGGCGTCCAGCAGTTGCTGCAGCGTGAACTCGATCTGGCGGCGCGCGCAGATGGTGGCGATGCCGTCCAATACATCCTTCACTGCGGCCAGACGCACCGCATCGTCCGCAGCGCGGATATCGAGCGACAGCTTGCAGGCGCCGGGGATAACGTTGACCGAACCGCCCGGCACCTGCAGCTGGCCGACCGTTCCGACCAGCGATGGCGCTTGCGCGCAGCGCTGTTCGACCAGCAGCACGATTTCGGCAGCAGCGACGGCGGCGTCTTTGCGCATCGTCATCGGCGTGGTGCCGGCGTGGCTGGCGAGGCCGCTCAGTTCGAGCAGATAGCGCGAGCTGCCGGCGATGGCGGTGACCACGCCCAGCGGCAGGTCGCGCTCCAGCAGCACCGGGCCTTGTTCGATATGGACTTCCACGAAGCCCAGCAGGCCGGCCGGATCACGGGCGATGGCGGGGATCCGCGAGACGTCGTGACCGGCGGCCAGCAATGCGTCGCGCATGGTAACGCCGTCGGCGTCGCTCTGGTCCAGCAGCGACAGGTCGAAGCGGCCAGTGACGGCGGTGCTGCCGAGGAAAGTGCTCTTGAAGCGCACGCCTTCTTCTTCAGCGAAGCCGACGACTTCAAAATTGAACGGCAGCTTTTCGCCGCGCGCATGCAGGTGGCGCGCGATGGCGATCGGCAGCAGGATGCCAAGGCGGCCGTCGTACTTGCCGCCGTTGCGCACGGTGTCGTAGTGCGAGCCGGTCATCAGCGTTTTGGCGCCCGGTGCATCGGCGCGGTAGACGCCGACCACGTTGCCGACCGCGTCGATGTGCGCGTCCATGCCGGCCGCGCGCATCCACTCCAGCAGCTGTGCCGCAGTCTGGCGGTGGGCTGGCGTCATGTAGGCGCACGTCAGCGCATTTTCATCGTCGCTCCATGCGGCCAGGTCTTCGCTCCATTGCATGATGGCGGGGCCGAACTCCAGTTGCACGGCCAGCAGATCGTTCAGACGGATCTCGGCGATGCGCTTGATCTGGCGCAGGCATTCGGCAATTTCGTCGGCGCGCTGGTTCTTCAGCCGGCGTGCGAAGGTGGAGATGACGACCTGGCGCGTGAGTCCCTGTCCGGTCGGGCCTTTGACGGCGAGGATAAACGGGAAGCCGAATTTGGCGTTGTAGTCGGCATTCAGCTGGTGCAGCGTGGCGAATTCCTCGGCGCTGCACAGATGCAGGCCGGACCTGGCCTGTTCGCTGGTCGACTCGGCCGTCAGTTGGCCGGCCACGGCGGCTTTGCCGGCCAGCTCCGGGTGCGCGCGGATCAGGCCCAGTTGTTCATCCAGCGTCGCAAGGCTGACCACATCCTGCAAGGCCAGCTTCAGTGCCGTGAAATTGGCGAACGGTCGTTGTGCTGCGGCGCGTTCCGGTATCCACGGCGAATGCTCGTAGATGCCGCGCAGGCGGTCGACGAAGGTGGTGGTGTCGCAGTTGTTCAGGTCAGAGAGTGTCGTCATCATGGTCTCCATCATAACGCGCTACAGCCGCCGCGATATATGCGGTATGCGGTACGGTTTATATGGCTGCGCTTAATTCTGGGTCAAGGCCTTGGCGGCGGCGGTGACTTGCTCGCGCAGCCACTTGTGTTCGGGCGCCTGGTGCACGCGCTCATGCCACAGCTGATAAAAGCGCATGGCCGGGAACTTGACCGGCACGGTGAACTTCTTCAGCGCCATCTGCTTTTCGTAGTGGCGCACGAACTGGCTGCCGGTGGTCAGCATCAGATCCGTCTGCGCCAGCATATTGGGGATCAGGCCGAAGTAGGCAGATTCCACCACCACGTTGCGTTGCAGTCCTTGCCGCTCAAGGTAGTCGTCGATGACGCCGACGTAGCCTGGCAGGATCTGCGTCGGCGCCACGTGCGGCAGCGTCAGATAGTCGTCCATCGTCATCTTGTCGCTGTCGGTGCGCAGCGCGTAGGGCGCGTCGGCACGCATCACGCAGACGATGGGGTCTTCGAACAGCTTGGACATGTGCAGGTGTTCCGGCGGCTCATCCCAGTTGGCGATGACCAGGTCCATGTCGCCGTCGGACAGCAGGCGCACGTAGTCCGAGCCGGGACCGAGGCCGTGAATCTTGATGCGGCTGTTGGGCGATCCGCGTCGCAGCAGCGCGACCAGATTCGGCAGGAAGTGGCTGTCCAGATAGTCCGGGGCGGCGACGTGAAAGGTGCGCGCCTCTTCCTGTGGCACGAAAGCTGCCTTCTTGAGGAACAGATTCTCGGTTTCATCGAGAATGCGCTTTGCTGGTGCAAGCAGACTTTCACCATGCTGGGTCGGCACCATGCCGCGCGCCCCGCGCACCAAAAGAGGATCGCCGGTCAGTTCGCGCAGCTTGCGCAGCGAAGCCGAGATCGAAGGCTGCGGCTGATTCAGTTTGAGCGCGACGCGGGAGACGTTCTTCTCAACCAGCAGAAGGTAGAGGATGCGGATCAGGTGAAGGTCCAGGTGTTGCGGCAAAGCGGACATGTGTTGGATTCGTTTATACGGAAGTGGATATGTTTAATATACTCTAATGTTCATGTAGCAGGAATCAAATACGTTTATCTTCTGTAAATTAGCCACATTCTCGACCTCTAAAAAACTACATGGAATACCTGATCCCTTATGGCCTCGAATGGGCTAACCTGCTGGTCCGCTGGCTACACATCATCACCGGCATCGCCTGGATAGGCGCCTCGTTCTACTTTGTGTGGCTGGACAATTCGATCCGTCCGCCGGCGCCGGGGTCTGAGCTGGCGAAGAAAGGCGTGTCGGGCGAGCTGTGGGCGGTGCATGGTGGTGGCTTCTACAATCCGCAAAAGTATCTGGTGGCGCCGGCCGAGCTGCCGAAGGAATTACATTGGTTTAAGTGGGAGGCTTACTCCACCTGGCTGTCCGGCATCGCGCTGCTGACCATCGCGTATTACTTCAATGCGCAGGCGATGATGATCGACAAGCAGGTGGCGGACATCAGCAGCCTGCAGGCGGTCGGCATCGGCATCGGCACGCTGGTCGTCGGCTGGACAGTTTATGATCTGCTGTGCCGTTCGCCGCTGGGCAAGCATGACTTGTGGTTCGGCGTGGTGATCTTCACGCTGATCGTGGCGGCGGCGTATGGGTTGACGCATGTGCTGAGCGGTCGCGCGGCGTATATTCATGTAGGTGCGCTGATCGGCACCATCATGGTCGGCAATGTGCTGATGCTGATTATTCCGGGGCAGCGCAAGATGGTCGAGGCCATGACGGCCGGCCGTACGCCGGACCCGGTGCACGGCCAGAAGGCCAAGCAGCGCAGCGTGCACAATAACTACTTCACGCTGCCGGTGCTGTTCATCATGATCAGCAACCACTATGCGATGACCTATCGGAATGACCATGCGTGGCTGGTGCTGGCCCTGATCATGGCAGCCGGCGTATTTATCCGCCACTTCTTCAACCTGCGCCACAAGGGACGCGTCGAGTGGCGCTATCCGGCCATCGGTGTGGCGCTGCTGGCTGGCGTTGCGGTGGCGATTGCGCCGGCCAGGCCAGTGACGGTGGCTGCGGCACCGGGTGTTGATCCAGCGGTGGAATTCGCCAAAGTGAAAGCGGTGATCGATGCGCGCTGCCTGTCGTGCCATGCTGCGCATCCAACGCAGCCCGGCTTTGCGGCAGCGCCGCTGGGCGTGGCCTTCGACACCGCCGCCGAGATCCATCAGAATGCGGAGAAGATTTACAAGCAGGTAGTGCAGACCAGGGCGATGCCCCTGGCTAACCTGACCAATATGACCGACGCCGAACGGGCGCAGATCGCCGCCTGGTACGAGGCCGGCGCCAAATGAAGGAACAAGCAATGAACAAGCAAAAACTGGCCGAATGGATCGATGCGCATTTTGACGAGGAAGTCGGCGTGCTGCAGCAACTGCTGCGCGTGCCGACCGATACGCCGCCCGGCAATAACGCACCGCACGCGGAGCTGGTGGCGGACCTGGTCAAGGCCTATGGCTGGACCGCCGAGAAGCATGCGGTGCCGGAGCAGGCCGTGCGCGATTACGGCATGGAGAGCATCACCAACCTGATCGTGCGCCGCCCTTACGCGGCGGGCGGGCCAACGGTGGCGCTGAACGCGCACGGCGACGTTGTGCCGCCGGGCGACAACTGGACCTATCCGCCGTATGGCGGCGTGGTGGCCGATGGCTTTATCTACGGCCGCGCGGCGGCGGTGTCCAAGTGTGATTTCGCCACCTACATCTTCGCCGTGCGCGCGCTGGAGGCGCTGGGCGTGCCGTTGAAGGGCGGTCTGGAACTGCACTTCACCTACGACGAGGAGTTCGGCGGCCTGCTGGGACCGGGTTGGCTGCTGGAGCAGAAACTGACCAAGCCGGATTATGTGATCGCGGCCGGCTTCAGCTACAACATCGTCACCGCCCACAACGCCTGCCTGCAATTGGAGATTACGGTGCACGGCAAGTCCGGCCACGGCGCAATGCCGGAGACCGGCCATGATGCATTGCAGGCCGCCACGCGCATTCTCAATGCCATCTACGACCAGCTGCCGGAGCTGAAGAAGATCAAGTCCAACATCGCCGGCATCGATTCGCCGACCATGCTGGTGGGCCGCATCGACGGCGGCACCAACACCAACGTGGTGCCGGGCAAAGTGGTGCTGAAAATGGATCGCCGCATGATTCCGGAAGAAGATCCGGTGGCGGTGGAAGCGCAGGTGCGCGCGCTGATCGAGAACGCGGTGCAGGGCGTATCGGGGATCACGCTGGAAATCAAGCGCCTGCTGCTGTCGCACGCGCTGCGCGAGCGTCCGGGTACGGAGAAGCTGGTTGCCAGCATCCAGCAGAACGCCGTAACCTTCATTGGCGAGAAAATCCCGGCGCAAGGCACGCCGCTGTATGCGGACGCGCGCCTGTACGGCGAGCATGGCATCCCGGCGGTGCTGTACGGCGCCGGCCCGCGCACGGTGCCGGAATCGAATGCCAAGAAGGCCGATGAGCGGCTCGATCTGGAAGATCTGCGCAAGGCGACGAAGGTGGTAGCATGCACCTTGTTCGATTTCCTTGGGGAGTGAGATGTTTGCCAAAAAACTGATGGCTGGCTGGGGCGACATGGACTTCAACAGCCATATGCGCAACACCGCGTTCCTGGACAAGGCCGGCGACGTGCGCATGCTGTTCTTGTCGGAGCACGGCTTTCCCATGAGTGAGTTCATGCGCCTGAAAATCGGCCCGGTGGTGATGAAGGACGAAATCGCCTACGTCAAGGAAGTGCTGCTGCTGGAAGAGATCACGGTGACCTTGTCGCTGGCCGGTCTGGCGGAAGACGGCAGCCGCTGGATACTGCGCTCGGACATCATCCGTCCGGATGGCAAGCTGGCGGCGCGCGTCAACAGCACCGGCGGCTGGCTGGATCTGGCGGAGCGCAAGCTGATCACGCCGCCGGCCAAGCTGATGGCAACCTGGCAGGCGCTGGTGAAAAGTGACGACTTCCAGGAACTGCCGTCCAGCGTCAAGGCAAAATAAAATATTTGCGGTGCAGTTCTGTCTTCAGTCCCTGCGCCTGCAGGCGGCTGGCGGCGGCATTGATGGCGGGCACCAGCGCGCGCTGGTCGCGGCCGAGATAAATATACAGGCTCAATTCTTCCAGCGGCTTGCCGATGCGCCCTCGCGGCAGCATGGCGTGCGAGGCTGGGCTCAAGCTGCCGTCATCGTAGACGCAGGCCTGGTCGCGGCCCGCCAGCACCATCTGCAGGCAGGCGGCCACGGTTTGCACATCGTGCGGCGCTACCTGCGGCCGCAGTTTTTCAAGCTTGGTCTGATAGGTGTGGATGCCGCGCTTATAGCTGACGGTGCGGACCTGCCGCGCCAGTTGCTCCCAGCTGTCGATGGCCGGCTGGCCAAGCGGCGTGAAGACGAAGGTGTGGGTCTGCACAAACGGCTCGTCAATGCGCAGGTATTGTGGATGCTTGCGGCCGTAGTCCTGGACCCGGCCCATTTCGCCGGCGATGCTGCCGTCGGCCAGCATCGCCTCGGCGCGCCGGCCGGGCAGGCTTTGCAGCTCGCAGCGCTGGCGGATTTCGGCACACAGTTTTTTCAGGTAGGCGCCGGCGTACTGGTAGACCACCGAATCGCTTTCATGGGTGGTGCCGAAGATTAGCGTGTCCGGGCCTTGCGCGGCGGCGGGAAGGCTGGCGATGGCGGCGGTGAGCAACGCGGGCCAATAGCGGGGCATCGGCTGTCTCCGTTTTCTTTTGAGTTTCGTTTTGAGTTAGTGCTCTATCATAGCTGATCCGGCTTTGTCGTATGATAAGGCCATTATTGACCATCCGGCCAGCCTGTGCATCGATACGATCTGATCAGCTGTCACGACTGCGGCGCGCTGCACCAGCACCGTCCGTTACGCCCGCGCGAGAAGGCGCGCTGCGTGCGTTGCCGCTCGGTCCTGTATCGCGGCCTGCATGCGGACGCCGGCCGCATGGCGGCGATCACCATGGCGACGGTGTTCACTTTCCTGATCGCGCAGTTGTTTCCCATCGTTGAGCTGGAGGTGGGCGGCTACAACACCAGCGCCACGCTGTTGGGCGCCATTCGCGTGATGTGGATGGAGCAGATGCAGCTGGTGGCGGTGGTGGTGTTCCTGTTCACGATGCTGTTGCCGGCGGTGGAACTAGGTTCTTTGCTGTATGTGACGATGTCGCTGCGCGCCGGCCGGCGGCCGCCGGGCTTCGACCATCTGCTGCGCGCGGTCGGCATGGCGCGGCGCTGGGGCATGACGGAAGTGCTGATGATCGGCATCCTGGTCACCATCATCAAGATGACCAGCCTGGCGGAAGTGGTGGTGCATCCCGGCCTGTTCGCCTTCGGCGCGCTGACCGTGATGCTGGCCGTCGTGGTGTCGTTCGATCCGAAAACGCTGTGGAATATCGGCGAGCACTTGCCGGGGCCGCGCCGCGTGGCGCAGAAGACTTTCAAGTATGCGGCGCTGGTAAAGGGGGCGCCGCTGCTGGCCTGCCATGCCTGCGGGCTGGTGGAGTCGCTGAAATACACGGTGCGGCACCAGTATTGCGCGCGCTGCGGCGCGCGTCTGCACCGTCGCCATCCGGACAGCGTCGGCCGCACCTGGGCTTTTCTGCTGGCGGCGACGATACTGTACATCCCGGCCAACCTGCTGCCGGTGATGTACACGCATTCGCTGTTCGGCAAGGAGGACGACACCATCATCAGCGGCGTGGTCTACTTCTGGAACAGCGGTTCGCCGGCGCTGGCGGCGATTATTTTTATCGCCAGCATCGTGGTGCCGGTGGCCAAGCTGGTGGCGCTGGCCGTGCTGGCGTGGACGGCGCAGCGGCGCTCGCGCTGGCAACCCTTGCAGCGCACGGTGTTGTATCGCATCGTGGAGTTTGTCGGCCGCTGGTCGATGCTGGATATTTTTGTCATTACGCTGACGGTGGCGCTGGTGCGCTTCCAGTCGCTGGCGGTGATTACGGCCGGTCCCGGCGCGCTGGCATTTTGTGCGGTGGTGGTGCTGACCATGATCGCGGCGATGCAGTTCGATCCGCGCCTGATCTGGGATCCGGTCGATACACATGGAGAGAAGCATGCCTGAGAACGAAAGCGGCAATCCGCCGCTGAACGAGCCGGAAGTGGAGAAGGCCAGCCGCTGGCTGCCGTCGCTGGTGTGGCTGATTCCGCTGCTGGCGGCGGTGATCGGCCTGACGCTGGTGGCGCGCACAATACTCGATCAGGGGCCGACGGTGACTGTGAGCTTCCGCAGCGCTGACGGCCTGGAACCGGGCAAGACCAAGGTCAAATACAAGGATGTGGATATCGGCCTGGTGAAGTCGATTTCGCTGGCACGCGATTTGTCCAAGGTGTTGGTGACGATCGACATGAGCAAGGAGGCCAAGCGCTTCACCGCAGAGGACACGCGCTTCTGGGTGGTGCGGCCGCGCATTGGCGCGAGCGGCGTGACGGGACTGAATACCCTGCTGTCCGGCTCTTACATCGGCGTCGATGCGGGCAAGTCGGAGGAGACCACCCATGATTTCACAGGGCTGGAGAAGCCGCCGCAGGTCACCCGCGACGAGAAGGGCACGTCGTATATGCTGCATGGCGAATCGCTGGGCTCCATCGATGTCGGCGCGCCGATTTTCTACCGCCGCATCCAGGTAGGGCAGGTGACCGGCTTCGATCTGGAGGAGAAGGGGCGTGGCGTGAAGATGTCGGTGTTTATCGCCGCGCCTTACGATCAGTATGTGGGCAAGAATACCCGCTGGTGGCATGCCAGCGGCGTCGACGTGCGGCTCGATTCGAGCGGCTTCAAGGTGAATACGCAGTCGCTGGCGGCGGTGCTGGTGGGCGGCATTTCGTTCGAGTCGGTCAGCGGGCAGAAACCGGCTGCGGTGGCGCCGGGCGGCACCCAGTTTGCGCTGGCGGCCGACCAGGCCAGCGCGATGCGCGAGCCGGATGGCGTGGCGGTGACCACGGTGCTGTATTTCGACCAGTCGCTGCGCGGCTTGTCGGCTGGCGCGGCGGTGGATTTCCGCGGCATCGTGCTCGGTGAAGTGCGTTCGGTGGGCGTGGAGTTCGATCCGGTGAAGCGCAGCTTCCGCATGCCGGTGACGGTGGACATGTATCCGGCGCGCCTGGGCCGCGCCTTTGCGAAGAGTGTGCAGGATGACCAGGAGCGCAATGGCGCGCTGGTGCTGGAGCGGCTGGTGTCGCGCGGCTTGCGCGGCCAGCTGCGCACCGGGAATCTGCTGACCGGTCAGCTGTATGTGGCGCTGGACTTCTTCCCGAATGCGAAGCAGGTGAAGATCGATGCGACGGCCGAGGTGGTGGAGCTGCCGACCGTACCTAACAGTCTGGATGAGTTGCAGACGCAGTTGTCGAGCATCGCGCGCAAACTGGATAAAGTGCCGTTCGAAGAGATCGGCAAGAATCTGCGCGATACGCTGAAGAGCGCCGAGGTGCTGATGAAGCGTCTGGATGCGCAGGTGGTGCCGGAGCTGAAGGATACGCTGGCGGCCGCACGCAAGACCTTCAGCGAGGCGGACCAGCTGCTGCAAAAGGATTCGCCAGTGCAGTCCGACTTGCGCGAAGCCTTGCGGCAGGTGACCGAGACCATGGAGTCGCTGAACGCGTTGGCGGACTATCTGGAGCGTCATCCGGAGTCGCTGATACGCGGTAAGCCGGAGAAAAAAGGAGAGCAGAAATGATGCGTGCAATGGTCGCCGTTGCGGCGTTGATGCTGGCGGGGTGCGGCAGCGTGCCGCAGGAGCGGTTCTATAGTCTGAGCAATGGCCTTGGCGCGGACCAGGCAAAACAGACCACGCTGGCGGCGCCGGCCTACTACATCGAAGTGCCGGCGGTGACGGTGCCAAAGCAGGCGGCGCGCAACCAGCTGGTAGTGACCACCGGCGCGGGACGCGTCGATGTGCTGGAACAGGAGCGCTGGGTATCGCCGCCGGCGGCCGAGATAGGCCAGGCTTTGTCGCTGTCGATCACCGGCGAGCTGGCAACCATTGACGTGTTCCGCGCGCCGGTGCCGGACCAGTCGCCGGTGTACCGCATCAGCGCCAACGTGCAGCGGTTTGAGTCGGCGCCGGGCCAATATGCGCTGATCGACGCGGTGTGGAGCGTGCGTAAAGTCGGCAGCAGCGATGTGCTGACTTGCCGCAGCGTGGCGCAGGAGACTGTGGGCGCGGGCTACGATGAACTGGTGGCAGGCCATCGCCGCGCTGTCACGCGCATCGGCGCCGATGTGTCGAAAGCCGTGCGTGCGCTGGCGGCGGGGGATAAGCCAGCGTGCTGATTTCTGCCTAGCCCTTTGCTTCAAGCGCAAGCAGCTTCGCATGCAGCGCTTCGAATTCCGCTTGCACCGCGTCTTTGCCGTATAGCGCCTCCAGGCGCAGTACGGTGAAGTGGCCGCGCGCCACGTCCTGGTAAAAGTTCATGAACAGGCTGTTGATGGTGGCGCCAGTGAAGGCGCCCAGCAACGGCGCCGCCTGCAGTGCCGCTTTCTCCGTGATGACGATGCCGAAGCGCGTCGCCACCGCGTCGATGAAGCGGGCCATCCATTTGCCGGCGGTGGAGGAGGTCAGGCCTTTGGTAGCGCCTTGCGCTGCTTTTTCGGCGGCGATCTTACTGAGCGCCTTGGCGGTTTCAGACATCGTCTCCGCCAGCGCCACGCGGGCCGCGTAATAGGTGGTGTCGGTGGCGTCGTCGGACTGGGTGGAACTGCTGCCGTGGCTGAAAACGCTCAGGCATTCCAGCTGAATTTTCGGATCGGCGACGTCATGGCCTTCGCTGCGCGCGATGTCGAGCATGGAGCGCATCATCAGCAGGGTGGTGGTGGGGATCTCCACCGCCAGGCCGGCGAAACCGAAAAAGCCGCCGATCGCGCCGGTGGTGGCGGCGGCCAGCATGTGGCTCCTGGTGCTGGCGTCCTGCACCTTGCCGTCCAGTGATTTTCCGCTCAACTCGATGGCCTTGGTCAGGCCTTTGTGGGTGGCGTCCTGGATGCCGTCGCGCACCTTGGCGGGCAGCTTCTTCATGCCGGCCTCGATGGTCGAACCGACCGCGTTGCTCATCCGGATCAGCACAGGCGTTGCGGTCAGCAGTTTGACCGCGCTTTCCAGATCCTGTAATTCCTTGCCATTCATCGTGAACCTTGTTATCTGGTGGGATACTGCATGGTATCACCTGGGACGAAGCGGGGCGGCGCGCTTAGCCGGCGGCCTGCATGGCGGCGGCGATCCGGGTGCGCAGCCAGGTGTTGGCCGGGTCGCTGTTGACGTTGGCGTGCCAGTACAGGTAGACGTCCAGCGATGGCATGGACAAGGGCAGCGGCAGGATCTGGTTGTCGAACTGCTGGTTGACGATGCGCGCCAGGCGGTCCGGCATGGTCAGCGCCAGGTCGGTCTGGCTGACCACGCGGCAGGCGGCGAAGTAGTGCTGGCAGCGCAGGCGGATACGGCGTTGCAGGCCTTGCCGGCTCAGTTCGACGTCTTCCAGGCCGGGCCCGCGCCGCCGTGAGCTGGTCTGGATGTGCTCCAGTTGCAGATAGGTGTCCAGCGTCAGCTTGCTGCGCTTGACCAGCGGATGGCCGCGCCGCACCAGCACCACGGTCTGGTCGCCGGCCAACTGCAGGCGGCGGACGTCATTCGGCAGCGGCAGCAGCACGTCGATGGCGGCGTCCAGCGTGCCGGCGGCCAGCTCGCTTTCCAGCTCGCGACGGCTGACCTGCACCGTGTTCAGCGTGGCCGACGGCGCCTCGCGCGCGACGCCGGCCATCAGCGGCGGCAACACGCTGGCTTCCAGCACGTCACGCACCGCCAGCGAAAAACTGCGCTCGCTGCTGGCGGCGTCGAAGCGGGCGGCGCCGGTCAGCGTCACTTCGAAGCCGCGCAGCGCGCGCCGCACCGGCTCGATGATGGAGCGCGTCAGCGGCGTCGGCGTCATCACATGGCCCTGGCGTTCGAATAGCGGATCGTCGAACAACTGGCGCAGGCGGTTCAGCGCGTGGCTGATGGCCGGCTGCGTCAGGTTCATTTTCAGGCTGGCGCGGGTGATGCTGCCCTCGGCATAGATGGCTTCCAGCACGATGAACAGGTTGAGATCGACCTTGGATATATGCATGGAATTTATCCCCGAGAATTAATTCTATTCATTTGATGAATTATAGGCCAGCCGCTAAGCTACAGGTCTTGGGAGGAGGCGATATGGGACAAATTTTTCTGGTGCGGCACGGGCAAGCCTCGTTCGGCAAAGCCAATTACGATCAGTTGTCGGACCTGGGGTATGAGCAGGCGCGCCTGCTGGGCCAGTGGTATGCCAATACGCATCAACGCTTCAACCAGGTGATCAACGGCGGCCTGGCGCGCCACCGGCAGACGGCGGACGCCTGCCTGGGCGCGCTGCCGAAGAAGCTGCTGATCGATACCGAATGGATCACCGACGAAGACTTCGCCGAGTTCGATCACAAGGAAGTGCTGCTGCGCCATTGCCCGGAGTTTGCCGATGCGGTGGCGTTCAAGGCGCTGCTGGCCAACCACGTCGATCCGCCGCGCGCGTTGGAGCAGCTGTTCCGCGAGGCCATGCAACGCTGGATGGACGGTGGCGATTACACCGAAAGCTGGCCGGCATTCCGCGACCGTTGCGTGCGCGCCTTGCAGCGGCTGGACACCGACAGCGGCGGGCAGACCACCATCGTGTTCACCTCCGGCGGCGTGATCGCGGCGCTGATGCAGCACCTGCTCGGCCTGCAGGACAAGCAGGTGATGGAACTGAACTGGACGCTGGCCAACTGCGGCGTCACCAGGCTGCTGCACCGGCCCGGCCAGTTCACGCTGAGCTATCTGAACAATTACGCACACCTGGAATGGCTGGGCCAGCCGGGCGCGGTCACCTACCGATAAGGAGACAAGATGGATTTCGATTACAGCCCGAAAGTGAAGCAACTCCAGGCCAGACTGACGGCCTTCATGGACCAATATGTCTATCCCAATGAAGCCGCCTTCCATGCCGAGGTGGACGCCAACCGCAACGCCGGCAACGCCTGGGTGGCGACTCAAATCATGGAAGAGCTGAAACAGAAGGCGCGCGCCGCCGGCCTGTGGAACCTGTTCCTGCCGGACTCCGAACACGGCGCCGGCCTCAGCAACCTGGAATACGCGCCGCTGTGCGAGATCATGGGCCGCGTGCATTGGGCGCCGGAAGTGTTCAACTGCTCGGCGCCGGATACCGGCAATATGGAAGTGCTGGCGCGCTACGGTACGCCGGCACAGCAGCAGCAATGGCTGGAGCCGCTGCTGGACGGCCGCATCCGTTCCTGCTTCGGCATGACCGAGCCGGCGGTGGCCTCGTCGGACGCCACGAATATCGAAAGCTCCATCATCCGCGACGGCGACGAGTACGTGATCAACGGCCGCAAATGGTGGTCGTCGGGCGCCAACGATCCGCGCTGCGCGGTGTTCATCTTCATGGGCAAGAGCGATCCGCACAACGACAGCCGGCACAAGCAGCAATCGATGATACTGGTGCCGCGCGACACGCCCGGCGTCACCATTCTGCGTCACCTGCCGGTATTCGGCTTCGACGACGCCCCGCACGGCCACGCCGAGGTGGTGTTCGACAACGTCCGCGTGCCGGCCGGCAATCTGCTGCTGGGCGAGGGCCGGGGCTTCGAAATCGCCCAGGGCCGCCTCGGCCCCGGCCGCATCCACCACTGCATGCGCCTGATCGGCCTGGCCGAACGGGCGCTGGCGCAGATGTGCAAGCGCAGCCTGGCGCGGGTAGCATTCGGCAAGCCGGTGGCGCAGCAGGGCGTGACGCTGGAGCGCATTGCCGAAGCGCGCATTCTGATCGACCAGGCGCGGTTGCTGGTGCTGAATGCGGCCTTCATGATGGACACCGTCGGCAACAAGGTGGCCGCCAAGGAAATCGCCATGATCAAGGTGGCGGCGCCGAACATGGCCTGCCAGGTGATAGACTGGGCGATCCAGGTGCAGGGCGGCGGCGGCATGGCCGATCCTTTCCTGGCCCATGCCTACGCCAGCGCCCGCTCGCTGCGGCTGGCCGATGGCCCGGACGAGGTGCACCGGGCCCAGATCGGCAAAATGGAACTTGCCCGTTACAAATAATTCATTGAAGTCTAAGTTAATCGTTTTCCGCGCATGTGTTGCGCGGATTTCCCACTTGTATTGACTTATTCGGGAGGCTGTTTTAATCTTGCTCGTCACTTAAGTTAAACGATTAACTAAAACTAAAACGGAGACGACCATGAAAAAACCCATACACCTGACGCCGATGGCGGCAGCGCTCGGCATGGCCTTGCTGGCCATGAACGCCCACGCGCAACAGGAAGAATCGACCACCAAGCCCGGCACGCTGGAGACTGTAGTGGTTACCGCGAATAAACGCGTCGAAAAATTGGAAAGCGTTCCAATGTCGATTTCGGTGATGAGCGAGCAGGAAATCCAGCGCACCAATATCCGCGAAATCGAGGACGTGGTGGCGATGATGCCGTCGCTGACGCTGAGCTCGGGCACCACTTCCGCCAACAACGCCATCTTCATGCGCGGCATCGGCACCGTCTCGGTCGGCATCGGCGTCGAATCGGACGTGGCGGTGATCATCGACGACATTCCGATCGCCACCCAGTTCCAGGCCTTCAAGGACCTGGCCGACGTGGCGCGCATCGAGGTGCTGAAAGGTCCGCAAAGCACGCTGTTCGGCAAGTCGGCGGTGGCTGGCGCGGTCAACATCGTCACCAAACAGATTTCCGGCCCGATGACCTATCGCGCCAGCACCTATCTGACCAATGACCAGGAATGGCGCGTCAACGCCTCGGCCGGCGGCCAGCTGGACGAGCACTTCGCGCTGCGTCTGTACGCCGGCAAAACGCGCATGCCGGGCAACTTCCACAACCTGACCGATGGCCGCGATGTCAACGGCTCGGGCGGCAAGACCTTCATGGCCAAGCTGCAATGGAATCCAATCGAAAACGTGCAGGTGGATTTGACGCCGCGCTACAACTCGCAGGAAAACTCGCGCGGCGTGACGGCGGTGAACGGTTTCAACCTGCGCACTGGTTCGGCGGCGGCCGGCACGCAAGTGTCGACGCCAATCGGGCTGGACGGCGTCTACCTGAACGGCAATCCGCTGCTGCCGGCGTCGCAACTGCTGGCCGGCATCAACGTCAACGACAAGGGTAACCGCAATGTGCGGCGCGATTTCCCGACCGGGCTGGTGTCGACCGACCGTGGCGTCGGCCTGAAAGTATCGTGGACCTTGCCGAACGACGCCACGCTGATGTCGATCACCTCGTGGAGCAAATACCTGGCCAACGACTTCCGCGACCAGGACTTTACCGACAAGCCGACCATCGCGGCGGCCGGCCAGACCGTGCCGACCATCGGCAACAACCAGTTCGGCACCTACGACATCCGCTCGAAGACCCAGGAGCTGCGCTATGTGTCGCCGGATACCGGCACCTTTAAATATGTGGCCGGCCTGTGGGTGGCGCACAACGAGATCTATCGCCACTTCATCCGTGGCTACTGCGTTGCGCCGATGACCTGTAGCGGCACCTCGCCGTCGAGCCCGACCAACTACTTCACCGACATCTACAACACCAACAAGTCGATCTTCGGCCAGGCCTCGTGGGAGTTCGTGCCGACCTGGACCCTGACCGCCGGTTTGCGCGTCAACGAGGAAATCTCCGGCTACCACTACAAGCGCAACTACTACACCGACCAGCTGGACGAGGCGAGTTTCAAACCAGGCCCGGTGGGCGTGGACCAGTTCCAGAGCATCGGCAACACCGACCGCGCCACCACCGGCAAGGTCAGCATCCAGAAGCAGATCAACCCGGACTGGATGGTCTACACCCAGGTGTCGACCGGCTACAAGGGCGAGGCGTATGACGTGACCTCCGGCCTGAAGGCATCGGCGGCGTTCCCCATCAAGCCGGAAACCAGTCAGAGCCTGGAGATCGGCACCAAGGCCAATCTGTTCAACAACCGCATGTCGGTGGCGGCCACGGCTTACCTGTCGGACTTCTTCGGCTACCAGCAGAACGTCACCTATGTGCTGCCGAACGACCCGACCATCTACAGCCAGTTGAATTCGATCCCGCACATTTCCACGCGCGGTATCGAGCTGGACATGAACGCGCTGGTGGCGCAGAACCTGACCGTGAACGCGGCGCTGGCCTACACCCGGCCGAAGATCGACAAATGGGCCAACGGTCCTTGCTACAGCGATCCGACCAACGTCGCGGTAGGCACGACCAGATACGCGGCCAACGGCTCGATCGCCGGCCAGAACGCGGCCTGCTTCCCGATCGCGCCCGGCTCGACCACCGGCGTGCAGAATCTGGACGGCGGCGTGTTCCCGGGCACGCCGAAGATCAAGCTGAACATCGGCGCCAACTACGACTTCGCGATACCGCAGATGCCGTTCAAAGGCTTCGTCAACGTCAACGTGCGCTACCAGGGCAAATACAGCACCAACATCAACAACGATCCGAATGCCGAGAACGACGGTTACTCGATCACGGATCTGGGCTTCGGTGTGCGTGACAACCAGGACAAGTACAAGCTGAGTTTCCGCGTCAACAATCTGTTCGACAAGTTCTACATCCCGAACGCCAACGCCAGCGGTCCGTCGTCGTTCCGTGCCGGCCCGACCTCGACCTCGCCGCAGGTATCGGCCAGCAGCTGGGTGCCGCCGCGTGACGTATTCCGCTACTTCAGCGTCAAGCTTGATGTGAAATTCTAAGCATTATGCTTTTGGTGAATCTCTGGCATCAGAAAGATAAATTGGATTAAGGGGGAGGGGACAGGCATGATTGCACCTGTCTCCTCTATTCTCCTCCAAGGAAATAGATTTAGCCCGCTCTCTGTAGCGGGCTTTTTTTTATCGGTACAAATGTCACGGCAAGAAAGTGACGTTTGTCTGCTGTGCAGCGTAGCGCAGGTGCGTAGAATGACTTTCATCGGAACACAGCAACAACGCAGTACCTAAAACCTGAACCCCGTTTTAGTTGAAGCAGTTTTTACTTTCCAATCAACTTTATCGAGGATTCAATCATGAACGCAATCAAAAACTTCATCGCCAACGAAGACGGCATCACCGCTATCGAATACGCTCTGATGGCCGCCGCCATCGCCGCCGCCATTACCGCCGGCCTGGCTATCCTTGGCCCGAAAATCACCGCTTCGCTGACCTACATCTCTGGCTTGATCAAGTCGTCGTAATCGGCGCCTGCTGTAACAAAAAACCGGCCTCGCGCCGGTTTTTGCATTTCTATCCGCCTGTATGTGCATACAGTATAATTCTGGCATGACGCATACCGCACAAACCGGCTTCATCCTGACCCGCCACTGGCGCGATACGCCCGGCGGCACGGAGATCGATTTCTGGCTGGCGACCGACGCCGGCCCCAGGAAAGTCCGCCTCACGGCGCAGACTTCGGTGGCCTTCGCCGAGGCCTCGTTGCGCGAGGCGATCCAGGCGCAGATTGCGTCGGATGGCGGCATCGAGCTGCGCGAGCTGCAATTGAAAACTTTCCAGCAGCAGCCGGTGGTCGGCGTGTACGCGTCGCGCTACAAGCAGCTGACCGCGCTGGAGCGCACACTGCGCGACCACGGCATCAAGCTGTACGAGGCCGACATCCGCCCGCCCGAGCGTTACCTGATGGAGCGTTTCATCACCGCCAGCGTGCAGACCGAGGGCGGCCACGCCAGCGGCCATGTCATCCACAACTGCAAGCTCAGACCCGCGCCGGACTACCGGCCGACGCTGAAAATGGTGTCGCTGGACATCGAAACCAGCGCCTACGAAGACCTGTACTCGATCGCGCTGGAAGGCTGCGGCCAGCGCCAGGTTTATATGCTGGGCGAGGCGCCGGCCGATGCGCCGGCGGTCGACTTCGACCTCGAATACCTGGCCACGCCGCGCCAGCTGATCGAACGCCTGAACGCCTGGATGGCGCGCCACGATCCGGATGTGCTGATCGGCTGGAACGTGGTGCAGTTCGACCTGCGCGTGCTGCAAAAGAACGCCGACAAGTACAAGGTGCCGCTGGCGCTGGGGCGCGAAGGCAGAGGCATCGAGTGGCGCGAGCATCCGGGCAAGCAGGGCTATCTGTTCGCGCCGCTGCCAGGCCGCATCATCCTCGACGGCATCGATGCGTTGAAGGCCGCTTCGTGGATGTTTCCATCCTTCAGCCTGGAAAACGTCGCCCAGGCTATGCTGGGCGAGGGCAAGGAAATCGGCGACGACTACGACAAGATGGCCGAAATCGAACGCCGCTTCCAGCACGACAAGCCGGCGCTGGCCACCTACAATCTGAAAGACTGCGAACTGGTCACGCGCATCTTCGCCAAGGCCAACCTGCTGGCCTTCATGATCGAGCGCGCCACCGTGACCGGGCTGGCGGCCGACCACCTGGGCGGTTCGATCGCCGCCTTCAACCACCACTACCTGCCGCGCATGCACCGCGAAGGCTATGTCGCGCCGAGCGTTGGCGACGTCAGCGGCGGCGCTTCGCCGGGCGGCTTCGTCATCGATTCCAAGCCTGGGCTGTACGATTCGGTGGTGGTGCTGGACTACAAGAGTCTGTATCCGTCGATTATCCGCACCTTCCTGGTCGATCCGGTCGGCCTGATCGAAGGCGAGCTGGCCACCGACCCGGCCGAGCGGGTGGAAGGTGTCAACGGCACCGTGTTCTCGCGCGACAAGCACTGCCTGCCGGCCATCACCACCGAGTTGTGGAAACAGCGCGATGCCGCCAAGCGCGCCAAAAACGAGCCGCTGTCGACCGCGCTCAAGCTGCTGATGAATTCCTTCTGCGGCGTGCTGGGCGCCACCGAATGCCGCTTCTTCAATCCGCGCCTAGTGTCGTCGGTGACGCTGCGCGGCCACCAGATGCTGAAGCAGACGCGCGAGCTGGTCGAGGCCAAGGGCTATGACGTCATCTACGGCGATACCGACTCCATTTTCATCTGGCTGAAAAAGGAATACCCGAACGCGGAAGCGCTGGCCATCGGCCACGGCCTGGCCGACTACATCAACCAGTGGTGGCGTACCATGCTGAAGGAAAAGCACGGCCTCGACTGCCACCTGGAAATCGAGTTCGACACGCACTATCAGAAGTTCTTCATGCCGACCATCCGCGGCACCGACATGGGCAGCAAGAAGCGCTACGCCGGCCTGGCGGTCAACGCCAAGGGCGAGGAGGAAGTCATCTACCGTGGACTGGAGGTGGCGCGCAGCGATTGGACGCCGCTGGCGCAGCAATTCCAGCAGGGCCTGTTCACGCGCATCTTCAAGGACGAGCCGTATCAGGACTTCGTGCGCGAGTACACCGAGAAAACCCTGTCCGGCGACTACGACGAGTTGCTGGTCTACCGCAAGCGCCTGCGCCAGCCGCTGGACGAATACAAGGTCAACGTGCCGCCGCAGGTGCGCGCCGCGCGCATCGCCGACGAATACAACCAGTCGCAACGCCGTCCGCTGCGCTATCAGAACGGCGGCTGGATCAGCTATATCATGACCACCGGCGGCCCGGAACCGCTGGAAGTGGTGCGCTCGCACATCGACTACGAACATTATCTGACCAAGCAATTGCAGCCGATCGCCGATTCGATCCTGCTGCCGATGAACGACAGTTTCAACAGCCTGACCACGGCGCAAGCCAGCCTTTTCTAATGGAGATCATATGAGCGAGTTCAAGAAGCTGCACGACGGCAGTCAACTGCTGCACCTGCCGAACGCCTGGGACGCCGGCAGCGCCCGCCTGTTCGAAAGCCTGGGCGCATCGGCCATCGCCACCACCAGCGCCGGCGTGGCGTGGGCGCAAGGCTATGCCGATAACGACCATCTGCCTGTCGATAGCGCTATCGCGGTGGCGGCCAATATCGCCCGCGTGATCAAGGTGCCGCTGTCGGTGGATTTTGAGAACGGCTATTCGTCCGATCCTCAGCAGGTGGCGCGCAGCGTGCTGCGGCTGATTGAGGTCGGCGTGGCCGGCATCAACCTGGAGGACGGCAACGACGCGCCGGAACTGGTGGCCGACAAGATCCGCGCCATCAAACAATTGGGGCGCGAGATCTTCGTCAATCTGCGTACCGATGTGTACCTGAGAGGGCTGGCGCCGGAAGGCGAGCGCGTGGCCGAGGTGCTGAAGCGCGCCGCGCTCTACAAGGAAGCCGGCGCGGACGGCCTGTTCGTGCCGGGCATCTGCAAAGTGGAAGAGATCAAACAGGTGGTGGCTGGCGCTGGTTTGCCGGTCAATGTGATGGACTGGCCGGACCTGCCACCGGCAAAAGAACTGCATCAGCTGGGCGTGGCACGTTTGAGTGCCGGCAGCGGCATTCCGCAGGCGCTATGGTCGGTCGCGGCCGGCATGGCCAAGGGTTTCCTCGACACCGGCAGCGCCGGCCCGCTGATCGCCAAGGCCATGCCGTATGGCGATCTGCAGGCCTTGTTTATCAAGCCTTGACCTTGTTGCCGTAAAAAGCCACAACTTGCAGCAGGCCGCCGGCCATGGCGAGGTTTTTCAGGAAGTGGATCAGCTGATTCTGGTCGCCGAAGTTGTTATGGAAGGCCAGCGCCGTCACTACCGAGAACGCGGCCAGCACGGCGGCCACGATGCGGGTCTTGAAGCCAAAGGCCAGCGCCAGGCCGCCGCCCAGTTCCACCGCCACCGCACCGGCAAACGCCAGCGTGGCAAACGGCAGGCCGGACGAGGCGATGTAGCCGATGGTGGCTTCCGGCGCCATCACCTTGCCGATGCCGCTGAAGACGAAGATGGTTGCCAGCAGTACGCGGCCGATGATCGAGATGGTGTTGGTGTTCATGATGCGTATCCTTTTCAGTTAGATTAAGTTTGCTGCGCGCAGCTGTTTGCCGATGCGCTGTATTTCGTTTTCACCTTGCTCCAGCGCGGCTGCGCTGGTATGCACCGAGTAATAGCCTGTGACCAGATCGTGCGGATGCTTGACGGCTGAGCCGAGCACGAACTCGGTATCTCCCTCCGCCACGAATTCGATGGCGTCCTCGCTTTCTTCAAACACCGCGACCTCGCGGCCGATGGTGGTGCGACCGCTGCGTAGCGCACCGCTGGCCGGCGCCACCCAGGCCACTTGGTGTCCTGCCGGCGGCGTATAGGTCCAGCGCTCGCCATCGGCCAGCTTCACATGCAGGTAATTGATCGAAGCGCGTGGCTGCAGCAGGCTGGCCGCATCGCCGTAACGGCCGATGATGATACGCGCCGGACCGCTGCGCGGCACCAGGTCGGCCGCCAGATAGCGGCTGTCGCACGGGCCGTTCTCGTCTTCCGGCGGCAGGGCCAGCCACAGCTGGAAGCCGAGCGCGCCGTGGCCCTCGACCGGACCGCCGTCATGCCACACGCCGCCGCCGGCGCTCATCCACTCGACGCCGCCGGCGTGCAACACGCCCTGGCTACCGGTGGTTTCGCTGTAGGCGATGGCGCCGTCCAGCATCACCGTCACGGTGGCGATGCCCGAGTGCGGATGCATGCCCATTTTGCCGCCCCGGCCCGCCGGCATCTCAAAGCGGTCGAGAAAGACGAATGGCTTGATCAGCTCGCCGGCGTCGCCAGGGCTCACCAACCGCGTAATCGCGCCGCGCGTGCCGCCGGCGCTGCGGTATGCCAGTTTTCGTTGCTTCATTTTCTGCTCCTTGTCATGCGTTGATGGGAACATCTTAGATCGGGCTCATCCATCTGAATAGCCTATATAATTGGATGCATAGTATTCAAGGAGTAGATAGATGCTGGATGCGATGTCGATGGACCAGTTGCGCACCTTTATTGCCGCCGCCGACGAAGGCAGCTTCTCGGCTGCCGGCCGCAAGCTGCGCCGGGCGCAATCGGTGGTCAGCACCACGCTGGCCAACCTGGAGCAGCAGGTGGGTTTCCCGCTGTTCGAGCGCACCGGGCGCTACCCGCGCCTGACCGAAGCCGGCACCGCCCTGTTGGAACAGGCGCGCGCCGCAGTGGATGGCATGAACGCCTTCAAGGCCAAGGCGCGCACGCTGGCCGAAGGGCTGGAGCCGGAGCTGGCGGTGGCGGTGGACGTCATGTTCCCCATCGCCACGCTGACCGAGGCGGTGCAGGCGTTCCAGCAGGCGTTTCCGGCCACACCGATCCGGCTGTACGTCGAAGCGCTAGGCGCGGTGGTGCAACCGCTGATCGATGGCAACTGCCGGGTCGCCATCATCGGTTCGCTGCCGGAGATTCCAGTAGGTTGCGCGTCGGAATTCCTGCTCAGTGTGGCGGCGGTGGCTGTGGCGGCGCCGGGCCATGCACTGACCGCGCATGGCGGTCCGATTCCGCACCAGGAAGCGGGCAAGCACGTCCAACTGGTGCTGACCGACCGTTCGACGCTGACCACGGGGCGCAACTTCGGCGTCATGTCGACGCAAACCTGGCGCCTGGCCGACCTCGGCGCCAAGCACGCCTTCCTCAAGGCCGGCCTGGGCTGGGGCTATATGCCCTTGCACATGGTTGAAGAGGATATTCGCAGCGGCAAGCTGGTGCGCATCAAGATCGAAATGCATGCCCGCCTCGGTCCTGGCTTCTCGATGCACGCCATCCACATGAAAGACCACCCACCCGGTCCGGCCGGGCGCTGGTTCGTCAACTACCTCAAGCGGTGAGTGAACGGGCTAACTTACGCTTTCGTCGGACAGGCGCAAGATAGGGTTCCCGTCATCAGCAAGGAGAACGTCATGCCACGAGGCGCCAGTCCGAAGCGCGAGCGCGAGTACCGGAAGCTCGAACGCCAATTCAAAAAAGAAGGCCGCTACCAGGGCCGCGAGGAGGAGGTCGCCTCGCGCATCGTCAACAAGCAGCGTGCCGAAAGTGGCGAGACCAAAAAATACCATCACACGCCGGTGCGCCGCGCCGCCTCGCGCCGCAAGAGCCGCGTGCACCGCCGCACCAGCGCCCGCAGCCGCCGCTAAGCCGCGCACGTTTGACCCAGCTTTACACCGCGCCTTGCGGTTGCTGCGAGTTGGTGGAGCTTGCTTGACAGTCAAACCGGCCGGCGAGAGGATGACGTCATCATGACTACGCAAACTGATCCCACCGCCGCCGCAATCGAGGAACTCACGCTGAGTGTGAGAGTGATCAAGTCTAACTATGCCACCAAGCAAGAATTGGCTATCCTCAGTGGCAAGATCGACGTTCTGGCTGGCAGGGTGGATGCCATACCCGGACAGATCGAACTTGCTCTCAAACATTACATCGACATGCGTCTGGAGCAAGCCTTCAAAGCCCAGAACGAAATGATGTACAGAACCTTCGCCACCAAGGAAGAGCTGACCAATGCCGTTTATCAGCTCACCTTGCGCATGGCAGCCTTCGGCAGCGTGCTGCTCAGTGCCGGTTTCGCCTTTGCCCGCTATCTTTGAGTTGATCTTCCACGCAAAATACGCCATGATGTTTTGAAAACGTTTTCAAAACAAAAGGAAATAGACGTGAGACAAAATCTTCTGGTCCTGGCGATGGCCGGCCTTGGCGCGCATGGCTTAGCCGTTGCGGACGACATCAAACTCAATCAACTCGGCTTCCTGCCCGGCGCGGCGAAAGTGGCGGTGGTGCCGGATGGCGCCGCGCGCGAGTTCGCGGTGGTGGAGGCAGGCAGCGGCAAGGTGGTGCTGACCGGGGCGCTGGGCACAGCGGTGCGCTCGGCCGACGCCGGCGACTCGGTACGCCTGGCCAGCTTTTCCGCGCTGAACCAGCCCGGCAAATACCAGCTGCGCGTGGCCGGCCTGCAGGATTCGCAACCGTTCCAGATCGCGCCCTCGGCCTATCAGGCGGTCAGCGACGCCGCGTTGAAAGCGTTCTACTTCAACCGCGCCGGTACCGCGCTGGATGCCAAATACGCTGGCATCTATGCCCGCGCCGCCGGTCACCCGGACACGCAAGTGCTGATTCACGCCTCCGCCGCCTCCGCCACGCGGCCGGCCGGCGCCATCATCTCCAGCCCCAAGGGCTGGTACGACGCCGGCGACTACAACAAGTACATCGTCAATTCCGGCATCGCTACCTACACCTTGCTGGCCGCCTACGAAGACTTCCCAGCCTTGTTCCAGAAGCAAAACCTCAACATCCCCGAAAGCGGCAACGGCCGGCCCGACATTCTCAGCGAAGTCTGGTGGAACCTGGAATGGATGCTGACCATGCAAGACCCGGCCGATGGCGGCGTCTACCACAAGCTGACCAATTTGAACTTCGACGGCAGCGTGATGCCGGATAAGGCCACGCAACCGCGCTATGTGGTGCAAAAGACCACCGCTGCCGCGCTTGACTTCGCCGCCGTCATGGCCACGGCCAGCCGCGTCTATGCGCCGTTCGACCAGGCCTTGTCGGCGCGCATGCTGGCGGCCGCGCAATCCGCCTGGCGCTGGGCGCAGGCCCATCCGCGCGAGTACTACCAGCAGCCCAAGGACGTCGCCACCGGCGAATACGGCGACAAGGACGTCAGTGACGAATTCGCCTGGGCCGCCGCCGAGCTCTACATCACCACCGGCAATGTGGAGTTCTACCAAGCGCTACACGCACCGGAGCAGGCCGCCACCGTACCGTCATGGGGCGATGTGCGCGGGCTGGCATGGCTGTCGCTGGCGCGTCATCGCAAGACCTTGAGCGCCGCTGCGGACCAGGCGCTGATCACCAGCCGCATCGACATGCTGGCGCAAAAACTGACCAGCGGCTGGCGGCAATCCCCGTATGGCATCGTCATGCAGACGGGCGACTTCGTCTGGGGCAGCAACGCGGTGGCGCTGAATCAGGCCATGGTGTTGCTGCACGGCTACCGCCTGACCGGCAAACGAGACTATCTGGACGCAGCGCAAGCAGGCCTGGACTACGTGCTTGGCCGCAACGCGGTCGACATGTCCTTCGTCACCGGCTACGGCGCCAGATCGACGCAGCACCCGCACCACCGGCCTTCCGAGGCGGATGGCATCGCCACGCCGGTGCCTGGCTTCCTGGCCGGCGGTCCTCAGCCCGGCCAGCAGGATCAGCAGCATTGCCCGAAACCGTATCCTTCCAAGCTGCCGGCCAAATCCTATCTGGACCATGAGTGCTCTTACGCCAGCAACGAAATCGCCATCAACTGGAACGCGCCACTGGTGTATGTTGCCGCCGGGCTGCAAGCGCTGACGCCGGCTGCTCGCTGAGAGAAGGAGTGGGGTAGTGATTTGCCTCCCCAACGGGGGATTATCAAGCTTGTGTGCGCGGTGGTTTAATCGCCCTTGAACCATCCACCACCAACCTGGGAGTAGCACGTGAGTTCTGATCCAACCTCTTCGGACGTCATGTCCGCACGCCGTTCCGCCATCATCGGCGGACTGGGCGCAGTCGCGGCAGCAGCGGTGGGCTTGCCCGCCGCCGCCGCAGGCGCCACGCCATCTTCAAGTACACCTCACCACGGAGCGCCACAAATGGACAGCGGCTACATCACAGTCAAAGACGGTTCGCAGATTTTCTACAAGGATTGGGGCCCGAAGGAGGCGCCGGTCGTCTGGTTCCACCACGGCTGGCCGCTAACTTCCGACGACTGGGACGCGCAGATGATGTTCTTCCTGCAGAACGGTTACCGCGTGATCGCCCATGACCGGCGCGGTCACGGCCGTTCCACCCAGACCGACACCGGCAACGATATGGATACCTACAGCGCCGACGTCGCCACGCTGGTCGCCGCGCTGAAGGTCAAGAAGGCGATCCACGTCGGTCATTCGACCGGCGGCGGCGAAGTGGCGCGCTACGTGCGCCAGCACGGCAAAGGCCTGGTCACCAAGGCAGTGCTGGTGAGCGCGGTGCCGCCGATCATGGTGCAATCCGCCTCCAATCCGGACGGCGTGCCGCTCAGCGTGTTCGACGATATCCGCAAGGGCACCGCCTTCAACCGTTCGCAGTTCTACATGGATCTGACGATCCCGTTCTACGGCTTCAACCGCCCCGGCGCGAAAGTGTCGGAAGCGGTGCGCAACAACTGGTGGCGCCAGGGCATGATGGGCGGCGTCAAGGCCGCCTATGATTGCATTTTCCAGTTTGCGCAAGTGGACTTCAGCGACGACCTGCGCGCGCTGGACATCCCGGTGCTGGTGCTGCACGGTGAGGACGACCAGATCGTGCCGTTTAACAACAGCGGCGCGAAGTCGGTGAAACTGCTGAAGCACGGCAAGCTGATTTCGTATCCGGGCTTCCCGCACGGCATGCCAACCACCCACGCCGACGTGATCAACAAGGACTTGCTGGCCTTCTTCAAGTCCTGATCGTCTCTACGGCCTGTCCCGCGCGCTAGTCTGCCAGTTTGACCATCTCGCGGTACAGGTCGGCCTTGCCTTCAAAGCCGATGCCCGGCAGTTCCGGCAGCAGGATGTGGCCGTTGTCCACTTTGACGCCGTCCGGGAAACCGCCATACGGCTGGAACAGATCCGGATACGACTCGTTGCCGCCCAGCCCCAGGCCGGCGGCGATATTCAGCGACATCTGGTGGCCGCCGTGCGGAATGCAGCGCTTGGCCGACCAGCCATGCTCGCGCAGCATGTCCAGCGTGCGCAGATACTCAACCAGGCCGTAGCTCAGCGCGCAGTCGAATTGCAGCCAGTCGCGGTCGGCGCGCATGCCGCCGTAGCGGATCAGGTTGCGCGCATCCTGCATCGAGAACAGATCCTCGCCGGTGGCCATCGGATTGGCGTAGTAGTTGCGCAGCGTGGCTTGCAGCTCGAAGTCGAGCGGATCGCCCGGTTCCTCGTACCAGAACAGATCGTACTGCGACAGCGCCTTGGCGTACTTGATCGCCGTGTCCAGATCGAAACGGCCGTTGGCGTCCACCGCCAGCTTCTGCCCATCCTGCAGCACGCTCAGAATCGAATCGATGCGGCGCAAGTCCTCGTCCAGCGAGGCGCCGCCGATTTTTTTCTTGACCACCGTGTAGCCGCGGTCGATGTAGCTGCGCATCTCGTCCTTCAGCTTGCCGTGGTCCTGGCCCGGATAGTAGTAGCCGCCGGCCGCATACACGAAGATGTTGCGGTCGGCCTTGCCGTTGCCGTAGCGGTCGGCCAGCAGCTGGAACAGCGGCTTGCCTTCGATCTTGGCCACCGCATCCCACACCGCCATGTCGATGGTGCCGATGGCCACCGAGCGCTCGCCGTGGCCGCCCGGTTTCTCGTTGGTGAACATGCAGTTCCAGATTTTGTGCGGATCGAGGTTGTTGCCGCTGTCGTCGACCAGGCTGGCCGGATCGGCTTCCAGGATGCGCGGAATGAAACGCTCGCGCATCAATGTGCCCTGGCCGTAGCGGCCGTTGGAGTTGAAGCCGTAGCCGATCACCGGCTTGCCGTCGCGGATGACGTCGGTGACCACCGCCACCAGGCTCAGCGTCATCTTGCTGAAGTCGATGTAGGCGTTGCGGATCGGGGAACTGATCGGGACGGTTTTTTCGCGGATTTCTACGATTCTCATGCTGTGCTCCGGTTGAACGATGAGCGCAGCTTACTCTTGAATTCGTGATTTATAATTCACTGTAATTTAAACCATTCTTCACTTTAAATGAAAACCGAAGCGGCGCCGGATCTGCACTTTTTCGTCCTGCTGGCCAAGCTGGGCAGCCTGAGCGCCACCGCGCGCGAACTGGGCGTGACGCCGCCGGCCGTCACCAAGCGCCTCAGCCTGCTGGAACAGCGGCTGGGCGTGCGCCTGGTCAACCGCACCACGCGCCGCATCAGCCTGACCAACGAGGGCGAGCTGTATCTGGCGCAGGCGAGCGAAATCCTGCATCGCATCCGCGACATGGAGGAATCGGTGTCCAGCGGCCGCGCCGAACCGAAAGGGCTGCTGAGGGTCAATGCCACGCCGGGATTCGGCCGCACGCGCATCGCTCCCATCGTCTCGCGCTTCGCGCACCAGTATCCGGAGGTGGAAGTCGAGCTGCACCTGACCGACCGTCCGATCAGCCTGGTGGAAGAAGCCTACGATCTCGCCATTCGTTTCGGCGAACTGCCGGACACGCGCCTGACCGCGCGCCGGCTGATGAAGAATCGCCGCTTCCTGTGCGCCTCGCCGGCCTACCTGAAAGCGGCGGGCGAGCCGCAGACGCCGCAGGAACTGCACCGTCACCGCTGCATCCTGCACCGCCAGAACGACGATGTGTACGGCACTTGGCGCCTGCACAAGGGCCGCGCGGTGGAACTGGTGAAAGTGCGCGGCGCGGTATCCAGCAACGACGGCGATATCGTGCTCAACTGGGCGCTGGAAGGGCACGGCATCGTCCAGCGTTCGGAATGGGACGCCGCAAAGTATCTGGCAAGCGGGCGCCTGCGCGAAGTCATGCCCGGATACACGCTGCCCTCGGCCGACCTCTACCTGTACTACCTGAGCCGACGCAACCTGCCGGCCAAGATGCGCGCCTTCATCGATTACGTGGTCAAGGAATTCAAGGCGTGACGCGCTGCGGCGGACGCATCCATGTCCAGGCATACAGCGTCAGCGTGGTCGCCACCATCGCCATGCCCAGCAGTCGCAAGCCGTCGCCGGCCAGCGCGCAACTGGCGCATGCCTTGGACATCAGCAGTTGCACGCCGCTGACCGTGCACAGCGCCACGATCGGCCAGCCGATGCGGCGGCGGAATTGCTGGATCGCCGCCTGGCCAGCGGCGGCGGCGATGCGCGCGGTGGCGTAGCCGTCCAGCGCATCGGTGATCGCCATGCCCAGCACGAACGCGCCGGCGACTTGCAGCGCGCTCCAGCTGCCGCCAACCAACTGCGCCGATGCGTAACCCCAGGCCAGCGCCTGCAATAAGCTCTCCACGCCCAGCGCGAACAGCATGCCGACGCCCAGCGCGGTCAGCGGCCGTACCTGCGTCAGCGGCGCCAGCAGCCGCGCGCCGATGCCGCAGCGCCGGCCGGCCTGCTGCGGCCACAGCAGGCTGCGCGCATTCAGCAGCGCCAGCGACAGCAGCAAGACTCCCGGCAGCCATTCCAGCACCGCCATCGCGTTGAGGAAGGTGGAATCCAGTTGCAGCCAGACCGCCGCCAGATCGGCCAGCGCCACCACCAGCAGCACGACGGTGCCATGGCCCAGCGCGAACAGCGCGCCCATCCATGGCGCACTGACCGGCGGTGCGCGCATGGTCAGGCCGTCGATCGCGGCCAGGTGATCGGGCGCCAGGCCGTGGCGCAAACCCAGCAGCAAAGCCAGTTCAATGGTCGGAAGCGATTCAGTCATGATTCATCTTAAATGCAATTCAGTTGCGTTAATTATAGGGCTTAACCGGCTGCAGCGTCGGTTCTCCATGACAGGCGTAGGGGCATTGAGGTAGAATCCGCCCTCAAACGTGAATGGTGCCCTGTGTCTTTTCAGACGCGGGGTGAAACGGGAAGCCGGTGACGCGCGCGATTTTCATTGCGCGCCAGTCCGGCGCAGCCCCCGCTGCTGTAAGCCTGACGACGCTGTCCAAACGCCACTGTGCATCCGCACGGGAAGGCAAGGGCAGCGAAGGATGAGGGCAAGCCAGAAGACCGGCCAGTCACGATAAATGCGCAATGCCCGGGGTGTGGCTGTTGCCTGTTATTTGTTTGTCGTTTTCCATGCTGCTCATCGCATACGCACGTTGCTTGCCGGCGCGCGCGTGCGCGCTTGCCATGGTGCGACGGATTATTCCAACCATTGAGTACAGAGATAATTCATGACCCGTTCCCCTTCCTTGCGTCCACTCGTCGCCCTCATCGGCTTGCTGTGCAGCGGCGGCGCCTTCGCCGATGATGCCGATGTCCTGCCTACCGTTACCGTTCAGGGCGCCAGCGCCAACGAAGGGCTGGGCCTGTCGCGCCAGCACGCCACCGCCAGCCGCCTGAATCTGACCGCGCAGGAACTGCCGGCCAGCGTCGAGGCGCTCAGCGCCGATACCATGCAGGCGCGCGGCGACTTGCTGGTCAAGGAAGCGGTCACCCGCACCACCGGCCTGACCGACATCAGCTCGCCGGGCAACGGCGTGGCCTACTCTGCGCGCGGCTTCAGCGGCAGCGGCTCGATCGCGCTGCTGGAAAACGGCCAGCGTCCGCAGGTGGCGTCGGGCACGGCCACCTATCCGGCCGACCCGTGGGGCTATGAATACATCGAAGTGCTGCGCGGTCCGGGTTCGATCGTCTACGGCAGCGGCACCACCGGCGCCACCATCAACGCCGTGCGCAAGGCGCCGTCGCGCACCAGTTCGTTCGAGGCGATGGCGGGTGTCGGCGGCGGCCAGGCGCTGCGCGCCGGTGTCGGCGCCAGCGGCGCGCTGGGCGAGAAGGGCGCGTTCCGCATCGACGCGTATGCCGATCACAGCGACGGTTTCATCGACCGCGGCGAAGCGCGCCACGGCAAGCTGCTGACCAGTGCGAACTACGCGCTGACGCCGGACCTCGACCTGGACCTGTCGCTCGATCACCTGGAGCAAAAGCCACAACGCTATTTCGGCACGCCACTGGTCAATGGCGGCCTGTCGCACGCGCTGCGCGATCAGAACTACAACGTCGGCGACGCCGACATCGACTTCGTCGACAACAAGGCGGTGGCGCGGCTGACCTGGCGCTACTCGCCGGCGCTGACCATCAGCAACGAGCTGGCCTATATGAAGGCGCGCCGCAACTGGCGCAACGTCGAGAACTACAACTATGACGCCGCCGCCAATGTGGTCGAGCGCAGCGATTACATCGCCATTCAGCACGACCAGGAGCAGACCGGCAACCGGCTGGAAGCGCGCTGGATCGACGGCGCCAACCGGGTCGTCGCGGGCTGGGAAGCGTCGACCATCAACTACAAGCACACCAACAATGCACCATACGGTGGGGCTTCCGTGGTGGCGCCAACCGGTTTCCATCCCGGCGTGTTCGACAGCCCGGACCCGTTGAAGCCGAACTTCGCCACCGACACCACCACCAGCGCCTTCTACATCGAAGACGCCTACAGCCTGACGCCGGACCTGCTGCTGCTGGCCGGCCTGCGCCATGACCGCTACACGGTGGAACGCGTCAGCCTGCTGGGCGCGACCGGCTTCACCTCGAAGCTGCAATCGAACGCCGCGCGCCTGGGCCTGACGTGGAAGCTGGACCAGGCCACCTCGCTGTATGCGCAGGTGAGCAGCGGCAGCGATCCGGTGACCAGCATGCTGTCGCTGAACCTGGCCAACAGCCGCTACAAGCTGACCTCGTCGCGTCAGGTGGAAGCGGGCGTTAAGCAATCGCTGGCCGGCGGCAAGGCCGAATGGACGGCGGCGCTGTACCGCATCACCAAGGATGACATCATCACGCGCGACCCGGCCAACGCGGCGCTGTCGATTCAGGGCGGTTCGCAATCGTCGCGCGGCGCCGAAGCGACCGCCAGCGTGGCGCTGAATTCGGCGTGGCGCGTGGAAGCCAACGCCGCTTATACCGACGCCCAGTTCGACCAGCTGATCGAAAGTGGCAACATCTCGCGCACCGGCAACCGTCCATCCGACGTGCCGAAGATTTCGTCCAATCTGTGGCTCAACTACCGCGCCGACGGCTGGCGCAGCGCGCTCGGCGCGCGCTATGTCGGCGAACGCTACATCGACAATGCCAACCGCCAGACGCTGCCGGCCTACACCACCTTCGACGCCTCGCTGGGCTGGAACTACAGCCGCAACGTGCTGGTGCAGCTGAACCTGCGCAATCTGGGCAACAAGCTGTATGCGGTCACGTCGTACAGCAGCAGCCAGTACCTGCTGGGTGACCGCCGTCACGCCGAGCTGACGGTTCAGTGGCGCTACTGATCGTGAGCTCCTGGAAGCGTCAGGCGCATCTGTGGCACCGCTGGCTGGGCATCGCGCTCGGCTTGCTGGTGCTGCTGTGGTTCGGTTCCGGCATCGTCATGCTGTATGTGCCGTATCCGGCGCTGACGCAGCAGGAGCGCATGGCGTGGCTGACGCCGCTCGACGCGGAACAGGTCCAGGTCAGCGCCTGGACCGCGTGGCAGGCGGCCGACCGGCCGGGCATGCCGACGGCGGTGCGGCTGAACGCGGTGGCCGGCCGTCCGGCCTACCATTTCAAGGCCGATGGCCGCTGGTGGTCTGTATGGGCCGACAGCGCCGAGCCGTTGCAGGTGACGGCGCAGCTGGCGGTCGACAGCGCGCGCAGTGCGGCGCCGGCTGCGCGCACGCTGTCCGCCGAGGTGATCGATATCGACCAGTGGAGCTTCGGCAGCGTGCAGCAGCATAAGCCGCTGTACCGCGTCAGCGCCGACGATGCGGCCGGCAGCGTGTTGTACGTCTCCAGCCGCACCGGCGAACTGGTGCGCGACACCACACGCGGCGAGCGTGCCTGGAACTGGGCCGGCTCGGTGATCCACTGGATTTATTTCACGCCGCTGCGCGAGCATGGCCAGTCGTGGCGGCAGGTGGTGATGTGGACCTCCGGCGCGGCGCTGCTGCTGGTGATGCTGGGCATGCTGCTCGGCATCCAGCGGCTGCGCGTGCGCCGTCCCTACGCCGGCGGCCGCTATTCGCCGTATCGCGGCTGGCAGGCCTGGCATCACTGGCTGGGCTTGGGCATCGGCACGCTGATGCTGACCTGGCTGTTCAGCGGCTGGCTGTCGGTGACGCCGTTCGGCTGGCTGGCGTCGCCGGGCGTCACTGCCAGCGATCGGCTGGCCTTTGCCGGCGGCGCGCTGAGCCGCGACGACCTGGCGGCACCGGTGGACGATCTCGTCCGCAGCCATGCCGGCCTGCTGGAACTCGAATGGCGCCGCATCGACGGCCAGCTCAATTTCAGCCTGCTCGACCGCACCCAGCGCCAACTGCTGCAACCGGTGCCGGCCGAGCGTCTGCAACATGCCACCCGCGCGTTGCGTCCCGGTGTGCCGGTCAAATTCGAGATGCTGACCAGCGAGGATGACTACCATTACAGTCACCACCAACAGGCAGTGTTGCCGGTGGTGCGCGCGCGGTTTGCGCTGCCCGACCAAACCACCTTTTACATCGACCCGCTGCAAGGCGAGATCGCCGGCTATGCCGACCGCAACAGCAAATGGAACCGCTGGCTGTTCAACGGCCTGCACCAGCTCGACTTTGCCGTGCTGCGCACACGCCCGGCGTGGGACGCGGTGGTGATTGCCCTGTGCGCCATCGGCGCCCTGTCCACGCTGGCCGGCGTGGTGCTGGGATGGCGTCGCTTAAAAAAGAGGTAACATTCATCTATTGCTAACTCCGGAACAGATTATGGTGTCATGGCCGCATGCGCTGCTGGTTGCAGGTTTGGGTTTGCTGAGCCCGCCCATGTGGGCGGCCGACCTGTGCCCGGATCAACCGATCCGGCTGGCGTTCTATGAAAGTGGACTGTTTTACTACGACGGCCAGGGTGTCGATGTCGAGCTGGTCAAGGAATTGCGGCGCCGTACCGGGTGCACCATCGAAACCTCGGTGCTGCCCAGGGTGCGCGCCTACACGCTGCTGGAGAACGGCCAGATCGACATCGTCATGGCGGCGGTGGAAAATCCGGCGCGCAATGCCTTCGCCTACTTTGCGCCGTATTTGCAGCAGCGCTTCCTCGCCGTGATTCCGCGCAGCGTGCCGCCCGAGAAAACCACGCTGGCCGCGTTTACCGCCGATCCCAGCCTGCATTTCGGCATGGTGCGCGGTGTCAGCTACGGCGTGCCGCGCGACAAATGGACCGAACAGATGATGGCGGCGGGCCGGGTGCAGATCGCGCCCACGCCGGCCATCGCGTATCGCATGTTGGAGGGCGGCCGTTTCAGCGCCTTGTTTGCGATTCCCTTGCAGTACGAAAAAGAACTGACGGATCGCGGCCTGCGCGACCAGATGGTGATTGTCGACTGGTTTCCACACGAGCCGCCGACGCCGCGCAACCTGGCGCTGTCGCGCAAGAACTTCACTCCCGAACAACTGGCGGCCTGGAACGCGCTGGCCAAAACCCTGCGCACCGACGGTACCATGCAAGCCATCCTGCAGCGCTACATCACGCCGGCGGAAGCCGCCAGGTCGATACCCAGGTAATAGGCATGCGGCTGAAAATTTTTGAATGCTGGGTTTGTTAGCATGAATATGCTTTATTTGATGAGTTTTGGGGATGTTTTAGGAATGTATATCCGCGCCTGAATCGCTAGACTAGTTGTTCATCTGTAAGCATTGAGGACACGGCGAATGACGGACGTAAAGCGGCGGAAGGTACACAGTGCGGAATTCAAGGCCAAAGTGGCGCTGGAGGCGGTGCGCGGGCACCTGACGGTCAGTGAAATAGCGGAACTGCACAGCATCCATCCGGTCATGGTCAGCCAGTGGAAAAAGGAGGTGCTGACCCAGGCCTACGTGCTGTTCGAAGCCAAGCGCGGTCCGAAATCAAATTAACTTCTGTTGTATTTTTGCCCGTTGGTGGCAAAACCCGGTCCAAAAGGGCGAAGAATTTAAGCTATCTTAACTTTGTCCTACACAGCACCACAGCGTCGTTTGACGCGCTTACTCACTGCTTAACGCCAAGTCATACGACAACTTCCGCACATAGATATACGGAATGGTTCCTTATCTTCTGTGACTCGGGCTTTTATATTGCGTCCATTACATTAATGAAGGACCGCAATGAGAGCTTCACTGATCCCCTTGCTGCTGTTGAGCCTGGGCCTGCACAGCGCCGCCAAGGCCGACGCCGGCGACTACCTGACCATTCAGCAAGGCACGCTACCGCTGGTCTTCTCGGTGCCGCACGGCGGCGACGTGCCATTGGCCGACGCGCCCGAACGCGCCAACGGCACCAAGGTCAAGGACGACCGCGTCAACGATCTGGCTGCTGCTATCCAGCGGCAATTGCAGGAAAAGAGCGGCAAACAGGCGTACCTGGTCGGCGCCAGGATCAGCCGCAAATACGTCGACTTCAACCGCAAGGCCGAGGAGGCCTACGAGGCGCCCGCCGCCGGCCCGGTCTACGATGAATACTACGCCGCGCTGCGCAGCGCGGTCGACACCGTGCGCAGCCAGCCGGGGGCGTTGCTGGTCGATATCCACGGCCAGAGCTTTGACAAGGGGGCCATCTTCCGTGGCACCGGCAGCGGTCTCACCGCCCACAACACACCGTTTTATGGCCAGCCCGATGGCCTGATCACCCGCCTCGAAGCCGGCGGCCTGAACGTCCTGCCAAAAGCAGCCGACGAGAAGGAAACCCACTTCAGCGGCGGCACCATCGTGCGCGTATTCGGCTATCAGAACCCACAAGGCATCGACAGCGTGCAGCTCGAATTTGGCGCCAACTGGCGCGCCACGCCCGAGCGCATCGAACAAACCGCAGCAGTCGTCGCCGACGCTTTACTGGCGCACCTGCGCGCCGCAGGCTACCGCTAAAACCTGCGTTACACCACACGACACAGCCCGCCTCCACGCGGGCAAACAAAACGACAAGAGGGATTTGAATGAGCACTTTAAAGAAAAGCGCCCTGGCGCTGGCGCTAGCATTGGCGTATTCGGAATACGCGGCCGCACAGGAAGACACCATCCAGCGGGTGGAAGTCACCGGCAGCAGCATCAAGCGCACCGCCGCTGAAAGCGCCGGCTCGGTACAGGTACTGAACCGCGAGGATATCGAGCGCACCGGCGAGACCACCGCGCTGGGCATCCTGACCACCACCTCGGCCATCAGCACCCAGCTGAGCGCCGCCACGCAGGGCGCGGCGACCTTCGCCAACGGCTCGTCCGGCGTCAGCATGCGCGGGCTGGGCAAGGTGTCGACGCTGGTGCTGGTCAACGGCCGCCGCATCGCGCAGTACGCGCTGGCCGATTCCGCGCAGCAGAACTTCACCAACATCGACGCCATCCCAGCCGCCGCCATCGAACGCATCGAGATCCTCAAAGACGGCGCCTCCGCCATCTACGGCTCGGACGCGATTGCCGGCGTGGTCAACATCATTCTGCGCAAGAATTTCGAAGGCGCCAAGATCAGCGCCAACTACCGCGAGGCCGATGGTTTCCGCGACCTGCGCACCCGCAACGTTACCGGCATCGTCGGCTTCGGCGACCTGGACAAGGATGGCTACAACACCTACGTCAACTACGAGTTCTACAAGAACGACGGCTACACCACCGGCGAGCTGGCCAGCCACTATCCGGATTGGCACCGCCTGACGCCGGGCCGCTCGACCTGGGATGCGAAAAGCGCGTACTCGCCGACCGGTAACTACTTCCTCAGCAGTACCAACATCGTCGCCGCACCAGGCTGCCCGGCCAGCGCCATCGATCCGGTCGACAAGCAGTGCAAATACGATGCGCTGGCGACCGACGGCGCTGCCACCGGCTCCAAGCGCTGGGCATTGGCCAGCAATACCCACTTCCGCATCGGCAAGGAAATCGACGCCAACTTCGAGCTGACCGCTGCCGGCGCCACCACCGATTATCTGCTGAGCGGTTTCACCACCAACACCACCACCTCGGCATCGTACTGGTACGATATGCTGGGCGGGAATCTGAAGGGACCGTTCTACTATCCGAAGCTGCCGGTCGGCCACGCCAACAATCCGTATTCGGTGCCGGTGGAGTACCGCGCGCGCCTGACGGACACCGGCGACGGCTTCAACTTCAACACCACCCAATCGCAGCAGTACCGCGCCGTGCTGAGCCTGAATGGCGAGATCGGCGGCTGGGACTGGAAATCCGCCGTCGGCCACATGAAATCCAGCGCCGACAAGGACTTCCGCGGCACCAGCGCGACCGGCTATACCAACGCCATCGTCAGCGGCGCCTACAAGTTCGGCCAGCAGAATGACCCGGCGTTGCTGGAGTCGATGTTCCCGGTCCGGAATACCTACGGCAAGGCCAAGATCACCTTCGTCGACGCCACCGTCAGCGGCGAAGTGGCGCAACTGCCGGCCGGCCCGCTGCGCATCGCGGTCGGCACCGATATCCGTCGCGAGAGCTACGAGATGAAGAGCTCGGACAATGTGCTGCGCGGCGATCTGGTCAGCGCCTTCGGCTTGCAGGTCAAGGACACGGTTGACCATTACGCGCTGTTCACCGAAGCCACCATTCCGGTGCTGAAGCGCGTCGAATTGACTGCGGCGGTACGCGGCGACAAGACCAGCAACAGCGACGCCCACTTCTCGCCCAAAGTCGGACTGCGCATCAACGCCACCGACAGCCTGCTGCTGCGCGCCACCGGTTCCGGCGGTTTCCGTGCGCCGAATATTGTCGAATCCGGCAATGGCCTGGGCCGTGGCTCGTATTCGACCGGTGTGCAGGACTATCGCCGCTGCCCGATCGCCACTGCGCTGAACACGCTGGTGCAGAACGCCGCCGGCGCCACCACCGGTGACAAGGCGCTGGCCAACAGCTATCGCGGCAACGACTGCTCGGCGGTGCTGCCGGCCTTCGTCTCGTCCAACCCGGACCTGAAGCCGGAAACCTCGCGCACACTGACCGCCGGCTTCGTGTGGGAACCGATCAAGAACTGGACCATGGCGATCGACTACTACCATATCGAACGCAAGGACCAGATCGGCACGCGCACGCTGGCGGACATCCTGCAAGGCGAAGCCAACCTGCCAGCCGGCCAGCTGGTACGTGTGGACAACAGCGCGTCGGATGCGGAATTCCTGGCGCTGGTGAAGAAATACGCGCCGGGCAATACGCTGAACTTCGGCGGCATCGGCAAGGTCGCGCTGGTGTACAACCCGTACGTCAACAGCGGCAAGACGCGCACCTCGGGCTTCGACTTCGACGCCTCCGGCCGCTTTAACACCGCGCTGGGCCAGGTTCGCCTGAAGCTGGAAGGCGCTTACACCCGGAAGTATCAGGAGTACAGCGTGACCAACGGCGCCTACAGCGCCAACCAGGCCGGCAACTGGGACGGCGGCCCGCGCCTGAACACCAAGCTGCGTGCGTCGTTGAAAGCTGGCGACTTCGATCACGGTGCCACCCTCAACTACACCAGCGGCTACAGCAACAACAGTGTATCGTCGCCGACCTACTGCGCCACCAACAGCGTGCCTGCGGCCTATCTGGATACTTGCGCCCATGTCGGCAGCAATACCACGGTTGACTACAACCTGGCCTGGAGCGGCATCCCGCACACCAAGCTGAGCCTGTTTGTGAACAACCTGTTCGAGCAGGACGCCCCGGTGCAATGGCGCAGCGGCTACTCGCCGCAGTTCCGCCGCATCGGCGTGACCGCCGCTTACACTTTCTGATGAGTTGATATGAAAAAGTTTTCCGCTTTAGTTTTAACGCTGCTGCTGGCGGCAGGCGCGACCGCCCAGCAGTATCAGGGGCAGCCGCCGATTCGCGCGGCGGTCGATACCAGTAGCCGGCCTACCGACAGACAAGGCAAGGGCGTGTTCCCGTTCAATGAAGATGGCGTATATTTTTCCAACGAGTTTGACGGTGCACGGCTGAATGGCATCACCCGCACCGGGCCACTGGAATACACCATCTCCATCACGCCGGAGAATGAGCCGATCAATATGAGTCCGTGGTATGCGTTTCAGGTGTGGTCGAAGGCGCCAGCCGAAATTTCGGTCAAGCTGGTGTATCCGGAAAAAGCGCGTCACCGCTACACGCCGCAGCTGAGCAGCGACGGGTTGCAGTGGAAGCCGCTGGTGGCCGAGCGCATTGTCGAGGAAGACAAGGCCAATGCCGAAGGCGGCGCCACCGCGCGGCCCAAGAACGTGACCTTGCGTCTGCAGGCGGATGTCAAGCCGCTGTGGGTGTCGGGTCAGGAGCTGCATACGTCCAAGCGCGTGTATGGCTGGATCGACGATATCGCCCGCAAGCACAAGTTGCAGGTCAGCGAGATCGGCAAGAGCACTGGCGGCCGTCCGCTAAAGCTGCTCACGCTGGGCAATAAATCGGGCAAGAAGGCGATTGTGGTGATTTCGCGCCAGCACCCGCCGGAAGTGACTGGCTACTTCGCCATGCAATCTTTCGTAGAAACGCTGGCGGCGGACACCAGGCTGGCGCAGCGTTTCCGCAAGGACTGGACGGTGTATGTGGTGCCGCTGATGAATCCGGACGGCGTGGACGGCGGCTTCTGGCGCCACAATGTCGGCGGCATCGACCTGAACCGCGATTGGTCGGACTTCAACCAGCCGGAGACGCGCGCGGTGCGCGATTTCCTGAAGCAGCGCGCGGCGGACGGCACCAAGTTTTACTTCGGCATCGACTTCCATTCAACCTGGGACGACATCTATTACACGCTGGACCCCAAGTTCAAGGGCAATATGCCGGGCCTGGTGCCGGAGTGGCTGGACAAGATCCAACAGGCTATTCCGCACTACAAGCCTGTGATTCAGCCGTCGGACCGCCTGGAACCGACTACCGTGTCACGCAACTACTTCCTCAAGGAGCATGGGATGGAAGCGATTGTGTTCGAGATTGGCGACAACACCTCGCGTGAGCTGATCAGCGAAAAAGGCAAGGTCGGCGCGACTGAGCTGATGAAGCTGATTCTGGCGAAGTCGGCGCAATGAAGCGCTTGTCCTCCGCGCACGGCTGGCTGCGGCCGGCTGTACTATCGCTGTCCGCGTGCGTGACGCTGCTATGCGCGTCGCCGGCGCTGGCCGAGGCCGCCCCGGCGGCGGCCGGCACCGCGTCCCAGCGCAGCATCGCCGCGCTGACCGCCAGTCTGCAAGCGCAACCTGGCTTCCAGCAGGTCTGGCGCGATGCTGACAAGGGCCGCGTGCTGTTGACGGTTAAGGAACTGAACAGCCCGTTCTTGCTGGTCAGCTCCTTGCCGCACGGCCTTGGATCGAACGATGTTGGCCTGGATCGCGGCCAGCCGGGCGACGTTAAAACCGTTCGCTTTGAAAAACGCGGCACGCGCCTGTTCCTGTTGCAGGACAACACCCGCTACGTCGCCGACTCCGCCAACGCGGATGAACGCGCCAGCGCGGTGCAAGCCTTCGCCCGTGCGGTGCTGTGGTCAGGCGACATTCTGGCGAGCGAGCAGGGCGGCTATCTGATCGACTTCTCCAGCTTCCTGCTGGCCGACCAGCATGGCATTGCCCGCCGTCTGGCCGGTGCGAAGCAAGGCAACTACACCGTTAACGCCAGCCGCAGCGCGGTGCTGCCGGAGCACGCCAAAAGCTTCCCCAATAACACCGAACTGGAAGCCGACCTGACGTTCCAGGGGGCGGGCGAGGGCGCCGCCGTGCGCCGTGTGGCGGCGGATGCGTCGTCGCTGACGCTGCGCCAGCATATCAGCTTGGTGCGACTGCCGGAGCCGGGTTTTACGCCGCGCGCGTATCATCCGGCATCCGGCGGCAACGCCAACCCGTATGTCGACTTCGCCGCGCCGCTGGCGGACAGCATGGAGGTGCGCTGGCAGCGCCGCCATCGTCTGCAAAAGACCGACCCGTCGGCGGCCGTCAGCACGGTGAAGAAACCCATCGTCTACTACCTTGATCGCGGCGTGCCTGAACCGATGCGTTCGGCCTTGCTGGATGGCGCGCGCTGGTGGGCCACGGCCTTCGAGAAAGCCGGCTTCAAGGATGCCTATCGCGTCGAGCTGCTGCCGGACGATGTAGACCCGCTGGACATCCGCTACAACGTCATCACCTGGGTACACCGCGACACGCGCGGCTGGTCCTATGGCAGCTCGCTGGTCGATCCGCGTACCGGCGAAATCATCAAGGGCGCGGTCACGCTGGATTCGCAGCGCATGCGGCAAGATATGCTGATCGCCGAAAGCCTGCTGGCGCCATACGGCAAAGCAGGCGAGGGCGCTGACCAGGCCCGCGTTGCCGAAGCCGCGCAGATGGTGCTGTCGCGCCTGCGCCAGCTGGCCGCGCACGAAGTCGGCCATACGCTGGGCTTCGCCCATAACTTCGCCGCCAGCCGTCAGGGCAACGGTTCGGTGATGGACTACCCGCACCCATTGCTGACCATCACCGCCAATGGCGACATCGCGCTGAGCCAGCCATACGGCAACGGCGTCGGCCCGTGGGACGACTTCATCGTCGCGCACACCTACAGCGAATTCGCCACGCCGCAAGCCGAAGTTGAAGGACTGGCACGTCTGCGCGCACAAGCCAAAGCGCAGCAGCTGGACTACGTCAGCGATGCCGACTCGCGTCCCGCCGGCGCCAGCCATCCGAACGGGCTGATGTGGGATCTCGGCCCCGATTCGCTGGCCGGCTGGGATCTGGTGATGACCGCCCGCCGCCGGGCGCTGCAACAGTTCTCCATCGGCGTGCTGCCGGACGCGCGCCAGACCGGTGAGCTGGAGGCGCGCCTGGTGCCGGTGTACCTGTTGCATCGCTACCAGACCGAAGCAGTCGCGCGCCTGGTCGCTGGCGGCGCGTTCGACTACGCCACCATTGGCGACGTGCGTAGCGGCGCGCGTCAGGCCGGCGTGCAGATCGTGCCAGCGCGCATTCAGCGCCAGGCGCTGCAAAAGCTGATCGATAGCCTGCGCGCCGAGCAACTGGCGCTGCCGGCCAAGGTGCTGGATCTGCTGACCCCGCCGGCCCAGGGCTACCAGCGCACGCCGGAATACTTCGCTACCAGCATGGAGCGCGTGTTCGATCCCTACTCGGCCGCCGAAGCCGCCGCCGCGCAAACCAGCCTGTACCTGTTCGACCCGGCCCGTTTCAATCGTTTGTCGTGGCAGCACGCACGCGATGCACAGCAGCCTGGCGTATCCGATACGCTGGAGCTGGTCTGGAGCAGCGGCTGGAAACGCGGCGCGGTGCCTGCCACGCTGACTGGTGGCGTAGCGGTACAGCAAGCCGCCGACTGGGTGGTGCTGGAAAGCGTGCTGCGTCTGCTGGATGGCGACAAGCTGCACCCGCAAGTCGACGCCGACGTGCGTCAGTCGGTGCGTGCGCTGGCGGCATGGCTGGTGAAGAATCCTGGCGCCGGCAGCGTTGCCAATAACCGCCGCCGCGCTGCGGAGCTGATCACGCTTTACCTGGCAGATCCGCACAGCGTCAAGCTGCGTCCCGCACCGGCCATCCCGCCGGGTGCGCCGATCTAGGGTGTATCATCGGTCCGCATGGAGGACACACTATGCGGAATTGGTTTGATCAGGGCGGAAGCGACTACGCGCGCTTCCGTCCGGAATACCCGGTGCAGTTGGCAGACTATCTGGCATCCGTGGCGCCGGACGCACGGCTGGCGGTGGACGTCGGCTGCGGCAACGGCCAGCTGACGCAGCTGCTGGGGGAGCGCTTTGAGCAGGTCATCGGTCTCGATCCGAGCCCTGACCAGATCGCCAATGCCAGCGGCAGCGGCAGTGTGATTTACCAATGCGCACCGGCGGAGAAACTGCCGCTCGCTGACCACAGCGCCAGCCTGATCACCGCCGCACAGGCCGCGCACTGGTTCAACCTGCCGGCGTTCTACAACGAAGTGCGCCGTGTCGCCGCTCCTGACGCGGTGCTGGCGCTGATCAGCTACGGCGTGCTGAATCTGGAGTCCGAACTCAACGAGCGCTTCCAGCACTTCTACTGGAATGAGATCGGACCGTATTGGCCGCCTGAGCGCAAGCTGGTCGACAGCGGCTACGCCACCATCGATTTCCCCTTCAAGGAATTCAAAGCGCCGCTGATGCAGATCCGCGTCGACTGGCGCCTGCCCGAATTCCTCGGCTACCTGCAAACCTGGTCCGCCGTGCGCAGCGCGAAAGAAGCCGGGCGTGAAGATATCCTCACACAATTCGCCAACGACATCGCCGCGCTATGGGGCGACGGGCATATCCGGCGCACGGTCGCCTGGCCGGTCAACATGCGCATCGGGTGGGTATAGCGATGATGCAACTATAGTCCTATAATGATTTTTTTCATCGGAAGTAGTCTGGATGGATACAAGGATCGCTGTAAAACTACGCTTGTGGCACGGGGATGATGTGGCGATAGGGCCGGGCAAGGCCGACTTGCTGGACGCCATCAGCCAGACCGGTTCGATCAGCGCGGCCGCGCGCGCCATGGACATGTCTTACCGCCGCGCCTGGATGCTGGTGGACGTGATGAACCGCAGCTTCCGCGAGCCATTGGTGCGCAGCGCAGTCGGCGGCACGCGCGGTGGCGGCGCACAACTGACGGACGCCGGCGTGCGCGTGCTGGCGCAATTCCGCGTGATGGAGGTAGCGGCGGTTGCCGCCGCCGGCAGCAAGCTGGCGCCGCTGCTCGCCGAGCTGGCGCCGCCCGGCGAATAGTCAGTCGTCCGTCGCGCTATCCTCGGTGTGCAATCGCTGCATCAGCTCAATAAAGCTGGCCACGCTGGCGCTACGGATCGGGTGGCAGGCGATGCCGTGACGGGCGCACGCCTGCTTGGTTACATGCATGGCGTTGTGGCTGATGAAGTCGACCGGGAACACCACCAAGTGCGCGCGCGGCAGGATCGCCGACAGCATGCCGCGCCGATCTTCGATGCCGCCGTCATGGGCCAGCAACTCGCCGCCGGCCGCCGTCACCAGCTTGTCGATCACAGCTGTCGCGCCGGGCCGGCCTCCCACATACAGCACGCATTTGCCGTGCAGCTGCGGCAATGATGCCTGGCCGCCGCCTTCCAATGTTTGCGCCAATGCCTGCTCCAGCGCGCGCAGTTCGCGCCGCGCCGCGCCTGTATCGTCATGCGCTTGTTGCAATGAGGCCAGCAGCGCGGCGTTATGTTCCTGCCCGGCCAGCAGTTTCTGCTCGGTGTCATTGCGGCGGCCGACTTGCAGGGCCAGCTTTTGTTCGCGGTCGGCCAGCAAGGCGCGCAGGTGGGCGGCTTCTTCCAGTAGATCGTCCGGGCCTGCGTAGCGGACTGATTGCGCTTGCTGCGCCGCCAACTGCTGTTGCAGCGTGTCGATGGCTGCCGCGTGCCGCGCGCTCATCTCGTGCAGGCGATTTTGCTGACTGGCGTTTTGATCCTTGAGGCGCTCGCATTCCTCTTCCAGCGCCGTCAGGCGGCGGATATCGGCGCGGTTCGAGGCGCCGACCAGGTGCGACAGCATGTGCACATCGCCAAAGGCCAGCGTGCGGACCTCGAAGGTGGCGGCCGGATGCGTCATCAGCGCCCAGTAGGCGCCGGGAACGTCGCCGCTCGACATCGCCTCCTGCCACCGCAGCTTCAGACCCGCTTCATCGTTCACCGCGCGGAATTTTTTGATGGTGAGCGCGTGCCGCGTATCCAGTGCCTTGTTCAGTTCCTTGGCGACCGCGTTGCCGGCGGTGGTGAGTTCAACGGCGGTGTGATGGATTTGCAGGTCGGTGGCATGGCGCCGGTCCAGCAACGGCGCGTAACGCGGAATCAGCTTGCGCAGTTCCGCTGTCGTCAGGCAGGTGCCGATGATGGAGCAGTGCAGGTTGGGATCAAGATCCGTCAGCCTGGCGCGTGTCGCCGGCGGCGTGGCGACCGGCATCGGCGGCGCAGGCGTGCAGCAAACATCCCATTGCGGCACGGATGGCTGGGCAAAGCGGGTGCCCAGCGGTTGCTGCGCGGTGGGTGAAACAGGATGCATGGGCCGTCCTTGTGGAATTCGCTATGTTTTTAAGAATATAGCGTATTGCGCAGTTATGCGCCACTAGCGCAGTATTGTTTGCTATATAGCGTCCGCGCCGGACGGAGGCCTTAGTCCATGAACGGCCCCCAGGCGGGCTCCTTGATGTTGTTGGCCGGGGTGGTCAGGCGCTGCTTTACGCGTCCGTCCACCGACACCATGGCCAGCCATTTGCGCTGGCCGGCGCGGGTGGCGTACAGGATGTATTTGCCGTTGGGCGAGAAGCTCGGCGATTCGTCGTCGGTGGCGTCCGACAGGCGTTGCTCCTGGCCGCTGGCCAGGTCCAGCACGAACAGTTGGTAGTTGCCGTCGCGGCGCGAGATGTAGGCCAGCGTCTTGCCGTCGGGCGAGATGCGCGGGCTGGTGTTGAAGTCGCCGTTGAAGGTAAGGCGCTTGACGTCGCCGCCATCCGGGTTCATGCGGTAGATCTGCGCGCCGCTGCTGCGGTCGCTGCTGAAGTAGATGCTCTGACCGTCCGCCGACCATTGCGGTTCGGTATCGATGCCGGCGCTGTTGGAAATGCGTTGCAGTTTGCCGCCATCGGCGTTGGCGGTGTAGACCTGGGTGTTGCCGCTCTTCGACAGCGCCACCGCCAGCTTGTTGCCGCTTGGCGCCCATGCTGGCGCCGAGTTGTTGCCCGGTTCATTGGCCACCACGGTACGCGCGCGGGTGACCAGGTTTTGCACGTAGATCACCGGCTTTTTCTGTTCGAACGACACGTAGGCGACCTTGGTGCCGTCCGGCGACCATGCGGGCGAGATGATCGGTTCGTTCGAACGCAGCGCCAGCAGTTCGTTTTCGCCGTCGGCGTCGGCCACCATCAAATGGTAGTGGGGAGCCGCTTCCTTGACGTAGGAGATGCGGGTGGAAAACGCGCCGCGCACGCCGGTCAGCTTGAAGAACACATCGTCGGCGATCTGGTGCGCCGACAGGCGGGTGGCCTGGGCCGGCACCGATTTGTTCAGGCTGGAGATGCCGGCCTGCTTGACGGTGTCCAGCAGCTTGTAGCGCACGTCGTAGTTGCCGTCGGCCAGCGCATCGACGGTGCCGACCACCAGCGCGTCGGCCCCCTTGGCCTTCCAGCCGCCGTAGTCGATGTTGTTGACGTCGTTGATGACGCCGGCATCGATGATCTTGAAGGCGCCGCTGCGTTCCAGGTCTGCCTTGATGATCGCCGAAATCTTCTGCGGCGAGACGCCTTCATTGGCGAAGCCGGCGACAGCCACCGGAATCTGGTTGCCGCCTACGCCGGAAATCTCGATCCGCATCTGGGCGTGGGCACTGCCCACGGTGGCGGCGATGACGAGTCCGGCGTAGAGCATGTTCAGCTTTTTCATATCAGTGCAGTTCCTGTCGCTGGCTGTTAAAGATAGCCAGTTTATCGAACTTGCAACGGATAATCTATAAGCTGGTCTATGCCAGCAACTTCAACAGGGCTTCCGCAGCGGCTTCCGACGACGCGGGGTTCTGGCCGGTGACCAGCAGGCCGTCGGTGATGGCGTAGGGCTGCCAGTCGCCGACCTTGGAGTAGAGACCGCCATTTTGCTTCAGCATGTCTTCCACCAGGAACGGCACCACGTCGGTCAGGCCCACCGCGTCTTCCTCGGTGTTGGTGAAGCCGGTGACGCGCTTGCCCTGCACCAGCGGCGTGCCGTCGGCGGCTTTGACATGGCGCAGCACGCCCGGCGCGTGGCAGACCGCGCCCACCGGTTTGCCTGCGGCGAGCATGTCTTCGATCAGCTTGATCGAGTGGCGGTCTTCGGCCAGATCCCACAGCGGGCCGTGGCCGCCGGGGTAGAACACGGCGTCGAAGTCGGCCGGGTTGACGTCGGCCAGCTTGCCGGTGTTGGCCAGCACGGCCTGCGCTTCGGCGTCAGCCTTGAAGCGCCTGGTGGCGTCTGTCTGCGAGTCCGGCTCGTCGCTCTTCGGATCGAGCGGCGGCTGACCGCCGGCCGGCGAGACGACAGTCAGTTGCGCGCCCGAGGCTTTCAGCGCGTAGTATGGCGCGGCGAATTCTTCCAGCCAGAAGCCGGTTTTCTTGCCGGTGTCGCCGAGTTGGTCGTGCGAGGTCAGTACGATCAGGATCTTTTTCATGGCGGTTTCCTTTATCAAAGCGCTGCTTCAAGAATGCGGCGGCTGCGCGCGAGGTCAATGTCGCGGTGCTCGCCGAGGGCGGTCATGCCGTGCGTTTCCAGTTGCTTGAGCACGGCTTCAACGGCTTCCTGTCCCAGCGAGTAGGCGGACAGGCGGGTCGGGATGCCCAGGCCTTCGAAGAAGGCGCGGGTGCGGGCGATGGCGGCGTCAATGCGCTGGTCGTCGCTGCCGCCGGTGATGTTCCAGACGCGCTCGCCGAACTGTAGCAGCTTGGCGCGTTTCGGCTCGCGCTGCACGTCCAGCAGGGCCGGCAGCACCAGCGCCAGCGTGCGCGCGTGGTCGATGTCATACAGTGCGGTCAGTTCGTGTCCGATCATGTGGGTGGCCCAGTCCTGCGGCACACCGGCGCCGATCAGGCCGTTCAGCGCCAGGGTGGCGGTCCACATCAGGTTGGCGCGGGTTTCATAGTCGTCCGGCGATGCGATGGCTTGCGGGGCGATTTCCACCAGCGTCTGCAACAGCCCTTCGGCGAAGCGGTCCTGCACGCGGGCGTTGACCGGATACGTCAGGTATTGCTCGGTGGTGTGGACGAAGGCATCGACCAGGCCGTTGGCGACCTGGCTGGTTGGCAGCGTGAAGGTCTTGCGCGGATCGAGGATGGAAAACTTCGGATACACCAGCGCGCTGTGGAAGGCCAGCTTGGCTTGCGTGGCCTTTTTGGTGACCACGCTGCCGGCGTTCATTTCGGAACCGGTGGCCGGCAAGGTCAGCACCGAGCCGAAGGGCAGGGCTTGCCTGATGTTGGAACCGCCGCGCTCGGCGATTTCCCATGGCTCGCCGTCATACAGCGCGGCGGCAGCAACGAATTTGGTGCCGTCGATGACCGAACCGCCGCCGACCGCCAGCAGGAAGTCCAGCTTTTCCTTGCGTACCTGCTCGACCGCGCGCATCAACGTTTCGTAGCTTGGGTTCGGTTCGATGCCGCCGAATTCCTGCACCGTGCGGCTGCCGAGCGCGCTGCGCACTTCGGCCAGCGTGCCGGTTTTCTCGGCGCTGGCGCCGCCGTACAGGATCAGCACGCGGGCGGTTTCAGGCACCAGCCTGGAGAGCTTGGCCACGGTGTCGGCGCCGAAGACGATTTTGGTGGGATTGTGGAATTCGAAGTTTTTCATTTGTTCTTCCTTTTGTATTAGACTGGTCGTCTAGAAAATGATTCAAAAAATGCTTACAGCTTCAACAGTGCCAGCGTTGCTTGCCAGGCCGATTGCAGCGCGCTTGGATCGCGGCGCAGCTTGGTCAGCATGGCGGCGCCCAGCCACAGCTGGTACAGCGTTTGCGCGGTGTGGGCGGCATCGGTCACCGCCGGCAGCGAACCGTCGGCCACGCCTTGTTCCAGCGTGACGGCGATGCGGGCGATGATGCGGCTGGTGCCATCCAGCAGCGCCACGCGCATCGGTTCCGACATATCGGCCACTTCGCTGCTCAGCTTGACCACCAGGCAGCGGCAGCCGCAGTCTTCCGCGAACCAGCCGGTCCAGTAATCCATCAATGAGCGCGCGGCATTCTGGCCGGGCTTGCTCAGCGTGGTTTCCATCTCGGCCAGGTACTGCGCCACGTAATCTTCCAGCAGTGCTTCGCCGAACAGTTCCTTGGACTTGAAGTAGTGATAGAAGGAACCCTTGGGCACATCGGCGGCCGTCAGGATCTCGTTCAGGCCCACACCCGCAAATCCCTTGCGCGTGATAATGGCCTTCCCTTGATCGAGAATATGTTGGCGGACGTCGGTGTATTCGGCTTTCATGCGATGCAGTATAGCACAATTAGACCAGTCGTCTAGTTAGCGGAAAGTTTCGCCTGCGCGCTCCGGCTGGTATGGCACTTCCAGGATGCGCAGCGTGGTGAGCTGACCATCCGGGCGCGGCCAGTCGATGCTATCGCCGACTTTCAGGCCGAGCAGGGCGGTGCCGATCGGTGTCAGGATCGAGATGCCGTCCGGTAGCTCGACCATGTCTTTCGGGTAAGCCAGCGTCAGGCACAGTTGCTGCGGCGGGTGCGCGATTTCGAAGCGTACTTGCGAGCGCATGGTGACGACGTCGGACGGGATTTCCTCCGGCTCGACCACTTTGGCGCGCGCCAGTTCGTCCTGCAAGGGCTGGTTGTGCTGGGTTTCCAGCAGGGCTTCCAGACGTTCGATATCCAGCGTGGACACGGTGATGTTCGGTTTCATTCTTAACTCCGGTAAAAAGTGCGTGACGGTGCCGCCTGGACTGGTGTCCAGCGGGCGATGCAGGGCAGGGAGGTTGGCTCGGCAGGCGAAGAAACCGGGAGAGGTTCTGGCTTACCGAGCAACAGAAAGGCTGGAAATATCCTTCGTGGACGCGCGTCGGCGTCCGGCCATAGGCAATGCTCCCTGGTGCAGGGCGGAACAGTTGCGCGACATGGAAATGCGGTCGGTGTTCACGGAGCGTTGTCAAGAAAGCCTGTAGATGGGCCGAGTATATACCGTTTATCTGGTTCGTCAACCGCGTGGCAAACAGGCCGAAATTTGCATTAAATCCACATTTCTGAAAAAACAGGCACACTAGAGCTTGCCGCAGTCCAATCCTTGAAAGGTTAAGCATGCTCTCGAAGCTGTCTGCAATGCTCCGCTACTTTAACGATGCGGTGCCGTTCCGCCTGGTGCCAGCCCTGATCGCCACGCTGGTGCTGTTTGTGTTGCTGGCGTTGCCGTGTCCCGCCGGTCTGGAGCCGAAGGCCTGGGCGCTGGTGGCGATCTTTCTTACCACCATAGTCGCCATCATTCTGAAGGTGATGCCGATCGGCGTGATGGCGCTGATGGCGATCGTGATCGTCGCGCTGTCGCAGGTCACGTCCACCTCGTCGAAGGGCGCGATCACCGATGCGCTGAGCAGCTTTGCCAGCCCGCTGATCTGGCTGATCGTGGTGGCGGTGCTGATCTCGCGCGGGCTCAAGAAAACCGGCCTGGGCAGCCGGATCGGCCTGATCTTCATCGCCCTGCTGGGCAAGCGCACCATCGGCATCGGCTACGGCCTGACGGTGTGCGAGCTGGTGCTGGCGCCGTTCACGCCAAGTAATACCGCGCGCGGTGGCGGCATCGTCCATCCGGTCATGAAGTCGATCGCCAACGCCTTCGATTCCGATCCGGCCAAAGGCACCGAAGGCAAGGTCGGCACCTACCTGGCGCTGGTCAACTACCACGCCAACCCGATCACCTCGGCCATGTTCCTGACCGCCACCGCGCCGAATCCGCTGGTGGTGGATTTTGTCGCCAAGGCCAGCAACCAGAGCTTCCACCTGAGCTGGACCACCTGGGCGCTGTGCATGCTGCTGCCGGGGCTGACCTGTTTGTTGCTGATGCCGCTGGTGATCTACCTGCTGTCGCCGCCGCAGCTGAAAGTCACGCCGGACGCGGTGCAATATGCGCGCTGCGAGCTTGATCGCATGGGGCCGCTGGCGCCGAAGGAGAAAGTCATGCTCGGCACCTTCGGCCTGCTGCTGGTGTTGTGGGCCAATGTGCCGGCCATGATCTTCGGCCCGGCGTGGACGCTGGACCCGACCGTGGTCGCCTTCCTCGGCCTGTTCGTGCTGATCATCACCGGCACGCTGGACTGGGACGACGTGCTGTCGGAAAAGAGCGCGTGGGACACGCTGATCTGGTTCGGCGCGCTGGTCATGCTGGCGGAGCAGTTGAACAAGCTGGGCGTGATCAGCTGGGCCGCGCTGGCGATGAAGGATGCCATCGTCGCCAGCGGCATGGGCTGGCTGCCGGTGGCGACGGTACTGTTGCTGGCGTTCGTGTTTTCGCACTACCTGTTCGCCAGCACCACCGCGCACATCAGCGCCATGCTGTTTGCCTTCCTGTCGGTCGGCGCGCAACTGCTGCCGCCGGAATACCTGGTGCCGTTCCTGCTGATGATGACCGCCGGCTCGGCCATCATGATGACGCTGACCCACTATGCCACCGGCACCTCGCCGATCATCTTCGGCAGCGGCTACGTCACGCTGGGCAACTGGTGGCGCGTGGGCTTTGTCATGTGCGTGCTGGAATTGGCGGTGTTCGCGCTGGTTGGCGGCGCCTGGTGGAAAGTGCTGGGCTACTGGTAAGCGCATGAAACGACTGCACATGACGTTGCCGCTGGCGCTGACCGCGCTGGCGGTGTGGCTGGGCCTGACCATGGGCGTCGGCCGCCTGCTCAGCGCTCCCGGCCAGCAATCATTGGCCGACTCGGTGGCTGGCGGCATAGGCGCGGCCTGGGCACTGGCGGCGCTGTTCGCGGTGCTGGCGGCGCTGGCGTCGGACCGGCGCGACAAGGCCGGCCTGGGCGTGCCGCAACCCTGGAAATCGCTGTGGCTGGTCTGGCCGCCGCTGCTGTATTCGCTGCTGATGTTGCTGGTGGCGTGGGCGGGCGGTTGGCCGCCGGCCAGCGTGCTGCTGATCGTGGCGTGCAACACGGCGCTGGTGGCGGTGTCGGAGGAGTTGATGTTCCGCTCGGTACTGCTGCAAAGCCTGCTGGAGCGGCATGCGGTGTGGCCGGCGGTGTTGATGTCGTCGGCGCTGTTCGGCGTGGTGCATACGGTGAACGGCCTGGCCACCGGCGATTTCAGCAGCGCGCTGTGGCAATCGCTGGCGGCCTTTTTGCAGGGCGTCGGCTACGCGGCGATCTGCTTGCGCACCCGTTCGGTGTGGCCGATGGTGGTGGTGCACGGTTTGTGGGACTTCGCGCTGGTGACGTCAATGTTGGCCGTCACCAGCGGCGGCGAGGGCTCGGTGCTGCCATTCGCCGCCTTGCTGGCGGTGCTGCCGCTGTGCCTGTACGGCGTGTATCTGCTGCGCCCCAGCCAGCGGGCGCTACTGCGCCCAGACGCCGACCAGCTGCACCAGCACAATCTTCAACACCGTCATTGACGGGAAAATCATGGCATAGCCGATATCCGGCCGGTCGGTCGGGGCGATGCGATTGGCGAACGCCAGGATGGCCGGGTTGCCGGTGGCGCCGGCGACAATGCCGGCCACGCTGTCGAACGGCAGGCGGAACACCAGCAGCGCGAGCAGCATGGTGACCAGCACCATCAGCGCCACGATGGCGCTGCCCAGCAGCAGGTACAGCATGCCGTTTTCGGCGAAGGTGGCGGCAAAAGTGGCGCCGGACGAAATGCCGACCACGCCGAGGAACAGCGTCAGGCCGAAATTGCGCAGCACCAGATTGGCCGAGATCGGCATCGCCCACTGGAAAATGCCGGTACGGCGTTGCCGGCCAAGCACCAGCGCCACCAGCAGCAAGCCGGCGAAGCCCAGCGACAGATGCCCCAGCAACGGCAACGGCCAGTGGATCGCGCCAAACGCCAGTCCCAGCGTGACGCCGACGCCGATGCTGAGGTAGCTGATTTCGCCGGTGCTACGGATCGAATCGCCGAACAGCTGGCGCAATGCCGGAAAGCTGGCGCGCGGCGCCAGCACGCCGATGCGGTCGCCGAATTCCAGCAGGCGTTGCGGCGTCAGTTTCAGTTCGGCGTCGTTGCGGCGCAGGTGCAGGATGCGCGCATTCAGTTCCGGCGGCAGCTTCAATTGCGACAGTTGCAGGCCGGCCACGGCGGCGCTGGAGATGAAGAAGCGCTCGTAATCGAGGTCGCTGCGGTCGTGTAGCATGCGGCCCGGATTGGCCGGGCCGAAGCGGGTGGCGACGTCGTGCAGCACAGTGGCATTGGTGCCGGCCACCAGCAGCACATCGTCGCGCTCCAGTTGCATAGCGTCTTCCGCTACCAAGTTGTGATGGCCACGACGCACTGCGACGATGGAGATGCCGGTCGGCAGATTGCGCGAGGCGGCCGCCAGCGTCAGGCCGATCACGTAGAACTCGGTGACCTCGACTTCTTCCATGTGCAGCGAGGCCGGCGTCGCGCTCGACAGGCGCGGCTTGAACCAGGCGTTGACCACACCCAGCAGCAGAATCGGCACGGCGACGCCGATCGGGTAGGCCATCGAATAGCCGGTGGCCGGCGCGCTGCCGAACACCGCCAGCGCCGCCTGCAGCGCGGCAGTGCTGGTGCCGGCGCCGGCAAAGGCGCCCAGCGCGTGCGGCAGGTCGATCGACGGCAGCAGCGTGGGCGCGGCCAGCGTCAGCGCCAGTGCGGCGACGACGGCGATCAGCGCGGCCAGGTTGGCCTTAATGCCTTCGGCGGTGCTCAGGCCGCGAAAGAATTGTGCGCCATAGGCGATGCCGACACCGTACAGGAACAGCAGCAGCCCCAGGTTGCCGAGCAGCGCCGGCAGCACCAGCTTGGGCGCTGCCGCGCCGACCGCAAGGCCGACGAACAGCACCGCGCCCGAGCCCAGCGACAGGCCCTTGATGCTGACCGCCCCCAGCAGGTAGCCGATGGCGATGGTCAGGAACAGCGCCAGCAGCGGCTGGGCGGTAAGAAAGTTGCTGATTTCATTCATAGGCCAAAACTTTCGTTTAAAATGTTATTAGGATTTTAATTGATTCTTTGAAAAGGGCGGACAAATGAAAACTGCAGTGTTCAGTGCGCGCCGTTACGACAAGACCATGCTGGCCCGCGCCAACGCCACGGCCGGCCATGAATTGCGCTTCCTGGAAGACCGGCTGACCGCCGCCAGCGCGCCGCTGGCGGCCGGTTGCGAGGCGGTCTGCGTATTCGTCAACGACAGCGTCGATGCCGAGGTGCTGGCGATTCTGGCGCAACAAGGCACGCGGCTGGTGGCGACCCGTTCCACCGGCTACAATCAAATCGACGCCGCCGCCGCCGAACGCCATGGCATCGCCGTGGTGCGGGTGACCGACTACTCGCCGCATTCGGTGGCCGAGTTTGCGGTCGGCCTGCTGCTGGCGGTCAACCGCAAGATCGCCCGCGCCAGCGTGCGCACGCGCGAGGGCAATTTCGACCTGGACGGCCTGATGGGCTTCGACCTGCACGGCAAGACGGTGGGCGTGATCGGCACCGGCAAGATCGGCACCATCTTCGCCCGCATCATGAGCGGCTTCGGCTGCAACGTGATCGGCTACGACCGCTATCATTCGGCCGCGTTCTCGACGCTGGGCGGGCGCTACGTGTCGGTCGAGGAGTTGTTGGCCAGCAGCGACGTGGTGTCGCTGCATTGCCCGCTGACCGACGAAACCCGCCACATCGTCAACGCCGAATCGCTGGCGCGCTCCAAGCGCGGCAGCATCCTGGTGAACACCAGCCGGGGCGGCCTGGTCGATACCTACGCGGCCACCGAGGCGCTGAAGACCGGCCAGCTGGGCGGCCTGGCGATCGATGTGTACGAGCAGGAAGCCAGCCTGTTCTTCCAGGACTTGTCGTCCACCATCATCTGCGACGACATCATCCAGCGGCTGGTATCGTTCCCGAATGTGATCGTCACCGGCCACCAGGCGTTCTTTACCGAAGAGGCGATCGGCCAGATCATGCAGACCACCATTGACAGCATCAGCGCCTTCGAGCGCGGTGAGGAACTGGTCAACCGCATCCCGGCGGCGTAGGCCATGAGCGCGTCCGAGCCGTCGATCGTTGACCAGCGGCTGCAGCCATTGCAGCACAGGAAGCGGCCGGTGCTGGCGTGGATGAGCATCAGCTTTGCGCTGGTGTGTGCGCTGATGATCAGCGTCTCCGGCTGGATCGTCATGTCGTCGCGCGAGGTGCGCCTGCGGGAAGCGCAGGTGACCACGCAGAACATGGCGCGGGCGCTGGCGGCGCAAGCCTACATGGAAATCAAGATCGCCGACGTGGTGCTGGAAGACATAGTCGAACGCATCCACCACGAAGGGATAGCCGAGCCGGCGCTGGTCCGGTTGCGGGCGCATCTGGCGCAACTGGCGCGCAGCAGCGACGACATCAATGGCCTGTTCGTGCTCGACCGGGACGGTGGCTGGCTGGCCACCTCGCTGGGCGCCACGCTCAGCGGCAATAACGCGGAGCGCGATTACTTCCGTTTCCACCAGACGCACAAGCAGTACACGCTGCATATCGGCGCGCCGGTGCTGAGCAAGAGCAGTGGCCATTGGGTGATCCCGGTATCGCGCCGCATCGAACTGGCCGATGGCGCGTTTGCCGGCGTGGCGCTGGTGGCCTTGCGCCTTGATTCGTTCGAACGCGCCTACGATGGCCTCAATCTCGGCGCCGCCGGTACCGCCTTCTTCGCCCTCAACAACGGCACGCTGTTGTACCGGCGGCCGTTCGATGCCGGCATGATCGGCATGGATGTATCGTCCGGCGACATCTTGACTGCCTACCGCAACCAGGGCCCGGCCGGCACCGGCATGATGACCGCCAAGGTCGACGGCATCGAGCGGCTGTACAGCTACCGCCACCTGGACCAGTACCCGCTGATCGTCGCTGCCGGCTTGTCCAAGGAAGATGTGTTCGCCGAATGGGACTGGCTGGCGATGGAGATCATGGGCGGCACGCTGGCGGCGGTGGCGGCGTTGCTGTGGCTGTTCGGCAGGCTGCTGCGGCAGATCAAGGTGCGCGAGCAGATCGAGGCCGCGCTGCAGATCACTGCCGGCGAGCTGGAAAAGGCCAACGCCAACCTGGAGTCGATCGCGATGCAGGATGGCCTGACCGGGCTGGCCAACCGGCGCGCGTTTGACGATACGCTGGAGCACGAAGTACGGCGCGCGCAGCGCGACAACAAGCTGGTATCGTTGATTATGCTGGATGTCGATTTCTTCAAGAAATTCAACGATACCTACGGCCACCTGGCCGGCGACGAATGCCTGCGGGCGCTGGCGCGCGCGGTGGCCGGCTGCCTGGGCCGCTCGGAAGACCTGGCGGCGCGCTACGGCGGCGAGGAGTTCGCAGTGATCATGCCGGGCGCCGAAACCGACGGCGCGTTGCAGGTGGCCGAGGAAATCCGCAAGGCGGTGATGGCGCTCAACATCCGCCATGCCGGCAACAGCAGCGGCGTGGTCACGATCAGCCTGGGCGTGGCCACCATCGCGCCTGGCCAGGAGCATGGCGCCGACCAGAAAAGCCTGATCAAGCAGGCCGACGAGCGTTTGTACCAGTCGAAGAGCAACGGCCGCAACCGCGTTACCGGACCGGGGGCAGCATGAAGATCGTTGTGATGGGCTTGCATGGCGATGCCGACGAAGACAGCGTCGGCAAGTTGCTGGCGCCATACTTCAGCGTCACGAAGGTGACCATGATACGCGACGGCGCCAAGGACCGGCCGTGGGCGTTGGCCGAGGTGAGGGAATCGTATTATTACGTCTGGACAATCTGCCGTCGCCTGACCGGCATGTTTCACCGGGGTGGGCATCTGCGGTTTTATATTCCGCTGCATCAGACCGACTGAAGGAGAAAATATGCATCCATTGTTGCGCAACGCATTGTTCCTGGGGCTGACGTCTTTGGCGGCGTGCACCACGCCGGCGCCGCAAGCGCCTGCCAGCCTGGCCGACACCAGCTGGACGCTGGTGGCGTATCGCCCGTCCAGCGGTGCCGAGCTCCGGCCGGCGCGACCGGATCAGTATCGCTTGCACTTCCAGGCCGATGGCCGGCTGGCCGCGCAGATCGATTGCAATCGCGGCAGCGGCAGCTGGCAAGCCACCGACCAGCAGGGCGGTATCCGATTCGGCCCGCTGGCGCTGACCCGGATGATGTGTCCACCCGCGCCGCTGAATATCCAGCTGCCCGCCGCCATCGAAACGTTGCAGTCCTATCGTGTGATCGACGGCCAGCTGCAGCTGCAGACCGCAGATCATGCCGGAACTTACATGTGGCAGCGCGTGCAACCGTAAGCGGCTTATCTGCCAGCCTGGCTGGGTTGCTTGTGCAGCGTGTGGAGCTGGTCCTTGCGCAGATAGTGCAGGCCGTACATCAGGCCGCCGGATGGGCCGGTTTGGCTAAGGTCGCCGGCGATGCGCACCACCACATGCTCGCTGTCGTCCTCTACCACCTCGGCATTGCGCGCAAGCAGCAGGTTGGCCGATACCAGTCCCGCCACCTTGGCGCATGCCAGGTGCAGGCTGCCGACATCGGCGTGGTATTGCGCTGCCGTGAAGTTGCCGGCGGCGTCGCTTTCAATCAGCCGGCGCAGCGTGACGGCGGCGCTTTCCAGCTCGCGCCGCATGCTGGCCAGCGTGGCCGGCGTGGCTGCGCTCAGTTCGGCCTCGCTGTAGGTGGCCGGCAAATGCGCCACATAGCGGCCGATCCATGGCGCTTGTTCGATACGGCCTGCCAGTGACAGGCGATATTGGCCGTCGGTGCATTCGGCCAGATAGACAATCGGGTACATGCTGATCTTGCCGTTGCCCTGTTTCAGCAGCGGGCTGTCGGCCATGGCGCGCTGCACGATGTCGAACACATCCAGCGCGCCGTAGTGCTTGCCGAGACCGGAGGCCTGGTATTTGTTATAGGCGCCGGTCGCCAGGTCGCTGACGAACGGAATCGGCACCAGCATGCCGGCGGCGTTTTCGCTCGGGATCAACACCAACTGGCTACCGGTCACTGGCGCGCTCTGGTCCGGCATCTTGCCCGGCAGTTCCCGTTTCAGCAGCAGGCCTTGCTCGCGGACCGTGTCCGGCATCGGTGCGCTATGTTGAACGGAGACGCAGCCTGACAGCATCAGGGCGGCAAGTGGAACAACAACCTTGGCATGACGCATTATTGGCTACCATTCAGAACGGTTAAAGGCGCGCCGGTCGCGCCTTGCGATAGTGGCGCCGCCGTGACCAGCAAAGTGGCGCCGGGCTTGAGGATCGGCATGACCTTGGCATAGAAATCCGGCGGCACCTGTACGCGGTTGAGTGTGGCCTCATTGACGGGCTGACCGGATTCGTTGGTGTGGCCGGCCACGCCGACATAGAACCACACCGGCTTGCCGCCAGTGCCGGCGCCGAGCGTCAGCACATGGCTGCTGTTGTTGTCGGCGGGCAGGGTAGCGCGCGAGCGGCCTATCTCCACACCGTTGCGCAGCACCACTGCCATCTGGTCGCTGCGCGACATCACAATCGTCACCGGACCGGACTTGGCGCGTGCCGGCTCCCAGAATTCGCCGCTTGCGTCGCTGTTGACGACGGCGGGCGCCAGCACCTCGCCGCCATCGGCGTTGACCGGGTGACTGGCGTCGCCGGTGACCACCACCGTGGTGCCGCGTTGGGTAGCGGCGAATAGCTCGCGCGCGAAGGCGTAGGGCAGGTGCACACAGCCGTGGCTTTCCGGATAGCCGGGCAGGCCGCCGGCGTGCAGCGCCACGCCGCTCCAGGTCAGGCGCTGCTGGTAGGGCATGCTGGCGTTGTTATAGACGTTGGAATGGTGCTCGACATTCTTTTCCAGAATGGTAAACACACCGGTTGGCGTTTCATGCCCTGGCTTGCCGGTGGAGACGGTGGCAACGCCGATGCGCACGCCGTTGCGATAAATCGTCGCCAACTGGCGCGACAGATCGACGTACACCAGCATCGGCCCGGCCGGCGCAATCTTCGGCGCCCACACCCACTGGCCGGGCTTGAGCGTCTCCGCGCGCCGTGCCAGTTCCACCGGCGACGATACCTTGGCGCCTTGCGCCAGCACCGGGCCTGTCAACAGCAGGCTCAGTGTAAAGATCAGCGTATTGGGTCGCATGCGCTTAGAAACGGCGGTGTCCTTCATCCGGATCGCAGCGACCGTTAAATGTGATCATGCCGTCGATGGTGATGGCGCCGCTGCGGCGGTTGATCGACAGGCGCGGCTGGTTGAGGCCGTTCAAGCGGAATTTGCCGCGAATCTCGTTGTGGCCAACGATCAGTTCGTCGATGGTCCACCAGCCGTTATTGCTGTCGCCGTGCAACGCCGGGATCAGGCTTTTGGGCAGCTGGATTTCGCCACGGTCGCCATGCAGCGATACATTGATGGTCGCCTGGAAATCGGACTTGCCGCTTTCCATGCTCTGTTTCGGAACATACTTGTGCTGTTGCGCATCCCACTCGAAGCCGGAATGAAACTCGGTGGTCGGCTTTTCGGCCCCGCCATAGCACACCAGCTGGATATCTTCGCCACGCTCCTGCGCTTGCGCTGCGCCGCAGGCTGCCAGGACGAATGCAATCACCAGATGTGAAAGAGCTTTCATTGCCGACTCCATTAGAGGCTGTTTGTTGCTCTTATTTTAACCCGAGTGCGCGGCAGGCGGAAGCGTGAATGCGGATAGATCGACGTTGCCCGGCTCGCCGCAATGCCGCTGCGCCAGTGCTTCGCCGATGCCGGCGGAGTGCTTGAAGCCGTGGCCGGAGCAGGCGGAAACGACGGTCACGTCCGGCAACTGCGGGTGCGTATCGATGACGAAGTTGAAATCCGGCGTGATGGTATATGCGCAGACCTTGGCTTTCAACACGCGGCTGGAGACGCCGGCCAGGCGGCCAGCTACGTGCTGCCGGTACATGGCTTGCGCGTCGGCCGCGCTGATGTCGCGGTCCAGCTGGTCCGGATCGCTGCTGTTGGCGTAATCCTCGGTGGCGATCTTGATGGCGTTTTCGCCGGGCAGGGGAGGGAAGCCGTAGCAGCTGTCGGCGTCGGCGCCCGTATCCAGCCGGATGAATACCGGCGAGCCGGGCGCGAAGCGCTGTGGTTCGTCCAGTTCGAACCAGTACAGCTTCTGGCGGCTGACTTTCAGCAGACTGGCGAACGGCCCGCCCAGCAGCTTGCCGCTCCACATGCCGGCGCAGGAAATCACGCGGTTCGCCGTCAGCGTGCCGTTGGCGGTTTGTACCTGCACGCCGCCGCCGGCACGCGAGGACATCGACAACACTTGCGTATTCAGATGCAGTTCGGCGCCGGCCTGCCGCGCCAGCGCGATCTGCACGTCGATGCAGCGCTCCGGCCGCACATAGCCGGCGCCCGGTTCGTAATAGCCGACCGCATGCGGGCCGTAGCCGGTGAATTGCGGGAAGCGTTCGGCGATGGCGCTGGCATTGAGCAGTTCGTGCTCGATGCCATACTGCTTTGCCAGCGCGGCGGTCTCGCCGGCGAAATCCGCCGTGCCATGACCGCGCGCGGCGACGCGGCTGTCGCTCAACATCAGCATGCCGCATTCTTCAAACAGTTGCACGCCGCTGTGCGCTTCCAGTTCGCGCCAGATGCGGTGCGAATTCCGCGCCAGCGGAATATAGGCCGCACCCTCGCCGATGGCCAGCCGGGTGATGCGGGTATCGCCGTGGCTGGAACCTTGGTCATGCGGCGGCGCGTAGCGGTCGATGCCGGCCACGCGCACGCCGCGCCTGGCCAACTGGTACAGCGTGGCGGCGCCCATCGCGCCGAGGCCGACCACGATTACGTCATAGTGCATTGCATCCTTTCGCGTTTAGAAAGAGTGCCGTATGCCCAGGTTGTACGCGCGGTCGCCGGAACCGGCTTCGCTGTTGTTGGCCACGGTGTAGCCCGCGCCGTTACGGTTGTCGATGCTGCCATAGGCGGCGTAGACGCTGGTGCGCTTGGACAGCGGATAGGCGTAGCCGATACCCCAGGCATTGGCGTCCTGATTGTACGCGGTCCGGTCGTCCTTGTGCATGAGTGAGGCCATCAGCGTGCCGCGCGCCAGCGGCATGGTCAGGCCGATCAAGCCTTCGCGGCCGTCGGTGGAGGCGGTCGGCGCTACGCCGCCGAAGGGATTGCCGGTATTGCCCAGCGGCGCGCTGTTGAAGCCTTTATCAATGCCGATGGCAGCGTAGAATTTGACAAAGCCGAAGTCGTAATTGGCGGCCAGCAGCTGGTTGATGGCGGGACTGCGATGCCCGGCGGCGGCTGCCGTGTCGTTGTTGCGGTTGCTGTAGGCGAAGCGCACCGTCAGCGGGCCACGGCTGTAGCCGAACGAGGCGCCGAGCTGGCGGCCAGCCTGACTGTCGCCCGCCTGCTCGCCGGCGCTGTAGGCAATATCGCCGCTCCAGCCGTTGACGTCGGGCGAGGCGTACATCACCGTGTTGTTGGTGCGGGCGTTGGTGCCCCAGTCGGGGAATGCATTCTTGATGGTGCCGGCATATCCGGTGGCGAACGGATCGGCCACCGCTACCAGCGTGTTGTGATACGGCGTGGTCTGGCGGCCCAGCATCAGGCTACCGGCGCTGCTTTTTAGGCCGATCAGCGATTGCCGGTTGAACGGCATGCTGGACGATGCGAACGCGCCGGTATCGATGCTGTAGCCCGCTTCGAGGATGAAAAATGCCGCTACGCCGCCGCCCAGGTCTTCCGTGCCCTTGAAGCCGATGCGCGACGCCGCCGCCGGCCCGCTGGTGAGCTTGGTGACGTTGCCATCGCTGCCGCCGCGTTCGCCCACCAGGCCGACATCGGCCACGCCGTACACGGTGATGGACGATTGCGCCAACACGGGCTGCGCTGCGAACAAAGCCGTCATGGCGGCTGCGATACTGATTTTTTTCATGGTCTCCTCGTTATTGTGGGATTGTGGGCGCCGTCAGTCCGGTCGCTCGCGCTGGTTGGCAAAGTGCTCCAGTGCCAGCATGCGGAAGGCGGTGACGGCGGGGTTGTCCTGGTCCGGGCGCCAGGCCATGCTCATTTCGGCTGGCGCCACCACGTCGGCCAGCGGCCGGAATTCGACGTTGTCGTAGTGGAAGCGCTGCGCCGACGCGGGCAGGATGGAAACACCCAGTCCAGCACGCACCATCGACAGAATCGTTGGACTCTGGTCGATGTATTGCGCAATGTTGACCTGGACATCGTTGCTGGCAAAGATGCCCATCAGCCGGTCGTAAAAATACTTGCCCTGCACCGGGGAATGCATGATGAAGGACTGGTCGTTCAGCTGCGCCAGGGCGATCTGCTGATGTGCGCACAGCGGATGGCCTTTGGGCAGCGCCACCACCATCGGTTCTTCCTCCACCAGTTGCTGCTCCAGCTGCTGGCGCGACGATACCGGCCGCATGAAGCCAAGGTCGATGGTGTTGGCGTAGAAGGCCTCGATCTGCGCCACCGAAATCAGTTCGAACAGCACCACATCGATTTCCGGCAGGGCCAGCCTGGCGGCGGCCAGTAGGCCCGGTATCAGCTCATAGCCGGCGGCGCCGGTGAAGCCGATGCGCACGCGGCCGGTCTTACCCTTGCTGGCGCGGCGTACCGTGGTTTCGGCCTGTTCCGCCAGGTTCAGCAGGCGGATGGCATCGGCCAGAAAGATGCGGCCTTCGGTGGTCAGCTTGACGGTGCGTCCGACGCGCTCGAACAAGTCGACACCGAGACTGTGCTCCAGCAGTTGAATCTGCCGGCTCAGCGGCGGTTGTGTCATGTTCAGCAGCGCGGCGGCGCGGCGGAAATTCAACTCGGTCGCCGCAGCGACAAAGCAACGAACCTGTCCCAGATCTAACATGGATTGTCCCAATAGGCTACGATAGTCGGCCATGATTATAGGTCTCTACAGGACAGGTCGTTGGTTTGCGTGGCTCAGGTGGTCAGGCTGCCTTCCGGACGCTGGCCGGCCAGACCGGCCGCCAAGCTGGCCAGCACCATCTCACCCATCGCGGTGCGCGATTCGATGGTGGCGCTGGCGCGGTGCGCCTGCAACACCACGCGGTCCATGCTGAACAGCGCTTCCGGCACGTTGGGCTCGTCAACAAACACGTCCAGGCCGGCGCCGGCGATGGCGCCGCGCGACAGGGCGTCGACCAGGTCTTCTTCCACCACCAGCTTGCCGCGCGCGATGTTGATCAGATAACCGTTCTTGCCCACCGCGTCCAGCACGGCGGCGTTGATGATGCCTTGCGCCTTGTCGGCGGCGGCGGCCAGCACCAGGATGTCGCTGTCGCGCGCCAGTTGCAGCAGGTCGGGGACGAAGCGGTGCGGAATCTCGTCGATCTGGCGCAGGTCGGTGTAGCTGATCGGGCAGCCGAAGGCGGCGGCGCGCACGGCGATCGCGCGGCCCACCTTGCCCATGCCGACGATGCCGACGCGCTTGCCGCTGAAGCGGGTCGACAGCGGAATCGCGCCCGGATTCGGATTGGCTTGCCAGCCGCCGGACGTCACATAGTCGTGGCCAAAGCAGATCTGGCGGCAGGCCGACAGAATCAGGCCGATGGCCAGATCGGCCACGTCTTCGGTCAGCGCGCCGAAGGTGGCGGTGACCGGGATGCCGCGCTCGCGGGCAAACTGCAGATCGACCGCATCGGTGCCGACGCCGTTGACGGCGATTACTTGCAACGCTGGCAAGTTGCTGATCAGTTCGTTGCTGATGCCGGTATGGCCGCCGGTGATGACGCCGCGAATCGCTGCGCCGTGTTCCTTGATGTATGCCGTCCTGTCCTGTTGCTCGAAAAGGCGGTGCACGCTGTACAAGGCATTCAACTTATCATTGATGGCTGGCACGAGAATCGGGTTCAACTGCAAAACATTCGGCTTCATACGGGTGCTCCAGGTTGGTTCGATGACCGCATCATGGGTGGTTTTACGGGCCGCGTCCAATCCGAAAAGGCTATCAACTGATACAAGCTGTGCGTGATTCAATTTGCGGATCAACTCATATCGATAAAAGATTGGACGGCACCGCCACCGGGTGGGACGATTTCAAGGACCAATAAAAATGATGGAGACACTGCATGAGTTCTAATCTCGCCAGGAATGTTCCGGCACCGGCGCCGCCGGAGATGGCCGGAACGACGGAGCCAAAGAAGACCGGCTACCGCTGGGTCGTCATGGGGCTGATTTTCTGTATCTGGGCGATCGCCTGCGCCGACCGGGCCAATTTCGGTATCGCCTTGCCGTACATGAAAAAGGAATACCACATCACCAATACCGAGGCGGGCCTGATCCTTAGCCTGTTTTCGTTCGCCTATGCCATCGTGCAGATTCCGGTGGGCCTGCTGTACAAGAAGATGGGCGAGAAGACCAGCGGCTACTTCCTGGCGGCGTGCATGGTATTCACCTCGCTGTTCACGGCGCTGATGGCGACCACCTCGTCGGTGTTGCTGTTGCAGCTGTATCGCGTGGGCCTGGGACTGGCGGAGGGACCGCTGGGCATCGGCTGCACCAACGTCATCAACCGCTGGTTCCCGGCGCAGGAGAAGGGACTGGCGACCGGCTTGTGGATCGCGGCGTCCAAGCTGGGGCCGCTGCTGGTGCCGTCGGTCGGTCTGATTGTGATTGCCTTCTGGGGCTGGCGCGAAATCTTCTATGTGTTTGCGATACCGGGCTTCCTGTTCGCGGTGCTGTGGATTTTCTTCGTCACCAATTCGCCGAGCGAGAGCCGTTATTGTTCGCCTGCCGAGTTGCGCTACATTCAGGCGGACGGCAAGGTCGTGCAAGGCAAGACGGAGCAGCCGCGCATGCGCAAGATGCCGTGGCTGGACGCCATCAACCGTACTAAACCTGTGGTGCGGCTGGAGACGGTGCGCCAGGTGGCGACATCGTGGAATATCATCGGCGTCGCCATCGGCTATGGCTGCATGATCGGCATCAGCAATATTTTCATGTCGTGGATACCGACCTATCTGGTGACGGTGAAAGGCTACGCTTCGGTGAAGATGGGCTTCCTGGCCTCGGCGCCGTTCATCGGCGCGGTGACCGGCAATCTGATCGGCGGCCTGATCTCGGACCGTCTTCTGGACGGCCGCCGCAAGCCGATGATGCTGCTGGGCGCGATCGGCACCACCTTGATGATGTGCCTGCTGCTGGCGGCGCCGGACAGCGCCGTCTACCTCGGCGTGACGCTGCTGTTGTCGGGCCTGATGCTGGGCATCGGCTTTGCCGGCTACTCGGCTTATCCGATGGGGCTGGCCAGCAAGTCGACCTATCCGACCGCGTTCGGCATCGTCAACTTCCTCGGCCAGATCGGCGGCGCCACCGCGCCGCTGGCAGTCGGCATTCTGCTCGATCACTACGGCTGGAACAGCGTGTTCCTGTACATGGTCGGCACCGCTTTGCTGTGCGCGGTGATCGTGTTCAGCGTGATTGAACCGGTTGCGGAACCCACGCAGTAATGGATAAGATCGGGTCTTTATTCCTGAAAGACCCGCCATGACCGATTCTTCTTCCCCGCTGCGTCTGCCGATAGGCATAGCCGACGGTGTGCAATTCGACGTGGTGGCCTGGGGACCGGCGCAGGCCGACGTCGATGTCAGCGTCGCCTGCATGTTTGAGCACGAGGTCGGCGACGCCGGCATCAGCGGCGGTCTGCTCGGGCTGGACCAGGCGCTCGGCGGCTACCTGAGCCGTTCGCGTGGTAATGGCACTTTCCGCGCGCAGGAAATGGAAACCTTGCTGATCACCTTGCCGCCGCCGGGCATTGCGCCGCGCGCGCTGCTGGTGATCGGCATGGGCGATCCGGCCACGCTGGACGGCGAGCGTCTGCGGCGCGCCACCCGCGTCGCCATGCGCGAAGCGATCCGCCATGGCGCGCAATCGATGGCCTTCGCACCGAGCGTGCTTGACGCTGGCCATACCGACAACGCCGCGCTGGATATGCAGACCGTCATGCTGGACGGCATGCTCTCGGCCTTGCGCGCGGAGCTGGCGCTGGCCGCCGCCGGCCTGGCGCCGCCACCCGCACTCAAGCATTGCACCTTCGATGTCGGCGCACCGCGCGCGGCCGCCGCTGCGCAGGCTTTCGGTGCTGCGTTTCAATCACTGAACTGATTATTTCAGCGTCGACGTATAGCAGCTACAGGCGGATTGCACTCAAAACAACAGACTAAGCAATCCCCAATCAACAATTTGATTCTTTCAAGCACAGGTGATTTTTTCCTGCAAGTCCCCCCTAGAATGCCCCCACAAGCTGACCAAAAATAAACGGGGGACATCAAGTGAGCAAGTCAACGCAAGCCAACCGCCTGGCACGCCCAGCCATTACCATCGCCGTCGCATCGGCACTGGCCATCCTGGCCAGCAACGCCGCCATGGCACAAACTGAAGCCGCAAAAGAAGGACCGCGCGCAGCGGAAGACAAGGAGCCGGCCACCACCGTGATGGTGGTCGGTACGCGCAAATCGGTGGCGTCCGCCATCGACCGCAAGATCCGCAACGCCACCGTCTCGGACTCCATCGTGGCCGAAGACATCAACCAATTCCCGGACAAGAACGTCGGCGAGGCGCTGTCGCGCATCACCGGCGTGCAGCTGACGCGCGATTTCGGCGAAGGCTCGCAAGTGTCGATCCGTGGCGTCGAGCCGGACCTGAACCGGATTGAGATAAACGGTATGTCGGTTCTGGGCACCAACGGCAATGCCGGCCGTGGCGCCGAGCTGCGCGAGCTGGCGTCCGAGCTGATCGCCTCGATCGACGTCTACAAGGGCACCACCTCCGACCTGACCGAGGGCGGCGTCGGCGGCACCGTGTCGATCCGCACCCGCAAGCCGCTCGACTTCAAGGAAATGACCATTGCCGCCACTGTGGCGGGCGAGCACTCCACCAGCCGTGGCGGCGTACAGCCGCGCGCCAGCCTGCTGTGGGCCGACAAGTTCATGGATGGCCGCCTGGGCATCATGGCCAACCTGGTCTACGACAAAGTGATGACGCAGAATGACTACAGCCGCAACACCAGCTGGCGCTTCCTGCGCGACTGGGATGGCTCGCCCGAGAAAACGGTAACCTCGCTTGATCCGGCGGTGGCCGTGATCGGCACCGCAGCCGGTTGCTCCGCCAGCACCTTGAGCGCGGCGCAGAAAACCGCCTGCCAGCAGCAGTGGTATGACTATAACCCCGGCACCTCGCGTTACGGCATCTGGACCCGCGACCATAAGCGCTCGTCGGCCGAGATGACCGCGCAGTACAAATTCAGTAATGATTTCAACGCCTTCGTCAGCTATCAGCGCAACGATCAGGACCAGCGCCTGAATGACCGCAACTACGGCACCGATTTCAACGCGCTGACGCGCCTGTCCAGCGCCGGCGTGGCGCCGGTCTATAACCCGGCTACCGGCATTGCCAACACCGGCACCGGCACGTGTACCGCCCTGCCGGCCACCACTACGCCGGCCGGCATGGTGGTGAGCAACCACATCGTCACTGAATACACGGTCGGTGATTGCCAGTACGTCGGCGGTGTTGGCGGCCAGGGCGCGTTCAGCACCTCGGCACGCGATTTCAAGCTGAAAATCAAATCGGACTACGTCAGCACCGGCTTCAACTACAAGAACGGTGCTCTGGAAGCAGAGGGCTTGCTGAACACCTCCAAGTCGACTTATCACAACGAGACCAACTCAATCGTATTGACGCAGAACGCGCCCGGCCTGAAAGTTCAACTGGATGCGCAAGGTCTGCCGCACTTCACTTTCCCGGCTGGTTACTCGTCGGACGATCCGAATTCCTACGTGCAAGCGCAGCTGCAATACCGTCCGTATGAAACCAAAAACTCGGAAGACCAGGCCAAGCTGGACTTCAAATATCGCCTGAGCACGCCGTTCTTTAACAAGATCTGGTTTGGCGCACAGGGACGTCGTTCCGATTCGCAGCGGTATGATGGTGGCGGCTACCTGGTCAGCAATAACGGTACTACCAGCACGGCGGACGATATCTACGTGCCGTCGGCCAACGTCAATTCGACCATCGTGTACGATCCGTTCAACACTACTGGCAAGCTGCGCGCCAGTTCCGTGCCGAGCTATCCAAACTACTATTACAACGACAAGTATGTGAGCAAAGCCGATATGGCCGCGCTGATTTCGGCGGTGGCCGGTCGCACGCCGGGCACCTTCTTCGGTGGCTACAATGACGTGAGCAACGTGCCTTCGGGCTGGATGTCGCCGGTGTATAACAACGCAGTGCAGTACTTCGATACCTCGCATTTTAATTTCGACAGCGTGTATTCGGCTAAGGGTAACGACGGCAAGGTGTACCCGCAGATCCCGACCTTCCAGGTCAAGGAAACGATCCGCGCGGCCTATGTGCGTGCCGACTTCGACACCGAACTGTTTGATCGCAACCTGTGGGGTAATATCGGCGTGCGCTACACCGGCACACGGAATACCGCGACTGGCCTCAACAAACTGACGGTGCGAACCCCGAATGGTGGCACCTCGACGGCCTACACCGACACGGTGATCAGCAACAGCATCGTCAGCATGGACAACAAATACCATGACTACCTGCCAAGCGCTAACGTCATGATGTGGTTGATTCCTGACCAGTTCATGCTGCGCTTGGGCTGGGGCAAGGTGATGGCGCGTCCCGCGATCGACAAGCTGGTGCCGGCTGCAAACTGCATTCTCGGCAGCGGCTCGAACTTGGTGGGCGGCGACGGCACCGACGATTGCACCGCCGGCAATCCTGAACTGAAGCCTTACCGCGCCACCAACAAGGATCTGAGCCTGGAGTACTACCCAAGCGCGGATACCCAACTGACTGCCGGGTTCTTCCGCAAGGAAATCGACAGCTACATTGTTACCAAGGCGTTGCGTAGCAAAGTGGACTTCTTCCACAACGGCATTCTGTTCGATGTCACCGGCCCGACCAACGGCCAGGGCGCCACCACTAATGGCGTCGAGCTGACCTGGCGCCAGGCGCTGACCTTCCTGCCGGGCTATGCACGCGGCCTCGGACTGGATATGAACTATACCCGCATGAATTACAAGTATGCACCAGGTACGGCGCTGATCAACCCGCTGGACGGCACCGAGCTGACCTATCCTGGCCTGTCGAAGAACAGCTACAACGCGGCGGTCTGGTATGACTTGGGCGATATCAATGCCCGTGTGGCCTACAACTACCGCGACCGCTATTACACCGGCGGTGCGGACGTGGCAGGCAATCCGGTATTCCAGCAGAAGACCGGCTACCTGGATGCGAAGATCCAGTGGCGCTACAACAAAAACATCACCGTTTCGCTGGAAGGCAAGAACCTGACCGACCAGGCGCAAACGACCGATGGTGGTTCGTCGCTGCGCGTCAACGAGGTGGCCTGGGCTGGCCGTCGTTACTTCCTGACGCTGTCGGTGAAGAACTGATGATGCGACGCCGGTTCTTTGCAACCATGCTGCTGTGGTGCTGCACCACGGCAGTCATGGCCCAGGCCTTGCCGGTCGCCGTCAACACCGACCCGGCCAAGGCGCAGGTGGTGTTGCCGGAACCGGCCAACCCGCAGCTGCCGTCGCTGATCCTGATCGGCGACTCGACCGTGCGCAATGGTCATGATGACGGCCAGGGCAAGGGGCCGGCGGGGCAGTGGGGCTGGGGTAATCCGCTGGCGGCCTACTTCGATACGGCGAGGCTGAATCTGGTCAACCGCGCGGTGGGCGGTTTGAGCAGCCGCACTTACCTGAGCAGCGGGCATTGGGAGCGCACGCTGCCGTTGATCAAGGCTGGCGATGTGGTGCTGATACAGTTCGGCCACAACGACAGCGGCGCGCTCAACGACAACAGCCGCGCGCGCGGCACCATCAAAGGCGTCGGCGAGGAGAGCGAGGAAATCGACAATCTGCTCACCGGCAAGCATGAGACGGTGCACAGCTATGGCTGGTATCTGCGCTTGTATATCGCCGAGATCCGCAAGCGCGGCGCGACGCCGGTGATCTGTTCGCCGATTCCGCGCAAGGCCTGGGACGCCAACGGCAAGATCGGCCGCAGCCGCGACAGCTATGGCGGCTGGGCCGAGCAGGTGGCGCGCCAGCAGCAGGTGGGCTTTATCGATCTGAACGAGCAGGTGGCGCGGCAGTACGATGCGCTCGGACGCGATGCGGTGATGCAGATGTTCCCGCAGACCACGCCGGATGAGCGTGTGCACACCAACTGGGCCGGCGCCGAGTTGAATGCGCGCACGGTGGCGGCCGGGCTGAAAGCGTTGCGCGTGGCCTTGCCGTGGAGCGCGGCCGGACAGGCGATCGCCGCGCTGGAAGACGACCGGCCGGTGGTGGACGCCGCCAAGGTGGCGGCTGAAAAGCCGCGCGATGCGGCCTTGCCGACCTTGTTCCTGGTGGGCGACTCGACGGTGAAAAGCGGCGGCGCCAATGGCGCCATCGGCTGGGGCGAACGCATCGCACCGTATTTCCATGCCAAAAAGATTAATGTGGTCAACCATGCGATTGGCGGGCGCAGCAGTCGAACTTTCTACACGGAAGGCCGCTGGCAGCGGGTGCTGGAACAGCTCAAGGCTGGCGATATGGTGGCGATCCAGTTCGGCCACAACGATGGCGGCCGCATCGGTGATCCGGCGATGAAAGGCCGGGCATCGGGCAAGGGCATTGGTCCCGAGACGGTGGAGGATATCAGGCCGGACGGCAGCAAGGAGCAGGTCCACACCTTCGGCTGGTACATGGCGAAATATGTGGCGGACGCACGGGCCAAGGGCGCGACCGTCATCCTGCTGTCGCCGGTGCCGCACAAGGATTCGTGGGAGCAGGGTCGCGATTTCGCCAGCTTTGCCGAATGGGATCAACAGGTGGCACGCGACGGCGGCGCGCACTTCGCCGACCTGACCATGGTGATCAGCGACGGCTATCGCAAGCTGGGCGCTCAGACTGTGGGCACTTACTTCTCCGACGCCCGCACGCACACCAACGAGGCCGGCGCGGTCTTCAACGCGCAAAGCGTGGTCTCTGCGCTCAAGGGGCTGCAAGGCAATCCTCTGGGCGCCTACCTGTCACGCGAAGGCCAGAAAGTTCCGTCCGCCGATCTGAAGTAAATTTGTAATACCTCAATACGGCGGACAGGACTGCGCCCTTAGACTGGGCAGATGGTCAATTCCACCTCACCCGCGCGCTATGATGTACCCTGGAAAACTGCACTGACGCATGCTTTCCGGGACTTCATGGCTTTCTTCTTTGCCGACCTCTGCACCGAGATCGACTGGTCAAAGCGACCCCGCTTCCTCGACAAAGAGCTGGCAGGCATCACTTTTGGCGCCGCCACTGACAACATGGTTGCAGACAAGCTGGTCGAGGCACGCCTGCGCGGTGGAAGTCTCCAGCGGGTGCTGATCCACATTGAAGTCCAGGCGCAACAGGACGCTTCTACAGCGCGCCGCATGCTTGACTACAACTACCGCATCTTCAGGGAGTATGAGCAATCGGTAGGCAGTCTGATACTGCTTGCCGACGAAAGTCCTGGATGGCGGCCGGACGCATTCCATAACCGGGTGTTGGGAACAGTGATGGGCATCTCGTTTGCGACTGCCAAGCTGCTGGACTATGTCGACCGGGATGAAGAGTTATTGGCGTCGCATAATCCCTTCGCCTGGGTCACACTGGCGCATCTGCGCACGCAGCAGGCCCGCCATGATGCGGATCAGCTTTATGCGGCGAAGTGGCAACTCACAAGACTGTTGTTCGAACATGATTGGCGCAAGGAGCGCATAATTGTTCTATTCAAGGTGATTAACTGGATGATGGTCCTGCCAGAGCCGCTTCAGCGACGTTACTGGCAAGCTGTTGTCAAGCTGGAGAAGGAGCGCAAAATGGAATTGATCAACCCATTGGAGCAGATGTTCCTGGATGACGGCATACAAAAAGGTTTAAAGAAAGGTCTGAAGCAAGGCATCGAGCAAGGCATCGAGCAGGGCATCGAGCAAGGTCGTAGGGAAGAAGCGCGGGAGCTGCTTGAGCGGCAGCTCACGCGACGGTTCGGGCCACTATCGAAAACTATGCGCGCCAGGCTAGCGAAAGCCAGTCTGGCGAAGTTGAGGGAATGGAACGATGCTGTGTCCGAGGCGCAGTCTTTGAAGCAGGTGTTTAGCTAGCAGCTTTGCGTTTAGAAACCCGGACCGTTTCCACCGCCTCCACCGCCACCCGGACCGCCGCCACCGGGGCCGCGACCGCCTGGACCTTCGCCAGCCGGGCCACGGAACATGCCGCCGCCGTTGCGCAGGCGTGCATCACCGGTCACGCCTCCCAGGCTGAAGCTCAGCGCGACCGTATAGATGCGTCCTGCCTGCTTGCTGTAACTCTCCGACTGCACCGAATCCGAATACTGTATGTTGTGATTCACATTGCTGTTGAACAGATCGCGGACGCTGGCGCGCAGCGTGATGCCGGGCGCAAAGCGCCAGCTCCAGCCAGGATTGACCTGCCAGGTGGAGTCGGCCTGGTTCAAACCGATCAGCCGCTTGCCGTTGTAGTTGCCGTTCAGCTGGAAAGTATGCTCGCCCAGCGTGTATTGCGCGCGCAGTTGCACGATCTTCGGATTGGAGACCAGCTCCATCTCCTCGGTGTAGCGGACGCCGCCAGCGTTGTAGCGGTTGGCCAGCACCGACTGCGTCAAATGCTGGAAATTGAAGGTCGCGCCAAAATTCAGCGTGCGATCAGGGCGTCCCTGGAAGTTGAGACTGATGCCGTTGGTGGTCTTGGCGCCATAGTTGACCGACTCGGTGATCACCACCGCGCTGCCCGGTACCGGCGTCAGCGAGCGGCCGATCAGCGGCGAATCCTTCTCGCGATACGGCGTGATGGTGTAACTCAGCCAGCCCAGCTTGTCATCGTACTTGAGTTCGAACTTATCGCCATGCATCGGCGCGATGCGCGGATCGCCCAGGCTGTAGCTGGTGTCGTTCACATAGCGGATGTTCGGGTTGATGTCCTCCAGTGACGGACGGGTGATGCGGCGCGTGAAGGCGCCGGTCAGCGTGGAGTTGCCCGCATCCCCCCAGGCATATTGGACGAACATGCTCGGCATCAGCCGGTTGCTGGTGTCGCTGCTGGAATTGTTCTGGTTGATGTAATCGATATCCCGCTGTGTCCGCTCGTAGCGCAAGCCCGGCTTGATGGTCCAGTGATCGCTCAGCCTGGCGTTACTGGTGAAGTAGGCCGCATACGAGTGCTCGGTGTTCTTGAAGGCGCTGGCGCGGTTTTCGTCGATGACTTCCTCGCCGGTCAGCGGATCGATGTTGAAATAGTCGGCGTCGCTCTGGCCTCTGTTGACGCCGGCCTTCATGCCCGCCGTTACCAGCAGCATCGGCGTGATGGCCTTGGTATAGTCCATGCTGAACTCGCTCAGGCGGCTGGTGTTTTTGTTCCCGTTCAGGAACTGCGCGCGCGGGCCGCCCGGTGGCGTGATGGTGTAGCTGTTGCGATTGCGGCTTTCGCTGTCGCGGTCGTTGCCGGACAACCGCAGGTCGTAATTCAGTTTGTCGGTGCGGTTGAACTTTTGTTCGTAAGTGACGGCCAATTGGTACACCGTCATGTGGCTGTCGCCGCTGCTGTTCTGCCGGTATTGCTGGTAGGGCGTGGTACCGCCTTGGTAGGTCAGATAATCGTTGAGCGAGGTGTTCTCGCTGTTGGTGCGGTTGAAGTTGAGCGCCGCCCGCAGGCGGTCGGTGTCGCCGACGTTGTAGGTGAAGGTCGGATTCAGCATCACGGTGTTGGATTCCGAACGGCTCGACCCTGCGCGGCGGGTGGACGAGGTGGTGTTGCCGTTGTTGGTCAGCGAGTTGGACCAGCCGCTACGCTCGTTGAGGTTGCGGTTGATGCCTGCCTGTCCTTCGATCTGGTAGCGGCCCTCGTTGTAGCTGCCGACGATGGAGCTGTTATGGCGTCCATCCGGCCCGAGGCCGGCGCTGATGGCGCCCTGGCCGCCTTTCGGCCGCACGCGACGCGTGATCAGGTTCAGGATCGGGCCGCCGCCACCCTCGGAGCCGAATTCGGCGCCCGGCACGGTGATCACCTCGACGCTTTCCAGCGCCTCGGCTGGATAGCTGTTCAGCGCATCGCCGGCGTTGGCGCCGGAAAACATCGCCGAGCGCTTGCCGTCGACGAAAATCTGCGTGTTCTGGTTGCCGCGTATGGCCACCTTGCCGTCCTGGTCCACCGTCACGTTCGGCACGTTGGCGATGACGTCGGCGGCCGAGGCGGCCGGCGTGATCACTTCCTGCTTGATGTCGTAGACTGAACGGTCGATCTGTTCATTCGGCCGCTGCGCCACCACCTCGATGCGCTGGATGCCGCCGTCATCGGCCGCTGTGGCGCTGACCGCAGCGGCGGCGCCTTCGGCCGGCTTGGCGGGCGGCGTGGGCTTGGCGGCCGCCGGCAGATTCGATGCCGTCGGCGCTGCGGGCGCAGTTTGCGCCAGCGCCGTGGCGCCGGCGCACAGCAGGGTCAGGCCGGCCAGGCTGCCGGAAATCAGGGAGGTTTGCTTCATGACGTCTCAGTTAATCAATTCGCCTTTCGGAGGCTGTCGATCAGCTGCTCCGGCACGGCGATCACGGTGCCATGGCGCATGCGCTGCGGCGTGCCTTCGTCGGGGAAGTGCATCTGCTTGCTCACATCCTCCCAGTGCACCAGGTCACGCGAGCGCAGGGCGCCGTAATGCTTGTCCATATAGGCGTCATAATAAACGATCACGTCAGCACCGACCTGAATCGTGGTCGGGCCTTCGACCCACACGCCGGGCGGGGAAATCGGCGCGCTCAGTTTGCCGGACGGTTGCTGCAGATCCGGCGCATCGGCGATTTGCAGGTATTTGCGCGGCGGGTTGCGCGTTTCATCCTTGACCAGCAACTGCTGCTTGCCGTTGGCGCGCACGAAGGTGGCGTCGATCACGCTGAAGCCGGGATCGTAAAACAGCCGGGTCGGCGTGAAGGTGACGAAGTCCCTGGTGGTGGTGGCGTACATGCGGTGGTTGTACTTGTCCTCGGACGAACCGTCCGTCTGCGGGAACTTGCCCGGCACGGTGGAGGCCCAGAAAATCAGATACTCGCCGCGTTGCTCGTCGTAGATGATCTCCGGCGCCCAGGCGTTCAGCGTGCCCGGTTCGTGCGCCATGACCGGCAGCTCGCGCTGGGCCGACCAGTGGATCAGGTCTTTCGACGAGGCATAGCCGATGTTGTTCTCTTGCCAGCCGGAGGTCCAGACCATGTGGTACGTACCATCCGGGCCGCGCACGATGCACGGATCGCGCATCAGTCTGGCGCCGCCCACTTTCGGCGTCAGGTAGCTGCGGCCATTGCCCAGCTTGTCCCAGTGGTAGCCGTCCTTGCTGGCGGCCAGGTGCAGGCCATCTTCGCCGTTCTTGATGAAGTAGGTGAACAGGTAAGCATCCGCCGCCTGCGCGCCGCTGTGTGCAAAGGCGAGCGCCAGCGCGGCAGCAGTGATTACGCGGCGCATCACCTGGCGCCTCCGCCCGGCAGATAGTCGCCGATCAGCGCCAGATTCTGGATCGCGGCCAGTCCCCATTGCGCGGCGTCGTTGGTGCTGATGCCTTCCGCCTCCTGGACCGGGTTGAGCACCGCCGGGCCGTGCAGGTCGAGGGTCCGCAGCGGCTTCAGCGGCTGGTCGAAGAATTCGCTCCAGGCGCGCTTGGCCAGCGCGGCGTCGCCGGTGCGCCAGGCGGCGTAGGCGGTCAGGCGAGAGTGGCCGACGCGCAGTACCGGACTACCGCCGTGCGGCATGCCGAGCGCGCGCACCTGAGTGGCCTTGTCGGCATTGAACAGCGTGCAGTACTGAAGCCAGGCTTTTTCAAAGTCCTGCTGGCCGGTGAGGGTGATCAGCTCGGCGAAGATCTCCACCGCGCCGAAGACCGAATTCAGATGGCTGGCCGCGACCTTGTTGCCGGTCATATTGTGCAGGTGGCCGCTGTCCTGCTCGTAGCCGGCGCGGTCGGCGTTGAAGAAGCCGTGCGGCATGGCGGCGATGTCCTTCATGCCGGTCAGTAGCTTGTCGCGGTAGCGCGGATTGCCGCCGCGCTCCCATTCGGTCAGCCAGTTGCCGGCCAGCGAACCCCAGTCGGTGCCGAAGCTGGCGCGCGCCGGATACTGGCCTTTCGGCGGCGCGTCGGCGATCTTGCGCACCGGGTCGGTGGCTTCCAGCATCGAGTCCGCGTCCAGCAGTTCGCGCATGATGTCGCCGATGCGCTCGTCGGCGGTCAGGTAGTAGTAGAAGCGGCGATAGATGGCGGCGCTGATGCGCAGCTGCTTGGCGCTGCAGCCCCAATGCTGCACGTTGTGGCGCGTGCCGAGGCCGGCGAAGCGCCCCAGGTGATAGATGTCGACCTCGCTGGTGTGGCGCACCATGGCTTCGGCCAGGCGGAAGATGTCGGCGCGGCCGCTGCGCAGGAAGCTGTACCACAGCCACAGATCGGGCGACAGCTCGGAGTTGTCCCAGGCGTAGCCGCCGATATCGTAGCGCCAGACGTGGCGGTCGGCGTCATAGGTGTGCATGACGTCGCCGTAGTTCCAGAAACCGTACCAGTGACGCTGCGCGATCTGGCCCTTGTAGAAATCGAATCGGCGGTCTAGTTCATCCTCGATCGCGGTGCGTGCCGGGGTCGAACGGTCTGGCAGGCTCCACAGACCGCCGAACACGCCGCTGGCGAGCAAGTGCGCCGGCTGCGCCACCAGTTGCGGCGGCGTCTGCACGGCGGCAGCGAGCTGTACCATGCGCTCGCGGCTCGGCGTGGCGGCCAGCGCCCATAGCGTGATCTCGCTGCTGCGGGCGACGCCGTGCGGCGTGCCGTAGCCTTTTTCGTAGTCCTCGTAGGTGATGTCCAGGCCTTGCAATTCCTGCGCGTGGGTTTCCATGCCCATGCCGTCGTGGTAGAAGCGCATGTCCATCGCCGGCGCGTCCGGTGACCACATCCACAACGTCACCTCGGCCGCGCTGGTGTGGGCATTACGGATGTCGAGGCGGGTCGGATGGCGCTGCCAGAAGTCGCGCAGGCCGAAGGCGATGCCGCCGCCGTTGCCGCCGATGTAGCCGCTGCCGGCGGCGCGCCGGCCGGCGTCGGCGTCGATCCAGCCGTGGCCGGGTTTGGTGCGCTTGCGGATCTGGAATCCATCCGCGCTCAGTTGCGACAGCGTGTAGTCGCCCCAGGCCGGCACCAGGTGCAGCGCCGACGACACCCTGGTCGCCATCTGCGCGATCGGCGGGCAGGTCACGCCGGCCACCTGTGCCTGGCGGAAGGCTGCGCCGGGATCGCGCCGCAGGCCGGTCAGGCCTTGCACGGCTTCGGCCCACAGGCCGGGCTGCTCGCCGGCGAAGCGGACGTGACGGTCGTACAGCGGGCCGTCCAGCGGCACATCGAAGCGCACGCCGAGGCCGCGAATGAAGTCCTGGTGCTCGTCGCCGTCGAACACGAAGGTGTGCATGATGCGCACCGATTCGGCGCCGGCGTAGAAGTACAGGCGCAGCGAGAACGGCAGCCAGCTGCGACCATTGGCACTGTGCTTGCCATCGACTTTGAGCACGCTGCGCACCGGCCCGCGTTGTTCGACGGTGACTGCGCTGACGACGCTGTCGTACTGACTTTGCATGGTGCTGGCCGCCTCGGTATCGGGCGTATTGGCGGTCAACGCCACCAGCCGGCCGTTGCGGGCCAGGTCGCGGCCGTCACGCGTGATCGTCTGGATCACATGCGCGCCACGGCGTGGCACCGTGCAGCGGATAAGGCCGGTGTCGACGATGATGCTGTCGGCGCGTTCTTCCACTGTGACCGTGGTGGCCGGCGTCACTGCGCTGGCGACCGGTGTCAGCCGCAGCCCGGCCGACAGCCCGGTGTTGGCCGGCAGCGCATGCGCGGACCACTTGATCGAACCGTCCGGCCACCAGGCCAGCGGCCAGCTTTGCACCGGCACTTGCTTGCCGTCCTCGGTAGTCAGCGCAAAAGCTTGCCTGGCGGGATAACGGCCGAGCGGCCACGGCACGCCCAGTGTGGCGCCGGCGGTGAGGGCGGGCACGCCGCCTTCCAGCCAGTGCAGCGCGGCGCTGCCGTCGTCCGCAGCGGCGGCACGGCGAACCGGCGTGGCTGCCGCAGCCGCCCCAGCCACCGTGGCGGTGGCTGGCAGTGCGGTGGCGGCGGCGGTTTTGAGGAAGCTGCGGCGGCTGAGTGACATGGTCTCCATCTTCTGCTTGTCATTTGGGTGCAACGAGTATCGGTATCTCGCCAAGCAGTGTCAACGGCCTGAAGCCATCTAATCACGTTTGTGATCATACATGTTACTTCTGAGGAGCCGGGTGCTGTGCCAACGTGGTGATCTGTTCTAGCAGGAAGCTGGCATCGCGGGCAATGCCGGAAAAGCGTCCCGAGCCCCAGGTGTATTGCCACGGCAGACCGAGGAAGTACAAGCCCGGCTGCGCGGTGACGCCACGTTCATGGCGGGGGTAGCCACGCTGGTCGAAGATCGGTGCCTCCACCCAGCTGAAATCGTTGCGGAAGCCGATGCACCATACCACCGCGCTGATCTTGCCATCCGCCAGATCGAGCGTCGTGGCGGCATCGGCTGGCGGCTGCCACAGCGGTTCGTAGTCCGCTTCCTCCGGCGCGGCGATGCCGTGGTCGGCGATGTGCCGGTCGATGCTGGCGTTGATCTTGCGGTAGACCGCGTCGGCGCCGTCCAGGTTGCGTTGCAGGTCGTCGCCGAAGTGGGCGCTGCCGCCTTGCAGCCCTTCGTAGCGGCCGTAAAGCCGCATGCCTTCCAGCGCGAATTTGCGCAGGTCGATGTCGCGGCCGCCGTCGCGGCCGGTGACGTAGTGGTTGGTCTTTTCGCGCACGCCGACGCCGAGCGGGTGCCGGTCGACCGGCAGATCGTAGTAGGCCATCTCGTCCAGCCACTTGACCACGTCCTTGCCGCGGTAACGGCGCGCCACGCGCGGCGCATCGCCGACGCACAGATGCACTTTGCGGCCGGCCAGGTGCAGATCCTCGGCGATTTGGCAGCCGGACTGGCCGGTGCCCACCACCAGCACCTCGCCCGGCGGCAACTGCTGCGGTTTGAGATAGTCGGATGAGTGCAGCTGCATGATGTGGGCGGGAAGTTGCGCCGCATCCGCCGGCAGAATCGGCGTGTGATAGCCGCCGACCGCAATCACCACCTGCTCGGCAAAATAGACGCCGGCGCTGGTGTCCACCTGGTAGCCGCCGGTCGCGCCGGGGCGGATGCTGGTGACGGCGACGCCTTCCACCGCTGGCGGGCCGAACGCAGCGATGTAGCCGTCGATGTAGTCGACAATCTGCTGCTTGACCATGAAACCTTCCGGATCGTCACCGGCGTAGGGGAAGCCGGGCAGGGTGCATTGCCAGTTCGGCGTCACCAGGCAGAAGCTGTCCCAGCGCTCGCTGCGCCAGGCGTGGCCGAGGCGGTTTTTTTCCAGGATCAGATGGGACAGGCCCTGTTGTTTCAGCAGGTAGCTGAGGGACAGGCCGGCCTGGCCGCCGCCGACAATCAGGACTTGATAATGCTTGGTTTGTGGTTCGCGTGGCATGAAAAGTCTCCGTTCAATTAAAGTGAAGGACGCAGTGCGACCAGCGTTACTGCGGCGCTCGGGTCGGATTGGTAGCTCAGGGCGCGGATTTCCAGCTGGTTCAACTGGTCCATCGCCGACGAGCAGGCGTAGCCGTACTTCAGGCGTACCCGTTCACTGGCCAGGGTCAGCGCGGTGCGGCAGCGCGCCATGAAGTCCTCCAGCGCGTAGCGGCTGTCCGCTTGCAGAAAGTCGTGGATGACGGTGGACGGCGAGTAGCATTCGCTGAGGCTGTCGTCCGGCCAGCGGACGGTGAAGCGGACTTCAGGCATGGTGGTTCTCCCGGTTATGGTGGGCTTGCAGCGACGCCGGGGCGCAGCCAATCAGATCTTGTTCGGCCAAGTCCCACAGCAATACGGCGTCCGCGTGGTCTCCTTGATGCAGCCGCAGCTGGCGGCTGCTGTCGGTGCGGCCGATGGCGGCGCAGGCCAGGCCGCGCGCGCTGAAGCGTGCCGTCACGGCGTCGAGCTGGTTGTCGGCGACGCTCATGAGGAAGCCGTAGCTGGGGAAGGTGGTCAGCCAGCGGTCGAGCGGCACGCCGTCGGGACGTGGCAGCGCCGCCAGGTCGATGCTGGCGCCGATGCCCGAGCATTCGAGCAGCATCAGCGCGGTGCCGAGCACGCCGGCCATGCTGATGTCCTTGGCGGCGCGGCACAGGCCGTCCTCGGCGATGCCGGGCAGCAGCTCCAGGTCGGCGCGCAGGCGCGCGGGCGGCGCACCGAGGCTGGCGTTCCAGTAGTCATACGGGTCGTGGTAGCGGCCGCGCAGGTCATACGCCACCACCAGGTTTTCACCGGGCAGGGCGTCGAAACTGGTCAGCAGCTTGCTGGCGCGGCCGGTGATGGCGACCGCCAGCTGTTCGCGCTCGCTGCGCCGGTTGCTGTGGCCGCCCACGATGGGCACCTGGTAGACGGCCGATGCTGCGGCCAGGCCGTCCAGCAGCGGCTGGGCGGCCTCGCCGCCGCGCGACCACAGCGCGTCGACAATGGCCAGCGGCCGGCCGCCCATCGCGTAGATGTCGCTGACATTGACCATCACCCCGCAGTAGCCGGCAAACCACGGCTCCTTCGCCACGAACTCGTTGACGAAGCCTTCGATTGCCAGCAGCAGGTAGCCGTTTTCATCGGGAATGGCGGCGCAATCGTCGCCCACCGGCGTGGACCAGGCGCCGCCTCGTCCGGCAGAATGGGCAGAATCGGCGGGATCGACCGCCAGGCTGCGCACCACCTGCGCGATATCGGCCTTGTGGCCGATGCCGGCGCAGCCGCGCACCAGCGCCGCCAGGCGTTCCAGCTCCGCGCTCATGTGTTCTCCCTGGCGCACAGGAAGCCGACGTCGGCGTCGCGTATCGGCGGATAGAACGACAGGTCGGCCCGCATCAGGCTGTGCTGGCGGCCATGCATGTGCAGGCTGTTCAGCAGTTGCCAGTGCAGTTGTTCGAACATCGCCACATTCTGCTGCTGGACATGGGCCAGAAAGGTGCGGCAGCCGAGCGCCTGCGCGCTGCCGACCGCCAGCCGTATCAAGCCGGTGCCGACCGCCGCCTGGCGCCGCGCCGGGCGCGCCACGGCCAGGCGCGAGCCCCACCAGATCTGATCGCCCGCATGGTGGATGCGCACGGTGCCGACGACTTCATCGCCGGCGCCGGCAATGGCGACCAGCGTCAGTGCGGTGGTGTCGATGTCGTCACGGTCGTCGCCATCGAACAGGCCTTGTTCCTGGCAAAACACGGCATGCCGCAGCAGACGCGCGGCGTCGCGCTCGGCGCGCGAGGTGGCCAGCTTGACGCGCACCGTTAATTGTTCCGGAGCCAGCAGGTTCATGATGGTTTCCTTTCAAACGTGGAGAGGGAGGAACAGGCGCCGCAGCGGCCGCAGCCGGCCTTGATTTCGCCGGAGTGCAGGCCGCCGGCGCCCAGCAGCTCGCCCAGCGGCGCCAGCAGCTCGCGCATCATCTGCGCCGACGGCGCCGGATGGTCTTCCAGCGGCGTGCCGGCGATCGGCACGAACGGCACCACGAACGGATAGACGCCGATGGCGATCAGCCGCTCGCAGCAGCGCAAGATGGCCTCCGGCGTGTCGCCCAGGCCGGCCAGGATGTAGGTGCTGACCTGGCCGCGCCCGAACACCTCGACCGCGCGCGCGAAGGCGTCGAAATAACGCTCCAGCGGCACGCTGGCCTTGCCGGGCATGATGCGGGCGCGCACCGCCGGCGTGACCGCTTCCAGGTGCATGCCCAGCGCGTCGATGCCGGCGTCGCGCATGCGCGTGAACCAGGCGTCGTCGTCGGGCGGCTCGCACTGGCCCTGGATCGGCAGCGCCACCGCCGACTTCACCGCGAATGCGCTGTCGCACAGGATGGCGGCGCCGCGATCGGTGGCGTTGGGCGTGCCGGTGGTCATCACCATGTGCTTGACGCCGTCCAGCAGCACCGCCGCGCGCGCCACTTCGGCCAGTTGCTCGGGCGTTTTGCGCAGGATGGTGCGGCCGGCCGCCAGCGACTGGCCGATCGAGCAGAACTGGCAGGACTTGCGCCGGCTCTCGTAGCGGATGCAGCTTTGCAGCACGGTGGTGGCCAGCACGTCCTTGCCGTGCAGCGTGGCGATCTGCGCATACGGGATGCCGTCCAGCGTTTGCATCTTGTAGAAGCGCGGCTGGCGCGGGAAGGAAATGATGCCGACCGTGCGGCCGTCGCGCATCACGGCGCTGCGGCCATCGGCGCCGGCCGGCGCCGCCAGGTACGGCGAGTTGAAGGCGCTGCCGGTGTGCACCGGGATCATGACGGTGGTGCCGTCGACGGTGACCGCCTTGTGGTCGGACGGTCCGGCGCCGCCGCGCCGGCTGGGCGCGCCCTGTGCGGGATCGGCCAGGCGCATGCCCATCGATTGCAATTCGGTGATCAGTTGTTGTGCGGGTATGTTCATGCTGGCTGCTCCTTGGACGTGGGGTGGGCCTGCTCCGGCGCGGCGTGGACCGGCGCCGTGGCGCGGCCGTCCATCATCAGGCTGAGCAGTTCGGGACGGGCGTAGTGGCCGACCGAGTCCATCATGCGTTTGCGCTTGGTGATCAGCGCCATGTCCAGATCGGCAATGACGATGCCTTCGCCGGCGCGCAGCGGCTCGGCCAGCAGCACCCCTTCCGGCGAGACGATGGTGGTGCAGCAACCGCCGCGCAGCGCTTTCTGGATGGCCGGGTCCGGGGTGATGGCGGTAATCTGTTGATCCGTCAGCCAGCCGGTGGCGTTGACCACGAAGCAGGCCGATTCCAGCGCATGATGGCGTATCGTCACTTCCATCTGGTCGGCGAAGATCTGGCCGACCATCGAGCCGGGGAATTGCGCGCAATGAATCTGTTCGTGCTGCGCCATCAGCGCGTAGCGCGCCAGCGGGTTGTAGTGCTCCCAGCAGGCCAGCGCTCCGAGACGGCCGACGGCGGTGTCCACCACCTTCAGGCCGCTGCCGTCGCCCTGGCCCCAGATCATGCGCTCGTGATAGGTGGGAGTGATCTTGCGGCGCTTGAGCAGCAGCTCGCCGTTGGCGTCGAACACCAGCTGGGTGTTGTACAGGCTGCCGTGATCGCGCTCGTTCACGCCCAGCACCACCACCACGCCATGCTCGCGCGCGGCAGCGCTGACGGCATCCGTGACCGGCCCCGGCACGGTTGGCGCGCGCTCATACAACAGCAGGTGCTCGGCGCCGGCTTGGAAGGGCGGACGCACGAACGAAAAGTAGGGGTAGTAGGGCACGAAGGTTTCCGGAAACACCACCAGCTCCGCACCCTGCGCCGCCGCATCGGCGATCGCCTGCAGCACCTTGGCCAGTGTGCCGTCCGCGCTATCGAGATCCGGCGCGATCTGCACCGCCGCCGCGCGCACCGTCTTCTTGGTCGTCGTCATATCCGCCCCGTTCGCTTACAGGGTCCAGGTATCGATGATGACCGCGTTGGCGCGCAGGTGCAGCAGCTTGAGGTCAAGCACGTCCTGCGGCGCGATCGCGCGGATACCCTCGATCAGCGATGGTTCGCCGTGGCCGTACAGCGCCTGCAGCGCGAAACGGCACGCATACACCTTGCCGCCTTCGGCCATGAACTTGACCAGCTGGTTGTTCTGGTTCATGTGGCCGGGGAAAGCTTCATCGCCCAGCGTCGGGAAGCCGCGTTGCAGGCCGAGCGTGACGCCGGGGCCGTACAGCAGCACGGTGGTTTCATAGCCCTTGCGCAGCAGGCGCGTGGCTTGCAGCAGGTTGACGAAACCGATCGAGCCTTCAAAGGCTACCGTGTGAAAAGTGACCAGCGCTTTCTCGCCCGGCAGCGCCTTGACGTCTTCGAACACCTTCTCTTCGTAATCAACAAAATAGTCGCCCTTGGCGTGTGGCTTGTGGTCGATAGCTGGCATGGTTGGTCTCTTTAAAAGTGGGTGGATGGGGTATCGCACTGAGGGTTGCGATAGCCGGATTGAATGCATGCGCTATGCCATGCAATCGGCTTTTCGGGGGCTTCTGTATGGAAGAAAATCCATACAATCGGCCGCTTGGAGTGGGCTTAGCCCGTGCGGAAAAGCGCCGGGTTTTTGCTGAAAAATCGCCGTCCATTCAAGTTATGCAGTCAATCGAATATTCCATCATTTCCCATATGGAATAAGGGCGTATCAAAAGCGTGCGCCGGTTGGGCGTAATTGCATTGGAATGGTGCATTTGGGGCCGCTGGCGCCGGCATGGAACGTGCATACAATCCGCGCATCGATACTCAGATTGAATGGATGCAGCATGCCTAAGAACGCCAGCGGTTGGGTGCCCAAGCTGAAGAAAGGCCAGGGGCCGGTCTACAAACTGATTGCGGATGCGATCGGCGCCGACATCGCCACCGGCAGGCTGCTGCCGGGACAGCGTCTGCCGCCGCAGCGCGGTCTGGCCGACGCGCTGGGCATCGACTTCACCACTGTCGCCAGAGCGTACGCGGAGGCGCAGAAGCGCGGCCTGGTCGATTCCACCGTGGGGCGCGGCACCTTCGTCTGCGGCAAGCGCGCGCTGGCGATTCCACGCGCGGTGGCGGCACGGCCGAATGTGGATCTATCCATGAATATGCCGCCGGAGCCGTACGCGCAGGAATTGCTGGAGTCCATGCGCGCCGGCATGGCGGCGATCAGCGGCGACATGCCGGGCCTGATGCGCTACCAGGATTTTGGCGGTTCCGCGCTGGACCGCGAGGCGGGCGCGCTGTGGCTGCGGCGGCGCGGATTGGTGGTGGAGCCTGAGCGGCTGCTGGTGGTGCCGGGCGCGCAGGCCGCCTTGCTGGCGATCCTCAGCAGCATCGCGCCGCCCGGATCGGTGATCTGCTGCGAATCGCTGACCTATCCAGGCCTGCGCGCCTTGGCCGCACTGCTCAACCTACGGCTGGTGGGGCTGCCGATGGATACCGAGGGCATCGATGCGCTGGCCTTCGCGGCCGCCTGTGCGCAGTATGCGCCGCAAGCGCTGTACTGCAATCCGACCTTGCTCAATCCCACCACGCTGACCATGTCGGCGCAGCGCCGGCAGGCATTGGTGCAGGTGGCGCGCAACTACGGCGTGCCGATCATCGAGGACGATGCCTACGGCTTCCTGCCGCGCAGCGCGCCGCCGCCGATCGCGGCCATCGGCGCCGACATTACTTATTATGTGGCCGGATTGGCCAAGTGCGTGGGGGCGGGGCTGCGGCTGGCGTATATCGCCGCGCCGGACTCGATCGCCAGCGCGCGTCTGGCTGCCGCGGTGCGCGCCACCACCGTGATGGCGGCGCCGCTGTCCGCCGCGCTGGCCACCCGCTGGATACGCGACGGCACCGCCGATCTGGCGCTGAACGCGATCCGCAAGGAATCGATGGCGCGCCAGCGGCTGGCGGCGCGGATACTGCCGCCGGACAGCTACGCTTCACAGCCGGAGGCATTTCACCTGTGGATCCGGCTGCCGGAGCAATGGGACCAGACGGCGTTGACCGCGCATCTGCGGGCCACCGGCGTCGGCGTTGTGCCCAGCGATGCCTTTGCGGTCGGCGCGCAGCCACCGCCGGCGATCCGGGTCTGCATCGGCGGTGTCGCCAGCCATGAGGATATCCGGCAAGCCTTGCAAAAGATCGCCGAGGCGCTGCGCCATGCGCCGCTGGAAAGGCCGGCGGTGTTGTAGCGCCAAGCTTGCCGCTTTGCTCGGTCACGCAGCAGTTTTCCTCTCAGGCTCCTGATCTCGGGTAGATGACATCTAACCTGATCAGGCAAGTTACTCATTTATATCGTCTGGAGTAATGATGATGTTTTCCGGGCGGCCCAGATGCGTATATTTCAGGACCTCCGTCATTCCGCCCCATTCGGCAACGTTTTGAGCGACCATTTCAATGCCGTGGCCTACCCGGGACGCCAATTTTTCTATAAATAAAACATGCCAGTTGGCCTGACGCTGCAAAATTGCCGTATTTGCCGCTGCCTGGACATCGAGGTAGTTCTGAGATGTATAGATATGGCTCATGTTTTTATGCAGCAGCTGCATGACTTCGGTGACATAAGCCATCCTCGTCATGCCTGCCACGACTTCGCACCACGTCACGTGGCCGCCCTTGCGGATGTGATCGGCAAAGGTGAAATGAATCTGGAGTAGCAGTCTTGCAATAAACAATCCCGCATTTTCACCAAGGATCGGAAGCGTGGTGCCCAGGACGGCTAATGCACCAAAGGTGAAAGCAGCAGTAGCTGCCGACCCATGCCCAGCCTCCAAGGGCTGCGTATCGCACGCGCTCAGGATCACGACAGGAGGGAATTTAATCCGTCCCTTGAGCTCCCATATATCGACGCGCTGATCACCAATGACCAGCTTGCCTGCGCCATTCGAGCTGTCGTAAGTGCCGTGCCCGTCAAACACCATGACCGCACCATCAAAATTCTCCAGCGCCTCAATGAATTCGTCTTCAGTTTTGATGTCGACGAAGCGGATATTCCACTTGTTTGAGTCACCAATAATATGCAGTGCTTTGCCTATCGTTTTTCGAAGAACATCATGCAGCACATCACCCTGATTGAAGGAGCGAACATCTATGGGACTTTTCGCGACTGGGATACGCCACGTATCGATGGCCACACGACATGTGGCGGAAAAGAGGTCGATTTCTCTATCAACGGTCGCTCCTTCAACTGTTTGGCAGCGGTCAAGGATGTAGTCGTTAAAATCTTCTGGCTCTAAGTCGGCAAAAGGCTTACGAATGAAGCATGAAGATGGGCACGGCATGCGATTTCGCTTCCCGGAAGGTTTGCGGAATGTTTTAGTTGCCAGGCTCGGATGTGGAAGTTTATGGTCGGCGTACGCTTGAGCGATATCTACTCGCGGTAGCCCAGCATCAGCCAGAAGCGCATTGACGATGTATCCCTCAATCTCAAAACCCTTATGACGTGGAGAGATTTCCCGCAGATACCGCGTCAGTAGGTCAGCAAACGTGACGCTGCGTCCTTTTGCGTAGTCAACGAACAAGCCTTTGCGGCGCTCGAGCTCTATGCGCTGCTTTATGTCGAGTGCCTCTTGCTCGGTCGATGCACTGAGGGTTTGGGTTTTATGTCCGGCATTGCGTATGCGAACGACATAGGCGTCATTGGTACGGGCCAACTTTGGCTTGTAGCCGCTAGATTTCAACTCGGCCAAATACTCTTTAAGTTGGGCCTCACGGTTACAGGCAAAAGTCTTGGTGAGATGTTCGCAGTTCTTGACAGTGACTACGAATCGGGACTTGTTTTCGATGGATGCCATTCAGTTGCTCCAGTAGGTTAGGAGCAGGTCTATAGGCAGTGCATTTATATCGCTTTCGCGACCGTGGCCCGTAAAACAAAATTTGCCACTAATTTGCCACTAATCGGGCTGGATGGAGGAAATCCCAGACAGAAAAGAGTTTTGTAACTCTTTGATTTTAGTGTGATTTTGTGGTCGGGGCGAGAGGATTCGAACCTCCGGTCTCTACGTCCCGAAGAATGCGGATTTAACACGGACACCGCATAAACACTGGCTCTTATGGTCGAGTACTACACTGCTGTACTACACTGACCGGCTGCTGCAAATGTAACACCGCAGCAGCTGATGGTCGATCACTTCTTCGCAAAGCCTTTGCGCAGCGTGCCGCTCATCACTTCGATCTGGGCGTCCAACTCGCCAGCAGTTACAGCAGCTTTCAGCGTTTCCAGCGTCGGGATCAGGTCAGCTTGCGCGGCCAGCTCGATAGCCACTTTACCCTTCGCAAGTTCCAGCGGCTTAGTGCCGTATTTTACGACCAGACACAGCTTGCCGCTGTCTTCGGTGAACCACCAAGGCTTGACGCGCTTCGGCATTTCAACACGCTTGCTCTCTCCGGACTCTTGATCCTTCACGGTGCGAATGCGCGTTGGCGCGTACACGCCGCCGTCTTGCTGGGCTTGGGCATAAGCGACCTGCTCGTTCAACTTTGCGATCAGCATATCGCGGCGACGTGTGATTGGCGATACAGGGGCAGGGCGTTTTGCGGTGACGATTTTCAAGCTGTTCAGTAGGGACATATTTGCCATCCTTAGTAGTTGTTCATGTAAAGGATGGTGCGCTTTAGTTGATATAAAATCAACAAAAGAGTGACCTAAAGTCTTACAAGTGTCGGATCAACCGACATTTAGCCCCTACCTTGTCACGCTGGGGCTGCCAAATGGTAATACTAGTCCTGTAGGACTGTCACTAGTTCCAATAATCGTGACCTGTATAAAAAGATATTTGACTGTATAAAAAGACAGCGAAAGTGAGTTACAATCGGCTTGCACCACCCCCTTCACGGCAACACCCTTTATCGGAGTGAAATATGTCGAACAAAGTAACGGGTCCTAAAGCAGCAAGCAGCGCATCGAGGGTTCTGCACAGCAATTCCACCGGCGCAAAATCTAAAACTAGCGCGGGCAGTACCCTGTCGCAGGTTGCTCCAACTAAGGTAACTTCAGCTAAAGCGGCTACGGCTGCGTCCGCTGTATTGCGAGATGGCCGAACTAGTGCCGCATCTAAAAGCGCAGCAGGCTCAGCACTGGCACAGCGAAAAAAATAACGATAAAGCAAAGTTGTGTTCGATAGAAGTTGAAGACTACTGGTAATGTTTGCTTGCGCTGATTGTTGCTATCTGACTAAGCAAGTCGCATCACATGAGGACGGTATGAATTTTTTGAAATTTGATTTGGGAAATCTCAAGCGCGGCGAAATTGTTGAGGTAACACTTACAAGCGGTGCCAACGTGAGACTCATGACGAGTTCAGATTTCTCCAGTTATCAGGCCGGGCGCCAGCATCGATACATTGGCGGACTGGCGAAGCGTTCACCGGTACGACTGCAAACCACAAGCTCCGGTCATTGGTATGTGGCAGTTGACATGCAAGGATTACGAGGAAGTACAAGGGCTTCTGTACGAGTTCTGCCAGGTGCTCTACCAGATATTCAAGAGCGGCCATTAAGGGAAATTCCGGGACTTGTGCGTGATGATGTGCCGACACCGGCCGAGTCCGGAGGGGAAACGCACGATGTCTTTATTTCTCACGCCTCCGAAGATAAGGATGAGTTCGTGAGGCCATTAGCTAATGCTTTAATCGCTCACGGATTAAATGTGTGGTATGACGAGATGACTTTACGCATTGGTGATAGTTTGCGGCAGAAGATCGACAAAGGTCTGGCCACTAGCCGCGTCGGGCTTGTAGTCTTATCTCCTTCCTTTATAAAGAAGGGATGGACAAATTATGAGCTGGATGGAATCGTTACAAGAACGGTGTCTGGAGAACAGGTCTTACTGCCGATCTGGCACAACATTACGAAGCAACAGGTGATGGATTTCAGCCCATCATTGGCCGACAAGGTGGCTCGCAGTACCGCCACTCACACGATAGATGAGATTGCCGCAGAAATTGCCGAGTTACTCCATTCACGCAACTGATCTAAGCTTGTAGCCGCTAGTGGTTATCTAATTCGGTCTTCGCGGAAATGGTAATTTATTGCTGTGAAATTTAAATTAAGAAACTAGATAATGGCTCAGTCGCAACAAAAAATTAATTCCGCAAAGATAAAGCGGCTTAAAAATATCGTTGAATTAGATGAAATTCGCTTTAATGATAAGCCCCTTACTGCAATCCTCGGCCCGAATGGTTGTGGTAAATCTACAATGCTTCATGCTTTGGCTGCGAGTTATAAACCTTTGGCGACCAGCCAACAGCCTAATCATAAATTCAGTCACTGGTTCACACCAAATACTGATGCGACGTGGGCTGGTAGCGAGTTTTTCTTGAATATAGAGTATAGAGAAGAAAGGGATGTCGTAACTAGCACACAGCGTTATAGCAAAGATGGCGATAGATGGGCTCCGAAATATGAGCGACGTCCAGAGCGTTATGTTTCTTTTGTTGGAATAGGTTCTTGTGTTCCGAAAATTGAAGAAGAGACTCTGACCTCGATGATACGTTATCACACGAATAATAATGCCGATGAGGCATCTCTTCTAATTCGTCGGCATCTTGGCACGATTTTCAATCGCCGCTATGAGGAGTTAAATACTCATCAGGCGGGAAGAAAGACATATCGAGGTGTTGCATATGGTGGTACGCGCTATTCTTCTTTGAGTATGGGAGCAGGCGAGCAACGCGTTCTGCATATTCTTACGCAAGTTTTTAGCGCTCCACGGTATGGATTGATTTTAATCGACGAAATTGATCTTTTATTACATACTGACGCGTTGAAAAAGATGATCGATATCCTTTCTGATAGGGCTGTCGATAAGAATTTACAAATTATTTTCACTACGCATCGTGAAGCTATATTGGAGATGGAGGATAAAGTAAGTATTAAGCATATATTTCGAACCCCCCAAAGAACTTTATGCTTGAGTGGTACGAAGCCAGATGCATTACGTCGGTTAACAGGTCAACAAGTAAGGCCGCTTGAAATCTTTGTTGAAGATCCTGTTGTTAGAGCTATCGCGGACTACGAGTTGGCGATTCTAAACATGAAACGACACACAGAAGTCACAATGTATGGAGCCGCTGTAAATTTGTTTACAGTAGCGGCGGGACTTTCTTTGTTAGGGGCAGATGGTTTTCCAAATACCCTGTTCCTGCAAGATGGCGATCGATATGTTACCGACGCTGAACGACGAGCCCGTCTTGACGCAGTGCTTACAGGTACGGAAGTCCGGACAATTGCACGAAAGCAAGAAATTCTTAATGCAGTGGCGAAACTTAATCCAGTTGCGCTGGCCACACCAGAAGTAAGTCTCCATCAGATGGTCAGTGAATTAGACCCAGCCTTACATCCAGAAGGTACAGAGATAATATTGTTGGCAAGGGAAATTGAAGCAGTAGCGGATAACCACAGTTTTACGTATCAAATAATCAGGACCTTAGATTTAGAGCCACATGTGGGTAATGCTAAGATCGTTGAAATTGCATCTTTATCGAACCGATGGCCAGCTTATGTCTCGGAATTGCGAGCATGGCTAATAGCGAGGCAAGCTCATGTTGTTGAACAACATTGATTTAGATGCTGCGTTTTTTGATGTGTTGTCCAGCCAGTAGTGCAAATCACATAAACAAAGGAAATTGCGAAATCCTTATATTTTCCGCTAGTCGATTGAAAATAAAGGTTTTTCTATAACGTCACTCTTCGGTTGATTTTCAAAACAAAAGGTTGCATCCTCCGGTGCATTAAATCCTTTTGTTTTGATATATGGCACAAGCAAAAACACTCACCGAAAAAGAACTCAAGCGTATCCTTGCGTTCATTGCAATTAAACGCCATGCAGCCCGAAATCGAGCAATGCTGCTGATGACCCACTTGGCAGGGATGCGTGTTGGCGAGGTTGCCGCGCTGCTGGTCAAGGACGTGCTGTCGGAGGATGGCCGTGTTAGGCCAGAAATTCGCTTGCTGCCAGAACAGACAAAAGGGAGCAGGGCGCGTACAGTGTTCTTAAATGAACGTCTGCAAAAGGAACTGGCAGCGTATCTTGCGACGTTAAAGCGTGTGCAGGCCGACATGCCCTTGTTCTACACCCAAAAGCGCCTTGCATTCAGCGCCAATACCTTGTGCCAGCACTTCCACTTCCTGTACAAGGAAGCAGGGATTGACGGCGCTAGCAGCCATTCAGGCCGTCGAACGTTCATCACTAATCTGGCAAGCAAAGGTGTGGGTGTCCGCGTGCTGATGGCGTTGGCCGGACATCAGAACATCGCTACCACCCAGCGCTACATCGACGTGAACGACGAAATGCAACGTGTAGCAGTGGAACTTGCATAGTCATCCGAACTTATCGGCACAGCCGATAAGTTTTCGCTCATGTCGGTAGCTGTGGAGCCACATGTAGCACAGTGCCGTATTTCGAATGCGTCTACTGATAAATATCGCAGGAGATCTGAACATGCGATATTACGAAATCATTCAACCCAAAAAATCCAAGCCCCAAGCAGCGCCTAAGACGGGCGCTGTGAATCCTATGCATCCGAGAGTAGTACGAATTGCGTCTGGTGCGGGGCCAGTCCGAATGCGTGCAAAGGGGCGCAAGGCTTACATCGTGAATGATGGGGTGACTAGTTGGTGCCCCTCATCACCCCCCCCTAGACGATAGGGGGGAAGTCAGTCGGATCATCGGGAATGACTCATACATGCTCCTGCAACACAACGTCTGATTGACGAGGTGGGCGGCGCAGGAAGCACAACCGGCGCTCCGTCCTGGCATGAGCAGCCTGTTTGCGGCCGTGGCTTCTAGCGGTACATAAAAACTGTCACTAGTCCAAACAGAGTTTGATTTTTGAGATCTAATTTTCGTGTAACTACGGTGATATGATGTGCCGCAGGGTACATTTTTTTCACGATCCTACGGAGTGGACATGTCTACGAAAATGAAAACCGATAACTTGGATAGAGTCATTAAAAACGTGAAGCAAATGAAGGGACCGCAGAACGTTTCTTTACCGGATTTGATGCCGGCGCGCTTCGTTGCTGCATGTTCGGAATTTAGTAGCCTACAAGCGCTGTTCGATGCTAGTCCATTTAAGATTGATTCGGCGGCAGACTTTGCGGCGATACCTGATGCGGATTGGGACGCCTATATCGCCGAAAAGACAAGCTATCCCTCGTGGGAGGCAATGCAGCGAGCAGCCATTGGCGAATTTGCCCGCGCTAAGCTCACTGCCGGGCTACGCTAGTAGCCGCATTCACAAAAGACGTTGGTGATTAATTAAACAAAAGCTGTTTTTGTTGGCCTTATCTCTATGTGCCTCTGAGCTTAACGGGGGCTTGCGTGCGTCGGACCCCGCCACCAACTGACGAAGCTACTGCCATATTGTGCTTCGATAGCGGTCTTGGCTGCCCAGCTATCACGCGCATTCACTTGCACGTCTATCGGCTTCTGTGCGCCGCTGATGCGGATTACGATAGTGCCTTCGTATAAGTCCATCCTGCTCTCCGACTAATTGGGGGCTTGGATGGTAGGACGTTCTGACAGCGAGATCAACCTGCGTGCAGTGGCCTAAAACGTAAACGGCAGGCTGACGAGATCGCAACGCCTGCGCTTTTTAGCTGCGACGCAGTGTAGGTGCGAAGTAGCTTAACTTCTGCTGCCAGGCGTAGATCTCGTGTCGCCAATCGCTTTGGTGATGTTGTCGGTTGAACCGACAACATCGCAGCCTCTCCAAATGTAGCATTTTAGGCCGTTACATGGCCGGTCATTCTTCGGACTCGCTATCTTTTTTGCTGGGTACTTCTGTTTTGTGTGGGTCAAAATTCGGAACGTACTCCAACAGTTGATAGAATTTCATACTATCGCCGGTGATATCTACCCCAATCATGCCGACGCTCTGTCCACTCCAAGGTTTAACAGCGCCGAAAAAATCAGGCATGTCTTCTTGTTTAATAGTGAAAACTCGATGTGCTTGTTTCGCACGGATAAGATCAATAAAGGAATCGTGCAGTTTGTCGAAGATAGCCTTAGGACTTAATTTTTTTGGCGTTCCAACTCTCTTCAAATTTCGTTCTTGTTTTGCATGCTCGTTGCTTAAATTCTGGGCTTCACGCAAACCCTTGCATTCGAAAATCCATGTAGAGAAAGTATTTTCATCTTTTCCTAACTTGTTGGCAAGTATTAAAATCTTGGCATCCGAAGACGCTTGCTTTGTATCATTGCCACGATATTGGCGTGATAAGAGGTGGAAAGGCGTTGTTTTGGAATTTTTCCCCACCTGAAATTTCAAGCGCAAAGTATGCATCAAGGTTAAGTAATCGCTTTCGGATGCGTCTTTGAAGTATTTGTTGTACAGTCCTAGAATTTTTGATAGGGCGTGCACTGCTCGGGCCTGCTCCCGCTTTTGGAAGAAAACATCTTCTTCGAAAATTTTTTCACCAAGTACACGAATTTGATCTAAATCAAACTCAAAATCCGCAAGCAAACCCTGCACATCTTTATAAGGATTTTTTGCCTTTCCCGTATCGATGTACGGAAAAATCGGATTGGGTTGGATAACCTGTGTGGGAGGGGTTATAGCAACAATTGGAAAATTAGCCCCGGTGGTTCCTTCAATTTCCGTAATTCCATTTTTTTCTCCATCATAGATGGCGATAGGGTAATTACGCTGTTTAGGTTTTTTTTGACGGAGCGAGTTGGTAGTCATGTATAGCCTTTTAATTAAAGTTTTATTTGAGACCAATCATTTTGATCGGATGACTGAACTTTAATTAGAAGGGGTGTCTGGTTATAGCCCGTCAGCGTAGCTGACGTTGGTGTTGTCAGTGCTAACGTCTGCGTTTGCTATGTTGGCGTTTGCGTTTGCTTAGCAAACGGCATACCTTTTAGCCATCCTGTTATGGTCCGTTCGGCTTGCGTTTCTGACAGCGACAAGCCCAGCCGTTTTGCTTCCGCCAGTATCTCGGCCTTTATGCTCAAGGCTGCTTGGCGGCGGCTCGTAAACGGCTTCTTCTTCGCCAGCTCTTGTGCCAGCTCGCGGAGCGGGTCATATTTCCCAGTACGGCCTTTTGCAGCCGCCGAAGCTCGATCAGAATTGCGACTTGCAATTATCTGGCCTACCGCTGGCTCCAGTACTAACGAATTCTCAAGTATGCCTAACTGGTACATGGCATTCGCGACTTGCGCCCAAGCCTTGGTCTGCTGGGCTTGATCATCTGCTGCTGTTGCTTCGCCGATGTAATATATGATGCGCAGGATTAATCGGAGGAATATCTTGTAGGTCTGCTCCGAGTGGTCGGCGTAGATGTCGAGGCTGACAGATGGTGGGCTATCTGGTGCAGCAGCAGTAACGGGCGTCATAACCTCGTCCCAGAAGTCGGCACTCGTTTTGCCAGGCTGGAGTATGCAGTAGATACGTGCTAGCCTTGCCAGTATGGCGTCTATCGCCTGATCGACAGATTCCGAGGATAAATCAAATGCTCCAATCTTCTGTTCTTCGCTCATGCGCTTCTCGATTCTTCGGTGTTGGGTGTGGGCAAGCATTATAGCCAACTACATGGGTTGTGCCTTTGTACGACGACATGCAGTTGTGAGTTAATTGGTGCCTTTCAGTGTATGGGGTCTGATAAAGAGGTAGTTGCTCTCTCGTGGACAACATATCGGTTCATCCGATATGTTACTGGTTGATAGCCGACTTCTTCATGGCTATCTAATGGCAGACTTTCAATACAATAGGGTAAGATTGGAAATTGTTATTCTTCAATTCTGGTGCCTTATCCGATCCAATTAGCCATCAAGAAGTGGATTGAAGGATTCCGACAGAAGGTAATGGTATTACCCAAAAAAGAAGAAAGTAACGATTCGTCAAGAATCGTCAGAGAATTCTTACTGAGTCGTTCTTTGATGTGGCGAAGTGAAATAGCATAGATAATGCAAAACTAATAAATATCGAACAGGTGAAGCCTGGATTCTTTATTAGCTGCTGTATGACCACGAGGGCCAAGGTGACTTGGCCCTTTTCTTTATATTGATCTCTTTGTGATGGCTTCGTACCATCGAGGGTAAATATAAGAAAGCCTTTGGTCAGGCTTCGGAGCTGATAATGAAGAATAACAAGAACCGGAAGCGAACCGGTCAATATATCCCCAATTTCGATGATCCACGTATTCGTAAACGTGTAGAGAAAGCCCTTGGTTGGACTTTGGGCTGTGTAAGAGGCGAGCCGCGTGAAATGGCGAAGGGCTGGATTGATGCCAACTTAGGCCAACAGCAGAACGCGCTTGGTGCATGGCTCAGGGCAAAGTTGTTGGTGTGCCGTGACAGTCGATACTTCTTCGGCGGTGACGTGAGTAAGTGCAAAGAGTATTCGCTAAATCAGGCCGGATGGAATGAGGTCAGCGGCATGTTGCTTGGGATTGAAGAGGCAAGCGAGGCCGAACCCATGCAGTGCGACGGCGACGGCAAGAAAGCGCAGGACATGGAATTAGTTCGCGCTTGGGCACGCCAGAGCTACAAAGATGAACTGGATACCAAAGAGTTTCAGTACGAGGAAAAGGAGTGCGCACGCTTGTGGCACCCCCTCCAGAATATCACTAAAGAGGCAAAGGCCCACATATGGAAGCATGAGGGCTTGGGCTTCAACTACGACATTAAAGCCTGTGCGCCGACGCTGATAATGCAGCATGCGCAGCACTTGGGATTTGATGAATGGTTGTACGGAATAAAAGAATTCCTTTCAGATCCAACCGAGTTTCGCCGTCATGTGGCGCAGGTAGCAGGGTTGAACTATAACGATGAAGATCAGGCGAAAAAAGTTAAGGCTTTGATAAATGCGATGTTTTGTGGTGCAAAGCTTGGTGCGAATAAGGACTTTGCGTTATTTCAATTGTTGGATAAGAACCGTGAAGTCGTGAAGAGGCTTCAGAATGACGCGCATCTGATGTTGCTGAAAGACGATATTAAACGGTGCTGGCAGGTAATCGAAACATCCATGACGACATTCCGGAATGAGAACGGCAGGAAGCTTGCACTTAGCAGCAAACAAAAATGGGGTCGTTATTTTGATTTGGAACGCAAAGTTCTAAATGCCGTGCGTACCTACCTAGATAAAAACGGATTTAAATACTTCCTCGAACATGACGGTTGGAGAACGGATAAAGAAGTAAATATCGTGGAGCTTCAAGCGTATGTGGAGCTCCAGACGGAATTTAGGATTGAAATTTCTGCTGGCTAGGAAATGCCAATCAACAATATGTTGATTTAATATCAACTATTTGTTCCAATATGGGATGAATACCAAACAGCAAGAAATCAATTTACAGCACGACTCCGTGCTATACCGCGAGTACACCGAATATATGAAGACTGGCGCTACTAACATGCAGGCGTTAGTTCAGGTGGCAATCACGAATGAGCTAGAGGTTATAACGGTGTTCGATGCGCTGCTGCGTGCAGAGCACCGTGATTTGCAGGGTGCGTCAGTCGGAGATTGACCATTCCTTAATGATCAGGGTTAGGGGATTCGGACAATGCGTCGCGCAATTGTCCGAATCGGCACACTCCGGCGTTAGCCCAAGTTCAGGGGCGTATTCTTTGCTGTAGGCAAGTTCATAACCAAACTATTACCTTGCACTTGAAGCTGAACATTGGCTTTGGTGCTATTGGCGATTTTCAGTCCCTTGCTCTTCTCACGTTTCGACTGAATGGCCTCGATGTTCATTTCACCGTTAAGCTTGCTGGCGTAGAAGCGTTCGATCATCTCGACAGAGGTACGCGCATTGCGAGCAAGCGTCAGCACGTCGATCTTATCCCCTTCCAAAAGCCGGTGCATGATGCAGGTATGGCGCAGGCTGTAAATCGTGCGTTCCTCGCCGCGAGGCCCATTTTTGAAGCCCAGGTCGTCAAGCAGGTAGTTGAACTGCTGCTGTAGACGCCGCAATGCGGTATCGCGGTTGGCGTGCTCCGGCATGAAGACGTAGTCGTCAGGCTCGGCCTGTTCCGACCCGGCACGGTCGGCCTTCAAATCCTCGTAAACGTGGACGGCCTGCTCCATAGTGACGATAGGATCGCTGTGCTTCTTGCTTTCAGGCAGAGACAAGCGCAGATACGTATTATCACCCCGGATGACTTCTACGTGCTTGTGCTGCATGTTCTTGATGTCGGTAGGGCGGATAAAGCTGTTCGCGATGAATTCGATCATGCGCGGCAGTTCCGCCGTAAACGTCAAGCTGCGGATAACAGTGCCTTGCTCTTGGCCGGGCTTTGGAGCAGCGCGGATCACGTCCTCATGCCCGATGAATTGTTTTGCGCGTGCCAGAAGCGCGGCGTACTCCTTAGCAGTGAACCAGCCGCGAGGTTCGTCGCGTTTCGGGATTTTCGGAAACTTCGGGATCGACTTGAGCAGGTCGCGATTTTGCGCGTGATCGAGGATCTTGCGGATCAAGCCCAGATAGCGCTGGATCGACGAGCCGGACAGACTTACGCCGATCTTATCGACAAACGTTTGCAGACGGTCATAGTTGATATCCGCGATGTTCAGTTCGCGAAACTCCGGCAGCACTTTAGCATCAAGGAAGTACTGGTCATTCTGATGCGATTCGGCTGAGATCTCTTTGCGCGTAACGCGAGCGGCTTGCGCAAGCATAAAGCTGCTTGCGCAAGCATCAAAGCGGGTGTTCTTGATGACAGCAACGCCGTTGTGCTTGTTGATCATCAGTTGTTCGTAAAACGAAATGGCGGACTTGATAGCTTCGCGCTTGTCCGTTTGCCCGGTGCTGCGTTTGATGGTGGACTTGCCATCGAAGAACCTGACCTGCCAGAACGAACTGGCGGCCATCTGGTAGATCTTCAGTTTGTCGGGATAGCCCTTGATCGATTCGAGCGTGTCGGCGATAGGTACGGTACGGGATGGATGCGGGGTAGGGGACTGCTTTGCAGACGTCATTCTTGTTGTTATTGGTCTAGTGCTAGGCCTTGGCGCGCCGGAATATAAGAATTCCCAAGCCAGTAACCTAACTGTTGTACTACAGAGGATAGTGTAGTACTCGACCGCCTGCAATATCTTTTAAGAGCCCGTATCTACGGGCTGAAATGGTCGGGGCGAGAGGATTCGAACCTCCGGTCTCTACGTCCCGAACGTAGCGCTTTACCGGACTAAGCTACACCCCGACAGTGATGTTAATTACACCAGATTTCCGTAAGGGTATCAACTAACGCAGCAGGCGTGCCGCGCCGGCGCAACGGCTGTAAAATTTCCTTGCTGCACGGCAATCCAGGTGCTAAAGTGAAAATCTCTCTGCCGGCGCGCCCAATTCTCCTGCCCGCCGGCCCTAGCTGAGCGCCGCTATGCGCCATCGCTCCGGTCACTATCAATGCAGCGCCTCTCGATGCGCGCCGCTGCCGGGGCTCAGACAGGACCCATTTACCATGACCGATCTTTCCACCACGCTGGCGCCGGCCAATGCCATGCAACGTGCCGCGACTGTGTTCACCGCCATCGACCGCACCCACGCCGTGATCGCCTATGATCCCGATGGCCGCGTGCTGGACGCCAACCAGAACTTCCTCGACCTGATGGACTACACCCACGAGCAGATCAGCGGCCGCGATCACCGCATCTTCTGCTGCCAGCAATACATCAACAGCGAATCCTACGGCGACCTGTGGCGCAAGCTGACCCTGGGCCAGGCCGACGACGGCGAGTATATGCGTCTGACCAGCAGTGGCCGGCAAGTGTGGCTGCAAGGCTCGTACAACCCGGTGTTCGACGATGACGGCAAGGTGATCAAGGTGATCCAGCTGGCGCTGGACATCACCGAGCGCAAGACCCGCGCCGCCGACCATGACGGCAAGATGGAAGGCATCCACCGCGTGCATGCGGTAACAGAGTTCAGCACCAGCGGCGCGGTCCTGTCGGTCAACGACAATTTCACCACCGTCTACGGCTACAGTCCGGATGAGGTGCTGGGCAAGCACCACCGCGTCTTCTGCGATCGCGACGAGGTGCAGACGCCGGAGTATGCCGAGTTCTGGCAGCAGCTGGCTGGCGGCGGTTTCCAGGTCGGAAAGTACCGCCGCCGCACCAAGGACGGCCGCCGCATCTGGATCAGCGCCTCTTACTGTTCGGTGCTGGGGCCGGACGGCCAGCCGCTGAAGATCGTTGAATATGCGTCGGATATCACCCACGTCATCAACGCCAACCTGGAGTTTGTCGGCAAGGTGGCGGCGCTGAACCGCGCGCAGGCAGTGGTGGAGTTCGACCTGGAGGGCCGCGTGTTGCAGGCCAACGAGAACTTCCTCGACGCCTTCGGCTACAGCCGCGACGAGCTGCTGGGCGGCAGCCATGCCATGCTGTGCGAGACGGCGTTCAGCCAATCGACCGAGTATCACGGCTTCTGGCGCCACCTGGCCAGTGGCGGCTATCATGCCGGCGAGTTCAAGCGCCTGACCAAGGACGGCCGCGTGATCTGGGTGCAGGCGTCCTACAATCCGATTCTTGACGAGGAGGGCAAGCCGGTCAAGGTGGTGAAGTTCGCCACCGACATCACGGCTGCCAAGACGCTTAACGCCGACTATGCCGGCCGCAATGCGGCGGTGGACCGTGTGCAGGCGGTCATTGAGTTCGACCTGCAGGGCCGCGTGCTGACGGCCAACGAAAACTTCCTCGGCGTGATCGGCTACCAGCTGGATGAAATCAAGGGCCAGCACCACCGCATGTTCTGCGACGCCGATTATGCGCAGTCGCCGGAGTACATGACGTTCTGGGAACGCCTGGGACGCGGAGAATTCCACGCCGGCGAATTCCATCGCCGCACCAGGCAGGGCAAGGATATCTGGATACTGGCGTCCTACAATCCGATCTTCGATGCGGACGGCAAGCCGTACAAGGTGGTGAAGTTCGCCACCGATATCACGGAGCAGAAGCGTATGCACGCCGACATCAAGGGCAAGCTGGATGCGATCGGCCGTTCGCAGGCGGTGATTGAGTTCGATCTGCGCGGCCAGGTTATCTCGGCCAACGAGAATTTCCTGCGCACGCTGGGTTACACGGTGGACGACGTGGTGGGCCAGCATCACAGCATGTTCTGCGAGGCGGAGCTGGTGCGCAGTAGCGAGTACCGCCACTTCTGGGCCAATCTGGCGCAGGGCATGTATCAGTCGGGCCGCTTCCGCCGCCGCGCGCGGCACGGCGCCGAGGTGTGGATACTGGCGACCTACAATCCCATCCTCGACCTGAACGGCAAGCCATACAAGGTGGTGAAGTTCGCCATGGACATTACCGACCAGGTGCAGCGCGAGCAGGCGATCACGCAGAAGGTGCAGGCCATCGCCCAGCTGCTGGCCGGCCTGACCGATTCGATCAACGAGATCGCGCGCGGCTCCGAGCGTTCCAGCGGCGTGGCCGGGCAGACGCAGAGCGAGGCGCACGAGGGCAGTGGTTTGGTGGATTCGGCGCGCGCCGCCAACCAGGCGATTCAGACTTCGTCCGGCGAAGTGCACGAGATTGTCGACGCGATCGGCGACATCGCCGCGCAGACGCACCTGCTGGCGTTTAACGCGGCGATCGAAGCGGCGCGTGCGGGCGAGCATGGCAAGGGCTTCTCGGTGGTGGCCAACGAGGTGCGCAAGCTGGCCGAGAAGTCGGCCGGCGCGGCGCGCGAGATCGCCAAGCTGATTAACCAGACGGTGAGCCGCGTCGATGAAGGCACGCGCTTGTCGGGCGAGGTGGAGGCGGCGTTTGCGCGCATCGTCAAGTCGGTATCGACCACGCGCGAATCGATCGCCGGCATCCACCAATCGACGGCGGCGCAGGCGGCGGCCACCCGGGATGTGGCCGAGCTGCTGCGCGACCTCGAACGCATGACGGCGCGGAACTGAGATGGACGCGCACATCGACGGCGCACTGGCGCCGCATGTGGTGGTACAGGTCGGCGCGGCGCGGATCGGCATCGCGGCCGATTGCGTGGTGCGCGCCTTGTCCGCGCCGGAGCAGTACGCGCCGTTGCCGCGCCGGCAGGGCGGTTTGCTGGGCATGCTGGCGGTGGATGGCTTGCCGGTGCCGGTGATCGATCTGGCGTGCTGGGTGGCGCTGGCCGGCGCCACCGGCACGCAGGGACGGCGGCGCGTAGTGCTACTGCGTTCCGGCGCACGCATGGCGGCGTTGCAGGTGGATGTGCTGGAGCCGCTGGCGGCGCTACCCGCCAGCGCGATCGTGCGCCTGTGCCACGACGACGATCCGCAGCAGCTGTTCCATAGCGCGGCGGTGCTGCCGGACAGCGGCGAGATGCTGGCCCTGCTGGACCTGGACAATCTGTTCGACTTGGCGCACAGCTGGTGTAGCGCTGCCGGCGTTGACTTGGCGGCGGCGGAGGAGGAAGTCGTCAGCGCGCCGGAAGAATTACACACCTGGGCGCTGGTGGACGCCGGCGGCGTGTGCCTGGCGCTGCGCGCCGACCATGTGGCGGAGGTGATCACGATGCCGCCGCACGAAGCTTTCCCCGGCGGCAGCGGCGTGGCCCTGTGCAATTGGCGCGACAGCCATCTGGCCGTGTTGCCGCTGGAACGTTTGCTGGGCCTCGGCGCGCTGCCGTCCGCGCCGCTGCTGGTGGTGCTGCGTCTGGGAGAACAGGCACTCGGCCTGCCGATCCGGGCGGTGCGCGAGCTGCGCCAGCTGCCGGCAGACCGGCAAGGTGTGCGCACCGATGCGCCGGGACGCATGCCTTGTCTTGCCATCACCGGTGACGATGGCGCGGTGCTGCGTGTGGTGGACACGGAAGCGCTGTTCGCCATGCATCCGGAAGCGTCGCTGAATCTGGCGATGCAGCCGGCGGCGGGCGACGGCGCGCGCCGCAACGAGGACACCTATGTGGTGCTGGACGCCGGCGGCAAGCTGGCGCTGCCCATCTGCGCGTGCGAAGAAGTGCTGCACGTCGCAGCGGAGGATTGCATGGCCGCGCCGGCAGGCGGCGAGGCCACGCTGAACTGGCGCGGCGCCACCATCGCCGTGCGCGATCTGCGGCAGCCGGCGGGCAGCGCGACCCGGCGTGGCAAAGTATCGCTGGTGGTGCTGCGCACCGAAGCGGCGCCGGTGGCATTGGCGGTGGACCAGATCGTGTCCATGATCCCGCCCGGCGCCGCCGGGCTGACCCGCATGCAGCGCGGCGGCGAATCGGTCGAGCTGTTGATACTGGATGAAGACAGCGGCAGCAGCACCTACCGCGTGGCCGATCCCGCCGCACTGTTGCGCCGTCGCGCATAAGGGCAAGGTGGCGTACCGTAGCCGCATGACCTGCGGCAGTTGCCGCCGGAGGCCGTGCGGAATCTGCGCGAGGCGTTCGCGCAGTACTGGTTTGTGCTGCGAGTTGAATAGCTTGTAGCAAAAAACAAACATTGCCGAGCGGGCGTAAAAACGGCTCTGCCGGGCTGTTTTTGTTTGACCACACGGAAAAATCTGCGTGAATTGTAAAATCCCGCTTCATAGGAATGCGCCTGGTTTTATTACAATATTCACAGATGGTTACAAGTTTCGAGAGGGAATGCTACATAGTGACTGAGAAACTTGGTTACATTTTCCTTACAATTTATTGATGAGTGTTCTTTGACAGATGGTTGCGCCGGTCACAAAATCGGTTTCACAAAGGCTTAAGAAAACATTAATTTTCATGTGCTTCTCACCCGCTGGCGTGCCATCTCACACGCCGTCGAAAGCCTTTGTGATGTTAGCGGTATCCCTCTAACCTATCCAAGAAGGAACACTCATGACTTTGAACAAAGCAATGATGGCGCTGATTCTGTCTCTGGCCGGTGGCGCGGCAATGGCCGTACCCACCTCCACCACAGTGGACTTCTCCAACGGGGAAAACGGCTGGTGGGGCATGCAGCCGGCGAATGGTGTAGGCGGTTCCGGTATCGATACCACGCTGGGCAACTCGGCGCCGGCCTTGCGCACCGTGATCGAAAATTTCGGTGTCACCTGGGGCACCAGCAGCAACCAGAACTTCCTCGGCGACTATACCAAGGCCGGCGCCGTCACGCTGGGGCTGGACATCAAGGCGCAGCAGATCAACTACTTCGGTCAGGACGTGTCGCGCAACGTGGTGGTGGAGCTGCGTGATTACGACAACAAGCCAGCCGATCTGCCGTACACCAGCGTGTTCTACAACCTTGGCAGCATCGACGCCACCAAGGATTGGCAGCACTTGTCGGTGACGATCAGCGATACCAGCTCGGCGCTGCTGCCGGCCGGGTGGGGCGGTTACGGCGGCCCGGATGCGCAGGGACCGACACTGCCGTCGGGCCGCACCTTTGCCAGCGTGCTGGCAAGTGTCGACGAAGTGGTGTTCACGACGCTGCAACCGGGCTATGTCTACGGCTTCACCAACTTTGATGTGGCGATCGACAATGTGTCGATTTCCGCCGTGCCGGAGCCGGCCACCTACGGCATGATGCTCGGCGGCCTGGGTTTGGTTGGCTGGCTGGCGCGTCGCCGCCGGAGCGCTGCGGCATAAGCCGGTAACGCCCATTGTGGAGGGTGGGCGCCCGCCCTCCAGGCTTCACGCCAGCTGCATGATGCGCAGCAGATTGGTGGTCCCCGGTGTGCCAAACGGGATGCCGGCGGAGATGACGATGGTGTCGCCGGCGCGCGCCACGCCTTCGCGCTGCACGGTGCGGCCGGCCCATTCACTCATCTCCATCACGTCCACCACCTCGTGGCACAGCACCGGATAGACGCCCCAGGCCAGTGCCAGGCGGCGGGCGATCGCTACACGCGGCGTCATGCCGACGATGGGCGCATAAGGCCGTTCGCGCGCCATGCGCAATGCGGAGTAGCCGGAACTGGTGTAGGCCACCACCGCCGTTACTTTCAATGCCGAGGCCACGCCGCGCACGGCGACGCCGATGCCGTCCGAGGCCAGCGCGCCGCCTTCGTTGCCGACTCCCGCCGCCACGGTTTCCCGGTAGTGCGGATCGGCCTCGGTCTGCTCGATGATCGAGGCCATGATGCGCACGGCGTCCAGCGGGTACTGGCCGGATGCCGATTCGGCCGACAGCATGACGGCGTCGGCGCCGTCATAGATCGCGGTGGCGACATCGGACGCTTCGGCGCGGGTCGGCACCGGCGCGCCGACCATCGATTCCAGCATCTGCGTGGCGACGATCACCGGTTTGCCGGCCTTGCGGCAGGCGCGCACGATGCGCTTCTGAATGGCCGGCACCTGCTCCGGCGGCATCTCGACGCCAAGGTCGCCGCGCGCCACCATCACCGCATCGCTGGCGGCGACGATGGCTTGCAGACTGTGGATGGCGGACGGCTTCTCCAGTTTGGCGATGATGCCGGCGCGGTCGCCCACGATGCGTTTGATGTCTTCGATATCCTCGGGCCGCTGCACGAAGGAGAGGGCGACCCAGTCCACGCCCAGGTTCAAGCCGTAGTCCAGGTCCGCATGGTCCTTACCGGTCAGGGCGGACAGCGGCAGCACCACGCCGGGCACGTTGACGCCTTTGCGGTCCGAGACGCGGCCGCCGATAACGACCTGCGTTTCCGCATGTTCGGGACCGAAGGATTCCACCCGCAGCCGCACGCGGCCGTCGTCGATCAGCAGTTCGGTGCCGACTTCCAGCGCGGCGTAGATTTCGGCGTGCGGCAGCGGCGCGCGATGCTGGTCGCCCAGCAGTTCGTGGTCCATGTCGAGGCGGAAGTTGTCGCCGGCGCGCAGCATGACCTGGCCGTCGATAAAGGCGCCCAGCCGCAGCTTGGGGCCTTGCAGATCGAGCAGCACGCCGATCGGGCGGCCGCTATCGCGCTCGATGGCGCGGATGATGTCCAGCCGAGCCTTGTGATCGGCGTGCGAGCCGTGGCTGAAGTTCAGGCGAAAGACGTCGGCGCCGGCGTTGAACAGCGCTTCGATGGTGGCGCGGTCGCTGCTGGCCGGGCCGAGCGTGGCGACGATTTTGGCGTTGCGGTTGCGATGCATGTTTAATTTCCCGTGATGAGTAGCGCCCGGAAGTCGTTGACGTTGGTAAGCGTCGGCCCGGTGATGACGCTGTCGCCCAGCGCCTGGAAAAAGCCGTGGCCGTTGTTGTTGTCCAGATGATCGGTCGGACGCAGGCCGGCAGCCCAGGCGCGGCTCAGCGTGTCCGGTGTGATGCAGGCGCCGGCGATTTCTTCCTGGCCGTCGACGCCGTCGGTGTCGCCGGCCAGGCCGTAGACGCCTTGCTGTCCTTGCAGCGCCATCGCGCAGGACAGCAGGAATTCGACATTTCGGCCGCCGCGTCCCGTGCCGCGCACGGTGACGGTGGTTTCGCCACCGGACAGCAGCACGCACGGTGCGCCGAAAGGCTGGCCGTGCCGCGCCGCTTGCAGCGCGATGCCGGCCATGACTTTGCCGACATCGCGCGCTTCGCCTTCGATGCTGTCGCCGAGGATGTGGGCGGCGATGCCGTTTGCCTCGGCCACGCGGGCGGCGGCTTCCAGCGCCATCTGCGGTGTGGCGATGATGTGGACTTCGTTGCCGGCCAGGCGCGGGTCGCCCGGCTTGACGGATTCTCCGCAGCCGCTGCGCAGCATTTCCAGCACATGCGGCGGCAGCCCGATGGCGTAGCGCTGGATGATGGCCAGCGCATCGGCGCAGGTGCTGGCGTCCGCCACGGTGGGGCCGGAGGCGATGTCGCGCGGGTCGTCGCCGGGAACGTCGGAGATCAGCAGCGTGACCACTTTCGCCGGATGGCAGGCTGCAGCCAGCCGGCCGCCCTTGATGGCAGACAGGTGGCGGCGCACGCAGTTCATTTCGCTGATGCTGGCGCCGGATTGCAGCAGCGCGTGATTGATCTGCTGCTTGTCTTCCAGCGTGATGCCTGCCAGCGGCAGCGGCAGCAGCGAGGAGCCGCCGCCGGAGATCAGGCACAGTACCGTGTCGTCGGCGCTCAGTCCTTGCACGCGGTCGAGAATGCTGCGGGCGGCCTGCAGGCCGGCGGCGTCCGGGACCGGATGCGCGGCTTCGATGATGTCGATGCGCTCGCACGGGACCGCGTAGCCGTAGCGGGTGACCACCAGGCCGGTGAGCGGGCCTGGCCAGTTGCGCTCCACGGCGCGCGCCATCTCGGCCGACGCCTTGCCCGCGCCGATGACAAGCAGCCGGCATTTCGGCGCCGCCGGCAACGCAGGTGGCACGCACAGCGCCGGCTGCGCCGCCGCGATGGCGGCATCGAACATCCGGCGCAGCAGGGCGCGGGCATCGTCGTCGTTCATCGCGCTCATGCCGATGCCTTGTGCATGGACGGCAGATCGGCGGAGGCGGCTGGCGAGAGGGGCGCGACGCTGGCGACGGCGATATGCGGGTTCGGCTCGGGCGCATCATCGGCCTCGTACAGCTGGCGCATTTCTTCCGGCGACGATTGGCCATTCAGCACCCGGTGCATGCGTTCCTGGTCCAGCGCGCCGACCCATTTGGCGATGGCCATGGTGGCCACGGCGTTGCCGATGGTGTTGGTGATGGCGCGCGCCTCGGACATGAAGCGGTCCACGCCCAGCAACAGCACCATGCCCGCCACCGGAATTTTGCCCATCGATGCCAGCGTCGCCGCCAGCGTGATGAAGCCGGAACCGGTCACGCCGGCCGATCCCTTGGACGTCACCATCAGCACGCCCAGCACCACCAGCTGATCGGTCATGGTCAGCGGCGTGTTGGTCGCCTGGGCGATGAAGATCGCCGCCATGGTGTAGTAGATGCACTGTCCGTCCGGGTTGAAGGTCACGCCGGAAGGAATCACCAGGCCGACCACCGGCTTGGACACGCCTACATGTTCCAGCTTGCGCATCATCTGCGGCACCACCGATTCCGACGAACTGGTTCCCAGCACGGTGAACAGCTCTTCGCGCAGATAGCGCAGGAACTTCCACAGGCTGAAGCCCGATATGCGCGCCACCATGCCCAGCACGATGAAGACGAAGGCCACGCAGGTCAGGTACATGCTGCCCATCAGCTGTCCGAGCGACAGCAGCGAACCGAGACCGTATTTGCCGACCGTGAAGGCGATCGCGCCGAAGGCGGCCAGCGGCGCCACGCGCATGATCATGCCGACCACCACAAACATGCTGTTGCTGAAGGCATCCAGGAAGTCGATTACCGGCTTGGCGCGGCGGCCCATGTGCGACAGGGCGATGCCGAACAGCGTGGCGAAGACCAGGATCTGCAGGATATCGTTCTTGCCCAATGCATCGATCACGCTGGTGGGGATCATATGCAGCAGGAACTCGACGAAGCGGCCCGACTTGGCGGCAGCGGCGGTGTAGCTGGCGATGCTGTGGATGTCCAGCGTGGCCGGATCGATGTTCATGCCTGCGCCGGGTTTGACGACGTTCACCACGATCAGGCCGAGCGCCAGCGCAAAGGTGGACATCACTTCAAAGTAGATCAGCGCGCGCACGCCGACGCGGCCCAGTTCCTTCATGCTTTCCATCTTGGCGATGCCCAGCACCACCATGGCGAAGATGACGGGCGCGAACACCATCTTGATCAAACGGATGAACGCATCGCCCAGCGGCTTGAAGTCAGCGCCGAGCGTGGGATAGAAATAGCCGAGCAGGCCGCCGGCGATCACGCCAACCAGCACCTGCACGTATAGCTTGCCGAAAAATCGATTAGTCATGATGTCTCCTTATGGTTGTGAACTGCCGCGAAGGGCAGGCCTCCCCAGGCTCTTGGCGGCCTGGTGGCGGCTGGATTTATCAAGCGGCCTTGCGCTCCTTGTCCGCAGTCAGGTGGGCGCACAGGGCGTTGGTGACTTCGACGGTGGTGGCCTTGCCGCCCAGGTCACCGGTGTGCAGCGAGGGTGTGGCGGTGACCGATTCAATCGCCCGCATCACGCGCTGTGCGGCTTCGTGCTCGCCCAGGTGCTCCAGCAGCATCACCACCGACCAGAAAGTGCCGACCGGATTGGCCAGGCCCTTGCCCATGATGTCGAAGGCCGAACCGTGAATCGGCTCGAACATCGACGGGTAGCGGCGCTCCGGATCGATGTTGCCGGTGGGGGCGATGCCCAGGCTGCCGGCCAGTGCCGCCGCCAGGTCGCTCAGGATGTCGGCGTGCAGATTGGTGGCGACGATGGTGTCCAGCGTGGCTGGCTTGTTGACCATGCGCGCGGTGGCGGCATCCACCAGTTCCTTGTCCCACTTCACGTCCGGGAAGTCGCGCGAGACTTCCAGCGCGATCTCGTCCCACATCACCATCGCGTGGCGCTGGGCGTTGGACTTGGTGATCACGGTCAGCAGCTTGCGTGGCCGCGACTGCGCCAGATTGAAGGCATAGCGCAGGATGCGCTCGACGCCAACCCGGGTCATCATCGAGACGTCGGTGGCGGCTTCGATCGGGTGGCCCTGGTGCACCCGGCCGCCGACGCCGGAGTATTCGCCTTCCGAGTTTTCGCGCACGATGACCCAGTTCAGGTCTTCCGGCTTGCAGCGCTTCAGCGGCGCGTCGATGCCGGGCAGGATGCGGGTCGGGCGAACATTGGCGTATTGGTCAAAGCCCTGGCAGATTTTCAGGCGCAGGCCCCACAGCGTGATGTGGTCCGGGATGTCCGGATCGCCGGCGGAGCCGAACAGGATGGCGTCCTTGTCGCGCAGCGCATCCAGGCCGTTCTTCGGCATCATTTCGCCGTGCTGGCGGTAGTAGTCGCCGCCCCAGTCGAAATCTTCAAAGGTGAACTGGAAGCTGCTGCTGGCGGCGGCCAGCGCTTCCAGCACCTGGCGGCCTGCGGGCACGACTTCCTTGCCGATGCCGTCGCCTGGAATGGTTGCGATGTGGTAGGTCTTCATGTGGTGTCTCCTTAAAAGTGAATGGAGACACTTTAAGGAATGGACGGAACGCGTTAAGGTGGCTAAACTCAATCCATTATTAACCCCAGACTCCACAATCGATGAGCGCCGGATTCCAGCCCGCAGAACTGAGTTTTATCGTCGCGCTGTCCAACGCCGGCAGCCTGAGTGGCGCGGCGCGCGAGTTGGGCATCACCACCTCGGCGGTGAGCAAGCGGCTGGCGTTTATCGAATCGCGCGTCGGCGTGCCGCTGGTGAACCGCACCACGCGTCGCATGAGCCTCACGCCGGAGGGCGAGGTGCTGCTGGAGCATGCACGCCGCATCCTCGGCGAAATCGCCGACCTGGATCAACTGCTGACCAATTCCAAGGGCGTGCCGAAGGGGCAGCTGCGCGTGAACGCCACGCTGGGTTTCGGCCGGCTGCATATCGCGCCGGCGATTTCGCAGTATGTGCTGAAGTATCCGCAGGTGGATGTGCAGCTGCAGCTGTCGGTCGATCCGCCGCCGCTGACCGATGACCAGTTCGACGTCTGCATCCGCTTTGGCGCTCCGGCCGATACGCGCGTGATCGCCCGGCGGCTGGCGGCGAACCGGCGCTTGTTGTGCGCGTCGCCGAAATACCTGGAGCGGTTCGGCGAGCCGAAGTCGCCGGCCGAGCTGGCGCGGCATAACTGCATCTGCATCCGCCAGGGCGACGAGGCGTATGGCGTATGGCGGCTGTTCAGCGGCCGCGAAGCGCAGCGCGGCGGCGACGCGGTGCGCGTGCGCGGTAACCTGACCACCAATGATGGCGAGATCGCCGTCAACTGGGCGCTGGACGGCCACGGCATTTTGATGCGCGCGGAGTGGGACATCGAACGCTATCTGCACAGCGGGCGGCTGGTGCAGGTGCTGTCCAATTTTCGCACGCCGGATGCGGACATCTACGCGGTGTATCCGCAGCGGCACCAGCTGTCGGCACGGATTCGCACCTTTGTCGACTATCTGTCCGGGAGTTTCAAGCGTTTCAAATAGCCGACACTTGGCAAAGATTTTGCTTTATCAAAATACCAATGTGGTAAATATAAGCAAAATGCCCGTTTTTGGGGCGCCAAGGAGAACAGCGGACATGAAAATTCGACGCACTGTCATTGCGCTGGCGGTAGTCAGCGGCCAGGCCTGGAGCCAACAGCCACCCTCGGACGAAATCGAAGTCGTGAAAGTGACTGCGCAAAAGCGCAAGGAGGATCCGGCCAAGGTGGCGATGAGCATCAGCGCCGTCACCGGCGCGCAGCTGCAGGCCGAGCATGTGCGCGACATCACCGACCTGACGCGGGTGGTGCCGAACATCTCCTTCACTGCGGCCAGCGGCAATGGCGGCGCCGGGCCGGGGACGTCAAACGTCGAGATTCGCGGCATCAGCTCCACGGCCGGTGCTGCCACGGTGGGCATCTACCTTGGCGATACGCCTGTCACGGTGGGCAACGTCTACACCATGGGGAATATCGAACCGCGCTTTTTCGACATCGACAGGGTGGAGGTGTTGCGCGGGCCGCAGGCTACCTTGTATGGCGCCAGTTCGATGGGCGGCACCATCAAGTTCGTGCCGAACGAGCCGGATCTGAAGGAGCGCGAATTCAGCACCTACACGGAAGGTTCGGGCACCAGGGGCGGCAGCGCGAACTATGCGGCCAATGTGGTGGCCAACTTTCCGCTGATCGCCGATGAACTGGCGCTGCGCATCGGCGTGCAGGCGCAGCACACCGGTGGCTATATCGATCAGGTGGATGGCAGCGGCAACGTCGTCGCCAATAACATCAACAAGATCAGCGATCAGGAATTCCGCGCCTCGCTGAAGTGGCGGCCTACGCGCGCGTTGACGGTGACCCCGTCGGTGTACTACCAGCGCATCGACGCCAAGGATATCGCGGCGTTCAATCTGGAGCTGCCGCAGTACCAGGCGCAGAAGCAGGTGAGGGAGCCTTCTATCGACAAGCTGCTGGCGCCCAGTGTGACGGTCAACTGGGATCTGGGCGACTTCGATCTGACCTCGGCCACCAGCTACTTCCAGCGCAAGTTCGACCGCACGCAGAATGGCTCGGCGTATAACAGCTATTCGCTGTCGACCTTCCTGACCTCCACCGCAGATGGCGGCAAGGCGCCGCCGGAGTTGATCGAGGCGATTGCGGGACTGCCGTCGGCGGTGTATCTGAATAACCAGGTGCGGCAGGTGTCGCAGGAATTCCGTGCGGCCTCGCGTCCTTACGATGAGAAGGTGTCGCCGTGGACCTGGCTGGTGGGGACATACTTCTCGCGCCAGCACACCAACGTCACCGAGAACGATCCTATCTTCGGCGTGACCGATACGTTCAAGCAGTTCGGCTTTGATATAGCGGACCCGGAGCTGCTGCCAGATGCGCGTCCGGGCCAGTTCCCGGGCGATAACTCGTTCGCCGGGGCGTTCCATTATCGCGAGAAGCAGGCATCCATCTTCGGTGAATTGAATTACTACTTCTCGCCGACCGTGCACGCCACCGTCGGCGCGCGCTACCTGAAAGCGAATACCACGCTGGAGCAGCGCAACGGCAACTACCTCGCCGGCGCGGGCAACAACAGCGGCGCGGAGACGACATCGAGCGCGTTTACGCCGAAGTATGCGCTGACGTGGGAAGTCAATCCGAGTAACACCGTTTACACCAGCGTGGCCAAGGGCTTCCGTCTGGGCGGCGCCAACATCTACGTGCCGCCGACCACCTGCGGGCCTGACCTGGAGGCGAACGGCATCGCCGCCGGGCCGCCGGCGTATTCGCCGGACAGCTTGTGGAACTATGAGGTGGGCAGCAAATCGCGCTTCCTCAACAACCGCCTGACGGTCAACGCGGACCTGTTCTACGTCAAGTGGAAGAACATCCAGCAGGGTGTGTACTTGCCGACCTGCGCCTACACCTATAACGCGAATGCGGGCGACGCCACCACCAAGGGCTTTGAGTTCGACATCAAGGCCAAGCCGCTGCCGGGGCTGACGCTGAGCGCATCGGGCGGCTACGTCAAGGCCGAGCTGTCGAATGATGTCGGCATCGAGAACGGCGTGGTGGGCGCGGTGGCGGGTGCGCAGATCCAGGGCGTGCCGAAATATAACGCTGCGGTGAATGCGACCTACAACTTCTCCGCGTGGGAGCGGCCGGCGTTTGTGATGGGCGGCGTGCAGTGGGTGGGTTCCAGCAAAGGTTCGCTCGATCCGGAGCAGACCGACCATGATCGCCCTGCGTATCACACGGCCAACTTCAGCGCCGGCATGACCTTTGGCGCGTATGCGTTCACGGTGTTTGTGAAGAACGCGTTCGACGACGACACCATCATTCAACACCCGCAGGTGGCGTCGATCGTGCAGGGCTACCGGCTGGCGCCGCGCAGCGTCGGCGTCAGTCTGGCGACCAGGTTTTAAGCGATAATGCTGCCTTTGTCATACAGCACAAGGGCAGCATCATGCGCATCACGATTTATCACAACACCGCCTGCGGCACCTCGCGTAAAACGCTGGAAGCGATCCGCGCGACCGGCGTTGAACCGCAGATCATCGACTACGTCAAAAACCCGCCATCGCGCGCTGCGCTGCAGGCGATGATCGCCCAAGCCGGCATCAGCGTGCGCCAGGCGATGCGCAACAAGGGCGAGCTGTACGCCGAGCTCGGCCTGGCCGACACCTCACTGTCGGACGCCGCGCTGCTGGACGCCATGATGGCGCACCCGATCCTGATCGAGCGCCCGTTCGTCGTCAGCGACAAAGGCGTGCGCCTGTGCCGCCCATCCGAGCTGGTACAAGAAATCCTTTAAAGGATATAAGCGGCGATTTCCTGCATGGTTTCCGCCAACGGGCGCGCGTTGCGGCGCAGGTGCAGGCCGATGTGGTCGACGCCGGCCGCTCGCATCGCCTGCAGTTCGGCGATCAGGCCGTTGCGGCCTACCGAGGCGCCGAAGCGGTGGCGGTGCAGCGGCGCGTCGGGGTCTTCCAGCAGGTCCAGGTGGATGAAGCTGATGTAGGGTTTGTCGCCCGCCACCTCGCGCCATAGCGCCACGCGGTGCGTGTGGTCTGACGGCGTGCCGGGGTAGGCCAGCCAGCCGTCCATGTTGGCGCCGGCCCATTCGGGCGTCTGCTGCGCCAGGCCGGCGACCAGCAGCGGGATCGGTTGCGTCACGCGCGGCAGCAGCTGCACGCCGGGTGGCCACGCGGGATTGTGGCTGGCGCGTAGTTGGGCGATCTGGTCGCGGAAGGCGGCGCCGCGTCCGGCGAAATCCTTGTTGAAGATCGGGTATTCCACCGGACGGTCGCCGCTGGCGGTGCCCAGCAGCAGGCGGCCGTTGCTCAGGGCCTGCACGGTGGCGGCGGATTTCATGGTCAGCACCGGTTCCCGCAGCGGCAGCACGACGGCGGCGGTGCCGAGCAGGATATTGCGGGTAATGCCGGCCAGGTAGCCGAGGTAGCTGAAGGTTTCGAATACTTGCGCGGCATCGCCGAACGACGGATCGTACAGTGGCACATCGCGCACCCACAGTGCGCGGAAGCCGAGTTGGTCGGCCAGGATAGCCAGTTCGGCGTGGTTCTGCATATCCGGTTCGCCAGGCAGGCGACCGGCTTCGCGGCGCGCACGCTCGCCGGCGGGCGACCAGTCGTTGTCCAGTGGCAGTTCCAGGCCGATCGAGAAGCCGCCTTGTGTCAGTTTGTCCAGCATGATGATTCCTTGCATCTATCGAAGGCCCCAGTCTAGGCTCCGGCAAGGCAAAGAAAAATCGGTCCCACCACAAATGACACTTGCGGCGGCCGCAATAACCCCGGGGTCAGGTCCCCCATTTCTACACGACCTCAACCGCGTAGCGGTTGAGGT